>NZ_WESC01000040.1 GCF_009184905.1 Parvibaculum sedimenti
GTCGCCCCTCACGCGGGGGCGCGGATCGAAACACCTCATCGTCGATGAAGCCGATATGTGGGCACGTCGCCCCTCACGCGGGGGCGCGGATCGAAACGCAATACCAGTGGACCCAGCTCGTTTCGCGCCGGGTCGCCCCTCACGCGGGGGCGCGGATCGAAACTTCTCATCGCTGCCGACCGAAACCTACGCCACCAGTCGCCCCTCACGCGGGGGCGCGGATCGAAACATTGCAGCCGGGATCTGCAGATCGCCGCAGCATGTCGCCCCTCACGCGGGGGCGCGGATCGAAACGCCGATGGCGAGCCGGTGCCGCCACAGGCGCCCAGTCGCCCCTCACGCGGGGGCGCGGATCGAAACCGAACCGCTGTGCGGGGCGTTCCTGTGGGGCTCGTCGCCCCTCACGCGGGGGCGCGGATCGAAACATCCAGACAAATCTGAACCAGGCACGCCTCACGGGTCGCCCCTCACGCGGGGGCGCGGATCGAAACACCCAGTAATAGGCGTTGATGACCAGCGCTGAGGTCGCCCCTCACGCGGGGGCGCGGATCGAAACGCCCGCATATGGGCCGTCGCCGTTCGCAGCGGCGGCGTCGCCCCTCACGCGGGGGCGCGGATCGAAACGTCCAGCGGTGGGCTTGAAGGTTTTGGATTGCCCGTCGCCCCTCACGCGGGGGCGCGGATCGAAACACGAGCACGAGCTGCGACTGATCGAAGTAGGAAAGTCGCCCCTCACGCGGGGGCGCGGATCGAAACACCTCATCGTCGATGAAGCCGATATGTGGGCACGTCGCCCCTCAC
>NZ_WESC01000041.1 GCF_009184905.1 Parvibaculum sedimenti
TGCTCGATGCGTCTGCTCTTCGCGAGCTTCTGGCAAAAAAATGGTAGGGCCCGCCGCCAAGCGAGAGGCTGTCGCTCATCTGCGCGAGAGGTTCCAGATGAGCGAGCGCCGGGCCTGCTCCGTGATCGCGGCAGACCGCAAGATGATCCGGTACCGCTCCTGTCGGCCGCCTGAGGCGGCGCTGCGGTCGAGGTTGCGCGAACTGGCCAATGAACGGCGCCGCTTCGGTTACCGGCGCCTGTTCATCCTGCTCCGCCGGGAAGGCGAGGCGTCAGGGATCAACCGCATCTACCGGCTCTATCGAGAAGAAGGTCTGACGGTTCGCAAGCGCCGCTCCAGGCGGAGAGCCATTGGTATCCGCGCTCCGATCCTTGTCGAGGCCCGGGTCAATGCCCGCTGGTCGCTCGACTTCGTTCACGACCAGATGGCCAATGGCCGCCGCTTCCGGGTTCTCAACGTCGTCGATGACGTGACGCGCGAGTGTCTCGCCGCGATCCCCGATACCTCGATCTCAGGCGTGCGTGTGGCCCGGGAGCTGACCGCCCTGATCGAACAACGCGGCAAGCCCGGAATGATTGTTTCCGACAACGGTACCGAGTTCACTTCGCATGCGATCTTCGCCTGGGCAAAGGACCATGCCGTCGACTGGCACTACATCGCGCCCGGCAAGCCCATGCAAAATGGGTTCGTGGAGAGCTTCAACG
>NZ_WESC01000005.1 GCF_009184905.1 Parvibaculum sedimenti
GATCTGCTCTTCCGTAAAACGCTGCCTCTTCATCGTCCGTCTCCCTTCCATAGGGCCGGACTCTAAATCCTTCTGGACGAAAATCTCAGTGGCACGTCAGCTGCTATCCTTCATCCTCGCGGCATGGGCGACCTACTACAAGCCCGTGGCGGCCTTCTATTGGCTTCCAACCCGCGCATGGGAACTGATGCTCGGCGCCTTGCTCGCGCTCGGCGTCGTCAAGCCTGCAAGGCGCCAATGGGCGGCAGAATGCGCGGCGGCGATCGGCATTGCGCTCATTCTTTTTGCGGCTCTTTCCTATGGAAAGACGACGCCCTTTCCGGGGCTCAGCGCGCTGCCGCCGACGCTGGGCGCGGCGCTTATTCTATATACGGGGCAGGAAGGGCGCATGACGTTGGTCGGACGCCTGCTCGGCCTATGGCCGCTTCATTTTGTTGGACTTATTTCCTATTCGCTCTATCTGTGGCATTGGCCCCTCATCGTCTTTGGAAAATTCTATTTTGGCGAAGAGGCCGGCAGCGTCGTCATGTCCAGCATCGTTATTGCCAGCTTCGTGCCCGCGGCGCTGTCGTGGCGCTTTATCGAGCAGCCATTCCGTGTGAAACGCGCGAGTCTCGCACGAGGTCGAATCTTCGTGCTTTCGGGGAGCGCCATCGCGGTTGCGGTTGTTTGTTCCATGGGCATTGTGGAGACGGCCGGCTTTCCCGCGCGCTTCCCTGCGGCGGTATTGAGTGTGCTGGACAGGCACCAATATGAAGAGGCTCGATATGGCGAATGTCACCTCGCTTCCGAGCGGCATCTGACGGCGCGGAACCTGTGCCTGAGAGGTGCTGAAGGGCAGAAGGCGAGCTTCGTGTTGATCGGCGACAGTCACGCGGCGGCATTGGCAGGTGGGATATTCAAGGCGGCAAGAGAGGTTGGACTTGCCGGTTATCAGTTGTCGGATTCGGGCTGGCGGCCGACCTTTCCATACATTCGTCTTTCACGGGACTGGCAGGATCGCTGGATGAACGACCAGCTCACGGAAATGCTGGAAAATCCGGCGATCTCGCGTGTGCTGATCGTTGTGAACTGGGGTTCCGCAATCGGCCAGCGCTACCTTGCGAGTGGAAAAGTCGTTGAGGGAACCAGGGCAGTTCCGGCGGGAATTGTGGCGCTCGTGCAGCGTTACCCGCAAAAGCACTTCATCCTGCTCGAAGATACGCCTGCCGCGCGCAGCTTTGGTGTCCGCAATCTTGCCTATTCCATGTTGTTCCACCGCACTTTCGATCCCAGAATTCCCGCAGACGATTATCGAAGGGAGCGGGACGCGCTGCACGAGGCACTTCGCCCGGTAAGCCGGCAGTCAAATGTTTCATGGGTGAGCATTTCCGATGCACTGTGTGATGAGCGGTATTGTTACGGCCAGCGTAACGGCCGGACGATCTACTACGATCTTGACCATCTGACGACGCAGTTTGCGGAGGAACATGCGAGCACTCTTGGCCGCTTGTTTCAGAATGTAAAAGTGGCTCGGTAGACGAACATCCAGTGGCGAGCTGCGGAGACCTTTGCCGTCGCTAACAGTCGAAGGCGTATGTTAGACTTGAAAAAACGCCTGCTTTTAGGAATTTACCTGTTGTCGCGGAGATGGCGATGATCGTTATGATGATCTGTCATTACGATGACAGCAACCCGAGCGGCGGGCTGGAGAAACAGGCGCGGATGCTTGCGCAGTCGCTGCGCGCAGCTGGCGAGGACATCGTGGTGCTCGGCAGTACCCGTAAATTCTCGCGCACCGGATGGTCGGACGACGAGGGTGTGCCCGTCCGTCTTTTCTGGACCTACACGACGCCCCAGATTTCCGGGCGATACCTGCCGGCGGCGCTTCTCTGGGCGGCGCAGTTGCTTTTCTGGGTATTTCGCAATCGCGCCCGGATCGACCTCATCCATGTCCATCAGCTGCGCATTCATGCCTTCGTCGCGGCCCTCGCGCGAAAGTTCTGGGGCATTCCGAACATATTGAAGTCCGCTACCGGCGGGTCAGGGGCGGATATTCGCGTCATCGGCACAAGGAAATATTTCGGCGCTGCCGGGCGGCGCTTCGTTATCGCGCATGGTGATCGCTTCGTCGCCACCACGCGCTCAATCGAAGAAGACCTGACTCGATGGGGCGTCCCTGCGGAAAAGATCGCCGTCATCCCGAATGGATTGAGGATCGGTCCGGCGGAGGCGGGCGATGCGCCGGAGGCGAGGGCGCACCGTTTCCTCTTTCTCGGGCGCCTCGATGCGGACAAGAACGTGGCGGCGTTGGCCGCCGCGGCGGCGGACATGCCACCAGAGGCGAAGTTCCAGCTCGACTTTTATGGCGCGGGCAATCTCGAGGCGGAGGTCGAGGCGATATCGCGCCGCGATCCGGCGGGGCGTGTCCGCCTCCACGGGTGGCACTCCGATCCCGACGATATTCTCGGTCGCTACGGATACCTTTTGCTTCCGTCGAATGCGGAGGGCCTTTCCAACGCCATGCTCGAAGCCATGGTTCGCGGCGTGGTGCCCGTCACCACGCGTGTAAGCGGATGCGTCGATCACATCACGCCGAATGAAAACGGCCTTTTCCTGGAGGGAACGGACCGCGCGAGCCTTCATGCCGGCCTGTCGATTATAACGTCCCTCCCCACGCAGGAGTGGTCGAGGCTCTCGTCCGCGACGAGCGATTATGCAACGCGGCATTTTGATATTCTGGCGGTGAGGGACCGCTACCTTGCGCTTTATGCCGAACTGGCGGCGCAGCCGATTCGTTTGAGACCGGTATGAAAATCTGTATCTCCACCTATACGTTTCTTCCCGAGATCGGTGGCGTCGCCACCACCGAATCCGTTCTTGCTGCGGGCTTTGTCCGTGCGGGACATGACGTGACTGTCGTCACCACCGCGCCCGGCCCGGCGACGGGATATGACTATCGTGTCCTGCGTAATCCGGGTTCGTTGGAGTTAACGCGGATCTATGCCGAGGCGGATATCCTCATCCTAGCGAACCTGTCGCTAAAGCTCTTCTATCCGCTGCTCTTCATGCGCAGACCGTTTGGGCTGCGGCATCATTCGGAGAGCGCGGCTCATCTTTCCCGCTCATGGTTCTCTGTCGATCTTTTGCGCCGCTGGATCATGCGCCGAGCCGTCAACTTCGTGACGAGCGCCTTCATCGGCCGCAAGATCGGTGTGCCGCATCATGTGGTACATCCCTTCGCCAATCCCGAACACATCACATCGGCTATGGTCATGCCCGTCGAGGCGCGCCGGGATGCGGTGTTTGTCGGCCGTCTCGAGGAGGAGAAGGGCATTCTCTATTTGCTCGACCGCTGGTCTCTGGTGCGCGAGGCGCTGGGGATCGAGGAACTGTGGATTGTCGGCGACGGCTCTCTGCGCCCTGAAATCGAGGCGCGCATCGCGGCAGGGCGGGTGCCGGGCGTAAGCTACCTCGGTCGGCTGAACCTGGAGGAGACGGCAAAGGAAATGGGCCGTGCCGCTTATTCCTTTGTGCCGTCGCTCTGGGAGGAGCCCTTTGGCGCGGTCGCCATAGAATCGTTGGCTGCCGGGGCGCTGGTCATATTGTCCGACCGCGGAGGCCTGCCAGAGACGACAGGCGATCTCGGTTTTGCCTTCGCGCCCGACGACTCGGGGAGCTTCGAGGCGGCCCTGGGGAGAGCGCGCCATTTCCGGGAAGATCTCCTTGTTTCTGCGGAGGCGCGGGCAGCCTATGCCGATGCCACCGCTCGCCGGCTCGCTAAATTCGCGCCGGAAGAGGCAGTGAGGAAAATAATCGGCGCATTTTGAATGCGATTCCTGCCGCTCGGAATAGACGAATTGCCAGGACGCTACAGATAATTGATATGTTTCCTATAGTATAATTATATGGAAAAAGTTCGGCTCGATCGATCCATCTGCGGGCAAGCGGAGCCTATGTCCAAGATTGTTCACATCATTACCCGCTTCGTTAACGGCGGGGCGGACGAGAACACGCTGCTGACCTGCAATGCGCAGGCTGCGTCGGGTCATGATGTGTCGCTGGTCTATGGTGCCGACAATACGAATCGGATGGTCGCGCAGCTCGATGCAAGAGTGCGCAGAGTTTGTCTTCCCTCACTTGTTCGCGAGATTGCGCTGGCGAAGGATGTGACCACGCTTTTCAGACTGGCGCGTCTCATGCGTCGCTTGCGGCCGGATGTCGTACATACGCATACGAGCAAGGCCGGCATTATCGGACGCGTGGCGGCGCTGGCCTCGCCCGGCGCCGTAATCGTGCATGGGGTTCATATTCTGCCTTTCACCGCGAAGAGGGGCGCGCAAAGGCTCATCTATCTCGGCCTCGAAAAACTCATGGCCCTGACGACGCATGCTTTCATCAATGTGAGCGACGGTATGCGCGATGAGTGTCTCGCCCACGGTATCGGTAGGCCCGAACGCCATTGGGTAATCGAGAGCGGAATGGATGTGGCGAAGTTTCGTGGCGCTTTGCCCGCCGGTGATATTCTTTCCGGCATTTCGGCGGCTGATGTGCCCATTCGCGTCGGCTATGTGGCGGCACTCGAGAGGCGCAAGCGTCACCGCGAATTGCTGGAAGCGGTCGTGCCGCTTCTGAAGCGCCACATGGCCATGCAGCTGGTTCTCGCCGGCGAAGGCCCTGAGAGGCAGGCGCTGGAGACGGCGGCCCGGGAAGCGGGCGTCGAGGCGCAGGTTCGTCTGCTGGGCTTCCGCGACGACGTCGAGGCCGTGCTCGCGGCCTGTGACGTCTGCGTCTTCGTCTCCGAGCGCGAAGGGTTGCCGCGCGCGCTTGTTCAATATGCGCTGGCCGGCAAGCCGATCGTCGCGACGCGGTTGCCGGGCATTGAGCGTGTTTTGCAACATGACCGTAACGGCTATCTTGTCGATACGGATTCATTCGACGAATTCACGCGCCGCCTCGAGGCCCTGATCGTCGATCCGGAATTGCGCGAAACGATGGCGGCGAGGAGCATGGTCATTGATCTTTCCGATTGGGATGCGGCTCGCATGACGGAACGGATCGATGGCGTCTATGAGGCGCTGCTTGCCAGACGCTCGCTGGCGGGTGGTCGGGCCGCATGGCGCAGCAGGCGGGGCAGACTCATATGACCTATCTTCTGCCGCTCGGGCTTCTGACGCTTTTTACGGCTCTCAAATTTCATGTGGGCGTCGTCCAGCTTCGGCCTTTTGACGCCGTCGTGGTGCTCATGATCGGCTGGGTGCTTGTAAACGGGGCATCATTCGGCCAAAAGCGGATGGTCGGGTTTCTCATGCTCCTGCCGTTCTTCCTGTGGCATGTATTGTCGGCGTTACTCGGTGGCGCCGACAACGGCTTGCGTGAGGGACTGCAGGTTTCGTTGATGATCGCCTTCGCGACCACGATCGTGCTGAGCCTCGACCTGATCGACTACAAGACGGCTGCGCGGGTGATGATCGCCGGCCTAGTCGTCGTTCTCGCCTACAACGTCATTTGGCATGTCTCGCAGGGCATGTGGGTTGGGTGGAAGAGGCTCAACAATCCAAAGGCCGTATTCGGCTTTCTGCCCATGGCGCTGGGCTGCCTCATGCTCTTCGCGGCGCCAGCGCAGCGCCGCCTTTATTGGCTCGTCTGGATTGGGCTGCTTGTCATCATCGTTCTATCGACCGAGCGTAAGGCTCTCATCATTTATGGCGTCATCACAGCAATGTTGCTTGCGCGCGGCCGGATGCTGGCGGCGCTTCCATTGGTCGGCGTCGGCATCATCGGCCTCTTCATCGTCATTAATCTGTTCGCAGCGGAGAGTTTTACCCGGCAGCTTCGGACATTGACAGACCCTATCGAGTCGGCGGGATCGGCGGCGATGGTTGCTCGAGGCGTGACGCCGGAGTCGCTCAGCAATGCCCAACGGAAGTTTGCCTTCAACGTCGCGACCACATATTTCAGTCAGTCGCCGCTGATCGGCATCGGTACAAATGAATATGCGAACCGGGTGAGGGAACAGTACGGTTATCTTCCGGAATATATGTTGCTCGGCATTCACGGAGAGTTTCTACGCGTCGCCGCTGAAAATGGCCTTGTCGGCCTTATCTTCTATGCGGCGATCTGGCTCTCCTCCGTTGTTCGGCTGCGTCGGGTGCTCCTCTTTTTTCTGCGTCGCCGTCAGATCACAAGGCCGCAAGCCGCTGTCACTCCCTTCCTGCTGCTGACCGCGCCCTTGATGTATCTCGGCCTTGACGCTTCCGGTACGCCTTCCTTCGCGGTGCTGGTTATCGTCTCGCTGATGCCCGAGCTCACTTATAGCGCGTTGAGGCAGCGTGCGACGGCCATGGAGGCGGCGCGGGAACGCAGGCGCCGCTCGGATGTGAATTTCGGCTCCGATCAGCTTGTGGCAGGTTAGGCATGCGCGTCTCGGTGATCATGACCTGCCACAATGAGGAGCGCTTCATCGAACAGGCGATCCGCAGCGTTGTGGCGCAGACGGCCTGTGACGGCGTCCTCGAAATTGCGGTCGTCAACGACGGATCGACAGACGGCTCGGCAGCGCTTCTGCTTCGTCTTGCGAGCGAAATCCCCGGACTGAAGATAATCGAGTCGAATGGCGTCGGGCTTCCCGCGGCGCGGAATCGCGCGATCCGGGAGACGACCGGAGACCTCATTGCGATCCTCGATGGCGACGATTTCTGGGCGCCGGAGAAGCTCGAGCGCCAGTGTTCCGCCTTCGATGCCGACGAGCGAGTTGGCCTTGTCTACAGCGACTACGTGGATTTCACACGCGATGATCTCGCAGACGCACAGCCAATCCGCGTACGCAGGTATGGCGTCGCAACGCGGGATACGCTTGCCGAATACTTTGTTAACGACGGACCGATTGTTCCCTCGACCACCATTATTCGGCGTACCGCTCTCGATGAGGTTGGGCTCTTTGATGAAGAGATACGCCTCGGCGAGGATACGGAGATGTTTCTGCGTCTCGCTGAAAAATGGAAATTCGTGCATGTGCCCGGCGATCTCTGCTTCAAGCGGCGTCACGGTTCCAATCTCACCAGGCGGCTCGACGCACTGCTGCCCATCGCAGAGCGGATGACGGAACGCTTTGTGGCGCGAAACCCGCGTCTCGCCCCGCTCGCGGCCCGGCGGATGGCGCGCCGCTATGCGCGAACCGGAAATGATTGTGTACAGAATGGAGAGCGGCCGAATGGTGTGCGCCTTCTCTTCAAAGCAATCCAGTCCGATCCATTTTTCTGGCGGCCATACGCCTATCTTGCATTTGCTCTCGTGCCGCATCGTCTGAGCGAATCTCTTCGGCGCTTGGCAAAGGCTCTTTTTCACCGCCGCATTCCGACCAAGGCCGACTCCGTTCTCTAGTCTCGTGATGACCTCATCTTCAACGGGTAGTTTCAATGCTGGTTGCCCTCGCCGACATAGAGATCATGCTGCGCAAGCCGGGCGCGCCATGGCTGCATGTCGCGCTCAGGCGCAAAGACGGCGTTGTTTCGGAGGTGACCGCGGGCGACGAGCAATTCCCGGTCGTGCATGGTCAGCCGGTCCTCATTGATTTTTCCGATAGTGTCGTGCGGCCCGAATGGTTCGCGACGGCGCAAGATACCTATTCGTTGGTAGGCGCCCGAAGGGGATTTCTGCGCGGGCTGAAGGGCCGCCTGTTCGGAACGGCCGATATCAGCACGAGCAATTTCTTTCTCCTGCGCGAGCATCTGAAGGCATTGCCGGTCAAACGCCCTCTGGTGCTTATGGTCGGCGCGGCGACGAAGGGCATGGGAACGGATCTGCTCTATAATGACGAGGCGATTGCCCAGGTGGCCTTCGATGTCTATCCCTCGCCGCTCACGAACTTCGTCGCGGATGGTCACAAGATTCCCCTCGCAGATGAGAGTGTCGACGCCGTTTGCATTCAGGCAGTTCTGGAGCATGTGCTCGATCCTCGCCAGGTGGCGATGGAGGTCGCTCGTGTGCTGAAGCCGGGCGGGCTCGTCTATGCGGAGACGCCCTTCATGCAACAGGTCCACGAGGGGGCGTATGACTTCACGCGCTTCAGTGAAGTCGGACACAGGTGGCTCTGGCGCGATTTCGAGACCGTCAAGCGCGGCGCGCTTGGTGGGCCCGGCCTGTCGCTCTATTGGGCTGTGAAATATTTCCTGCGCGGTCTGACGCGCAGCAAGGCATTGGCCGATATCGCCAGCATTCCGTTCGGCATCTTCTCGTTGTTCGATCGTTTCGTGCCGGAGCCGCACAGGGTGGACGGCGCGAGCGGCACTTATTTTATGGGGCGCAAGAGCGGTCGAAGCCTGACGGTTGGCGAGATTGTCGGCGAATACCGGGGCGCGCAACGATGAGGCCTCTCAAGTATATCGTGGATCACGCGAGGCGATACTGGCTGGAGACTGTGACATTTGCCGTCGCCAACGCCTTTCTTGTCGGCGTGCTTGGCGTCAATTCGCATCATGTCGGGCTGGAGGCATGGGCGATGAAGGCGGCCGAGCTTGCCGCCTTTACGTTGCCGCCAAGCAACTTCTATCCGATCGGCCCGGCCCTGCTCTATCTGCCATTCCAGATGCTCGGCATAAAGGCCGTCTGGGCGCTGTTCTTCTATTTCAACATCGGGCTCTTCTTCTATGCGCGGATTTGCCGGGGCATCGACAACAGGCTCGTCGGACGGATGGCTCTCCTTGCCGTTCTGCTCAATCCCTATTTTTACTGGATCGTGAAATCCTCGCAGGATGTCGTGCTTCAGTTTGCGGTCCTAACCGCGGCGCTGAGCTTCCTGATCGAGGGGCGCCTTGTCGTCTATAGTCTTGTCGCACTGCTCGGCTCCGTCGTTCGTTCGACGGATATATTTGTTTTTGCCGGACTTGCCTTTCTCATGTATCTGCGCGAACGCCGCGCGATATGGGCGCTTTTTCCGGCGCTGTATATCGTCGTCGCGGTTTTCAATTTTGCGCAGTATGGAAGCGTCTCACCGTCGCTCAATGGTGGCTACAACATCTTTCTCGGTCAGCACCCGCTTTATGCCGTCGCCCATCCTCATTACGACATAGATTACTTCTTCGAGCATGAGGGCCACAGCGACCCGAGAGTTCTCTTTGGCATTCCGCGGACGACGGAGAACGAGGGACAGGTGGACGTCAGATATCGCGATCTCGGCTTTTCTTTCCTGCGCGAGAACCCGCAGCGCTTTCTCTACACATCCGCGATCAAGCTGGAGAACTGGCTGTTCAACTTCGAGAAGGTGCCGAACCTGTCCGGAAAATTTTATCTCACGAAGGATCAGAGGGGAATCGTCGTGGAGTCCGTGCGGAGCAATATGCTCGCCGCCGATGCCGCCTATATTGCCTACAAGATCATCTACAATCTGCTCTTCGCGGTCGCCTTGTTCCTCGCTGCGCTGGCGCCTCGATATGCGCTGGGAAATCGCTACCTGCCGCTGCTATTGCCGATGTTTTTTGTTGCGCCGGTTATCCTCCTGACCTTTCCCGATACGCGGTTCAAGATTGTTTATGAAATGCTGGCCCTTCCGGCCATTCTGGTCTTTGCGGCCGAGGCCGGGAGCCGATTGACGGCGCCGCGGACCCCGGCGCAGGTCTGACCCCGATGGCACGCATCCTTTATGTGATCAATGGTTTCGATCGGGGTGGCGCGGAGCACGGGCTGCTCACCCTGATCCGGGGCGGATTTTTCTCGGGCCATGATTTGACCGTCCTTGGCTTCTGCCGGGGGCGGGGGGCATTGGCCGATGAGATTGGCAAAGAGCTCGGGCCGTCGAAGCTCGAGATCGTAACGCCGTCTGAAACGCTGACATTGCGTGGCTGCGCTGTGGGGGCACTCGCACTGTGGCGAAGACTCCGCCGGGAGAGGCCGGACATGGTGGTCCTGTCGCTGAAGCAGGCGAATGTGATCGGGCGCGCCGTGCTCTGCGCCTTTCCCGGTATTCGTTGCGTCTCCTTCGAACATATTGCGCGATATCGCGCGCGCCGCGCGGAGCGGATCTACCGTTATCTCCTGTGGCTCTTCTCGTTCCGCGTGAATGAAATCTGGGCCGATTGCGAAGAGACGTTGCAGGAGACCGGGCGCTATTTCATGCCCCGCCGCCGCAGGTCTGCCGTCGTTCCGCTCTTTCAGGCTGGCGATGGCGTGACAAAAACTGACTATCGGATCGGGGGGCCGATCCGTCTCGTCGGCGCCGGACGGCTCGTCGGCCGCAAGAATTTTGCGCTGGTCATCGATGCGGTCGCCCGTCTGCGCGACGAGGGGCTGGATGTGCGCCTCGATATCTATGGCGACGGTCCCGAGGGCGAGGTGCTGGCGAGCAAGATCGCGGGCGCGCGCCTTAGCGAAGCGGTCAGGCTCCGCGGCTATGTGAGCGACTGGTTTTCCGAAGCGACGGAATATGACGCGTTCGTGAATATGAGCGACACGGAGGGATTCTGCATCGTCGTCGCGGAAGCCATGTCAGTCGGTCTGCCTATCATCGCGACCAATGTGGGTGGAATTCGCGACTATGGCGTCGATGGTGTTAATATGTTGAAGCTTGATGTTGTCGATCCGGGACTTCTCGCGGCATCCATTCGGCAGCTTGCGGTGGACGAGATACTCAGACGGCGATTGGGCGAGGCCGGTCGGCTTGCCATACGGCGCGATTATTCGGAGGGGGCGGTGCGAGCACGTGGCGTACAGCTCATCAATATGGGAAGCGGCCTGGAAAAGGTGTGCTGACGGTAGTGCGTAACATCGGCGTGAGTGAGCGTCATGCTATGTTTTCTGGCCAGACGTTAGATGGTGGAGGTATCCGCGGATGATTGCGGTCGAGGCACAGGAGGGCGAGCGCATCAGGGTCGGCAAGGTTGTGCCGCGATTCCTTGTCCCGATGCTACGTCCGGAATGGGACATCCTGAGCATTGGCTGCGGCGCCGGTAACGATGTCCTTGAACTTCGGCGGCGGGGGTACGCGGCATGGGGCCTCGATCCCTCGCGGCTCACGCTGCAAGGTTTGCCGGAGGATCAGCGTGAGTATTTTCGTGCAGGCACGATGGAGGATCTGCCGTTTGGCGACCGGACGTTCGATTTCGCCTACGCACTTGATGTAATCGAGCATGTTGGTTGTATAGATTTCAAGACGATGCTTTGCGACGACGCTTGGGAGATCCGGCGTCAGTTCCTTGCGAGTTGCATGAGGGCGATTAAGCCAGGTGGCGTGCTTCTCCTCACCTCCTCGAACAAGCTATGCCCCGTCGACGTAGGGCACTGGCACAGGTATCACTGGCTTGGTCGGGTTCTGCAGAAGAAGGGGCGCAATAAGTTTGGCATTTCTCTACCGTGGAGCCGCCGCAACTTCCTTCTCTCGTTTCGCGACATCAAGCGCCTTGCCACGGAGGTTCTGGGCGAGGGTAGATTCACCATCGACTATGTCAAGACGGCGACTTATCCTGGCGTTTCGGAGCGTAGTGGTCTCCTGTCGCGATTGATCGCCGGCGCGCTCCGGTTGTCCGACCATCCTCTGCTAATCGGTTCGCCGCTCGCGCCCGTCCTGATTGTCCGAATCCGGAAGATCTCTGCGGCCTGAGCGGTCGTCTCTAAACGTCTACCGCCCGATGCTCACATAGGTGAAGCCCTGCCGCGCGACTTCTGCCGGATCGTAGATGTTGCGCAGGTCGACGAGGATCGGCGTCTTGAGCGACTGCTTCAGGCGCTGCAGGTCGAGCGCGCGATAGACGTTCCATTCCGTGATGATGACGACGGCGTCGGCGCCCTGGCTTGCCGCATAAGGTCCGTCGCAATAGGAAACCGTCTCCGGCAGCAGGTGCTTTGCTTCCTTCATGCCCTGCGGATCATGCGCGCGAACATTTGCACCCTTGGCGATGAGGCCTGGCACGATGTCGAGCGAGGGCGCGTCGCGCATGTCGTCGGTCTCGGGCTTGAAGGTGAGGCCTAGCACGGCGATGGTCTTGCCTTCGACCGAGCCGCCGCAGGCGTCGATCACCTTGTCGACCATCTTCAGCTTGCGCCGGGTGTTGACCTCGACAACCGTCTCCACAATGTGGACCGGTGCGTCGAATTGCTGGGCGGTGCGAACAAGCGCGAGCGTGTCCTTCGGGAAGCAGGAGCCGCCATAGCCGGGGCCTGCGTGAAGGAACTTCTTGCCGATGCGTCCGTCGAGCCCAATGCCGCGTGACACGTCCTGCACGTTCGCGCCGGTCTTTTCGCAAAGATCGGCGATCTCGTTGATGAAGGTGATCTTGGTCGCGAGAAAGGCGTTGGCCGCGTATTTGATCAGCTCCGACGTGCGGCGGTTCGTGAAGAGAATGGGTGTCTCGTTCAGGTAGAGCGGACGGTAGAGCTTGCGCATCACTTCCCGGGCGCGCTCCTCCTCGGCGCCGACGACGACGCGGTCGGGACGCTTGAAGTCGTCGATCGCGGCACCTTCGCGCAGGAATTCAGGGTTCGAGGCGACGGAGAAATCGCCATCCGGGCGAACGCGGCGGACGATGCGTTCGACTTCATCGGCGGTACCGACCGGCACGGTGGATTTTGTGACGATGACCGTATAGCCCGTCATGGCGCGGGCGATGTCCTCGGCCGCCGCGTAGACATAGGAGAGGTCGGCATGGCCGTCGCCGCGCCGCGTCGGCGTGCCCACGGCAATGAACACGGCATCGGCGCCAGCGACGCCTTCGGCGATGTCGGTGCTGAAGGACAGGCGGCCCGCGAAGCGATTGCCATTCACGAGAACGTCGAGCCCGGGTTCATAGATCGGAATTTCACCCCGGTTCAGGGCTTCGATCTTTGCCGCATTGGTGTCGATGCACACGACCTGGTGACCGAAGTCGGCAAAACAGGCACCCGAAACCAAACCGACATATCCGGCCCCGATCATCGCCACTTTCATAACGCGCCTTGTCCTTTCATCTTCCGTTTCGGATGGAACCCTTGGGTTCGTCTCCGTCTCTCTGCTGCGCGATCCCCGGCATTGTCGCCGCTATCGGACCAAAATCAGCAGTCGCGCCGCCGCCGGGCATATTGCCATGCCTTTGCGGTCAGGCGAATGTACAAATCGCTATCGCCGCTGTCATGAATTTGTCCGACGGGTCATGTAGTTCGCTCAGGTGCGGTCGACCAGCGGCAGATATTGGTAACTCAATACCGCCCATGATCGGGGTAAACTCGGTTCACGATGGATATCTATTGGGGGAAGCATGACGATCTTGGTTACGGGGGCCGCCGGTTTCATCGGTAGTCATGTCTGCAGGCTTCTGCTCGATCGTGGCGAGGAAATCGTGGGCATTGACGATCTCAATGCCTATTACGATCCGAAGCTCAAGGACGCGCGCCTTGAGCGGCTCGTTGGGTCAAAAGGCTTCGCCTTTCTCAAGGGCGACATTGCGGACACGGCGGCGCTCGCCGAGGCGGTTGGCGGGCGGAACATCTCCAAGGTGGTCCATCTTGCCGCACAAGCTGGTGTGCGCTATTCGCTCGAAAACCCGCGTGCCTATATCCGTTCGAACATTGCCGGCCAGCTCGAAATTCTCGAACTCTGCCGCCATCTGAAATCTTTCGAGCACCTGGTCTATGCCTCATCGAGTTCGGTTTATGGCGGGAATGAGAAGGTCCCATTCCATGAAAGTGACCCCGTCGACACGCCGGTGTCACTTTATGCGGCGACGAAGAAAGCCGATGAATTGATGGGACATGCCTATTCCCATCTCTTCGGCATTCCACAGACAGGCCTGCGCTATTTTACGGTCTACGGCCCGTGGGGGCGGCCGGATATGGCCTATTGGAAATTCACCAGGTCGATCCTCGAAGGCAAACCCATCGAGGTCTTCAACAATGGCGATATGTGGCGCGACTTCACCTATATCGACGACATTGTGCAGGGAACGGTGGCCGTTCTGGATCGCCCGCCGTCGGGTGAGGGCGTGCCGCACAGGGTCTACAATATCGGCAACAACAAGCCGGAAAACCTGTCGCGCTTCATCGATATTCTGGAAGAGATCATCGGCGCGAAGGCGGTGCGTGTCATGTCGCCCATGCAGCCCGGCGATGTGGTTCGCACCTATGCCGATATATCTGCGCTGGAGCGCGATTTTTCCTTCAAGCCGAGCACATCGCTTCAGGTAGGCTTGAGCCGGTTCGTCGAGTGGTACCGGGGCTATTTCAAGATCTGACCCCGCCCACGATCAAGGCCCTCCGCTCTTCCCGGAGAGGCAGGCGGAGACGCAATCCTTGTGCTATTTGTCAGGGCCAACGCCTGACCGAACTTCGCCTTGTGAAGGGATGATGAGATGAGCTTCCGGACCTATTGCCTCGACAGTGCCAGATTGCTGGAAGCAACGGCGACCCACGTCAGCGATGCGCGGGTCGAGGCAGCCATCGACGCAATGGTTGCGGCCCTTACGGCGAACAAGGCCCTTCTCGTCTGCGGCAATGGGGGTTCGGCTTCCGACGCCATGCACATTACGGGCGAGCTGGTCGGCCGCTTTCTGAAGGAGCGCCGGGCGCTCAAGGCGATCTGCCTCAGCTCGAATCCGGCAGTTCTGACCGCCTGGGCCAATGATTACAGCTATGAGACGGTTTTTTCGCGTCAGGTCGAAGCCTTCGGCGAGCCGGGCGGCGTTCTCCTCGGCCTTTCGACCTCCGGCAATTCGATGAACGTTGTGAAGGCCTTCGAGGAGGCGCGGAGGATCGGCATGACGAGCATCGCCATGACCGGGCAGGGGGGCGGCAAGCTTGCGGCCCAGGCCGACATTCTTCTCGATGTGCCTTCGCGCTCGACGCCCGCCATTCAGCAGGCGCATATCTGCCTTTATCACTATCTCTGCGAAATGGTGGAAGCACGCTGCGCCAACTGAACGCGCTCAGACGCCGGATGCGTAAACGTCTTTCGCCCGCCAGTGGTGCAGATAATTGTTGCCTGTCGAGACGCCGAGTTCGGAAATCGTTCCGGCCTTCGTCTTGCGCTTGACGGCGACCAGTTTGCCGTCGACTGCCTTGCAATGGACCTTGGGTTCGCCGGGGGCAGGCGAATCCATCCATAGGGCACGGCCCGTCAATATGTCTTCCGGCTCACAAGTGAGAGCGACGGCCTTTCCGAACAGCGTTGGCCCCGTGGGGCAAAACGATGTTGGGCCATAATAGTTTTTTCGAACATTGGCGCATACGAGCTCGATCGCCCTTGCCAGCGCCTTGTGCCCCGGGGGAGCGGCAATGATGCCGTTGCTCACATCCCAGGGCGTGGTCGCCATGAGGCCAGGAAAGACCAGAAGTCTCTTTCCGTCGAATGGCAAGGGATTGACGAAAAAGAATGAAAGATCGGCATAGATGCCGCCATGTTCGTGGAGCATGCAGTAGCGCGCCAGATCGGCCTTGAAGGCATAGGGCTTGAGGCTGTCGAATGCGGAGAGCACCTCGCGGCCGAACCGGGAAGACAGGAGTTCGCGAGCGATCTCGGTGTTGAAGAGCGAGTGCGCAAATTCCGGATGATGTTTCCGGAACGACGCGATGTTTGCCCGTATGGGTTCGGGCAGGGTCCGGTTTGCCGCGTCGTTGGCGGTGATGAGGATGCTCGCAAGGATCATGGTACCAGCCACTCCTGCCTGCACTCGGGGTATTTTCTGCCCTGATGTCGCTCGTTGGCCGTGTGCGGACCCAAGAGAACACCCCAAAAATCATGCGCCTTAAGGGTATGAACGGGCTTCACAAAGAGATATTTTCCGCCACAACCACTTTTGAAGTCAGAGGCTGAACAGTGTCACCCCTTTCGTCCAGTGCCGGCAACCCCTCCGCTCGCGTGGCCCTTATCACGGGCATCACCGGCCAGGACGGGGCCTATCTCGCGCGACTTCTTCTCGACAAGGGCTATGTGGTCCATGGTGTGAAGCGGCGGTCGTCGTCCTTCAATACGGCGCGCATCGACGATCTCTATCAAGACCCGCATATCGAGAGCGCGCGTCTCTTTCTCCACTATGGCGACCTGACGGACTCGACCAATCTCATCCGCATCGTCCAGGAGACGAAGCCCGACGAGATCTACAATCTCGCGGCTCAAAGCCATGTTCAGGTGAGCTTCGAGACGCCGGAATACACCGCCAATTCTGATGCCCTCGGAACGCTGCGCCTGCTTGAAGCGGTCCGTATCCTCGGCATGGAAAAGTCGACGCGCTTCTATCAGGCGTCGACCTCCGAGCTTTACGGGCTGGTACAGGAGACGCCGCAAAACGAGCGCACGCCCTTTTATCCGCGCTCACCCTATGCGGCAGCCAAGCTCTATGCCTATTGGATCACGGTGAACTACCGCGAGGCATATGACATGCACGCCTCGAACGGCATCCTCTTCAATCATGAAGGACCGACGCGCGGCGAAACCTTCGTTACGCGCAAGATCACACGCGCCGTGGCGGCCATCGAGCTGGGTCTTCAGGACACGCTTTATCTGGGCAATCTCGACGCGCGGCGTGACTGGGGTCATGCGCGCGATTATGTCGATGGCATGTGGCGTATTGTCCAGCAGGATGTGCCTGACGATTATGTGCTCGCCACGGGTGAAACCCATTCGGTGCGGGAGTTTGTGGAACTGGCCTTCGCGGAAACGGGCCGCAAGATCGCCTGGAAGGGTGAGGGCGTGGACGAGCAGGGCGTCGATGCGGGCAGCGGCAAGGTGCTGGTCAAGATCGACCCGCGCTACTTCCGTCCCACCGAAGTCGATTTGCTGCTTGGCGATCCGCGCAAGGCGCATCAAAAGCTCGGTTGGACCCACACCACGACCTTTGCGGAGCTGGTCGCTGAAATGGTCGCGTCGGACCTGAATGTTGTTGCTAGCGAAGAGAGCCGGAAAGGCCGACATGACTGAGCGGAAGAGCTACGCGCTTGAAGGCAAGAAGGTCTTTGTAGCGGGCCATCGCGGCATGGTCGGTTCGGCCATTCTGCGTCGGCTCGTCAGAGAATCCTGCGAAGTTTTGACGGTAGGGCGCGAAACCGTTGATCTGCGACGACAGGCCGAGGTCGAGGACTGGATGGCGGCATCGAAGCCGCAGGCGGTCTTCGTTCCGGCGGCGACGGTCGGCGGCATTCTCGCCAACGATACGCGGCCTGCCGAGTTTCTCTATGACAACCTGATGATCGAGGCGAACATCATCAATGCGGCCTGGCGCGTTGGCGTCGAGAAGCTGCTGTTCCTCGGCTCCTCCTGCATCTACCCGAAGCTCGCGCCGCAGCCGCTGCGCGAGGACTCACTGCTGACGGGGCCACTCGAACCCACGAACCAGTGGTATGCGGTGGCGAAGATCGCAGGCATCAAATTGTGTCAGGCTTATCGCCGCCAATATGGCTGCGATTTCATCTCGGCCATGCCTACCAATCTTTATGGCATCGGCGACAATTTCGATCTGCAATCCTCGCATGTCATGCCCGCGCTGATGGCGAAGATGCATGCCGCGAAGCTGGCGGGTGCATCTTCGGTCACCATCTGGGGGACCGGAACTCCGCGGCGCGAGTTTCTCTATGTAGAGGATTGCGCCGACGCGCTTGTCTTTCTGATGAAGAACTATTCCGAAGAAGAACATGTGAATGTCGGCTCCGGTGCGGATCTGACGATCCGCGAACTCGCGGAGATCATTCGGCGGATCGTGGGGTTCGAAGGTGAGATCGTGACTGACCCAAGCAAGCCGGACGGGACGCCGCGCAAGCTGCTTGATGTGTCGCGGCTTGCGAGCTGGGGTTGGCATCCAGGCGTTTCACTGGAGCAGGGGATTGCGGAGGTTTATCGCTGGTACTGCGAAACGCGAGAGACGGCTGGTGCGTAGAGGCACGCAGAAAGCCGCTACAGGGTTGGGGAGTGATGGTCTTGTCTTCCGTTGATCGGCAGGAAAGCCGGAAGAGACCGCCCGTTGCCATGATCACCGGCATCACGGGGCAGGATGGCGGATATCTTGCCGAGCTGCTGCTGCGAAAGGGCTATGTGGTGCATGGCCTGGGCCGCGATGTCGCGAAGATGGAGAGTGGCCGCCTCGCGGACATGGCGAGCAGAAATCCCGGCCTGTCTCTCCACGCATTCGACATGGTGCAGGGCGGCCGGATTCACGAGCTTGTTGAACAGATCGAGCCCGACGAAATCTATAATCTCGCCGCTCAAAGTCATGTCCAGAAGAGCTTCGAAGAGCCCGACTATACGATCGACGTCAACGCGACGGGAACCGTTCGGCTGCTGAACGCAATCGTCAAGCTGGGCATGGAGCGATCCACGCGCTTCTATCAGGCATCCAGCTCCGAGATGTTTGGTCATGCGACGGTTGGCGGTATGCAGAGCGAGGAGACGCCCTTCCATCCGCTGAACCCCTATGCAGTCGCCAAACATGCGGCTTTCGAAGCGACAAACAATTTCCGCGAGGCCTATGGGCTTCATGCGTCGAACGGCATTCTCTTCAACCATGAAAGCCCCTTTCGCGCGCCAACCTTCGTGACGCGCAAGATCTCCCTGGCCGTTGCCGCCGTCCATTTCGGTAGCGAGGAATGCCTGAAGCTCGGCAATCTCGATACGAGGCGCGACTGGGGCCATGCGCGCGACTATGTTGAAGGCATGTGGCTCATGCTGCAGCAGCCGGAACCGGGCGATTATGTTCTGGCAACCGGGGTCAATCGTTCCGTCCGCGAATTTGTGGAGATCGCTTTTCGTGAGATCGGGCGGGAAGTCGAATGGCGGGGCAGTGGCATCGGCGAAGAGGGCTTTGATGTTGCCTCGGGCCGACGTCTCGTTGCCGTCGATCCAAAGTTCTTTCGCCCGACCGATGTGAACGCGACACTTGGCAATGCGTCCAGGGCTCGGGCAGTCCTCGGCTGGACGGCGCGGACGAGCTTCGATCAGCTGGTGCGCGAGATGGTGGAGGCGGATATTCGCCGCATCGAGAGCTCAACTCGTTCCGGCGCTTCGCATTCAGTCTAGAGCCTTCCTCCGTCAGAAGATCATTTCGCCGTTTCAACTGTCTCCTTCGCCTCTCAGGTCCGGGCTTGCACGGGTTCCGATCCTATTCGGAGCAACTTGGAGAGGTGCGGGCACATGAAAGGTGGCATCGTCTCGCCGTATGCGACGAATTGTGCAACGCACAAAACTTTACTTGCGTTTTCTGGTTCTAAATGCCCCAATTCACCATGAGAGGTGGAGTGTTCCGGCGGGGCCAAGCGCCGACTTTTACGCTGATTCTGCGTGAAAAATAGGGCGGGGAACGGAGGCGGGAGGAGGCGATTGACCATGGATGGTAAGGCATGGACGGGCGGTGACATTTCGGGCCGCACATCTGTCGACCGTTCATCGTCCAACCGGGCAGAGCGAGCCCGGCGCACGTCCCGGCGCACGTCTATGAGCCCGTTCATTCATTCCAAGCGCGTCATCGCCGATTGCGTCGCTGCGTTCGATCTCTTCGCGGTCGTCGCGGCCTCGGCCATCGCCAAATGGGCTTACGTCGACCTGTTTCTCGGAAGTGACCAGCATATCGACATCTATCTCGCGGCGGGGCTGATCGGCGCGGCGATCGCCTTCATGTCGCTCAGAAATCAAAATTTCTATACCTTCGATATGCTGGCAAGTATGCGGGGACAGATCCGCCGCATTCTGGTCGGGCTTGCGATGACAGCACTGATCCTTATCGGCGCGGCCTACGCTTTCAAGATTTCCGCGCATTTTTCCCGGGGATGGTTCATCAGCTGGTTCGCGCTCTCGGCCGTTCTCCTTTTCTCGGGACATTTCGTTGTCGTGCGGCTGTTGCGTCGCTGGATGCGGGCTGGATTTTTCGGGCGCAACATCGCCATCTATGGGGGGGGTGAGATAGCGCGACGCCTGATCGAGCGGCTTACCTTCAAGAAGGATGGCCCTCGTCTTGTCGGCGTTTTCGACGATTTTCCGGCTGAGGGGGCGTCGCGCATCGTTATAGCGGGCGGACTTTCCGACCTCATCAGTCTCGCCCAGGCCGAGCGCGTGGATGAAGTGGTGATCGCCATTCCGCTTTCACAAGATCGTCGTATTGGCAGGCTCGTCGAAGAGCTTGCGGTCCTTCCAGCTGATATCCGCCTATGCCCGGATTTGACGGCCTTCCGCATGCGGCCGGTTGGGATCGTCAACTATGACGGAGTGCCGGTTCTGGAAATCGCCCGGCGACCGCTCGATCATTGGGGACCTGTCATCAAGGCGTTTGAAGACCGCGTGCTCGCTGCGCTTTTGCTCCTCATGGTCGCTCCGGTCCTGCTTCTTGTCGCCGCCGCAATCCGGCTCGATAGCGAGGGGCCGGTTCTGTTCCGGCAGCGCCGCCATGGCTTCAATCATCAGGTCATTACGGTATTGAAGTTCCGCACCATGCGGGTTGCTGAGGATGGGCCCATGGTGCAACAGGCCCGGCAGAACGACGCACGCGTGACGCGCGTCGGCCGGTTCCTCCGGCGTACGAGCCTCGATGAGCTGCCCCAGCTCATCAATGTTCTCCGGGGCGACATGTCGCTTGTGGGCCCCCGGCCTCATGCGCTCGCCCATAACGAGCATTTCTCAAGTCTCGTCGAGCATTATGCCAGGCGGCACAGGATGAAGCCCGGCATCACCGGCTGGGCGCAGGTTAACGGATTGCGCGGAGAAACCGATACGCCGGAGAAGATGCGCAGGCGTATCGAGCATGATCTTTACTATATCGAGAATTGGTCCCTCTGGTTCGACATCAGAATTCTGGCATTGACCCCGTTTCTTGGGCTATTCCACAAGAACGCCTATTGAAGTGCCGCGAGCCGAAGTGCGTGGCTGATCCGGAGTCGTTGGGATGAGTGTATTGGTGACGGGCGGCGCCGGCTATATCGGCAGTCACGCGGTGATTGACCTGCTGTCGGCGGGCGAAGAGGTCCTCGTTCTCGATGACCTGTCGACAGGTTTCGACTGGGCCGTGCAGGTGCCGGAGAATCTTTACGTCGGCGACATAGCGGACGAAACGCTGCTTGCCCGTATTATTGCCGAGCGTAAGGTCGAGGCGGTGATCCATTTTGCCGGCTCGGTCGTCGTACCGGAGTCGGTGGTCAACCCGCTCAAATATTATCTGAACAACACCGCCAAATCACGAAGCCTGATTGAGGCTTGCGTGAAGGGGGGGGTGAAGCATTTCATCTTTTCCTCGACCGCCGCCGTTTACGGAATGACGGGCGAGGCTGCCGTCAGCGAAGATGTGCCGCTCAACCCGATCTCGCCCTATGGCGTCTCGAAGCTCATGACCGAATGGATGCTGCGCGATACCGCCGCAGCCCATGAGCTGACCTATGTCGCGCTTCGCTATTTCAACGTCGCGGGCGGCGATCCCAAGGGCCGCATCGGCCAGTCAACCACCAATGCGACGCATCTCATCAAGGTCGCCTGCCAGACCGCGCTCGGTCAGCGGCCCTATATCGATGTGTTCGGCGAGGACTACCCGACAAAGGATGGAACCTGCATACGCGATTACATCCATGTGAGCGACCTTGCCGCCGCTCATACCTCGGCCCTGATCTACCTCAGAAACGGGGGTTCGAGCCTCGTCGCGAATTGCGGCTATGGCCACGGTTTCTCGGTGCGTGAGGTGCTGCGCTCGGTCGAGCGGGCGGCGGGACATTCGATCGAGATTCGTCAGGCACCGCGACGGTTGGGCGATCCTGCCTCGGTCGTCTCCAACCCGGCCCGCATCAAGGAAGCGCTGGGCTGGACGCCCAATTACGACGACCTCGACATGATCGTCAGCCACGCGCTCGCCTGGGAGACGAAGCTGCGGGAGCGAAACCGCTAGGCAATTTGCCGGGAGAGCTTCGCTCCGCGCAGCACTCCTCGTCAGAAGTTGGCGATGAAGGTCAGCCGGGCTTCGTTGTCGTGATAGTCGCGCGTGTCGTCGTTTGAGCGGTTCATCCGGTAGGTATAGTCGAGCTTGATGTCCGACTGGAACATGAGCGTGTCCTTGAAAACCAGGGACATGCCGGGCTCCAGATGGTTATCGGTCCGCGTATCGCCGTCCACCAGATGCTCCGAATAGTAGCGCTGCCAGCCGGTGAGGTTCGGGCCGACGATGATGTCGTCGGCGACGGGGATGTAATAGGCGATCTCCGCGCCCCATTCGCGATAGCGACCGGGCTGAATTTCTTCCTGTGAAATGTCCGTCACCGAGCCGTCGATGCCGCTCCACTTCAACCAGGGCGCAATGGAGATGACATCCGTCTCGGTCAGGACGGCGGGAATGGCAATCCTGCCTCTGGCCTCAGCGTAATAGCCGCTATCTGCCGTGAAATAGGGGCCGTAGCTGCGCGCGCCGCCGCGGATGCGCAGCGACTGATAGGCGCCGGCAAAGCTGCCTTCGAAGGTCGCGCCGATATTCGCTTCACGGTAGTAAAGCTTGTTCGACAGATTGGCGGCCGCGACGCCGACTGCCGTATGGACGGAGAGGCCAGGCGTCAGGTCGAAGACGGGACCTGTTGCGACACTGATGTGCTGATAGCTCAGGTCGCTGTGGTTGTTAACCAGGTCGAGCCCGATGGCGCCAAGCGTACGCCAGCCGAAGGTGCCGGCCGACCGGTCGTCACGGACGGCGAGGTTCGCGAAGATGCTGGGCGCGCTCTTCGCATCGCTCGACACGTTGGCGGGATTGGACTCCCAGGCCGTTCCGACCTCGAGCTTGAACTGGGTCGACGAAGGCTGGAGGATGCGACGCAGCCGCTGCAGACCTACACGCGCTTCGGCATTGTCCGGGTCGTTCAGGAGGATACGTTCATAGGCGGCCAGCGCGAGGCGCGGCTTGCCCTGCTGCTCCGCCAGTTTGGCGTATTGCAGATTTTTTGCCGCGTCCGTCGGATTGTTCAAGACCAGTTCGTAAGCGGAGGAAAGCTCATCCGCCCGCGCGCTGGTAAGGGCGCCGCCTGCCAGAACCAGAGCGCAAGCTGAAGCCAGGTAAAGTCGATTGAACACGGTTTGTAGCCCCACCTTCGATGTCCCCACGCCACACCTCTAATGGTTTTTGTGCGGAAAATACACGAAAAAAAGTGCCTCAATTTTGTGCGGGGTCGCTGGAATAAAACGCTCCATTTTTCGGTGGCGAAGGACGCGTAGCAACTTGAGAAAATTTATGGGTCGATCCGCTTAATGACGGCTTGTCATCCGGGGTGCGCCAATGAAATAGTGGCCCCGTCCCTGTGGGGCATTGGCATTGGGGCAATGTTGGGGACGGCGATCGCGCAAGCGGTGGCGGATAGGGGCGGGCATCAAGTCCGGCTACAGATGAAATATATGAACAGAGCGCTTTTCGCGGCAGGGTTAACGGCACAGGCGCTAGCGGTTATGCCGGCCTATGCCGATGCGCGAATTGGTGTCGCAGCTGCCGTTGCCTCGAAGGCGGAGGCAATCATCAACGGGAAGTCGAGCGCGCTGGTCGCGGGCAGCCAGCTTGTCACCAATGAGACGGTCCGTACCGGCACCAGCGACACGGCGCAGCTGCTCTTCCTCGATCAGACAAGTCTCAGCGTCGGCCCCAAATCGGAAGTAACTCTCGACAAATTTGTCTACGACCCCAATCGGAGCAAGGGCGATGTCGTGCTTCAGGCGACGAAGGGGGCGTTTCGTTTCGTTTCCGGCACACAGGATCCGCATAGCTATGCGCTCAACACGCCCGTCGCTTCGATCGGTGTGCGTGGCACGATCATCGACTTTCTCGTTCAGGGCGACCAGTTGGTCGTGATCCTCGTCGAGGGCTGGTCCGAGATCACATTGCCGGGCGGCCGGATTGTCAGGCTGACGACACCGGGCACCGCGATCCATATCTCCAAGGACGGCTCCGTTCAGGGCCCCAAGACCTGGGACGGCACCTACCGCAACATCGTGCAGGCCGCGTCGTTCCCGCTTTATGGCCACCGCTTCTCAAGCGAGAAGCCGGACTTTGACGGCGGCGACAGCAGCCATATCGACCTCACCGAAGAAACGATCACCCATACGATCGAACTCTATACCCCTCCGAACCCGTGCGAATATGAATGCGGGTGCGGCGAGGGTAACATCTACGGCGAATAACAAGCCGCGCTCTCCGCGCTGCCGCTCGGTGGCCGCGTGTTTCTTTCAGGGGGTGCTATCCTGCCCCGGCCGCCTTGTGCTCCATGATTGAGCGACGGCAATGCCGAGCATGAAGGCGTAGAGCATCGCTACGGCCGGGATTTGCAAGCTGAAATCGACAAGGGCGTGAAGCCCGACCAGCACCGTCGCAGCGACGCCGATGCCTGCGATGGCCCAGTCGCGCTTGCGCATCTGTACGCCGCGCAGGGCAATGCCCGCCAGGAGCAGGATTGCGGCATTCAATGCGATGGCCGCAGGGATGCCGAGTTCGAGCGCATTCTCTAGATAAGTATTATGTGCCTTGTCCCAGACGGGCTCGAGCTGCGGCGTCTTCGGCTGGAAGGCGGAAATGACATCGGGGAATGTCCCGAAGCCGCTTCCCGCCCAGGGCGACGCTTCGATCGCGTCGAGCGTCAGCAGGTAGATCTCTTCGCGGTTCCCGAGTTCCGCGCCACCGGCTTCATAGCGGTCGACGACCTTGCCACCGCCTGCGAGGAAGATGATGGTGAAGAAAGCCGCGCCAAGTGCCAGCGCCGGAAGAATGGTTCGCCGTGAGAGCATTCCCCGCGCATGGGCGAGAGCGAGCACAAGAAGGCCTGCGAGGCTCGAAATGAAACCGCCTCTCGATCCTGTGAGGAGCAGCGCGAGCGCCACGGCCAGAACGGACCCCGCGAGCCAGACCGTCGCGCCGGAACTCAGGCTTTCAAGGATCAGCACCGTCTTCTGGCGCCATTGCCGCTTTACGCCCAACACCGGCTCGATGCGTTTGAGGAAGAGCGAAAAACCCGCAAGCAGGCAAAGCCCCATGAAGGTTGCGAAGGAGTTGCGATTGACGAAGGTGCTCGCAAGTGCGTCGTGATAAGCCCATTTGCGGTAGAAGAGAATCCAGTCGTTACCCGTGACCCAGACGATGAGGCCATAAAGGGCATAGGCCGCTCCGATGGCGGCGACTGCGCCGAGCGAGAAATAGGCGCGCTCCGCCTTCGCATTGAGCTGAAGCGAAAGCCAGAAGACGGCTCCATATGAGAGAAGGTGCATGAGCCCCGTCAGGGTTGCATCCGGATTGACAGATATCCCGCCAGGTAGCGCTGTACCGAGCGCCGCGCTCGCTTCCGCCCATATGGGGTCGGCCCAGAGGCCGGGCAGCCATTGGAAGGCAATCCAGAGGCAAACGCCAAGATAGAGCGCAAACGGGCCAGCGATTTTCGAAGGGCTTATTGTAACGGACGCCCCGCGCCAGACCGCGAGCGACCAGCCGATCAACAGGAGCCCCGCGCCAAGCGCGAGCAGGGCGGCGGGCAGCGGCCTGTTGCTCGCAAGCGGCAAGGGCGCGAGCGCGACAAGGGCGAGCAGGCCTGCATTAACCCAGGCGAGCCCCGCGTTGGTTGCTTCCGGTTTCAAATCACAGCCCCCGTCGAAACATTCAGCCTGGCGGTCGAGAAGCGGGGCCGAGTGTGCAGCAAAGGCGGCGGCGGTCATGTGTGTCCGCCGCCCCCTGCCGGTCACCGTTTGATGATCTGTTCGGCGATCGGACGGAATTTCGGCGCGATGTCCGGACGGTCGAGCGCGAGAACCAGATTGGCGGTCAGATAACCGATCTTGTCGCCGCAGTCATAGGTCGTGCCGGTGAAGCGATAGGCGAAGAAATCCTGTTCGGAGCAAAGTGAGATCATGCTGTCGGTGAGCTGGATCTCGCCACCGGCGCCGGGCTTCTGTTTGGCAAGCTTATCGAAGATTTCGGGCTGGAGGATGTAGCGGCCGGAAATGATGAGATCCGACGGCGCGTCCTCGACCTTCGGCTTTTCCACCATGCCGGTGATGCGATGCGTGGCGGCATCGAAGCTCTCGCCGAGCGCCACGACGCCATAGCGGTTCACATGCTCATGCGGCACTTCCTCCACCGCGACGATGTTGCCGCCATGTCTTTCGTAGACGTCAACCATCTGGGCGAAGCAACCGGGCTTGCCATGGATCAGCATGTCGGGCAGTGCCAGCGCGAAAGGCTCATCGCCGATCACATCGCGCGCGCACCACACCGCATGGCCGAGACCGAGCGGTTCCTGCTGGCGCACGAAGCTTGCTGTGCCTGCCGCCGGGCGGCTCGTCGTCAGCATTTCGAATTCGGCCGTCTTGCCGCGCGCTTTAAGCGTCGCTTCGAGTTCATAGGCGAGGTCGAAATGATCCTCGATCGCGCCCTTGCCACGGCCGGTGATGAAAACGAAGTGCTCAATGCCAGCCTCGATCGCTTCCTCGACCGCGTATTGAATGACGGGCTTGTCGACGACGGTCAGCATTTCCTTCGGGATGACCTTGGTCGCGGGCAAAAAGCGCGTGCCGAGTCCGGCAACGGGAAAAACGACTTTACGCAGTTTCTTGGGGGCCATGCTGACGCCGATCCTTTCGCGCTCTCTATCCCTGGACGCCGGTCGGAGCTGAAACGCGCCGCTGGCCGGTCGTCGATGTTTTGCATCAATGCCGTCCGCCCTGCAAGGAATCGGCGAGCGGAACCGCGGCATTTTCCATGAGCGGTGCCCCGCTGGCGAGGCCCCACCTCTCCCGGATTTATCCATCGGGGATGATGCCGTGCGCGGCAAAACTGCTAAACTGACAAAAAGCCGCGACCGGGCGGCCGTGTCCTGCGGCGCGGGCCATTAACCCTGGCGGCGACGGGCGTCGGTCGGTCTTGTCGTGAGACCTCGGAGGATATGCTAGGTTCCGGCGCCAATTAACGAGGGTCGATGTGACGATATATCCGGTCATCCTGTCCGGCGGGGTGGGGTCGAGGCTCTGGCCGACCTCCCGCGCGCTCTATCCCAAGCAGCTGCTTCCGCTGGTGTCCGAGCGGGCCATGCTGCTGGAAACGGCCTTGCGCGTGACCGATCCGGAATTGTTCGCCCCCGCCATCATCGTTTCCAACGACGAACACCGGTTCATTATCGCCCAGCAGATGCGCGATGCGGGGCTTACGCCGCTTGCCCATCTGCTCGAACCGCAGGGCCGCAACACGGCGCCCGCTGCCGCTGCCGCTGCCGCCTATGTGCAGACCCACGACCCGCGGGGCATTCTGCTCCTGCTTCCTGCCGATCATCATATTCGTGATGTGGCGGCCTTCCACGAGGCCATCAAGCGGGGTGCGGAACTCGCGCGGGCTGGCAAACTCGTCACTTTCGGCATCGTGCCTTCGGCGCCTGAAACCGGCTATGGCTACATCAAGCGCGGTGCGGCGCTGGGCGAAGGCGCCTTCGCCGTCGAGCGATTCGTCGAGAAACCCAATCTCGAAACGGCGAAGACCTATCTCGATCAGGGCGGCTATGACTGGAACGCGGGCATCTTCATGTTTCGCGCCGACCGCATCCTCGATGAGATGCGCGTTCATTGCCACGCCATCGCGTCGCTCGCGACGGAGGCCGTGCACAAGGCGAGCCGCGACCTCGATTTCGTGCGCTTGCAGCCCGAAGCCTTCAACGCCTGTCCGTCGGACTCGATCGACTATGCCGTCATGGAGCATACGCGCGATGCCGTCGTCGTGCCGGTCGAAATGGGCTGGAGCGATATCGGCAGCTGGTCGGCGCTCTGGGAGATCGGCGAGAAGGACAAGGACGGCAATGTCCTGTCCGGTGACGTTCTGACGCTCGATACGAAGAACTGTTTCGTGCGGGCTGAGACGGGCCTCGTCGCCACGCTCGGTGTCGAAAACCTGATCGTGGTGGAGACGGGCGACGTTCTCTTCATCGCCTCGAAGGATCGCGTTCAGGACGTGAAGAAAATTGTCGAGCGCATTGCCGCCGAGGGACGCACCGAGCATCAGGCGCATAATCGCGTCTACAGGCCCTGGGGATTCTATGAAGCGCTTGATTCCGGCGAGCGCCATCAGGTCAAGCATCTGATGGTCCATCCCGGTGCGGCGCTGTCGCTCCAGATGCATCATCATCGTGCGGAGCATTGGGTCGTTGTGAGCGGCGAGGCGCGCGTCACTGTCGGCGACGAGATCCGGATTTTGCGCGAGAACGAGTCGACCTATATCCCCGTCGGCGTGAAGCATCGGCTCGAAAATCCGGGCGGCGAACCCCTCAGCATCATCGAAGTGCAGTCGGGCGACTATCTCGGCGAAGACGACATCGTGCGCTATGACGATGTTTATGGGCGCAGCTCCAAGGCCTCGGCCGCGGAATAGAACGACCGGGCAGGGCATGACGGGCAAGCAGCATCTGACGGGCAAGGTTGAGGCGCTCGAAGGGACGAAAATCCTTTGCGTTGGCGATGTCATGCTCGATCGCTATGTCTATGGCGATGTCGAGCGCATCTCGCCGGAGGCGCCGATCCCCGTGCTTCGTGTGAAGGACGAACGCTCGATGCTGGGCGGTGCGGGCAATGTCGCGCGGAACCTTGCGGCGCTCGGCGCGCATGTGGCTTTTGCCTCTGTCGTTGGCGCCGATGAGGTCGGTGAAGAGATAGAGCGGATGCTTGGAAACGTGCCGCATCTGCAGGCGAGCCTCGTGGTGGAGCCGCTGCGCCGTTCGACTGTCAAGACGCGCTTCGTGGCCATGGGCCAGCAGGTTCTGCGAGCTGACCATGAAACCAGTGCCGCGCTTACATCCGCGGCACAGACCGAGTTCATTGACCGTGTCCGGGGCCTCGTTCCCGATGTGCAGGTCGTTGTGCTTTCCGACTATGGCAAGGGCGTTCTGACACCTGAAGTCTGCCGCGCCATCATAGATGTGGCGCGCGCTGCGGGCGTTCCCGTCGTCGTCGATCCCAAGGGGCGCGACTACAGCCTCTATCGCGGCGCAAGTGTCGTGACGCCGAACCGCAAGGAACTTGCCGAGGCGACCGGAGAGAATGCGAGCGGCGACGAGGCCATCGTGGCGCTGGCACGAAAGCTGATTGGCGAAGCCGGTATCGACGCCATGATCGTGACGCGGAGCCAGGAAGGCATGAGCGTCGTAATGGCGTCGGGCGAGGTCGCGCATCTGCCGGCGGAGGCGCGCGAAGTCTTCGACGTGTCAGGCGCGGGCGATACGGTTATCTCGACGCTGGCGGCGTCGCTGGCGGGCGGGCTTTCGCTCGTTGAGGCGGCGAGCCTCGCCAATACGGCGGCGGGCATTGTCGTCGGCAAGGTGGGCACGGCAGTCGTCTATCTGGACGAGCTCGCCGCGAAGCTGCGCGAGAACGAACTTTCGTCGATCGAAAGCAAGGTTGCGACCTTGCAGGCGGCGCAGGACGTCGCGGCCTCCTGGCGCGCCAGGGGGCTCACGGTCGGCTTCACCAATGGCTGCTTCGATCTTCTGCATCCGGGCCATGTGGCGCTGCTTGCGCAATCGCGCGCGCTGTGCGACCGGCTGATCGTTGGGCTGAACAGCGACGCATCCGTGTCGCGGCTCAAGGGACCGACGCGGCCTGTCCAGCCCGACATCGCGCGGGCGACGGTGCTCGCCTCGCTCGCAAGCGTCGATCTCGTCGTGATCTTCGAGGAAGACACGCCGGAAAACCTGATCCGCAGCCTTCGCCCCGATGTTCTCATCAAGGGCGGGGACTACACGGTCGAAACGATCGTTGGCGCCGATTTCGTGCAGTCTCACGGCGGCAAAGTCGCCATCATCGATCTCGTGCCGGGCTTCAGCACGACGAAGACGGTCGAAAAGCTCAGCCGATAATGGCGGCCTTCGGCCCCCAATCTTCCGGAGTGTCCGCCGAGCGCATGGTCGGCTCCCAGGCGATAAGGTCGTATTCAGCGACGCCTTCCGTGATGAAAGGATCTGCCGCGGCCAGGGCGCGCGCTTCTTCCAGCGTTTCTGCCTTGATGAGAATGACACCGCCGATACGCGGATCGTGGCGCCTAGCCATCAGGAAATGGCCCGAGGCAAAGCCGCGCTTGAGCCAGTCGCGGTGCGGTTCGAGCTGCGCATCGACCTCTTCGACGGGGCGGACATATTTCAGTATATCGAGAAAGAGCATGTGATCCTCCTGGCGGTTAATCTTTCCTACCGCATCGGGGCCTTTCGCGCAGCAAGGCTTGCGGCATGGGAAAAAAATGCGGCAAGCTGGCCTTCTTACCCGGGTGGGGGCTTGGGGAGGGCGTGAACATGGCCGATCGCGGCTCGGCGAAAATCGGGGTCTGCTACTACCCGGAACATTGGCCCGAGGATATGTGGGCCGATGACGCGCGGCGCATGCACAAGGGGGGCATCCGCCGGGTTCGTATCGGCGAGTTCGCCTGGAGCCGGCTGGAGCCGGAGTTCGGCCGTTCCGATTTCGGCTGGCTCGCACGCGCCATCGACACGCTTCATGCCGAAGACCTTGGTGTCATTCTCGGAACGCCGACGGCGACGCCGCCCAAATGGCTGGTCGATCGGATGCCGGACATGTTCGCCATCGATCTTCATGGAAGGCCGCGCGGCTTCGGCTCGCGCCGGCATTACTGCTTTTCCCATGCGGGCTACCGGCGCGAGTGCGCGCGCATCGTAACGGCGCTGGGCGCGGCCTTCGGTCAGCATCCTGGCGTCGTCGGCTGGCAGATCGACAATGAATATGGTTGCCATGATACCGTGCGCTCCTACTCAGAATCCGCGCTACTCGGCTTTCGCCATTGGCTGAAAGAGCGCTACGGCACCGTCGCCGCGCTCAACGAGGCATGGGGCAATGTCTTCTGGAGCATGGAGTATCGGAACTTCGAAGAGATCGACCTTCCGGTCGGCGCCGTCACCGAGACCAATCCCGCGCATCGCACTGATTTCGACCGCTACTCCTCCGATCAGGTGCGCGAGTTAAACCGTGTGCAGACGGATATCCTGCGCGTCCTCTCGCCGGGGCGCGACATCGTTCACAATTTCATGACCTTCCATTCCGACTTCGATCACTACGATGTGATGGAAGATCTGGATGTTGCGACGTGGGATTCCTATCCGCTCGGAAGTCTCGACGTCTTTCCTGCAGATCCCGCACACAAGGCCGCTTTCGCCCGCACTGGCGATCCCGACATGCAGGCGTTTCACCACGATCTCTATCGCGGCGCCGGGCGAGGGCGTTTCGGCATCATGGAGCAGCAGCCCGGTCCGGTGAACTGGGCCGACTACAACGCCGATCCATTGCCCGGCCTCGTGCGGCTCTGGGGCCTGGAAGGCATCGCGCATGGCGCGGAACTCGTTTCCTATTTCCGCTGGCGACAGACGCCCTTCGCGCAGGAACAGTTCCATGCAGGGCTCATCCTCCCGAACAACGAGACGGACCGCGCCTATGCGGAGGTGCAGCAGCTCGCCCGCGATCTCATCAAACTGGGTGACCTTGGTGCGACAGCGCCCGCAAAGGTCGCCATCGTCAATTCCTATGAGGCGCGATGGTTTCTCGCCATCCAGCCGCAGGGAAAGAACTTCTCCTATGTCGAGCAGATCTTTTCGATCTACCGGGCGCTGCGCGCCATGGGGCTCGACATCGACATCGTTGGTCCCGAGGCCAATCTTTCCGGCTATGCGCTCGCCGTCCTGCCATCCATGCCCTATGTGCCGCCGCTTCTTGCAGCGTCGCTCGAAGGTTTCGAGGGGCAGTTGCTCGTCATGCCGCGCACCGGCAGCCGCACGGCATCGCATCGCATACCAACGAATCTCGCACCGGGTCCGCTCGCTGGCCTGCTCGGCATCAAGGTCACGCGCGTCGAAAGTTTCCGTCCGCATTCCGCGATCCGGCTCGTCTTCGAGGGCGAGCATTGCACTTTCGACCGCTGGCGCGAATTCGTGACCGTGACCGAGGCGGACATCGTGGCGCGGGTCGACGATGGTCGCCCGGCGCTGACGCGCAAGGGCAATGCCTGGTACCTCGCCGGATGGCCCGACGCGACGTTGCTTGCGTTGATTCTCCGTCGCCTCGCTGGCGAGGCGGGACTTGCACTCGAAAGCTTTGCGCCCGGTCTGCGCACACGTCGGCGTGGGCACTGGTGCTTCCTCTTCAACTATGGGCCGGAGGTTGCCGACATATCGGGGATCGTGCGGGGCGAGCTCGTTATCGGCGAGCATGTGCTGCCCGTGGGCGGCGCTGCCGTTTGGCGCGAAGGGCCGGGAAATTAACAAAGAGCCGCGGCCTGTTCTGCTAATCCATGCGGGCTCATGCTAATCTCGCCCGAGTTTTCGCGCAGGAGCCTTCGATACCGATGTCCCGTTCCTTTCGTTTTCCCCGTTTCGGCCTCCGCTCCGGCAGCCTAATCGTTCTGGGCGGGCTCGTTCTTGCCGGCTGCGCGGATGCGCGCACCCATGTCCGCGTGCCCGAGACGCGCATGCCGATGTCGCCGCCGGTCAACGCCAATAGCGAGCGTTTTGCCGACTGGCTGACGGCCTTTCGCCTCGACGCGATGAAAGCGGGGATCAGCGCAGCGACCTTCGACCGGGCCATGCGGGGCGTGACGCCAGATCCGGATGTGATGGAGGCCGACCAGAACCAGCCGGAATTCGTGAAGCCCGTTTGGGAATATCTGCGCGGCGCGCTGTCCGACAAGCGCGTGGCTCGCGGAAAGGCGCTGCTTGCCGAAAATCGCACGCTCTTCGACCGCATTGAAAAGACCTATGGCGTCGACCGCCATTTCGTCGCCGCCATCTGGGGGCTCGAGTCGAATTTCGGCGATCACATGGGGACGCAAAGCGTAGTCCGCTCGCTTGCGACGCTCGGCTTTGAAGGGCGCCGGCCGGATTTCGGCCGTACACAGCTCATCGCGGCGCTGCAGATCGTTCAGGCGGGCGACATTCCGCCGGAGGAAATGGTCGGCTCATGGGCAGGCGCCATGGGCCAGACTCAATTCATTCCGACAACCTATCTCGCCCATGCGATCGACTTCGATGGCGATGGGCGGCGCGACATATGGCGCTCGACCGCCGATACACTGGCCTCTACTGCGCATTATCTTCAGGTCTCGAAGTGGCAGACGGGCGGACATTGGGGCTTCGAAGTCGCAATGCCGAAGCATTTCGACTATGCGCTGGCCGACATGTCGCTGACGAAGACGGTGGCGGAGTGGAAAAAGCTCGGGCTGAAGCGTGCCGACGGCCGCGCCTTCCCGGCCACCGACGTGGAAGAAAAGGCGTCGCTGCTGCTGCCTGCCGGATACAAGGGGCCTGCCTTCCTTGTTCTGAACAATTTCCGCTCGATCCTCGTCTACAATGCTTCGACTTCCTATGCGCTGGCAGTCTCGCTGCTGGCCGATCGGTTTGTGGGGCGGGGCGAGATCAAGGGCGGCTGGCCCTATGACGAGCGGCCGCTCACCCGCTCCGAGCGCGAGGAGTTGCAAGCGCTTCTCACTGCCAAAGGTTATGACCATGGCAAGCCGGATGGCATCATCGGCTACAACACGCGCAAGGCGATCCGTGCCTATCAGCAATCGGTCGGCCTGCCGCCGGATGGCTACCCGACGGCATCCCTGCTCGAAAGGATGAGGGCAAACTGAGGCGATACAGACGCCGCAGTTTGGATATACTGCCGGCCCATGAACCTGCGCCAGATCAGATATTTCATCGCTGCCGCGGAGACGGAGTCCGTCTCCCGCGCCGCGCAGGAACTCGGCATATCCCAATCGGCTATCACCTCGGCGATCCAGGCGCTCGAATATGAGACTGGGGCGAGCCTTTTCGTGCGCCACGCCAAGGGTGTGCGCCTGACCCATGAGGGGCACCAGCTCGTGCTCCATGCGCGGCGCATCATGGCCGCGGTGGCGGATGCACGCCGCGCCGTCAGCGTCCGGCCCGAGGCTACGACCGGCGATCTCAATGTGGGCGTAACCCATATGGTGTCGGGCTATTACCTCGCCGATCTGCTTGCGCGCTTTCGCCGAGTCTTTCCGCAGGTCGATGTCCGCGTGGTGGAAGACGAGCGCACTTATCTCGAACACCTGCTCGTCAATGGCGAACTCGATGTCGGGCTGCTGCTGGTGTCGAACCTTCAGGACCGGCAAGCGCTCGAATCCGAAGTGCTGATCCGTTCGCCCTGGCGCATCTGGTTGCCTGCGGGCCATGCGCTTCTTTCACAGAATGTGCTGACGCTGGCCGACCTTGCCGCCGAGCCGCTCATCATGCTTTCCGTCGACGAACTGATCGAAACGACAACCGCCTATTGGCGCGAGGAGGGGCTCTCGCCCAACATCGTGCTCAAGACCGCGTCGGTGGAAGCGGTGCGTAGCCTCGTCGGCATGGGCGTTGGTCTCGCGACCTTGCCCGACATGGCCTATCGCCCCTGGTCGCTCGAAGGCGACAGGCTCGAAGCGCGCGAGCTTGCGAATCCCATTCCCACCGTCGATGTCGGCCTCGCCTGGCGTCGCGGTGCGCCCTTGCGCCCGACCGCGAGCCAGTTCCTCGACATGTGCCGCGAATACAGCCCGCCGAACACGCGCCGCCGCCTTCCTGGCAACTGACCCCCAATCCGGCCCGAACCCGGCTTGCCGCCCCCTCCTCGTTGAGGGGGGCCTCTCGTCGCGTCGCACCTAAAGGCCGATTTGATGGCGCAGATATCTGATTTTCAGAATGAGTGACGCGGATTTTCCGATTTTCAATTCCCATATTGCTGCCCTAACATTTTTGTGGCGTCGGGACGAGTGTTCGCCCGGTCGCTCCGGGGCTTTATTAAGGCTTTGATATCGAAGGATTTTCCTTCGAAAAAGGCGGATTTGAAACCTGCAATGCCGGGTAGGCGGGTGAAACCGCCGCGGTGGGGAGGGCAGCTACCATGCAGACCAAGCTTTTCATTGATGGCCAGTTCGTCGTTGGCGCGGGTGCCGAGGAAGAAATCCTCAATCCGGCGACAGGCGCACTGATCGCGAAGATTCCCTCCGCCTCCAAGGAGCAGATCGACCAGGCGGTCGCCGCCGCGACCCGGGCCTTCAAGACCTGGGGCCGGACGACGCCTGCGGAGCGCTCGGGCATGCTGCTGAAGCTCGCCGACCGGATCGAGGCGGAGGCGGAAGCCTTTGCGAAGCTCGAAAGCCTCAATTGCGGCAAGCCCTATCCCCGTGCCCTTGAAGACGAAATCCCGGCCATCGCCGATTGCTTCCGCTTTTTCGCGGGCGCGGCGCGCTGCATGTCGGGAAGTGCTGCGGGCGAATATCTCGCAGGCTATACCAGCATGATCCGCCGCGATCCCGTGGGCGTCGTCGCCTCGATCGCGCCCTGGAACTATCCATTGATGATGGTCGCCTGGAAGATCGCGCCCGCGCTCGCCGCCGGTAACGTCGTGGTGCTGAAGCCTTCCGAGCAGACGCCGCTGACGGCGTTGAAGCTTGCCGAGATCATGGCCGATATTTTTCCGGCCGGCGTCTGGAACCTCGTGCTCGGCCGCGGCGAGAATGTCGGCGCGCCGCTCGTTTCGCATCCGGGCGTCCATATGACTTCGCTTACCGGCGACATCGCGACGGGCCGCAAGGTGCTTGAGGCTGCGACCGGCACGTTGAAGCGCACCCATCTTGAGCTTGGCGGCAAGGCGCCCGTCATCGTTTTCGACGACGCCGACATCGCATCCGTCGTCGAGGGTGTCCGCACGTTCGGCTATTACAATGCCGGTCAGGATTGCACCGCCGCCTGCCGCATCTATGCGGCGCCCAAGGTTTACGAGAAGCTCGCCGCCGATCTCGCCAGCGCTGTTTCGACTATCAAACTCGGCACGCCCGAGGTTGACGGCGTCGAACTCGGGCCGCTTATCAGCGAGCGGCAGCGCGCGCGCGTGTCGAGTTTCGTGGAACGCGCCCGTGCGCAGAAGCATGTCGAAATCCTCACCGGTGGAAATCCCGGCGCGGGCAATGGCTTCTTCTACGAGCCGACCGTCGTCGCCGGCGCCTTGCAGGAAGACGAGATCGTTCAGCGCGAAGTCTTCGGCCCCGTCGTTTCGATCACACGCTTCACGGATGTCGAGCAGGCCATCGACTGGGCGAATGACAGCCAGTACGGGCTCGCTTCGTCTGTCTGGACACAAAATATTTCAAAAGCCATGCAGGCCGCCGCGCGGCTTCAATATGGCTGTACATGGATCAACACGCATTTCATGCTGGCAAGCGAAATGCCGCATGGCGGCATGAAGTCGTCGGGCTATGGCAAGGATCTCTCCGCCTATGCGCTCGAAGACTATTCGGTTGCTCGCCATGTGATGGTGAAGCTTTGATCCGCATCGCAACGGGAGAGGGAAGCCGTTGAACGGGATCGTGCAGCAGCAAGTTGGAACTGAAGAGGCGGGCCTTGCCGAGGAGCCGGTGATCGTCCGCGTTTCCGGCGTAAAGAAGAAGTATCGCGACGTTACCGCCGTTGATCACGTCGATCTCGAGGTCCGGCGCGGTGAGTTCTATACGCTGCTCGGCCCGTCCGGTTCCGGCAAGACGACGACGCTGCGCTTGATTGCCGGTTTCGAGAAGCCCGATCAGGGGCTCATCGAATTGAACGGCGCGGATGTCACGAAGCTTCCGCCCTACGACCGCGACATCAACACGGTTTTTCAGGACTACGCGCTTTTCCCGCATATGAGCGTTGCGGAAAATGTCGCCTATGGCCTGCAGACAAAGGGTGTTCCGAAAGACGAATGCAAGGAGCGCGTGATTGAAGCGCTTCGCATGGTGCGGCTGCAGAATTTCGGCGAGCGCAAGCCCGCCGAGCTTTCGGGCGGCCAGCGTCAGCGCGTCGGTCTTGCGCGCGCGATCGTCAATCGTCCGAAGGTGCTGCTGCTCGACGAGCCGCTCGGCGCGCTCGATCTGAAGCTGCGTCAGGAAATGCAGTCCGAGCTCAAGCGCATTCAGGCGGAAGTGAAGATCACCTTCCTCTATGTGACGCACGATCAGGAAGAAGCGCTCACCATGAGCGACCGCATCGCGATCTTCAATCATGGGCGCATCGTGCAGATCGGCACGCCGACTGATGTCTATGAGAAGCCGGCCGATGCCTTCATCGCGAGTTTCGTCGGGACGTCGAATATTCTTCACCGGCATGGCAAGCGCTTCGTGCTGCGTCCTGAAAAGATTCGCATCGCGCCTCTCGGCCAGCTTTTCGACGAGGCGGGCCTTCATGTCGAAGATGGGCGCATTCTCGAAGCGATCTATGTCGGCATGTTCACGCGCTATGTGGTGGCGCTGGCCGACGGCACGGAAGTGACCGCCGTGCGGCAGAATTTCGACCGTACTACAGCCCGCTTCCGCGACGCGGCGGGCACGACCGTTCAAGTGGCGTGGCGTCCGGACAATCTGTTCGAGCTTCAGTGAAACCGTTTCAGGAATGGAGGGCTGCAAGATGATGAATTTGACACGGACCTTGGCCGCGGGCATCAGCCTCGGCACAGCGATCGCGTTTTCCGCCTCGGCATTCGCCGCGCCGGCAGCGCCGAACTATCCGCAGACAATCGGTAAGGGCGAGGGTGCTCTCAACATCGTCGCCTGGGAAGGCTATGCCGAAGATTCGTGGATCAAGCCGTTCGAGAAAGAGACCGGCTGTGTGGTCAACCGCAAATATGCGGGCTCGTCCGACGAGATGGTGACGCTGATGCGCCAGGGTGGCGGCGGCGAATATGATCTCGTCTCGGCTTCGGGCGATGCGAGCCTTCGCCTCATCTATGGCGGCACGGTGCAGCCGATCGACGTCAAGCTCATTCCGGACTTCGAGAACTTCGTGCCGGATCTGAAAGCGCCGCCGCACAACACGGTGAAGGGCCTCCATTACGGTCTCTCCTATGAATGGGGTCCGAACGTCCTGCTCTATAACACCGACAAGATCGCGGCCGCGCCGACGAGCTGGAGTGCGATCTATGATGAGCAGTACAAGGGTAAGGTGACGGTTCCCGACAATCCGATCCAGATCGCCGACGCGGCGCTCTATCTTGCGGTGAAGGATCCAAGCCTCGGCATCAAGGACCCCTACGAGCTCACCGAGAAGCAGCTCGACGCGGTGGTCGCGCTTCTGAAGCAGCAGCGTTCGCTGGTGAAGAAGTACTGGGCGCTCGCCTCCGATGAGATCGAGCTCTTCAAGAATGGCGACGTCGTCATCGGCGCGGCATGGCCCTATCAGACGATCACGCTGAAGGCAGCCGGCGCCAAGGTGGCTGACACCATTCCCACCGAGGGCGCGACAGGTTGGGCTGACAGCTGGATGCTTTCCGCAAAGACGAAGCATCCGAACTGCGCCTACAAGTTCATGGCCTATGTCTCGACCCCGGCTGTGCAGGCACAGCAGGCTCTCTACTTCGGCGAGACGCCCGCGAATATGAAGGCCTGCGAGGAGATGGACAAGGCGGAGGCAGGTTCCTGCGCCAAGTATCACCTCGACGAGGCGACGACCTACATCAAGAAGATCAAGTTCTGGAAGACGCCGCAGAAGACCTGCAGCGACGGCTCCCAAACCTGCACGGACTACAGCGTCTGGCAGCGCAAGTGGCAAGAGGTCAAGGGTTGAACGACCGTCCACATACGGTGTCTGTTTCTACGTCGGACCGCCTTTCGGCGGTGCTCTCCGGGGCGGTCCGTCGCGTGTCCGTAATTCTGTGGCGGAAGCCCGGCCTCAGCGCCGGGCTTCTGCTCGCACCTCCGCTTGGCTGGTTTCTGCTTATCTATATCGCGGCGCTGGCCGCGCTCTTCATCTCGGCGTTCTGGACGACGGACAGCTTCACCGGCGAGATCGACCGGACATGGACGCTGTCGAACTTCCAGGCGATCTTCGGCAGCGAGACCTATCGCCTGATCGCACTGCGCACGATCTTCATGGCGGCCGCGGTGACGATCACCGATGTCATCCTCGCCTTTCCTTTCGCCTATTTCATGGTGCGGCTTGCGAGCCAGCGGCAGCGCGTGGCGCTTTTCACGCTGGTCCTGGTGCCGCTCTGGTCGAGCTATCTCGCACGCGTCTATGCATGGCGCCTGATCTTTGCCCATGAAGGTGTGCTCAACTGGGTTCTGCACGGGCTCGGTTTTCAGAGCATCGAGATCGGTTACACGAACTGGGCGATGTGGATCGTCTTCTCCTATATCTGGCTGCCTTTCATGATCATGCCGATCTATGCGGCGCTGGAACGCATTCCCTATTCGCTCTTCGAAGCCTCGCTCGATCTGGGCGCGAAGGCATGGCGCACTTTCTTCAAGGTGATCCTGCCGCTTGCCATGCCCGGCGTCGTCGCGGGTTCGATCTTCAGCTTTTCGCTGACGCTGGGCGACTACATCACGCCGGTGCTGGTCGGTGGGCCGGGCTCGGATTTCATCGGCAATGTCGTCTATGCGAATGTCGGCATTGCGAACAACGTGCCATTCGCCGCTGCCTATGCGTCGATCCCGCTTGTCGTCATGGGGCTTTATCTCATGGCCGCGCGGCGCAGCGGCGCCTTCGACGTGATGTGAGGAGGAAGGACGCATGGAAACGAAATTCGCCAGGATCGCACTCGCGGCATGGGTCATTTTCGTGCTGGCCTTTCTCTTCGTGCCGATCATTCTGATCTTCGTCTATGCGTTCAACGCCTCGAACATCCAGAGCTGGCCGATCCCCGGCCTGTCGCTGCGCTGGTTCGTCTCGGCGTGGGGAAATCAGGAAATCAGGACGGCGCTTGGCCTCTCGCTCAAGGCGGGCGTGCTGGCCACATCAATTGCCGTCTTCCTCGGCTCCTCGGCGGCCTTCGCCGTTCACCGTTTCGATTTCTTCGGCAAGGAGACAGTGTCCTTCATGGTTGTGCTGCCGATCGCGCTGCCCGGCATCATCACCGGCATGGCGCTCAATTCCTTTTTCGTCTTCTGGGGGCTTGGGCTCTCCTTCTGGACGATCGTGATCGGCCACGCGACCTTCTGCATCGTGATCGTTTACAACAACGTCATCGCGCGACTGCGGCGCGTCCCGCGTTCGCTTGAAGAAGCATCGATGGACCTCGGCGCCGATGCCTGGCAGACCTTCCGCCGCATCACGCTGCCGATGATTTCGACCTCGCTCGTCGCCGGTGCGCTTCTGGCCTTCGCGCTTTCCTTCGATGAAGTGATCGTTACGACATTCACGGCAGGCGCGCAGAACACTCTACCGCTCTGGATCTTCGGCGCGATCCGCCTCGGACAGCGCCTGCCCGAGGTCAATGTCGTTGTGCTTTTCGTGATGTCGCTGACTTTCCTGCCGGTTCTTCTCGCCTACAAGCTGACGAACCAGGCCGGCCCGATGGTCAAATAGTCGCCGAACTTATCCCCGCTCCTCGCGCATCCCCCATATTTCGCATGAGGCAAATGCGAAAGGAGGCCGGCCGTGTCCGTGGCGTCGAGATCGAGCGATATTCCAATTCAAGGGGAGGCGAGCTACGCACCCGATGAAGGCCGCTTCCGGACGAAGACTGGCTGGTGGCAGCCGAACGCGGCGCTGGCGGCTGATTTCTACAATGCGCGCTATGCCCGCAACGGTGTCGATCTGACGCTTGGCGATGCGCTGGCGACCGTCCGTTCATCTGCGCATTTTCTCGCAGGCCCCGATGGCGTCTATCAGTCATTCGCGACAAACACGCTCGCCCGGATCACCGCCGTCGGCGCCTATATCGGCAGGCAGGTGACGAACAAGTGCACCAACTACAACGCAAACCCGGCCAGCACCGCAGGCGTGACGAAGTACGGCACTGGTTCGGTGCTGTCGATCGTCGACGACCAGGCCGCGCTGGCTGCCGCCGGGTTGCAGAACATCGCGACGAGCGGAAAGGTCTACAAGCTGGACAACAGCGCCGGTGCCTCCGAAGGCGGCGTGATGTTCAGCGGCTCTGCCGGCAACGTCAACAAGCACACTGCCAGCGTCTATATGCGCACGGTTGGCGGCACCGCATGCGTCGCCATCAACAGTTCCATTGCGAGTGCCTTTGACACCTATGCCGCTTATTCGCGTGTCGCCGTCACCGGCACGCCCGTGGATACGGGGCGCGGCGCGCAGATCAAGGTTGCCGCAGGCGGGACCGCTTACTTCATTCTCAACCAGCTTGAAGAAAACACCTTCACCACGCCGCCGATCGCAACGGCGGGTGCAGCCGCAACGCGCTATGCGAGCGACGTTCAGGCGGCGAGCATGGGTTGGTTCAACGCGGCGGGACTCGCGAGCGGCGGGGCCGCGCTTATCGTCCCGAATTACGCGAGCGTCGGGCATGGCGTGAGCCGCACGCTCTTCGAGCTCAGCGACGGCACGGCGAACAATCTGGTGCGGGCTCATGTCGATGCGTCCGACAAGCCCGCGCTGGTCATCGTCGCGGGTGGCGTGACGCAGATCGACACTGCATTGTCCGCCGCGGTCGCGCTGGGCCGCAAACCGCTTGCGTTCGGCTGGGGCGCGGGCGGGGGCTATGTCGTAGACAGGACAGGAAATGTCGCGAGCTTTGGCGCAATCACTCTGCCGGGCGGCCTTTCGGTGTTGAGGCTCGGCTCGTCGGTTGCGGGCAATTATCTCAACGCGAAGCTTGAGCAAATTCACATCTGCGGCACGATTCAACAGACCGATGGCCAGACATGGGCGGTGACGGCATGAGTGCGATCAACACCTATCTCATTCGCGCGGCGAGCCCGGAAGAGCTTCATGCAGCGCTTGTCGCAGCCAGCGTCGGCAAAGCCCGTGCCTTCGCATGGGATGCCGACCGCTTCGACGATGCGCGCGTCCGGCTGCCCTATCCGGAAACGTCGCCGGGCGCGACGGACCCCGAAACGGGCGCGGCGACTGAGGCTCCCACCGGAATGTGGCTTTGCGAGGTCGTTCTCGTAAACGAGGAGGACGCGGCTCTGGTGGCGATGCAGGGGTAAGGGCATTGCAAGTGAGCTTACATGCATAATAGAGGGTGTCATTCCGACGGTGCGGTTCTGCTGTGTGAGCCAAATACATGGCGTTGCTCTCGTCCTGCGCCCCGCTCCCGGCATGCGCCTTGCAGGTCAAGCATGTCACGCCTATCGTTTCGTATAAGAACGAATATGGAGCGGGCTATGTCGTTAATGATGACTCTGAGAACGCAATATCTCCTTGTCGTATTTTTTCTGCTCTTTGCGTTTTATGTCGTCGGTAGCTCTTATGTCGGAATCAATGGAACCCATGATGGGCGGCAAGCCGACGTTTATGCGCAAATATTGGGTTTCTATGGGTACAAGGATTATCCGCCTCTAGAGGATTTTCGCGGACATATTGCCATCTACGATATTCCAATCTATGCCTTCGTGGTTGCAAAGCTTGCGCTCATTACAGGATCCGAGCCGCTAGTTGCCGCGAAATGCTTCAATCTTGGTTGGTTTCTTCTCTTGCTTTGGGGAGGGTGCTCGATTGCCGAGGGGTTTAAGTCGGGGGCGGGGGTCTATTTAGTCTTCCTGCTATGCACCTCCCCTGTCTTTCTTCATTATTTCTCGGCGCCAATGCCGGACGACATGGCGCTGGCACTGGCCGTGGCGGCATCGGCGATCTTGCTCAAAGCGGAGCAAACGAGAGCGACGCTTGTTGGGTCGGCGCTGCTCTTCCTCGCTGCCCTCATCAAGTCTCCGATCCCGTTTGTCTTCGTCGTCTTTTTCGCAGTTCAATCGCTGTTGAATCGTGACGGTCATCGGAACGCTTATGCCAACGCCAAGATGCTTATCCCCTTGGTGGTTGCTCTTGCTGGTGCGCTTCTGGCTGAGAAAATACGGAAATATGTGCTCGAAACGGATGTTGGAGGCTTTGCGCAAGACCCGACGTGGTATTTCGGCACCATCCATCAGAGGCTGTCGTTGGATTTTTGGTTGAAGATTCCCAAGCGCTTCGTGAAGTCGAATCCCTTGGTTGTCGTGCTCGCTTTCCCTGCTGCCTACTACTGCCTACGGACTGCGCCGAGGGAATATGCTGCTCTTGGGGTAGCCTTCCTCACCGGTTGGCTCGTCTTCGCGAACGTTTATCTCATCCACGATTATTACGAGATGCCGGTCGACGTTGTGGCTTATGTGTTGTTGGCTATAGGCGCCCAGACGACTTACGCTGCGTTCGTGGATGTGCGATGGGCGGAATCTGTCCTGCTTGTCAGAAACATCGGATTGGCGGTCATTGCGCTGCTCTGCATCATTTACATGCCCAAGCAGAGCAGTCTCTCAACAGTGTCGATCTATGACAGCATGACTTTTGCGCTTCGTGATGAGCGCAAGTTTCTCTGGGTGAACGATGATCACTACAGCGCCCCTGAGATTGGCGGTCGTGTAGGAACGCAGTTTGAACAGATGAGTCACGCTGCTATCGAGAAGAGCTGCGCGAGCGTTGTGGCGGCACATCGCGCTATTCTGGTGAGGGGGCATTCCGACTGTCTGACGTCGTACAAAGCCTCGGCCTCTACCTATATCGAGGATGGTGGTTTCCAGTTTTATCTGCGGAAGGACCGGTAACGCTTGAGCGAGACCGCTCGCGACGACTTGTGGAGGATCGCGAGCAGTCTGTTGTGTCGTGGTTCAAGCTGCCAGCGGATAGAGCGGCACATGACCGATGCCGTCGTAAAGATCGAAGCCCCGTGCGAGCCATTCGTTGAGCGGATCGCTCTTTTCGAGAATGGGCAGGGTGCAGATTGCGCCCGCCCAGAGAAAGCCGCCAAGCGCGATGTAATCGGCGTAGTTGGGTTGGTCGCCGCCGAGGAACGGTGCATTGGCGAGCGCCGCACGCATTGGACGCATCGCGTGGCGCAGTTCCGGGAGCTTCTGCTCGCGGCCTTCGACAAATTGCTCCAGCGTTTTTCCGCCAAGGCGCTTTTCGCGGCTTTCGCGGAAATAGGGCTGGTCCTCTGGCCGCGCATGATTATGGATGTCGAGCACGCAGATCTGGAACATCCGGTTCATCACTTCGAGGCCGAACCAGCCATCGAAGAACCGCACCATTGCGCGCTCCTGCGGGGAGGAGAAGAGGGGCCGCGCGGCATAGGTCTCGTCGAGATGATCGGCAATCGTCCAGCTGTCGCAGACGGTCTTGTCGCCATCCTCGATGATCGGCACGGTCTTGAACTTGCCGCCGCAGAGCTTCGGAATACCGATGAAACCGACAGGCGCCGTTTCATAAGCAAGGCCCTTATGCGCTAGCGCATATTTGATGCGCCAGACAAAGGGGCTGAGCGCGCGGCCATCCTTGTTGACGAGTTCATGCAGGCGGATGGTCATGGTCGGTTCTCCCTCGCGCTTCAGGCCAGAGCCTTCATATAGGTGCCCATGTCGAAATAGTCGCGCCAGGCCTTGATCTTGCCGTTCTCGATTTCAAAGACACCGCAGCAGGGAAGGTCTACCGGCTTGCCGCCGACCTTGAAATGATCGACGCGCTCGGCAAAGACGAGATTGCCGGCCGAGGCGATGTTGAGAATGTCCCACTTCACGTCGCTCCATCCATTGAGGAAAGCGCCGATGAAGGCGGTGAGGCCAGCGCGCCCCTGCACAGGGTCGATCATCATGTTGTGATAGATGCCGTCTTCGGTGAAGTAATCGACGATGGCATCGACGTCGAGGCGTGGCCACGCGTCGACGAAATTGCGGATGAGTTCTTCGTGTCTGTTCATGTGTCCCTCCCGAAACGAAAACGGGGCGGCCTGAGCCGCCCCGCTGTTGTGTTGGCCTTTAGAGGCTCTGGAACTTCTTGCCTTCGGCGACGAGCTTTTCCAGAAGGGCGGAGGGCTTGAAGTCGTCGCCCATCTGCGCCTGGAATTCCTTCATCTTCGCCAGCACCTTGTCGAGGCCGACGGTGTCGCCATAGAACATCGGGCCGCCGCGATAGACCGGCCAGCCATAACCGTTGATCCAGACGATATCGATGTCGGACGCGCGGATGGCCTTGCCCTCTTCGAGGATCTTCGCGCCTTCATTGATCATCGGATAGACGCAACGCTCGAGGATCTCCTGATCGGAAATCGTGCGGCGGTTGATACCCTGCTTCGCGGCGAAGTCGAGAATGATCTTCTCGACGACGGGCGACGGCTTCGCGTTGCGGTTCTCGTCATAGTCGTAGAAGCCGGAGCCCGTCTTCTGGCCGCGGCGATCCATCTCGCAGAGCACTTCGCGAATGGTCGAGCCGGTCGACTTCTCCTTCGACCAGCCGATGTCGAGACCGGCGAGGTCCGACATGGCGAACGGGCCCATGGGGAAGCCGAAGTCATAGAGAACGCGGTCCACATCCCAGGGCATCGCGCCTTCGAGGATAAGCTTCTGCGCTTCGCGCTGGCGCTGCGCGAGGATGCGGTTGCCGACGAAGCCGGGGCAGACGCCAACGAGTGCGGCGATCTTGCCGATCTTCTTGGCGATCTGCATCGAGGTCGCGATGACCGGTTTCGAGGTCTTGTCGGCGCGGACGACTTCGAGGAGCCTCATGACGTTTGCGGGCGAGAAGAAGTGGAGGCCGATGACGGCTTCGGGGCGTTTCACCGCGGTCGCGATCTCGTCAATGTTGAGCGCCGAGGTGTTGGTCGCGAGGATCGCACCCTGCTTCACGATCCGGTCGAGCTTGCCGAAGATGTCTTTCTTGATCTCCATGTTCTCGAAGACGGCTTCGATCACGAGGTCGCTGTCGGCGAGGTCTTCGAGCGCGAGAGTACCGGTGAGGAGCGCCATGCGCTTCTCGACGTCGTCCTGCGTCAGACGGCCCTTCTTCGCGGTGTTCTCGTAGTTCTTGCGAATCGTGGCGATGCCGCGATCAAGCGCTTCCTGCTTCGTCTCGACGATGGTGACGGGAATGCCCGCATTGAGGAAGTTCATCGAGATGCCGCCGCCCATGGTGCCGGCGCCGATGACGCCGACCCTGGCGACGGGGATCGTCGGCGTGTCGGCGGGAACGTCCGGCAGCTTCCAGACCTGACGTTCGGCAAAGAAGACATGGCGCTGGGCCGCGGACTGCGTGCCGGTGACGAGTTCGCGGAAAAGCTTCTGCTCGACCTTGATGCCGTCATCGAAAGGAAGGTTCACGGCCGCTTCGATGCACTGAATATTGTATTCCGGCGCGAGGAAGCCGCGGAACTTGCGGGCATTGGCCTTGCGGAAATTCGCGAAGATTTCCGGATGGCCGCGATCGGCTTCAACCTTGTCGTTGAGGTCTCGGACCTTCTTCAGCGGGCGCTTCTCGGCAACGATCTTGTTGGCAAAGGCGATGGCGCCCTCACGGAGCTTGCCTTCCTCGACCAGCTCATCGACGAGGCCCATTTCCTTGCAGGCCTTGGCACCGACATGGGTGCCGACCGTCACCATCTCGACGGCCTTCTGGGCACCGACGATGCGGGGAAGACGTTGTGTGCCGCCCGCGCCCGGCAGCAGGCCGAGATTGACCTCGGGAAGGCCGCACTTCGCCGAGGGGACGGCGACGCGGTAATGGCAGGTGAGGGCGACTTCGAGGCCGCCGCCGAGCGCCGTGCCGTGGATTGCGGCGATGACGGGCTTCGGTGCGTTCTCGATCATGGCCTGTGCGTCGAAGAGGCTCGGGCCCGAGGGCGCCTTGCCGAATTCGGTGATGTCGGCGCCGGCGATGAAGGTCTTGCCGTCGCAGATCAGGACGATGGCCTTGACGGCGGGATTGTCGATCGCTGCCTTGATGCCGTCATTGATGGCCGTGCGGACGGGGGCCGAAAGGGCGTTCACGGGCGGGGAATTCAGCGTCAGGACGCCGACATCTCCCTCGATGGTCAGATCGCCGACTTCGTTGATGGCTGTCATGGAGCTCTCCCTGGGACGTTTCTGGTGGTTGCTTCTGCGAGCAGATTTTCGGATGTGGTACCCTATAGCCCAATGACGGGGGGATAAAGCGGCAAGGGTGGGACTGACTGTGAGAGGCACGTTAGAAAATGCACAGGGTAGACCCCGGAGTGGCGCAGGCCGCCCAAGGACCAATGCCACGCCGCCCTCGGACGACGCGCGGCGCGACATCATAGAGGCCGCCGCGCGGCTATTCCGGGCCAAGGGTATCGCCGGGGCGTCGGTGCGCGAAATCGCGGCGGAGGCGGGGCTCCAGAAGGCCTCGCTCTACTACTACTTCGGATCGAAGGAAGAGATCGTCCACGCGATGATCGAGGGGGTGCTGACGCCTGCGCTGGCCATGCAGAGGCGCCTCGGGCGGGCGGCGCTGTCCGAGGCGGCGCGGCTCTATGCCTATCTGCGCTTCGACGTCGAGCAGCTCTGCGCGGCGCCCTACGACTGCACCTGGCTCATCAATCACGGCGACCTGAACGATCCACAGATGACGGCCTTCTGGGCGGACCGGAACAAGCTCGTCGCCTGGATCGAAGCCCGGCTGAAGCGGGGGGTGGACGCTGGGGAATTCCACGCCTGCGACAGGAATATGGTGGCAAAGGCCATGATTGCGGCGACCGAATATTCGGTCACATGGGCCGAGCGACAGGACGCGGCCCGCATTGTGGCGACGGCGGAGGAAGTTGCCTCGCTGCTCGTCCGGGGTGTGCTTGCGCCGGGCAGGAACCTCAACGCGCTGCGGCGGGAGGCCGCGGCCTTCAATCATCCGGTATAAGCCGTCCGCATTGACAGGTTGGGTTGGCCTCCCCATTATTTCGACCGATCGGTCGAAATAATGGGGAGGGAGCCATGCCGTCGAAAAATATCGAGGAGGCGCTGCTGGCCGGGCAGGCATCGGTGCTGAAGCCGCTTGCGGAAGCCTCGACGCTGCCGCCCGAGTTCTACACTTCGTCCGGGATATTCGAGGCCGAGATGGAGCGCGTTATGCGCCGCAACTGGTATTCGGTCGGCCATGTGGCGGAGATCCCCAATCCCGGCGACTACTTCCGTTTCGACCTTGCGGGCGAGCCGCTCGTGATCGTGCGCGGACGCGACGGCGCGGTGCGGGCGCTATCCGCCGTTTGCCGCCACCGCTGGATGATGGTGGCGGAGGGTGCGGGCAATGCCGGCACCTTCTCCTGCCCCTATCACAAATGGACCTATGCGCTCGACGGATCGCTGATGGCCGCGCCGTTGATGGACAAAGCAGCTGATTTCGACCGCAAGAATTGCTCGCTCCCCAATTTCGGCTGCGAGGTCTGGCAAGGCATCATCTTCGTCAATCTCGATGGCAAGGCCGCGCCTCTTGCGCCCCAGCTTCAGCCGCTCGCGGAGGAATTGGCGCCCTGGAAAATGGACGAAATGGAGATCGTCGGCCGCGTGGAATTCGATCAGGCGTTCAACTGGAAGACGCTGGTCGACAATTTCATGGAGGCCTATCACCACTTCGCCATCCATCCCGAGACCTTCGAACGCGACTATCCGGGCGCGGATACGAGCGTCGACACGGCAGCGGGGGCCTATGCGGTGCTTCGCATTCCGCACAGGGGAGACGAGCTTTCGGCGACGCTCTTCCCGCCGCTCGATGGCATTCCCGACAAGGCGCGGCGGGGCTTCTCCGTCTTCAATGTGTTCCCTGCGCATATTTTCGCGGTGCTGGCGGATTCGCTCATCTACTACCGGATGGAGCTGAAGAGCGTCGAAGAGTTCAAGCTCACGGCGTATCTGCTCGTCCATCCGAAATCGCTCGATGTGCCGGATGCCGAAGTGCTGAAGGATATTTTCCGGCAGGCGACTTTCGCGATCCATATGGAGGACATTGCGGCTTGCGAGGGCACGCAGAAGGGACTGCGTAGCCGGACGGCGGGGCCTGCGCGGTTGAGCCATCTCGAAGCGGCGATCCATCAGCATCAGATATGGCTGCTCGATCAACTGGCTCGCGGCTGAGCCCCTTTCCCTCGCGTCAGCCATCGGCGCAGGACGACTTGCATGCTTTCGGCTTGTCCTTGCTTTGCTGCCTTGTGGTAGGCTTGCCACCAACAGGAAACGCAAAAAGGGAAGGGGGCTGTTCGCCCCCTGGACAGTGTTGAACAAGGTAGTTCCAGACGTGAACGGCGATGCGCCGTCGCAGATCGCGGCCATTCGGCAGGGTTTCGAGCGCAGCGGCTATATCTGCAACAACCAGATCGCGACCTCGATCTTCCTCGCCGAGCGGTTGCAGAAGCCGCTGCTCGTCGAGGGCCCCCCCGGCGTCGGCAAGACCGAACTCGCCAAGGCGACGGCGGAGCTTCTCGGCAAGCCGCTGATCCGGCTGCAGTGCTATGAAGGTCTCGACGAGGCGAAGGCCCTTTATGAGTGGAAATATGGCAAGCAGCTTCTCTATACGCAGGTGCTGAAGGAGAAGCTCGGCGACCTCATGTCCGGCGCGCAGGGGCTGAAAGAGTCCATCTCGCGTCTGCACGAGTTCGACGACACGTTTTTCAACGAAGAGTTTCTGGAGCCGCGGCCGCTGCTGAAGGCCTTGTGGCAGCCGGGCGGCGCGGTGCTTCTCATCGACGAGCTCGACAAGTCGGATGACGAGTTCGAAGCTTTCCTGCTCGAAATTCTCTCCGACTATCAGATCTCGATTCCGGAACTTGGTACGATCAAGGCGCGGACGACGCCCATCGTCTTCCTGACCTCGAATAATTCGCGCGAGATCGGCGACGCGCTGAAGCGGCGCTGCCTGCATCTCTATATTCCGTTCCCGGACACGGAACTCGAACAGCGCATCATCCGCGCCCGCGTGCCGGAAGTGGAAGAACGTCTGCGCAATCAGCTCGTCGCCTTCGTGCAGGGCCTGCGCGCACTCGACCTCAAGAAGCTGCCGGCGGTGAGCGAGACGATCGACTGGGCGCGCACGCTGGTTCTGCTTCATGCGCGCGAACTCGATGCCGAACTCGTGCGCGACACGCTCAATGTGCTGCTGAAGTTCCAGGACGACATCGAGAATGTCGATTCCGAGATCAATGCGTTGACGACAAAGGCGCTGGCCGCGAGCTGACATGACCGAAGTCCTCGGCGATTTCATACGCGCGCTCAGGGCGGCCGATGTCCGGGTTTCGACCTCGGAATCGATCGATGCCGGGCGCGTGGTCGATCTCGTCGGGCTCGGCGAGCGCGAGATTTTGCGCCATGCGCTGAGCCAGGTGCTGGCGAAGACCGAGGACGAGAAGCAGGCTTTCCGCGACACGTTCGACCGCTACTTCGCCTTCGACCAATTCAAGGCGAAGTCCGAAACCTCGACGCAGCAACAGGGCGATGCGGAGCGGGAGCCGAATGCCGGTGAGACGCAAAACGGTTCGGGCGGAATGCCGGGGCCGGGCGGTGGCGGCACGGAAGGCCAGCCTTCGGGTGGGGCGCCCGCGCCGCAAGACCTCGTCGCCATGCTCGAAGGTGGCGATCAGGCCGCGCTGCAAATGGCGCTTGCCGAAGCGGCACGTCAGGCGCAGCTCAACCGCATCAGGCTTTTCACGCAGCGCGGCATGTATACGCGCCGCATGATGGAGATCATGGGGCTCGACGCGCTGAACGATGAGATCGAGCGGCGCGAGAGCGGCGATCCCAAGGGCGCCGAGCGTCTGAGCGATGCCCGCGACGCGCTGCGCGAGCAGGTGCGCGACTATGTGGAGAAGCAGCTCGAAATCTTCACCGCCAATGCCGGACGGCAATTGCGCGAGGAAGTGCTCTCGCAGGTTCGCCTCAGCAATGTCGACCGCAGCGACATGAAGATCATGCGGGCGCTGGTGGCGAAGATGGCCAAGCGCCTCGTCGCGCTCCATTCCCGCCGCAAGAAGGTGGAAAAGCGTGGCCAGCTCGACATGCGCCGCACCATCCGCGCCAATGTCGAGTTCGACGGGCTGTTCTTCCACACCATCTGGAAGCAGCAGAAGATCGACCGTCCCAAGGTCATGGCGATCTGCGACGTCTCGGGTTCGGTGGCGCAGGTGGCGCGGTTTCTGCTGATGTTCCTTTACAGCCTTCAGGAAGTGCTGCCGCGTGTGCGCTCTTTCGCATTCTCCGGCCAGCTCGGAGAAACGACGGAACTGTTCGAGCGCGAACGCGATATCGAAAAGGCGCTCGCCCGTGCGCTGATGGAGCATGGCGGGGGCTCGACCGACTACGGCCAGGCATTCCTCGATTTCGAACGGCTGGCGCTTGACGATGTGGACCACCGCACGACGGTCCTCATTCTCGGCGATGCACGGTCGAACTATGGCAATCCGCGCGGCGACATTCTGAAGAAAATCCATGCCCGCGCCCGCCGCGTTATCTGGCTGAACCCGGAGCCCAGGTCGCTATGGAACTCGGGCGACAGCGAGATGAAGCGCCTCGCTCCCTATTGCGACACGGCCAAGACCTGTGCCTCGCTGAAGGACCTCGAACGGGTCATTTCCGAGCTTCTGCGCCACGCCACCTGAGCGCCGCCGTCCGGCTGGACTGACTGTCCCGTTATGGTGCATATTTCACCGCCCGGACGGGCATGGGGCCTGCACGGGGCATCCATCTTTCCAATTTCCGGACGCGGGCGCTTGTTGTTGCCCCACGTCTCAGGCATTTGCGTATCGGGGGCAGGGTGGCTCGTTCCATCGCCAGTGGCTTATGTCTCGCGCTGATGCTCGGCGCGGGCTTTGCGCTGCCTGCACATGCCGAGCCGCGTCCGATCTCGCCGGTTCCGCCGGCCGACGCTTCCGTCACCAGCGCCGCGCTCACCGTCCCCCTGCGTAGCGAGTTGCCCGCGAAGCCGGAGGCAGGACCGGAGCAACCGCATTACAACGTGGTGATCTTCGGCGACTCGCTCGGCGATGGCGTGTGGGCGGGGCTCTATCACGTGTTCCACAAGGACAAGCGCTTCAGCGTCATCCGAAAGTCGCGCGTCGCCACGGGCTTTGTGCGCAAGGATTATTACGACTGGAACGACGCCGTGCGCGAAGCCGCCGCCGATACCAAGATCGACATCGCCGTTGTTGTCATGGGCACCAACGACCGTCAGACGATCATCGAGGGTAATGAGCGCCACGCTCTGTTCGAGCCGAAATGGCGCGAGGTCTATCAGGCGCGGGTGGATGATTTCACCGCGACGCTGAAGGCGGCGGGCGCGCGCATCTACTGGGTCGGCCTTCCCGTCATGCGCAGCCCCGGCTTCGAGGCCGACATGGAGACTTTCTCCTCGATCTTTGAAGGGCGGGCAAAAGCCAATGGCGTCGCCTTCATCCCGACCCATCAACTTGCCGCCGACAAGGATGGCAACTATCAGGCCTTTGGCACTGACGCAGCAGGCAAGAAGCGACAGCTGCGCACTGAAGACGGCATTCACTTCACGATGGCCGGATATGAGCTTCTCGCCCGGGGGATCGCGCAAGCTATCCGCACCGATGTCGATAAGGGGCTGGTGACGGCGCAGTCGACAGCGCCGGCGGCGGGCGCGGTTACCTCGGCGGCCCTGACCAGCGCGGGCAGCGAGACTCTACGCGGCAGCACGGATGCGGGCGGGCAGCCGAGCAGGGTCGCCGATATCCGACCCGGCCGCAGCGACGATTGGCGCTGGACCGGTGCCTCGCGGTGATCGCCTGAGCCCTGCGATACGCGGCGCGAAGTTCGCGATCGGCGCGCTTGTCGTTTTCGTTTCCGCCTGTGCGGCGGAGCCGCATTGCGCCGAGCGGCCCGCGTCGGCGGGGCTTGCCGATTTCCACGCGGCGCTCGGCGATCTCGAGGCGGGCAAACGCCGCACGATCAATATTCTCCATCTGGGCGACAGCCATATCGCGCTCGATCATCTGACGGGTGTGCTGCGCGGGGACTGGACGCGCACCTATGGCGATGCGGGGCGCGGCCTGCCGCCGGGCAATCCCTATCGTTACTATGCGCCGCAGGGCTACAAGGTCTCCATGACCGGGCCCTGGGTGGCGGCGTCGAGCCTCAAGGCCGGCGCAACGGGCCCCTTCGGCATTTCGGGCTACCGGATTTCCGCAACAAGCGCGGCGGCACGAACCTCGATCGAGAAAGAGGGCGGGGCCTTCGACGAAGTGGAGATCGAGGCGATGGGCGGGCCCTCCACCGGCTCGCTGATGGTCGCGCTCGACGGCGCCGTCTCGTTGCGCCTCTCCACGCGCGCGCCTCGGACGGGCCTTGTGCGGCTCCGTGTGCCCGCGGCCTCGGCGCATCGCGTGGAAATCCGCCCGGCGGGCGATGGCGAGATCGCGCTTCTTGGCTGGGCGCTCATCACGGGGCGCCCCGGTATTCGCTATGACAGCTATGGGATCAGCGGCGCGACGCTCGATGTCGTCGGTCATTGGGATCAAGGCGTGGTGGACGCGCAGATCGCGGCGCTCAGGCCAGATCTCGTCATTCTCGGCTACGGCACGAATGAGGGCTTCAATGATCGGCTTGATCTCCATGCCTATGCGGCAAAGCTCGGAACCTTGATCGCTCGTTTGAAACGCTTGTCGCCACATGCATCCATCGCCGTGCTCGGCCCGCTCGATGGCGCGCGCAAGGCAAAGTCCGGAGAAGCTGCGACATGCGGAGGCGGCTGGACCACGCCGCCGAAACTTGCCGCCTTGCGCGACGTACAAAAATCCGTGGCGGCGAAACAGGACGCCTTCTATTTCGATCTTTCGGGCGTCATGGATGGCGCATGCGGCATTGCGCGTTGGGCGGACGCACATCCCCCACTCGCCTGGCCGGACCGCGTTCATCTCCGTACGGACGGTGCGCGCCGCGCGGGAGCGGCCTTGCTCCGCGCGTTGATGCCGCACACGAAAACATGCGGCCAGCGCTGAACAAAAGTTTCAAACAATCGTGCAGAAAAAGATTGTTTAACTGTTTGTTTTTCCTCGCGACGGATTTGATTTTTCGCACCGTTTGAGTGGGGTCAATTCCTCACAGGGGGTCGGTCGCCTTGCCTTATTCACCCGTCCATGTGCGGCGCTCGCAGCGCCGCGCAACGAAGCTTTGCGCGCTCATTCTGCCGCTCTCTCTCTGGAGCGGGCTTGCGGGTGCGGATACGACGATTTCCTCGTCGACCACCGCGCAAACGACTTCGGCGGACGGCGATATAACCGTGACGGGGACGCTCTCCGTCGGCGCAGACACGGCGGTGACAATCGACAGCGACAATTCCTTCACGAATGAAGGATCGACCCTCGCGGCGAGCGCTGGCGGCATCGGCGTCAGCGTCACCACCGCGACCACCGGCTCCATCGCGAATACGGGCACGCTCAGGACCGGTACGGCAGCGTCGTCAGACACGGCGGATGACGGCGTGATTGGCGGTCCGGCAATCGAGGTTTATCAGAGCCTTGGCGGCGGCATTTCCAACGCCGCGGGCTATACGATCACCACCTATGGAAACAATACGATCTTTGTCGGTACCGATGCGACAAGTCCCGCCAATATCACGATCGGCAATGTCGGCACGGATGCCGAAGCCTATGGGATCTATAACGCCGGATATATCTATACCTACGGCAGCAATTCGGGCGAGGCGACCACCGCGATCCGTGTCGAGGCGGATAGCGGATATACGTCGGATCTGACAGGGGGCATCTCCAATGCCGGGACGAGTTCGATCATTCTCTCCCGCGCTATCGACGCCGATGCGACGGGCATCAGCATTGGCTCCGGCGGTATTGTCGACGAGATCGTCAACGAAGGTACGCTTGAGGCGTTGACGCTCGGCACCACGGGCGGCAAGGCGGTCGCGATTTCCGTCGAGGCGGGCGGCACACTGAACGGCATCACGAATTCGGGCACGATCGAGGCGTCCGCAAGTACCGTGGGCGACGCCGTCGCGATTGTCGATGCGTCTGGCACGCTTTCGAGCATCGTCAACTCGGGCACCATCGAGGCCATCGCGAACGATGGCGCGGCAACCGCAATCGATGTCTCGACATCGGCCTCGGCTTTCACCCTGACGAATAGCGGAACGATCACGGGTGCTATCTATCTCGGCAGCGGCGCCTCGACCATCACCTCCGATGACGGCACGATCACCGGCAATATCGACATTGCTTCAGGCGGTACGCTCGATATGAGCCTGTCGGGTGGCGCCGAGTTCACGGGCGGCACCAACACCGGCGCAACCGGCACTCTGGACGTGCAGGACGCGACTTTTCGCAGCGCGGGTTCGGGCTACTACGCGACGACGGCCGCCTTCGCGAGCGATTCCATCTTCGCCGTCACCTATGACGCAGTGGCCAACACGAGCGCGCTGCTGACGACGACGGGCACGACGAGCTTTGCCGCGGGCGCAACGGTGGATGTCACCTTCTCTTCCTATCTGAGCACGTCAGAAACCATCAATCTGGTCGATGCCGGGACGCTCTCACTGTCAGCTGGCGGCGTGGACGATCTCCTTATCGGTGGTGTGAGCGCAGGCTATAACGCGGTGCTGAGCACGAGCGGGAACGAGCTTTACATCACACTGGCGCGCAAGACGGCTGCGGAACTCGGCATCACCGGCAATGCGGCGACGATCTACAATGTCGCGCCGACGGCGTTTGCCCTGGACGACGAATTCGGCGCGGCTGTCGGCAATCTTTCGACGGTTGCGGCAATTCAGAAGCTCTACAAGGATCTGCTGCCCGATCTCAGCGGCGCGCGCGAGGAGCAGGCGCTGCGGGTGCAGGACATTTCTTCGGGCATCGTGTCGAGCCGTCTCGATCTTCTGCGCAGCGACGATCAGGATGGTCAGACGACAGGGTATCGCCGACGCCGGAATACCGGCCTTTGGGCGCAGGAGGCAGTCTCGGCCGAGTCGGGTGCCGGTGGAGAGAAGTCGGCCTCATATGATGGCACGCTTTACGCGCTTGCCGTCGGCTACGACACGCGCGACGGCGATGGCGACGTCTCGGGCGCCTCCTTCACCTATGCGGCGATGCAGTATGGCGCGAGCGATCCCGCACACGACAACGTCAATCAGACCTATCTCCTCCAGCTTTATCACGCGCTGAACCGCGGAGCTTTCTACTGGGACGCGATGGGCAGCCTGGGTCTCGACAGCTACAAGGGATACAGGCAGGTGACGGCGGGCGACGTTACGCGCAATCCCTATGCGAACTGGATGGGCTATCAGGCCGGGTTGTCGACTCAGGTCGGCTACGATCTGGCGCTTGGGCCGATCTCGATCCGGCCGGCGCTCGGGGCTTCCTATACCTATCTGCGTCAGGCCTCATATACGGAGGAGGGCGGTGGAGATGGTGTCGACCTTGCCATCAATGCAAACAGCTTCCAGTCGTTTCGGACGACCGCGGAACTGCGCGTCAGCGGCAAGACGGGCGGCAATCCCGACATCGACCCCTATCTGCGCGGTGGCATCACGCATGAGTTTCTCGATGCGACGCCGGTGGCCGACGGTCATTTCGTTGCCGGGGGCGCCTTCTCGGTTGAGGGCGATGCTCTGGACAAGGACATACCTTTCGCAGGCCTGGGGCTCGGCATCGGAAGTGGCTATGCGCGGCTCAATTTCGACTATACGGGCCAGTTCGGCGACAAGCTGACCTCGCATCAGGCGACGGCGACTTTCGTCATGAAGTTCTGAGTGAGGCCTTTCGGGTGTTAACCATAAGTCCAGCCTTTCATTGAGATTTCACCAACACTGTCCAATATTGGGACGCGCCGTCGGGGCTTCCGGGCGGCGCGTCTAGGCCGACGCCAGGCGGCGTGTGGGGCAACATTGGGCGCTGGCGGGCATGCTGTTTCCGACCCTCGAGTTCGGGATCTTCTTTCTGATCGTCTTCACGGTCGGATGGGGCCTGCGCGCGGCCCCGGCCTTGCGCAAATATTTTCTCGTCGCGGCGAGCTATGTCTTTTACGGCTGGTGGGACTGGCGTTTCACGGGGCTGCTCTTCGCGACGACGCTCATCAATTATCTGGGTGGCCTCGCGCTCGGCAAGGCAGAGCGTGTTGGCTTCCGCAAATTCATCGTCGGCGTGACGGTGGCTGTCGATCTGGGCGTACTGGCCTTCTTCAAATATTACGGCTTTTTCCTTACCTCGCTTGACGAGTTGCTGACGACGTTCGGACTTCATCGCGATCTGCCGTTCCTCGAAATCATCCTGCCTATCGGCATTTCCTTCTTCACCTTCCAGGGCATCTCCTACGTCGTCGACGTCTATCGCGGGCATATCGCAGCCGAGAAATCGCTGCTCGACGTCATGCTCTTCAAATCCTTCTTTCCGCAGCTCGTCGCGGGACCGATCGTGCGCGCGGCGGATTTCATCCCGCAGCTTCACGCGCCCGCCCGGTTGACGCGCGACCATATCGCGGTGGGCACTGTGCTCATTCTGACGGGTCTCGCCAAGAAGATGGTGATCGCGAACTATCTCGCGACGGAGCTTGTCGATCCGGTGTTCTTCGATCCGACGGCGGTGGGCGCGCTCGACCTGCTCATCGGAATTTATGGCTACGCCGTGCAGATCTATTGCGACTTCTCGGGCTATAGCGACATTGCCATCGGCGTTGCGGCGCTGCTCGGCTATCGCTTCCGTGAGAATTTCGACCAGCCCTATCGCGCCTCAAGCCTGCAGGACTTCTGGCGGCGCTGGCATATCTCGCTGTCGAGCTGGCTGCGCGACTATCTCTATATTCCGCTGGGCGGCAGCCGCGGCAGCGAGGCGAAGACCTATCGCAATCTCCTCATCACCATGTTCCTTGGCGGCGTCTGGCACGGCGCGGCATGGACATTCGTGATCTGGGGTGCATTTCACGGCGCGATGCTCGGCATAGAGCGGTTCGTCCGCACCAAGCTCAATGAACTCGCGCCGCCACAGGCGGGCGACGAGGCGCAGATCCTGTCGCGGCTAGGTAACTTCGCGCAGCATATGGTTGGCGTCGTCTGGACATTCCATCTCGTCTGCTTTGCCTGGATATTCTTCCGTGCCGACAGCTTCGGTACGGCGCAGGATTATCTGAAGGGCTTTGCAGACTGGACGGGCAGCCATGACCATGTGACGCCGTTTCTTGTGGGACTGGTTGCGCTCGGGATGATCTTCCAGTTTACGCCGCGCAATCTGGGCCGCGAGCTTGCGCTGGCGATCCGTGTGCTCCCCTCGCCGTTGCTCGGGCTACTGTTGGGGGCGGGGATCCTGGTCATATGGGCGGTGGCGCCCGAGGGCGTCGCGCCCTTCATCTATTTCCAGTTTTGAGGGCACGCCCCATGCTTGATCTGCTCGACGACGGGAACGTAGACGACGACAGGCTGGAAGCCGTGCGCGTCGCCGACATGGAGCGCGATGAGGTGACGCGGCGGAGCGTCGCGCGTTTTGCCCGCGCCATGTGGATCGTGGTCGCGTTGCTGCTGCTCTTCAACAGCGGCCAGCTCATCACCGTGGTCAATGGTTTCGGTGTAGGGCCGGTGCAGGACGCTGCTGTGGCGCTTTCCACGACCTGGAACGAACAGATGGAGAAGAACGGGCTCGCGAAGCCCGTGGCTGTCATTCGCGCCTTTGTGGAGCGCCTGCGTGGCGCAGGCTGGAGCGAGGTGCATGACGGCGCAGTCGAATTGCGCGGCACCTATGGCGAGGCGAAGGGTTGACGCCATATAAAAAGGCCCCACCGTTTCCGGCGGGGCCTTCTGAAGTGCTGCGCGTTGGCCGCGCTTAGCGGGGGAGCGTCGTCTCGCCCATCAGGAAGAGATCAACCTCGCGTGCGGCCTGACGGCCTTCGCGGATCGCCCAGACGACAAGCGACTGGCCACGGCGCATGTCGCCCGCAGAGAAGATCTTGTCCTTCGCTGTCTTGTAGGTCGCCGTGTCGGCGGCCACGTTGCCGCGCTTGTCGAGATCGACGGCCAGTTCTTTCAGCATACCCTCATGCACCGGCGAGACGAAGCCCATGGCCAGCAGCACGAGATCGGCCTTGAGCTGGAACTCGCTGCCGGGGATCGCCTGCATCTTGTCGTCGAGACGCGCGCATTCGATTGCGGTCACCTGACCGGCTTCGCCGATGATGCGCTTCGTCATGACGGCGAAGTCGCGAACGGCGCCTTCGGCCTGGCTCGACGAGGTGCGCATCTTGAGCGGCCAGTCGGGCCAGGTGAGCAGCTTGTTTTCCTTCTCGGGCGGCGCGGGCATGATTTCGAGCTGCGTCACCGAGACGGCGCCCTGACGGAGCGAGGTGCCGATGCAGTCGGAGCCCGTGTCGCCGCCGCCGATGACGATGACATGCTTGCCATCGGCAAGGATCGGCTCGGCATTGAGGAGCGGCTCGTCGGATACGCGGCGGTTCTGTTGCGGCAGGAATTCCATCGCGAAGTGAACGCCACGAAGATCGCGGCCTTCAACCGGAAGATCGCGCGGCTGCTCGGCGCCGCCAGTGAGAACGACTGCGTCGAACTCGTTGACGAGGTCGGCGGCCTTCTTCGTCACGCCGACATGGACGCCGTAATGGAAGGTCACGCCTTCGCCTTCCATCTGCTGGACGCGACGGTCGATCAGATGCTTTTCCATCTTGAAGTCGGGAATGCCGTAGCGGAGCAATCCACCGGCCTTCGCGTTCTTCTCGAAGAGATGAACATCATGGCCGGCGCGGGCAAGCTGCTGCGAGCAGGCGAGGCCCGCCGGGCCCGAACCGATGACGGCGACCTTCTTGCCGGTCTTGCGCGCGGGCACGTCCGGCTTCAGCCAGCCTTGTTCCCAAGCGCGGTCGACGATGGCGCATTCGATCGTCTTGATGGTGACGGGCGCTTCCTGGAGGTTCAGCGTGCAGGACGCCTCGCAAGGGGCGGGGCAGACGCGGCCGGTGAACTCGGGGAAGTTGTTCGTCGAATGGAGGTTGCGCGAGGCCTCTTCCCAGTCGCCGTGATAGACCAGATCGTTCCAGTCGGGGATCTGGTTGTTCACGGGACAGCCATTGTGGCAGTAGGGAATGCCGCAATCCATGCAGCGTGAGGCCTGATCCTGCGTCGACTTTTCGCCGAGCGGGATCACGAACTCGTTGTAGTTGCGGACGCGGTCCGCCGCCGGAAGGTACTTGCGATCCTGCCGGTCGATTTCCAGGAATCCTGTGATCTTTCCCACGTTACTCTCCTGCCACGGCGATTGCCTCGGCGGCGCTTTCCTGCGCGCGCGCCATTTCCTTCAGGGCGCGCCGATACTCGACCGGCATGACCTTGCGGAACCTGGGCAGCATTGCGGCCCAATTGGCGAGAATGTCCTTCGCACGCGACGAATTGGTGTAGCGCGCATGGTTCTCGATGAGGTGGCGAAGGCGCTCGGCATCGAAACGGGTCATGTCCGACATCACATCGACGCGGCCATGGGCTTCGAGGTCGCCACCCTGGTGATGCACCTTCTCCAGCAGATCGTCTTCGGCCTCGATGGGTTCGAGTTCGACCATGGCCATGTTGCAACGCTTCTCGAACATGCCGTCCTCGTCGAGGACATAGGCAATACCGCCCGACATGCCGGCCGCGAAGTTGCGGCCGGTCTGGCCGAGAACAACGACAACGCCGCCGGTCATGTATTCGCAGCCATGATCGCCCGTGCCTTCGACGACGGCGATGGCGCCTGAGTTACGAACGGCGAAGCGTTCGCCAGCGACGCCGCGGAAGTAGCTCTCGCCGGAAATCGCGCCGTAGAGCACGGTATTGCCGACGATGATCGACTTCTCGGGAACGATATGCGTGTTCTTCGGCGGGTAGACGATGAGCCGTCCGCCCGAAAGACCCTTGCCCACATAGTCGTTGGCCTGGCCTTCAAGTTCGAGCGTGACACCCTTCGCGACCCAGGCGCCGAAGCTCTGGCCCGAGGTGCCGTTGAACTTCACATGGATCGTGTCGTCAGGCAGTCCGGCATGGCCATAGGCCTTGGCGACGACGCCGGAGAGCATGGCGCCCGCCGCGCGGTCGACATTGGTGATCGGCATTTCGATCTGAACGGGCTTCTTCGTCTCGATGGCGGACCTCGCCTCGGCGATGAGCTTGCGGTCGAGCACCGTCTCGATCTGGTGGTGCTGATTCTCGCTCTTGAAGATGCCCACTTCGCCATCGACCTTCGGCGCGTGGAAGAGGCGCGAAAAGTCGAGGCCATGCGCCTTCCAATGCTCGACGACCTTGCGCTTGTCGAGCATGTGGAGCTGGCCGATCATCTCGTTGAACGAGCGATAGCCGAGCGAGGCCATGTATTCGCGCACTTCTTCGGCGACGAAGAAGAAGTAGTTGATGACGTGTTCGGGTGTGCCGACAAAACGCTTCCTGAGTTCCGGGTCCTGCGTCGCGACGCCGACCGGGCAGGTGTTGAGGTGGCACTTGCGCATCATGATGCAGCCAGCCGCGATGAGCGGCGCGGTGGCGAAGCCGAATTCGTCGGCGCCGAGCAGCGCGCCGATGACGACGTCGCGGCCCGTGCGCAGACCGCCATCGACCTGAACGGTGATGCGGCTACGTAGACGGTTCAGCACCAGCGTCTGATGCGTTTCGGCAAGGCCGATTTCCCAGGGGGAACCGGCATGCTTGATCGAAGTGAGCGGGGAAGCGCCCGTGCCGCCCTCGAAGCCCGAGATGGTCACATGGTCGGCGCGCGCCTTCGAAACGCCGGCGGCAACCGTGCCGACGCCGATTTCGGAGACGAGCTTCACCGACACCTGACCGTCGGGGTTGACGTTCTTGAGGTCGTAGATGAGCTGGGCCAGGTCTTCGATCGAATAGATGTCGTGATGCGGGGGCGGGGAGATAAGGCCCACGCCCGGCGTCGAGTGGCGCACCTTGGCGATCGTCGCATCGACCTTGTGGCCGGGCAGCTGCCCGCCTTCGCCGGGCTTCGCGCCCTGCGCCATCTTGATCTGCATCATGTCCGAGTTGACGAGATACTCGGTGGTGACGCCGAAACGGCCGGACGCCACCTGCTTGATGGAGGAGCGCATCGAGTCGCCATTCGCCATCGGCACGAAGCGGTCGGATTCCTCGCCGCCTTCGCCCGTGTTCGAGCGTCCGCCGATGCGGTTCATGGCGATGGCAAGCGTCGTATGCGCCTCGCGGCTGATCGAGCCGTAGGACATGGCGCCCGTGGCGAAGCGCTTGACGATATCTGCAGCCGGCTCGACCTCATCGAGCGGCACGGGCTTGCGCCCATCCTGCTCCGCCGTCTTCACCTCGAAGAGCCCACGGATCGTCAGCAGGCGCTCGCTCTGGTCGTTGATGCGCCTTGCGAAGTCGCGATACTTGTCCTGGCTGTTGCCGCGCACGGCGTGCTGAAGATCACGCACGCTATCGGCGTTCCAGGCATGTTCCTCGCCACGCATGCGTTGGGCGTATTCGCCGCCGACCTCGAGCATGTTGCGGAGATAGGGTGTATCGCCGAAAGCCGCCTGATGCCGACGGAAGGTCTCTTCCGCGATCTCGTTGCAGCCGACGCCTTCGATGACCGTCTGCGTGCCGGTGAAATACTTCTTCACGAAGGCGGAGTTGAGGCCGACGCCGTCAAAAATCTGCGCGCCGCAATAGGACTGGTAGGTCGAGATGCCCATCTTGGACATGACCTTGAGCAGCCCCTTGTCGACCGCCTTGATGAAGCGCTTGTTGACTTCATAGGCCGTCAGCTTCTCGTCGAGATCGGGGAGCATGGCTTCCAGCGTCTCGAAGGCGAGGTAGGGGTTGATCGCCTCCGCGCCATAGCCCGCAAGGCAGGCGAAGTGATGCACCTCGCGCGCCTCGCCGGTCTCGACGACGAGACCGACCGAAGTGCGAAGACCCTTGCGGATCAGATGGTGATGAACGGCAGACGTCGCGAGCAGCGCCGGTATCGCCATCCGTTCAGCCGAAACCGTGCGGTCCGACAGGATGATGATGTTGAAGCCCTGTGTGACCGCCGCTTCCGCGCGTTCGCACAGCCGGTCGAGCATCTCTTCCATCGCCTGCGCGCCGCGTTCGGCCTTGTAGGTGATGTCAAGCGTCTCGGAGCGGAAGTGATTGTCCGGCACCGCGCCGATCTGGCGGATCTTCTCGAGGTCTTCGTTGGTCAGGATCGGCTGGCGCACTTCGAGGCGCTTCACCTTCGACATGCCCTTGAGATCGAGCAGGTTCGGGCGCGGGCCGATGAAGGATACCAGCGACATGACGAGTTCTTCGCGGATCGGGTCGATCGGCGGGTTCGTCACCTGAGCGAAGTTCTGCTGGAAGTAGCTATAAAGCGTCTTCGACTTCGATGAGAGCGCGGAGATGGGCGTGTCCGTGCCCATCGAACCGATTGCTTCCTGTCCCTCGATCGCCATGGGTGACATCAGGAACTTGATGTCTTCCTGCGTGTAGCCGAAGGCCTGCTGCCGATCGAGCAGGTTTGCGGCGTCCGATGCGGCGGGCGGCGCCTTCTTCACAGGCGCAGGCATGTCCTCGAGCACGATCTGCGTGCGGTCGAGCCATGTCTGATAGGGATGAAGCGTCGCGAGCTTCGCCTTGATCTCGTCATCGGCGATGATGCGATGCTCTTCGAGGTCGATGAGCAGCATCTTGCCGGGCTGGAGACGCCACTTCTCGACGATGCGCTCCTCGGGAACAGGCAGCACACCCATTTCCGACGCCATGATGACGTTGCCTTCGTCGGTGACGAGGTAACGCGCAGGGCGAAGGCCGTTGCGGTCCAGCGTCGCGCCGATCTGGCGACCGTCCGTAAAGGCGACGGCTGCAGGGCCGTCCCACGGCTCCATCAGGGCGGCGTGATATTCGTAGAAAGCGCGGCGATCCTCGTCCATGAGCGGGTTGCCCGCCCAGGCTTCGGGGATGAGCATCATCATCGCCTGAGACAGCGAATAGCCGCCCATGACGAGAAGTTCGAGCGCGTTGTCGAAATAGGCCGAGTCGGACTGGCCATCGACGGCGATCGGCCAGAGCTTCTTCAGGTCGTCGCCCAGAATCTCCGACTGCATGGAGGAATAGCGCGCCTGGATCCAGTTGACGTTGCCGCGCACCGTGTTGATCTCGCCATTGTGGCAGATCATGCGGAACGGATGCGCGAGGCGCCAGGTCGGGAAGGTATTGGTCGAGAAACGCTGATGGACGAGCGCGAGCGCCGTCTCCATGCGCGGGTCGGTGAGGTCCTTGTAATAGGAGCCGACCTGAGCCGCGAGCAGCATGCCCTTATAGACGACGGTGCGCGAGGACAGCGAAGGAATATAGAAATCCTTCGGCATCTCACGCTTCTCGTGGAAGAGCGTGTTGAAGATGCGCTTGCGGATCACGAAGAGCTTGCGCTCGAAATGGTTCTGATCCGTCGTCGACGGGCCCTTCGCGATGAAGACCTGACGATGCACGGGCTCGGTCGGCTTCACCGAATAGCCGAGATCCGTGTTGTCGACGGGCACTTCGCGCCAGCCGAGGAAAATCTGGCCTTCCTCCGAGATGACGAGCTCGGCGAGGTCCATCACGCGCTTACGCTCGGCCTCGTCCTGCGGCAGGAAGAAATGGCCGATGCCATATTCGCCTTCCTTGGGCAGCGTGAAACCGAGGCGCGCCGCTTCCTCGCGGAAGAAGGCGTCCGGAATCTGAATGAGGATGCCAGCGCCGTCACCCGCCTTCGGGTCGGCGCCGACCGCACCGCGATGCTCGAGATTCTCGAGAATGTGCAGGCCGTCCTCAATGATCTTGTGCGATTTTCGGTTGTGGATATTCGCTACGAAGCCGATGCCGCAGGCATCGCGTTCGTTCCGGGGGTCATAGAGACCCTGCGCGTCGGGTAGACCGCCCGCAGGAAGCGCCACCATGGCTTGCTTCTCCGTCATATCCAAAATCCTCACCTGTCTGTCCCCATGTGCGCCTGGAGGCAAACCGTTCCCGTTGCCGTTTACGTTCTGATGCCTGCCGATGGCCCTGAAGGGGCACCCGGAGGCCGCGGAACGCTTATCGGATCGCACGCCTAATTGCAAAATCGACCCGTGGGGCGCTTATTGCCCCGTCGCTCAGTTCGCCGACAGACTCTAACTATTTGAAATTAAAGGTAAATCGACGTCCGTTGCGGATGGGTCCGCTGCTTTTCGCGCGAATGCCCCCTCCTAAGGAGGCAAAACCCACTTCAGCGAGGGGATCATGCCCAATGCGCCCGATTGAATCAAGCAAATATGGCAGGATTGCTGACCTAAAAATGGCCCGCTCCGGTTTCCCATTCCGGCGTTGCAAAATCGCCTCGCCCCGACCCGTCGGGAGGGCAAATCCCGCAGCCCCGTGACAGCGCGGGCTGGCTGGCCTATTTCTGGGGCACTCTACGAAATTCGCGCTTTCATCCCGCCAGACGGCATCCTGTATCGAGGTCTGCACCCGTGATCTTCACCAGCGACAATGCGTTCGGCGTGGCGCCTGAAATTCTCGACGCCATCGCGCGCGCCAATATGGGCGCGGTGCCTTCATATGGCGAGGACGAGATCACGAAGCGGCTGCAGGGCCGCTTTGCTGAAATCTTCGAGCATGAGGTGGCGGTCTTCCCCGTGGCGACCGGAACGGCGGCGAATGCGCTGGCGCTTGCGACGCTGACGCCGCCCTATGGCGCGGTCCTCTGCCATGAACATGCTCATGTGCATGTCGATGAATGCGGCGCGCCCGAGATGTTCACCGGCGGCGCGAAGCTCGTCGGGGTCTCCGGCGCCGCCGCCAAGCTCGATCCACAGGCGCTCGAGGCGGCGCTGGCGACTATGCCTGCAGGCAACGTCCATAATGTGCAGCCGACTACCCTCACCGTCACGCAGTCGACCGAGTCGGGTACCGTCTACACACTCGGCGAGTTGCGCCGGCTGACGGGCATTGCCGAGGGGCGCGGCCTCGCCGTCCACATGGACGGCGCGCGCTTCGCCAATGCGCTGGTGTCTCTCGGCTGCTCGCCCGCGGAGATGACGTGGAAGGCTGGCATCGACGTTCTCTCTTTCGGTGCAACGAAGAATGGCGCGCTCGCGGCCGAGGCGGTCGTCTTCTTCGATCCGGCACGCGCGGTTGACTTTGCGTTCCGCCGCAAGCGGGCCGGGCATCTCTTCTCCAAGATGCGTTTCGTCTCTGCGCAGCTCGAAGCCTATCTGGACGATGACCTCTGGCTTCGCAATGCCGCACATGCCAACGCGCTTGCAAAGCGGCTTGCGGACGGTCTGGCGCTGGTCAATTCGGCGCGGTTGCAGGCGCCTGTCGACGCCAACGAACTCTTCGTGCGTTTGCCGCGCGGGACACTGAAGCGGCTTCGGGAAGCGGGCGCGGGGTTTCACCCCTGGCCCATGGAAGGCGACGACGCCGAGAACCGCACGATCAGGCTCGTCACCTCATTTGCCACGCGGGGTGAGGACGTCGATCGCCTCCTTCAGGTTGTGAGCAGTTGAGCGCGGCTCCAACCCTATCCTTTATCCTTCATTAAGCCTGTTCCCTCTAACCTCGCGGGGCCGGAATCTCTCCGGCGACATCCGGGGTCTGGCATGGCGAATCCGAACTCTGCGCAGAGCTATGAAGAGATGATCGCGCAGGCGGAAGCAGCGGTTGCAAGCCTGCGCGGCGCCTATCGGCAGCAGTTGACGGAAGATGTCGCTGCCCTCGTCGACATCTGGGCGAAACTCGAACCGGAAGCCCCCGACGCGACGCTCGATGAGGTTCACTCCCTCGCCCATAACGTCAAGGGGCAGGGCGGCTCGTTCGGCTATGACCTCGTCACCTCGATCGGCGCCTCGCTTTGCGACTATCTGCGCAGCGGCCACCGCGTGTCGGCCAGGGAACTGGATATCGTTCACGCGCATCTCAAGCTGCTGAAGCTTGTCAGTGACAATGATGTTTCGGGAACAGGTGGCGAGATGGGAGAGCGCATCGTCGAGAAGCTGCGTGCTCTGACGAGCTGAGCCGAATTTCAGTCGAACAGACCTTCGAGATCGTCCAATGCATTTTCCAGCAGGGCCGCTTGATCGGTCTTGTCCTTATTGTCGTTTGTTGATGCCGCTTCTGGCACCATTGTCGCCTTGACCTGCGCCGTTGGCATGACGCGGGCCATCTCCGCGACGAGAATGTCGATCTTGAACGGCTTGGCGACGAAGCCATCCATGCCGGCAGTGAGATAATTCTGACGATGCCCCTCCGTCGCATGGGCGGTCAGCGCGATAATGGGGACCGTCCGCCACGGCTCGTCGGCGGCGCGGATGATCTGGGTCGCGAGAATGCCGTCGACCTCCGGCATCTGAATATCCATCAGCACCAGATCGAAGCGTGCTGCCCGCAAGGCACGCACCGCTTCGGCGCCGTTATTCGCGATGGTGAGACGATGGCCCAGCCGCTCCATGACGGCGCTGACGAGCTTCTGATTGACGGCCTGATCCTCGGCGAGCAACACATCGAGGGGCGTCCCGGTCTTCTCGCTTTGCTGCAATTCGGCCTGTGCGGGCGCGGACGGGAAGGGGGCGGCAAGGCGGCGCTCGGCGTCTCGCCTCGACTGCGCGAGTTCCAGCGTGGCTTGCGCAAGCTTCGCGCGTTCCCGTTCGAGCTCCACCTGCGTTTCCTGCAATTCGGTGACGCGGGCCGCAAGTTCGATCTCGCTTTTGCGTAGCGCGTATTTTGCGTCCTTCACATGCGTGATGTCGGTCTCGACCACGATGAAGTGCTCGATCTTTCCATTATCGCCACGAACGGGGCGCGCCTCGATAGACGCCCAGTAGGCGCGGCCGGACCTGGTCTGATTCCGCATTTCGATGTTGCGCAATTCGCCGCGGCGCCGGCTCTCGCTCAGCGCCCTGACGGCGCCGACGGGCCATGTGCGGCCCGCCAGAACCTCGTCCGGCATTCGTCCCTCAACATCTTGCCGGTCGAAGCCGGTCAGTGCGACGAAGCCCGCATTGCACCAGGCGATCCGCCCGGTTGCGTCAGCGATGAGCATGCCGGCTTGCGTACTGTTCGCCACCAGCGCTAGCATCTTGTTGGTACGAAGGTTTTCTCCGAGTTTCGACCATGTGTCGTCGAAGACACGAGCAAGCGCGCCGATCTCGTTCTCCGGGATATCCGCTGGCGCTTCGAAGCGTTCTCCGGGGCGACTGCTCCCGATCGCACGGGCAAGCTCCGTGATCGGCCGCACGACGCCGTGGCGAACAAGCGCGTAAATCGCACCCAGAAGCAGGATCAGGGCGGCGAAGCGCCGCAACGCCGAATGCCAGAGCGTTTGGCTCATCTCGCCGCGCACGGAATCAAAATCGATGGCTGCTACCATGACGCTGCCAATGCGCGGCAGTGGTGCGACGCGGATCCAGAGAGGTTTGCCTCTATGAGATAGTTCGAAGCCGAGGACAGTCTGTTCATCGAAGCTGCGCGATAATGCTGCACGGACGGGGGGCTCGTTCAGCAGCGCGCCTTCGTTGGCGCCGCGCCCGGTATCCGAAATCGCGTGGCCTTGCGGATCGACGACATAGAGGCCGAGAAGATCGGGCAAGGCACGCGCCTTGCGATCGAGCCATTGTCTGGTGTGGTTAAGCGTGAAGGACGGATTGGTTTCTGCGATCAGGCTGAACCCGTCGGTTACTGCGGTGGCGCGGAGCGATACCCGGTCGCGCAACCGGTCCATGCCATCGCGATAGTCGAGTGCGATCTGGACGCCGGTCAGAAGGAAGCTGACGATCAGAAACTTGATCGCGAATTCGCGCGACAACCGTCCGGTGTGAGCGCCGGTGATGCTCATGCCGTCCCGCCGGGAATCAGGTTGGGGCAGAGCGGCGGCTCCGACCAAGCGGTCGGCCGGGAGTCCCGGTTATCTTTGTGCTCATCGAGCGGCATGCTCATCGGCCCCATTTATCAGAATATGCTTTTAGCGCCGGAGGGGTTAAGGCCTTGCTAAAACGAGAAGTTCTCGATTAACGATTTCTGAATGCGCCACCTTTTGCTGCGATGCGGCAAAAGGTGGCGCATACGACCTGTCGATCCTTCATACTGTTAGGCCAATATGTTCGAGACGGTAATTCGCTGATCCCTCACGCTCTTCCGATGGAGATCTCCCCCGCATGACGATCCGCAATCTCGACAAGATGTTCGCCCCACGGTCGGTCGCGCTGATCGGCGCAAGCGCCAGAGAGGGCAGCGTCGGGCTGGTGGTGCTCAAGAATCTGACCGGCGCGGGCTTTGCGGGCCGCGTCATGGCGGTGAACCCCAAAGCGGCGTCGATGAACGGAAGTCTTGGTGGCGTCGAGTTGGTGGCCGATGTGGCGAGTCTGCCCGAGGCTCCGGACCTTGCGGTCGTCGCGACACCGGCACAAACCGTTCCCGGGCTTATTTCCGAGTTGGGCGCCAAGGGAACGCGCGCCGCTGTGGTCATCACGGCGGGCTTCGCCGAGTTGGGCGAAGAGGGCAAGGCGCTTCAGATGAAGATTCTGGAAGCGGCCCGACCGACCCTCATGCGTATCGTCGGGCCGAACTGCCTCGGCATCATGGTGCCGGGCGTGGGGCTCAACGCTTCCTTCGCGCATCTGACGCCGCTCAAGGGCGATATCGCCTTTGTCTCGCAGTCGGGCGCGATCGTCACTGCTGTGCTCGACTGGGCGACGACGCGCGGCATCGGCTTTTCGCATGTCGTCTCCTTCGGCGGCATGTCGGATGTCGATTTCGGCGACATGCTCGACTACCTCGCGCAGGACCCGAAGACGCGCAGCATTCTTCTCTATATCGAGTCCGTGCGCGAGGCGCGGAAATTCATGTCAGCCGGGCGGCAAGCTGCGCGCTTGAAGCCGGTCATCGTCATCAAATCGGGAAAGCACGCAGCGGCAGCCAAGGCGGCGGCCTCGCATACGGGCGCGCTTGCCGGATCGGACGCGGTTTATGAAGCGGCCTTCCAGCGCGCCGGCATGCTGCGCGTGGACGGTCTCGACGATCTTTTCGAGGCGATTGAAACGCTTTCGACGCGGCCCGAGCGAAAGCCGCTCGCGGGCACCAAGCTCAGCATTCTGACGAATGGCGGTGGCGTGGGCGTGCTCGCGACGGACTTTCTGCTCGACCTCGGCGGGCGGCTCGCCGAGATCACGCCGGAAACGGTGGAAGCCCTCGATGCCGTGTTGCCGCGCACATGGAGCCACGGCAATCCCGTCGATATCATCGGCGATGCGCCTGCCGAGCGCTACACGGCGGCGATAGACCTGTTGCTCAAGGACAAGAATACCGACGCGCTGCTGGTGATGAATTGCCCGACGGCGGTTGTCGACAATGTCGCGGCGGCCCATGTGGTGGCTGACGCGGCGCTCAAGAGCGGTAAGCCCGTTTTTACGAGCTGGCTCGGCGATGCCGGCGCGCGGGCGGGGCGTGAAGTGTTCCTCAACCGCAGGGTGCCGACTTTCGACACGCCGAACCAGGCGATCACGGCCTTCATGCATCAGGTGCGCTATCAGCGGAACCAGCGGCTGCTGATGGAAATTCCGCCAGCCGGCCCGGCCTGGCCCGACCGCGATCTCACAACCGCGCGACGCATCGTCGATACGGTTCTCGCCGAGAAGCGCGAATGGCTGAATGAGATGGAGTCGAAGACGCTGCTCGCGGCATACGGCATTCCCGTGGTGGACACGCGGATCGTGCGCGATGCGGAGGAGGCGGCGCGTATCGCCACCGAGATCGGTTTTCCCGCCGCAGTCAAAATCCTCTCGCCGCAGATCACGCACAAGACCGATGTGGGCGGCGTTGCGCTGGGGCTTGAAAATGCCGATGCCGTGCGCGCCGCAGCGACGAAGATGCTTGCCGATGTCGCCAAGGCTGCGCCCCATGCGACGATCGAAGGCTTCACGGTGGAAGCCATGGTCAGCCGGCCGAGCGCCTTTGAACTCATTCTCGGCGTGGTGGACGACGCAACTTTCGGGCCGGTCATCCTTTTCGGGCAGGGCGGTACGGCGGTCGAGGTCATTCGCGACAAGGCGATGGCGCTTCCGCCGCTCAATCGGGTGCTGGCGGAAGATCTCATTCGCCGCACCCGCATTTCGCATCTGCTCGAAGGCTATCGCGACCGGCCGGGCGCCGACTTCGACGCGATCTCCGGGACGCTGATGGCGCTGGGCGATCTCGTCGCCGATCTGCCGGAAGTCTATGAGCTCGACATCAATCCGCTCTGGGCCGATCACAGCGGCGTCATCGCGGTCGACGCGCGGGTGCGTGTACGCCCGCCGCTTCTGGCCGGCACACGCCGCCTTGCCGTGCGCCCCTACCCTTCCAGTCTCGAAGGCGAGTTGCATGACCGCAAGGGCAACGTCTTTCCCATGCGCCCCGTGCGGCCCGAGGATACGGCGCTGATCGACGATCTTCTGGAGCACACGGACCCCGACGATCTGCGCATGCGCTTTCTCTCGCCGCTGCGCCGCCTGCCGCGGCAGCTCGCCGCGCGTCTGACGCAGATCGACTATGACCGCGAGATGGCTTTCGTCGTCTATACCGATGAAAGCCGGAAGGAACTGGCGGCGGTCGGACGCCTGTCGGAAGATCCCGACCGCGAGCGCGCCGAATATGCGATCCTGGTGCGGACGGACAAGCAGGGTATCGGTCTTGGCCATTCGCTCATGAAACATCTCATCGCCTATGCGGAATATCGCGGCGTCGGAGAAATCTTCGGCCATGTGCTGCGCGAAAACGGCCACATGCTCGATCTCTGCGAGGCCCTGGGCTTTGCGCGCGAGCGCCTGGAAGGCGAGCCGGGCGTGGTCGAAATGCGCCTCGCGCTTCCCAAGGCGAAATAGACACAAAAATGGGAGCGCCCGTTACAGGCGCTCCCGGTATTCGTCGGGCTGTGTCGTCGCTTATTCGGCGGCGGCGAGGTTACCCTCGATAGTCTTCTGCGTCGGCGCGACGGCCGAGATTTCAATCTGGCGCGGCTTCATCTGCTCGGGGATCTGGCGGACCAGATCGACATGCAGCAGCCCGTTTTCGAGATGCGCGCCCTTTACCTCCACATGATCGGCAAGCTGGAAGCGGCGTTCGAAGCTGCGTCCGGCAATGCCCTGATAGAGGTAGTTCGCGGCCTCGGGCTCGGTGCGCTTGCCCGAAATGGTGAGCACGTTCTGCTTCACCTCGATCGAGAGGTCTTTTTCGGCAAAGCCGGCAACCGCCATGGTGATGCGGTAATCGCTCTCGCCGAGCCGCTCGATGTTATAGGGCGGATAGGTCGGCTGGCTGGCGTCGCGCGTCACGGAGTCGAGCAGCGACTGGAGCTGGTCAAAACCGACCGTGGAACGATAGAGCGGGGAAAAATCGAAGGCTCGCATGATGTCACATCCTCTTGAAGCGATGGCAAATCCATGGGCGAAAGGCTTTCTCGCCGCCATCTGGCCGGCCTTGCCTTCCGTCCCCCGAACCCGCTTCGGCGGCGTTCGGTCATCCTGAGGTAGGAACGGCCATGTGCGGATTCAAGGCGGGGCTGGGCCACCCCGCTACGGCCGAAAGCCGCAGAATCGGGCCCGTTTCCTCCTTCGTTCGTGAACGCAGCCTGAATACACGGCCCAGCCTTCGTTCAGGCCGGGGAGTGCATTGTCTGTCTCAAGGATCGATGTCCGGTCCATTTGCCAAGGAGGCAGACGATGAAAAAGCTATTCGCCCTTGCCGGTCTCGCGACGGCTCTTTTCGCGGCGGTTCCCATGGCGGCGCAGGCCGACAGCTACCGCCATGTAGAGCGCGACGGTCCGCGCGGCGGTCATTACGAACGTGATGTCTATCGCGACAATGACCGGCATGGAGATCGCGACTGGGGCCGTCATGGCCCGGATCGTCGCGATTACCACCGCATGGAGCGACGCGACTTCGGCTATTGGCGTCCGCATCTGGAACGCGCCCGCTACCATCATTTCGGCCGTCCGGTTTTCTATGACGACTATTACCGCGTTCCCTGCCGCGACGAGCGGGGCCGCATGGTGATGCTGACGCTGAGCGCCTATACGGGAGCGGTGCTCTCCGTCAGCTTCCGCTAGGTGCTCGGCGGACGAAGGCCCCGCTTCGGCGGGGCCTTTTGTTTGCGGTCTTGCCGCAGGGGTGCCCAAGGTGCTGATATGGTTGCAATCAGAAACGGCAGGCGCGCCCCGCATGAAAGCCACATCCATCCCCGCCGACGCAGTAGCGGCCGCAGCCGAGATCACGCTACTTCTACGCCGCGTGCTGGAAGGCGAGAATCTGGGTGCCAAACTCAAATTCGATTACGGCGCGGCAGGTTGCGTTGTGGTGGATGGGCGCAAGGTGCCCAACGAAGTTCACAACCGCAACGAAGAAGCCGACTGCACGGTGCAGATAGACCCGCTTCTTCACCTGCGCATTCTGCATTCCGAAGTTGATCTGACGACGGCTTTCCGGCAAGGCAAGATGCGCGTCATGGGCGATGTGGGCGTCGCGGTGGGGCTCACCCCCATCGTCGCCAGAAAAAATCAGGCCTGATCTTGGTTGTGCGGTCTCCAGCTCCCATCGTCAAAATCCCCGAAAATCCGACGCCTAAAGGTGCCGATGCCTTCTGGATCGAGGCGGGCGATGGCACACGCCTGCGCGCGCTCACATGGACGCCGGAGGCGGCCGGCATCGCGCATCCGCGCGGCACTGTTTTCGTATTCAATGGGCGCACGGAATTTGCCGAGAAATATTTCGAGGTGATTGGCGAGCTGATCGCCCGCGACTTCGCTGTGGCGACGCTCGACTGGCGGGGACAGGGGCTTTCGGACCGTGCGCTGCCCGACCCGCGCAAGGGCTATGTTGGCGACTTCAACGAGTTCGACGGCGATCTGGCGAGTTTCATGGGCAAGGTCGCGCCCGACTTTCCCAGGCCCTGGATCGCGCTCGCGCATTCCATGGGCGGCAATATTCTGACGCGCGGCGTGCACGACCATCCGGAATGGTTTTCTGCTCTGGTGCTTTCCGCGCCCATGCTGGGTCTGCGCCTCGGCAGAGCAATGGGCATGATCCGGATGCTCGCTTTCGTGGCGACACGCCTCGGCTTTGGCGACCGATATGTGCCTGGCGGCAACGCAAAGGCCGCGCATGAACTTCCTTTCGAGGAAACGGTGCTGACGCATGACGCGCGGCGTTATGCGATTTATCAGGCGCTGACCCGGAAGGAGCCGAAGCTCGGCCTCGGTTCGGCAACCTTCGGCTGGCTTGCCGCTTCCTTCCGCTCCATCGAGCGCATCATGACGCAAGCATGGCTCGGCGCGATCAAGCTGCCGGTTCTGATTTCGGTTGCGGGGCACGACCAGTTGATCGAGCGCTCGTCGCTGGAGGCAGCAGCAAAGATGTTGCCCGATGCGCAACTCGTCGCAGTAGAAGGCGCCGATCACGAAGTGCTGATCGAGACCGACGATCTGAGGGCGCAATTCTGGCGCGCCTTCGATGCGTTCGTCAGCCGGTGTCTAGGCTGACGGAACCTTCGAGAGGATTTCCAGAGCCGCTGCATGAAGCTCCGGCGTCGCGGCAGCAACGACCGAGCCGCCCATTTGCGGGTCGCCGCCAGTCCAGCTCGTCACGATACCGCCCGCATGTTCGATCACGGGTATCAGCGCCTGAACGTCATAGGGCTGGAGGCTCGACTCGATAACGAGGTCGAGAGTGCCTGCGGCGAGCAGGCAGTAGAAATAGCAATCGCCGCCGAAGCGACGGAGACGCACCTTGCTACTGATCTCGCGGAAGGCGGATTTGCTCGCCTCGTCCCTGAACATCGCGGGGTCCGTGTTCCCAAGCAGTGCGTCCTCGAGCTTCGTGCAGCGGCTTGTCTTGAGGACACGGTGCTCATGGCGGCTGATGAGTTCGGAGCCACCAGGCCGGCCGAGGAAGCGCTCGCCAATATAGGGCTGGTCCATCAGGCCGATGACGGGCTTCGAGCCGTCATTGAGCGCGATCAGCGTTCCCCAGAGCGGGACGCCGGAGATGAAGGAGCGCGTGCCGTCGATCGGGTCGATGACCCAGGTGAGAGGGCTCGTGCCTTCTTCCTTGCCATGCTCTTCGCCATGGATGCCGTGGGTAGGGTAATGGCTCTTGATGAGCGCGCGGATCGCCTGTTCCGCGTCGCGGTCCGCCGCCGTCACCGGATCGAAGACGAATTCGCCGCGTTTGTTGTCGACCGAAAGGCCGGAGCGGAAATGTGGAAGCGTCACTTTCGCCGCCGCGTCGGCGAGACGCTGAGCAAAGGTTGAGAGTTCGTCGATTTCGGCAGGGGAAAGCATGGACGGCTCTTTGCTATGGGCAGAAGCTTATACCGCGTTTTGCGGCCGGTCAGAAGGAAGATGGATGCCGGATCAGGTCCGGCATGACGAGGTGATGGGGCCGCGTTCACCACACAACAACCGTCACCCCGGACTTGATCCGGGGTCCATCTCGTCGCGCGGCTAACCCAGCCGGTAAACGCGCTTCGCCGTGTCATGGAACAGGGCGGCCTTTTCCTCGGCGTCGAAACCCTGCGCGATCTTCTTGAAGGCGTTCCAGAGCACGGGCGCGGAGCAGGAAAGTTTGTCGACCGGGAAATTGCTTTCGAACATGCAGCGGTTGGGGCCGAAAGCATCGATGGTGTGGAGGTAATAATCGCCGGTTGCGGCGACGAGTTCATCGGAGGTCGGCGGCGTGTCGCGCTTGTGCCAGTCGAAGCCGTTCACCGCCATGTTGATGCCGCCGATCTTTGCCACGACATTCGGGCATTCGGAAAGCTCGACAATGTCGGTCATCCATTGCGCGAAGACTTCGGAGCGCCGGCCCGCATGCTTGCCGATGCCGAGCGGCCCGCCGAAATGATCGAGAATGATCGGCGTTTCCGGGAAGGCGCGGGCAAGCTCGGTCAGTTCGGGGATCTGGTGGTGATAGAGCCAGGCATCGAAGCTGAGACCGTATTTCGCGAGCCGCGCGAAGCCTTCGCGGAATTTCGGCAGACCGAAGAGACCCGGAGGCGGATTGGTATGCGTCGGGCGCACTTCCGGACTGTCATCAAAGGCCGAGGCATGGCGGATGCCGCGAAAGCGCCGGGGCGCGGCGGCGATATGCGCTTCGAGCACCTCGTCCACGGCGGTGCCGAGCGTGAGATCGGCAAAGCCGACAATGCCTGCACAAGCGCGCATCTCGCCATAAAGCCCGCTTGCCGATTGCGCCGCGATGCCGTTGATGAATTCCGTTTCGCCGACCGGCTTCAGATGTTCCGGCCCCTCGGCGCGGTACATGGCCGTGCATTCGACGAAGACGGTGGCGCGGATATTGTGGCCGGTATTCTGCGTGTCCGCATTCAGCTCATCCAGCATGTAGCGCGAACCGGGAAAATCCCAGAGATGATGGTGCGGGTCGATGATCGGCAGATCGGGCGCGATGATTTCTTCGCGGACTTTTCCCAGCCATTCGTCATTGGTCGCCATGGTTTCTCCTCCCCATTATTTTGGGAGAGAGTGGCATTGCCGCAGCGATGACACAACGGGGGCGCAGAAACGAAAAGGCCGCGTCCCGAGGGGCGCGGCCTTTGCAATCAATGGAAGCGCTGGCGCTTCAGGCGACCGAGCGCGCGTATTTCTTGCGGTCGTTCGGGTCGAGCCAGCGCTTGCGCAGACGGATCGACTTCGGCGTCACCTCGACCAGCTCGTCGGCTTCGATATAGGCGATCGCCTGTTCGAGCGTCAGCGGGCGGGGCGGCGTCAGGCGGACGGCTTCGTCCTTCGACGTCGTACGGATGTTGGTGAGCTGCTTGGCCCTCATCGGATTGACTTCGAGATCGTCGGGGCGGGCATTTTCGCCGATGATCATGCCGCGATAGACCTTGTCGCCGGGCGAGATGAAGAGCGTACCGCGCTCTTCGATGTACCAGAGGCCGTAGGGCACTGCCTCGCCGTCGCTGGTCGAAATCAGGACGCCATTGCGACGGCCTTCGATTTCGCCGCGATAGGGTTCATAGGCCTTGAAGAGGCGGTTCATGACGCCTGTGCCGCGCGTGTCGGTCAGGAATTCGCCGTGATAGCCGATGAGGCCGCGCGAGGGGCAATGGAAGATGATGCGCGTCTTGCCGGCGCCCGTGGAACGCATGTCGACGAGTTCGCCCTTGCGCTGCGACATCTTCTCGATGACGACGCCGGTGAATTCATCGTCGACGTCGATGGTCGCTTCCTCGATGGGTTCGAGGCGGTTGCCTTTCTCGTCTTCGCGATAGAGCACGCGGGGACGCGAGATGCCGAGTTCGAAGCCGTCGCGGCGCATGGTTTCGATGAGCACGCCGAGCTGCAATTCGCCGCGGCCCGCCACGTCGAAAGCGTCGCCGCCTTCGCTGTCGCTGACGCGGATGGCGACGTTGCTTTCAGCTTCGCGCATCAGGCGGTCGCGGATGACGCGCGACTGCACCTTGGTGCCTTCGCGGCCCGCGAGCGGACTGTCATTGATGGCGACGGTGATCGAAAGCGTCGGCGGGTCGATCGGAAGCGCCTTCAGGGGCTCGGTCACGGCGGCATCGGCGATTGTGTCGGCAACCGTGCCCTGTACGAGACCGGCGATAGCGACGATGTCGCCCGCGCTCGCTTCCTCGACCGGAATGCGCTGAATGCCGCGATAGGCAAGCACCTTGCTGATGCGGCCTTTTTCGACGATGCCTTCATCCTTGCGGAGAACCTGAACGGCCTGGTTCGCCTTGACCACACCCTTTTCGATCTTGCCGGTCAGAATACGGCCGAGATAGGGGTCGGCTTCGATGGTCGTAACGAGCATCGCGAAGGGTTCTTCCGGCGAGCCGTCATGGAGCGCCGTCGGCTCCGGGAAATGCGAGATGATCTTGGAGAAGAGCGGCTTCAGCCCGTGTTCCTTGGCGTCCGGCGCCGAGAGGTCTTCACACGCCCAACCCTGACGGGCCGAGGCGAAGATGCAGGGGAAGTCGAGCTGTTCGTCGGTCGCGCCGAGCGCGGCGAAGAGGTCGAAGGCTTCGATGTGGACTTCGTCGGGGCGGCCGTCGGGGCGGTCGACCTTGTTGATAAGCACGATGGGCTTCAGGCCGAGCGCCAGCGCCTTCGAGGTCACGAACTTGGTCTGGGGAAGGGGGCCTTCCGCCGCGTCGACCAGCAGCACGACGCCGTCGACCATCGAGAGGATGCGTTCCACCTCGCCGCCGAAGTCGGCATGGCCGGGCGTGTCGATGATGTTGATGCGCGTATGGACGCCGGCCTCGTCGACCCAATCGACGCTGGTGGGCTTCGCCAGAATGGTGATGCCGCGCTCGCGCTCGAGATCGTTCGAGTCCATGACGCGTTCGGCCACCTGCTGGTTATCGCGGAACGTGCCGGACTGGCGCAGAAGCTGATCTACGAGTGTGGTTTTCCCATGGTCGACATGGGCGATGATCGCAATATTACGAAGAGACATGAATTACCGCCGGGTTTTTCGGGGCCCGGCCGGACGGATGATCGCGCACGGGGGCAGCCAAATCTGGCCGCCTTATAGCCCGGAGAGGGGCCTCGCGACAAGGATTCCTTCGCAGATGCGGCAGGTGGGGGCGGCTGGGTCGTTTGGCAGCCAGACCCCGTTCCCGTCAGTCTGCGGCCGTTTGGCGGTCCAGAGTGGCCCTTATGATTGTCGATCCGCGCTCGATCATGGCTCCGATCGGCCCTGCCGCCTCGTCTGGCAGCAGGTCGGTGACCCAGACCAGACGGCAGCTTTGGGGGCCTTCGGGGAAGACCTGCATCGAAGCGTTGTGATGGGTCATGGTCTCGCTCCTGACGGCGTAGGCGAAACGGCGGGCCTCGTCGTCGAGATCGACAAACAGTTCCTGTACCACCAACCCTGTCTCGAAGGTTACGATCCGGCTGCCCTCTTCGAGCTTTGTATCGATGACGAAACCGCGCACAAAGCGGGTGTGGATCGCGCCGAGGTCGCGCACGACGTCCCAGACTTCGGCGGCTGGCGCGGCGATATCGATCTCCTTGCGTATCGAAGCCATGGTTCCCTCCTATTTTACGCAGACCGCTTCGACATTGTTGCCGTCGGGGTCGATGAGGAAGGCGGCATAGTAGCCGGCGGCGTAATCGGGGCGGAGACCCGGCGCGCCGTTGTCGCGTCCGCCCGCAGCGAGACCTTCTTTATGGAAGCGGTCGACTGCGGCTCGGCTCGGCGCGGAGAAGGCGATATGGACACCCTTGCCCCCCGCGCCTGGCGAGAGATAGAAGGCCGGGCTTTTGGGCCCGAAGCCGCGCCACGTTTCATCCTTGTAGCAGAGTGCGTGGCCCAGCGGCGTAAGCGCCGCCTCGAAGAACCGGGCGGCTCTGTCGAGGTCTTTCACCTTCAGCCCGATATGGTCGTACATGATGTCCTCCTGTGTCGCGCATGTCGGCTGCGTGTTGTCGGAGGTCATCTTGCAGCGGGCGACGTTAGCCGATCTTGGAGGATTTTGCGCTTGCCCTTGGCCGCTTGACGGAATCGGCGCGGCGACATGCCGGCGGCGCGGTGGAAGGTCCGCACGAAGTTGGACAGATCGCCGAAGCCCACATCAAAGGCGATGTTGGTGATCGAGCGGTCATCGTCGGCGAGAAGCTGCGCCGCATGGCGCAAACGCGAGCGCATGAGATATTGGTGGGGTGTCACGCCGAGAACCCGGGTGAAAAGCCGGAGAAAATGAAAGAGACTGAGGCCTGCCTCTCGCGCCGCGCTTTCGAGGTCGATCTGCCGATGCGAATATTCCTCGATCCACATTGCGGCGCGCACCGCGCGGGCTCTGTCGCGCATGCTGGCGCCCGCGATATTGCGCGGCCGTCCTGAAGCGATCTCGGCAAAGCGCGAAGCCAATATCAGGCCTGCCTCGTCCAGACCGATATCGTTTGCGGCATTGGCGGCGGCCTGCGCGAGTTCACCAAGAATCATCATATCGGGCAGGGGCGGCAGGCTGCTGACCCGGCGAATTTCGGGCTTTCCGCCGATGGCGTCCGCAAGTTCAGGTGCGAACTGAAAGGAAAGGCATTCGTCGCCGCAGATATGGTGATCATGCGTACAGACATATTCGTTACCCGGATGGCCGATGAGAACGGAGCCGGGCACCATTTCGAAGGACTGTCCGCGCGTCTGGTAGCCGAAGCTACCCCTGCGGACATAGGAGATCGAAAAGACATCATGCCATTCGACATAGGGTGTCTCGCCGGGCCGCGCGCTGCACCGGTAGTCGAGTGCCGAAATGGCACCGCTCTGCAAGACTGTCGCTGTCACCATGGGGGAAGTCTACCGCCACATTGTTGGGGGTGCCATGATGACATTGAGGGGATGGCCGAAATTGGAAAAAATTGCTCTCCGCTCCAGCCGCCGGGCTTAATCGCAAACGGCTTTTTGGGCCTCATCCATCAAGGCGGCAGTGTCGGCAACTTCCGCGAGCGCCAGATTGGAGAGGAACTGTCGGGTGCAGGCCTCCCAGGAAAAGTTCATTGCGAAGGCGCGGCAGTCCGCAGGCGCGATGCCCAGCGCCTTGCGGCAGGCGGCGGCCAGATCTTTATCGAGGACGCCGACTGGCGCATCGCCGATGACGTCGAGCGGGCCCTGCACCGGATAGGCCGCAACAGGCGTGCCGGAAGCCAGCGCCTCGATAAGGACGAGGCCGAACGTGTCGGTCTTGCTCGGGAAGACGAAGCAGTCGGCCGCCGCATAGGCCTTGGCGAGTTCCTCGCCGAAGAGCGTGCCCGCGAAATGCACTTCCGGATGGTGCTTGCGGAGCACATCGAGCCGTGGACCGTCGCCGACCACCATTTTGGAGCCCGGCAGGTCGAGATCGAGGAAGGCCTCAATATTCTTTTCGACGGCGACGCGCCCGACATAGAGATAGACGGGGCGCGGAAGGTCCAGGTAGTGCTCACCCGCGAGCTTGGGCCGGGGACGGAAAAGCTCTGTGTCGACGCCGCGCGACCAGATGACCGGCTTGCCGAAGCCGCGGGCTTCGAGCTCCGCCTGAAGCGAGGGCGTCGCCACCATCACGCTCGTCGCCTTGGCGTGGAACCAGCGCAGGAAGGCATAGCTCCAGCTGAGCGGAAAGCCGGTCCGCGCATAGAGATATTCGCCGAAGCGGGTATGGAACGAGGTCGAGAAGGGAAGGCCGCGCTTCACGCAATAATTGCGCGCCGCAAGGCCGAGCGGCCCTTCCGTCGCGATGTGAATGGCGTTGGGATTTGCCTCTTCGATGAGCCGGGCAAGACGGCGCGCGGGGAAAAGTGCGAGGCGGATTTCCGGATAGCTCGGCATCGGAATGGTCGGGAAGCGATCGGGCGTGATCGAGATGACCTCATGCCCCATTAATTCGAGATTGCGCTTCAACTCGCCTAGTGTGCGCACGACACCATTCACCTGCGGCGGCGCCGCGTCGGAGACGATGACGAGCTTCAGCTTGGCAGCGTCAAGTCCGAGCGCGGGATCTGAGACGCGATACGCCTTGCGCAGCCGGAGCGACCGGCTCAATTCGGAGATGGTGCCATAAGCCCGCATCAGGCGGCGTTCAACACGGCGGAAGCCTCGTCGTCGACTTCCGTTTCATGCACCGCGCCTCCATCCTGCTCCCAGGAGAAGCGGTGCCAGGTGACGATGCTCAGTATGCCTTCGTCGTCCTCGGTGAGTGCAGTGCAGCTTTCGACCCAGTCGCCGTCGTTGCAATAGAGCACGCCGTCCATCTCCCGGATTTCGGCATGGTGGATGTGGCCGCAGATCACGCCGTCGACGCCGCGCTCGCGGGCCGAGCGCGCGACCGCGACTTCGTAGCTCGAAATATATTCGACCGCGTTCTTGACCCTGTGCTTCAGATAGGACGAAAGCGACCAGTAGGGTAGGCCGAAGAGGCGCCGGATTTCATGCAGCCAGTTGTTGAACGCGAGCGCCACGCCATAGGCGCGGTCACCGAGATGGGCGAGCCATTTGGCATATTTGACAACGCTGTCGAACTGATCGCCATGAATGACGAGGAAGCGGCGTCCATCCGCCGTCTCGTGGATCATTTCGCCGATGACGTCGATGCCGCCGAAATTGAGGCCGGTATAGTCGCGCAGCGCCTCGTCGTGGTTGCCCGGCACATAGATGACGCTGGCGCCCTTGCGTGCCTTGCGCAGGATTTCCTGCACCACGGCATTGTGCGCTGCCGACCAGTACCATGAACGCTTCAGCCGCCAGCCGTCGATGATGTCGCCGACGAGATAGATCGTTTCGGCATCGTTGTGGCGCAGGAAGTCGAGCAGAAGATCGGCCTTGCAGCCCGGCGTGCCGAGATGGATGTCGGAGAGAAAGAGCGTGCGGTGCTTCTTGCGGTGCTTGGGGCGCGGGCCCGTCAGACGGTCGTCGAGACCACCGCGCCTTGCGCGCCGGCTCAGGTCACGCTTGCGGGGAACGCTCGTATCCGCGGGCAGGTCGGGCATGAAGGGCCCTTGTTTCGCCGTGCCGAAGGCGAGGGTTGTGCTGAGGCGGTTCCAGGCCGTGTCGAGCAACGTCTTGTCCTTATCCGCTTCGTCGACGCGCCACGCCCGGGGCCATGCGCCGATCTTCCGACTGAGAACCCGATGCGCCCCCCCGGGCCCGATACCGCCGGCGCTCGCCAGCTTGACCGTTAACCGCTATAAGCGGGGCATCCGATCTGTTTCCGCCGCTATATTCGGTGGTTGTGGATAAGATCTCATGACGGATTAAAGACGCTTCGATGACACCTGCGCCGGAGGATCCGTGCCTTTACGCCGCGCCTTTCATATCATTCTGAATCCAATTGCAGGTGCCCGGCGTTCAGCGTTGCTGAATGCGGTCGTCGAACGGTTGAAGAAGGGTGGCGCGGAGGTGACCGTTGAACTGACGGAGCGGCCTGGCCATGCGACGGAACTTGCGCGCCGTGCCGCTGAGAGGGGACGGGCGGATGTGATCGTCGCGGCCGGTGGCGACGGCACGATCAATGAGGTCGCGCGCGGGCTTCTTGGGCAAGGCGTGCCGCTTGCCATCATTCCGCTCGGCACGGCGAATGTGCTCGCCATCGAACTTTCGCTTCGCCCCCGCGCCGCCGAAATTGCCGACATGCTTCTCACGGGCCCTGCCCATCTCGTCGGCACGGGCCTTGTCGGCGGAGAGATATTTCTCCTCATGGTCGGCATCGGCTTCGATGGCGTGGTCGTCCACGACATCAATCCGACGCTGAAGAAGTTGTCAGGCAAAGGCGCCTTCGTCTGGGCGGGAATCAAGGCCTGGGCCAAGGGTCCCGGCCACGACATCCGTCTCATCGCCGATGGTCGCGAGAAGCGCGCGCAATGGGCCGTCGTCGTCAATGGCCGCTATTTCGCTGGTCCCTATGTGCTTTCGCGCGAGGGTGACATCTCGCAACCCGGCCTGATGCTCTATCTCTTCCGCAATGGCGGGCGCCTTGCGCTGATCCGCTATCTGATCGCGTTGGGCCTCGGCCGCGTGGCGAAATTGCCCGATGTCGAAATTCTGCCTGTGCGACAGGTGCGCTTCCTCGAACCTGAGGGCCTTGCCGTCGAGGTCGATGGCGACGCTCGCGGTGCATTGCCTCAGACGGTGGAGCAGGGGACGCGCTTTCTGCGCCTCGTCGTGCCCTCGGGCTGGAAAGCCTGACCCAATTTCAGGGCAGTCTCAGATCCGTGGAGGCGTCGGCGACAACGGTGTTCGGCGCCGGATCGATCACGCGCGGCGCTGGGCGATTGCCCTTGGAGTCGGCACCGGTCGCGAAATCATTATCGGCCACGGAAAGACGCAAACCGACTGTGGCCGAGGCGCCCTCGCGCAGATCGTGTTGCGGCTCCGCATCGAGCACCATCGGCGCAGGGCGCTGTTGCGGTTCCACGATGGCGACCTGAGCGACGGAGGGGGTGCTTGCCTGCGGCCGTTGCGCGGAGGCGATCTCCGCGGCTGCTTCGGCCTTCAACGCTTCCGTAAGCGCTGCGACGCGATCGCGCTCGTTCGCCCAGATGCGGATGACCTTGGCGAAATAGGGTTTGTTGCGAGAGGCCAATTCGGAATGGTAGTTGGCCACCGCCTTGGGCCAAGAATCCGTTTGTGTGTGCAGCCGCTTCAGGAACTTCGCCGCATAGGTCACGTTGGTCAGCGGCTCGAAAGCGTCATAGAGGTCGTCAAAGGCGTCAGGGTGGTAGCGCAAATTGACCTGCATGCAGCCCACATCGATGCTGCGGATGCCCGCGTTGAGAAGGCGCTTCGTGGCGGCGACAGCTTCTCTCTTCGTGTCGAAATAGAAAGACTGGCCTTCGGCATTGATCGTCCAGGGCCAGGGCCGCGTTTTGCGTGTTTCGGGATCGCGGCGGCCCGTCTCTGCCATGGAAACCGAGACGAGCAGCGCGCGCGGCATCTTCTGTGTCGCCTCGATGGCGATGGCTGCGCGCTCGCAATAGGCCCAGGGGGAGGGTGCGGCTTTGGGATCTGTGTCCCGGCTGCCCTGGGCATGGGCGAGCGTGGGGGCGAGCGTCGAGCCAAGCGAAAGCGCGGAGGCGAGCGCAACGGCCAATCCGGCGCGGATGGTTCCGGTCCTGGCGGCGTTTCTGGTCGTCCGTTTTTGTCGATGCATCCTATTCAGCCCCTGCGACCTTCCGCCGACACGCGCCCGAATGGCTGCGCCTCGCGGGAATGCGAGCGTTGCCATACTGCATTGGGGGCACTTAACGAAGCTTTGACGGAGAGGTTGAATCGGGCCCGTCCCCCAACTTTCGCTGCATTGCAATGGTGTGCCGACCTGCGACAAATCGCCTTTAATGACGGCAATTTAGCTAAAAAATGCCGCATGGGACGGCATGATAAATTTTCTCTCAAAACCCTTGTTTATTGTGCGCTGCAATGTATATTGTGCATTGCGTCATCGGTTGAGCTTTCTCCTGATGACGTAGCCCTTCCTGGGCGTTTCCTCCCTAAACTTGGGCCCTGGTTCGCCAGGGCCCCTTTTTTTGTCCTGAGCCATGTCTCTGGCGGGGCTTGGGAGGATATTCGACCCTTATTGAGCTGCGTGGCGCGCACCGCCGGCGAAGCCGGACCAGTCGAGGCCGGCGAGGCCCTCGACAAAGGCTGTCATGTCCGCCTTGAGCCTGGCAAGGCCCTGGCCGCGTTCGAGCCGCGTCTCGTTCATGTAGAGCGCCCGGTTGATCTCGATCTGGAGGGCGTGGAATCCAGCCTGTGGCCGGCCGTAATGCTCGGTGTTGAAGCCGCCCGCATAGGGGTTGTTGCGTGCGACACGGTAGCCGAGCCGCCGCAGCAGGCGTTCGGCCTCCTCGGTGATTTTGCTGGCGCAGGAGGTGCCGTAGCGGTCGCCCAGCACGATGTCAGGCCGGTTGCCGCCGCGGTCGTCTTCATTGGGGGCGCCGACCGAGGGCATGGAGTGACAGTCGATGAGCAGGGCACAGCCGAAGCGCCGCCGGGCCTCTTCCAGCAGGTCGCGCAGCGCCTCGTGGAAAGGCATGTAGAGCAACCGGATGCGCCGCTCGGCGTCGGCATAGGATAGCGGCGCGCGATAGATTTCCGTCGAATCGGCGACGACCCGGGCGATGGTGCCGAGCCCGCCCGCTACCCGGAGCGAGCGCGTATTCACATGCGGCGGCAGCGGATCGGCGAACATGGCCGGGTCGAGCTCATAGGGCTCGCGATTCGCGTCGAGATAGGCGCGGGGGAAGCGGGCGTGGAGAAGCGGCGCTCCAAGCGCCACCACGCCGCCGAAAACCTCTTCGATGAAGCTGTCTTCCGAGCGGCGGAGCGTCATGGCATCGAGATTCGAAGCTCTGACGAAGGCCTCCGTATAGACGCGGCCGCTATGGGGCGAGGAAAAGACGAAGGGGATGCGGGGCTCCGGCGGCCGTTCGAGCGAGATGGGCCGTTCGAAAAGCCCGGCTTCGTCCGCGGCGGACAGACCGGCCTGATCGTCATTGAGTTGCTGAGGATTGGTGGCCATGAGACTCAAGGATATTCACCTGCCCTGAAGGCTTTTCAAGGGCAGGCCGTCCCGGAGATACCGCCCGACCAAGAGCCCTTTATGCCGAAGAGACTAACATGCGGAGCCTGAGGCCTGCGAACAAGCCGCATTTTTGCCCCTGGGCGGCTCGGGGCAGAGACGGATATTCACGCGCTGTTTACCCCGGAAACCTAGAGTGCCGGACGACGGCTCGGGTAATTCCGAGATTAAACGGGCCGCGAAGTGGGCGGTGAAAAGGTGGATTTGGGCTAATGGCACGCATTCTGCTGGCGGAAGACGATGATTCCATGCGCCGGTTTCTGGCGAAGGCGCTCGAAAATGCCGGGCATGAGGTGATCGCCTATGGTCGCGGCGACCAGGCTCATGACAAGCTCAAGCACGACATCTTCGATATTCTTCTGACCGATATCGTCATGCCGGAGATGGACGGCATTGAGCTGGCGCGCCACGCCGCCGAACTCGATCCCACGATGAAAATCATGTTCATCACCGGTTTTGCCGCCGTTGCGCTCAATCCCGAGAATGCCGCCCCCAAGGATGCCAAGGTGCTTTCCAAGCCCTTCCACCTGAAGGATCTGGTCGCCGAGGTCGAGCGGTTGATGGCTGCGTAAGATTTCGCGACGCTTCGGTGAAATTCCCGGCGTCTTCCATCTTGTCTTTCGGCTGCATCCCCGATATACGGACTGCCTCTAACCGGGGCGCCGGGTTCGGCCCCGCCCCGTCCGCCATGGCAATGGGCGCGTAGCTCAGCGGGAGAGCACTACGTTGACATCGTAGGGGTCACAGGTTCAATCCCTGTCGCGCCCACCATTGCCGCCAATGACTTAGCAGACATGGCCTTTTCGCCCATACCCCGTCTGGGGTGCGACTGGGGCGCAACGGTCATGCGTCGCAGCGCGGCGTCGAGTACACCTGCCGCGCGCTTTTTGTGATCGGGGTGGTGATGGGCGTAGTGGCGTTCGACCATGCGCGTATCCGAGTGCCCGAGATATTGGGCAATATCCCAGAGCGATACACCTGCTTGCGCGAGCCAGGTCGCTGCTGTGTGTCGGAGCGTGTAGGGCACAACATCGGTCCCCAGACCCGCCAGCGTCGCGGCGTCGCGGAAGGCAGTGCGGACGCTTCCCACGGCATAGCCGCCATACGACACGACGAAGCCGGAGACAGGTCGCTTGCGCGCCCGCGCCCGCGCCGTCCGGGCCCGCCGCGCCTCTTCCTCGTGCTCGGCTTTGAGTTCATTCCAGAGTGAGCCGAGGAGAGGAACGATGGGCCGCGCCTTCGCGGTCTGGATCCTGCCGTTCGGGTTCAGATGGATGTGACCGCCCTCCCAGTCGATAGCATCCCAACGCAAATCGAGGATGGCGGCAGGCCGTGCGCCAGTCGCAACCGAAAGCAGGATGAAGAGGCGTAGGTGCCGCGTCTTCGTAGCGGCGAGGAGGCGACCGAACTCTTCTTCCGTCAGGTAGCGTTTCCGTCCCTCCGCAGAAGGGACATCATAGATTTTCGGCGCAGTAGGCATCCAGTCCGGATGGTCGCGGTGTGCCTTATTAAGCGCTGCGCGCAAGACGCTGAGGTCTCGGCTGATGGTGGCTGGGCGCACGCCTTCTTCCTCCCGCGCCCAAACAAATTCTTGCTGCGCGTCGAAGGAGAGGGCGCCTGCTGGCGTGGCCTCGCCGATAAGGCGTATGAGGTGCCGCGCGGAGATTCGCGCCTGCTCTTCTGACGGAATGCCTGCGACGGCCGCGACATAGGCGTCGAGGGCTTCGTCTATTGTCAGAGCGCCTGTGGCTTGCGCCGGCGGCAAAAGGCCTTCCGACCTGCGCCCGTCGAGGATGAAGCTTGCGAGGACCCTTTGAGCCTGAGCCTCATCGGTCGTCCGTGTTGAGCGAAGGACGGTCTTGCGGCGGAGAGGGTCGTAGGAAGCGACATACCAGACAGGGCTGTCGGGGCGCTTGGTGAGCCAGTAGCCTGAGCGTGATGATTTGGGCATGATTTCAGAGTGCTGTTAAGGAAGGATTCAACATGAGCGCGTGAGAACCGGCGGATGCCGCTGATGTCATGGTGTGCCAGAATCCCATGCCGCGCCAGTCGACGGATGACCTTCCTGTCAACGGCAAGCCAATCCGCGACCTCTTGCTCTGAAAGCAGAGAGGTGGGCGATTGGGGGGAGGCGTGGGTAGCGTGAACGATCATCCGCCGGATATGCGTTCAACCGCTCAAAACCGGATGAAAAAAGTTGTTAGGGGGGAGGTCGGGGTTGAGCTGTTTATTGGCCCCCAGCGCCATCCTTGCGCCCGCGCGAAGGTGTCCAGCGGCCCGGCCCACTCTGAAACTTCGACACGCTCAGCCTTTTTGTGAGGAGCCCGCGCGCGCCCTTTGAAAATACAGCATTGGTTTTGAACGGTGCCCATTGCCGCTGGTCTGCCGCCATCGCCCACACCTCGTTAGGATTGAGCGCGTAGATGCATCCGCCCGCTTCCCTGATTGTGATGATCGCGCCCTCATCCTCCAACAACCTGACAAGCGACCGGATCGTTCGCGTTGAGCAGCCCACGGCCTCGGCAAGGTCAGCCTGCCCGATGAGCACCGCCCCATTCGGTCCGGCATGCTCTCCGAGAAAGCCCCACAGTTTAAGGGCCTTGGGGCTACGGTCTGCGAGCTTCTGAATCCTCTGCCAGCCGGCCTTGAAGACTTTTTTGAAGCCGGAATCTTTTGCTGCGTCATGGTCCTTCAGCGCGGCGTCTACTGCTTCATAAACATCTGCAACGACTGCCGGTAGCGCTCCGCGCGGCAGGTCGTCGTCTTTGCGTTTTGCCATCACATCCCCCTGCTTTCTGGTCTCTCTAATGAGGACCTAGAAGCGGATTTTTTTTCCGCAAGGAGGAAGTAATCGGAAGTCTAGAATTTCCGCTCCATGGGAAGCCTAGGCTTTCCGGTAGGGGGGTTTTATATGTTTGTTTTTTCTCGTTCTTTTATTTCTGACTCTATTCTCCTTAAAGGGGCAGGTGGAGTAGGCAAGAAAACGCCCGGCAAAGCCGGGCGGGTTCCTTTCGAAAGGAAGAAGTTTCAGCGCTCTTCGTCGCCCAACTCGCCGCGTGCGCTCCGTTCGATTCCGCTGAGGAATCCGTCTAAGCTGCTCTGTGCCTTGTCGAGCATCCCGGCCTTCCTCGTCGGCAACCGTTGTCCGGTGCTCGGGGAAACTATTTTCGCGGTGTGCTTCATGTGCGACTGCGCTGCGGCACGGCGCGCAAGTGCCTCTAGCCCCTGTGGATCCTGTCGTGTCTGCGTTTTCTCGATTCCAGACATTTCTTCACCCTTTCGCTTTGTGGCTTCGTGTTCTCTCAACATAGGCGCGCGCGCCGCGCGCCGCCGCCGTCGGCGGCGATTTCTTTCGCCCGCCGCCGTTCGCTGCCCCCTGCGCTCGGCGGCGGCGCGTGCCGGACCGAGGTGTTCCTGCGGCTCGATGAAGCCGTTGGGGAGCCCCTCTGCCTCTAACCGCCTCTTCCAGCTTCTCATGTCGACTCGCGGTGCGGTGCTGGTCTGCGTCAGCGCTTCATCACAGCGAGCGGCCCACGCGACACGCCACGCCTCGACCTCGACGCCTCCAGTCCGTGGGTTGTCTAACTCCCGGGTTTTTTCTTTCAGTGCCAAGCCGTCGCTTCGTCTGGCGCTGACGATTACATGGGCGTGGAAGTTCCGCTCATCACCATGCGCGTCTGGGAGATGAAGCGCGTAGGCGCAAGCGACGCCGTGCCGCGCGCGCAGGTCTTCACACCATAAACGGACGACGCGCTCGCGCGTGTCCGCGTCTAGTTCATGCGGTAGGGCGACGATGATGCTGCGTCCCTCGCAAGCGTCTTTCCGCTTTTCAGACTTGCTCATTTCAGCAGCGAGACTTGCTGCGTCGCCTTTCCAGCCGACAACCCCGACCGCTTCGACATCATCGCGCTTGCGCCGATAGTCGTGCATGATTTCTGTGCGCGGATCCGCGATGCGCGCACGGCAGACATAAGCCATTCTCGCGCAAGCGGTCGCGCCGCGTCCGCGCGAGATTGTTGAGACTTTCAGATAGCCAATCGCCATGCCCTGCTTCCTTCCTTCGCGCCGCAGGTGCGGGGTGTCGGGGGCTTGCCCCTGACCGCGCGTTGTCCCGAAGGGGCAACGCATACTTGCGCCCTCGGGGTTTTTCCGTGCGCCCCTTGCCTCGCCCTCAATACGCACCTAGGTCGTCAACGCGGCGAAAACAAACGCGACGGAGGCCTCTCAAATGACCGCTGCGGCACCTTCTGGCTGGATTTGGGATTTCGAAAATGGTGTGTTCGTTTTGCGCGACCCGCGCGGTCGCCTGCGGATTTCATGCTGGCCTTGTTCAACGCAGCCGCCAGCCACCGGTGGTTGGTATTGGTTCATTCAAAACGGCTGTCGCGGCCGTGCGGAAACGCTTGAGCAAGCGTGTTTGGCGGCGATGGATTCAGCAGGATTTCGACCGACCGCGCGCGCGTCGCTTCTCGCGCTCGTATCAAATGCTATCGAATTCGCGACAGACTCAGACCTGATGGGGCCGCGATGATCATCCGCGATCGCGCGGGCGCGACCGCGCCCGAGTATGCCGTTCTTGTTAGTCTTCTCGCCGCCATCACGGCTGTTGTTGTCGTCGGCCTCGGCGTAAGGGTTGACGCAGTCTTCATGTTTGAAAACACAACCCTCTCTGCGCTGTCGGCGGCCGGCGCTCCGGCTCGCCAGCCAGCTCCAGTTCCTCCGGTGCTCCCGGTGGATGACGATGATGATGCACCACGCATGCCCGCGCGCGTCACGCTCGCACCTTTGCGCGACTTCGAACTCCCATCTTGGATTCAAACTGTCTGCCCCATCATGCCCGGCGGTTGCTCGCTGAGTGCGCCAGCCGCCGGCAGTGTTCCGATGCTAACGCGTGTGAGCGGCGGCACATCGCCATATAGCTTTACCGCCGCCGGCTTGCCGCCGGGCTATGCGCTCGACCTCGCCACGGGAGAAATCACGAAAAACAACTCTGTTGCGGTTGCTGGTATTTTCACTGTCACGCTGACAGTCCAGGACGTCGCTGGCGCTAGCGCTTCAAGTTCTTTCACGGCAACGTTCTACTGAGAGAGATTGAGCCATGGCTGGACACGACGCCCGTCTCGAAAAACTCAATGCCCGCCGCGCCGCGCTGGATCTGAAAATTAATCGGCTGGTGGCGGTAGAAAAAGAGCGCCGCCGGCGCGAAGACACAAGGATGAAAATCATTATCGGCGGCGCGCTTATCGCGCTCGCAAAAAGAGACGCCGTGAGCGTCAAGGCTCTAGCGGACCAGATGCGCCCCCTCATCGAGGAACGCGACCGCCCGGCGCTCACGGCACTGTTTCAGGCGGACGGATGGGCGTTACTTGAAGGGCTTGCCGCCAGACAAGAAGCCCGGAGGGCGCGAGATAATGGAACTCTCCAGCCCCAGATATCGACGAAGAGCGCTGAAACTTCATTTCCAGTCGTTACTGGAACTTCCGTCGTTTGAATGCTGCGACGTCGGTGGAGGTCAGCTTGAACCATTCGCCGTTCATCCGTCGGTCGGCAAAGCGCCGATGCCAATAAGCCTCGATGCCCGACGGGTCATCCGTCCGGATGGTATGTTCAAGCTTGAGTGGTTCCGGCTGGGCAACCCGAATTTCTTTCACGCGACGCTCAATCTCGTCGCTGCGCCCGATTTTGTAGTGAGGACCCGAGCGCAATAGATAGACTGAACCCTCGGATTTGGTTGTTTCCGAAGGGCTATCATCAGGGGTGTTTCTGCCATCCTTTGACAACATCTCGGCGACGTCGTCATACCCGGGATTCTGGGCCACCCACTTGGAGAGCCGTTCCAGCATTGCTGCCTTGGTTCGAAAATACCGCAGGGCCTTCTCGCCGCTTGGGCCATCGGGATGCTTTCTTGCATAAAGACGAAGCTCGGCGGCGCTCGGAATCTTGCCATATTCCCGCGTGGCCTCCGCAATCATCCTCAGGCGGGGGATTTCTCCAATCGCCCCGAACTTTTCGTTCGGCTTAAACCCTGCTTCGGCGATAGCATCTCCCCAGCGCGCCCAATAGACGCCGCGCCAAGCACCTTGACGGATTCCGGTTTCTCTCTCGAACAGCCTGCTGCCAGGCGGGATACCGGCATTGGCTGTTGTAATCCGGCATATCTCCGCCAAGATTCGCTCTTTCATTCTGTCCATGATCGTTGCTGTCGATTCCCAACGGAAAGGATGGCAGAAAGAGGACGTGCGACAAGCGGGAATCACAGTCTGGGGAGCGACTGGGGCGCAAAAAACCTACTTTTCACCGTTTCCGGACCAAGAGATAGGCAGATTTCCTTTGTTTCTCAAAGGCTTGGTTTTTCTTTGCGCTTCTTGACATCGTAGGGGTCACAGGTTCAATCCCTGTCGCGCCCACCATTGCCGGCCCCCTCCGGGGCGCTTCCTCGAAACAGACATATTCCCCCATCGAAGCGGCTCCGCGCAGGACCGCCGCCGAGGCAAGCGTTGTGTGAGCCTGTGTCCTTGGGTTGTCCCTTGCCAAATTGGTCGCCCTACGGAACTTTTCTTCTGTCCGGGCGCTATCCGGTCATGCACAGCCAATCGCACAGGCCCAAGCACAGGCCCAAGCACAGGCCCAAGCACAGGAAGGTATCCATCATGATGAAATCTCGACGGGCATTTCTCGCGCTGCTCCTTGCCGCCGGCATGGTTCTTTCGGTCGGTCTCACGGACCGCGCAAGGGCGGCAACGGCAGAGGATCTCAACAGGGATTCGACACAGGCGCTCAACAATCTCTACACCACAAATGCGACCGCAAAGGCGATCGGCAAGCAGGCCCGCGCCATTCTCGTCTTCCCGAATATCGTGAAGGCGGGTCTCGTTTTCGGCGGCGCTTATGGTGAAGGTGTGCTGCGCAAGAATGGCCGCGTCGTCGATTACTACAACTCCGTCACCGGCTCATGGGGCCTGCAGGCGGGCGCGCAGTCCTATGGCTACGTCGTCTTCCTGATGACGAAGAAGGCAGTCGATTATCTCGACAAGTCGTCGGGCTGGGAAATCGGCGTCGGTCCGACCGTGGTGGTTGTCGACGCGGGCGCGGCGAAGAATCTTTCAACCTCGACGCTGAAGGACGATGCCTATGCCTTCATCTTCAATCAGCAGGGATTGATGGCGGGCGTCAGCATCGAAGGATCGAAGATCTCCAAGATCAAGCGCTGAACCGACCGGACGAAGAAACGGCCCCGCGCTTCAGAGGCGTGGGGCCGCTTTATGTCGTCGGTAGTGATCGTCAGTGATGGTGATCCATCGTCATGCGCAGGAATTCCTCGCGCGTCTTCGGATCGTCGCGCACTGCGCCGATGAGATGGCTGGTGCTGAGCGTTGCTTCAGGTGAATTCACGCCGCGCATGGTCATGCAGGCATGTTCCGCCTGGATGACGACGCCGACGCCGCGCGGCTCGAGCACTTCGAAAATCGTGTGGGCGATTTCGGCGGTGAGCTTTTCCTGAATCTGGAAGCGACGTGCGAAGCCATGCACGACGCGGGCGAGCTTTGAAATGCCGACGACGCGGTTCGACGGCAGGTAGCCGACATGGGCATAGCCCGTTATCGGCAGCATGTGGTGCTCACAGAAGCTGACGACGCGAATGTTGCGCATCACGATCAACTCGTCATAGCCGCCGACTTCTTCGAAGACTCGCTTGAGATAGGCGCGCGGATCGACTTCATAACCGGCGAAGAGTTCGCGATATGAGCGCGCGACGCGGCCGGGCGTGTCGATCAACCCTTCGCGCGTAGGGTTTTCTCCTGCCCATCGCAGCATGGTGCGAACGGCCTCTTCGACCTCCGCCTGCGTAGGTTTTGCAACCTTTTGGGGCTTCTTCGTCTTTGCTTTCGCCATGATCCGCTTCTCTCCGGGGCCGTTCTGGCACGGCTCACTGCTCGTGGCACACTTGCTGATACCGTCAAGATTTATATCTGGATCACTGGTTTATCGAAATCGGATCACGAGGGCTACCCGCCAAGGTACCCGGCGACCGCATCAGTGGCATATTCCGAGCATCGCGGTGAGTGCCTTCGAGAGCTGGTCGATCCTGCTCTCGATCGGCAAGGTCGTCCCGCGAAGGATAAAAACGAGGCACAAGGGGAGAAGCAGGAGGAGCAGCGTCGGCCGAGGCCGTGGTTCGGAAGCGGGCGGCTCGACGCGGTAGAGAATGATGGGTGCCGCAAGCCCGATTAGCGCGCCGAGCAGGACTTCGGGTGCGCTGTGCATGTGAAGAAGGATGCGCGATGCGGCGATGCCGCCGCAGCCTGCGAGCGCGCCCGCGATGAAAAGCGCGCGTGTCCAGCGGGCGCGTGCGAGCTGCGCCCAGAGCGCGGCAAAGCCGCCATAGGCGGCAATCGCGGCGGTCGTGTGCCCGCTCGGACTTCTGATGTCTAGAGCGGGCAGAAGGTGCCCGCAGGAAATGAAGACAATCTTGGCGATGAGCGAGCCGCCCAGCGACGCGGCAAGCGCGATGCACCAGATGAGCGCCGCCCGCCGCGCCCTTGCCGCCGCCAGCACAATGGCGACGGTGATCGCGAAAGGCAGGATAACGGCCTGATCGCCGAAGGCCGTAATGAAATAGAGAAGCTGGGACAGGTGCATCGGCCCGCTATTGAGTGAGCGCAAGGAGAGGATGGGACATCTTGCCCCAAGAATCTAAACGCTTTCGTTCGCCTTCGCCGCGACTTGTTCGGGAATGGATATAGTCAGAAGAAACGCGCGATGCGGAACTGGAGATAGTTGTCGTCCGCGATGCTGTAGATCGGATCGCGGCGGGGAATGTTGCCGAAGAAATAGGCCTCGGCCGAGAGACGGTAATCGTCGCCGAGCCTGCGCTCGCCCTTGAAGCGAAAGCCCATCGCGCCGGTTTCGGCATCGACCACCGCGCCACCGAGAAAGCTTGTGGAGGCTTCGTCATTCGCCGTCCAGCGCAGCGCGAGGAAGCCGTCGTTTTCATAAGGATCGCGGGCCATCAGGCCGCGGCTGTCCAGCGCATATTCGGCGACGATGCCGACATCGCCCTCGGTGCCCAGGGCGCCATAGAAGGTGTATTCCACGCCCCCCGTCGCCGCCTCGTATTCACGGCCGAGTTCGCGCCGCCAATAGCCTTCGAGCTTGTAGAGCCACGCGCCCTTCGTCGCTTGTACGTCGAAGGAAGCCTGCTTCATCTGTGCATAGAAGGGCGCCAGCACCAGGTCGCCCTGTGCGCTGAGCGCGGGCGTCAGGATGGGGTCGCGGTTCGTGCCCTGGAAATAGCTGATGCCGAAGTCGATATCGCCAAGATGGTGCGAATAGCGGAACGCGCCATCGACATGGCGCTCCTTGCGCGAGCTTTCATAGCGCGTGAGCTCCATGTCGACGGGGATGTCGTAGGCAGGACGCCCGTTTGCGCCGGGAAAGTCGCGCTCGCGGAAATAGGGGAGCAGGAAAGCGTCGAAAGTACCGAAATCCTGCGTCGTGCGAACGCGCAGCATGGGCTGGCCCAGCCGTGTCTCCTGCTTCACCGGATCTTCGATGAGGTCTGTCTGGTTGATGACATCGACGAGATGTACGGCCTCCGTGACGCCCCAGAAGACCTTGTCGAAGCCGAGGCGGACTTCCCACTTGCCCATGACGAGGCCGTAGCGCGCCTCGCGCAGATCCCAATGGGTGCGGCGGCTGTCTCGCTGGTCGAGCCGCGCGAAAGGCGTGACGATGAGCGACTGGTCGCCATTGTCCCACATATATTTGCCGGTCAATTCGCCGGACACGGATATATCCGTGTCCTTTTGCCGGGTGCTGCTTGCGGACTGCGTGAAGAGGCGCAGCTCCGGCTCGATCGTTCCGCGCAGTCCGAGGTCATCGGCCTGCGCGAAGGTTGGTGCCAGCGCGACGATGACCGCGGCGAAGGCTGACCGGCTCGTCTTCGACATCAGCGCGCCCTTTCGAGGCTCGCCGTGGAAAAATCATCCTTCGTCAGGCCGGTGTGAAAGGCGTAGCTCTGCCAGACGAGGCGCGTCGACTTCTTCGTTTCATGGTTCGCCATGGCAAGTTCGCCAGGCCGCCAGAACTTGTTGTCGTAAAGCTTGTAGTCCTGATAGGTCAGCGTCTTGATGAGGCTGTCCTTGCGGTCATAGAAGTCGGTCTTCCGGAACAGATAATCGGTCGTGTCGATCCAGACGATCTGGCGGGTATAACCGGAATTCTCATATTGCGGCGTGCGCTCGACGACGTGGCAGGTTCGGTCGCCGCATGGCTCGTCTCTCAGCCATTTGTAGGTGAACTTGCCGACCTGCTGCGCGGAGAAATCCTCAAAGGCGAATTCGCTGCCGACAAAGGGGCCCGACTTGTTCGCCGACGAGATGCGCTTCACGCGCTTCACCGTCGGCAGATAGAGCCATTGCTCGTCGGCTTCCTTCACATGCGGATAGGTGAGGAGCGCGGTTCCCTCGATGTCGGCGGGCTTGTCGAAGGTCATCAGGCTCCAGTTGCCGTCGCCATCGGTGTTCTCGATCATCATGAAGCGGAGCGCCCGCTCGCTCGTCTCGCCTGATGCGTTGGTGAGTACCATCTTCATGTCGGCCTTGGCGTCGCCCCAGCCCCGGTCGCGCTTGCCGCTCTCCTCAGCGATGGCAAGCCCGCGCGCCGCCGGGTCGGACGGTGCGGGAAGGCCCGGCGCTTCCGCGCGGAGCGGCCCGGAGGAAATAATGGAAAGCGTGAAAATGGCGGCTGCGCAAAGTGCCGCCCGATATGTGCGTCCGGTCATGCCCATCCCCGGCCTTGAATCCCCCAATGAGCCGCGCAGCCTTGAGTGCCGCGCGACTCGCCCGTCCGCATGATGCAGGCTGAACTGGGTGTTTCAAAGTGAATTTGCCGAAGGGCGCCCGTCAGAAGGGGCGATCGCCATTCACCGTGACGCGCTCCATGTGACGCCGATGGCCCTGATAGTCGTTGAGCGCGAAGTGCTGGGTGCAGCGATTGTCCCAGAAGGCAATCGCGTTATTCGTCCAGCGGAAGCGGCAGGTGAAGCCCTCCTGCGTGCAATGTTCGAAGAGGAAGTCCAGGAGCGGCTTGCTCTCGCGCCGCGTCATGCCGACGAACTTCTCCGTGAAGGCAGGGTTGACGTAAAGCGCCTTGCGGCCCGTCTCGGGATGCGTGCGGACGACGGGGTGCTCGTAGGAGGGCACGTCATTGCCCGCGGTCGCGACTTCCATCGACTTGCGCTTCTGCGCCGAATGGCCCCGCTCGCTATATTCACCCTTGGCGGTGTGGACCGCGCGAAGCCCTTCGAGCATCGCCTTCATGCCGTCCGAAAGCGTCTCATAGGCGAGATACTGGTTGGCCCAGAGCGTATCGCCGCCATAGGACGGGACCTCTTTGGCGTAAAGGATGGAGCCGAGCGCCGGTTCATCAAGGAACGACATGTCGGAGTGCCAGCCGCCGCCGAAATTTACCTTGTCGTCCGGCTCCTTGACGATCTGCATGATCTCCGGGTGCCCGTCCATGCCCTTCACGTAAGGGTGGATGTTGAGCGTTCCGAAGCGCCGGCCGAAGGCCTTGTGCTGGTCATGGCTGATCCGCTGGTCGCGGAAGAAGATGACCTGATGGTCGAGAAAGGCCCGGTGGATATCGTCGAAGGTCTCATTGTCGAGTTCGCGCGCCAGGTCGACACCAACGATTTCCGCGCCGAGTGCGCCCGCGATGCGGTTCACCTCGATCTTGTTATAGGCCATGTTGTCCTTCCTCTTGGGCGGGGATTACTTCGTTCCGTAGAGCCGGTCCCCCGCATCGCCGAGCCCAGGAACGATATATCCATTCTCGTTGAGATGGCTATCGATGGAAGCCGTAAAAAGGGGCACGTCCGGATGGGCCGCGCGGAATTTCCGCACGCCTTCCGGCGCGGCCAGAAGGCAGACGAAGCGCACATCCTTGGCGCCGCGGCCTTTCAGCAGTTCGACGGCGGCGATCGCCGAATTGGCGGTGGCGAGCATCGGATCGACGACGATCACCGGCCGGTCGCCGAGATCGTCGGGCGCCTTGAAATAATATTCGACCGCCTGAAGCGTCTTGTGGTCGCGATAAAGGCCGATATGGGCGACGCGGGCGGAGGGGACGAGCTCGAGCATGCCCTCAAGGAGCCCGTTGCCCGCGCGCAGCACCGAGGCGAAGACAAGTTTCTTGCCTGCGAGCATCGGCGCTTCCATCTCGACCAGCGGCGTCTCGATGGCGCGGGTCGTAAGTTTGAGGTCGCGCGTGACTTCGTAGCAGAGCAGAACTGCGATCTCGCGCAGGAGCTGGCGGAAGCCGGCGGTCGATGTGTTCTTGTCGCGCATGATGCTGAGTTTGTGTTGAACCAGCGGATGCGTGATGACTGTGACGCCTTCCATTTTCTCTGCTCCTACGCACTTTTCGTCGCATGTCTTTCGCCCGTCAATGGCAGACAGTCTAGCGGAAAATGCCGAGTGCGAGGATTTGGCCGAGCTTTCAGTCGAGAGTGCCCGTTAGTGAGGCACGTTGCGAAATTTCTATCCAGTTGCCGTCCGGATCACGCACAAAAGAGATGCGGGCGACGCTACCGAGCGTCTGGGGCGCAAGCCCCTCTTTTCCGCCACGGGCGAGAATCCCCTCATGTTCCTCGTCGGTCTTGAGGACCTGAACGGTGATGTAGCGAAAGCCCGTGCCTTCCATGCTCGCGTCGGACGGAGCGTTCGGGTTGTTCTCGACGAGGATGACGCTATCGCCGCAGAGGAAACTGTCGCCGCCTGCTTCCGGCACATCGGGAAGCCCAAGCGCAACGGCGTAGAAACGCCGATGGGCAGAGGTGTCGCGCACACCGAGCTTCACGCCGATGCGGGTGATGCCGAAGGTGCCCGGTGGCACCAGCGTGACGAGGTTGCCGTCCGGATCGGTGAGACGCTTCAGGCCGAGAAGACCCTCGCGCGCAATCAGCAATTCGCGATAACCCGCAGGCGGGCGCTCGGCGATGGGGTCGCGGCTCGCATTGATCTTGAGGACGGAGCCCAGAAGATCATGGCGATGCTGCTGGCGACCACCGCCGAGCGGGAGCACATGATCGAAGGGAAGCCCGACTTCATTTTGATAGAAGGCGAGCATCGCTTCGAGATTGTTGGTGAAGAGGCCGACATCGATGCGCGGCTTTGCGAGATTCATGGCGGCCTCTTCTTTCTTTACGGGGCTTCGTTCGAGAAGACGATGGTGCCCGACGCGGCGAACATGCCACCGACGCCATGCGCGATGGAGATTTTCGCGCCCGGCACCTGTGCGGGCGCGATGCCCCGCATCTGCCGCACACTTTCCTGAAGGGCGTACATGCCGTACATGCCGGAATGCATGTAGGAGAGGCCACCGCCATTCGTGTTGAGGGGCAGCTTGCCGCCGGGTGCGGTGTTGCGTTCGCGGATGAAGGCGGCCGCCTCGCCGCGCCCGCAGAAGCCGAGGTCTTCAAGCCCATAAAGCGGCAGATGCGCGAAGGCGTCATAGATCATCAGATGATCGACGTCCTTATGCGTGATGCCCGCCTCCGCGAAAGCCTTTTTGCCGGAGACGCGGAAGGCCTTCGAGGTGGTGAAGTCCTCCATCTGGCTGATCAGCGGCGTCTCGCAAGATTCGCCCGTGCCGAGGATATAGACGGGCTTTTGCGGGAAGTCCTTCGCCCGGTCTGCGCTGGTGAGGATCAACGCACCGCCGCCATCGGTCACGAGGCAGCACATCAGAATCCGGAAGGGCCAGGCGATCATTTTCGAATTGAGAACGTCGTCGACGCTGATCGGATCGTGGAATGTCGCGCGCGGATTCTTCGCTGCCCATTCGCGCTGGATCACGGCGACCATTGCGAGGTCTTCCTCGGTGACGCCCACTTCCTTCATGTAGCGCAGCACGGGAATCGTGAACATGGTCGGCGGCGTCGTGACGCCATAGGGCACCTCGAACTGACCCATCTGGCTTGCCGGATCACGGCTGAACTTGCGAGCGCCGACACGCGAGCGACCGGATTCGGCATGCGTAATGAGAACCGTGTTGCAGAGGCCTTCATTGATCGCCGCCGCCGCGTGGCGGACATGCAGCATGAAGGAACAACCGCCGACGCTGGTGCCGTCGACCCATGTCGGCGTGATGCCGAGATATTGCGCGATTTCGACGGGGCTGTCGCCCGCCGTCGCGATGCCATCAATGTCCTTCGCGGTGAGCCCCGCGTCGCGCATCGCGTTCAATGCCGCATCTGCATGAAGCATGAGCTGCGAGGTACCGAGAATCTTGCCCATCTCGGTCGTTTCGGCTGCGCCGACGACCGCCACTGTTTTCTGCTTCATCGTCCTATCCCTTCGCCGGCTTGAACTTAGGCAGGCTGATCTCGTCGCTCGCCTTCTCGAAAATGACTTCGAGCGGCATGTCGAGTTGGAGCGCCTCCGGCGTCTGCGGGCATTCGATGATATTCGTCATCATGCGCGGGCCTTCTTCCAGGGTCACCACCGCGATCGAATGTGGTTCGGTGCCGAAGTCCGGCCTTGGACGATGATTGATGATGTAGCTGTAAAGTGTCGCCTTGCCCGAGGCCCTGAAGTTCTCGACCTTGCGCGAGGAGCAGGCCGGGCAGAAGGGCCGGGGCGGGAAATAGGTATGTGTGCAGTCGGTGCAGCGTTGAAGCCGAAGCTCGCCTGCCTTGCATCCGTCCCAGAAATGCTGGGTTTCGGGCGTGGGCAGGGGAAGCGGGCGCGGATATTCCGCCATGAAGAACCTCCCTTTTGTGATTATCTCATTGTGGTGAGGATAGACGCGCCGGCAGACCGGGCCAAGGTAATCGGATGAACATCCATCTGATCGTATTTGAGCGGCTTGAAGCTTTGGCCGGAAGGGCTATATGTCGGATATGAGCATCATGCGCCTCGCCAGTTCCATTGCCCTTGCCTTCGCCCTTGCGGGCGTTGCGAGCGCCCATGCCGCAGGGGTAGCCACGCCTGCGGCCTCCACGACCGCTGCCGACATGGGCGGACAGGTGGTGATGAGCAATCTTGCAGGCGGCATGGCAGATCCCGTCCCGCTCTTTGCAAGCCCCTCGGGGCCGGTTCTTTTCGTCATCGGCATGCCCGAGGCGGCGGAGCCCGCAGAGGCCGCACCGCACAGGGCGGCGCCCGCGAAGACCCTCACCACCACCCATATCGGCCAGCGCTGATTATTCCCGATTCCGATTATTCAAATCCGTGGAAGGCCGCGAAGCTCGACAGAGGTTCACGTTCCGAGACGAGCGTGTTGACCGGCGCCGTCTCGTCGGCATAGCCGAGCGACATGCCGCAGACGATGTATTCATCCTCCGGAATGTTGAGCACGCGACGAGTCACGGTCCAGTAATTGTTCCACGCGCCTTGCGCGCAGCTGTCGAGCCCGCGCGACTTCGCGACCAGCATCAGCGTCTGCATGTAGATGCCGATATCGACGAAGCCCATGTAGCCGAGATCCTTGTCGACCGAGAAGATGAGGCCGATCGGCGCGTCGAAGAACATGTAATTGCGGCCCCACTGACGCCAGTTCGCTGACTCGTCGCCCTTGGGAATGCCGAGCAGCGAATACATGTCCTTGCCGAGTTTCCTCATGCGCGAGAGGAAAGGCTCCTTGCGCTTGGAGAGGCGCGGAAATTCCGATCCTGAATCGTCCGGCCCGGTTTCGCGGTGGGCCAGCACCTCCGCCACCAGACGGCGGCGCGCCTCGCCCGTGACGACATGTACTTTCCATGGCTGAACGTTGGTGCCGGAAGGCGCGAGCGAAGCGGTTTCGAGAATTTCATTCACAAGGTCGAGCGGGATCGGATCGGGCCTGAAGGCGCGAATGGATTTACGCGCCCTGAGCGCGTCGTCGATATGCATGGAAAACTGCCTCAAAGTCCGAGCACGGCTTTCGCCATGATGTTGCGCTGGATTTCGTTCGTGCCCGCATAGATCGAGCCGGCGCGATCGTTCAGATATTTCGCGGTGACGGGCCAGCTGTGCTGTGGCCCCACCGGGGATGCGTTGCCCTTGGGCGGCACGAAGCCGGGCACGGGGCCGCCGGGATGCGTTGCATGGGGCTGATAGGGCAGGGCGTAATGCGCGATGGTTTCGAGCGCCAGTTCCGTCAGGTGCTGGGAGACTTCCGTGCCGCGCGTCTTGAGAAGCGAGGATTCCGGGCCCGGCGCGCCGCCCTGCGACAGCGCCGACATGATGCGGTGTTCGGTGAATTCAAGCGCCGTGATCTCGACTTCGGCGCTGGCGAGTTTGCCCGCGAAAGACGGATTGTCGATGAGCCGCGCGCTATCCGATCCGCGTTCCTCCGCCGCCATCGCGCGAATGCGCTTCAACCGCGCATGAAGACCGGGCGCATAGGCATGGCCGCCGCGCTCGAACTCCATCAGATATTTCGCCACCGTCCAGCCCTGTCCGACCTTGCCGACGACATTCGCCTTGGGAACCTTCACGTCAGTGAAGAAGACCTGGTTCTGGATGTGCTCGCCTGACAGCATGATCAGCGGCTCGACCTTCACGCCGGGCGTGTCCATGTCGATCAGCAGGAAGGTGATGCCGCGCTGGGGAATGTCTTCCTTCGATGTGCGGACGAGGTTGAAGATGCGGTTGGCGTAATTCGCATGCGTCGTCCATATCTTCGAACCGTTGCAGAGGAAATGGTCGCCCATGTCCACGGCGCTCATCTGCAGGCTGGCGAGATCGGAGCCTGATCCGGGTTCCGAATAACCCTGACACCAGAAATCCTCGCCCGAGAGAATGCGGGGCAGGTAATACGCTTTCTGCTCCGGTGCGCCGTGGCCGATCAATACGGGGCCGCACATGCCGACGCCCATCGGCGACAGGGGCGGAGCGCCCGCAGTCGCAAATTCGCTGGCAAAAATGTAATGCTGCATGACCGTCCAGTCGCAGCCGCCATATTCGACCGGCCAGGCGGGGGCCACCCAGCCCTTTTCATAAAGCGCCCTGTGCCAGCGCATGGTCGTGTCGTAATCGGCATAGACGCTGGTCATCAGCTTGCCCGTCTCGCGCAGGTCGGGCGTCAGCTTTTCGTCGAGAAAGCGGCGTACTTCGTCGCGGAACGCAGAATCCCGCGCGCTGAGTGATAAGTCCATGAGTCCCCTCCCCGGGTATCGAATGTCTTTTGCCGGAGGTTAGGGCAGACGGGCAGGATGACAAGCGGCGATCCGTCAGTCCGGCACACAAAAAGTTGAACGCACCCATTGGCGCCGCTCCGCAATTCACGTAAATGAGGCTGATATCCCAAAGGCCCGGCAGAGGCCCCCATGACGACAGAGGAAACCGCCGCGACGGCAAAGCCGCTCCCGGCCAGTTCGGCAGCATCATTCTCGGATGGCAGCGTCACCACGCCCGCGGAACGAAAACGCGCCTTTCAGATACTTTTCCTTTGTCAGCTCGCAGGCGGCATGGGGCAAACGCTCGTCTATGCCGTCATGCCACCCATCGCGCGGCGCCTGGGCATGAGCGAATTCGAGACGACGATGATCTATTCGCTGTCGTCTTTCCTCTGGATCGTGACCAGCCCCTTCTGGGGGCGGCGCAGCGATGTTGTCGGCCGCAAGCCGATCATGATGATCGGTCTTCTCGCCTTCGCGATCTCGACGACCATCTTCGCCACGCTGGTGCTCGTCGGGCTGCAGGGCTGGATTCACGTCAGCCTGCTTTTTCCAATGCTGCTGGTTGCCCGGTCGATCTTCGGCGGTCTGGGTTCCGGCAACGGCTCCGCCGCGCAGGCCTATGTCGCCGACCGCACCACGCGGTCGGAACGCGCCTCGGGCGTCGCCTCGCTCGGCGCGGCCTTCGGCATCGGTACGGCCATCGGTCCTGGCGTCGCCGCTGCCTTCGCCGTCATCCATGTCGTCGCGCCGTTCTATGCCGTGGCCATACTCGGCTTCGTCAGCGCCGGACTCATCTGGGTCTATCTGCCCGAACGCATGCGGCCCACAAACCGCGTGTCGGAACGGCAGGGGCGAAAAACGGGGCTGAGATGGTACGACCGGCGCGCGCTGCCCTGGGTTGCGATCAGCATCACGCTGAGCTTCGCCCAGTCGATCGTGATGCAGCTCTGCGCTTTCTATTTCATCGACATGCTGCATCTAAAGCTCGATGACGCGACGCAGATGGTCAGCGTCGGTCTCATGGCCATGGCGATTGCGGCGCTCTTCGCGCAGATCGGCTTGATCCAGCGCTTCAATCTTTCCATTCAGTGGCTGTTGCGCTGGGGCGCGATCATTACGATTTTTTCCTTCATCGGACTGATCGCGGGCTTTTCCTACGGAATTCTCGTAACCGCCTTGACGCTGTCCGGCCTCGGCTTCGGCCTCCTTCGTCCCGGCCTTCAGGCGGGCGCCTCTCTCTCCGTGTCGCATCGCGATCAGGGCGCTATGGCTGGATTCATCGCGGGCACATCCGCGACGGGCATGATCCTCACGCCCTTCATCTTCCTGAACTCGTTCATTGAATACAACGTCTATGAGCGCATGCACCAGGCGCCCTTCATTGTCGGCGCACTGCTCGTAGCAGGTATTCTCGCCTTCGCGCTCTTCCATCCCTCAATGCGCGACATGCAGCAATCGGCGGACGATCACGAAGATGAAGAAGAGGGCATCGGCATTCAGTAGCGCGCGTGCGGGAATCCACGAGCGCCAGATCGATATATTCCTGCTATTGTAATTTCATATTGAAATGCGATTGCGAGAGTCGATGTGGCGTTTGACGATTTGTTGATGCGGATTTCCAATAAAGCATTGCGCGATGTGGCGATCCATTGGAACGAGGCGCGTGGGCAGCGCAGAATGCCGGGATGGTCGGACATAAGTCCGCGCGCGATTGCTCGGCATCTGCCGCTGATCTGGTCGTGGAAATACGACGCTCTTGCAGATGTTTTTATCGGACGTTTGGCCGGCGAAGAGATCGTTCAGGCCTTCGGCGAGAACCTGCGGGGCAAGACCGGCGAGGAGTTTTTCAAGAATCGCGGCGGCGAAGTCCTTCTTGCCCGTCATCGGCGCGTCGTGACGGAACCCGCCATCTATCATGGTCAAGGCGCCGTCTTCGCCCATGCGCGCCGGATCGTCATGGGGGAACGGATCATTCTGCCGCTCGCCGAGGACGGTGAAGAAGGCGACGGCATTCTCGGCGTAACCATCTATAACTTCACGGACGCCGGGGATGATGGCGGAACCTCCCGCGAAGACTACGCCGCCGAGAAGGGGGAGTTCATCCCCCTTTGACCCGGCTCCGTTGCCCTATCAGCGTTTGACGGGGCCGAGCGATCCTTGTGCTTCCCATAGCGCCATCATGGCAGCGACGCCGCTCGCAAAGGCGTGGGGCTGGTCGAGCATGATGTGGTGCTGCGCGCCCGGAATGGCAAAGACCGGCTTTTCCGGTGCCAGTTCGCGCAGGAAGGCGATACTCTCCGGATCGTAATCCTTGCTTTCGAGGCCGAACATTGTCGCGGCGGGGCAGGCGAGGTTCTTGTAGATATCCGAATGATCGTCGCCCATGCGCAAGCCGTTGAACATTTCGGCATCGAACTTCCACGTCCAGCCGGCCTCGGTGGAGGGGCGGCGTCCGGGATTCTCGCCGATCTTCACCTCGCGGAGGCTCAGGCCGCCGATATAGTCAACGATGAAGCCGTTGGCGCAGGGTTGAAGCGGAGCAAGGCGGAACCGCGCCTTCGCGGTCTCGTAATCGGGATAGATGCGCGTCGGCCTGCGGAGCGGATCGTTGAGGAACCATTCGCGCACCGGTGAACGCACAGTGAAATCGGCGAGAAGGAGTCCGCCGAGCTTCTCGCTGTAATGCTTGCCGGCAATCAGGGTGACGAAGCCGCCGAAGGAATGGCCGACCACGACGGGCTTCGGTCCCAGCCCGGCATTGAGCGCTACCTGGCCGATCTCATGCGCGAAGCTCTCGCGCGAATAGATTGTGCGCCAGTCGCTATCGCCCATGCCGCCGAGGTCCATGGCGGCGACGTTGTAGCGGTCGGTCAGCAACGGCGCGATGAAGGAGAACCATTCGGCATGAGCGCCATTGCCGTGCACGAAGAGAATGCCCGGCCGGTTCGGATCGTCATTGCCCCAGCGCAGGTAGTGGATGCTCGCGCCGTCGACGGTCAGCCGCCGGCTTTCGCGGGGCGCGGCCAGCGCTTCGCGGAACCAGAGCGGTTGGTGACGGATGACGTCTTCCTCCGGGATGGACCGGACGGCGGGGTCAGTCAGATAGGTGTTGGGCTTTTCGAACGCCATGGGAACCGGATATGCTTGGCGGGTGCCAAAGTGACGCCCGCGCCATTTTCGAATTGATTCATGATCTAGCCCGATTTTCCGGCCGGGGAAAGCCGCAGGCTGGAGCCATTTTCGGGGCAAGGCTCACAGGAGCCGAAAGGCCCCAGCTTCCAGTTGACAGGAAAGGGGCGGGCCCTTAGGTTCCGCGCCAATCCAAGGGCGCTCCGGGGGACCGGAGGCGGGGCCATTGTTGGCCGATCGCACCGCCCCCATCCGAGACAAAGCGCCCGAAGGTTTATCATGAAGATCCGTAACTCATTGAGATCGCTGCGTAATCGCCACCGCGACAACCGTCTCGTCCGTCGCAAGGGCCGCATTTACATCATCAACAAGACGAATCCCCGCTACAAGGCCCGTCAGGGCTAATCGGGGAACGGCGCGCATGGGCCCGCTGGGCTTCGCGCTTGTTGTCGAACAAAGGCCGCGCCTCAGGGCGCGGCCTTTTCGTTTTGGGGACCACCGGTGAGCGGAATTGATACGGTTGTCTTCGATCTCGGCAATGTGTTCTTCCAATGGGATCCCCGGTACCTCTACCGGCAGGTCTTTGCCGACGAAGCCGAGATGGAGCATTTCCTTGCCCATGTCTGCACTCTCGATTGGCACCTCGCCCACGACTACGGGGTCCCCTTCGAACAGAATGCGGCAAGGCTCAAGGAGCACCATCCGGACCGAGCCGACCTCATCGATATGTGGCGAGCTCGCTTTCACGAGATGATTCCCGGCCGCGTTCCCGGCATGGAGCCCCTGGTCCGGTCGCTCAAGGCGCGGGGCCTCGGGCTTTACGGCCTCACCAACATGCCGACGCCTATCTTCGCGGAGTTGCGCCTTCGCTTTCCCGAGTTCGATCTGCTGGAGGAGACCGTTGTCTCCGGCGATGAGGGGGTGGTGAAGCCCGATCCGCGCATCTTCGAAATCCTGATCGAGCGGACGAGCCTCGTGCCCGAGAGGGCGCTCTTCATCGACGATTCGCGCCGCAATGTGGATACGGCGGCGAAGCTCGGCTTTCATACCCATCATTTCGAGAGTGCAGGGGGCCTGCATGCGGATCTCTCAGCGCGCGGACTCGTCGGCTGAAGGAAACAGGCTATAGTCGGTGCATCGTCGAAGCAGGGGAGACGGTGAGCGATGACAGCCAGGTTCATGATCTATGGAGCGACCGGGTATACGGGCAAGCTCGTCGCCCGCACGGCCAAAGCGCTCGGCATGCAGCCCTTGCTCGCGGGGCGCAATGAAGCGCGGCTCAAATCGGTCGCCGGCCAGCACGGTTTCGAATATCAGGCCTTCGGGCTCGACGACACGGCGGCGCTCACCTCCGCACTTTCGCAGGTCGATGCGGTGCTGCACATCGCCGGGCCCTTCGCGCACACCTCGAAGCCGATGCTCGATGCCTGCATCAAGACGAAAACCCATTATCTGGACATTACCGGCGAGATCGACGTGTTCGAAGCCTGCGCGGCACGCGACGCCGAGGCGCGGGAAGCGGGCATCATGGTTCTGCCCGGCGTCGGCTTCGACGTCGTGCCGAGCGATTGCCTTGCCGCGCATATGAAGGCGCGCATGCCCGATGCGGTGGAGCTGACGCTGGCAATTGCGGGCCTCGGCCACATGTCGCGCGGTACGGCGAAGACCGGCGTCGAGAGCATCGGCCTTGGAACGCGGGTTCGTCGCGAGGGCGAGATCGTCTCGGTTGCGAAGCCGCCGCGTCGCGACTTCGATTTCGGGCAGGGACCGAAACACGGTATCGCGATCGGTTGGGGCGACGTTTCGACCGCCTACCACTCGACCGGCATTTCGAACATCACCGTCTTTTTCGAGGCGAGCCCCCAGCTTGAGCAGATGGCGAATCTGGGCGGCTTCAAGCGCTGGCTTGCCAGTCGCGCCTTCATGCAGAAGCGGCTCAAGGCGCGGATCGATGCCCAGCCCGAAGGTCCCACCGATGCCGAGCGCCGCGCGGGCAACGCCGTTCTGCTCGGCGAGGCGGTGAACGCGGCGGGCGATCGGGTGGTTTCGAAGCTCCAGACGCCGGAAGGCTACACGCTCACCGCGATGACGAGCCTCGAAACCGTGCGGCGGGTGCTTGGCGGCCAGTTCCAGCCGGGCTTCCAGACGCCGTCGCGGGCCTATGGCGGCGACTACATTGCAGAATTCGATGGCTGCACCTTGCAGGATCTGAACAACTGAGCATTCCCGCCGAATGAGCCGCCTTTTCATCACAGCCGCTCTCGCCTCGCAGCTTGCGTTGTGCGGCTCCGCATGGGCGGCTAGCCTGCCCGGTGAGCAGTCGCCACCGCCGCAAGCGGAACGACCGGAGGCGCCGGATCGCGAAGCCGTTCTCAACACGCTTTTCGACAAGCTTGCCCATGCGAAGAGCGCCCCGGAGGCGCGCGGCATCGAAAGCGCGATCTTCGCCCTCTGGATGGAATCGGATAGTCCCAGCGTCGATCTGCTGATGGGCCGGGGCGTCGATGCCCTTCAATCGGGGGAGTTTGACCGCGCGCTTTTCTATTTCAACGAAGTCATTTCGCTCGCGCCCGATTATGTGGAGGGCTGGGACAAGCGCGCTGCCGTCTACATCCTGAAGGATGATTACGCTTCAGCACTGAAAGACATCGAACGCCTGCTGAAGATCGAACCGCGCCACTTCGGCGCCATGGGCGCGCTCGCCATTATTCTTGAAGATCTGGGCGACAAGAAAGGCGCGCTCGATCTCTATCGCCGCGCGCTGAAGATCGATCCGTGGCTCGATGGCGCGGCGGACGCGGAAAAGGCACTTGCTGTCGATGTCGAGGGTCGGGGGATCTGACGCATGATCCTTCTCGAAATCCTGCTCGGTCTGGTCGTCGCGCTTGGGCTTTATTCGGCTCTTTTCGCGGCGCGGGTCGAGCGGGCCTATCCACCGCGCGGTCGTTTTGTCGAGGTCGATGGAACGCGCATCCATTACGTCGAGGCCGGTCCTGCGGAGCCCCAAGGCGCGCCCATCGTTCTGGTGCATGGCGCGAGCGGGAATGCGGGCGACATGGTCGCGAGCCTGATGCCGGTGCTTTCGAAGCGCTACCGCGTCGTCGCCTTCGACAGGCCGGGGCATGGCTGGAGCGAGAGGCCATCAGAGGGCGATATCAGCGATCCCGCTGCGCAGGCGCGGCTCCTTCACGATGGGGCGACGAAGATCGGCCTCGATAGGCCGGTGCTCCTCGGTCATAGTTGGGGCGGGGCGGTGGCGACCGCCTGGGCACTCGACTTTCCCGACGATCTTTCTGGTCTTCTGGTGCTGGCGGGCGCGACCCATGTCTGGGAGGGCGATGTCGCCTGGTATCACCGGATTGTCGCCACGCCACTCATCGGCGCGGTCTTTCTTCGGTTGCTGACTGTGCCGGGTGGATTGCTTCTTTCAAGGGCGAGCGTCAGGGGCGTCTTCGCGCCCGATGCCGCGCCTGAAGGCTACGCGCAGCGCATCGGCCTTCCCTTGTTGTTCAGAGCTGGACATTTCCGCGCGAACAGCACGGATTCAGGCCGCTTGCGCGAGCATCTCGCCCGCCAGAGCCAGCGCTATGGAGAAATCCGTGTGCCGACGATCATCGTCACCGGAAATCGCGACAAGGTGGTCTGGGCAAAGCTCCATTCCTATGCGCTGCACGATCAGATCAATGGTTCCGAACTCATCAAGCTCGTCGGCGTCGGGCACATGCCGCATTACGTTCGACCCGATGTCGTGATCGACGCGCTGGAACGCCTCGCCCGACGCGAGCTCCCAAGGGCCGGAACGCATGTCGTGGAACCCGAAGCGCCGGTGGCGATTTTCTGAAAGCTTCTGCAGCCCGGCACTTACTCCGCCGAACCGCCCTTCCGTCCCACATAGGCGACGCGCAGCATGTTCGTCGCGCCCGGCGTTCCGAGCGGCAGGCCTGCGGTGACGATAATGCGCTGGCCGGGCTGTGCATAGCCTTCGCGGAAGGCAATGCGGCAGGCGCGTTCGGCCACATCGTCGAGATCCTTTGCGTCTTCGGTGAGGACGCAATGCAGGCCCCAGACAAGCGCGAGGCGGCGCGCCGTGGCGATGATCGGCGTGAGCACGATGATCGGGAAAAGCGGCCGCTCGCGCGCCGCGCGAAGACCCGTCGAGCCCGAATTGGTCCAGCAGACAATGGCGGCGGCCTTCAGCGTGTCGGCGACTGTGTGGGCAGCCGCGCTGATCGCGTCGGCGCCTGTCGCTTCGGGCTCGTTCTGCTGCGCATAGATGATGCCGGGATAAGTCGGGTCGGATTCAATCGACTCCGCGATCTTGTTCATGGTGCGCACGGCTTCGATCGGATACTGGCCCGCCGCGGATTCTGCCGAGAGCATGATCGCGTCGGCGCCTTCGAAGACGGCGGTGGCGACGTCGGAAACCTCGGCGCGCGTCGGCACGGGTGATGAGATCATGGATTCGAGCATCTGCGTCGCGACGACGACGGGCTTACCCGCGCGGCGCGCGGCCCGCGTGATGCGCTTCTGCCAGCCCGGCACCTGTTCCAAGGGCAGCTCCACGCCGAGATCGCCACGCGCGACCATGATCGCGTCGGAGATGTCGATGATTTCTTCGAGATGGACCAGCGCCTGCGGCTTCTCGATCTTGGCGAGAACGGCGGCACGGCCGCGCGCGATCTTGCGCGCCTCCGCCATGTCTTCAGGGCGCTGGATGAAGGAAAGCGCCACCCAGTCGACGCCGAGATTGAGCGCGGCTTCGAAGTCGGAGAGATCTTTTTCCGTGAGGGCCTTCACCGGCAGCACGGCTTCCGGCACGTTGACGCCCTTGCGGTTGGAAAGACGTCCGCCGACCACGACTTCCGTTTCCGCGAAGTCGGGGCCTGTCTTGATGACACGAAGACGGATCTTGCCGTCATCGAGCAGCAGGCTCTGGCCCGCAGTGACGGCAGCGAAGATTTCCGGATGCGGCAGCGGCGCGCGAAGCTTCGTGCCCGGTGTCTTGTCGAGATCGAGGCGGAACTTGTCGCCCGCCTCCAGCATCACGGCTCCGCCCTCGATCTCGCCGACGCGGAGCTTCGGGCCTTGCAGATCGGCGAGAATGCCGATCGGCCGCTCGACTTCGGTTTCGACCTCGCGGATGAGAGCGTGAACCTTGCGGAGATTTTCGTGGTTGAGGTGGCTCATGTTGAGCCGGAACACATCCGCGCCCGCGTCGAAAAGCGCGCGGATCATTTCTTTGGAGCTCGAAGCGGGCCCGAGGGTTGCGATGATCTTGACGTTGCGCCGACGTATCACTGGATGGCACTCCTCATGCTGGCTCGCCTTCCACAAGAATGGCGCGGAAGTCATTGATATTGGTGTAACTCGGGCCTGTGACGACAAGATCGCCGAGCGCGGCGAAAAATCCACCCGAATTGTGGCATTTGAGCGACGCAGCCGCATCAAGCCTGAGTGAAGCGGCGCGATCGAGTGTCGTGGGCAGGATCAGCGCGCCGGCGGGATCGTCCACCGAGCCACTGCCGCCGTCTATTCCGTCGGTGTCGCCGGCGATGGCCGCGATGCCCGGCGCAGATTGAAGAGCAAGGGCGAGAGCCAACGCATATTCCTGGTTCCGTCCGCCGCGTCCGCCTTCGACGCCTTTCGCGAAGGTTACCGTTGTCTCGCCGCCTGAAAGGATAGCGACGCGACGCCCGGCGGCTTTGGCTTCGAGCGCGAGCCTCGCATGGGCGGCCGCCACCTCGCGCGCCTCGCCTTCCACACGATCGCCGAGGTCGACGACCTCATAGCCTCCCACCGTCGCGATCTTCGCGGCGGCGCGGAGCGCGTAAGCGCCGCTCGCGACAAGTTGATAGGTGCTTCCGGCAAACAGCGCATCGCCCGGCTTGGGGCTTTCAGGCGCAGAGAGCAGCGCCGCGCGGACACGGCCCGCCACTTCGATCCTGTAGCGGTCGAGAATGGTGAGCGCCTCTTCGCGCGTTGTCGGATCGGGCACAGTGGGCCCCGATGCGATCACGCTGGGGTCGTCGCCCGCGACATCGGAGATGGCGAGGCTCACCATGCGGGCCGGGTGGATTGCTGCGGCGAGCCGCCCGCCCTTGATGTGCGACAGATGTTTGCGGACGCAGTTGATCTCGCCGATGGGGGCACCGGAGGCGAGGAGCGCACGAGTGAGCGCCTGCTTGTCAGCTAAGGTGACGCCTGTAATGGGCAAGGTCGCGAGCGCCGAGCCGCCGCCCGACAACAGAACGAGCGCGAGATCGTCGGGGCCGAGCGTTGCTGCCAGCGCGAGCAGCCGCTCGCTGGCTGCGACCCCGGCTGCGCCCGGCACGGGATGGCTCGCCTCAATAACCTCCATGTGAGCGGTCGGCCGCGTGTGCCCATAACGGGTGAGGGCGATGCCCTCAATGTGGGCTCCGGGCGTGGTGAGGGCGTAATGCGCCTCGGCGGCGGCGGCCATGGAGGCGGCGGCCTTGCCGATGGCAAAAATGACGAGACGGCCCTTCGGCGCGGGGGGCAGATGGGGGGCGAGGCAATGTTCGGGCAGCGCCGAGCGCATGGCCTCTGTGAAGAGGTCCATCAGAAATCGGCGCCGGCTCGTATCTTCGCTTGGCATCAGGGAGGTCATTCTCTGCATTTCGTCTCTTGGGTATAGTGCCGGGATGCAGTCTCAGACACGCGGCGGGACATCATCCCAAGGCGACCTCCTTCCTTTCGAGCTTATCAACCCTGAAGGCGATTCGGGGTTTCTCGTCCTGTGCGATCACGCGTCAAATGCGTTGCCACACGGTTATGGCACGCTGGGTCTGGCACCTGCGGAGTTCGAACGGCACATCGCTTATGACATCGGCGCGGCGAACGTGGCGCGGGCGCTTGCCGAGGCGCTTGAGTGTCCGGCGGTGCTGGCGCGGTTTTCGCGCCTCCTCATCGACCTCAATCGCGGGCCCGACGATCCGACGCTTGTGATGAAGCTTTCCGACGGTGCCATCGTGCCGGGAAACCGCGACGTCGATCCGTTCCAGAACCGCGCCGAATATGAGCACCGGCTCGCGCAGTTCTATCGGCCCTATCATTCCGCCATCGAGGCGGTGCTGACGCGGGCCGGCGACGCGGTGCCCGCCATCGTCTCGATCCACAGTTTCACGCCGCATTGGCGGGGAAAGGCGCGGCCCTGGCATGCGGGCATCCTGTGGGACATGGATGACAGGATTCCCGCCGAGCTTTTGCGTTTGATGAGGCTGGAACCGGGCCTCGTCGTCGGCGACAATGAGCCCTATTCGGGCAGGCTCAAGGGTGATTGCCTCTACCGGCATGGAACCGCGAGGGGCTTGCCGCATGTGTTGATCGAAATTCGACAGGACCTCATTGCCGAGGCGGCCGGTCAGCGCGAATGGGCGGCGCGGATAGCGCAATGGCTACGCGAGGCTGAGGCGCTGCCAGGCTTGCGCGAAGTGCGGCGTTACGGCTCGCATGCGGATGCGCCGCGCAACAGATAAGACGAGGAGACGAAATTATGGACAAGACCACGCAGATCGAGCTTGAAGCAGCTGCCTTTCGTCGCCTCGTCGAGCATCTGCGGACCCGGACCGATGTGCAGAACATCGACCTGATGATCCATGGAGGCTTCTGCCGCAATTGCCTCGCCGATTGGCTGCGCGAAGCGGCGGACGCGAAGGGCATCGCGCTATCGAAGGATGATGCACGGACCTCGATTTATGGAATGCCTTTCCCCGAATGGAAGGCAAAATTTCAGGCGGAAGCAACGCCGGAGCAGCTCGCGGCTTTCGAGGCGGCGCAGAAGAAGAGCCACGGTTGAAGCGATATCCACAGCTTTCTCGGGCGGCGAACTTGCCGCGATGCCGTGTCGCCGGTACTGTTAATTCTTCACCATCGCAGAACTGAACTGGAGCGACGCATCATGGCGGACGGCAATACCCCTGTGAATTCGGGCGGCGTCGCGCATGACCAGCTGCGCACGATCATCGAGCGCATCGAGCGCCTTGAGGAAGAAAAGGCGGCGACATCCGCCGACATCAAGGAAGTTTACGCCGAAGCCAAGGCCAATGGGTTCGATACCAAGACGCTGCGCCAGGTGGTCCGCATTCGCAAACAGGACAAGGCCGAGCGGCAGGAGCAGGAAGCGATCCTTGAGGTCTATCTGCACGCGCTGGGCATGATCGAATAAGACGAACGGCACGGTTGCGCCGGGGGACGCAAAAGCCCGCCTCGAAAGAGGCGGGCTTTTGTCTGGAGGCAACTTGCGCTCCGGAAAAGAGTGGACCCCAACCTGGCACGGGGGGGCACGGGGGGACGATAAATGCCGGGCCGGGGTCCGTCGGCGCCCCGCTGCCTACGGCAGGCAAAGGCGCCAATTCCATATGAACAAAAACGCCGCCTTTGAGGCCGGGTTCCATGTTTCTGGAAAAAATTATCGACCCGCTGTGTTCAGATTCGGGACCATCACGGAAATCCCGCTGCGGTCGGGTGCGATGGTCTGGCGCCCGCCGAGTTGACGTACGAGTCCGTCGATCAGGCTGAGGCTGCCGCTGTCCGCGCCCGCCGGCTCCGGGAAGAGTGGGCGGGCGCCTTCAATGGTCAGCACGGCGCCCGCGCCACTTCCGCGAAGCGCGATGCGGATGTCGCTTGCGACGGGCGATCCGTCCCGGTGAAAAACAATCTCTCCAATAATCTCTGTAATGAGGAATGCGAGGGGCACCGCAAGGCTGGCTGAGGCCGTCAGCCTGTCCGCGGTGACGGAGAGCAAGGCGGGGGTCCCCGAATTACGCAGGCTTTGCTCGGTCGCGGCGCATAGATCATTCAGCAGCAGGTCGAGTTTGACGGAACTCAGATCGTCGCCCTGATAGATCGCACCATGAACGAGGCCAAGCGCCGTGACGCGGCGTTGTACCTCCGAGAATATGGCGCTCTCTGCCGCCGTTTCCGCTTTGCGGCTTTGAAGGCTCATCAGGCTGTTGACGATCTGGAGGTTGTTGCGCACGCGGTGATGTACTTCGCGCGTCAGCGCTTTTTGTCGGGCGACGGCCTTCATCAGCGCGGCGTCGCGCGCGGCCAGTGCGTCGGCCATGCGGTTGAAGCTCTCGGCCAGCGCACGGATTTCCTCCGGCAGCTCGCCGATATTGCGGATACGCGCCCGTTCATCGTTTTCGGAATAGGCAAGAATACCACGTCTTATCCGCCGCAGAGGCCGCGTGACCAGACGGCCGACGCCCCATCCCGTCGCGACCAGCGCCGCGAGCCACATGACAAGCGCTGTGGCGGCGTTGCTGAACAGCAGAAAGCGCGCCGCTTCGCCGATTGAGGCGGGTGAAAGCGAAGCGTCGCGGTAATAGCGATAGCCGAACCAGGCGTCGACAAGGGCAAGCGCGGCGAGGGGCAGAAGCGTGACGCTGAGCAGGAAAATGAGGCGGGCCCGGAGCGATTTCATCCGGCGCGTGAGCCAGAAACGCTCGTCGCGTTCGCTATTGGCCCTGTCTTTGGTGGCCCTGTCTTTGGGAGCCATGTCCTTGCGCCGAAGCGGGGCGGGCGGCGAAAATTGATCGAAGTTGTTCAGGTCGCCCCGTCCCGGCCCCAGAACAGGCCTGTTTCAATGCAGCGGTCAGATGTCGGGCTCGGACATATGGTCGAGTTTGCGCATCAGTTCGGCCAGTTCGTCCGGCACTTCCTCCTGCACGACATCCTGATAGATGCGGCGCAGGCTTTGGCCCAATGCCTCACGCCTTTGCCGGGCGTCATCCCTGTTCGGCACCAGGCGGGCTTCCAGTTTCGAAGTGCCAATCCATTTCCCTTTGCCTGATGTCATTGTGAGAACTCGACCACCGCTCGACCGCATCTGGATGAAGGCCGCAAACTTGCTGCGGCGCGAATGAAACTCTTTCACCGCTCATAGGTTCCTTAATCTGAACCTCTTGCCCACGGTAAAACAGGGGCGTGGTTTTGTAGGTCGCAGGGGAACCGGCGACCGCATTTATATGGTCGAATTGGGAGTTGGATAACGCATGCCGCTCGCGCGCGAGTTGAGCCCGCACCTGCCCCGCCTCCGGCGCTATGCTCGTGCGTTGACGGGGGATCAGGCGCGTGGCGACGCGCTCATCGGTGCAACGCTTCAGGCGCTTGTGGATAACTCCGCGTCGTTTCCCGGCCATCTCGATCCGGCAACCGGGCTTTACAAGCTCTTTCATGCGGTCTGGTCGAGAACAAATGGCAATGAGGCGGCACGAAGCGGAGGAGCGCCGGGAAGGACCGCGCAGGAGCGCCTCACGCATCTCACGCCGCGAAGCCGTCAGGCCTTGCTTTTGACGGCGATGGAAGGCTTCGCCAACGCTCAGGCGGCTGAGATCATGGACGTCGACGAAGCGGAGGTGGAGTGCCTTCTCGAGGCGGCGCTTGGCGACATAGACCGACAGATTTCCACCAGCGTCCTCATCGTCGAGGATGAGCCGATCATTTCCATGGATCTCGAGGAGATTGTCCGCGAGCTCGGCCATAGCGTTGCCGGAAGCGCGGTCACGCGCGAAGAGGCTGTCGCGGCGGCAAGGCAGCGCCGTCCCGGTCTCGTTCTTGCCGATATTCAGCTTGCGGATGGAAGTTCCGGCGTCGAGGCGGTGAAGGACATTCTCGGCTTCGCGTCGGTGCCGGTCGTCTTCATCACGGCATTTCCGGAGCGCCTGCTGACCGGCGACAGGCCGGAGCCGACCTTCCTCATCACGAAGCCTTTTCAGCGCATGGCCGTGAAGGCGGCGATCAGCCAGGCCTTGTTCCTCAACACGGCTGCGCCTGTTCATTGAAATTCGGTGTTGGTGAACTCCGGCGTGGGGCATGGCGTGCATTGCTTTGTTTACAGCAAAGTAAACTCTCCAAATATTATCTGTTCCCATGTGAAACACTTGCAAAATGAGAGATTTGCAATAGTAAACGACCATGGACCTTGGTGATCGAACGTGAAAGACTTGAAGGACTTGAGTAGTCACCCCCGTTTATCCGTACTCGAATGAGCCGGTGAACGCTCGCCGAGGCCCGGTCTGAAGCGGGGCATGTTGCATCGTATCCGTACTCCAAAACCGAAGTTTGAACGGGGAGAGCATGGAGAGAGAGGCACTGCGGCACCACGTGATCCCTCTCGAGGATGGCGAGTTCAAGGTCGAACTCGCCGCCGTGATCCCACAATTGCGCGCTTTTGCGCGCGGCCTTTGCGGCAATCGCGACATGGCCGATGATCTGGTTCAGGAAGCCATGTTGAGGGCCTGGTCGGCGCGCAAGCGCTTCGAGTCCGGCACCAGCATGCAGGCCTGGACGCATACGATCCTGCGCAACATCTTCCGCTCGCAAATGCGCCGTTCCCGCTTTGTCGGCGAATGGGACGATGCGAGGGCTGAGGAAATACTCTCTGCGAATGGCGATCAGGAACATCACATGCATTTGTCTGATCTGCAGCGCGCGCTGCTCGCGCTACCGCCGGCGCAGCGCGAGGCGCTGATCCTTGTCGGCGCGGGCGGCTTTGCCTATGAGGAAGCTGCCGTCATTTGCGGCTGCGCGATCGGGACGGTGAAGAGTCGTGTCGCCCGCGCGCGGACGGCTGTGGAGCGCATGCTCTCGGATGGCCCCCTGACGCCTCGCAATGCGGATGCCAACCTCGACCGGACGCCACACGCGACGATCATGCGGGAAGTCGACCATCTGTCGGCCGGCTGAGGACGGACCTGCTCCTGAAGCCCCTTCGATCCAGCGATGACTTCATCCCGGGGCAGCGACCTGCTATAGGCTTGGGTAGCGCAAGCCCTTGCGCCTGGCAGGAGATCACCCCCTTTGGAAGGTCCGATGGAAGTCCGATCGAGTGTTGCCGAGCCCGCATGGACGCGCGGCCGTTTGTTGTCGTGGATCTATGGCGGGGCAGGGATTTTTGCTGTCGCGCTGCTGTTGCGCTATGCGCTGATCGAGCCACATTCGATCGGTCTCGCCTGCGGCGAGGTATCGGCTCCATGGTGGTGCACGGCACGGCAGGGGATTGTCTGGCTTCACATCGCCTATGTATGGGGTGGGCTTGGGCTTGCGGGTGGGCTTGCGGCCATGACACGCGCGTGGAGCAAGCCGGTCCGGCTCGGGCTTCTGGCTTTCGCCCTCGCCGTGGTAGCCATCTACAATATCTGGCCCAATGTCGGTATCCACGCGCTTTGGATATGGGCCTGCATGGCCTGCATAGCGGCGCTGCTCGTGTTCCTCGCCAATGAGCGCTGGACGATCGTTTTCGCGCTCACGTTGAGCATTTTCGCCGTCGTCCTCTACAATTCGGACTATGGCGCCGTCGGCCTCGCGCTCACGCTTCTTCGGTTGCCGCGCGTTTGAAGACGGTGGTGCGGAGCGACGCGCGGAGTATGCCGAGCCAGGGCAGCGCGAAGGCGAAATCCAGCGCCGCCCATGTCATCGCCTGAATGTTTTGTAGGCCCTCGTTGAAGATGATGAGGCAGCCTGTGGCGATGAAGAGCGCGGCGAGCAGCGCCTCTTCTCGGCGGTCTTCGGCCTGCTTCTTGTGATCGCCCCGATTGAGTGCGAGCAGCGCCAGGCTGACCGCGGCGAGGGAGAAGGCAGCGAGCGGGAAATCGCGATAGCGCGCGTCGAAGCTCAGCCCCAGCGAAATGACGAGCGCCGTGAAGACCGACAGCAGATGCACAAGACCCAGATAAAGCGGCGTGCCGAGCGCGCCGCGGTTGGGCGCACGCAGCCATGCCAGCGTCTGGGCGATAGGGACGGGAGCAAGGCAGCGCCGCCCGCGGATCGCCTCGGGAAGCACGAAGAGCACGATGCCGAGCGACTGGCCGAGGATCGCAAGCTCGATCAGCCCCTCGAGCACATTTCGCCATGCGAGCCATGAATGTTCGATCTGCAGCAGCAGGAGAGCGCCGGCGACACCCGCGCCGATGCCTGCCGCAAGGCCCGCAAGCGGGTCGAGCTCTGCACCGCCGCGCGCCATGACCAGCAGGATGAGGATAGCGAAGGCAAAGCTCGCGCCTGCTTCAAACCGCCATTCCGGATGGTTGGAGACCGGGCCCGTCCAGGGGAATTTCTGCTGGCGGTCGGTGGTGAAAATGCCCCAATGCCCGCCCGCCGTGCCTTCCAGCGCGCGCTTCCAAGGCTGGTCGTAAGCCTCGATCAGATTGTAGTCGAGGCCGGTCGCCTGCGCATAGGCGGCGAGATCGCGCAGATATTGTGCCTGAGCGATGATTGAGGGAGTAGCTTCGGCGCGCTCGCGCCCGGCGCTGGGAAAACCCGTCTCGCCGATGAAGAGTTCCTTGCCCGGAAACATCGGCCCGACGTCCTCGAGTACGCTCTTCAGGTAATTGACGCCTTCCTGCGCCGAGGTCGGATCGTTTTCCCAATAGGGGAGGATGTGGATGGTGATGAAATCCACCGCCTGCGCCAGCTTCAGCGGCGCCTTCACCCAGAAGTCCGTCACATCGGCATAAGTAACAGGCAGGCCCGTCGCCGTCTTGACCTCGTTCAGATAGGAGATGAGCGCATCGGGCAGTTGCTCGCCCCGCAGCAGCACTTCGTTTCCGACGATGATCGCCTTGATCGTCTTCTTGTGCGCGTTGGCGAGCTTGATTGCAGCGGCAATCTGGGTCTCGTTGACCTTGTCATCGCGCCCGATCCAGATGCCGAGTAGAACCTTGAGTCCGTGTTTTTCCGCGATCGGCACCACCTGATCGAGGCCCTGATCGACGCTATAGGTGCGCACGCAATCGGTGACATTCGCGAGTTGCGCCAGATCCTCGTCGATCCGCTTGGGATCCGCCATATATGTGCGGTCGAAGGGTGTCTCGCTGCCGCGATAGGGCGTATAGCTGACACAGTGAACCTTGCCGGCCGGTGCGTCGACCAGGACGACCGGGGCGCCCAGATATTTCCAGATGAGGAGAACTGCCAGCGCCGCTGCGGCGAGCCCCAGCATGAAAGGGGCGGAGACAAGCTTCATAAAACGAACTCTCGCTGCCGAATGGGCGCCGCCACGGGGGCGGGTACCAGAGTCCAATAGCACCGATCCTCCGCGGGGATCAATGGCCGGCCCCTGACCCGCAGAACGCATGGAAAAACGGCGCCGGATTGCTCCGACGCCGTCTGTTCGGTGCATCTGGAAGTGCCGGCTGCGTCAGCCCTCGCGGACCTCGAGGCCGAGATCGCGGACCTTGCGATAAAGCGTCGAGCGGCCAATGCCCAGACGGCGCGCGACTTCGGTCATGTGACCTTTATATTTCTCGATCGCGAGACGGATCATCTCCGCCTCGACATCTTCGAGCTTGCGCATATTCCCCGCCGCATCCGTGATGGCGATGCCGTCGGAGAAATTGGAGCGCGCGAATTCGGCAAGCGTCAGCCGACCTTCGGGACGGCTCGTTTGTGCGAAAGGCTCCGGCCGTTCGGCGGCGCGGTCGAAGACGGGAGCGTAGTCCGCCACCGGCATCCGCGCGGCTGCGGGCATATGGGCATCGGCCATGCTCGCGATCTGCGGGAAATCCGACGCCTGAAGCATCTCGCCATCGCAGAGCACGATGGCGCGGAAAACGGCATTCTCCACCTGGCGCACATTGCCCGGCCAGTCGAAGGCGCAGAGCATCGAAAGCGCGTCGCGCGAAATGCCCATCACCGGCTTTCCTTCTTCCGCGGCGAGGCGGCGAATGAAATGCGCGACGAGGTCGGGAATGTCTTCCTTGCGTTCGCGTAGCGCGGGCACATGGATCGGAAAGACGTTGAGACGGTAATAGAGGTCTTCGCGGAAGCGGCCTTCCTTCACCATCTGCAGAAGGTCGCGATTGGTCGCCGAGATGAGGCGGATGTCGACCTTGACGGGCTTCTTCGAACCCACGGGATCGACTTCGCCCTGCTGCAGCGCGCGCAAGAGCTTCACCTGCATGTCGAGCGGCAATTCGCCGATTTCGTCGAGGAAGAGCGTGCCGCCGGAGGCTTCCTGGAACTTGCCCGCGTGCTTGTCCGAGGCGCCGGTGAAGGCACCCTTTTCATGGCCGAAGAGAATGCTTTCGACGAGGTTCTCAGGAATCGCGCCGCAGTTCACGGTGACGAAGGGCTTGCCGGCACGGTCGCTCTCGCCCTGAATGGCGCTGGCGATCAGTTCCTTGCCGACGCCGGACTCGCCCTCGATGATGATCGGAATGTTCGATTGCGCGGCCCGCTTGCCGAAGCGGATGACCTGAGCCATCAGGGCGCTGCGCGCGACGATATCCGAGAACTTGAGGCGACCGCTCTGCTTTTTCTGCAGGCGTGAAAGTTCGCCGGTCAGCGCATTGACCTTGAGCGCGTTACGCATCGAGACATGCAGACGTTCCGGGCTTACCGGCTTGATGACGAAGTCGGTCGCGCCTTCGCGCATGACGTTGACGACCGTCTCGATGCCGCCATGCGCCGTCAGCACGATGACGGGCAGGTTGGGTTTCGACGGGTGAACCCGTGACAGCACTTCCATGCCGTCGACACCCGGCATCACGAGATCGAGAATGATCAGCGAGATTTCAGGACCCGAGGGACCGTCGAGATAGGCAAGCGCCGCCTCGCCGCCATCGACGCAGACGGGGCGATAACCATCGCGCTTCACAACCTCTTCAAGGATGCGGCGCTGCGCCGGATCATCGTCCACAATCAGGATGGTCTGGGTCATCTGGGGTCGCCTTGGGTTCTGGGTGCCGCTGACGGCAGCTCTGACGATCCATAATGGGGCGGATTGGTAAAGGTGGCCTTAATCGTCACAAAATGGGGCCATCGGTCACAGTTTTACACATACGTCCACTCATACCGACTGGAGAAAGAGCCGATGACGGATCAAACTCCTGGCCGTATCGGACCCGAAACGGTGTTGCCATCGTGTAACTTTGAAGCCCGAACTTAAGGATCCGTGGCAATACGTATTGATGGTGCCGCGCGTTCCATGCGATTAAATTAACTGATGAGAATTACCGGTGGGGTCCGGGCCGCCCGTTGCTATGTCGGGGGGTTGAGCAAAATAACGACGGAGATTGGGATGAAAATCATATCCCGGCTTATAGCGTTGGGGACCTTCCTGGTGCTGGCTGGTTGCGGCACCTGGACTGCTGAATCGTATCTGCATGAGACGATCAGCGGCGATTCCTTCAACGCCTGCCTGGCGCGCGAATATCAGGAACGTGCAACCTCGGAAGCCTATGTTGACTGCAATTGGGTCGACACGGCGACGATCGTCGAAAAGGGCCGTGCTGCCGCTGCTGGCGAAACGGTTCTGCCCTGGGACCCGGCGACCCGCGGCGTGCTGCCGAGCGATCTGCCTGAACTGCAGGACGCCCGTGCGAAGCTGCTCGCGGCGCTCGACAATGGCGGCCGCACCGATCCGGCGCGTGCCTGCGCATGCGCCAAGGCGCAGCGCTACTATGACGGCTGGGTGGAGCAGGCGAGCGACAACAAGCTCGGCGAGAATGGCTCCTGGCTCGGCGGTGAAGGCGGTCCGGTGCAGCCGGAACGTGTGAAGGCTGAAAAGGCTGCCTTCTACGAAGCTCTGACGAAGTGCGAAGCCGCGAAGATCGTGGGCGGTCCCTGGACCATCTACTTCGGCTTCAACAAGTTCAACCTGACGCAGGAAGCGCAGGCTGTAATCCAGGAAATCGCGAAGTCGTCCGCCAGCACGTTCGCTGTCGTCGGCCACACCGATACCTCGGGTAGCAAGGCCTATAACCAGGCGCTCGGCGAGCGTCGTGCGAAGTCGGTGGCCACGGCCCTGACTGCGAACGGCAAGACGGTTGAGAGTGCGGCCTCTGACGGCGAGACGAACCTCGCGGTTCAGACTGGCGACGGCGTGCGTGAGCCGCTCAACCGCCGTGCGATTGTCTCGGTCGTCAAATAAGTCTGACGTTCCGTTAAGAAATGAAGCCCCGGCCGAAAGGCCGGGGCTTTTGTTTTTGATGGACTCTTTCTGAGGGGCCCTGGTTGATTGGGCGGGGATGGCAGGCGATATAGGTTGGACGCTTCAAAGTCTTCTGCCGGAGTCTTGCAGTCCATGTCCTCCCCCTCGCAGTCCCTGCCCGCCAATCCCTCATGTTCACCAATCGCCAGGAACGCCGCCGGCACCGCCGCTGCCGCCGGGCCGGGTCGATTCGGTGAACTGCCCGTCTGGAACCTGAGCGACCTCTATGCCTCGCCGGAGGCGCCCGAGATTGCGCGAGACCTCGCCCGGGCCGCCGCGACGGCGAAGGACTTCGCCACCCGTTATCGCGGCAAGCTCTTGGGACTTACCGCGGAGCCCAAGGGGGGCGAGGCGCTTGCCGAGGCGATTCGCACCTATGAGGCGCTGGAGGACACGCTGGGCCGGGTCATGTCCTATGCCGGGCTTCTCTATGCGACCGACAACACCAACCCGGCCTATGCCAAATTCTATGGCGATATGCAGGAGCGCGTGACGCAGATCACGACCGACCTCCTGTTCTTCGCGCTGGAACTGAACCGCATCGACGATGCCACGCTGCAGAAGGCGCTGAAGGCGCCGGGCCTTGCGCATTACGAGCCCTGGCTGCGCGATCTCCGCGCCATGAGGCCCTATCAGCTTTCCGACGAGTTGGAGACGCTGTTGCATGAAAAGAGCGTCACCGGCCGCGCTGCCTGGAACCGCCTCTTCGACGAGACGCTGGCCCGCCTGACCTTCGACGTCGACGGGGAGACGCTGACCTCCGAGGGCGCGCTGCATCGCCTTGCCGAGCGCGATCCGGCGCGGCGCAAGTCGGCGGCCGAGGCGCTGACAAAAACCTTCTCGGCGAACACCGCGACATTTGCTCTGGTGACGAACACGCTCGCCAAGGACAAGGAGATCGAGGATCGCTGGCGCGGCTTTAAGGACATCGCGGATTCACGCCACCTTGCCAATCGCGTGGAGCCCGAGGTCGTGGCCGCGCTGGTCGATTCCGTACAGCGCGCCTATCCGGCGCTCTCGCATCGCTACTACGCGCTGAAGGCGAGGTGGCTTGGTCTCGACAAGCTTGAATATTGGGATCGTAACGCTCCGCTCCCGGAGGCGGATGACGCCACCATCCCATGGGACCGTGCCAGGGAGACGGTGCTGTCGGCCTATCGCGGCTTCACGCCGCAAATGGCCGAGATCGCGCAGCGTTTTTTCGAGAAGGGCTGGATCGACGCGCCGCTCCGCCCCGGCAAGTCGCCCGGCGCCTTCGCTCATCCGACAGTGCCGAGCTCGCATCCCTTCGTGCTGGTGAACTATCAGGGCAAGACCCGCGATGTGATGACGCTGGCACACGAGCTTGGGCATGGCGTCCATCAGGTGCTTGCCGCGCGGCAGGGCGCGTTGATGGCGGACACGCCGCTGACGCTCGCCGAGACCGCGAGCGTGTTCGGCGAAATGCTGACCTTCAAGAAGCTGCTTGCCGATACGACCGACCCGACGCGCCGCAAGGCGATGATCGCGGGCAAGGTTGAGGACATGATCAACACGGTCGTCCGCCAGACTGCCTTCTACATTTTCGAACGGCGCGTGCACACGGCGCGGCGCGAGGGTGAACTCACGGCGGAAGCCATCGGCAAGATCTGGCTCGATGTGCAGAGCGAAAGCCTTGGGCCGGCCTTCAACTTCGCGCCGGGCTATGAGACCTATTGGTGCTACATCTCGCACTTCATCCACGCGCCGTTCTACGTCTACGCCTATGCTTTCGGCGATTGTCTCGTGAACTCGCTTTATGCCGTTTACGAGCAGGCCTCCGAAGGCTTTGCCGAGCGCTATCTCGATATGCTGTCGGCGGGCGGGACGCTCCGCCACAAGGAGTTGCTAGCGCCTTTCGGTCTCGATGCCAGCAACCCCAAGTTCTGGGACAAGGGGCTTTCGGTCATCAGTGGGCTGATTGATGAACTGGAGCGGAGTGAGTGACGAAGAAGCCCGACGACGAGGCTAACCTTCTGCGACGGCGCGTGAAGCGCTATGCGCAGGTCGGTGCAGGCGTTGGCGGGCTTGCGGCGAAGTTCGCCGGCCAGCGTATGCTCGGCCTCGCATCTGACAATAATCGCACAGCGCGCGAATTGAAGGTTGCGCTGGGCGGTCTCAAGGGGCCGATCATGAAGGTCGCGCAGATGCTCGCGACCATTCCCGATATCGTGCCGCCGGAATTTGCCGCCGAACTTTCGGAGCTGCAATCTTCCGCACCGCCCATGGGCTGGCCCTTCGTGAAGCGCCGAATGCGCGCCGAACTTGGGCCTGATTGGGAGAGCCGGTTCAAGAGCTTCGAGCATGAGGCTGCGGCCGCCGCCTCTCTCGGACAAGTGCATCGCGCCCTGGGCCTCGACGGCACCGGGCTTGCGGTGAAGCTTCAATATCCGGACATGCAATCCGCGGTCGATGCCGACCTCACGCAGCTCGGCGTGATCTTCTCTATCTATCGCCGCATCGATTCCGCCATCGACACGCGCGAGATCTATGCAGAAATCCGCGAGCGCCTGCGCGAGGAGCTCGACTATGCGCGAGAGGCCGCGCATATGCGCCTCTACGCCGCGATCTTCGCGAAGGACAAGCGCATCGCCGTGCCGGAGGTGATCGAGGATCTGTCGACCGCGCGTCTTCTTACCATGAGCTGGCTTCAGGGCGCGCCGCTGCTTTCCTTCCGCGAGCACAAGCTCGAAGAGCGCAACAACATAGCCGAGGCGATGTTTGCCGCCTGGTGGTATCCGTTCAGCCATTACGGCGTGATTCACGGCGATCCGCATCTTGGCAACTACACGGTGCGGCAAGACCTCGGGATCAACCTGCTCGATTATGGCTGCATCCGTGTTTTCCCCGCCGCTTTCGTCGAAGGCGTGGTCGAGCTTTATCGCGCGCTGGAAGCGGATGATCGCGACCGCGCGGCCGCCGCTTATGAGCGCTGGGGCTTCGGCAATCTCTCGAATGAATTGATCGACGTGCTCAACGTCTGGGCGCGCTTCATCTACGCACCCATGCTGGACGACCGCGTGCGCTCCATCGCGGATGGGATCAGCGCCGCCGAATATGGCCGCAAGGAAGCTTTCCGCGTCCATCAGGCATTGCGCAAGCTTGGCCCGGTGACGCCACCGCGCGAATTCGTCTTCATGGATCGCGCCGCCATCGGCCTTGGCGGCGTTTTCCTGCATCTCGGCGCGGAGCTGAACTTCCACCGGCTCTTCAACGAGACCATCGACAAGTTCGATCCGGCGGTTCTTGATAAGCACCAGCGCACCGCATTAAAGAAGGCTCGCGTTCCGGCGCCGCAACAATGAATCCCCTACCAGTCGAGTAGCTGACATGACCGATGATCTCCTTGAAGAATCCGCCTTTCGCCTGCCCGAAGGCTATGAGTCCATGAACTGGGTGCGCGGCTTCGGGCGGCAGGTCGGTCCGCTTTACGAGCGCATCAATGATGACGGTTCCTATACCCGCGCTTTCCTCGTGCAGGATCATCACACCAATGGCATGGGCAATTGCCATGGTGGCATGCTGATGGCATTCGCGGACGTGGCCTTCGGCCATGCTGTCAGCATGGCGGAACACCGCTACTGGGTGACGGTGCGGCTGCTGACCGACTTCCTCTCCTCGGCCAAGGTGGGCGAATGGGTCGAAGGCACGGGCGAGGTGATCGGGCGCGAAGATGATTTCTACACCGTGCAGGGCCGCATATGGTGTGGTGAGCGGACGATCATGACGGGCACGGGCGTCTTCAAGACGCTGGGCGAGCGGCCTGCCAAGCCGGAGGCGAAATGAACGAACCTTTCGACCAGGAACCCGATCCCGAACTCGGGCCCTTCATCGAGATGGCACCGCTCTGGTTCGAGCGCGCCGTCGCTACGCCCGCCGAGAGCCGCTATGTGACGGTGGAGGGAACTCCGGTTCACTATCTCCACTGGGGCGATCCGAAAAAGCCGGGCCTGCTGCTCGTTCACGGCAATGGCGCGCATGCGCGCTGGTGGTCCTTCATCGCGCCCTTTCTCGCGCGGGAATATTCCGTCGCCGCCATCGACATTTCCGGTATGGGCGATAGCGGCTGGCGCGATCACTACACGCTCGAGACCTTCGCCGCGGAGCAGATCGCCGTTTGCGAGGATGCGGGCTTCTTCAAGAATGAAGAGCCGCCGATCATTGTTGGACATTCCTTCGGCGGGTTCGTCACCATCGTCACTGGCTCGCTTTATGGCGACCGGCTCGCTGGCACGATCATCGTCGACAGTCCGGTCAATCCGCCCGACCGCAAGAGCGGTCCTCCCGATCGCCCCTTCCGCCCGCATCGCATCTATCCGTCGATGGACGTGGCGCTGGAGCGCTTCCGCCTCGCGCCGCCGCAGCCCTGCGCCAACCGCTACATCATGGAGTTCATCGCGCGGCATTCGCTGAAGGAAGTGCCGAACCCTGACGGCGGGCAGGGCTGGACGTGGAAATTCGATCCGGCGATCTGGCAGCGTTTCGACATTGGCGACATGAGCGCGCGGCTTGCTGCCACGCGCTGCCGCATTGCCATCATGCGTGGCGAGTTTTCAGCGCTGTTGCCGCCGGAGATCGGCGACTACATGTTCACGCTGCTTGGCCGCTCGGCGCCCGTCATCGAAATTCCGTTGGCGCATCATCACGTCATGCTCGACCAGCCGCTGGCATTCATCGCTGCACTTCGGGCGCTGCTCGCCGACTGGGATCACTCCAAACCCACGCGCCGCGTCGACCTTATTGCGAAAGCGCCGTTCAAGGTCTGATTGGAGGGCGCTGCTGTACAAAAATGCGCTGCGGAGTTGTGGAACTCTGGACCGCGCGGCGCCGTGCCTGTGCTTGCCGTAACGCCGTCCTTTGTTATAGTCCGCGCAAAGTTCACGTTTTCAGGAGGGCAGGCAAATGGCGGAAAATCAGGCTCAGGCTGGCTGGGGCGCGGAGATGAATGCCGAGGAGCACATCGGCACCTATGATGCGTTCATCAAAGGCTCTAAATGGGGCATCGTCGGCCTCGTCGTTCTTCTCGTCCTGATGGCCACTTTCCTTCTCTGAAGGTTCGGCCCGGCTGCATCCGGGTTGACAGCCGATTTCAGGCCACTTAATTAGACTAATTCTAATTAGCATGGATGTCCGGCTGAGCTGGACGTCCTGCTTGTCGCCAGGAGCAGACAAGAACCCATGAAACTCGCGATTCCCAAAGAGCGGCAGGACGGCGAGACGCGAGTCGCAGCCTCGCCCGAAACAGTGAAAAAGCTCGTTGGCCTCGGCCTCGAGGTTGTCGTCGAAACTGGCGCCGGCGCTCATGCGAGCTTTTCGGACGCGGTCTACCAGGAAGCAGGCGCGAAGATAGCCGCTTCCGAGGCCGAGGCTCTGAAAGACGCCGACATCGTCTTCAAGGTGCGCGGTCCCCTCGACGAGGAGCTTCCACTCTTCAAGAAGGGCGCCTTCCTTGCCGCGATCCTGAACCCCTATGGCGACCGGCCGCGCATTCAGAAGCTGGCCGATCAGGGCGTCGATGCCTTCGCCATGGAATTCATGCCGCGCATCACCCGCGCCCAGTCGATGGACGTGCTCTCCTCGCAGTCGAACCTCGCGGGCTACAAGGCGGTCATCAATGCGGCGGCGGCGTTCACACGCGCCATGCCGATGATGATGACGGCGGCCGGCACCATCGCGCCCGCCCGCGCCTTCATCATGGGCGTAGGCGTCGCAGGCCTCCAGGCTATCGCCACGGCGAAGCGCCTCGGTTGCATCGTCTCGGCGACGGACGTGCGCTCGACCACGAAAGAGCAGGTCGAAAGCCTCGGCGGTACCTTCGTCATGGTCGAGTCCGAGGAATCGGGCGACGCGGCGGGCGGTTACGCCAAGGAGATGAGTGACGATTACAAGCGCCGTCAGGCTGAGCTTGTCGCCGAGCATATCAAGAAGCAGGACATCGTCATCACCACCGCGCTTATTCCGGGTCGTCCGGCGCCGGTCCTCGTCACCGAGGAAATGGTGAAGTCGATGAAGCCGGGCTCGATCATCGTCGATCTCGCCGCCGAGCGCGGCGGCAACTGCCCGCTCACCGAGCCGGGCAAGACGGTGCAGAAGTATGGCGTCACGATCATCGGCGATCTCAATGTCGCCGCCCAGCTCGCCGTCGACTCTTCGGCACTCTACGCCAAGAACCTCCTGAACTTCATCACCCCCATGATCGACAAGGAAACGAAGTCCCTGAAGATCAACTGGGAAGATGAGACCATCACCGGCACCTGTCTCACCAAAGACGGCCAAGTCATTCATCCGTCACTTCGCGAGGGCAACTGAGATGGAAGCGGCAGTCATCGATCCCATCGTCTTCCGGCTTGCGATCTTCGTGCTCGCGATTTTCGTCGGCTACTACGTCGTCTGGAGCGTCACACCGGCTCTACACACGCCGCTGATGTCGGTCACCAACGCGATCTCGTCGGTCATCATCGTCGGCGCGCTGATCGCCGTCGGCGTCGACATGATCCAGGCGGGCGAGGCAGGCTGGATGTCCAAGGGCCTCGGCTTCGTTGCCGTCATCCTCGCATCGGTCAACATCTTCGGCGGCTTCCTCGTCACACAGCGCATGCTTGCCATGTACAAGAAAAAAGATCGTTGAGGGGCCACGCACATGTCAGCCAATCTTTCGGCCCTGCTTTATCTCGTCTCGGGCGTCCTGTTCATCATGGCGCTGCGCGGGCTTTCCTCGCCTGAATCCTCCCGTCAGGGCAACCGCTACGGCATGATCGGCATGGCCATCGCCATCGCCACCACGCTCGCGGTGCTTCAGGCGCAGAACCAGACGACCTGGGCGCTGGTCATTGTTGGCGTCGCCATCGGCGGCGGCGTCGGCGCTGTCGTCGCGCGGCGCATCGCTATGACGGCCATGCCGCAGCTCGTCGCCTTCTTCCACTCGCTTGTCGGTCTCGCCGCCGTGCTTGTGGCCTGGGCTGCCTTCTTCTCGCCCGCCGCTTACGGCATCGGCGAGCTGGGTGCGATCCATGCGGGCAATCTGGTCGAGATGTCGATCGGTGTCGCCATCGGCGCGATCACCTTCTCGGGCTCGATCATCGCCTTCGCGAAGCTGAATGGAAACATGTCGGGCGCGTCGATCATGCTGCCCGGCCGGCACTTCATCAACGCGGTGCTGGCGGCGCTTATTGTCGGCGGCGTTGTCTACATCGTCTCCGACCCGTCGCACCAGTCGACCGAACTCTTCCTCGCGATCACGCTGATCTCGTTCGTCTTCGGTTTCCTGATCATCATCCCGATCGGCGGCGCGGACATGCCCGTCGTCGTGTCGATGCTGAACTCCTATTCGGGTTGGGCTGCTGCCGGCATCGGCTTCACGCTGGGCAACCTCGCGCTCATCATCACGGGTGCGCTGGTCGGCTCCTCGGGCGCGATCCTCAGCTACATCATGTGCAAGGGCATGAACCGCTCCTTCATCAGCGTCATCCTGGGCGGCTTCGGTGCCGATACCTCGGCGGCGGCTGCGGGCGGCAAGGTTGAGACGCGCCCCGTGAAGCAGGGCTCGGCGGATGACGCGGCCTTCATCATGAAGAATGCGGGGTCGGTCATCATCGTTCCGGGCTACGGCATGGCGGTCTCCCAGGCGCAACATGCGCTGAAGGAAATGGCCGACCATCTGAAGAAGGAAGGTGTGAAGGTTTCCTACGCCATCCATCCGGTGGCGGGCCGCATGCCTGGCCACATGAACGTGCTGCTCGCGGAAGCGAACGTGCCTTACGATGAGGTCTTCGAGCTTGAGGACATCAACAACCAGTTCGCGCAGGCGGACGTTGCTTTCGTCATCGGCGCGAACGACGTGACCAACCCCTCCGCCAAGACCGATCCGAAGAGCCCCATCTTCGGCATGCCGGTCCTCGACGTGGAGAAGGCGCGCACGGTTCTCTTCGTGAAGCGCGGCATGGCGTCCGGTTATGCGGGCGTGGAGAACGAACTCTTCTTCCGCGACAACACCATGATGCTCTTCGGCGACGCCAAGAAAATGGTTGAGCAGATCATCAAGGCGCTCTGATCCGCTGACATTGGTTGCATGCGGGCGGCGCTTGGAACGAAGCGCCGCCCGTTTTCTTTTGGGAGAGACCGAAATGGACATTTATCACGGCTGGTGCGATCTGAAGCCCGGCGTGCGCGACATGACCTTTGTCGAGGCCTTCTCGCGCTACATGGAGCATCTGAAGCGCGATGGAAAGGTCGAGAGCTACCGGCTCACGCGCCGCAAGCTCGGGCTTGGACCCGTCCATCTCGGCGAGTTCCATTTCATGATCGAGGTGAAGGATCTGGCGCAGTTGGACGCTGCCTTTTCCTTCGTGGCGACACGGGCGGCGCCCATTGAGGGCGAGCACCACAGCGTCAACTCACTCGTCCAGAATATCCAGTTTGCGCTCTACCGCGACTTTCCCGATGCTGTCCGCAAGGAGGGCGAGGAGAGGTTCTGAGAGAACGGCCAGCACAAACAAAAACGCCCCCGAAAATCGGGGGCGTCTTCATTTCGGCCGTAGCCGAAGATTACATGGCGCGGGGCTTCGCCACGACGCCGCTCTCGCGCTGGGCGCGCTTGCGGGCCAGCTTGCGGGCGCGGCGGATGGCTTCTGCCTTCTCGCGGGCACGCTTCTCGGAGGGCTTCTCGTAGAAGTTCCGGAGCTTCATTTCGCGGAAAACGCCTTCACGCTGAAGCTTCTTCTTCAGTGCCTTCATGGCCTGGTCGACGTTATTGTCGCGAACGAGTACCTGCACGGGCGAAAATCCTGTAGAATCAATGGGTTGGGCGAAACGGGGAATCTCCCCTTCCGCGCGAGCCGCTTATCTATCAAAGGCGGGGCGAATTGTCCACCCCGGCGGGGCCATCCAGGCGCGAAACGTCTCAGCGCGGGCCGGACGGGTTGCCCGGAATGTGGAACGCCATCATATTCCCAAACATGGCCATTTTGAAGATCGCCCGGATGGGGCACCCCGTTCTTTCCCGCGTTGCGGAGCCCGTGGAAGACCCCATGGCGCCTGAAGTGCGCGCGCTGGTCGCCAGCATGGTCGAAACAATGATCGACGCCAATGGCGCAGGGCTCGCTGCGCCGCAAGTCTATGTGCCGAAGCGCGTCGTCATCTTCCAGGCGCCGCCGGAGCGCGCGCCCAAAGACATCGACGAGGCTGAAGCCTTCGACCACACGGTCGCGCTCACCGTGCTCATCAATCCGGAAATCGAAATTCTCACCACAGAGATGGAGCAGGGCTGGGAAGGCTGCCTGTCCGTACCGGGGCTTCGCGGGCTCGTTCCGCGCTATACCGACATCGTCTATCGCGGCTACGGGCTCGACGGCCAGCCGATCGAGCGCCGGGCGAGAGGGTTTCACGCCCGCGTCGCCCAGCACGAATGCGACCATCTCGACGGGGTTCTCTACCCGCAACGTATGACCGACCTCCGCGACCTCATTTTCGAATCCGAAGCGCGCCATCGTGCCGAAGTCGAGGCCGCGCGGCAGAAGGAAAAGGCAAATGCCTGATCGCCCCCAAGCGAAGAAGACGCACCCCCGCGCCGATCATGTCGAGATCGCGCGCGAGAAGATCCTCGCCGCCGCTCTTCCCAATGTCGCCTTCGACGGCTGGACCACGCGCCTGATGAGCGATGCTGCCAGGGCGGCGGGCGTCGGCCATGGCGAGATGCGGCTCGCCTTTCCTGGTGGCGTTCTCGATCTCGTCGACTATTTCCTTGCCGACGGAGACAGGCGCATGGAAGAGGCGCTGGCGGGGCGCGAACTGGCGACGCTGAAGATCCGCGAAAGGATAACGCTCGCCGTACGTATGCGGATCGAGGTGGATTTCATGCGCCGGGAGGCTGTTCGCCGCGCGGTGACGCTGTTCTCGCTGCCGACCTCCGGCACCCGCGGGCCGCGCGCGCTCTACCGCACGGTCGATGCCATCTGGCGAGCGGTCGGCGACACGTCGGCGGATTTCAATTTCTATACAAAGCGCGCGACGCTCGCCGCGGTTTATTCGGCCGTGACGCTTCACTGGTTCGCCGACCATTCGGATGATTACGCCGGCACATGGGCTTTTCTCGACCGGCGTATCGACGATGTGATGCGCATCGAGAAGATGAAGGCCAGTGTGAAAAAGGTGGCCAATGCGCTGCCCGATCCGATCGGCCTGCTTGGACGTCTGCGCTACGGGCGCGGCTGAGAACCGCAGGGCGTTCCAAAGCCGATATCGATCCATGTGACTTCAGTCACGCCCGCGACGACAGTCGTGCGCGGCCGGTTGGCCTCGAAGGCCAGCGTCAGGGCCGGCGTATTCATCGCGATGACGCGGGGCTTGCTGCCTGCGGGCGGACGAAGTGGTAGATAAAGACTTTCGACCTGCCCGATGCGTCCCGTCGAATAATTGTTCACATAGCGCATGTGAAGACCGCATGGCCGGAGCGCGATTTCCTGGAGTGTGCGCCCCGCTTCTGCGCGGCGTTCCTCCGGCAAGAGGTCTATCAGATTCGAGCCGGTCGGATTGTGCCCAAGGCGTTCGACCACGGCGGTTCCTGCGAGGCGATAGGTCGCGATGGTGGGCGCGTTCAATTCGAACAGAATGACCTCTGGCAGCCAACGAACGATCGCGGATGGCGCGAAGTCGCTAGCGTCCGGCATGCCATCGCGAAGGGGCAGACTCGACCAATAATTGAAGAATTCCGTGATGGCAGTGGACTCGGTCTCCGGTCGTGCTGCGACGCGACCGGGCGCCGGCGCCTGGGCGGCAAAGAATGAGTCGAGTTCGTCTGTCGGTTTGGCGGTCATGAAGCCTCGATCTGTTTCCGGCTCCGCGCCAGCGACATTCGATTGCATGATGGGGTGGAGTGGTTAACGAGCGGTAAGCTGTTGCCGTTTTCAAACAGGTGACTGGGGCGCGGAGGATATGCCGAAGCCGAGGTCGATCCATTCAAAATCGAGAACGCGGGCCGCGGCAACAGTCAGTGGGCTGATGGCCTTTTATCCCCGATTCCGAGCGATGAGGAATCTCTCGCAACCGGATTAACGGACTGCATCCGGCGGCAATGTTCCGAGCGGATAGAGGCGGGTGACGTGACCCATCTTGCGGCCGGGCCGGGCTTCCGCCTTGCCATAGAGATGAATGGCGAGGCCGGGCTCGCCTGCAAGGCTTTGCCAGTCGTTCGCGTCATCGCCGATGAGGTTCGTCATCACGGCGTCCGAATGGCGTTTTGGATCGCCGAGCGGCCAGCCGCAAACGGCGCGGATATGTTGTTCGAACTGGCTGATGGCGCAGGCATCCTGCGTCCAGTGGCCGGAGTTGTGGACGCGCGGCGCGACCTCGTTGACAAGGATGCGAGGGCTCGCGCCCTCCGGCAGCAGGAACATCTCGACGCCCATGACGCCCACATAATCAAGCTCGTCGACGATCTTCGCAGCGATGGCGCGGGCTTCGCCGGCCAGTGCCGACGCGAGCGTCGCGGGCGCGAAGGTGCGGTCGAGGATGTGATGCTTGTGGACGTTCTCGACGGGATCATAGGCAGCCGTCTTGCCGTCGAGGCCCCGGGCGACGATGACCGAAATCTCGCGCTCGAAGGGCACAAAGCCTTCGAGGATGGCAGACTGATGGCCGATGCTCCCGAAAGCGGCGTGGGCCTCGGCGGGGTTCGCAATCTTCGCCTGACCCTTGCCGTCATAGCCGAAGCGGCGTGTCTTCAGGATGGCGGGCGTGCCGATCCGGGCGACGGCGGCCTCGAGCGACGCTTCGTCGTCGACATCGGCGAAAGGCGCCGTGGGAATGCCATGCGAAGCAAGGAAATTCTTTTCGACGGAGCGGTCTTGCGCTGTCGCCAGCGCAAGGGCACCGGGGCGCACAGGAGCGTGCTCGCCGAGAATGCGGGCGGTTTCCGCCGGGACATTCTCGAACTCATAGGTCACGACATCGACGCTATCGGCGAAGCGCGCCAGCGCCTCGGCATCGTCATAGGCGGCGCGTGTCGCGGCGGCGGCGACATCGGCGGCGGGCGCCTCCTCGTCGGGGCAATAGATGTGGCAGGACAGGCCGAGTTCGGCAGCCGCGGTCGCGAGCATGCGGCCGAGCTGGCCTCCGCCCAGAATGCCGATACGTCCGCCGGGTGCGATGATGGCCAAGGGATTACTCGTCAACGGGCTCTTCGCCGACGGCATCCGTCTGCGCGGCCCGGTAGGCGTCGAGGCGTCCGGCGAGCGCCGCGTCGGACAGGGCGAGCACGGCGGCAGCGAGGAGCCCCGCATTCTTGGCGCCAGCCTCGCCAATGGCGAGGGTGCCAACCGGAATGCCACCCGGCATCTGAACAATTGAAAGGAGGCTATCCTGACCGCTCAGCGCCTTGCTCTGCACAGGTACGCCGAAGACGGGAAGGGGCGTCATGGCGGCCGTCATGCCCGGCAAATGGGCCGCGCCGCCAGCGCCCGCGATGATGACCTTGAGGCCGCGTCCGCGCGCCTGAGTCGCATATTCAACGAGCCGCTGCGGAGTACGATGCGCCGAAACGATGCGTGCTTCGAAGGGGATTTCGAGCGCCTCAAGTACCTCCGCGGCATGTTTCATGGTCCGCCAATCGGATTGGCTTCCCATAATGATGCCGACCGGGGCCTGAGCTGTCATTTGCGCCTTCCATCAGGTCCGCCGGATAACCTCCGGCGCGGAAAGCGAGGGAGTATAGGCATGACGTCCCGCTTGGCAAGGCGGAGTGTCCCGTGACGGAACGTTCAGTGGCGCTTTACGCGAAATAATGGCATAATCATTTTATCAAGGATCGGGACCTGGCGGGGGCGGGCATCCATGACCATGAGACAATACCAACAGGGTCGGGCATGAAGATCGGCGACGGCAGGTCGCTCCGCAGCGTTGCGGTTTCGTCGGCAGGCGGCGGACGCGGAGAAGCGGCAGGTAGATCCGCGGCCGGTGGCGGGCGTGCGATTGCCGATCAGGTGACCTTTATGGGCATCCCCGAGGCCGAACTGACGCCTCGGGTTCGAGACGCTCTCATGTCGATCATGGCCGAGGTCGAAAGCTTGCGCCGCGAGATGGACGAGGTACGCCTTCGTCTGAGGGATGCCGAAGACCTTGCGGACCGCGACCCCCTGATCCCCGTTCTGAATCGCCGCGCCTTCCTGCGCGAACTCTCCCGCGCCATCGCCCATGGGCGGCGCTACAAGGAGTCTGCGGGGCTCGCTTTTTTCGACATCGACGATTTCAAACGCGTCAACGATACCTATGGACATGCGGCGGGCGACACGGCGCTGCGCCATCTGGTCGAGGTTCTGAGTGAGCATGTGCGCGAGTCCGATATTGTCGGCCGGCTCGGCGGCGACGAATTCGGCGTGATCCTTGCCCATACGGACGAGAAGACAGCCCAGACCAAGGCCGAGGCACTGGCCAAATTCATTGCCGACAATCCGCTCATTCTCAACGGCACGAAGATCCCCCTGTCGATTTCGGTCGGCGCCATCGCCTTCACGGGCGACGACGAACCGCAAAGCGCGCTCAACCGTGCCGACCAGGCCATGTACCGGGTCAAGCATCAGGCGGACTGACGTCGCTTCAGGCGATGATGTCGGGGAAAAGCTGGTCGTCGATCTCGCGGATGCGGTCGCGCAAATAGAGTTTGCGCTTCTTCAGCCGCTTGATCTGCAGATGGTCCGGGCTCGGCGTCTGTTCGATGGCGACAATCGCAGTGTCGAGGTCGCGATGCTCTTCCTTGAGCTGCGCGAGCGCTATCTGCAAATCCTGTTCTTCCTGCTCGGTCATTGTCGTCCGACGATGAGGGGCATCGTGCCCCGCCAAGAGAACGCGGCCACGCATCCCCTGCCACTTTTGCTTCCCGTCTTTTATCGCTTCAATGGTGCGCAAGGGCAAGCCGATGATATGACGCATGAAGCAAAGTGTGGAGAGGCAGATGAGGGCAGGCGCGGAGGGGAAATTCTGGAGCTTTTCGTGCGAGTTCTATGCGCGGCCCGGCGTCGAGGTGACGCTTCTGGCACTTCAGGACGAGGACGGGCTCGACGTTTCGATTCTGCTCTTCTGCCTCTACGCTGCGGCTCGTGGGGTGGCATTGGACGCAGCGCTTGCCGCCTCCATGAACGTTGTTGGTGCGGCATGGGGCACCAGCGTCATCGCGCCGCTCCGGGCCGCCCGGCGGGGGCTCAAGGCCGCCGCACCCGAGAGTGCCTTGAGGGCGGAGGTGAAACGGCTGGAGCTCGATGCTGAGCAGGCCATGCATGCCGCGCTGGAAGGGCTGCTGCCCGAAGGGCAGGGCGAGGGCGGCGAACCACGGGCGCTTGCAGAACGCAACCTCGCGGCGTGGCTTGCTTGCCGGAACCTCGCCATGACCGAGCGGCGGCGGTCGCGTTTCGCCGCGTTGATCGCGCAGGCGTTTCGCTGATTACTTTTTCTTCACGCGGACCGGGCTCCGCCGTCCGCCCTTGACGTCCTCGCCCCAGCGGCGCGTTTCGCCGGCATCGATGTCGAAGAGGTCGAGCACACGGGCGACGGACTGCGTCACGATGTCGTCGACGGTTGCGGGCTTCGTATAGAAAGCCGGCACTGGCGGCGCGATGATGGCGCCGATTTCAGATAGATGCGTCATGGTGCGCAGGTGACCGGTATGCAGCGGCGTTTCGCGCACCATCAACACGAGGCGGCGACGCTCCTTCAGCACGACATCGGCGGCGCGCGTGAGCAAGTTCGACGTTACGCCTGTCGCGATTTCGGACATGCTGCGGATGGAGCATGGCGCGACGATCATGCCAAGCGTCTTGAACGAGCCGCTGGAGATTGCAGCACCGACATCCGTAATCTGGTAACGCGTGTGCGCGAGCGCGTCGATTTTTGACGCGGCGATATCCATCTCGTAGCCGAGCGTCATCTCTGCCGCCTTCGTCATCACGAGATGTGTTTCGATATCGAGCGAATTCAGAATTTCAAGCAGGCGAACGCCATAGGCGACGCCGGATGCACCAGAGATTCCAACGATGATACGTTTCGTTTCGCTCATGGATCTTGATTTACAATCTCTTTGCACTAATGGCGAGAGGCGTTCGACAAGCCGTCAAAAAAGAGTCATGCTTTTGTTGTGGTACCGTCTTAACGGAAGGTAGGTAGACATGGCTTTGGAGTCGCATATTGCCGAGCTTCGCGATCGGCATCGGTCCCTGGAACGGGAAATCCAAAACGAAATCCTCCACCCATCGAGTGACAACCTCCGAATAGCACAACTCAAGAAACACAAGCTTCGGCTGAAGGAAGAAATAGAACGTCTGGAAGGCAAAAAGTCAGCCGCCTGACGAATTTCCCCGAACAGGGTCTGAACTGCGACAGCGCCGGGCTGGCAACGCCCGGCGCTTTATTGTTTGAAACATAATTCCACGCGCGTCAGATCTTTCCGGCCATGTCGCGGAGCTTGAATTTCTGGATCTTGCCGGTCGATGTCTTGGGCAGTTCGGTGAAGACCACCGTTTTTGGGCATTTGAAATGTGCGAGGTGGCTACGGCACCAGGCGATGATCTCTTCCTCCGTCACGGTCGCGCCGGAGCGCAGCGTGATGAAGGCGCAAGGAGTTTCGCCCCATTTTTCGTCGGGTCGCGCGACGACGGCAGCCTCGATGATGTCGCCATGCTTGTAGAGAGCGTCCTCAACCTCAATCGAGGAAATGTTCTCGCCGCCTGAGATGATGATGTCCTTTGAGCGGTCCTTGAGCTGGATGTAATTGTCCGGGTGCCAGACGCCGAGGTCGCCCGAATGGAACCAGCCGCCTTCGAAGGCTTCGGCGCTGGCTTTCGGGTTCTTGAGGTAACCCTTCATCACCACATTGCCGCGGAACATGACCTCGCCCATGGTCTCGCCGTCGCGCGGCACTTCTTCCAACGTCTCGGGATCGCGCACCGAGATGCCTTCAAGAACGGGATAGTTGACGCCCTGGCGCGACTTCACGCGGGCGCGCTCGTTGGGTTCCAGATCGTCCCATTCGTCATGCCAGGCATTCACCACGGCGGGGCCATAGGTTTCGGTCAAGCCATAGACGTGGATGACGTTGAAACCCTGATCCTCCAGCCGCTTGATGGTCGCGGCAGGCGGCGGCGCGGCGGCGGCGAAGAAATGCACCGTGTTCGGAAGTTTCTTCTTTTCCTCGTCCTTGGCATTGATGAGGAAGCCCATCACGGTCGGCGCGCCGCCCATATGGGTGACGCCATGAGCCTCGATGGCCTCGAAGATATTCTTTGCCGTCACGCGGCGCAGGCAGACATGCGTGCCCGCGATGACGCTCATCGACCAGGTGAAGCACCAGCCATTGCAATGGAACATCGGCACCGTCCAGAGATAGACGGAATGATGCATCATGCCGGCGGTGACGATATTGCCCATGGCAAGCAGGTGCGCGCCGCGATGGTGATAGACGACGCCCTTGGGATTGCCCGTGGTGCCCGAGGTGTAGTTGAGGCTGATCGCCTGCCACTCGTCGGCGGGAAGCTGCCAGTTGAAGGCAGGGTCGCCCTTGGCGAGGAAGGCTTCGTAGCCGATCTCGCCGATCGCCTCGCCGGGGCCGTCATATTCGGGGTCGTCGATGTCGATGATGTAGGGCTTGACGGTGGCCTGGGCGACGGCGTCTTTCGCGAGGCCCGCGAATTCGCGGTCGACGATCAGTACCTTGGCGTTGCCGTGATCGAGCATGAAGCCGATGGCAGCGCCGTCGAGGCGGATATTCATGGTGTTGAGCACGGCGCCGATCATCGGCACGCCGTAGTGAAGCTCAAGCATCTCGGGGGTATTCGGAGCGATCACGGCGACTGTGTCGCCGAGCCCGATGCCATGCTCGGCGAGCGCCGACGCGAGGCGGCGGCACCGCGTATAGAGATCGGCATAATTGCGCCTGAGGCTCCCGTGAATGACGGCGAGCTTTTCCGGGTAAACCTCCGCCGCGCGCTTCAGGTAGGAGAGCGGCGTCAGCGGCTGGTAATTGGCCGGGTTCTTGTCGAGGTCGATCTCATAAGGATTTTTCGTCATGCGTCCCCCGGGAGGCGCATAGGGCGCCCGCCTATCTGTCTCGGAGCCTAACCAAGGGGCGCGGGAGGGACAAGCTGTTGCCCAATGCGATCCGCACCGAAGGCTGCAGAACGAGGATGAAAAGAACGGCGAGCGAGCCGCCCGCGAGAATGTCGACGAGATAGTGACCGCCCTGAGTGGGAGTTGACATGATCACAAGGCCGTTGAGGCCGAGGGCCGCATAGCGGACCACCGGCACCCTCCAGAATGCCCAGGTTGTAATCACCGCGAGCTGCGTGTGAAAGGAGGGGAACGCGACCAGCCCGTTGAGATTGGCGAGATCGATGATGCGGTCTGTGCCGTTCCGGAGGCCGAGCACCTGATCGATATGTGCGATACCGCCGCTGGGGGCCAGATTTTCATAGAGGTGACGTGCCGGCTGGAAATATTCATAGGCCCCGATGGCCGGTAGCAGCGCCGAGATGGTGATTGTCGTGACCGTGGTCAGCCAGAACAGCGTCAGGAATTGGGAAAGATGCTCGTGGTGGTTGGTGAAAGCGAGCAGCACGAGGACGCAGGCGACCTGAGGCATTGATGACTGATAGGCATAAGCCAGGATCATGCCGAGTCCGGGATGGTCGTTGACCCAGCTCAGCCAGCCCATCCAGTCGAAGCCGAGCGCCCGGTCGGCTTGCACGAATGTCGCGTCGGCGAGCGGCATGTCGGCGGCTGCGAAGAGATAGCTCATCAGCACGACCGCGATGGAATAGATGGCGAGATATATGATCGCCGAGGTGCAGACGGCGAGACGATATGTCGATGGCCGCCGCGCATACCAGATGGTAAATCCGGCCAGAAGGGCAAGAAGCACCGCGCTCCGCAGCAGCGTCCAGTCTGCCTTGACAGAGAAGTTGAGAGTCTCGATCAGCACGACGTCGGTGACGGCGACCGTGAGGCATATCCACCATCCAATGGCGGTCGGTAGCGGGAACGAGCGCATGGCGCAGGGCCTCATTAAAATCTAGACTTCGGCTGACCAGACTAAGGGCCGTGGATTTAACAAGCGGTAAGCTTGAATGCGGCCGGAAACCAAAGAGGAACGAGGGATGGGCCGCTACCGCGAAACATATGACCGTTGGAAACGCGATCCGGAGGGCTTCTGGGCCGAGGCCGCGCGCGAGATCGACTGGTCGCGGTCCTGGGACACCGTCCTCTCCGAAGAGTCGGGCCTCAGCCGCTGGTTCGCCGGCGCCGAATGCAACACCTGCTGGAACGCGCTGGACCGCCATGTGGCGACGCGCGGCGATCAGGCGGCGCTCATCTACGACAGCGCCATGACCGGCAAGGTGAAGAGCTTCACCTATCGGGAACTGACGGAGAAGGTCGCGACTTTTGCGGGCGCGCTTCAGCGCCACGGCGTCGGCAAGGGCGACTGCGTCATCATCTATATGCCCATGGTGCCGCAGGCAGTTGTCGCCATGCTCGCTTGCGCCCGCCTCGGCGCCATCCATTCCGTCGTCTTTGGTGGTTTTGCCGCGAAGGAGCTCGCGACACGCATCGACGACGCCAGGCCCAAGCTCATCGTCTCGGCCTCCTGCGGCCTCGAGCCCGGCCGCGTCATCGCCTACAAGCCGCTTCTCGACCATGCGATCGAGCTTTCGGCGCACAAGCCCTCGGCCACCATCATCTTTCAGCGCGCAGAGGCGCAGGCGGCGCTCGTTCCGGGCCGCGACTTCGACTGGAAGGACGAGATGGACAAGGCCCGCGCCGAAGGCCGCGCGCCTGCCTGCGTTCCTGTTGCCGCCACCGATCCGCTCTATGTGCTCTATACGTCCGGCACGACGGGCAAGCCCAAGGGTGTGGTCCGTGACAATGGCGGCCACATGGTCGCCCTCGAATGGACCATGAAGAATGTCTACGGCATGGACCCCGGCGACGTCTTCTGGGCCGCCTCGGATGTCGGCTGGGTGGTAGGCCATTCCTACATCGTTTACGGCCCGCTGTTTCATGGCTGCACCACCATCCTTTTCGAAGGCAAGCCGGTGGGCACGCCGGATGCGGGCACTTTCTGGCGCGTCATCGCGGACCATGGCGTGAAGGCACTCTTCACCGCGCCGACTGCCTTCCGCGCCATCAAGAAGGAAGATCCCAAGGCGGAGCTCGTTAAGGACTACGACCTCTCGACCCTGAAGACGCTTTTCCTCGCCGGCGAGCGCGGCGACCCGGACACGATCCAATGGGCGGAGCGCGCGCTGGGCGTGCCCGTCATCGACCATTGGTGGCAGACGGAAACGGGCTTCCCCATGGTCGCGAATCCCGTTGGTCTGGAGCTTCTGCCGGTCAAATACGGTTCGCCCTCGGTTCCCATGCCGGGCTACGAAATCCATGTGGTGGATGAGGCGGCGCATGAGCTGCCTGCGAACACAACCGGCGCCATCGTCGTCAAGCTGCCGCTGCCGCCGGGATGCCTGCCGACGCTCTGGCGCAATGACGAGGGCTTCCGTTCCTCCTACCTCGCCGACTATCCGGGCTATTACAAGACGGCCGATGCCGGCTATCTGGATGAAGACGGCTATCTCTATGTGATGAGCCGCACCGACGACATCATCAATGTGGCCGGTCATCGCCTCTCGACCGGCGGCATGGAGGAAGTGCTGGCCGGTCACCCCGATGTTGCCGAATGCGCCGTTATCGGTGTCGCGGACGCGCTGAAGGGGCAGGTGCCGATCGGCTTCCTCGTCATCAACAGAGGCGTCGATCGCCCGGCCTCCGAGATCGAGAAGGAGGCCGTCGCTCTCATCCGCGAAAAGATCGGCCCCGTTGCGTCCTTCAGGACCGCCATCGTCGTTCCGCGCCTGCCCAAGACGCGTTCCGGCAAGATCCTGCGCGGCACCATGCGCAAGATCGCCGACGGCGAAGCCTGGACGTCACCCGCCACCATCGACGACCCGATGATCCTCAACGAGATCGGCGACGCGCTGGGCGGCGTGGGGTATGGCAAGAAGGAGTGAGCTGCAAAGGGCGCACGAAATGAAAATGGCCGGGACTAGCCCGGCCATTTGCATTTGTTGGCGATGACGAAGAGTTCTTACTCCTCGTCGTCCTCCTCGATCTTCACGTCCTTGAGCTTCGCGAAAACGCTGTCGGCGTCGTAGCTCTTGCGTTCCTCGCGCTCCTCTTCGCGCTCGGGAGCGGCGATGGTCGCATGCACGGGCGCGGTGGTTTCGGCGGCGGGGAGGAGCGTCTCCGTGCCACCGGCTTCCTTCTGCGCCTTGCGGCGTTCGCGATCGACCTTCTTGGCGGCTTTCTGCACGGCGGCGTCGAGTTCGATCTGGGTCGAAAGGCCGAGCGTTACCGGATCGACCGGCTTGATGTTCGCCGAGTTCCAGTGGGTCCGCTCGCGGATCGACTCGATGGTCGGCTTGGTGGTGCCGACGAGCTTGGCGATCTGGGTGTCGGTCAGTTCCGGATGGTTGCGGATGAGCCAGGCGATGGCGTCCGGACGGTCCTGACGGCGCGACACGGGCGTGTAGCGCGGGCCCTTGCGGGGCTGGACCGGCGGCACCTTGTACTTGCTCTCGGCGGCCATCAGGCGCGTCGCCGGGTTCTTCTGGCAGCGCTCGATTTCGGCGCGCGTCAGCTGGCCAGTCGTCACCGGGTCCATGCCCTTGATGCCCTGAGCGACGTCGCCATCGGCGATGCCCTTCACTTCGAGCACATGCAGGCCGCAATAATCCGCGATCTGGTCGAAGGTGAGCGACGTGTTTTCGACGAGCCAGACGGCCGTCGCTTTGGGCATGAGGGGCTGAGTCATGTCTGTTCCTCTGATCCACCCGGCGATCGACCGGATGAACCCTTTCCTTGTCCTCGGAATGAGCGGGTAATAGCCGTTATATAGGGCGAAAAGCCCCCCAATGAAAGGCTGAAGAGGGGGGCTTTGCCGCTTTTAGAGCATCGCCCCTCAGGGGATCAGCACGATCTTCCCGATATGGGTGCTTTTTTCCATGAGTTCATGGGCCTTGGCGGCATCCGCCAGCGGGAAAGTCGCGTCGATCCGGGGCCGGACCCGGCCAGCTTCGATCAAGGGCCAGACGTTTTCGCGCAGCGCCCGGGCGAGCGCGGCTTTTTCCTCGATTCCCCGCGGGCGCAGTGTGGAGCCGGTCAGGGTCAGCCTTTTCAGCATGACCGGCATGAAATTGACCTCGGCGGTCGAGCCCTGCAGGAAGGCGATGGAGACGATGCGGCCGTCCGGCGCTGCCGACTGGATGTTCCGGGCGATATAGGACCCTCCCACCATGTCGAGAATGACGTCGACTCCGCGTCCGCCGGTGAGTGCCTTGGTTTCCTTCACGAAATCCTGCTCGCGGTAGTTGATGGCGGCTTCCGCCCCCAGTTGCAGACAGGCCGCGCATTTCTCTGCTGAGCCGGCCGTGGCGAATACCCGGGCGCCGAAGCAATTGGCGAGCTGGATCGCGGTCGTGCCGATGCCGCTGGTGCCGCCGTGAATGAGGAATGTCTCGCCGGCCTTGAGGGCACCGCGCTCGAAGACATTGGTCCAGACCGTGAAGAAGGTTTCCGGCAGGGCGGCAGCCTCGACGGCGCTGAAGCCCTTCGGGATGGGCAGCACGTGGGTTTCGTGGGCTGTCGCAAATTCGGCATAGCCACCGCCGCCGAGCAGGGCGCAGACCCGGTCGCCGGCCTTCCAGAGCGTCACGCCGGGGCCGGTCGCCACCACTTCGCCCGCGACTTCGAGGCCCGGCGTATCAGGCGCGCCGGGCGGCGGCGGATAGAGCCCCATGCGCTGGATCGTATCGGGACGGTTCACGCCCGCCGCTTCGACCCGGATCAGGATTTCGCCATGGCGAGGCTCAGGCCGCGCGATCTCGCGAAGCTCCAGCACTTCCGGACCGCCGGGTTTGGTAATGGCGATGGCCTTCATCTGGGCGGGCAGGGACATGATGCGTCTCCTCGACAAATGGGAGGTCTGGGCGATCAGAAGGTTGAAGGTCTATCCAAGCGCTTCCAGACTGGCAATAAAGGCGTCTGCAACGGCAGGAGAACGGCACATGGACACCGACGATCTGGAGCCCCGGAAGCGGCGGGGAGAGGCGCTGGCGGCGCTGGCTCGCGAAGACCTGACCCTCCTTGGCATCGAGGAGCTTGAAGAGCGAATCAGGTCGCTGGAAGAGGAGATTGTGCGTATTCGGACACAGCTTGAAAAAAAGCGTGGGACCCGGACAGCCGCTGAAGCCCTCTTCAAGAAGTAAATCGCTGCCAACTAACACATTGGAACACTGTAATTTTTCTGGGGAAAACAAGTAAAGCCATGTCCATTGTGTGTGCAGGTGCGAAAAGTGCCTGTTTGCGCGGCAGTTTATGGTTTGATAAACAGGAAAGTGCTAGGGTGACCTTGCGTAATCCAGTCCTCTGGATTTTGAGTGGCTCCTATCCACTCTGTTTGACGCCTCCCTGTTAGAACTGAGCCGCGGGCATTCCGCGGCTCTTTTTTTGATCCCGTGCATTAGTCACATGAAGGCCCCGCGAAAGCGTGGCATGAATGTTGATCCTTCCGGCTCGATGCGTGCTGTTTCGGCACGGGGCAATGAAGGGGGATGGGCGATGAGCGTCGAACGGATAGATCAGGATGTGCAGTTTGCCGGCGGAGCGGTAACGCTCGCCGAATTCATGACGTCCGGTCTCTTTCAGCGCACCTATCAGGAAGGCATGCAACTCGTCGAGGAGACGTCGGCCTATCTGGATGGTCCGGGGCGCGAAGCCTCGCGCAACCTCTCCCGCGATGCTTCCCTGGCCTATGCGGGCGAAAGCATGCGTCTCACCACGCGGTTGATGCAGGTTGCGGCGTGGCTTCTCGTCCGTAAGGCCGTGCATGAGGGTGAAATCACGCCTGAGGAAGCGCAGGCTGAGAAATATCGCCTCGCCACCAAGGAAATTGCGCGTTCGGCGCGGCTCGCGGGCGCCGACAGCCTGCCCGAGCGCCTTCGCGAGCTCATCGGCCGTTCGGAGCGGCTTTATGCACGGGTAGAGCGCCTCGACTCGCAGCTTCGCGAGCAGCAGGGCCCCGTCGCCGCGCACCACCCCATGGCCGAGCAGCTGAGCCGTGTTGAGGCCTTCTACCGCGAGACGCTGGCCCGCAACTTCGGCGAGGCCTGATCGTCTGGCTTTCTGGCGCCCCAAAAGAAAAAGCCCCGCAAAAGCGGGGCTTTGTCGTTTTAAAGCTCGACGTTTTCTCAGGCCTTGACGCCGAGATTGCCGAACTTCTGCTTGAAGCGGCTGACGCGACCGGCGCGGTCGACGAGCTGCTGGCCGCCGCCCGTCCAGGCCGGATGCGTGTTCGGGTCGATGTCGAGGGTGAGCGTGTCGCCCTCCTTGCCATAGGTCGAACGCGTCTGGAAGGTGGTCCCGTTCGTCATCGCCACAGTGATCATGTGGTAGTCGGGATGAATGTCTTTCTTCATGGCTCTCGCCTTCTCAAGCGTCGGAATGGGTCAAAGCGACGGAATGCGCAAAAAACCAGGGCAGCCGGACTCGGGGCGCCACCGGAATGGGGGCTTATAGCGAAGACGGAGGGGGCTGACAAGGGCATCAAATGGCCCGGTTGCGCGAACGTGCCGCATGCTTCATTTCCCTTGGGGGCCGCCCCGGATTGGCGCAGGCGGCGCGAGGTTGCTATATCAACGCCCGAGAAGCTTCTTGCGAGGCAGCCTCAACTACAACCGCAGCGGGCCATCATTCATGAGCGAGTCATCCAACCTCGTCGTCGATGCCATTGAGCAAGAGGCGCAACGGCGCAAGCCAGCTCGCGGCGTCAGGCCCATCGCCAAGCTGATGCCCTTCATCGGCCGTTACAAGGGCATGGTCGTTCTCGCCTTTATCTCTCTCGTTGCCGCGACGCTCGCCACGCTTGCCGTGCCCATCGCCGGGCGACGGCTTCTCGACAATGGCTTTACCAGCGCCAATGCGGATTTCATCGACACCTATTTCCTGGCGCTCATCGCCGTCGCGGCGCTGCTCGGGCTTGCCAGCGCCTCGCGCTTCTATCTGGTCAGCTGGATCGGCGAGCGTGTCGTCGCCGATCTGCGCGAGGCGGTTTATGCGCATGTGCTGAAGCTATCGCCCGCCTTTTTCGAGGTGACGCGCACCGGCGAGGTTCTGTCGCGCCTCACCGCCGACACGACACTCATCAAGACGGTGGTGGGTTCGTCGGCTTCCATCGCGCTGCGCAACTGTTTCCTCTTCATCGGCGCGGCGTCGATGATGGTCATTACCAGCGCATGGCTCTCGGGCCTCGTCCTGCTCGCCATTCCAATGATCATCCTGCCGCTCATCGTCTTCGGGCGCTGGGTGCGCCGGCTCAGCCGCGCGAGCCAGGACCGCCTCGCCGATACGAGCGCCTTCGGCACCGAAAGCCTGAACGCCATCCAGACGGTGCAGGCCTTCACGCATGAAGAGATCGATCGTAAACGCTTCACCGATACGGTGGAGAGCTCCTTCGCCACGGCGAAGGCGCGCATCATCGCCCGCGCGGTGCTCACCGCGCTGATCTTCTTCCTCGGCCTTTCGAGTGTCGTCGGCGTGCTGTGGTTCGGCGCCCATGCAGTGGTCGCCGGCGAGATGACGGGTGGCGCGCTCCTGCAGTTCATCCTTTATTCGGTGTTCGCCGCGACGGCGCTTGCCGCGCTTTCGGAAGTCTGGGGCGACATGCAGATGGCGGCGGGCGCGACGGAGCGTCTGATCGAACTCATTTCCATCGAGCCGCAGATCCGCGCGCCTGAAAAGCCCGAACATCTGCCGGCGCCTGCGCGCGGCGAGATTTCATTCGAGAATGTCACCTTCTCCTATCCGACCCGGCCCGACACCTCGGCGCTTCATGGCCTTTCGCTAAAGGTGCAGCCCGGCGAGACGGTCGCGATCGTCGGTCCTTCCGGCGCGGGCAAGAGCACCGTCTTCCAGCTTCTTCTCCGCTTCTACGATCCACAGCAGGGCCGCATTCTTTTCGATGGCGTGGGGATCACGAAGACCGAGCCTGTGGAACTCCGCGGCCGCCTTGCCGTCGTGCCGCAGGAAACGGTCGTCTTCGGCATGAGCGTCGCGGAAAACATCCGCTATGGCCGACCCGATGCGAGCGAGGAGGATGTGATCGCGGCGGCAAAGGCCGCGCGCATTCACGACTTCATCGTGACCCTGCCGAATGCCTATGAGACGCAGGTGGGCGAGCGCGGTGTGACGCTTTCGGGCGGCCAGCGCCAGCGCATTGCCATCGCCCGCGCGATCCTGCGCGACGCACCCGTTCTGCTGCTCGACGAAGCGACCTCGGCGCTCGACGCCGAAAGCGAAACGATGGTGCAGCAGGCGCTCGAAGGCCTGATGCAGGGCCGCACCACGCTGGTCATCGCGCATCGGCTCGCGACCGTTCTCAAGGCGAACCGCATCATCGTCATGGATCAGGGACGCATCGTCGCCAGCGGTACGCATGACGAACTCATTCGTGAGGGCGGGCTCTATAGCCGCCTCGCTCGCCTGCAATTTACCGGCGACATCGTCGGCGACGTGAAAAGCGTCGCGGTCCACTGACAAAATCCGTCATCGGCCAAACGAGCTGACGGAAACAGGAGAAACCATGCCGCGTTCGCTGAAGAACATCATCATCGGGATTGTGATCGTCGTCACTGCGATCAGCATACTCGGCTGGCGCTTTCTTTCGGCAGCGGGGTGGTTCACCGGCATCCGGGCCGAAGTGCCTGCCGAATGCCACGACCTCGCCTCTGTGCCCGGGCCGGAGGATATCGCCATCGATCAGGAGCGCGGACTTGCCTTCGTCTCGGCGCTGGACTGGCGCGCGGTCATGCGCGGCGAGAAGGGCGTTCGCGGCGGCATCTATGTGATCGACCTCAAGGCGCCGGAAGACAAATGGGCGCTCGCCCCCGTGACGCCGAACGAGCCTGCCGATTTCAAGCCGCATGGGCTCAGCCTCTATATCGGCGCTGACGGCAAGCGCCGTCTCTTCGTCGTCAATCATGCGGCGAGGGGCAATGCGCTCGAGATTTTCGACGTGGCGGATGGCGGAGCACTCACCCATGTGAAGAGCGTCACCAGTCCGCTTCTTGTCTCGCCCAATGATGTTGTCGCCGTCGGTCCGGATTCCTTCTACGCCACGAACGATCACGGCTCGACGGGGCTCAGCTCGAAGCTCAGCGACCTGCTGCTGCTGCGCAACGCCGATATCGTCTATTACGATGGCAATTCGATGCGCATTGCGGCGGATATGCTTCTCTTCCCCAATGGCATCAATATCAGCGCCGACGGCAAGACGCTTTATGTCGCCGAGACGCTGGGCGCTGCGCTGCATGTCTATGCGCGTGACCCCGCGACCGGGAAACTTACGCCGACCGACTATGCGCGCCTCGGCACAGGTCTCGACAATATCGATGTGGAACCGGATGGCTCGCTCCTGATCGCTGCGCATCCGAACATGATCGCCTTCCTGCGACACGCTTCCGATCCGAAGAAGCTGTCGCCAAGCCAGGTCGTCCGCATCGAGCCCGGCAAGGATGGCGGCGGCAAGGCGGGCACGATCTATCTCAATCTCGGCAAGCAACTTTCGGGATCGAGCGTCGCCGCCGGTTACGGCGACCTGATGCTCATCGGCAATGTGTTCGAGCCGAAGATCCTCGTCTGCAAGCAGTCGAAAGAGTTCAAGTCGTTCTGAGTTCTGTTCTTCACCGCTCTGTCAGCTTGAACTCGATACGGCGATTGCGCTTCAGTGCATCAGGCGTCGAGCCCTTGTCGAGCGGCTGGAATTCACCGAAGCCGGCTGCGACCAGGTGGTTGGGCGCGACGCCTTCCTTCACCATGAAGTCGACGACCGCAATGGCGCGTGCGCTGGAGAGATACCAGTTGGACGGGAACTGCGGCGTGTGGATCGGGTTGACGTCCGTGTGACCATCGATGCGCAGGACCCACGGAATATCGGAGGGAATTTCGCCGCCGATCTGTTTCACCGCCTCCGTGATCTTGCGCAATTGCTCGATGCCCGAGGGATTGATCTCGGCGGAACCTGAATCGAAGAGAATTTCCGACTGGATGACAAAACGGTCGCCGACGATCTCGATGTCGGGCCTGTTGCCGAGAATTTCGCGCAAGCGTCCGAAGAATTCAGAGCGGTATCTGGCAAGCTCCTGCACCTTCTGGGCGAGCGCCGCATTGAGGCGGCGGCCGAGATCGGCGATCTGTGCCTGGGATTCCTTGTCGCGCTTTTCCGATGCATTGAGCGCTTCTTCCAGCGCCGCGAGTTGGCGGCGCATCGCCGCAATCTGCTGGTTCAGAAGCTCGACCTGCGCCAGCGCCTGATTGGAAATGTCCTTTTGCTTCGAAAGCTCGTCCTGAAGCACGGTGACTTGCGCGCCGGTGCCTGCCTGTGCGCCAAGCTTTTCCTTCTCCGCGTTCGCGGCGGCAAGCGACGCTTGCAGGCTCGAGATGTTCAGTTGCAGATCGGCCTTTTCCTGCTTTACCAGCGCGAGCTGGCTCACCAATTCCGCGATCTGGCTTCTCAGGTTCTCCAGCGCCGTGTCCTTGCTGGACACAAGTTGCGACAGGAAGAATTGCGTCAGCATGAAGATCGTGAGCAGGAAGATCAGCACCAGCAACAGGCTCGACATGGCGTCGACGAAGCCCGGCCAGTAATCCGCGCTCGGGGCGCGGCCGCGTATGCGTCTGTTCGCCGGCGCCATTTGCCGCTCCCGCTATTTCTTCACGCCGAGGCTGGCGGCCAGCCGGTCGAGCACAGGTGCAAGCGCCTCCTGATTTTCTGCCAGCTTGCGGACCATCTGCTGTTCCTGCCGAAGCTGTTCGGTGAGCGCCTGGACCTGTCCGGCAAGCGCCATGAGCGGCGCGTTGCTGGCGCTGCCGCTGGTGAGCGCCTGTTCGATACGTTCGAGCCGCTTCGCCGTCTCGAGCATGCCGGGGCCGCGCTCCATCTCGCCGGAAATATCGGTGACGGTGGAGAGCCATTCCTCAAGCTCGTTGTAGAAGCGGTTCTGCGCCTGGCCCGCCTGAAGGTCGAGGAAGCCGAGGATCAGCGAGCCCGCGAGGCCGAAGAGCGAGGAGGAGAACGATGTGCCCATGCCCGACAGCGGTCCTTCGAGACCCGACTTGAGGTTCTGGAACACTGTCGCAGGGTCCGCACCTTCGACGTTGAGACCGTGGATTGTCGTGCCGACCGAGCTGACCGTCGTCAAAAGACCCCAGAAGGTGCCGAGCAGGCCGAGAAAAATCAGCAGGCCGATCATGTAGCGAGAGATTTCGCGCTGCTCGTCGAGGCGCGAACCGATCGAGTCCAGCAGCGAGCGCATGGAGAGCGTGTTGAGCATCATGCGGCCCTTGCGCTCGCCCAGCATGGTCGCCATGGGCGCGAGAAGGCGCGGGGCAGGCGGGATGACGAGGCCGGGATCGGCGCGGCGGAACTGGTTTACCCAGCTCACTTCCGGGCCGAGCACAAGGATTTGCCGGAAGCCGTAAACGATGCCGAGCGCAAGCACCGAGAGAATGAGCGTGTTGAGTCCCGGATTGGTGAAGTAGGCGGTCTTCAGCGTCGGCGAAAGAATGGCAAGCAGCAGTCCCACCAGGATCAGGAACATCACCATGCGCACGAGATAGGGCCGCGGTTTGGAGAGCGCCGCGCCGTCCTTGTAGTCCTTCGCCATAGCTTACCCCCTGAATGTCCGTCGCATGGTCGCCTTGGGAAACCGGCTCGCCCCTAGCCGCCTGTCCGCACGATATCGACGCGGTCGAGCGGGCCTGTGTCGCGCGCGCCGCCCAGAGCACGCACATTGAGCCTCTCCGCCGCGATGCCTTCCGACAGAAGAATTTCGCGCACGGCGAGCGCCCGCTTCAGCGAGAGCCGCCGCGCATTGGTGCCGTCGTCGCCTGCCGCGCCCGCATAGGCTTTCAGCGTCACACGCCCGCCATGCTGTTTGAAATTCGCGGCGAAGGCCTTGACGTCCGCAGCCGCCTGCGGGGTCGGCGTCGCGTCCTGCCGTCCGAAGGCGACGCGCAACAGCGCGGGTTCGGCTGCGTGGAGCTGTGTAGCGGCGCTCGGCTGCGTCTGCGCCGCTGCCGGAGCGTCAGGCACGGGCATCGCGGGAATGGAGGGAAGAGGGGTAGGCTCGGGCGCTTCGGGTGTGGTGATGATCCGTGTACCCGGCCGTTCCATCGGAACGGCGTCGACAGGTGCGGCTGAGGCGGCACCTGCCGCGGTCAGCGCCAGCGCCGCGGCGAGGCCGATGCGGCAGGCGAGGCTCGTCAAATGCTTCGACAGAAAATGCATAGCTTCGCCCACGCCCCGGAGAACTGAAATTCGACCGACAGTCTAGGCATCTCCCCGCGCGGGAACAACCGCGCGGACCGAAGTTCGACCGGCGTGAATCTCTAGGCAGCGAATTGGGCGGAAGTTGGACGGGCCCCGTTAACCGTAAGGCTCTCGTCAGCCCTTGGCGCGGGCGCGCTTCAGCAAGGTTTCGAGCTGGTTTCGCAGCATGTCATTGCCGGCGATGACGCCGCCCGTGCCGAGCATGTCTTCGCGACCATTGAGATCGCTGACGAAGCCGCCAGCCTCTCGCACGATGACGATACCTGCCGCCATGTCCCAAGGCTGGAGATTGGCTTCCCAATAGGCGTCGTAGCGGCCCGCGGCCACATAGGCGAGGTCAAGAGCGGCGGCCCCCATGCGGCGAACACCGGCGACCTCGTTCATGACGCTGCGAAGCTCGGTCAGATAGACCTCGTGGCCCGGTCGCCCGATATGCGGCGTGCCGCAGGCGACGACGCCCTGCGTCAGTTCACGACGCGCGGCGACGCGGATGCGCCGGTCGTTGAGAAAGGCGCCCTGGCCCTTCTCGCCGATGAACATTTCATCCGTGATGGGATTGTAGATGACGCCCGCCACCATCTGCCCGTCGCGCTCGAGGCCGATGGAGATGGCGAAATGCGGGATCGAATGCAGGAAGTTCGTCGTGCCGTCGAGCGGGTCGATGATCCAGCGATGCGACTTGTCGTTGCCTTCGACCACGCCGCCTTCTTCCATCAGGAAGCCATAGCCGGGGCGCGCCTTGGACAGTTCCTCGAAGATCGTCTTCTCTGCCTTCTTGTCGGCTGCGGTGACGAAATTCGCAGGTCCCTTGAGGGAGACCTGCAGATTTTCGACTTCGCCGAAGTCGCGCTGAAGACCGCGCGCGGCCTTGCGGGCGGCGGCGACCATGACGGCCATGACGGGCGTGTGACGTGACATCGGCGATCAGCTCCGCTTAATCGGCGCGGCGGAGATAGGTGACTTCGTTCGTGTCGATGACGACCTTCTCGCCCGTGGTGATGAAGGGCGGCACCATGGTCCTGAGGCCATTGGAGAGCAGGGCGGGCTTGTAGGACGAGGCCGCCGTCTGGCCCTTCACGGTGGGTTCCGTCTCGGTCACTTCGAGCACGACCTGATCGGGGAGCGAGATGCCGATGGCGCGGCCTTCATGGCTTTCCACCGTCACCTTCATGCCGTCCTGGAGGAAGGCGGCGCGTTCGCCGACCCATTCCTTCGACAGCTCGATCTGCTCGTAGTTCTCGTTGTCCATGAAGGTCAGCATCCCGTCATTCTCGTAGAGATACTGATAGTCCTTCTGCTCGAGGCGAACGCGCTCGACCGTCTCGGCGGAGCGGAAGCGCTCGTTGAGCTTGCGGTTGTCGATGAGGTTCTTCAGTTCGACCTGCGCGAAGGCGCCGCCCTTGCCGGGCTTTACATGCTGAACCTTCACGGCGGCCCAGAGGCCACCCTGATGCTCGATGACATAGCCGGGGCGAATTTCGTTACCGTTGATCTTGGGCATAGGCTTTATCTCGGACTGGGTTTGAGCCGGCTTGCGCGGCTGACAAGCGCGCCATAACCGCGCCGGCGGCGCGGGATCGGCCGACCGGCGCTCTGATAGCATTTGCAGGGCCGAAGGCCAATGGCTTTCAGGTCGCGGGCTCTGCGGGCCGCTTCCTCAGTGGGCGGGTTTCTTCGCCGGTTTGGCTTTGCCCCCGGTGACGCGGGCAACCTCGGCATCGACCTTTGCCTGCTCTTCGGGGCTCACGAGCGGCTTCAGCGCGTCCCTCAGCGCCTTGTCCTCGATACCGGCCTTTTCGGCCAGAGTGAGCCAGAAGAGCGCCGCCGAGGGGTCCTTTTTCACGCCTTCGCCGGCGTAAAAGAGCTGAGCGAGGCGGTGCTGCGCATCCGGGACCCCTTGGCTCGCCGCAAGGCTGAACCACTGGGCAGCAAGCTTGGGGTCCTTCTCGACGCCGGTTCCGGCGTAATAGGCATATCCGAGCGCGGCGGCGGCGCCGGCGGAGCCCGATCGGGCCGCCGCCTTGAAGCGGATCGCGGCGACGGAGTCGTTTTTTTCGACGCCCTTGCCCGCCTGAAGCATCAGACCGAGCTGGTAATTCGCATCGGGCTGCCCCTGATTGCCTGCAAGCTCATAGAGACGGGCTGCCTGCTTCAGATCCTGCGGCACACCCTTGCCTGCGGCATATAGCGCGCCGAGATAGAACTGCCCGTTGGCGCTGCCCGCCTTTGTGGCCTCGCGCAGCCATTTGACCGCCCGGGCATCATCCTGCGGTCCGCCCGAGCCCGTGGCGTAGCAAAGGCCGAGTTCCGACTCGCCGCCCGGATGGCCCTGCGCGGCGGCGGCCTCGAAGAGCTTCCGCCCGGCCGCGGCGTTCGGTTTCATGCCGATGCCGTCCCGCGTCATCAGGCCGAGCGCATATTGCCCGTCCGCATTGCCCTGATTGGCGGCCTTGCGGAGCCATTTCACGGCCTCGGCGGTGTTCCGCTGCGTGCCGACGCCATTGTTGTAGAGGGTGGCGACGAGAACCTGTGCCTTGGCATTGCCCTTCTCGGCGAGAGGTTTGGCCAGAGCGAAAGCTTTTTCGTAATCCTTCGCCTGGAAAGCCGCTTCGACCGGGGCGAGATCGCCAGCATCGGCGTTGGCGGCAGCGGCGGGCGTGACGGCCTGTGCGGGGAAGGCGGCGATGCCGGGCGCTGCGATGCTTGCGGAGAGCGCCAGAGCGGCAACGAGACGCTTCACTTGCTTCTCTTTTCCTCGGACATGATCCGGTTCAATGCGCGGACGGCGGCGGCCGGTCCCTGATCGTAGGCCCAGACGCCCGAGGATACTGCGAGAAAATCGGCGCCCGCGCGAACCAGCGGCGCTGCATTCTCGACCGTGATCCCGCCAATGGCGACGCAGGGCACCACGAAGGTTTCCGTCCACCAGGTCAGGATTTCGGGCTCGGCCCTCGTTTTGGGCACTTTCGTGTCGGTGTCGTAAAAGGCGCCAAAGGCGACGTAATCGGCGCCATCCTCTCCAGCTACCATGGCAAGGTGGCGGGAATTATGACAGGTGACGCCGACGATGCGGTCCGGCCCGACGATCTTCCTTGCCTGCTTGCAGGGCATGTCGTCCTGACCGATATGGACGCCATCGGCGTTCAGTTCGGCGGCGAGATCGGCCCGGTCGTTGATAATGAAGGCGACATCGCGGGATTGTGCGACGGGCATCAGGATTTCGGTCGCCCGGCGGATCGTGTCGGCGTCGGCCGTTTCCGCAGCCTCGGTCTTGAGGCGGAGCTGCAGCGAGGCGACGTCGCCGGCGTCGAGCGCGGCCTTCAGCGTGTCGGCGAAGGCGCGCGGCTCGAGCCGCGGCGGCGTGATGAGATAGAGCCGGCAGGGCTCCCGTTCTTCTTCGATGATGCTCATGGGAGCGGTTTGTAGCGCGGCTTGGCCCTTTAAGTCTATTTCCGCCCGTCGAAGCCCGCCCGCCTGAGGGCATCGGCCAACGCGCCGCCGCCCGGAGCCTCGGGTTTGCGGTCGGGCCGGTTCTGCGGCTTTCCGGCCGGGCGGCCCTGACGTGGGCCGTCCTTGGCGGGGGCCGCCTCGTCGCTGAGGCGCATGGTGAGCCCGATGCGCTTCCGCTGGACATCGACCTCAACCACCTTCACGCGCACCACGTCGCCCGGCTTGGCGACATCGCGCGGGTCTTTGACGAAGTTCGTCGACATGGCCGAGATGTGGACGAGGCCGTCCTGATGGACGCCCACATCGACGAAGGCGCCGAAGGCGGCGACGTTGGTCACGACGCCTTCGAGCACCATGCCGGGTTCGAGGTCGCTGATCTTCTCGACGCCATCGCGGAAGGTCGCGGTCTTGAAGGCCGGGCGCGGGTCGCGGCCGGGCTTCTCCAGCTCTTTCAGAATGTCGCTGACGGTCGGTACGCCGAAGGTCTCGTCGGTGAAGTCCTGAGGGCGCAGCCCGCGCAGCACGGTGGCATTGCCGATCAGGCCTTTCAACTCGTCGCCGGTCTTTTCGATGATGCGGCGAACGACCGGATAGGCTTCCGGGTGAACGCTCGACGCGTCCAGCGGATCGTCGCCATTGGGAATGCGCAGGAAGCCCGCGCAAAGCTCGAAGGCCTTCGCGCCGAGGCGCGGCACATCCTTCAGCGCGGCGCGCGTGCGGAAGGGGCCATTGGCGTCGCGGTGGGCGACGATGCTCTGGGCAAGGCCTTCGCCGATGCCGGAGACGCGCGCGAGCAGCGGCACGGAGGCCGTGTTCGCATCGACGCCGACGCCGTTCACGCAGTCTTCCACCACCGCGTCGAGCGAGCGCGACAGCTTGTGCTCGCTGATGTCGTGCTGGTACTGGCCGACGCCGATCGACTTCGGATCGATCTTCACGAGTTCGGCCAGCGGGTCCTGCAGGCGCCGCGCGATGGAAACCGCGCCGCGGATCGAAACGTCGAGATCGGGCAGTTCGGCCGAAGCGTAAGCGGACGCCGAATAGACCGACGCGCCGGCTTCCGAAACCATCGCCTTGGTGAGCTTGAGGTCGGGGTGGCGCTGCATCAGTTCGGTGGCGAGCTTGTCCGTCTCGCGCGAGGCCGTGCCATTGCCGATGGCGACGAGGTCGACATTATGGGCGCGGGCATGGCGGGCGAGGATCGAGATCGCTTCGTCCCAGCGGCGTTGCGGCTCATGCGGATAGATCGTGTCGGTGGCGACCACCTTGCCGGTCGCATCGACGACGGCGACCTTTACGCCAGTGCGGAATCCCGGATCGAGGCCCATGGTGGCACGCGTTCCGGCGGGGGCGGCAAGCAGCAGGTCGCGCAGGTTTCCGGCGAAGACCTTCACCGCCTCGTCTTCCGCGATCTGGCGCAGACGCATGCGCAGATCGAGTGAGATGTGGAGCTGTATCTTGGTGCGCCAGGCCCAGCGAACCGTATCGAGTAGCCAGCGGTCGGCGGGCCGCCCCTTGTCCGCGATGTTGAAGTGAAGCGCGATGCGGCGCTCGAAGCTCGAAGGCTGGTTCTCCTGACCGGGCGCCACCTCCTCCGGCACCAAGGTGAGGCCCAGCATCTCTTCCTTCTCGCCGCGGAAAAGGGCGAGGATGCGATGCGAGGGGAGCTTGGTCAGCGGCTCGCTGAAGTCGAAATAATCGGCGAATTTCGCGCCCGCCTGTTCCTTGCCTTCCTGCACTTTCGAGACGAGCTTGCCCTTGGTCCAGACTTCCTCGCGAAGAGCGCCGATGAGTTCGGCAGTTTCCGAGAAACGTTCGATCAGGATCGAGCGCGCACCGTCGAGCGCGGCAGCGGCGTCAGCGACGCCCTTGTCGGCGCTCACATAGGTTTCTGCGGTCTTGGTGGGGTCGAGCGTCGGGTCGGCGAGGAGCGCGTCGGCCAGACCTTCGAGGCCCGCCTCGCGGGCGATCTGCGCCTTGGTGCGGCGCTTGGGCTTGTAGGGCAGGTAAATATCTTCAAGACGCGCCTTGCTGTCCGCCGTCGCGATCTGGTGCCTGAGCGCGTCGTCGAGCTTGCCCTGTTCCTCGACGCTTTTCAGAATTGCGGTGCGGCGCTCTTCAAGTTCGCGCAAGTAGGTGAGGCGCTCTTCCAGCGTACGAAGTTGCGCGTCGTCCAGCGTGCCGGTCACTTCCTTGCGGTAACGCGCAATGAAGGGAACCGTTGCGCCGCCGTCGAGAAGTACGACGGCCGCTTCCACCTGGCGTTCGAGGACACCGAGCTCTTCCGCAATACGTGCGTTGATCGACTTCATGGGACTCGCGATGTTCGAGGTCAGGGGCCGCGTTTTTACCGCGCCGCGAGGCATGGTTAAAGCAAAAGAAAACGCCCCGCTCTTGCGAGCGGGGCGTTGATCTCACGGGCTTGTGGAAAACTCAGTCTTCCTTGCCAAGGTAGATCTTCACCAGCTTGTCGAGCATGGCGAGCGCGTCTTCGCGCTTACGCTGAAAGGTGTTGCGGCCGATGATCGAGCCGTTGCCGCCACCGTCGCGGATGGCGCGCGCATCTTCGTAAACCGCGTCCGTGCCCTTCGCGGCGCCGCCCGAGAAGACGACGATGCGGCGGCCGTTGAAGAGCGTCTGCACGACATGCTGGACGCGCTTGGCCTGCGTCGAGATGTCGATCTTCTGCGCTTCGTAGACCTTCTTGGCTTCGGGCTGCTCGATGAAATCGGTCGGCAGCTTCACCTTGATGATGTTGGCGCCGAGGAGGGCGGCCATGTGCGCCGCATAGGCGCCGATGTCGATGGCGAGCTCGCCTTCCTTGGAGAGGTTGCCGCCGCGCGGATAGGACCAGATGACGGTGGCGAGACCGGCGGCCTTCGCTTCCGCCGACATCTCGCGGATCTCTTCCATCATGTCGAACTGCACGTCCGAGCCCGGATAGATCGTGAAGCCGATGGCCGAGCAGCCGAGGCGCAGCGCGTCGTCAACCGTCGAGGTGATCGCCTGGTCGGGCGCTTCCTTCGCGCGGGCGAGGCTGTTCGAGCTGTTGACCTTGAGGATCAGCGGGATCTGGCCGGCGAAGGTGTCGGCGCCCGCTTCGATCATGCCGAGCGGTGCGGCATAGGCGTTGAGCCCGGCGTCGATCGCGAGCTGGAAGTGGTAGCGCGGATCATAGGCCTCGGGGTTCGGTGCGAAGCTGCGCGCCGGGCCATGCTCGAAGCCCTGGTCGACCGGCAGGATGATCATCTTGCCGGTGCCGCCGAGCTTGCCCGTCATCAGCATGCGCGCGAGGTTGGCCTTCGTGCCGGGATTGTCGCTCTCATACCAGGAGAGAATGTCGCGTACTTTGCGGGTGATTTTCATCGGAGGTCTCGCAATCTTGAGTGGGTGGGCTCATCGCCCGCAATGAACTGCCCTTTTCAGGGCGATACTGGTCGGGATCAGTGCTCCAGCGCCGCGACGCCCGGCAACTCGACACCTTCCATCCATTCGAGGAAGGCGCCACCGGCGGCGGACACATAGGTGAAATCCTCGGTCGCGCCCGCTTCGTTGAGCGCGGCCACCGTGTCGCCGCCGCCCGCCACCGAGATCAGCGTGCCCATCTTGGTGAGCATCGCGACCTGACGTGCCGCAGCCACGGTGCCCTGATCGAAGGGCGGCGTTTCGAAGGCGCCGAGCGGTCCGTTCCAGACGACGGTCTTCGCCGTTTCGAGGCGGCCTGCGATATAGGCGAGCGTGTCGGTGCCGACATCGAGGATCATCTTGTCGTCGGGCACGGCGTCGATCGAAACCGTCTGTGCCGCGGCATTGGGCTTGAACTCGGCAGCGACGACCACATCGGTCGGCAGCACGATTTCGCAATTGGCCGAACGCGCATTGGCGAGAATGCGGCGCGCCGTGTCGAGGAGGTCATGCTCGCAAAGCGACTTGCCGACCTTCTTGCCCTGAGCGGCGAGGAAGGTGTTGGCCATGCCACCACCGATGACCAGCGTGTCGACTTTCTTCACGAGATTGCCGAGGAGCGAAATCTTGGTCGAAACCTTGGCGCCGCCGACGATGGCGACGACGGGATGCGTCGGATTGCCGAGCGCGGCGTCGAGCGCCCGCAGCTCCTCTTCCATCGCGCGGCCCGCATAGGACGGCAGTTCATGCGCGATCGCTTCTGTCGAGGCATGGGCGCGGTGGGCGCAGGAGAAGGCGTCGTTCACATAGACGTTGCCGTTCTCGGCCAGCGCTCGGGCGAAACCGGCGTCGTTCTGTTCTTCGCCCGGATGGAAGCGCGTGTTTTCCAGCACGATGACGCCGCCATTGGGCAGCGCGTCGATTGCCTTTTGCGCCACTTCGCCCACGCAGTCGGAAGCGAAAGCGGCCTTGCGTCCGATAAAGGGTTCGAGCGCGGCGGCGACGGGAGCGAGGCTGTACTTCGCTTCCGGCGCACCCTTGGGACGGCCGAAATGCGAAAGCACGATCACCTTGGCGCCGCGATCGGCGAGTTCGGTGATCGTCGACGCGACGCGCTCGATGCGCGTCGCGTCGGTGATGCGGCCTTCGGCCATTGGAACGTTCAGGTCAGCCCGGACAAGAACGCGCAGACCCTTGAGGCCTACGGCTTTGAACAGGTCGTCGAGTGTTTTATGGCCGGCCATGTCTTCAGTTATCCGAGATCAGAGAAGCTTGCCCATGGCGACGGCGGTGTCGCCCATGCGGTTCGAGAAGCCCCACTCATTGTCGTACCAGCTGAGCACGCGCACGAGCTTGCCGTCGATGACCTGCGTCTGGGTGAGATCGAAGGTCGATGAGGCCGGGTTGTGGTTGAAGTCAACCGAGACGAGCTTTTCGTCGGTCGTCGCGAGCACGCCCTTCAGCGGGCCCTTCGCGGCGGCAATGATCGCGGCGTTCACTTCCTCGGCGGTCGTCTTCTTCTTGGCGGTGAAGACGAGGTCGATGACGGAGACGTTCGCGGTCGGAACGCGGATCGAGGTACCGTCGAGCTTGCCCTTAAGTTCCGGCAGAACGAGGCCCACGGCCTTGGCCGCGCCCGTCGAGGTCGGGATCATGGAAAGGGCCGCGGCGCGGGCGCGACGGGCGTCGCTATGCAGCGTGTCGACCGTGTTCTGGTCGCCCGTGTAGGAGTGGATCGTCGTCATGTAGCCCTGCTCGATGCCAACGGCCTTGTTGAGCACCTGAGCGACCGGTGCGAGGCAGTTCGTCGTGCAGGACGCGTTGGAGACGATCTTGTGGCTCTTCTTCAGATCTTTGTGGTTCACGCCATAGACGACGGTGATTTCAGCGCCATCGGCGGGAGCCGAGATCAGGACCTTCTTCGCACCGGCGGTCAGGTGCATCGAGGCCTTTTCCTTGGAGGTGAAAATGCCCGTGCATTCGAGCGCGATGTCGACGCCGAGGTCACCCCAGGGGAGCTTCGACGGGTCGCGCTCGGCGAGCACCTTGATCGGGCCGCGGCCGAGATCGAAGGACGACTTCGTTACCTTGATCTTGCCGGGGAAGGGCCCGTGGACCGAGTCCCACTTCAGCAGGTGGGCATTCGCTTCCACCGAACCGAGGTCGTTGATCGCCACGACCTCGATGTCCTTGCGGCCAGACTCCGCAATGGCGCGAAGGACGAGACGCCCGATACGACCGAAACCGTTGATTGCGACGCGGACAGCCATTTCCTGAGATCTCCTGACGAGGTTAGGCCCCGAGGCAAGCCTTCGCGGCGGCCGCCGCGGCTTCCGGGGTAATGTTGAAGTGCTTGTAAAGGTCCTTGGCGGGGGCGCTGGCGCCGAAGCCGGGCATGCCGATGAAGGCGCCGTTCTCGCCGATATAGCGGTCCCAGCCATACTGGATGGCGGCTTCGATGGCGACTTTCACCGTGCCTTCGCCGAGCGTCTTCTTCTTGTAGTCTCGCGACTGCGCTTCGAAAAGTTCGACGCAGGGCATGGAGACGACGCGGGCGCCGATGCCTTCGGCTTCGAGAAGCTTCTGCGCGGCAAGCGCGATCTCGACTTCCGAGCCGGTGGCGATGAGCGTCACCTTGGCGGGCGCGGTGGCAGGCGAAAGCTCGTAGCCGCCCTTCGCGCAGAGGTTCTCTTCCGTATAGGTGTTGCGCACCGTCGGAAGGTTCTGGCGGGACAGGGCGAGGATCGAGGGCGTCTTTTCCGCTTCGAGCGCGAGCTGCCAGCATTCCAGCGTTTCGACCGCGTCGGCGGGACGGAACACATAGAGGTTCGGCATGGCGCGGAGCGAGGCGAGATGCTCGACCGGCTGATGCGTCGGGCCGTCTTCGCCGAGGCCGATCGAGTCATGCGTCATGACATAGATGACGCGCTGCTCCATCAGCGCCGACAGGCGGATGGCCGGACGGCAGTAATCGGTGAAGACAAGGAAGGTGCCGGAATAGGGAATGAAGCCCTTGTGCAGCGCGATGCCGTTCATGGCAGCAGCCATGCCGAGCTCGCGAATGCCGTAATGGATGAAGGAACCGGAGAAATCCGTCGCAGTGACCGCCTTCTGGCCCTTGGAGCGCGTGTTGTTCGAGCCAGTGAGGTCGGCGGAGCCGCCGATCGTCTCGGGGACCACGGCGTTGATGACGTTGAGCGCTTCTTCCGAGGATTTGCGCGTCGCCCAGTTGGGTTTTTCCTCGGTGAGCTTCTTCTTGTAGTCGCTGATCGCCCTGGCGAAGTCCGAAGGGAGTTTGCCTGAAAGCTGGCGCTCGAACTCGGCGCGGACGACCGCATCGAGCTTCGCAACGCGCGCTTCCCATTCAGCGCTGGTCTTGGCGTGGGCGGTGCCCGCGGCGCGCCAGGCGCTCAGAATATCGGCGGGGATGACGAAGGGCGCCGCGTCCCAGCCGAGCGTCTGGCGGGTGAGGGCGATTTCGTCCGGCCCAAGCGGCGAGCCATGCGAGGAGGACTTGCCGTGCTTGTTCGGCGAGCCGTAGCCGATCACCGTGCGGCAGGCGATGAGCGTCGGCTTGTCCGACTTCCGCGCCTTGGCGATGGCGGCCTCGATGGCGTCGGCGTCGTGGCCGTCGATACGGGTCGCGTTCCAGCCGGCAGCCTCGAAACGCTTCAGCGCGTCGCCCGACTCCGAAAGGTCGAGCGAGCCGTCGATGGTGATGCCGTTGTCGTCGTAAAGAACGATGAGCTTCGAAAGGCGCAGATGGCCGGCAAGGCTGATCGCCTCGTGGCTGATGCCTTCCATGAGGTCGCCGTCAGACGCGATGACATAAGTAAAGTGATCGACCACGCCATCGAAGCGGGCGGCGGCGAGCCTTTCGGCCATTGCCATGCCGACAGCGGTGGAGATGCCCTGGCCGAGCGGGCCGGTCGTCGTTTCGACGCCCTGAACATGGCCATATTCCGGATGGCCCGCCGTGATCGCGCCGAGCTGGCGGAAATTCCTGATCTGCTCGATCGTCATGTCCTCGTAGCCGAGGAGGTAGTTGACGGCATAAAGCAGCATCGAGCCGTGCCCGGCGGACAGCACGAAACGGTCGCGGTCCGGCCAATGGGGCTTCTTCGGGTCGATCTTGAGGAATTTGGTGAACAACACCGTTGCCATGTCGGCGGCACCCATCGGCATGCCGGGATGGCCCGAATTGGCCTGCTGCACGGCGTCCATGGCAAGGGCCCGGATGGCGTTGGCCATGTCGCGATGTGAAACCGAGGCTTGAGCCCGGGGGGCGGCCGACTGATCGGATGTCGTCATGTCTATACTCTCTGAGCCTCGGAACTTGACCCTCCGCCAAACCTCCTGGAGGGTGGAATCCGGGCGCGGAGCCGGGTCTGATCGAAGATCTGGCGCATTCACCGCGCCGTGTCAGGAGCCCATGCTCCGGACCTCAAAATGGCCCGCGAATGCTGAAACTTGCGGGGCCGAATCCGTCCGTATAGGGGGTCTGGCGAGCGGCGCCACAATGACCACCGAGTTACGCAGAGTCAATGATGGATTCATGCAAAACGGCCCGCGTTTCCGCGCCTTCGGACCGGCGTGACGGCTCGTCGCAGCCCTCCCCGCGGTCAATGTTCCGTCTTCGGCGGGACGCGGGCGCGGCGCCCGATATTGCCTCGCTTTCGGCGCGCGCCTATCTTGAGAAATGAAGGGCCTCGGCCCCCGATTCCGGATATATAGCAGCGTATGAGCAAACTCGATTCCGCGACGGAGCGCTTCAAGGCGGCGCTCGACAGGCTTGAAGCCGGCATTCACCGCCAGCTCCTGCGCGCCCAATCGGCTGCGCGGCTCGAAAACGAGCTCGACGCGCTCAAGCAGGACCGGGCGAAGCTCGCCGAGGAACTCGACCATATGAAATTCGAGGCGCGGCGGCTCAATGAGCTGAACGAGCGGGCGTCCGAAACGCTGGCGAATGCCATTGAGGGCATCCGCGAAGTGCTGGCGGCGGAATAGAGGTCACCATGGGACAGGTCACGGTTCACATCAACGATCGCGCCTATGTCGTCGCCTGCGGCGATGGCGAAGAGGCGCATCTGAAGGATCTCGCCGCCCACATCAACCTCCATGTCACCGACCTTTCCCGCGAAGTGGGGCAGATCGGTGAAACGCGGCTCATGCTCATGGCCTCGCTTCTGGTCGCCGACGAGCTTTCCGACGCGCTGGCCAAGGTGAAGATGCTCGAAGCCGACATCGAGCAACTGACACAGACCCGCATTGCGGCACTCGAACGCTCGCGCGAGGCGGAAGACCTGCTCGGCGACGTGCTCGACAGCGCCGCTCGCCGCATCGAGGACATTGCGCGCCGCATTGAGGCCGCGTGAGCCTCATTTGCGGGCTGGAGACGGCCGCGACGCCGCCGCGCTTGACCTCGGGGCACTTTAAGGCGGATAGAATGAAGTTGGGTGCTGCCTGGTGCGTCAGGAACACTTTCTCTCGGGGCCTTACGATCCTTAAGGGAGCTGTCCCTGGGGAGGACCCTGGTCCTCTTCACACGGCGCCCACCTACTTATGTAGGTCTCCGAGGATCCACGTTCCAACGGCCGAGGTGGCCCCACCCAATCGCCCGGCGGTGCTCTCATGAGCGTTGCCGAGGCCAAGAACGCGGCGCGCATTGCCGCCCGTGACCGCCGCTCCGCCGCGCAGGCCATTCTGGGCACAGACGCCGCGCCAGCCTTTGCACGCCATGTCTTCGAGGCAATCCCGCTCGTCCCCGGCGCGGTCATTGCCGGTTATGCGCCGATTTCCTCGGAAGCCGACCCCATGGCAATCTTGAGGGAAGCCGATGCGCGCGGCTTTCCTTGCGCTCTTCCCTCGGTCGAGGCCCCGGCGAGCCCGCTCACCTTCAGGCGATGGCGCCCGGACGATCCGCTTATTGACGGCCCGCATGGCACGCGCGCGCCGGATGTCGGGGCGCCTATCCTGATGCCGCAGGTCGTGATTGTGCCGCTTCTCGCCTTCGACAGAGCGGGGCGCCGTCTCGGCTACGGCGGCGGCTATTACGACCGGACGCTGGCTTTTTTGCGAGCCAGAGGCGAAAACACCATTCTCGCAGTCGGCCTCGCCTTCTCGGCGCAGGAGGCCGACGAACTGCCGGAAGATTCCGGCGATCAACGTCTCGACTGGATCGTGACGGAACGAGGCGCCTGGCCCGTTGGATAGGGGCCTTCAGGGCGTCGTCGCAGGATGAGTTGAATGAAGCTGTTGTTTCTGGGCGATATCGTCGGACGGGCGGCTCGCGATGCCATTATTTCCGATCTGCCGGGTCTGCGTGCCGATCTGGACGCCGATTTTGTCGTTGTGAATGGCGAGAACGCTGCCGGCGGTTTCGGCATCACCGCGCAGATCTGTGAAGAGCTTTTCGACGCGGGCGTCGATGTGGTGACGCTTGGCAATCATGCATGGGACCAGCGTGAGGCGCTGGTTCACATCGAACGCGAATCTCGGCTCATTCGTCCTGTGAATTTTCCCAAGGGCACGCCGGGTCGCGGCGCCCATCTTTTTGAGACGGCAAAGGGCGAGCGCGTTCTCGTCATCAATGCCATGGGCCGCGTTTTCATGGATGCGCTGGACGATCCCTTCGCCGCCATCGAACGCGAACTCGATGCCTGCCCGCTGGGCGAGGTGGCCGATGCGATCCTTGTCGATTTCCACGGCGAGGCGACGTCCGAGAAAATGGCGATGGGTCATTTCTGTGATGGCCGCGCGAGCCTCGTCGTCGGCACGCATAGCCATGTGCCGACTGCCGACGCGCAGGTGCTGCCGGGTGGCACGGCCTATCAGACCGATGCGGGCATGTGCGGCGATTACAATTCCGTCATTGGAATGGAAAAGGATGAGCCGCTAAACCGCTTCCTCTCAAAGATTCCAAGCGGCCGTTTCCAGCCTGCGCTGGGCCCGGCGACCCTTTGCGGCGTCTTCGTCGAAACGGATGCGAGGGGCCTTGCCTCGCGCATTGAGCCCGTGCGCATCGGCGGTCGTTTGAAGCGCGCGCTACCAGACGTTTGAACGAGACAGGTTTGGCGCATTCATGAGAATTGCAATCGTCGGAAATTTCAACGAACGCAAGGCTGGCGCGAACTTCTACGCGACTGTCCGGAAGCTGATGAACGGCTTCATCCGCAACGGCCATTTTGTCATGCCCTTCAGCGACCGCGACGTGGCGCGTGAAGCGGGGCGATTGGGCATCGGCCGTGTCGGCGATGGCGGCGCAAACCGCCGCCTTGTCCAATTGTGCAGGAGTTTCCGTCCGGATCTCGTTCTGCTGGTCCATGCGGATATCATTTCCAACGATACGCTGCGCGAGCTGAAGACGCTGAAGCCTGCGCCTGTCCTTGCCGTCGTCAATCTCGATCCGTTGTTCGAGGCTGTGAACCCGCCGCGCGTGCGCCGCTTTGCGGAAGTCGCCGATATCACATTCATCACGACGGCGGGACAGCCGCTCACGGAGTTTGCGACGCGCAGACATCGCATCGCGTTCATTCCCAATCCAGCCGACCGCTCGCTCGAAGCGATGGAAGGCTTTGCCCGCACAGATCAGGCCTTCGATCTCCTCTGCAGCATCATCAGCGAGAAGGGAACGCCGCAGCGCGCCGCCTTCATGCGGGCGCTTCAGGCGGCAGTGCCGGAAGCGCGTTGCGATTTTTACGGACTCGACAATCATGCGCCGGTCTTCGGCGCGGCCTATTTCGACGCTATCTCGGGCGCACGAATGGGGCTCAATCTGAGCCGCGGCGACGATCACTATCTCTATTCGTCGGATCGCATCGCGCAATATGTCGGCAACGGACTTCTCGTCTTTGTCGCCCGCTCTTCGGGCTATGGCGACATTTTTTCCGAGCGCGAACTTGTCTTTTACGACGGGGTGCCCGATCTCGCGGAAAAGTTGCGCTACTTCATCGCGCATGACGACGAACGCCGTGCGATCGCCGAGGCCGGCCATGCGAAATATCACGCGATCTTCAATGAGCGGCTCGTCGCCCGCTTCATCGAGGAAGCCGCCTTTGGCCGCAAGCTCAGCCCCGACTATGCCTGGCCGACGACGATCTACGGCGGCTGAGGCTGGCTACCAGCCATATGCCGAATAGGCGATGTCGCTTGAGATACATGTGAGCGCTTGCCGGACATAAGGAACCAGGTCGTTTGGTAGCGCTGAAATAGGTGCCCAGGTTAGATCGCTATGTTTGTCGGGCTCACCGATTTTCGGTGTTCCGTCCCATGCGAAAACTTCGAAGAAAAGGCCCAGCCACTCGTCGCCTTCGGTGCGGCAATGAAGCGTATGGGCGAGCCGGATGTTATCCGGATCGATGCTCACGGACGCCTCTTCAGAGGCTTCGCGGATTACGGCAAGTGCAGCCGGCTCGTCGCCGTCCATGGCTCCTGCGGGCACACTGAACAATCCGTCGAGCCAGCCGGTGTTCGCCCGGCGGATCAGGAGTACCTGATCCTCCCGCCTCAATACTGCGAAAACCGATACGGAAAGTCGGAATCTCTCACGCTTACCCATGAAGCCCTCCACCCGGCGAGAGAACAGCGTGGAGCGCCGGAACGATTCTGGGAAGGCGGGGGGAAGTCTGAAACGCAATACGCCCCGCTCATGGCTCCGAGGTGGGTGAGGTGCCATGGGCGGGGCGCGTTTGCCGCCGCGTCCTGCGGGGGCAGTCCGTGCCGTGGGTTTGGGCGGGCCACGGCAGCGGACCTGCTGCAATTCGTTCCGGTTCGGACGGTTGGGCGACCATCGGTGTGAACCGGAACGTCCTCACAGTAGTAGTGAATCGTTAAGCACACGTTAAACGAGTATATGTTGTTTAACAACACGCATAACGTGTATTCTCTCCCCGGTGAAGCGCAGCCGGGCCGAAGGCCGCAGGCGCACTATGGATTTTGGGAAAGCGGCCCCCTATAAAGCCGGGCATCAGGCATTATGAATGCCGCCCCGTGGGCGGCGAAGCAGGCCGCCTCGCGGCGGCGCCGTCAGGAATCGGAGTCGCCATGGCCGGCCATTCGCAATTCAAGAACATCATGTACCGCAAGGGCGCGCAGGATAAGAAGCGCTCCAAGCTGTTCTCGAAACTCGCGAAGGAAATCACGGTCGCGGCCAAGCAGGGTCTCGCCGATCCGGAATACAACCCGCGCCTGCGCGCCGCCATTCAGGCCGCCCGCGCCGAAAACATGCCGCGCGACAACATCGAACGCGCCATCAAGAAGAGCACCGATCAGGGCGGCGAGAACTACGAAGAGGTCCGCTATGAGGGCTTCGGCATCGGCGGCGTCGGCGTGATCGTCGAAACGCTGACCGACAACCGCAACCGCACGGCAAGCTCGGTGCGCTCGATCTTCACCAAGCATGGCGGCAATCTCGGCGAAACGGGCTCCGTCTCCTTCATGTTCTCGCGCCTCGGCCGCGTCGAATATGCGCCCGAAGTCGCCAGCGCCGACGACATGCTCGAAGCGGCGATCGACGCGGGCGCCGAGGATTGCCAGTCGGGCGAGCAGGGGCACGAGATTTTCTGCGCCCCCGAGCAGCTCCACGAGGTCGCCCGCGCCCTCGAGGCGAAGTTCGGCGAGCCCCGCGCCGCCAGCATCGTCTGGAAGCCGCAGAATTCGATTCCGCTCGAGGACGACAAGGCCGAGACGCTCCTGAAGATGCTCGACGTGCTGGACGACGACGACGATGTGCAGCAAGTTTATGCGAACTTCGAAATCTCCGATTCGGCGCTCGCCAAGATGTCGGCCTGATCGGGCCGCGTCATGACGCCGGGGCGGAGTAAACCCGCCCGCCGCTGAAGCCAGGGCATGGAGGCAGCGCCCGCACATGCCGGCCTCTCAACGATATCTCGGAATCGATCCGGGTCTTCGCGCCACCGGCTGGGGCGTGATCGATGTCGCGGGCGCGCGTCTCGTTCATGTCGCCAACGGCACGATCACGTCGAACGACAAGCTCGGCGTCGCTGAACGTCTCGTCGAGCTCGAGCGCGGGCTGATTTCCGTGCTCGAAGCCTATTCGCCAGACGGCGCCGCGGTCGAACAGGTCTTCGTGGCTCGCGATCCGGTCGCCGCATTGAAGCTCGGTCAGGCGCGCGCCATGGCGCTGCTGGTGCCCGCGCGGGCGGGGCTTCCGGTTGCCGAATATGCGGCGAACCACATCAAGAAGTCGGTCGTGGGCGCGGGCCATGCCGGAAAGGCGCAGATCAGGATGATGGTCGAAATGTTGCTCCCGGGCTGCGGTGTTCAGACAGAACACGCGGCTGACGCGCTCGCGATCGCCATTTGCCATGCGCATTCCGGCGGCGCGAATGAACGCATCGCGGCGGCACTTCTCAAGGCGGGCGTGGCGCGATGATCGGAAAGCTCAAAGGTCTTGTCGATGAGGTCGGCGCCGACTGGTTGATCGTGGATGTGAACGGCGTCGGCTATCTCGTCACCTGTTCGCGCCGGACGCTCGACGCGCTGCCGGAGCCGGGCGGCGCGGTGACGCTTTCCATCGAAACAAAGGTGAGCGAAGACGCGATCCGCCTCGTCGGCTTCACCTCCGATCTCGAACGCGACTGGTTCAGGCTGCTGCTGAGCGTGCAGGGTGTCGGCACGCGCGTTGCGCTGGGCGTTCTCGGGACGTTGACGCCTGCCGACCTCGCCCGCGCCATCGCGCTGGAAGACAAGAAGGCTGTGTCCGCCGCGCCCGGCGTTGGCCCCAAGGTCGCCGCCCGCATTGTCGCGGAGCTGAAGGACAAGGCGCCCGCGTCGACCAGTCTCAATGCGGTTCTTGATGTCGGCGCGCCCCTCGGTGTCGAGGAAAGTGCCGCCCGCAATCATTCGGTCGCCATGCGCGACGCGATTTCGGCGCTGGTCAATCTCGGCTATCCGCAGGTGCAGGCGGCATCGGCCATTTCCGGCGCCGTGAAGAAGCTTGAGAGTGGCGCCACGGCGGAGCAGCTTATCCGGCAGGGCCTGAAGGAGTTGGCACGGTGACGGATCGCCTTATCGGCGCACGCAAGAAGGACGAGGATGAAGCCGAGCGTTCGCTCCGGCCCTTGGCGCTTGCCGATTTCGTAGGGCAGGCGCGCGCCCGCGAGAATCTCGCCGTCTTCATCGAAGCCGCCCGCTCGCGCGGCGAAGCACTGGACCATGTGCTTTTCGCAGGCCCCCCCGGCCTCGGCAAGACGACGCTCGCCCAGATCGTCGCCCGCGAATTGGGCGTCAATTTCCGCGCGACTTCGGGGCCGGTGATTTCCAAGGCTGGCGATCTTGCCGCGCTGCTGACCAATCTCGAACCGCGCGACGTGCTTTTCATCGATGAAATTCATCGGCTGACACCCGCAGTGGAAGAAATCCTCTATCCCGCAATGGAGGATTTCCAGCTCGACCTCATCATCGGCGAAGGCCCCGGCGCGCGCTCTGTGCGCATCGACCTCGCACCCTTCACGCTGGTCGGCGCGACGACGCGGACAGGCCTTCTGACCACGCCGCTGCGCGACCGTTTCGGCATTCCGGTGCGTCTGCATTTCTATGAGGTTGCCGAACTCGAACTCATCGTGCGGCGCGGCGCAAGGCTCCTTGGCATCGAGATGACGGCGGACGGCGCCCATGAGATCGCGCGCCGGGCGCGCGGTACGCCTCGCGTTGCCGGGCGGCTGCTGCGGCGTGTGCGCGACTTCGCGGCCGTCGATGGCGTGAAAACCATCGATGCCAAAGAGGCTGATCGCGCCTTGCAGCGGCTGGAGGTCGACGAGCGCGGCCTCGATGCGCTCGACCATCGCTATCTGCGCTGCATCGCCGTCAGCTTCGCGGGCGGACCGGTCGGCGTTGAAACGGTCGCGGCCGCCCTTTCGGAGCCGCGCGACGCCATCGAGGAGATTATCGAGCCCTATCTCATCCAGCAGGGCTTCGTGAACCGTACCCCGCGCGGACGTGTGCTCACGGCGGCGGCCTTCGGCCATCTGAGCCTCCCGGTGCCTGCCGGCGGCGTGGCCGGGCAGGGGGCGCTCTTCACAGGCGAGGATGAGGCATGAGCGCGCGCGAATGGCCGGACCTTGCAGGCCGAATCGAGGGGCAGACACATATCCTGCCGGTCCGCGTCTATTACGAGGACACGGATTTCTCCGGCATCGTCTATCACGCCAATTATCTGCGCTTTGCCGAGCGTGGCCGGTCGGACTTCCTCAGGGTCGTGGGCATCAGCCACACCGAACTCTTCGATGGCGAGGACCCGCTCGCCTTCGCCATCCACCGGATGGAGATCGACTTCGTGAAGCCCGCCCGCATCGACGAGCTGCTTGAGGTCCACACGCGCTACACGCGCGCAGGCGGCGCGCGACTCGAAGCGGAACAGGCGATCTACCGGCAGGCGGCCGGCGAACTCGATCCGATCTGGCGGGCGAAGGTTTTCGCGGCGGTGATCGACCTCAAGGGAAGGCCGCGGCGCATGCCTGCCGAGGTGCGCGATGCGTTGAAAACCTATGTCCAACCGGCGGTTCAATGAGCGGTTGTGCTCGCCAGGCAACAACTCGCTTTCTAAGCTCTTGAATCCGTGAGATATCCCACAAAGTGCCACCGTTTCGACATAATTCGTGGACTAACTTCGGCTTCAATTCGGAAGCAGATTTGTGGGACGAACGCGTGCCGGTGCAGCAAGCCTGGCATGAAAAGTCGGACGCAGAACGCCGCTCCGATAAAGGCCCGTGATTTCGGAGAGGCAAGGAATGGATCCGACGACCCGTATTGATACCGGCGTGAACACAGCGCAGGTCATCGCCAACCAGACCGTGAATGCGGCGCCGGTGGACTTTTCCATCTTGGGCCTGTTCATGCATGCCGACCTCATTGTGAAGGTCGTGATGCTGGGCTTGCTCTTCGCCTCCGTCTGGTCCTGGGCGATCATTTTCGACAAGTGGTGGCGCTTCAGCCGGGTCGAGCGTCTCGCCGACCAGTTCGAGCGCACCTTCTGGTCGGGCCGCTCGCTTGATGACCTCTATCAGGAGATGGGCCACCGCCCCGGCCACCCGCTCTCGGCGCTTTTCATTGCCGCCATGCGCGAATGGCGCCGCTCGCAGGAAATCGTTACCGACAGCTTCCTTGGCCTCAAGGAGCGTGTCGACAAGGTGATGCAGGTGACGATCAACCGCGAGATGCTGGGCCTCGAAGGCCGGCTCCTCTTTCTCGCCACGGTTGGTTCGGTTTCGCCCTTCGTCGGCCTTTTCGGCACCGTCTGGGGCATCATGAACAGCTTCCAGTCGATTGCCATCAGCCGCGACACCAATCTGGCCGTCGTTGCACCGGGTATCGCCGAAGCGCTGTTCACCACGGCGCTCGGTCTTCTCACCGCCATCCCCGCAGTGGTCGCCTATAACCGCTTCTCCAGCCAGGTAGGCCGTTTCGGCACGCGCCTGGAAAGCTTCGCGGACGAGTTCTCGGCGATCCTGTCCCGTCAGCTCGACGAGCGGGGCTGAACCATGGCTTTTTCCGTTAGCGGCGGCAGGGGAGGCGGGCGCAGCAAGTACAAGCGTGCGCCCATGTCCGAAATCAATGTGACGCCGATGGTCGACGTCATGCTGGTGCTGCTCATCGTTTTCATGGTGGCGGCGCCGCTGCTCACCGTGGGGGTGCCGGTCGATCTTCCCAAGACGCAAGCCGCCGCGCTGTCCGGAGACAACGAGCCGCTCACCGTCACCATCAATGCCAGCGGCCAGGTCTTCCTGCAGGAAACGCCCGTCGAGCCTGATGAGATCGTGGCGCGCCTTCAGGCGATCGCGCAGAACGGATATGAGCAGCGCATCTTTATCCGGGCCGACAGCGGTATCGATTACGGCCGCGTGATGGATGTCATGAGCCGCATCAGCTCCGCGGGTTACAGCAAGGTCGGTCTGGTCACGGATTCAGCTACCGGGTCGAAGCCTGCAAAGGGCAAAGCGAAATAACCAGTTCGATGATGCGCAACAGGCCGCTTATTTTTTCCGCCGGGCTTCACGCTCTGGTGCTGATAGCGACCGTGGTGGTGCTTCCTTCGCCGAAGGAGCTGCCGCCTGTGCCCATGCGCGTCCTGCCGGTCGAGTTGCTGACCGTCTCCGATGTGACGAACCTGAAGCGTCAGGCGAAGAAGAAGGTCGAACAGCCCAAGCCGGTCGAGAAACCGGCCGTGAAGCCCGAGCCCGACAAGCCGAAGCCTGTGCCGCAGCCGGAGCCTGAAAAGGCAGAGCCCAAGCCCGCTCCGCCGCAGCCGGACCAGAAGGCCGAACCCATTCCGGACAAGAACGCGCCGAAGAAAAAGGAAGAAAAGAAGGAACCTCCGAAGCCGGAGACGAAGAAGCCCGTCGTCGAAAAGAAGGAAGAGAAGAAGCCGCCGAAAAAGAAGTTCGACCCGAAGAACATTGCGGCGCTTCTGAACAAGATTCCCGACTCAGCGACGCAGCCCGACGAGGCGAAGGACACGAAGGAAAAGGCCGACGCGGCGGAGACCGACAATCCCGACCTGCCCATGACGGGCAGCGAGATCGACGTCATTCGTCAGAAGGTGTCGCAGTGCTGGAATGTGAGCGATCTCGCCGGCACGCCGGACGCGAACAAGCTCTATGCGCGCGTCACCTTCTCGCTCAACCTCGATGGGTCGCTGGCCGGACGGCCTGTCATAGAAGAGTCGGGTGGAGGCAGTATATCGAGGCTCTTCGCCGAGCGGACGGTGCAGGCGATCCTGAAATGCGCGCCTTATGATTTTCTGCCGGCGGAGAAATTCAATACGTGGCGAGACATGGATATCAAGTTCTCGCTGCCCGACGCATTGTGATGTGAAGTCGAGTTGGGTGATTTGAAAGCGAGTTGGCGCGCGCCAGGCGTCCGGTCGTGCGTATGTGTCCTGACGCTGAGCGATTGACCTTTTTGAAGGAGAGACGGCGATGTTTGATTTTCGTGAGCTCGGCCGCGCGGTTTTCGGCTTGAGACGGGCATTGATGCGGCTTCCTCTCGCGCTTGTTCTGGTCGCGACCGGTCTTTTCGCCGCCCCGGCGCAGGCGGCGCTGCAGATCGACATCACGCAGGGCAATACCGAGCCGATGCCGATCGCCATTACCGACTTCCTCGGCGCTCCGGGACAGGAAGCCTCGGCCGGCGCGGATATCTCGACGGTTGTGACCAACGATCTCGAGCGTTCGGGCCTCTTCCGTCCGCTTTCCAAGGCGTCCTTCATCGAGAAGATGACCGACATCAATGTGCCGCCGCGCTTTGGCGACTGGCGCGTCATCAATTCGCAGGCCCTCGTCACCGGCCAAGTGAAGATGGAGTCCGATGGCAGGCTTCGCGTGGAGTTCCGTCTCTGGGACGTTTATGGCGAGCAGCAGCTCACGGGCCTTCAGTTCTTCACCACGCCCGACAACTGGCGCCGTGTCGCCCATCTCGTCGCTGACGCGATCTATCAGCGGCTCACCGGCGAGCAGGGCTATTTCGATACGCGCATCGTCTACGTGGCTGAGAGCGGACCGAAGAATCGCCGTGTGAAGCGCCTCTCGATCATGGATCAGGATGGTTACAACCCGCATAGCCTGACCAATGGTGCCGAACTCGTGCTGACGCCACGCTTCAGCCCGAATTCGCAGGAGGTCACCTATCTCTCCTACCACAACAACAATCCGCGCGTTTACCTGCTCGACATCGAGACCGGCCAGCAGGAAGTCGTCGGCGATTTCAAGGGTATGACCTTCGCTCCGCGCTTCTCGCCCGACGGCCAGAAGGTTGTGATGAGTCTGCAGCGTGGCGGTAACGCGAACATCTACACGATGGATCTTCGCAGCCGGCAGGTGACGCGCCTGACCAGCACGGCGGCGATCGATACCGCGCCGAGCTATTCGCCCGACGGCACGAAGATCACCTTCGAATCGGATCGTGGCGGTTCGCAGCAGATCTATGTGATGAACGCCGATGGTTCGAATCAGCATCGCATCAGCTTCGGCCAGGGCCGCTATGCGACGCCGGTCTGGTCGCCGCGTGGCGACCTTATCGCCTTCACCAAGATGATCAGCGGCCAGTTCGTCATCGGCGTCATGAAGCCGGATGGCTCGGGCGACCGCGTTCTGACGGAAGGCTTCCATAATGAGGGCCCGACCTGGGCGCCAAATGGCCGTGTTCTCATGTTCTTCCGCGAAACACGTGGCGCGCAGGGCGGCCCCCACCTTTGGTCGGTCGACCTGACCGGGCGCAACGAAAGGCAGGTGCCGACCCCGACTTTCGCTTCCGACCCTGCCTGGTCGCCCCGAATTCAGTAACGCGAGAATGGCCGGACACGATCAAAATGGACCGTGTCCGGCAAAAACGATGCAAAAATATCACGCCGCCCATGCCGAAAAGACGCAGCCATCCCAAGGCCCTTGCGGACATTTGGGGGCACAGCTAATATTTTGTTGCGGTACGGCAACCCCAGCGTCGGCCAATTTCTGGGCGGCGTGTCATGGTTCGGATGAGCTTCGGGCCACTTTGTAGAGCCTCGACTTCCCGGCAAAGGAGGAATCCTCTTTTGCCAGGATGTTTGGCATGCAACAGCAAATAAGGGAACGCTGAGGCACCTTTGGCCGCAGAGATTAAAAGGAGAGCACCCGAATGAAGTCCCCGTATGCAGGCCTCCGGTTCGCCACCGTGGCCGCAGCCTTTTTGATGGTCGCCGCTTGCAGCTCGACCGACACGGCCAGCAACGCCGGCGGCGCTGGCACCAGCACCTCGACGGTCCAGCCCGGCACGCAGGCTGACCTGGTTGCCAATGTTGGCGACCGCGTTTTCTTCGACCTCGACAAGTCGACGTTGAAGGACGAAGGCAAGGCCACGCTCCAGCGTCAGGCCGCCTGGGCGCAGAAGTACCCGAACCTGACCTTCACGATCGAAGGCCATGCCGACGAGCGTGGCACGCGCGAATACAACCTCGCGCTGGGCGGCCGTCGCGCCACCGCCGCGAAGGACTTCCTCGTCGCCAATGGCGTCGATGGTTCGCGCCTGAAGACGATCTCCTACGGCAAAGAGCGTCCGGTGTGCCTCGAATCGAACGAGGATTGCTGGGCCCAGAACCGTCGCGCTGTGACGGTTGTTGCCGAAGGCGCCGGCAGCTAATCGCTGACGCAGCCGAATTATCGGGAGCGCTCTTCCGCGATTGCGGGAGGGCGCTTCTGTGTTTCAGGGGCAAGCCTTCGGCGTGAAACCGGGTCGGGTTCAAACCGGAAGAAGAGGCGCCCCATTTTGGTCGCAGTTCTCGTTACGATGGCTCGTGGGCAGGTGCTTCGTCAGGAGTCTTGCCTCCCATCGTCCGAAACCTCTTGAGGCGGATCAGGTGACAAAAGCGAACTTCCTCGTCATGGCGGGTTTTACCGCCCTCGTCGGAATGCCCGTTCTGGTGCCCTTGAGCGCCGCAGCCGATGATTCGGATCTGCGCGCCATCAACAATCGCCTCGACAGGCTGGAGCGTTCCGTAAACGACATGCAGGGCGGTGGCTATTCAGGTGATGGCGGGTCGAGCGGCGGCGGTAGCGCGCCCTCGGCGGATACAACCGTCAGGCTCAACGACATCGAAGACCAGATTCGCACACTCACCGGCCGCGTCGAGGAATTGAGTCACCGGATCGACCAGACGTCGCAGGACCTTCAGACCTTCAAGGCGGACGTCGATCTGCGCTTCCAGGATATTCATCAGGGTGGCGGCGCTGCTGCTCCCGCCGCCGGGCAGGGTGCGGCGGCAGCGCCAGCGACCGGCCCCATCATGAATGACGACACCGCTCCCGCAGGCGCGAGTGCGCCGAGGCAGCTGACGCCGCCGGGTGCCGCAGCCCCTGCGCAGCAGCCTGTTGCTGCGCCAGCCGCCGTCCTCCCCAACGGGACGCCGCAGGTTCAATATGATTTCGCCATCGACCTTCTGAAGCGCGGCCAGTTCCCGCAGGCCCGCGATGCGCTGAAGCAGTTCCTCGCCGAGCATCCCAAGGACGCGCTGGCGGGTAACGCGCAATATTGGCTTGGCGAAACCTATTACGTGCAGGGTCAGTACAAGGACGCTGCCGACAGCTTCCTCAAGGGCTACACCACTTATTCAAAGAGCGCGAAAGCGCCCGACAGCCTGTTGAAGCTCGGCATGACGCTGAACCAGCTCGGCCAGAAGGACGCGGCCTGCGCTACCTTCGGTCAGTTGAAGGAGCAGTTCCCGCAAGCGGCTCCCGCCGTCGTCGCGCGTGCGAAGCAGGAGCGCCAGAAGTCCGGTTGCTGATCCAGCATTGGCCTTCGGCGCGCACCCGCGCCATGATCGGCGCATGAGCGCATCTCGCATCACTTGCAAAGAGCCCGTGAGCGCGGCGGAATTCGCCGCGAGCCTCGGCGCGCTTGCGCCATCGCACGGGCTCGCCGTCGCGCTGTCCGGCGGCCCCGATTCGCTGGCGCTGCTTTTTCTCGCCGCGCGCTGGGCCAAGCGAAAGCCCCGCATGCGGCTCCTCGCCTTCACCGTCGATCATGGATTGCGGCCGGAGTCGGCCAGGGAAGCGCGTCTCGCTGCCCGCATGGCGAAGTCGCTTGGCGTGGAGCACCGCATCCTCGTCTGGGAGGGAGAGAAGCCCTCGTCCGGCATTCAGGCGGCGGCTCGCGCAGCGCGTTATCGACTCCTTGCAGAAGCGGCCCGCGCGGAAGGCGTCGAAGATATTCTTGTCGCGCATCATCAGGACGATCAGGCCGAAACCTTTCTGCTTCGGCTTGCCCGCGGGAGCGGCGTCGATGGGCTTGCCGCCATGGCACCCCTGCGCGAGATGCCCGGCGCGCCTGGCATTCGTCTGCTGCGCCCGCTGCTCGGCTTTTCCCGCGCGCGTCTCGCGGCGACGCTTGAGAAGGCAGGCCTCGAAGCGATCCAGGATCCAAGCAACGAGAACACGCGCTTCGATCGTGTGAAGGCGCGGCGCATGTTGAAGGAACTCGCAGCTCTCGGCCTTGGTCCCGAACGCCTGGCCGACACGGCGGCGAACATGGCCCGCGTCCGCGCCGCGTTAGAGGCGGAGACGCATGCGCTTCTTGCCACCCATGCGCGGCTCGCGCCGGAAGGCTATGTCGAAGCCGACATCTCGGCACTTTTGAAGGCGACCGAGGAAATCGCCCTCCGCGCGCTGGCTGAAATCCTGAAATGCGTCAGCGGCTCCGATTACCCGCCGCGGCTCGATGCGTTAGCGGCGCTCCACAAGGCATTGGACGCCGGCAAGCTCGGGCGCACGCTCCATGGCTGCAAGCTCACACGCGACGGCACCAGGCTTCTCGTGGTGCGCGAGGTAGCGTCCGCTGCAAGGGCGCTGCCGCTTCGCCTGAAGCCGGGAGAGGCCGCCATCTGGGATGGACGCTTCGAAATTACGGTTCGTGCCCTGCCGCGCGGGGGAGCCGGGGCGGAGTGGCGGGCGCTTGGCGCGGAAGGGACGACGATCCTGAAAAAGGAGGATCTGCTGCCTGCCGGCGTGCCGAAATCCGCGCTTCCCGGCTTGCCCGCGCTCTGGAAGGGAAAGAGCCTTCTCGCTGTGCCCCACATCGGGATTGGCATGGCTGGCCTTGAAACAGGCCTGAAGCTCTTCAAAACCGGGCTCTTTCAGGTTCCGTAACCCGGCCTTTACGCCCCGATGCGACATTTGAAGGGGTCGATTGAGGGAAACGGCTCTTGGTAAACCTTTGGAAGGTCCCTATCTTCCAATAGATTAGAAGGCCTCAAGAGCAGGAGCAGCCAACCGCGCCGACTGGCACGGAGCCTGCTTGAACGCCTTACTCGAATGCCGTCAGGTGACAAAAGGTCAAGCCGTTGTCCAATTACAAGAATCTAGCGCTGTGGGTGATCATCGGACTGCTTCTGGTTGCGCTGTTCAATCTCTTCCAGAGCCCAGTCCAGCAGAACGCCTCCACCGACATCAATTTCTCGCGTCTCCTCTCTGAGGTCGACGGCGGGAATATCCGCGATGTGACCATCGCCGGTGACAATATTTCGGGCCACTACACGGATGGCCGCGCCTTCCGCACCTACGCGCCCGCCGATCCCTCGCTTGTGAACCGCCTCTACGACAAGGGCGTGCAGATCACGGCGAAGCCGGTCGAGGAAAATGTTCCCTGGTTCATCAGCGCGCTCGTCTCCTGGTTCCCGATGCTGCTGCTTATCGGTGTGTGGATTTTCTTCATGCGCCAGATGCAGGGCGGCGGCGGCAAGGCCATGGGCTTTGGCAAGTCCAAGGCGAAGCTCCTGACCGAACGCCATGGCCGCGTCACTTTCGATGACGTTGCTGGCATCGACGAGGCGAAGGACGATCTCACCGAGATCGTGGAATTCCTGCGCGACCCCGCGAAGTTCCAGCGCCTTGGCGGACGCATCCCCAAGGGTGTGTTGCTCGTCGGCCCGCCCGGCACCGGCAAGACGCTGCTTGCGCGCGCCATCGCGGGCGAAGCCAATGTTCCCTTCTTCACCATCTCGGGTTCCGACTTCGTTGAAATGTTCGTCGGCGTCGGCGCCAGCCGCGTGCGCGACATGTTCGAGCAGGCGAAGAAGAACGCGCCCTGCATCATCTTCATCGACGAAATCGATGCGGTGGGCCGTCATCGCGGCGCCGGTCTCGGCGGCGGCAATGACGAGCGCGAGCAGACACTGAACCAGCTGCTGGTCGAGATGGACGGCTTCGAGCCGAATGAGGGCATCATCCTCATCGCGGCGACGAACCGCCCCGACGTTCTCGATCCGGCGCTGCTGCGTCCGGGCCGCTTCGACCGTCAGGTCGTGGTGCCGAACCCGGATGTCGTCGGCCGCGAAAAGATACTCAAGGTCCACATGAAGAAGGTGCCGTTGGCGCCCGACGTCGAGCCGCGCACGCTCGCGCGGGGCACGCCCGGTTTCTCCGGCGCCGACCTTGCGAACCTCGTCAATGAAGCGGCGCTGATGGCGGCGCGGCGCGGCAAGCGTCTCGTCACCATGGTCGATTTCGAAGACGCCAAGGACAAGGTGATGATGGGCGCCGAGCGCCGCTCCATGGTCATGTCCGAGGAGGAAAAGCGTCTCACCGCTTATCATGAAGGCGGGCACGCGCTCGTGGCGATGAACCTTCCGGCGTCGGATGCGATCCACAAGGCGACGATCATTCCGCGCGGCCGCGCGCTGGGCATGGTCATGCGCCTGCCGGAACGCGACCAGCTTTCGGTGACGCGCGAAAAGCTCAAGGCAGACCTTGCCGTCGCCATGGGCGGACGCATCGCGGAAGAAGTGATCTTTGGCCATGAGAAGGTGACGTCGGGCGCGTCTTCGGACATCTCGATGGCGACCAAGATGGCAAAGGCCATGGTCACGCGCTGGGGCATGAGCGACAAGCTCGGGCCGCTCGCATACCACGAGAACGAGGAAGAAGTTTTCCTCGGCCACTCCGTCTCGCGCCAGCAGAACATGTCGGAAGAGACGCAACGCGCCATCGACGGCGAAGTGCGCCGCATCGTCGAGGAAGGCTATGCGACGGCGAAGCAGATCATCACCGATCATCTCGACCAGTTGCATACCATCGCCAAGGGCCTGCTCGAATACGAGACGCTCTCGGGCGATGAGATCAAGGGCCTGCTCAAGGGCGAGCCGCCGGTGCGCAATCTCGGCGAGCCGCTGAAGCCGGAGGGCCCCGTCTCCTCCGTGCCTCAGACCGGCCGTCCCGCCGAGCCGGGGCCTGGCGCGACGCCCGAGCCGCACGGCGCCTGAGTGCAGGCGTAAGACAAGATCGAAGGGAGGCTTAACGGCCTCCCTTTCCTTTTGGGGGAGACGCATGCGCGCATTATCCGCACTCACGCTGATTCTCATCCTGCTTGGCGGGTGTGTTTCCGCGCCGCCGCCGGTAGCCGCGCCCGTCGCGGTGGAAGCGCCGTTCGTCGTGCAGCCGGAACGTATGGCGGCGAAGCGCGTGGCGGCTCTCGCTGGCCCCGTCGATCTCGTCTTCATCGGCGACTCGATTACGCAGAATTACGACCGCGTTTCTGAAAAGGTCGAAGAGAATTACAAGCCCGTCTGGGATGCCTTTTATGGGTCTCGCCACGCGCTCAATCTGGGTTACGGCATGGATACGAGTGCCGCGACGCTCTGGCGTTTCGCACATGGCGAACTCGACGGCATTGCACCGAAGCTTGCCGTGATCCTCATCGGTACCAACGACACCAATCTCGGCCATAGCGCGCGGGAGACTTTTTCAGACGTCGAGGTGGTTGTGAACGCGGCTCATGAGCGGATGCCGCACGCAAGGCTTCTGCTCATCGGCATTCTGCCAAGCGACAAGTCGACCGCAAAGAGCAAGGCGGATGCGGAGGTGAATGCGCTTCTCGCGGCGCGTTATACCGCGAGCGAGTTTGTCACCTTTATCGACATCGCGTCGGTGTTCAGGAAAGAGGGGCAACTCGACCGCTCGCTCTATGTCGAAAAAGGTCCGCATGAGGCGCTGCATCCCAATGTGAGTGGTCAGGCGGTCATGGCGAGGGCGATAGAGCCGACGGTTGCGCGCCTTCTGGGCGAGCCCTCTCTCAAATAAAAAGGGAGGCCTCGCGGCCTCCCTTTCTCCTCGGCGCCTCCCGATTCAGCGCAAGGTCCGGTTCAGTGCTGCTTCTCCGGCAGTCTCAGAACCAGCCCATCGAGTTCGCTTGTGAGTTTGATCTGGCAGGCGAGGCGGCTGTTCTCGCGGACATCCTCGGCGAATTCGAGCATGTCCTTCTCCATGCCTTCGCCTGCGGCGCCGGTTTTCGCGAGCCAGGCCGGATCGACATAGACATGGCAGGTCGCGCAGGCGGCTGCGCCACCGCAATCGCCGTCGATGCCCGGCACGTTGTTCCTCACCGCCGCTTCCATCGCCGAGATGCCGCTATCGGCCTCGACCGCATAGGTCGTTCCAGTGACCTCGACAAAGCTGACTTTTGTCATTCTTCTTTTTCCTCTTTTTACGTCAGGCGTGAATGCGGACCGGCAGTGTCGTGTAGCCGCGCACGAAGTTGGAGCGGACGCGCTCAGGCTCGGCCAGAACCTCGATGCGCTTGAAGCGCTTCAGGATCTCTTCCCAGAGAATGCGAAGCTGCAATTCAGCGAGGCGGTTGCCGACGCAGCGATGAATGCCGAAGCCGAATGAGAGATGCTGGCGCGGACGCGGGCGGTCGATGATGAAGTCGTCGGGCCGCTCGATCGTAGTCTCGTCGCGATTGCCGGAGAGGTACCACATCACGACCTTGTCGCCCTTGCGGATATTCTTGCCGCCCAGCTCCGTGTCGCTCAGCGCGGTGCGGCGCATATGCGGCAGTGGCGTCTGCCAGCGGATGATTTCCGGAATGGTGCTGTCGAGTAGTGCAGGGTTCGCCCGAAGCTTCGCCAACTGGTCGGGGTTCTCGTGGAAAGCGAGAACGCCGCCCGTCATCGAGTTGCGCGTCGTGTCGTTGCCGCCGACGATGAGGAGAAGGACATTCGCAAGATATTCCGTCTGCGTCATGTTTCGCGTCGCGGGCGAATGAGCGAGCATGGAGATGAGATCGGAACCCGGCTCCTTTGCATTTACGCGCTCGTTCCAGAGATTCTGGAAATAGCCCGCGCACTCCATGAGTTCCTGCGTGCGCTGTTCCCAGCTGTCGACGATGCCGCTGCCGGGCGCTGCCGTCGCCACGTCGGACCAGCGCGTCAGCTTGCGGCGCTCATCGAAGGGAAAGTCCATCAGCGTCGCCAGCATCTGCGTCGTCAGCTCGATCGAGACACGGTCGACCCAGTTGAACGCCTCGCCCACGGGCAGCCCATCGAGAACGCGGCATACGCGTTCGCGGATCGTGCCTTCAAGTTTGGCGAGGTTCGCCGGGGCAACGATTGGGCTCACCGCCTTGCGCTGCTCGTCATGCCGCGGGGGATCCATGGCAATGAAGTTCGGCAGGTCGATGCCACCCTCTTCGGCGATCGAGAGCGCGTTGTCGATCGTGATTCCGCCGAGGCTCGCTTCCGAGGAGAAGATCTGGTGGTTGGTGTCGACATGCATGATGTCGTCGTATTTCGTGATGGACCAATAGGGCCCATAGGCGCTTTCGGCGCAGTAGTGGACCGGGTCCTCAGCACGCAGGCGCTTGAAATAGGCCTCGATGGTGTCGTTCTGATAGAGGTCCGGATTGCTCACATCGATCTTGTCGAGCGGCAGGGCATAAGCGCCCTCCGCCGCCAACGCGGCTACGGCCATGATTTTCCTCCCGGGTTTTCGAGACCGGCTCCCGACCGGTTTGCTATTGAGTAAAGTATCAATAGTAAAAGGCCACGGAGTCAACATTTCTGTTGCGGGTATCGGCAGCGCTCCGGCAAATTCGGCTTTCCGCCTATACTCCGGTCCAGATTCAGTCCTTCGAGCAGAGAGCCGCCCTCGTGACGCCAAAATCCGGGAATCCGAAAAACCACCAGAAACAGCGGACCCGCCTTCTGCCTGAGGAGCGCCGGGCGCAGCTACTCGCCTGTGCAGTTGCAGCATTCGCCGAGCATGGCGTCGCCCGCGCCACCCATTCCCATGTGGCGGAGCGGGCCGGCGTTTCCGTCTCGGCGGTTCATTCCTATTTCCGCACCCGCGAGGATCTCGTCGCGGCCGTGCTGGGCGAGGTGGAGGCCTTTCTTGTCGCGACCACCTCGGGCTCGCTCGTGCCCTCCTTGACGGTCCAGGAAGCGCTGGTGACGCTTGCGCGGCGTTTCGCCAGAGCAGCCACGGAACAGCCGGATATGATCAAGGTCTGGCTCGACTGGAGCACGGGTGTTCGCGCCGATGTCTGGCCACATTACATCGAGATACTGGAGCGGCTTCATGACCTGGCGCAGAAGGTGTTCGCGCGCGGCAAGCGGGAAGGGCTGATGCCCGAAACGCTCAACGTGAAGGCGGCGGCGCGGCTCTATATCGGCGGTGGACACACCGTTGCGCTGATGCAGTTCGCAGGCGCGGGGCGGCGCGAGCTGGATATCTTCATCGAACAGCTTGTGCGCGGCTTCATGGTGCCGAACTGACGAGACTGAACTGACACGCCGTTCTGTCCCATGATAGAAATGCCCATGCAGAAAAGCCCTGTCCGCATTGTCGGCATCGTCAACATCACGTCGGATTCATTTTCCGACGGGGGGAAGTACCTTGCGCCGGAAGCCGCTATCGCGCAGGCGCGGAGGCTTGTCGAGGAGGGCGCCGAGATTGTCGATCTGGGGCCTGCCTCCAGCAACCCCGATGCGACACCCGTTTCGGCCGAGGAGGAAATCCGTCGCCTTGCGCCCGTGCTCGATGCGCTGCTGGCAGACGAAATTGAAATCTCGGTCGACAGCTATCTCCCGCAGACGCAGGCTTACGCTCTGTCACGAGGTATTCACTGGCTGAACGACATCAAAGGGTTTCCCGATCCTTCGCTCTACCCAACGCTCGCGGAATCGGATGCGAAGCTCATCGTCATGTATTCGATCCAGCAGGGGCAGGCCGATCGCCGCGAAGCGCCCGAAGGCGACATTGTCGGTCATATATGCCGTTTCTTCGACGAGCGGCTTTCCGCCCTCGAAGCGGCGGGCGTGAACCGCGCGCGCATTGTCCTCGATCCCGGCATGGGCTTTTTCCTCGGATCGTCGCCGCAAACCTCATTCGACGTGCTGGCGCGGCTCGGCGAGATCAAGGGCCGTTTCGGCTTGCCACTTCTCGTTGGCGTGTCGCGGAAGTCATTCCTGCGCGCGGTAACGGGCAGGGCGCCCGACGAGGTCGGCGCCGCCACGCTCGCGGCCGAACTTGTTGCTGCCATGAAAGGGGCCGATTTCATTCGTACCCATGAGGCCGCGCCTCTCAAGGATGCTCTGGCCGTTGCAGCTGCGCTGAAAGATTTCGCAAGAAATCGTTAACTGCGCCAAAACCATAAGGCCCTATATTTGCTGCGCGCCTTGGGAGGGGGAGGCCGCGCCCGCAAGGTGTGGCCGATTTTGAGACAAACCGGGATTATATCTTTCATGTCGCGTAAATACTTCGGAACCGACGGCATTCGCGGAACTGCAAACCAGGGCGCGATGACCGCCGAGACAGCGCTCAGGGTCGGCATGGCCGCGGGCCGCGTCTTCCGCCGGGGCGAGCACCAGCATCGCGTCGTGATCGGCAAGGACACGCGGCTCTCGGGCTATATGCTCGAACCGGCGCTGACGGCTGGTTTCACCTCCATGGGCATGGATGTTTTCCTTTTCGGACCGCTGCCGACGCCCGCCGTGGCGATGCTCACGCGCTCGCTCCGCGCCGATCTCGGCGTGATGATTTCGGCGTCGCATAATTCCTTCGAAGACAATGGCATCAAGCTTTTCGGGCCCGATGGCTTCAAGCTCTCCGACGATGTCGAGCTCGAGATTGAGCACTACATGGATAATGGGCTCGCCGACAATCTGGCAGGGCCCCGCGAGCTCGGTCGGGCCAAGCGCATCGACGATGCGCAGGCGCGCTATATCGAGCACACCAAGCACACATTTCCGAAGGACCTGACGCTGGACGGTCTGCGCATCGTCATCGATTGCGCGAACGGCGCCGCCTACAAGGTCGCGCCCGCCGTTCTCTGGGAACTCGGCGCCGATGTCGTCGCTATCGGAACGGAGCCCAACGGCTTCAACATCAATGACGAGTGCGGCTCCACCTCGCCGGAGCGCATGTGCGCCACGGTGCGCGAGCGCCGCGCCGATATCGGCATTGCGCTGGATGGCGATGCCGACCGCGTCATCATCTGCGATGAGAACGGCCACATCATCGACGGCGACCAGATCATGGGCCTCGTGGCGCGCTCCTGGAAGGAAGCCGAAAAGCTCTCCGCGCCGGGTATCGTTGCGACAGTCATGTCCAATCTCGGTCTTGAGCGCTATCTCGCCTCGCTGGGCCTCGGCCTCGCGCGTACGCAGGTTGGCGATCGCTACGTCGTCGATTACATGCGCCAGAATGGCTACAATGTGGGCGGCGAGCAGTCTGGCCATATCGTGCTGAAGGATTTCTCGACCACTGGCGACGGCCTCATCGCCGCGCTTCAGGTTCTCGCCGTTCTCAAGACCGGCAATGCGCCTGTCTCCAGGCTCTGCCACCTCTTCGATCCGCTGCCGCAGCTTCTGAAGAATGTGCGCTTCAAGCGCGGCGAACCTCTGGACGAGAAGGAGGTCGTGGAGGCGATCCGCGAAGGTGAGGCGCGTCTCGGCCAGAAGGGCCGTCTTGTCATTCGCAAGTCAGGCACCGAGCCTCTCATCCGCGTCATGGCCGAGGGCGACGACGCTTCGCTCGTCAAAGCCGTTGTCAATGACATCGTCTCCGTCATCGAAAGCCACGCAGCATGAGCGGCGAAGACCAGGGCCGCGTCTTCATTGTGGCGGGTTCGGATTCAGGCGGTGGCGCAGGCATTCAGGCCGACATCAAGACCGTGACGGCGTTGGGCGGCTTTGCCGCGACGGCGATCACGGCGGTCACCGTTCAGGACACTCTCGGTGTCCACGCCATCCATGAAGTGCCGCTCGACATCGTGCGGGGCCAGATCCGCGTCGTGCTCGACGATATCGGCGCTGATGCGATCAAGACCGGCATGCTGCATTCCGCCGAGATCATCGAGATGGTGGCCGACGAGATCGGCCTTCGCGCGCCGGACGCCGCGCTCATCGTCGATCCGGTGATGATCGCAAAGGGCGGCGCATCGCTGCTTCAGGCCGATGCCGTCGTTGCGCTGAAGCGGGCGCTCATCCCACTCGCGACCCTCGTCACGCCCAATGCGCCGGAGGCCGCAGCGCTGACGGGGCGGCGCATCGAAACGCTGGAAGATCAGAAGGCCGCCGCCGATGCGCTGATCGGCCTTGGCTGCGAAGCCGTGCTCATCAAGGGCGGGCATATTCCCGGCGACACGATCTTTGACGTGCTGGCGATGGAAGAGACGATCGAGGTCATGTCCTCGCCGCGCATCGACACGCCGCACACGCATGGTACGGGTTGCACACTTGCTTCCGCCATCGCGGCTTTCCTTGCCCAGGGTGCCGATCTTCGCGAGGCGGTCGAGGCGGCGCGCGACTATGTGCATATGGCCATCCTCACGGCGCCCGGCTTTGGCAAGGGCCACGGGCCGCTCAACCATGCCTGGACGGTTCAGTCGCTCGAAGAGGACGAATACGAGCAATGAGCGGCTCTAGAACCGCAGCTCCATAAGCGGCAGCTTTCGTCCGGCAATCGATCCGGAAGGAACATGGCCGCGCTGCCTGAATCCTTCGCGCTCGTAAAAACCGGCCGCGTTCGGGTCCGCCTCGACATGCACGAGGCGGATGCCGTGCCGTCGCGCATGTTCGAGAAGATCGGACATCAACCTGTGCCCTACGCCGAGATGCGCGAAATCGGGATTGACGACGAGGTGCTGCAGAAGCGCTCTGGCTTCGCGTACCCTCACACATGAGAAGCCCGCGACTTTCTGCCCGCACTGCGCGACGCGAAAATGCTCCGAGCCTATGTGCCAGGGCGTCACGGTAAGTTCGGCTTGGCATCGCGCCATGAAATCTTCGTCATAACCCCATTGTGCCTTGGCTTTCATCGCCAGCGCGGACAAGGCGGGGCCTTCGTCGGGCCATGCCGGACGAAGCAAGAGGGCGGGCATTCGCCGATGCGTTGATCCCATGATCTTGTCCTCCAGCCGTTAGGTTAGCACGCAGCCGGAAAACTTATCCACAGGAGTCTCGCGCTTGTCGTGATACGTGATTTATCGGTGAACGGAGTATTTCAGTCTGGCGCGTCAGGCTAGCGATGCAAGCTCGGCGGGCGCGCTGTCGAGGAGCGAGGCGATGATGGAGAGTCCGTGGCGCAGGGCTTCGCGGCTTTGAGCCTGACCAAGCGCGATGCGCACATGACGGGCCGCGCGATCGGGCCGCCCCACCATGAAATCCTCGCCCGCGGCGAGGGCGACGCCGCGCTGCCGCGCCGCTTCGACGAAGGAATGCGCTCGCCATTCTTCCGGCAAGCGTAGCCAGACATAGAGCGCGGCAGGGTGGCGGCGCATGTCGTGGTGACCGAGAAGTTCCATGGCGATGGCTTGCCGGGCCAGCATTTCCTTCCGCTGACGCGCGACAAGTTCGTCCGCTCCTCCGCTGACAATGAGCGATGTCGCAAGTTCCGCCATGAGAGGAGGCACGGTCTGTCCTTGTCCGTGCAGGATGGCGCGGGCGCGGTCGAGCTTGTCCGCAGGCGGGATCAGATGGCCGATGCGGAGCCCGCAGCCGAGCGACTTCGCCAGGCTCGTCGCGTAATAGGTGCCTTCGGGGTAGTGATGCGCGATGGGTTCGGGGCGGGAGCCAAGAAGTGTGCCGTATATGTCGTCCTCGATCACGGCGACGCGATGCGCCCGCGCGATCTCAGCGATCCTGATGCGCCGCGCTTCGCTCATGATCGATGTCGTCGGATTGTGGATCGTCGGCACGACGAAGATGGCACGCGGCTTTTGCTCGATGATGGCGCGCTCCAGCGCTTCGGGCACAAGCCCTTCCGTGTCGATGTCGACCGGCGCGATGCGGAAGCCCATGAGCGAGGCCTGCGCGATCATGGCGTGATAGGTGAGCGCCTCGGTGAGCACCAGATCGTGGGGCTCGCAAGCTGTGAGAAGCGCGGTGAGGATCGCCTGCTGCGTGCCCGAACAGAGAAGAATCTTTTCCGGCGAGGGCGTAAACTCGCCATAGGCAATCCACCGTGCCGCCGCTGCGCGTTCATCCTCCGTGCCGCCGGGCGCGAGATAGGTGTTGAAGAGCGACGGCCCTTCGCGCGCGGGCAGTTGGTCGAGCAGTTCGCGCAGCGCCGCGCTCATGATTTCGGTTTGGCCGACGGGAGCGGCGATCGCCTGCTTCATCGGCACCTCGACACCCTCCGCCGCCGCATGGAACGCCGCAGAGCCAACGCCCTGCATGGGCTCGCGGGCGGCGCGCGCCAGCACATAGGTGCCGCGTCCGACCTCGCCCGCGACAAGGCCACGGCTCGCCGCCAGCGCATAGGCTCGCGCCACCGTGCCGACGGTGACGCCGAGCTCATAGGCGATGTCGCGCAGCGCCGGCAACCGTTCGCCGGGTGCGAGCCGCCCATCCACGATCGCCTCGCCGATGAGGTCCGCCATAACCCGGTAGCGGGGACCGGGCCGCTGTTCTTTCAGGAGTTTGGTCAGTGAAAATGTCATGGTCACAATAAAACAATTGAATCCTAACATTGGCGGAATAGAGTGCCTTTGATGGATACAATAGTTGAAAAAGGCGCGAATAAAAGCAAAAACGCGCTTTAATTGTATCGATACAATATGGAGCCGAGAATGAAAGTGCAGCTTTTTCAGGTCGATGCTTTTGCCGACAAGCCATTCGAGGGCAATCCGGCAGCCGTTGTGCCGCTCGACGCCTGGCCGGAGGATTCGGTGCTTCAGGCCATCGCGGCAGAGAACAATCTCTCCGAAACCGCCTTCTTCTCTCCTGAAAATGGCGGCTTCCGGCTCCGCTGGTTCACGTCTGCGGTCGAGGTCGATCTCTGCGGTCATGCGACGCTTGCGACCGCTCACGTCATCTTTACCGGGTTCGGTTGCGCGGCATCGTCCATCTATTTCGAGACGCGCAGCGGCCGCCTCGCGGTGAAGCGCGAGGGAGACATTCTCGCCATGGATTTTCCGGCGGCGATCGCCAAGCCGATGCCGGAGCCGGAGGGGCTTGTTCGCGCGCTCGGCGCAAAGGCGATCGTCTATGCCAAGACGTCGAACATTCTGGCGCTGTTCGACAGCGCGGCGGAGGTTGCCGCGCTCGCACCCGATTTCTCGGCGCTGAAGCAGGTGCTGGTTGCGCAGGGCGATGCGGGGCTCATTTGCACGGCTCCGGCCGATGAAGGCACCGGCTTCGATTTCGTCTCGCGCTTCTTCGCGCCCGCCCATGGCATCGACGAAGACCCGGTGACTGGCTCGGCGCACTGCACCAGCGTTCCCTATTGGGCGAAGAAGCTCGGGCGCAGCGATCTCATCGCGCGCCAGATATCGAAGCGCGGCGGAACGCTCTGGTGCACGGACGCCGGGGAGCGTGTGATTATCCGCGGGCGCTGTGCCGACTATCTCCATGGCGAGATTTCGATATGACGTCCGGCATGTCGACACTCGCGACGCTTTTGCCGAGGCCGCAGAGGGGGGACGGCGTTGCGGTGGTTCTCGCCCGATCTCTCAGGCGAGCGCTGCGGCAGGCTCGCCCATCTCGAAGACAGTGTCGTGCAGCGATTTTAGCGTCGACCGGTGTCCGACCGAAACGATGGTTGGTTTTTCCGGCATCGCTTCGATGAGGCGGTAGAGTTCGGCTTCCGACGCTTCGTCGAGCGCCGCCGTCGCTTCATCGAGGAAGATCATGTCCGGTTTCTGGATCAGGACGCGCGCGAAGGCGAGGCGTTGCTGCTCACCAACGGAAAGGCGCTGCGCCCAGTTATCTTCCGCGTCGAGTTCTGCCGTGAGCCGTTCGAGGCCCACCGCTTTCAGCGATGCCGCGACCTCCGCGTCCTGCACTTCGGCTGGCCTGTAGGGATAGAGCATGGCGTCACGTAGCGTGCAGAGGGGGATATAGGGCTTCTGCGGCAGGAAGAGCGGATGTTTTGCCGAGGTTGCAATGCGGCCGTGCCCGAAGGGCCAGAGGCCGGAAATGGCGCGAAGCAATGTCGATTTGCCGGCACCCGTTGGCCCCATGATGAGAAGGCTCGAGCTTGGTGGAACATCGAGATGCAGCCCTGCACGCAAGGGCGCGCCATTCGGCAGGTCGAGATCCAGACCGACAATGGTGAGCCCGCCGCCCGGCTCTGGCTCGACTTCGATCGATGGCTTGAAGCTCTCGAGTTCGCGTGCGCGATGTTCGAATTGCGTCAGGCGGGACATGACGGCCTGAAGCTCGGCAATGTCCGAATAGGAATTGACGATGAAGGAGAGCGACGTCTGCACCTGATCGAAGGAATTTGCGATCTGTTGTACGCCGCCGAACTGGATCGCCTTGCCGAAATATTTGGGTGCGGCGACGAGGTAGGGAACGATGATCGCAATCTGAGAATAGCCGGACGTCATGATGATGAGCTGCATGCGCCGCTTCAGCAGAGCGATGAAATTGGCAAAGACGTTGCTAAAGCGCATATCGAGCACATGGGTTTCGTGCGGTTCGCCCTTATAGAAGGCGATGCTTTCCGAATTCTCGCGCAACCGCACGAGGCTGTAGCGGAAGTCGGCTTCGAAGCGTTGCTGGTTGAATGTGAGGCCGATGAGCGGCCGCCCGATCCTGACCGTTGCCCATGTGCCGATCGCCGCATAAAGAATCGCGCCGATCGCTGCATAGCCCGGAATGGTAATGGAGCCGAGTGCGCCGAGCGGAACCGTCAATGGGCCGGACAGGGTCCAGAGAATGAAGATGAACGAAAAGAAAGTGACGACCGAACTGAGCAGGCCGACGGAAAGGTTGAGCACCTGATCCGTGAAGAGGCGCAGATCGTCGGCGATGCGCTGATCCGGATTGTCCGTGTCTCCTGCAAGCTGCATTCTGTAATAGGCGTTATTGGCAAGCCAGCGCGTGATGTAGCGCCCGGTAAGCCAGCGCCGCCAGCTGATCTGCAACATCTGCGTAATGTAGAAGGTGAGGAGCGCCGTCGAGAGGTAGACGATGGCGAAGCCGCAAAACATCCACAACTCGCGGAAGAAAAGGGCGCGGTCATAGTCCTGAAGCGCATTGTAGAAGGTCCCATACCACTGGTTCAGCCAGACCGTGAGATAGACCTGAAAGAGATTGAGGACGACTATGCCGATTGAGAGCAACCAGGCACGTCGCCGCTCCTCCGAGGTCCAGTAGGGCCTGGTCAGTTCCCAAGCGTCGCGGAAGAAGCGGGCATTGATCTTCGGCATTGCGATTCTCGTCTTAAGCGGGGCGGCGCCCGCGAGGCTCCTGAAAGCTTTAACGAGACAATGCCTTAGGGAAAGCCGTCCCAACCTTACATTTCGGTCACGGGCAAGGGGTCGGCACGGGCAGGGAGGGCGCGCCAAATCGTCATTTGACAGGCATCACCCCTCGGGCCTATATCGGGCCCGGGCCACCTCCCCCCACCGGGAGGCATCTATCTGGAAGGGTAGTCAAAAATGACCGCCACTGAGCGTCCGGCCGCACGTCCGGCCAACCCGCATTTCTCCTCCGGTCCCTGCGCCAAGCGCCCGGGCTGGTCCCTCAAAAATCTCGAAAAAGCGCTTGTCGGCCGGAGCCATCGCTCGAAGCCGGGTAAGGCGCGCCTCGTTGAGGCCATCGAGAAAACCCGCACAATTCTCGGCGTTCCCGCCGACTACAAGATCGGTATCGTGCCGGCGTCGGACACGGGCGCGGTCGAAATGGCGCTCTGGTCGCTGCTCGGCGCGCGTGGCGTCGATATGCTGACCTGGGAGAGCTTCGGCGAAGGCTGGGTCACCGACGTCGTCAAACAGCTCAAGCTGAAGGACGTGCGCACGCTGAAGGCCGATTACGGCAAGATCCCGAATCTCGCCGAAGTGAACTTCAAGAACGACGTCGTCTTTACCTGGAACGGCACGACCTCGGGCGTCCGCTCGCCGAACGGCGACTGGATCCCGGCCGATCGCGAAGGCCTGACCATTTGCGACGCGACGTCTGCCGCTTTCGCGCAGGATCTGCCTTGGGCCAAGCTCGACGTCGTCACCTTCTCCTGGCAGAAGGCGCTGGGCGGCGAAGCGGCCCACGGCATACTGATCCTCAGCCCGCGCGCCGTCGAACGCCTCGAAACCTACAAGCCGGAATGGCCGCTGCCCAAGATCTTCCGCATGACCAAGGGCGGCAAGCTCATCGACGGCATCTTCAAGGGCGAAACGATCAACACGCCGTCCATGCTCTGCGTCGAGGACTATCTCGATGCGCTGAACTGGGCGGAATCGATCGGCGGCCTGAAGACGCTGATCGGCCGCGCCGATGCGAACACCGCCGTCATCGCCGAGTGGGTGCAGCGCACGCCCTGGGTGGACTTCCTCGCGGAAGATGTGGCGACGCGCTCGAACACGTCGGTCTGCATCAAGATCGTCGATCCGACGATCACGGCGCTTTCCGAAGACGATCAGGTCGCTTTCGCGAAGAAGATCGCCGACATGCTCGACAAGGAAGGCGTTGCCAATGACATCGCGGGCTATCGCGATGCTCCGGCCGGCCTTCGCATCTGGGCGGGCGCGACGATCGAAGTTGCCGACATGACGGCGCTGATGCCCTGGCTCGACTGGGCCTTCGCGGAAGCCAAGGCGTCGCTCGCGGCAGCGTAAGGTTCTTAAATCCTATCCTTATTTTCGTCATTGCCGGGCCTGACCCGGCAATCCAGGGCTTCAATCACCGAACAAGCCATCTGGATGCCCGGGGCGAGCCCGGGCATGACGAACAAAACAGACGGAGGCTTCCATGCCCAAGGTTCTGATTTCCGACAAGCTGTCGCCCGCCGCCGTGCAGATCTTCAAGGATCGCGGCATCGAGGTCGACGTGAAGACCGGTCTCGATAAAGACGAGCTCATCAAGATCATCGGCGACTATGACGGCCTCGCCATTCGTTCGAACACGAAGGTCACGCCTGCCGTCATCGAAGCGGCGAAGAATCTGAAGGTCGTCGGCCGCGCCGGCATCGGCGTCGACAATGTCGATCTGCCTGCTGCCACGGCGAAGGGCATCATCGTGATGAACACGCCTTTCGGCAATTCGATCACGACCGCCGAACACGCCATCGCCATGATGTTCGCGCTTGCCCGCGATATTCCCCAGGCCAATGCCTCGACGCATGCCGGCAAGTGGGAAAAGTCGAAGTTCATGGGCGTCGAAGTGACGGCCAAGACGCTCGGCATCATCGGCTGCGGCAATATCGGCTCGATCGTCGCAGAGCGCGGCATCGGCCTCAAGATGAAGGTCATCGCCTTCGACCCGTTCCTCACGGCTGAACGCGCCGCCGATCTTGGCGTCGAAAAAGTCGAACTCGACGAGCTTTTGAAGCGCGCCGACTTCATCACACTACACACGCCGATGACGCCGCAGACGAAGAACGTCCTCAATGCGGCGAACCTGGCGAAGACGAAGAAGGGCGTGCGCATCATCAATTGCGCGCGTGGCGGCCTCATCGTCGAGGCCGATCTCAAGGCGGCAATCGAATCCGGTCATGTGGCGGGTGCGGCCCTCGACGTGTTCGAGGAAGAGCCTGCCAAGACCAACATCCTCTTCGGCATGGAGCAGATCGTCGCGACGCCGCATCTCGGCGCCTCGACCAATGAAGCGCAGGAGAATGTCGCGCTTCAGGTTGCCGAACAGATGTCGGACTATCTTCTCGACGGCGCAATCACCAACTCAGTCAACGTGCCGTCGATCTCGGCTGAAGAAGCACCGAAGCTGACGCCCTTCGCCGAACTCGCCCAGCAGCTCGGTTCCTTCGCGGGCCAGCTCACCGAGGAAGGTATCAAGGAAGTCACGCTCGAATATGAGGGCGACGTTGCCGAGATGAACACCCGCGTGCTGACCAATGCCGCGCTGACGGGTCTCCTGAAGCCCCAGCTCGAAGATGTGAACACGGTCTCGGCGCCGGTCATCGCCAAGGAGCGCGGCATCCAGGTTTCCGAAGTGAAGCGCGAGCAGCGCGGCGCCTACGAAACCTATATCCGCCTTACCGTGAAGACGGCTGAGCGCGAGCGTTCGGTTGCCGGCACCGTCTTCTCCGACGGCAAGCCGCGTCTCATCCAGATCAAGGGCGTGAACATGGAAGCGGCCCTCGGCCACCACATGCTCTACGTCACCAATCAGGACAAGCCGGGCTTCATCGGCGCGCTGGGGTCGATCCTCGGCAAGGCCTCGATCAACATCGCCAACTTCAACCTCGGCCGAGAAGCCGCGGGCGGCGATGCGATCTGCCTCATCGAGGTCGATGGCGATGTGCCGGAAGCTGTGCTCAAGGAAATCCAGGCCCTGCCGCATGTCGTGCAGGCGAAGGCGCTGACTTTCTGAGCTTCCTACTTGCTCGTCATGGCCCGACTTGATCGGGCCATGACGAAGGGGAAGAACGAAACAAGGGCGGCGCTTTCTGGAGCGCCGCTTATTTCTTTTCTGCCGCCGCCTCCAGTTCCGCGATACGCTTTCGATAGGCTTCAGCGTCTCCGAAGGCGACGAAGCTCATATATTTTTCATGCGCGCCAATCGCCTTCTTCGCGTGTTTGATCGGGCACCAATAGGCTTCCGTTCGCGCGGCGATCTCACGCACATAGGCGATGAGGCCGTTGGCATATGAGCAATAGGCGCAATTGAGTTTTTCCAGCGCATTGAGATAGGCGAGGTGCCCGCGATCGAAGATCAGGTAATCCGCGCGCTTCACCTTCTCGATGCCATAGGCAGGGAAGCAGACCGTCTGATAGACGCTGACGAAAATATCGAGCAGAACCAGCGGCAGGATCAGCGAATAGATGACCGGCGCGGTGAGCGCGATGGCAGGCTTCGCATTGAGCACGTAGCGAGAGAGCCTCGTCTGCAATTCGCGGTGACGGCGCAGGATTTCCGCCTCGAAGACCACGCGGCCATGTTCGACCCCATATCGAAGCTCCGCGCTTTGCCTTGACAGTTCCGCCTCGAGCTCCAGCTCGAGCCCCTGAATGCGAGCCATCAACTCTTCGATCTTCGCGTTCATCCCGTTCCTACTTTTCCGGCAACGGAATGAATTCCGTTTCGCCGATCACCTTGTCGAAGCGGCCTTGCTTCCAGTCTTCCTTCGCCTGTTCGATGCGCTCCTGACTGGACGACACGAAGTTCCACCAGATGTAGCGCGGGCCTTCGAGTGCCGAGCCGCCGAGCAGCATCATGCGCGCGTCGCGTGTCGCCTTGATGGTGATGCGGTCGCCAGGACGGAAGACAAGGAGGCGCGACGCCTCGAAACGCTCACCCCCAATCTCGATCTCGCCTTCGCAGAGATAGATGGCGCGTTCCTCGTAATCCGGGTCGAGCGGCGCCGTCGCGCCCGCGCCGAGTGTGAGGTCGACATAGAACCACTCGGACAGCGTCGTCACATGCGACTTCGCGCCGAAGGCCGAGCCGGCGATCACGCGGGCGCGGATGCCGCCGTCCTCGACGATTGGGAGGCCCTCCGCGGCGAAATGCTGAAATGTCGGCGCCGTTTCTTCATGCGCCTTGGGAAGTGCGACCCAGCTCTGGATGCCATAGAGGCGCTGGCCGTTTTGGCGCTGAAGGTCGGGCGAGCGCTCGGAATGTGCGATGCCGCGCCCTGCGGTCATCAGGTTCATCGCTCCGGGGAGAATCTCCTCGACATTGCCGAGGCTGTCGCGATGCATGATCGTGCCGTCGAAGAGATAGGTGACGGTGGCAAGGCCGATATGGGGGTGAGGCCGCACATCCATGCCGATGACCGGCGCCATGTCGGCAGGGCCCATCTGGTCGAGAAAGCAGAAGGGACCGACCATGCGGCGCTTCACATAGGGCAGGGCGCGCTGGACGGTAAAATTGCCGATATCGCCCATCCGGGGCACGACTACGAGTTCGAGCGCGTCGCAGGATTTCCGGTCGCCCGGCTCCGGATCGTTGGATGGTAGCCAGCTCATGTTCAGGTGCCTCCGTTCCGGCTGTCGCGACCGGGAACAGGTTAGCTCATTTGCGTGATTATTGAACGAAGGCGCGGCGGCAAATCCCTTCCCTTCCCATCACCAATCCGTTAGAAACTGCGAAAGCCCCCTGCCGAAAGGCATGGGGGCTTTTGGCTTGTTTGGGCATTCGTGTCCCATCTTCCTAAGGCATTGAAATCATGGCGAATGTGGTGGTTGTCGGCTCTCAGTGGGGTGACGAGGGCAAGGGCAAGATCGTGGATTGGCTCTCCGAGCGCGCCGATGTCGTGGTGCGCTTTCAGGGCGGCCATAATGCCGGCCACACGCTCGTCATCGACGGCAAGACCTACAAGCTCTCGCTGCTGCCCTCGGGCGTGGTGCGGCCCGGCAAGCTGTCGGTCATCGGCAATGGCGTCGTGGTCGACCCCTGGGCACTTTGCGATGAGATCGGCCGGCTGAGCGAGCAGGGCGTGAAGGTTTCGCCCGAAACGCTGCGCATCGCCGAAAATGCGGTGCTCATCCTGCCGCTCCACCGCGAACTCGATGAAATCCGCGAAAGCTCCACCTCCGGTACGCGCATCGGCACGACCAAGCGCGGCATCGGGCCTGCCTATGAAGACAAGGTCGGCCGCCGTGCGCTGCGCGTCATGGATCTCGTCGATCTTGAAGCGCTGGAAGACAAGGTCGAGAAGCTGCTCGCCCATCACAATGCGCTGCGCAAGGGCCTCGGCAAGGAACTCGTGGACGGCAAGGCGCTGACGGCGCAGCTGAAGGAAGTGGCGCCGAAGATTCTGCCCTACATGGACACGGTCTGGCGTCTGCTCGACGATCTGAAGCGGCAGGGCAAGCGCATCCTGTTCGAGGGGGCGCAGGGCACGCTGCTCGACATCGACCACGGCACCTATCCCTATGTCACATCGTCGAACACGGTTTCGGCGCAGGCGGCGACCGGCTCGGGCATGGGGCCGTCCTCGATCCACACTGTGCTCGGCATTACCAAGGCCTATACGACGCGCGTGGGCGAGGGCCCGTTCCCCTCGGAACTCACTGACGCGGTGGGTGAGAAGCTCGGCGAGCGTGGCCGCGAGTTCGGCACAGTCACGGGTCGCAAGCGCCGCTGCGGCTGGTTCGATGCTGTGCTGGTGCGTCAGGCGATCAAGACGTCCGGCATCACCGACGTCGCGCTGACGAAGCTCGACGTTCTCGATGGCTTCGATGAAGTGAAGATCTGCGTCGCCTACAAGCTCGACGGCAAGACGATCGACTATCTCCCGGCGTCCGCCGCTCTGCAGGCGCGTGTCGAGCCCGTCTACGAGACGCTCGAAGGCTGGAAGGAAACGACCTTCGGCGCGCGGAGCTGGGCCGATCTTCCGGCGCAGGCGATCAAATATGTCCGCCATGTCGAGGAACTCATCGAAGCGCCTGTGACGCTTCTTTCGACCTCGCCAGAGCGCGACGACACGATCCTGATGAAGGATCCCTTCGAAGATTGATGAAGATGTGAGGCTCCGCGGCCTTCGTCGCGGAGCCTCCTTTTTCGTCAGGCGGCAGGAACCGCCCTCGCGATTTCGATCAGGATCATCGCCATGCCGATCACGCTCGCCAGCCATGCAAGCGTGCGCACATAGGTGATGCCGAGATAGTAGAGAGCGGCATAGGCGATGCGGCCCCAGAGATAGAGCTGCGCACCGAGCGCGGCATTGGCGGTATGAATATTCGCCACATGCGCGCCCAGCACCAGAATGATGAAGATCGGCAGCGTCTCCAGCATGTTGTGATAGGCGCGGCTCGCGCGTCCCGCCCAGCCTGTCGAGGGCGCGGCCTCGTCGCGATTGCCTGCGCTCCAGGCGAGACCCTTGTTGAGCATATTCGCCGTCGCCGCGATGGCAATCATCACAAAAAGCAACGCGCCGCTGCAAACGAGCGACCAGAGTTCGACGGTCATGGTTTTCCTCCCCCTGACTTTCCGTGGCACCCGGAATCGAGTCGCCACCAGATAGTCTAGCGGTTGACGCGAAGCTGCGTCAGCCGCGCATCAGGGCGGCGGCCTCGCGCATCAGGCGCGCGGTCTTTTCGCCTGCGGGTTCGACCTTGGCGAGCCTTGCTGCCTGTCCCGACCAGATCTGCATGAATTCGGCCTTTTCCGCGCGGGCGCTCGCGGCGATGAGTGGGGCGAGCATGGCGCGCTGCGCGGGGAAGGGGGCAGCCTCGTCTTCGAGCGAATGGAGCTCCTGTGTGAGCCTGTTGTGGATCGCGCGGGCGGGACGACCCGAAAAGAGCTTCGTCACTACCGTCGCGTGATCGGAGGCCTCGGCCAGCGCCTTGCGGTAGAGCGCGGAGGTGCCGGCCTCCGGGCAGACGAGATAGGCCGTGCCGAGCTGCACGCCGCTCGCGCCCAGCATGAAAGAGGCGGCGATCCCTCGCGCGTCGCCAATGCCGCCTGCCGCGATCACGGGAACGCTCACCGCGTCGACGACCTGCGGCACCAGCGCCATGGTGCCGACGGTGCCGAGATCGACATGATCGAGAAACGTGCCGCGATGGCCGCCCGCTTCATGGCCCTGCGCGATGATTGCATCAGCGCCGTCGCTTTCGAGGCGTTTTGCTTCCGCCACCGTCGTCGCACAGCCGAGGATCTTGATGCCTTTGGCCTTCAGCGCGGCGATGGCATGGGCATCCGGCATGCCGAAATGAAAGCTGATGACTGGCGGTGCGAGTTCGAGCGCCAGCGCCAATGTCTCCTCATTGAAGGATGGCGAGTGAACCGCAGGCTCCGGCACCGGGCCCAGTCCGAACTCCGCGTAATGCGGCGCAAGAGCTGCCTGCATGGTCCTCGCGTCATAGCCATCGAGATCGGGTTCGCGATGCACGAAGAAATTGAGGTTGAACGGCTTGTTCGTGAGTGCGCGGAGCTTTGCCACCGCATCGCGCAACTCGGCGGGCTTCATCATCGCGACGCCGAGCGAGCCCAGCCCGCCTGCATTGGCGACAGAAGCGGCAAGCTCCGGCGTGGCCGATCCGGCCATGGGCGCCTGGATGATAGGAAGCTCGATGTTGAGGAGAGTGGTCAGCTCGGCGGGAAAGGTCATGGCTCGGCTCCGGATTTTTCTCACAGATGAACCTGTCGCGGGTGGAATTCAAGCGTGTCATAAAAAGGCGTCAGAGCGAATGCAGAGAGCCCGATAGAGACATGCCGACAGAAGAAGATGATTTCAGGGAATACGAGGGCTTTCTGAACCTCCTGCCGCTTTCTCCCGCCGAGCGGCAATCGGCGCTTTCGCATCCGCTCTTTCTTACCAGCGCACGCACGGGGCCGCGCCGTGAAGCCGTGGCGCATCTGCCTCTCGGCAAGGGCCAATACGCCTATGTCTCGCAAGGGGGCGGTTCGCTCGTCGATGGTGGCGTGGTGACCATGTCTCGCGACCAATATGCAGCCTTCGCCGCGAGCCGGAGCCTCGCTCACATTCCGCCCGTGATGGTCCAGCTCATTCTCGAACATGGGGCCATACCGGCGGCGGATGAGATGCCCCGGTGTCCGCATAATGTCGTGGTGTGGAAGGACGGCTTCGCCCTGTCCTTTCGCAATGAAAGCGACTTCCGCCATGCATGCCTCAAGGCGGGGCGGCCCTTCATTCCGGGCAAGAACGCGCCGAGGCCCTGGATTCTGCCGATCACCGCTTCGCTGCCGCTCAAGGTGCTCGGCGCTTAAAGCACTTTACGCAGCAGGCTCAAGGCGTAAACTCGCGCCATTCCGAGGGGTGTCCGAATTCGTTCGGGCTGAGATGGCCGAAAAGCCGAACCCTTTGAACCTGATCCGGGTCATGCCGGCGAAGGGACGGACAACCATCCCCCGCTATCCCCGGATTTCCGAAACCTGACGGAGATCCAAGATGAACATTCACGCGAAACCCAGCGTTACCACCGGGCCTCTTCCGGCCAGCGAAAAGATCCACACATCGCCGGAAGGCTTTCCCGATGTGAAGGTGCCCTTCCGCGAGATCAGCCTTCACCCGAGCGCGAAGGAGCCGCCCGTCCGCGTCTATGACACGTCGGGCCCCTACACCGATCCAACGGCGCGTATCGATGTCGAGAAGGGCCTCGTCCGCATGCGTGAAAGCTGGATCGCGGCGCGCGGCGGCACGGAGATCTATCAGGGTCGCGAGATCAAACCGGAAGACAATGGCAATGTCGGCGAGAGCCATCTTGCTCGCGTCTTTCCCGTGACGCATGCGCCGCGCAAGGGCATCGCCGGCAAGCCCGTGACGCAGATGGAATATGCGCGCGCCGGCATCGTCACGGCGGAAATGGCCTATATCGCCGAGCGCGAAAACATGGGCCGCAAGAAGGCGCTTGAAAACGCCGCGCACAAGCTTGCCGAAGGCGAGAGCTTCGGTGCCGATATTCCCGAATTCATCACACCCGACTTCGTGCGCCGCGAAGTCGCCGAAGGCCGCGCCATCATTCCGGCGAACATCAACCACCCGGAACTCGAGCCGATGATCATCGGCCGCAACTTCCTGGTGAAGATCAACGCCAATATCGGCAATTCGGCGGTTGCCTCGTCTGTCGCGGAAGAAATCGACAAGATGGTCTGGGCGATCCGCTGGGGCGCCGACACGGTGATGGACCTCTCGACGGGCCGCAACATTCACAACACGCGCGAATGGATCATCCGCAATTCGCCGGTGCCCATCGGCACTGTGCCGATCTATCAGGCGCTCGAAAAGGTCGACGGCATTGCCGAGAACCTGACTTGGGAAGTCTTCCGCGACACGCTGATCGAACAGGCCGAGCAGGGCGTCGATTACTTCACGATCCATGCAGGCGTGCGCCTCGCCTATGTGCCGCTGACGGCGAAGCGCGTGACGGGCATCGTCTCGCGCGGCGGCTCGATCATGGCGAAGTGGTGCCTCGCGCATCACAAGGAGAGCTTTCTCCACGAGCATTTCGACGAGATTTGCGACATCATGCGCGCCTATGACGTCTCCTTCTCGTTGGGTGACGGATTGCGTCCCGGTTCGATCGCGGATGCGAATGACGAAGCGCAGTTCGCCGAACTCGAGACGCTGGGCGAGCTGACGCAGATCGCCTGGGCGAAGGGTTGTCAGGTGATGATCGAAGGGCCAGGTCATGTGCCGATGCACAAGATCAAGGTCAACATGGACAAGCAGCTGAAGCATTGCGGCGGCGCGCCCTTCTATACGCTTGGGCCGCTGACGACGGACATCGCACCCGGATACGACCACATCACCTCCGGTATCGGTGCGGCGATGATCGGCTGGTTCGGCTGCGCCATGCTTTGCTATGTGACGCCGAAGGAGCATCTGGGCCTGCCCAATCGCGCGGACGTCAAGGAAGGCGTCATCACCTACAAGATCGCGGCGCACGCGGCAGACCTTGCGAAGGGCCACCCGGCGGCGCAGCTTCGCGACGATGCGCTTTCCCGCGCGCGTTTCGAATTCCGCTGGGAGGATCAGTTCAACCTCTCGCTCGATCCTGAACGCGCCAAGGAGTTCCACGACCAGACGCTGCCGAAGGATGCGCACAAGGTCGCGCATTTCTGCTCCATGTGCGGCCCGAAATTCTGCTCGATGAAGATCACGCAGGAAGTCCGCGACTATGCCGAAAGCGGCATGGCGGAAATGTCGGACAAGTTCCGCAATTCGGGCGCGGAGATTTATCTGGAAGAGGAAAGCGCTGCCGTGAAGGAGGCGAACAAGGCTCTGGGTGGGACGCGGCGAGAGAACCCGATTCCGTAATGAGTCCTTCTCCGAACATCGTCATGCCGGACTTGATCCGGCATCCATCCTGCTTCCGTATGCGGCGCAAAGATGGACCCCGGGTCGAGCCCGGGGTGACGGTTGGGAGCTAGGCGTCAATGACGGAAAAGCTGCCCGATCTGCTGTCGGAAGGCCTCGACGTCGTTTTCGTCGGCACGGCGGCGGGGCATCGCTCGGCGGCGGAGGGCGCTTATTATGCGCATCCGGGAAACCGCTTCTGGCGGACATTACATGAGGTTGGCCTGACGCCGAGGCTCTATGCGCCGCAGGAGTTTCCCAAGCTCATCGAGCTGGGCATCGGCTTCACCGACATGTCGAAGGTGGGCTCTGGCATGGATCATGAGATCGCGCCCGAGCATTTCGATGCGACGCTTTTCGAAACGAAGATGCGCCGCTTCCGGCCTCGCGCCGTTGCCTTCACCAGTAAGAAGGCGGCGAGCGTCTGGCTCGGCGTGCCCACGGGAAAGATCGCGCTCGGACGGCAGGCGAAGACGCTCGCGGATTTTCCCGAGGTCTTCGTACTTTGCTCGCCTTCCGGCGCGGCGACGCGCTATTGGGGCATTCGTCCGTGGCGGGAACTTGCGGACTGGCTCAGGGTGTGAGCGCCTGCGTCATCGTTACCACGGCGATGAGCGCGAGCAGGGCGAGCGTGATGCGGCGGTAGTGGTGCTCATGCGCGAGGCCGAAGAGCCGATGGCCGAGGAAGTTGCCGATCACGAGGGCGGGGCTTAGAAGCAGCGAGAGAAGGATCGTGTGGCTTGAGACGAGGCCCGAAATGAGGCCGACGGTGATCGATCCGACATCGGTGAAGAAGAAGAACATCAGCAGCGACGAACGGTTGATCGCGGCACTGGTCGGGCGGGCGAGAAAATAGATCATGACCGGCGGTCCGGGCATGGCGACGCCGCCCGAGAGGAGACCCGCAACGCCGCCGACACCGAGCACGGCGGGCACGGGCAGGCGAAGCGGAAGCCGCGCGCCGCTGGCCATCAGCGCGACCGTCGAGAGCAGGATGAAGCTGATGCCGACCTTGAGGACATGTGGTGAAACGGCGCCGAGCACATAGATGCCGAAAGGAATGGCGACGAAGGCGGCGGGCACGAGAAGCCGCAGCGAATGCCAGTCGGCCTGTTTGCGTGCCATCGGAACGAGCTGTGTCGAGCCGATGAGATCAAGCATCAGCGACATGGGCACGGCGACCGCTGGCGGAAGCACGAGCGAGAGCAGCGGCACGACGGCGAGACCGAAGCCGAAGCCTGAAAAAGCCTTCATTGTTGTCGCGAAAAGAACTGCGGCGAAAGCTGCTGCGAAATCCGGAGCAGGCAGCATGACGCCTGCGAAAAGCTCGTGCAGAGAACTCATGGATCAACTCGAAAAAGAGGCGCAGGCCGGGAAGGCCTGCGCCTTGAGAGAAAAGGGATTGCGACCGCTCAGTGCGAAGGTGCGGCCTGCGCCCCGCGGATGAGCTGGCCGGGCAGCGCGCCTGTGGGCTCCCCATCGCGATAGACGATTTTGCCGCTGACGATGGTGGCCTTGTAGCCATTGGCCCCCTGGAAGAGGCGGCGGCCGCCGGCGGGAAGGTCGAAAACCATCTCGGGCTTGGGAAGCGAGAGGTTCTCGAAGTCGATGACGTTGATGTCGCCTTTCATGCCCGGTGCAATGACGCCACGATCAAAGAGGCCATATTGCTCCGCCGTGTCTTTCGTTTGCAGGCGGACGATATATTCGATCGGCAGCTTCTGCCCGCGCGTACGGTCGCGCGTCCAGTGCGTGAGCATGAAGGTCGGTGTGCTGCCGTCGCAGATCGCGCCGACATGAGCGCCGCCATCGGCGAGGCTGAGGCCGGTCTGCGGATGGAGCAGCGATTCCTCGATGGCCGTGTAATCATTGGTCGAATAGCCGAAGAGCGGGAAGTAGAGGAAGCCCTTGCCGTCATTCGCCATCATCTCGTCATAGGCGACTTCGGCGGGCGCCTTGCCGAGGCGCTTGGCGATGCGGGCGGCGGAGTCCTCGGGCGCGGGCTCATAGTTTTCGCGCTCGTTCATCGGATACATCTTGTGGAAGCCGTTGAGTATCCCGTCGATGAAGTCGCCAAGGCCGGTGGGGTTCGGCTCGGCGAGGATGCGGGCCTTCACCTCCGGGTCGGCGAGCTGCTTCACACGCTCCTCAAAGGGAAGGGCGGCGATTTCGCCATAGGCCTTCTTCAGCAGGAAGGGATGGGCGGAAGTTTGCCAGCCCATGAGGATGCCGACGGGGCGGCCCGAATGCTGGCCCCGAATATTGGTGATGCCTGCCGCGCGCGCTTCGTCGAGCAGGCCGAGCATCTTCTTGTAGAGGTCGGGGCGCTCGTCGATCTGCTGCAGGTTGAAGGTCACCATGCGGCCGGTGTCCTCGGCGATCTTGCGCATCCACTCGAATTCCTTGTCCATTTCCCGATGTGTCGCGGAAATCTGGAAGACGCCGGAGCCGTGGACCTGCAGCGCGTCCGCAATGCCCATGAGTTCGTCCTGAGCGGCCATGGTGCCGGGCACCGGCTCGCCCTTCTTGGTGTTGTGAATGTCGGTGCGCGAGGTGGAGAAGCCGAGCGCCCCCGCCTTCAACGCTTCGAGCGTCAGCTCGCGCATGCGGGCGATGTCTTCCGGCGTCGCGGGCTCGTTATCGACGCCGCGCTTGCCCATGACATAGACGCGAAGCGCGCAATGCGGCATCTGCGCAGCGAGGTCGATGGCAAAGGGGCGCTTGTCGAGCGCGTCCATGAATTCGGGGAAGCTCTCCCATTCCCACTTGATGCCTTCATGCATGGCAGCGCCGGGAATGTCCTCGACGGCCTCCATGAGGTCGATCAGTTCGCTGCGCTGCTCGGGCTTCACCGGCGCGAAGCCGACGCCGCAATTGCCCATGACGGCGGTGGTGACGCCGTGAAGCGAGGAGGGCGTGAGATAGGGATCCCAGGTCGCCTGCGCGTCGTAATGGGTGTGAATGTCGACGAAGCCCGGTGTAACGAGAAGGCCGGTCGCGTCGATCTCTTCGCGGCCCGTGCCTTCGACCTTGCCCACGGCGGAAATCTTGCCGCTGTCGATGGCTACATCGCCGATGAAAGCTGCATTGCCCGTGCCGTCGACGATCTTGCCGCCGCGGATCACCAGATCATGTGTCGTCATGTTTCGCTCCCGTCGCGTCGAGCGCCTTCACGGCGCTTCGGATTCATTTGTTTCGGTCTCATGCAGTAGATCGCGCACCTGCCGCTCGGCGGAGGCGAGTTTCTTCGTGCGGATGGCATCCGCGAGTTCGCCGACGACCGCGGTGTCGGCGCCCCAGCCCGCAAGCAACGCGCGCATGGTCGTATCGGGCAGGCTTTCGGCCAGGCCCCAGGCGCCGCCGCGCCGCGTGAACTTCAGGAGCTGGATGACGCCTTGCAGCGCCCCCCAATGCATCAGCGTCCGCTCTTGCGCATCGCCCGGTGTGATCGCGCCCGTGGCTTGCGCGGCCGCGATGTCGGCCGCCAGCATGCCGAGGGCCTCGCGGGCGACCTCGAAGACAGCCTGCGCATCGCGCTCGGGCAGCCCGTAGCGCGCGTTGCCGAGGTAATGCGTGACGAGGCCGAACTCTGCCGGTGCATCCTGCGCGAAGAGTTCATAGGTCTGGGCAGCGCCGATGAGGAGCGCGAGGGCGCGAGCGCCTTCGCGCAAGCCCTGTCCGGCTGACCAGGCGTCTATGCGGCCTGCCGTATCGGCGGAGATAAGCCGGATATGTGTCGCGACCAGTCGTTGCAGCTCGCGCACGACCGCCTCCTTCGAGGGGTAATAGCGGTAGACCGCGGCCACCGAGCGACCCATGCGGGCGGCCAGCGCGTGCAAGGTCAGATTGTCGAGGCCGCCCTCGCAGGCGAGGTCGAGCGCCGAGGACAGGATTTCGCGCATCTTGCGCGACCTGTTCTGGGCGACGGCAGGCGAGAACTCGCCACTCTCGGAAAAAACGTGAACCATGTTCACGTTTTTAGGGGGCGCGGCGAAAAAGCGCAAGACCGGTTTCAAGAAGGCGTGAACGGGGGGCGAGCGGGCTCGAAGCTGGGCCGGGGAATGGTTATGTTGGCATCGAGCATCGACAGGAGGAGCCCATGTTCGGACTGCGCAAGAAGATCGAAATGCCCACGCCTGAGGAGGCGCTGAAGGGCCGCGACTTTCCGCTGCCGACGGCGGAGCGGCACTTCGTCAATGGTTCGCCGCTCAAGGGGCCTTACCCGGCGGGCAGCGAGATGGCTATCTTCGGCCTCGGCTGCTTCTGGGGCGCGGAGCGGAAATTCTGGACTGTGCCGGGCGTCTTGGTGACGGCGGTTGGCTATGCGGCGGGCTATACGCCGAACCCGACCTATGAAGAGGTCTGCACCGGCAAGACCGGGCACAACGAAGTCGTGCTGGTCGTCTTCGATCCGAAGACGGTCGCCTATGACGAGCTGCTGAAGACCTTCTGGGAGAACCACAACCCGACGCAAGGGATGCGCCAGGGCAATGACATTGGTACGCAGTACCGCTCAGGCATCTATGTGACGAGCGAGGCGCAGAAGAAATCCGCCGAGGCCTCGAAGACGGCTTACGAGGCGGAACTCCTGCGGCAGGGCTACGGCGCGATCACGACCGAAATCCGCGACGCGCCGGCGTTCTATTTCGCCGAGGACTATCACCAGCAATATCTGGCGAAGAACCCCGCCGGCTATTGCGGCCTTGGCGGCACCGGCGTGAGTTGCCCGATCGGCCTCTTTGATTCAAAGGAGGGTGTCGCGGCGGAGTAACGTTCCCCCTTTTCTCGCGTTATGGCCTGGCGAGCCGGGCCATGACGATTGGGAGATCGGGATTGTTCTTTGTTCCGAATTTGAGGATCATGGCCCGGGCGACGGCGCGGGGGGCGATATGTGGCGAGCTATAATCTTTCTGCTGTGTGTCTGCTTCGTCGCGAGCGGATGTGGTTCGAAGGATTACGAAAAAGGGGATCGCCGGGATTTCGCTCAGAAGATTCTTCAAGAAATCATTCGCCGCGACTCTTTGGCGCTTTCACAAGAGCTGGCTGAGGAGGTCGATACTCTCGACAACAGAGCAGCGCTCCGCTCGGCCTTCGAACTGTTGCCGCGAGAGCCCCTCAAGGGTTCCAAATTGGTTGCGGAGACCCAAAAGGGCGGAGATACGCAATTCGTCTACAGATTGGATTATTCCGATCGTGCCGTTTTTGCGCTCGTGACGGTTAGAGACCAGCCCCCGCGAAACTATGAGGATTCATTTGAAGTCGTCGGCGTGTATCTGGCTCCACGCAGCGCAAAGGATCTTGATGCCAATTCGTTTGAGCTGAAGAATCTGAGGATCGGGCAATACCTGATTTTTCCGCCTTTTGCGGTCGTGCCAATTTTTGTTGCGTTGTGTTTCTTTGCCTGCCTTTTTTCTTCGTTGCCTTGGAAGGCCAAGGTTGTCTGGTTGCCCTGCATGCTGGTCGGCCTCTTTCAGATCAACTATGTGTGGGCGACAGGTTTCGTTCAGATCAATCTTCTGGCGGTGCAGTTTCCAACTGTGAATGTGGCCCGTGTCGCACCGTGGGCAAACTGGGTCGTTCAACTAAGTTTGCCGCTCGCAGCGATCATCTTCTGGCGCAGATATCCGAACGATGTCTGGCGAGTCTTGAGCTTTCTTGGTTCTCTTCCGGTGCGGAATGGAAAGGCCCAGGGTTTGAATGCCAAGCTGACGGATAGCCGGGGAGACGACGGAGGCACGGGCTGAACAAAAAAGGCCGCCCTTTCGGGACGGCCTTTCGATTTCGTGCCTTGCAGCATGGGTCACGCGTTGGCGATCGCTTCCTTGCGCGCATCCGACTGTTCGCGTGCAGCGGCGCGCATGGCCTTTTGCAGTTTCTCGAAGGCACGGACCTCGATCTGGCGGACGCGCTCGCGGCTGATGCCGTATTCCTGACTCAGATCTTCCAGCGTCGCGGGCTCGTCCTTCAGCCGGCGTTCGGTCAGGATGTGCATCTCGCGTTCGTTCAGCGTCTGCATCGCCTGCGCGAGCATTTCGTGGCGAAGGCCCATTTCTTCCTGATCGCCGAGCGTGGTTTCCTGATCGGCGGAATCGTCCACCAGCCAGTCCTGCCACTCGCCGCCCTCAGAATCCTGGCGCAGCGGCGCATTGAGCGAATTGTCCGGGCCTGACAGGCGGCGGTTCATCGAGGTGACTTCTTCCTCGGTGACGCCGAGACGGTCGGCGATATAGGTCACATGCTCGGGATGCAGGTCGCCTTCCTCGATCGCCTGAATCTGGCCCTTCACCTTGCGGAGGTTGAAGAAGAGCTTCTTCTGCGCCGCCGTGGTGCCCATCTTCACGAGCGACCATGAGCGCAGGATGTATTCCTGGATCGAGGCGCGGATCCACCACATGGCATAGGTCGCGAGGCGGAAGCCCTTTTCGGGCTCGAACCGCTTCACGGCCTGCATGAGGCCGACATTGCCTTCGGAAATGACTTCGCCGATGGGGAGGCCGTAGCCGCGATAGCCCATGGCGATCTTCGCCACGAGACGCAGATGGCTCGTCACGAGCTTGTGGGCAGCCTCGGAGTCCTCATGCTCTTTCCACCGCTTGGCGAGCATGTACTCTTCCTGCGGTTCGAGCATGGGGAACTTGCGGATCTCCTGGAGATACCGCGAGAGACTTCCTTCCGGGCTGGGTGCCGGCATGAGTTTGGACATATCACTACCCCTCTTAGGCAGGCCAACCCCCTGAAGGCCGCATGCCTGTTCGGCGCAATTTCATACTACGCCGCTCGGACATTGGGTTTCTATATAGGAGCCGATTGCGGCCAAAAAAGGCCCCTCACATTAATATTTTATAAGCCTTCCAAACTGGCCAGCAGGTCGGCCATGTCGGGAGGCAGGGGTGCATCGAAATCCAGCCGTTTCTTCGTCACCGGGTGCTCGAAGCCGAGGTGATGGGCGTGAAGCGCCTGCCGGTTGAGCCGTTCCAGCAATCCTTGAGCCTCTGGCGGGAGCTTCGCCTTGCGGGTCTTCTGGCTGCCGCCATAGGTCGGATCGCCGAGCACCGGATGGCCGATCGCGGTCATATGGACGCGGATCTGGTGCGTCCGGCCGGTTTCGAGCCTGCACTCGACCAGCGAGACGACAGGTGGCTCGCCGAAGCTTTCCAGCACCGTGTAATGGGTGATGGCCTCCCGCCCCGCCGTCTTTACAGCCGCCATCTTGGAGCGGTTATGCGTCGAGCGGGCGATATTGGCCTCAATGGTGCCGCGCCGGGGCTTCGGCTCGCCCCAGACAAGCGCCCAATAGGCGCGGGTGAGCTTGCCGTCGCGGCCATGGGCTGCGAACTGGGCAGCAAGGCCCTGATGCGCGCGGTCGGTCTTCGCCACAACGATGAGGCCGCTCGTATCCTTGTCGAGGCGGTGGACGATGCCGGGCCGCTTCTCTCCGCCGATGCCCGACAGACTGTCCCCGCAATGGGCAATAAGCGCGTTGACCAGCGTCATGTCGGGCGAGCCCGCAGCCGGGTGGACGACGAGGCCCGCAGGCTTCATCACCACGATAAGCTCCTTGTCCTCGTAAATGATGTCGAGCGGGATTGCCTGGCCCAGTGGCTTTGCGGGCGCAGGGGCCGGCACGTTGACCGTGAAGGCGTCGCCGGGCTTCACCTTGTAGGAGGCGTCAATGATCGGGCGCGTCTTGCCGTTCGCCTCCGTGGTCACGCGCCCCTCGGCGATGAGGGCCTGAAGCCGGGCACGCGAGAGCGTGCCTTCGCCTTCGGGTGCCTTGCCCGCAAGTGCGTCAGTGAGATACTTGTCGAGACGGATGCCGCCCGCTTCGGGAGGCACCGTCAGGGCGTGAGCCTCCCCCGCATCAAGGGGGGTGCCAGGCTCAGGCGATTCTTTCAATGAGGACATCATGTCTGACGATACAGCCGCGCCTCTCTCCGGGGAACCGGCAAAGCCGCCTTTGTCGAATAGCGTTAAAGCCGCGATCCTGATGCTCGTCACCATGGGCCTTGTTCTCGTGGCGGGTTTCATCTTCGTGCTGGTGGTGGTGGTCAAACGCAGCCACCAACCGTCCGAGCAGGCGGCGGGCTTCGCCGGACGCTTCGGCGTCAGCGATATCCATGTCGCGCCGGGCGAGACGGTGAAGAGCGTTACCATGGCCGATGGCCGTATCGCCATTCAGATTGCCGACGACAAGAATCAGGAAATCATCATCGTCAGCCCCAAGACCGGGCAGGAGATCGGACGCATTCGCCTGCGGCCCTTGAGCGATCTGGCTTCCCGCGAATTTGTACCGCCGCAAGACGGGAACTGATGCATCGCCCGCGCAAGCTTCTCGAACTGACGCTTGCGCGGCGCGCGCGCCTTCTCATCGCTGCCGATGCGCGGGCCCGCTTCCCCGAGGAGTGCTGCGGTCTTCTCATCGGCGTGCTGCGCGCAGGCAAGGCCCATGTGACGCGGGTTGTTCCGGCGGCGAATGTCGCACCACCCGCAAGGCGCAGACGCCATTTCGAAATAGATCCCGGCGCGCTTTTCGCCGTCCGGCGCACCCTGCGCGAGAGCGGGGCGACGCGGCATCGCGAAGCGATTCTCGGCTATTTCCATTCGCATCCCGGCGGAAATGCGCTTCCGTCGGGTGCAGATCTCGCGGGCGCGCATGAAGTGGGGCTGGTGACGCTGATTGCGGCGCCGCCGCGCAAGGCGGGTGTGGTGCCGCTGCGCGCCTGGCTGCGACTCGGCGGCGGGCCCTCGAGCCGCTTCCGGCCGCTGAAGATCACAACAGATCTCTGACGCGCAAACGAGAGGCTGCGTCCGGTCGTTTCGGCAATGTGGGGGGGAGGGTGCCGCCTGTGCCGGGGGAGGAGGGAGGAGGGCACAGGCGGCAACTACTGAAAGCCTTCGATCGGGGAGGAGATCGATCGAACTTTCGTAGGTCTTGTATCGCGCCTTCATGACAAAATGTCAAAGCTAAAAATGGTGCGATGCAAAATGCTCCCCGTGCTGAGTGGTGCCGGGGTATACTTGATAAGTCATTGTTATTAAATGGGTTAACGCCGTTATTTGAAAATAGGACTAATACACCTACTTAAAATCTGCGCCCGTTTGCCGCAGTTCATAAATGAAAATATTGATTTCAGCGACCAGCGGACGACCGCTTGCAACGTGCCCGCAGAGACGATTTGCCACCGGCGTCCGCCGTTCCGCCTGGCCGCCTCGCTTCCCTGCCTGCCATGTAGCCGATTGGGCTTGATCGTCACGCGCAACCGTCCTATACGGAGCGCCCGAACTGGTCACGTCCCCATCGTCTAGTGGCCCAGGACGTCGCCCTCTCACGGCGAAAACAGGGGTTCGACTCCCCTTGGGGATACCAATCCGCCGCTAAGGCGTTGATTGGCCAGCCATTCGGCATAACTCCTTATGCGGAATATCTGTGTTGCGGCTGAGGCACAGTTTTGGCTTTTCACAGTGCCAATACCCGAGAAAAACAATTCATTTAGCAAGGTTGGAAAGCGGACGCGGTTGTGGTCGGCGTCGTGAGGTTTTGCACTACCCGCTTGTCCAGCGGATGCCGCAGAAACGGGGCCACAAGCATCGGAATTTGGGCCTATTCCCGTGCCCCTCACCGTCTGTCGGCGGTGCGAGTATTACTCAATCAATACTGAGCCACTCATTGGTAAAACGTTTCAAAGTCACACCATTTTACTGTGTATAAGTTTCAGAATGAACCAATTAACCAGCGTTAATTGGCTTGAAATGCCCATAGATTGAGGTGAGCTTTTAAATAGAAATTCACGGTTGATGGAGGGTCGATCGATGCGGAAGGTTCTCGCGGCGGTGGGGTTGATGGGTTCGCTCGTCATGGGTGCGCCGTCCTATGCAGCTGAACTCGGACAGATCAGCGGTCCCGGCGCAACACACATGTGGGGCGGCTTTTATGTCGGCGTGAACGCCGGATATGGCTGGGGTTCCAGCGAGTGGCCGCAATTGGACAAGAATTACAGCGATGACGGCTGGCTCGCGGGTGCGACGGGCGGCTTCAATATCGACAGCGGAGACTGGATCTTCGGATTCGAGATGGATTACGACTGGACTGGTATGAGCGGTAGCCAGACGGGCTATCCGTTTTATGAGAGCCCCCGTTACTACGACCAAAGGCATGTCAGCACAGACCTGGAAACGCTGGGCACGGCCAGAGTTCGCGCGGGATATGATGTTGGCGATGCGACCAATCCCCTGTTGCTCTATGTGACGGGCGGCTTGGCCTTCGGCAATGTGAAAGCTTCCCTGCACGAAACCTATTGCGATGGGGAAACCTGCAGCACTTACGGCGGCAGTGACAGGAAGGTCCAGTTTGGCTGGGCCTATGGTGCGGGCGCCGAATATGCATTCGACGACAGCTGGTCGGCAAAGCTCGAGTATCTCCGCGTCGATCTGCGCGACCACACATACTCAATTCCGAACGTCGACCAACCGCCGCTCGACGTATCGGTAGGGCCGATCGATATCGTGCGCGTGGGCTTGAACTATCACTTCTAATCGCGGTCGATTTCCAGAACGTCATTCCGGCCCCGGTGGAGACACCGGGGCCGTTTTGCTTTGGTAGCGGCGAGCCGGCGATGACGAACCGTACAGCGATCAGGCTCGCGAACTGGGGACGGCGACTAGGGACTGGGTTCCGGGGTTTCTATTTCCGGCGGCGCCACCTCGGGGGCTTCTATTTCCGGTGTCGAAATGTCGGGGGTAGATACCTCAGGTGTCGAAACGTCGGGCGTGGCGACATCGGGGGTAGAGATCTCCGGTGAGGCGACATCGGGGCTTTCAACCTCCGGCTGCTCCACTTCCGGGTGCTCCGCCTCCGGTTGAATGGCTTCCGGCTGTTCGCCCTCTTGGGTAGATTCGGTGCCCTGACCGCCTTCGCCGGAATTCTGGTTTTCGTTGCCCTTTCCATTTTCGCCGCGCTTCTGTTCGGGCTCGACCGTATTTGGATATTCGATGCCGTTGATACGGATCACGCCCGGCTGCGCGACGGTGCCGATAACGACCACCGCCTTGTCGGTGGCGACAGGGATGTGCCCTACCGCACCGCCTTCGATCAATGCGGTGACGCCGTTCGCGGTGATAGCCGATGCACCCGTCGAAGCGGGGGAATAGAAGCCCAGCATCTCTACGCGGGTGCCCTTTTGGCCCAGATCTAGTGCCGTGGGGCGGATCGACTCCGCCTTCAGCCCCTGCGGTGTGTAGACGCCCTCGACGCGGACCAGTGTTCCGGGTTCGATCGGTGAGGGGGCGGACGCTGGACTAATATTCATTGTCGCACCGGCGATCTGAAGTCTGGCCTGCAACCGGTCCCACGCCGAGACGGTGCCTTCGAGGACGAAGTGCTGGACGGCCGGCGCCGCGCTAGCCCCCGCCACGCGGTCGAGGCGCTGCGCCATCCAGATACCATCGGCACGTTGCAGGGCACTGACAGCGACCAGGTCGCCGGTCTTGACGTCAGCGAGAGACAGCGCTTTGTCCTTCTCATCACTGATGCGAATGCCTGGGGCGGCAAAAACCCTCTGTCCAAGGATCGTTAGTTGCGAGCCGTTGGCATTGACCGTCTCGATGCGACCGACGAGCGCATGATGGATGTCGATTGAGGCGGCCGATCCGCTGCGAGCGGTCTCTCCGGCCACTCCGTGAACGAGCACGATCTCGCCTAGCTGGAGGCTTGCACGCGTAGCGGGGACGCCGTCGACCCGAATCATCGTATTGGGCTGGATCGCATATTCGCGTCCGTTGACAAAGATGCTTCCGAAAGCCTGGATCGCGCCATAACCGGTAATTCCGGTGCCACCGATTCCGCCACCTTCGCCATTGCTGATGCCGGTGCCGCCAATGCCGCCACCGGGCCGGTCGCTGATGCCCGTGCCGCCAATGCCGCCGCTCTCGGCGCCGTTTATGCCGGTGCCGCCAACGCCGCTTCCGCTATTGGTGGTTCCGCTCTCCGCCGCCGTTATCGTGATGCCGAAGAAGATGAAAGCCGCGACGTAGAGCGCGTACGCGCCGATTCTAATTTTCGTCATCACTATCTGCTTCGTAGTAGAAGACGCCGAGACGCATGCGCTTGCGGGGCCCGGGCTTGGTTTCCGTACCAATGGTATTTGCGCCCATGAGGCGTTGATTGGCGTTCTTCAGAAGGTCTTCAGCAAGCTTCAGGATTTCCGGCCGCGCGTCGTCGAGTTGTTCCTGCGAGATTGTGTCGTGATAGAGCGCGCGCTCCAGCATGGGGTCGTCGGGCGACGACAGATTGTGAAGTGCACTGCGCAAATGGTCGCCCACATTGGCCGCCAGGAACAGCATCTTTTCCTTGGGTTGAGGGCTGACATAGGCAGTTCGCACAAGTCGAACTTTGTCATCGGAATCTTTCTCGACCGCGCCGACACGGATGAGGTCGTCCAGTACGGCCTTGGCCCGCATGTCCGCACGTGCGGCCTGAACCAGAGTCTCGAAGCTCGCAATGCCGTCCGGTGCCCGCAGCGGCAATATACGAGGGGAACCCTGCTCGAGATATTCCACTGAGGAAAGCCAGGTTGCTATGACGCGCGCGCCGGCGTGCCTGCCGGCGAATTGATCTTCAGCGCTCTCGCCCGCTTCCAGTTCCTCGCGAAGCCGCTTGACCTCTTTGCGGTGAATGCCGGTCAGGAGACTGATATGGCTGTCAGTAGGTTCTCCGACGGATACCTCCCGCAGCTGCCTTTCGGCCTCGGCGACATAGACGACCTTTAACAAGTCGCGCAATGCCACGTAGTCCCAGCCGCGCCTGATCAGATACCCGACCAAGGGTCTGAGAAGTCGGACAAGCGTCGTTTTCAGCGCGGGGTCGATCATTCGGTCCTGTGCGGTCTGGCGCGCATTTTACTTTTTTTAACGCCATCGGCATATTTTTATTGATTGTGGGAAAAAATCCCACGAAATTGTGTGTGGTCGTTATATGCCGTTAAAAAAAGAAGATAAATATCAAAATTATTGAGGGAATAACTCCCTCTTACTCCAAAAAGGCGCTGCCTCCCGGGAGGCGCCAGGGCGAAAGGCAAGAGATAAAGATGAGACGCAGTTTGATGGGTCTGACACTCGCGGCGGCCATGTTCACGGGTGCGGCCGCGCTAGCGGCTGATGGTGGAACGGTGAGCATAGGCGCTCAGCCATCCTATTTTGAGGGCGATTATGGCACGGGGAACACGGTCAAGATGACCTATGTCCCCGTTTTCCTCAAGTATGCGATCGACGATGCGACCTTCAAGATCACGGTTCCCTATATTGCCGTGCGAAGCAGCGGCGTGCTCGTCTCCGGCGGCACTGTCATCGGCACCTCGTCTGGCCACGGATCGCATAGCGGGCTTGGCGATATCTGGCTTGAGGGCAAGTACAAGCTTCATACGGCAGACGGCGTCATCCCCAATCTCGTGCCCTATGCCAAGGTCAAGCTTCCGACGGCTTCCAAGAGCGAGGGGCTCGGCACCGGCAAGGCTGACTACGAACTCGGCAGCGGCTTTGAGTGGGCAGTCGACAAGACCGTGTTTCCCTTTGCGAAGGCTGGCTACCGATTTGTAGGCAAGCCGTCGAACCGCAATCTTCGCAATGTTCTTACGTATGAAGCTGGAAGCACCTTCGTCGTCGCTCCCGAGAACTATCTCACACTTATGTATTCCGGCCATCAGGCGATCCAGCGCGGGTTCTCGTCCGCATCGGATGTACTCGCCGCGTGGGACTTCAATGTCGCGGAGGGAGTTGGCCTTCAGTTTTACGGCGACAAGGGGCTTAGCCATGGCAGCCCCGATTACGGCCTCGGCCTTGGTGCAACCGTGAAGTTCTAAACACGATCCACTATCAGCAGGAGTCAAACATGAAGAAGCAGATTTTCGTCTGGGCGACCTTGTCGCTCGCATTTTTCGCTACGCCGACGCTCGCGGCGGACGCGGCCACGAATGACGACTCAATTGTGGTCTCCGGGAGCCCCGATGCTTCCGGAACGGGTCAGGTCAAGGCCGACGACGCCGAAGACTTGAATGATCAGGCGACCAAAACCGACGGCAACGTGATCGCTATTGCGGATGTGCAGAGTGTTGGTGCGCCGGAAGCGGCGGAGGCTCCCGAGGCGGCGGAGGTTCCCGAGGCGGCGGAGGCTCCCGAGGCGGCGGAGATTCCCGAGGCGGCAGAAGTTCCAAGCGTCGAAACCCCGGAGGTGTCGACGCCCGACGTTTCGACGCCTGAGGTCGAAGCGCCTGAGGTGACCACGCCCGAAGTCGAGACGCCTGACGTCAGCGGCAGGTAAGTATCGACTGCTTTATCGCGCCCCCGCCCTCAATATCGGCGGGGGCGTTTTTATGACCTGCGTTTTCATGGTTCTGGCAGCGGCCTGCTGCCGGCGCAACATCGTTCTCCCCCGTCTAAATAACTGATCTATATAGTTCTTAAATACTCCGAGGAATATGTTGGGCGCCGTTTTCTGCTTGGGCCGAGCCGCGACATTGCGGAGGATTCGTGCAGCCCGGCGGCAGTCTCGTCCCGCATTGCGCCCTCGCTGATGCTATCGTGACGCGCGAGAATCGGCAGAGGTGGATGGTCATGGACTTTGAGTCGCTCACCAATGAATACGGCCACCCCATGGTGGTCGCCTGCGGGCTTTATCGCGACGGGAAGCGCGTAGCCGATCTGAAGCTCGCCGAGGCGAAGCTCTCGGAGACGGGGGATGCCGGTTTTCTCTGGATCGGGCTTCATGAGCCCTGCGAAGACATACTTCAGCATATTCAGCGCGAGTTCGGCCTGCATCATCTGGCGATTGAGGATGCGCACCGCGCCCATCAGCGTCCGAAGATCGACGTTTATGACGATGCAATATTCGTCGTCGTGCGGACGGCCCAGCTGCAGGGTGCGGAGATCGTCTATGGCGAGACGCATATCTTCGTCGGCAAGGGTTATGTGATTACCGTGCGCCACGGTGCGTCGAGTTCCTATGCGGAGGTACGCCAGCGCTGCGAGCGCGAGCCGCGCATGTTGGCGCATGGCGAGGATTATGTGCTCTACGCGCTGCTCGATTTCGTGGCCGATCACTATTTTCCGGTGATCGACCAGATCGTCGAGGAGGTAAACGAGATCGAGGGCCACATCGTCGCGCATAGTTTCACGACACCGGAGATCGACCGGATCTATGAGCTGCGGCGCGAATTGACCACCTTCCGCCGCCGCGTGACGCCGATGCTCGAACTTTGCAACCGGCTCGAGCGCTACGATCTGCCAATGATCGACCGCGAAATACATCCCTATTATCGGGACGTTTACGACCACGTCACACAGGTGAACGAGTCGATCGATAGCCTGCGGGAATCGCTTCTCGCGGCATATGAAGCCGCAGTGATGATTTCATCGTCCAGCCAGAACGAGGTGACGAAGAAGCTCGCGGGCTGGGCCGCCATCCTTGCCATTCCGACCGCCATCGCCGGCATCTACGGCATGAACTTCGAAGACATGCCCGAGCTGAAATGGGCCTATGGCTATTTCGTCGTGCTGGGCGGAATGGTGGCCATATGCGGCTATCTCTACTACCGCTTCCGCAAGGCAGGCTGGATATGATCCGCGTCAGACGATGAGCGTGCTGACGAAGGACGACCCCATATTCGTGCAGTCGAAGGCGTGGAGGCCCAGTTCGTCGGCAAGCGTTTCGAAGCTTGCGATGCCGCGGACGGAGTTGCCCTTCACGTCGAGGCGGGGCGAATAGGTCGCGATGCCGAGCTGGCGGTTTACAACGCCGAGAATGCCACCTGCGACGCCACTTTTTGCAGGTACGCCGATGTCATAAGCCCAGTGGCCGGCATAATCGTACATTCCGCAGGTGAACATGACGGCCTGCGTATTGCGCACCGCGCGAAGCTCGAACGCTTCGGCGCCTGTCGCGGGATTCTCACCCATATTGGCGAGGGTCGCGCCCATGCGGGCAAGATCGCTCGCGGTGACGCTGATCGAACATTGGCGATAATAGAGATCGAGCGCTTCGTCCGGCGAGACCGTCAGCGCCCCGTTAGCAAGCAGCAGATAGGCGATCGCCCTGTTGCGGTGGCCGGTTTCGCTCTCGGAGCGATAGACCGCGTCGTCGAGCGTGAGGCGCCGTCCGGCTGCGGCCGACAGGCGGTCCATCACGAAGTCGAAGGCGCCGCTACCGAGTTCTTCACATAGAAGTCCGGCGATCGTGATCGCGCCGGCATTGACCATCGGATTGTAGGGCCGGTTTGTGGCGGGGTTGAAAAAGATCGCGTTGAAGGCGTCGCCGCTCGGCTCGACCCCGACGCGCGCGAGCACGGCGCTGTGGCCGGCGACTTCAAGCGCCAGACAGAAGGTGAAGGCCTTCGAGATGGATTGAATGGTGAAGGGAGCTTCAGCATCGCCCGCCGTGTAGAGCTTGCCGCCGATCGTGGCCATGGCCAGGCCGAAGTGCTCCGGAGACGCCTTGCTCAGTTCGGGGATATAGCTTGCGACCTCGCCCGCGTGATTGTCGCAGTGCATGAGCCGGACGCTTTCGAGCAATGTCTCGAATTCGTGGGGTTGGTCCGGGCGGCTTTCTAGCGCCATTTTCTGCACGGCTCCCTCGTGCGGCCCTTAAAATGGGCAGATGCCTAAACGGAGTGCTGTTCTTGCTCTGCTTGCGGCCAAGATGCTCGTAAAGCGGGCTGGCAATTCCGCTCCAGCCTTGCATCGCAAGGAGTGCGCCAATCGGATGGGCATTTGTGGGGGCGTCCGCGCGGGCGCGGCGACCCGAATTTGACATTGATCCGAAAAGACACGACCGTCACCGGCTGCGCCGCCTTTCGCACAAGAAATCATGGTTTTTTCGTCGGTCCCGTTCCTCTTCTACTTCCTGCCGCTTTTCATTCCGCTCTATTTCCTGCCGCAAACCACGCGCAGCCGGAACGCGGTTCTGCTGGCTTTTTCGGTGGTCTTCTACGCCTGGGGCGAGCCGTGGTTCGTGCTCGTCATGCTGGCCTCCATCGTCTTCAACTGGCGTGCCGCGCTTGTCATCGAGCGGACGGGGCCGGGGCGGCGGCGTTGGGCGACGGGGGCGGCGGTCACGGCCAATCTGCTGCTGCTCGGCGTCTTCAAATATGCCGATTTCGTGGTGTCAAACCTCGATCAGGTTCTGGCCCTGTTCGGCAAGTCGGTGCCCGTGCCCGAGATCGGCCTGCCGCTCGGCATTTCATTCTTCAGCTTTCATTCGATTTCCTATCTCGTCGATGTGCATCGCGGCAGCGCGAAGGCGGCGCGGCGTCTCGGCAATATCGCGCTCTATATCTCGATGTTTCCGCAGCTCGTGGCCGGTCCCATCATCCGCTACAAGACGGTTGCCCGGCAGATCGACAAGCGGCGCACGACATGGGGGCGGGCGGGCGTCGGCGCGCGCATCTTCGTCATCGGCCTTGCCCAAAAGGTGCTGATCGCCGACGAGGTGGCGCGGATCGCGGACGCGGCATTCGATCAGGTGGTGCGGCCCACCCTGGTTGAGGCCTGGCTCGGACTTTCGGCCTATACGATCCAGATCTATTTCGACTTCGCGGGTTATTCCAATATGGCGATCGGCTTTGCCGTGGCCTTTGGCTTCACCTTCCCGCGCAATTTCCGCCTGCCCTATACATCGCGCTCCATTACCGAGTTCTGGCGGCGCTGGCATATGAGCCTGTCGACCTGGTTTCGCGACTATCTCTACATTCCTCTCGGCGGCAATCGTGGCTCGGCTTTCGCCACCTATCGCAACCTCGTGACGATCTTCCTGCTCTGCGGGCTTTGGCATGGCGCGAGCTGGAACTTCGTCATCTGGGGCGCCTATCACGGCGCGCTGCTCGTCATCGAGCGGGCAGGCTTTGGGCAGGTTTTGAAACGGATGCCCGACAAGTTCGCCTGGGCCTATGCGCTCATCGCCGCGATGTTCGGCTGGGTGTGGTTCCGCGCCGTCGATCTGCCGCATGCGTTGAACATGTTCGCCGGTCTCTTCGGACTGCATGGGGCCGGGCCCATGGATGTGCGCGTTCATCTCGCACTTTATCCGACGACCGTGGCGGCGCTGATGGTGGGCGTGGCGCTCGCGCTTCTGCCGCGCTCCAACGGAACGCCGCCGCGGCAGAATGCGCTTGCGCTTTGGTGGCGGACGAAGAGCGTTCCCGACCTCGCCTTCATGAGCGCGGTGATTGTCCTGTCGGTTCTGTCGGTGACCAGCGGCACCTACAGCCCCTTCCTTTATTTCCGGTTCTGAACCATGGGGTTGATCTCAAGACATCGTCGCATCTGGCTTCTTCTGGCCTTGCCCTTCCTCTTCATGCCTGCGCTCGCCAATATTTTCGGCATTGCGCGCCCGACCGAAGAGGATGCGCCGATCCATACGCCGCAAAGCACGGCCGAGTGGCTGTCTTTGCCGCGCGCGGTCGATGCCTGGCTCAACGGCAATTTCGGCTTTCGCGCGGCGATGCTGCGCGGCAATTCACAATTGCGCTTCGCGCTGCACTCGCCGACGACGTCGCGTGCGGCCTATGGCGAGAATGGCTGGCTCTACCTAACCGACGATGCGGTCTTCCAGCAGTCGATGGGGCTTCGCATGCGCGTGCCGCTGGTGACGCAACTCGCCGATATTGCCGGTCGATTGCAGGCGGAACTTGGGATGCGTGGCGCGCGCGTCGTCGTGGCCGTGCCGCCGAATTCCCAGAGTATCAAGCGGGAGACGCTGCCGCGCTGGGCGAGAGTGGACGGCGTTCGCACGGAATATGATGTGCTCCGCGATGCGCTGGCCGAACGGAAGATCGCCTTCGCCGATCTCCGCACGCTGCTCCGCGAGGAAGAAACGAGAGCAGAGGTCTACCTCAAGACCGATACGCATTGGAACAATCACGGCGCGCTCGTCGCTTTCAACGAAGTGATGAGGGCGGCCGGGCGCGCCGGCTGGACGGTTGATCCGTCGCGCGTCGAAACGGGCATGGAGGACGTGAAGGAAAACGGGCTGGCGCGCATGATCGGGCTCGAAGGCGTTCTATTCGACCGACAACCCGTGATCGATCTCACCTCCTATGCGCCGACGCCCTACAGGATCGAGAACCTCGCCGATCGCACGGAGCAGCCGACCTATGTCGCGACCAGCGAGGGCAATGCGGGCGGCCCGACCGTGATGGTCATTGGCGACTCCTTCACGCGCTACTATTTCCGTGAATTTCTGATGCTGAAAGCGTCGCGTCTCATCTGGACGCATCACGACCAATGCGCCTTCGACTGGGCGTTGGTCGAACGCTACAAGCCGGATCTTCTGATCCTCGCCCCGACGGAACGCTATGGGCTTTGCGCGCCGGGGCGCGCTCCCAGAAACGAGCCGGCATTGCGTTAGAAGCTAGGAGGTGACGCCCGCTTCGAGCGCCTTGATGCGCTCGGCAAGGATCATTTCGCCCGGCAGGCCATCCTCGTCGCCATCGTCGAAATCGGTTGGCGCGACAGGTTCGAATGTCGAGGAGAGAGACGCCTTGATAGCGCTGAGTTCTTCAAAGCCCGCACCCAGTTCATCGGCGGGGAAGGGCGTAAGTTTTGAGGTCGGCTGCGCTTCAGTCGTGACCTGCCCGGTCGCTGGCTCCCGTGTCAGCTCCGGCGTCGGGGCGCTGATGGCGGCCTGAAGCACGGGTGCTTCCGCGACATGTGCGAAGGCCTCATTCATTTCATAGACAAGCCGTGCCGCCTTTTCGCCAAGCGACTTCAATTGTTGTTCCAGATGGGACTGGCGATCGACCTCGGCTGTGGCTGCCTGTTCGAGCTCTGCAACACGCTGGCGCAACGCATCCGCATGGGCGTGCAGGTTCGCAAGCTCCTGCGACTGACGATCGGCCTGCGCGCGCGCGGCCTCATGTTGCGTCTGAAGCACGGCAATGTCCCGGCGCAGCGTCTCCGCCTCATGGGCGGAGGTTTTGCGCTGTGCTTCTGCCGCTTCCGCGGCGACGACTGCTGCCTGTTCAAGTTCTGCATTGCGATCCGCGAAGGCGGAATTGCCCGAGGCGAGCTCGGCGATCTTGGCCTCGAGCGCCGCAATCCGGGCGGCGGAGGCGGCTACCTCCTCATGCGCGCGTTCGTCCGCGCCTTTGAGTTCCTGCGTCACGCGCACCGTCGTGACCGCCACGGCCCGGCGCCGGACGAGCTGGATCGCGATGATCGCAAAGAGCGTTGCGGTCAAAAACCCGAGCGCAATCAGCATGAGGCTTTCAGCCATGGGTTCCTCTCAGGCGGCGAACGACGGGGCGGGCAGGCGAGTGGCTGGCAGGACGGAAAAAGCCTGCCAGAAAAGAAAATCGGGTTCTACCGTTGAAACACACAGAGCCGGATGTTTGGCCCTTGGTGCGTCAGAACGGCAACCATTCACGGCTCTTCGTGTATTTCAGATAGCCGACCGAGGCACCGAGGCGCAGGCCGACGCCGGAGCGCATGGGCGCGAGAATGACATTGCCGCGCTGCTGATAGTTCACGCCGATTCCGCCCACCAGATAGGCGCTGCCTTCGACGCCCGGAAAGCGCTGATAGATCGTCTGTTTATTGGGCAGGTTATAGACGAGGGTAAAGACCTTCACGGCATTGCCGCCAAAATCCCAGCCTGCGCTCGGCCCCTGCCAGAAGACGCGGGCCTTGTCGCCGCGCTTCGTGAACAACGTTCCGGAGCCATAGCGAAGACCAACGACAATGGCGCCGCTCGCCTCCTCGCCTTTGATGTAACCGTTGGGCTCGCCATATTTCTTGAAGACGCTGTGCACAGCGTCCGCCATGCCCTGAGCCGCGCCGCCAAAGACGTCGCCCGCCTCATGGACGATTTCCTGCTCACTATAGGTATCGTTGGAATGGCTGCGGACAGCAGGGGCTTCCTGGTTCGCTTCGGCGGCCTGGGCGGGGAGTACGGCGGTGCCTGCCGAGATCAGAAGGGCAAGGCCCGTGGCGAGGGCGGCTCTGCGGTGCTTGCGCGGAAAGGTTTCGGTCGTCGTCATCGTCTCTGGCTCCTTTGCGCGCGGGCGGCGCTTGCCGGTCGACGCCCGGCTGATTCTCTTTGCCGGAGTTTAGCTGACACAAGGGGGCAGGATCGTGGCGCTTTGGATCAATAATCAGGAAAATAATATATCGCGGGACAGAGGGCGAGCGCCGGGCCGCATTTCCGTGCCGTTTCGACCCGAAAAAGGGACTTTTCTGCTGGCACAGTGATTGCTCTTACAAGGGCACAGCGTTGCCGCCGCCGATTGCTTGGCAGGCGGGGCCGGCGCGGGCACCGAGGGTCGGGGGGGCCTTATCGGAGCAGCGCCGGTCGCTCGTTACAGTCCGTGGCCTCGACAGCACATCGGATGCGGCGCTCCCTTCGGGGAGCGCCGTTTTCTTTTCAAGCGCCACCGCGAGCGAGGAAATAGGGGTTGTCGAGCCCACGCTCGGTCTTGCCATAAAGAAGCGGTGCGCCGTCAAGCAGGGTGACTGCGCCGCCCGCTGCCGCAAGCACGGCATGTCCGGCTGCCGTGTCCCATTCCATGGTGCGGCCATGGCGCGGATAGAGATCGGCCTCGCCCGCCGCGATCATGCAGAATTTGAGTGAGGAACCGGCGACGAGAAATTCCTTCACCTGATAGAGGTTGAGATATTCCTCGGTCTTTTGGTCGCGATGCGTGCGGCTGACGATGACGACAAGGCCGTCGGCCGCAGGCTGCCGCACGGCAATGCGGTGCGGCGGGGAAGATCCAGCGATTGGGTCATTCGTGTACGGAGAGACGGCTTGTTCGTAGGCCTCGCCCGGTCCGAAGGCGTAGAAGAGCCGGTCCCTGGCGGGCGCATAGACGACGCCAGCAACGGGCGTTCGATCTTCGATGAGGGCGATGTTGACTGTGAATTCGCCATTCCTGCGCAGGAATTCCTTCGTGCCGTCGAGCGGATCGACGAGAAAGAAGCGCCGCCCGATGGCAGGAACATGTCCTGCCGCGGCCTGTTCTTCCGCGACCACGGGGACATCGGGCGCGATGCGGGCGAGGCCCGCGAGGATGATGCGCTCGGCATCGTGATCGGCGATGGTGACGGGGCTCTTGTCCTCCTTGACCATCGCTTCGACGGTGGATTCGTAATGCGCCATGATGGCGGCGCCTGCTTCCACGGCGAGCCGCCGCAGCTCGTTCACCAGCACCACAAGATCACGTTGGTCGTTCATCACATCGTCCTTGAAGGGCGCCGGAGCGCGCCCGGGGCTGGAATCCTGTCGAGCTGAATGGTATCAGCATTATGGGGCTGAAAAGTGAGCGGGGCGAATAGTCATGAGTGAAGCAGGCGATGTGTCGGCGCTTGAACTGGGGGCGCTGCTTTGCAGCCGCGTCTGCCATGACGTGATCAGCCCGGTCGGCGCGATCACCAACGGGCTCGAGGTTCTGGCCGACGATGACGATCCCGAGATGCGGGTTCACGCCATGGAGCTCATCACCAAAAGTGCGGCGCAGGCATCCGCCAAGCTGCAATTCGCGCGTCTTGCCTTCGGCGCGGCGGGTTCCGCAGGCGCGCAGCTCGATCTTGGCGATGCGAAGGCCGTGGCCGAAGGTCTGATGAAGAGCGAGAAGGCCTCGCTCACATGGGAAGCGCCACATGCCACCATCGGCAAGGACTATGTGAAGCTGCTGCTCAACATGCTTCTGATCGGCATTTCCTCGATCCCGCGCGGTGGAGAAATATCGGTCGTGGTCGCAAGCGATCTCACCAGGCCGCATCTCACCGTGCGGACGAAGGGGCAGGCGGCCCGCATCCCCGACGAGACCGCAAGGTTCCTTGATGGCCGCGATCTCGATGCTTTTCTCGACGCCCGCGCGGTCCAACCCTATTTCACCGGTCTCGTTGCGCGCTCGTTAGGCATGCGGCTCGAAGCCCGGATGGAAGGTGAGGACTTCGTGATCGAGACGCAGCTCGCGGAAGCAGGCTGAGGCCTGCTGCAAGGCACAAAAGAAAAGGGCGCCTCGCGAGGCGCCCTTTGATCGTTTGAAACGCGCTCGGCGCTCGATCAGGCCGTGGCCTGGACCGGCATGGCGCCTTCCGCGGGATCGCGCAGCACATAGCCGCGACCCCACACGGTTTCGATGTAATGGTCGCCGCCCGTGGACGCCGCGAGCTTCTTACGGAGCTTGCAGATGAACACGTCGATGATCTTGAGTTCCGGCTCGTCCATGCCGCCATAGAGATGATTGAGGAACATCTCCTTGGTGAGGGTCGTGCCCTTGCGGAGCGAGAGCAGCTCCAGCATCTGGTATTCCTTGCCGGTCAGATGGACGCGGCTGCCGTCGACTTCCACAGTCTTGGTGTCGAGGTTGACGGTGAGCTTGCCTGTATTGATGACAGACTGGGAATGGCCCTTGGACCGGCGCACCACCGCATGGATGCGGGCGACGAGCTCGTCCTTATGGAAGGGCTTGGTCATGTAGTCGTCGGCGCCGAAGCCAAGACCGCGAACCTTGTTCTCGATGCCGGCGAGGCCCGAGAGAATGAGGATCGGAGTCGTCACCTTGCCCAGGCGCAACGCCTTCAGAACCTCATATCCGCTCATATCCGGCAGGTTAAGGTCGAGAAGGATGATGTCGTAGTCGTAAAGCTTACCGAGGTCGACCCCCTCTTCGCCGAGGTCGGTCGTATACACATTAAAACCGTCAGACTTGAGCATCAGCTCAATGCTCTGCGCGGTCGCACTGTCGTCTTCGATCAGCAGAACTCGCATGGTCCCCCTCTTCGCAGCGGAAGTGTGCCCTCCGCCACTGCAGCCCAAAAATAAATCCACAAGTAGGACGATAACCTGATTTGGTTAATAAAGGTTAACCGGAGTGAAAAAATTTCAGAAAAATTCACAGGTCCGGTTAGGTCTTCGTTCAGCACGTTTTTTGAGGCGTAAACGGACGGGGAAAACCGGAGCGCCGCCCGCAGAAGGCGAGGCCGGTTGTAGAAACCGGTGAGCGCACTTTCCACCAGCCAAGGTTTACGCCGTCTTAAAGTCTTGCCTCCATGATGGACGGATCATGTCGGGAGAAATCGCTTCTCCCATGCGGACCAGAATGCGGGAGCCTTAAAGACGTGCGGGCTTTGTTGGCGGAAATCGGCGCAGTCGCCGAAGTCAAACATTATGGACGGGTCGTCAGCATTCAGGGGCTGATGGTCGAAGTCGCCGGCCCGCTCCATGCCATGGGCGTGGGTAGCCGTTTGAGCATTTCGAGCCGCACTGGCGCAGATATAGAGTGCGAAGTCGTCGGCTTCCGCGATGGCAAGGCGCTTTGCCTTCCCTTCGGCCAGCTTTCGGGCATCGGCGTCGGCTGCAAGGCGGTGGTCGACGCGGAGGAGCCGCATGTCTATCCGTCGAGTGCCTGGCTCGGCCGTGTCGTCAACGCCATGGGAGAGCCGATCGACGGCAAGGGCCCGCTGCCGCAGGGCCCCGAGCCCTATCCCTTCCGCAATGCGCCGCCGCCTGCCAATCTTCGCCAGCGCGTGCGCGGCAAGATCGATCTCGGCGTCCGCGCCATGAATACATTCCTGTCTGTCTGCCGCGGCCAGCGCATGGGTATCTTCGCGGGCTCCGGCGTCGGCAAGTCGGTGCTTCTCTCCATGCTCGCCCGTAACACGTCGAGCGATGTCGCCGTCATCGGCCTCATCGGCGAACGCGGTCGCGAGGTGCAGGAATTCCTTGAAGACGACCTTGGGCCGGAAGGCCTCGCGCGCTCGGTAGTCGTCGTCGCAACTTCGGATGAGGCAGCGTTGATGCGCCGTCAGGCCGCATATCTCACGTTGAGCATCGCCGAATATTTCCGCGATCAGGACAAAGACGTGCTTTGCATGATGGATAGCGTGACGCGCTTTGCCATGGCGCAGCGCGAGATCGGCCTTTCGGCAGGCGAACCGCCGACGAGCAAGGGCTATACGCCGACCGTCTTCGCGGAACTGCCGAAGCTTCTGGAGCGCGCAGGGCCCGGCGTCGGCAAGGGCAGCATCTCTGCCATCTTCACCGTTCTCGTCGATGGCGACGATCACAACGAGCCGGTCGCGGACGCCGTGCGCGGCATTCTCGACGGCCATATCGTGATGGAGCGCTCGATCGCCGAGCGCGGTCGCTATCCGGCCATCAATATTCTGAAGTCGATCTCGCGCACCATGCCCGGTTGCAATACGGATGAAGAGAATGTGCTCATCCGCCGCGCCCGCGTGCTGATGTCGACCTATGACGACATGGAAGAGCTGATCCGCCTCGGCGCCTATCGCCCCGGCTCCGATCCGCTCGTCGACGAAGCGATCTTCTACCAACCGGCGCTCGACGCTTTCCTCGGTCAGAGGAAGAATGAGGCGACGGATCTCGCGACGGGCTACGCGATGCTTGAAAATATTCTCAGCCAGAAGCCGACGCCGAGGGAGGCTGACTGATGCGCAATCGCGAGTCGCTCATCCGGCTTCACCGCTTCCAGGTGGACGAGAAGCGCCGTCAGGTCGCCGAACTCGAGCTGATGCTTCAGGAATTCCGCGTCCGCGAGCGCGAGCTCGAGGCACAGGTGCTGATCGAACAGGAGAAGGCGGGCATTTCGGATGTGGCCCATTTCGCCTATCCGATGTTCGCCAAATCGGTTATCCGCCGCCGCCAGAACATCCTCAATTCGATCGAGGACATCGAGCGTCAGCTCGAAGCCGCCAAGGAAGAACTCGGCGGCGCCTTCCGTGAACTCAAGAAATACGAGATCGTGGAGGACAACCGAAAGCGCCGCCAGCGCAGGGAAGCGGTTCGGATCGAACAGATCGAACTCGATGAGATCGCGCTGGGCATCCACCGCCGTCAGTAAAGCGCCCGTTCTCTCTTCCAACCCGCGCAGGCTCAGCTAGAATGACCGCCCTCCTCCAAAAAAGGGCGAACGCTCATGCCTTCCTTCGACATCGTTTCCAAGACTGATTTCCAGGAAATCGACAATGCGCTCCAGAACGTGATCCGCGAGATAGCGACGCGCTACGATTTCAAGGGGTCGCATTGCACCATCGAGCGCAAGGATCAGGAAATCACGATCAACGCCGACGACGAGTTGAAGCTGAAGCAGATGCACGAACTTCTGCAGGGGCATCTCTCGCGGCGCGGGGTCGAGGCCGGTATTCTTGACTACAAGGATCCGGAAAAGGCGGCGGGACAGAGCGTCCGCCAGAAGGTCGCCATCCGGGAAGGCATCGACAAGGACCTCGCCAAGCGCATCGTCAAGGATCTGAAGGGCTCGAACCTGAAGGTTCAGGTTGCCATTCAGGGCGATGAACTCCGCGTCACGGGCAAGAAGCGTGACGACCTTCAGGCTGCCATTCAGTTTGTGAAGGGGTTGCCCATCGAGCAGCCCCTCCAGTTCGAGAATTTCCGCGACTGATCGGGCTAGCTGCGCAGCACCAGGCGGCGCACCATATAGACAACACTGATCGCCACCAGGTAACCGAGAAGACGAATGCCGACGAGCTTCCAATAGGCAAGGTCGCCGAAATTCGGGAGCGGGCTCGCGTCATGCGCCAGCATGCGGCGAACGATATTGGCTCCTTCATGCACCAGTGTCGCGCCGATCGTCCAGCCGATGATCTGCTTGTAACGGCGCATCAGCCCCGCGGCCACCACCGCGATGATGATGCCCTGCATCGAATTCACCGTGTCGAAGCCCTGGGCCGCGAGCGCTACGGCCTGATTGAGATAGACGGAAAGCTGCTGCATTGGTCCCCACCTTTGCCGTGCAGGCATGCCCGTTTGCGGGGCGACTGCCAGTGAATGAAGCGCGGACAGGGTGACCCAAAAGGGCACAGTGGTCTAGCTTAATCGCACTGCAATATTAGTTCGTGTGCGTTGCAAAAACTTCACGCGCCGCGGCGCAACGCCTCCTTCGGGGCCGGCTGCGGTATGGAGAAGAGAAGATCCCGGGCCAGCTTGCGCACGGCCTCGCTCGCTTTCGCCTGAGGGTGGCGGAAGAGGATCGGCGTCTGGTGGCGAATGGCGTCGCGCACCATGTCGTCGCGCGGGACGAACCCGGCAAAGGGTGGATTGATCCCGAGGAAGTTGCGGCAGGCGTTCGTCAGTGCCGCATGTGTCCGCCAGGCGTGTTCGCGGTCGTTCGCCATGTTGACGACGACGCGGATGTCGGCGTGTGGGTCTTGCTGCGACAGAAGCTTGATGAAGGCGTAGGCGTCGGTGAGCGAGGTCGGCTCGTCGGTGACGACGACGAGCGTCGTGCTGCCTGGCATGCAGAGAGACAGTACCGACTGGTCGAGACCTGCCGCGAGATCGGTGATGATATGGGCGTAGCGCGCCGACAGCGCGGCGAGCGCGCGGGCCATGCCGGCGATCTCGGATTTGCTGAGCGCGCTCAAGACACCGGAGCCTGACTTGCCGGCGAGGACGTCGAACTTGACGCCGCCCGCGTCACCCGAGACAGAGGGAATCTCATAGCTCGTGATTGCTTCGTCGAACCGGGCACGACCCGCTATCACCGACCCGAGATCGAGCTGTGGAGAGAGACCAAGCTGAACATCGACATTGGCGAGACCCAGATCGCCGTCGAAGAGCAGCACATTTCGTCCAAGCCCGGCGAGAGCTTCCGCGAGTGTCACGGAAAGCCATGTCTTGCCGACACCTCCCTTGCCGGAGGCGATCTGAATCATGCGTGGGCTGGCCATAGGGTCCATCCTGACTGCTCGCTATACAGCGGCAAGCGATTGAGTTTCGGCGCGCGTTTCATGCGTGCCGAGAATGAGGCGTGCGCAGACCAGCGGACTCATGCTGGCGAGGCCGCGCGCGAGATAGGGCGTAACGCTCAGCTGCGCCAGCGCGAGACCGGCGCTGTCGGCGGTCGCGAGCACGGCGCCGAGGCGGCGCGAGATATCGAGTTGCGTGGCGATCAGCCGCGTGACGCCGAGCTTCGCGAATTCATTCGCGACCTCTCCGGAGACGAGCGCATCGCCTGCGGCAGAAAGAACAAGCATCGGCTCGACATTGGCCGCAAGCCGCGCGCCTTCCGAAAGGCGCTTCAGCGTGGCGAAGTCGTTGCGGTCGAAAGGATTGATGCTTGTCGTGTCGATGAAGCAGGGTGTGCCTTCAACGCGCTCGTCGAGAAGAATCGACAACGTGTCGAGATTGGCCGCAGGGCGCACGGAAAGCTCAAGGAGCTTCCCATAGGCGTCCGATTGTGCGGCGGCCCCGGCGCGCGCCGTGTCTGTGGTGATGAGGTCGACGCTGGTGCCGCTGATGAGCGCATTCGCGGCGAGCTTTGCCATGGTGACGGTCTTGCCCGATCCCGGAAGTCCGACCAGCATGATCGGCGATTTGGGCCGCGTCGGAACTGGCTCGAAGGCGAAGCGCGTTTCGAGCGCACGGGCGAGTGCCGCCAGCGCATCGTCGCTGTCGAGCGCTTTGGCGGCGGCGACCAGCGCATCGCGCAGGGAGGCGGGCACAGCCTGAGCGTCGAGGGCCGAGGCGACCAGCGCTTCATCGAAAGGAATGCCGGAATGGATCGGCGCGGTGCGCGCGTACGGCTCGCTTGTCGGGTGTTCGACGGGAGAGAGTTTGGGGGCCTCGCGAAGCCGGTCGCGCAGCATCTGTTCAAGCGAGGCTTCGACGTCCGGAAGCGTCGTTGCCTGTTCGGCACCTGCCGCCTTGGCCGCCATGCGGCTTTCGACAGCCGCCGTGACCTCCATGCGGCCCGCATCGTTCAGATAGCTTGAAACGATGATCGCGTCCTGTCCAAGTTCCCGGCGCACCTCGTCGATGGCTTCTGCCATGTCTGCCGCGATGAAGGTTCTCAGACGCACGATCTATACCCCGACTTGAACGCTCTAGACCGAGCCCACCGTGCGCAGCTTGATGCGCGGATGGATTTCGTTTTGCGACATGACGAAGGTCTGGGGGCGGAAGCGTTCGATGATCGAGCGAACATAGGGTCTGACGCCGGGGCTCGTCAAAAGCACGGGCATTTCGCCAGCGCGGCCGGCTTCCTCGAACATTTCGCGGACGGTGGCGATGAATTCCTGAAGCTTCGACGGCTGCATGGCGAGCTGCTTTTCGTCGCCCTGACCGACCAGAGACTCCGCGAATGACTGTTCCCAGCGAGGCGAGAGTGTGAGAAGCGGCAGTGTGCTGTTGCCGTCGAGATGCGAGGCGCAGATCTGGCGGGCAAGGCGCGCGCGCACATGCTCGGTGATGAGGTTGAGGCTCTGCGTGTGGCCGACCGCTTCCGCAATGCCTTCCATGATCGTCGGCAGGTCGCGGATCGAGATGCGCTCGTTGAGCAGCGTCTGCAACACCCGCTGGATGCCGGTGACGGTGATCTGCGCTGGCACGATGTCGTCGACGAGCTTCTTGTGTTCCTTGCCGAGTTCGTCGATGAGCTTCTGCACCTCCGCATAGGAGAGCAGATCGGCCATGTTGTCGCGAATGATCTCGGTGAGATGCGTGGTGAGAACCGTCGGTGCATCGACGACAGTGTAGCCACGGAAGGAGGCTTCCTCGCGCAGGTTCTCGTCGATCCAGGTTGCGGGCAGGCCGAAGGCCGGTTCCGTCGTATGGAGCCCGGGCAGGTCGATGCGGCCACCATGCGGATCCATGACGAGGAGCTGGTTCGCATAGACGTCGCCGTGACCGGCTTCCACTTCCTTGACGCGGATCGAATAGGAGTTCGCTTCGAGCTGCACATTGTCGAGGATACGCACGGAGGGCATGACGAAACCCATATCCGTCGCGAGCTGGCGGCGCAATGCCTTGATCTGGTCGGTAAGCTTCTGATGGTCCTTGCCGTTGATGAGCGGCAGAAGCGCATAGCCGATTTCGAGGCGGAGTTCATCCATCTTGAGCGCCGTGCCGATGGGCTCTTCGGCGACGGGTGCGGCTGCACTTTCGGCAACTTCGGCTTCCACAATCTCGGCGGCCTTGGTCTTGCGCGCCTTCGTAACGTAATAGGCGAGGCTGCCAGTGCTGCCCGCAAGGATCAGGAAGGGGAGGGTGGGAAGACCGGGAAGAAGCGCCATCGCACCCATGACGACCGATGACATGCCGAGCGCCTGCGGATAGCCCGACAGCTGATCGAAAAGTGCCTGGTCGGCCGCGCCTTCGACACCCGCCTTGGAAACGAGAAGACCGGCCGCCGTCGAAACGATCAGCGCCGGAATCTGGCTGACGAGACCATCGCCGACGGTCAGGATCGTGTAGGTCTGCGCGGCGTCGGCGAAGCTGAGGCCGTTCTGCGCGACGCCGACGATGATGCCGCCGACGACATTGATGAAGGTGATGAGCAGGCCGGCAACGGCGTCACCGCGCACGAATTTGGAGGCACCGTCCATCGCACCGAAAAAGGCGCTCTCATTTTCGAGATCGGTGCGGCGCTTGCGCGCGACCTTTTCGTCGATGAGGCCGGCGGAAAGATCGGCGTCGATCGCCATCTGCTTGCCGGGCATGGCGTCGAGGGTGAAACGCGCCGCGACTTCCGCGATGCGGCCCGAACCCTTGGTGATGACGACGAAGTTCACGATCACCAGGATCGCGAAGACGATCACACCGATGACGAAATTGCCCTGCATCACGAAATGGCCGAAGGCCTGGATAACCTTGCCGGCGGCATCCGTGCCACCATGCCCCTGAGAAAGGATGAGGCGCGTCGAGGCGAGGTTGAGCGCAAGGCGCAACATCGTCGTGATGAGAAGAACCGTCGGGAAGGCGCTGAATTCAAGCGGCTTCTGGATGAAGAGTGCCGTCATCAGCACCAGCACCGAAAAGGTGATCGAGATGGCGAGCGAGAAGTCGAGCAGGAAGGCGGGCATCGGCAGGATGAGAACGACGATGATCGTCATCACGCCGGCAGCGAGCGCGAGGTCGCCACGCTTGGCAAGATTGCCGAGTACGCCCCCGGGGGTGAGGCCAGGGAAGCCGAAGCCGCTCAGCGGCCCGCCCGTCTTGCCGTTAGCCACGCTCGCATCGCTCATTGCAGATCACCCCAGGGCTCTTGCCGCAGTCGTTTCTTGTAATCAGCCGAAGCTGACGCGCGCCTCGCCGCCCGGAACGGGAACGGCAATGCCGGATTCGCTGTATTCCTTCAGCTTGTTGCGAAGCGTCCGGATCGAAATGCCGAGGATGTTCGCAGCGTGCGTGCGGTTGCCGAGGCAATGGCCGAGGGTCTGGAGGATAAGATCCTGTTCCACTTCGGCGACGGTGCGGCCGATAAAGGCGCGGCTTGCCGCGTCGGCGGCGATGGCGGCCTTCTGCGCGACGCCGAGAGCAGGTGCGGTTTCGTCCAGACGCGAGCCATCGGGGAGGCGGATCGCCTCGACGTCGATTTCGGGGCCGGTGGCGAGCAGGGTCGCGCGATGCATCGTGTTTTCGAGTTCGCGGACATTGCCCGTCCAGCCATGACGGGTGAGGAAACGGCGCGCCTCCGCGGAAATCGGCTTCGTCGGCACGCCATTTGCCTTGGCGTAGCGTTCGGCGAAATGTTCGGCCAGCGCGAGAATGTCGGCCGGACGCTCGCGCAGTGGCGGCAGCTTCAGATTGACGACATTGAGACGGTAGAAAAGGTCTTCACGGAAGCGGCCTGCGCGCGCGTCGCCCTGCAGGTCGCGGTTCGAGGTCGCGATGATGCGGATATTGACCTTGACTGGCGCCTTGCCGCCGACGCGATCGATCTCGCGCTCCTGAATGGCGCGGAGCAGCTTGGCCTGGAGGCGGAGGTCCATTTCGCTGATTTCGTCGAGCAGCAGCGTGCCGCCATCGGCTTCCTCGAACTTGCCGATACGCCGAGCGACGGCGCCTGTAAAGGCGCCTTTCTCATGGCCAAAGAGCTCGGATTCGAGAAGGTTTTCCGGGATGGCAGCGCAGTTGACGGAGATGAAGGGCTTGTCACGGCGGAGCGAGCGGCGGTGCAGATAGCGCGCCATCACTTCCTTGCCGGTGCCGGATTCGCCGGTGATGAGGATGCTGGCGTCCGACGGCGCGACCTGATCGGCGAGACGGATCATGTCTCCCATCTTCGGATCCTTGAAGATGAGGGCGTGACCGTCATCGGCGACGGCGGCAAGCACGGCGGCGATGAGTTCGGCGTCGGGGGGCAGCGGGATATATTCTTTCGCGCCCGCGCGGATCGCGTTGACGGCGGCGCGCGCATCGGTGTCGACGCCGCAGGCGACGACGGGAATGCAGATATGCTCGTTCTGAAGCTGGACGATCAGGTCCGCAATGTCGCAGCCGACATCGACCATCATCAGGTCCGCGCCACGGCCGGAGCGAAGCGTATCGAGCGCCTGCGCGGTCGTTTCGGTATGCGTGACCTTGGCACCCTTCGCCATCGCCATCTTGGTGGCGGTGGAAAGCTGGCCGTTCAGTGTTCCGACGATCAGAAGGCGCATCTGCGGCACTCCTCTTCTTTCTTATTCTCTAACGCGAATTGAATTCAGTGCGGCGCGGATCAGTTCGCGGCGCCCTTCACGATTTCAGTCATGGTGACGCCTAGCCGGTCGTCGACGACGACGACTTCGCCGCGCGCAACGAGCCGGTCGTTGACATAGATGTCGATCGCTTCGCCGACCTTGCGGTCGAGCTCCACAATGGTGCCGCGGCCGAGCTTCAGCAGGTTCGAGACTTCCATGTGCGTCTTGCCGAGCACGGCGGAGACGTTCACAGGAACGTCGAAGACGGCTTCGAGGTCATGCGCCATGCGCACATGATCGCCATCTTCTTCGCCCGCGGCTTCGAGCTCTGCGGAAAGCGGCTCGGCGCTTGCGAGGTCCGGCAGCGCGATTTCGTCGTCCTGGTCAGCCATTTTGAGTTCCTAGCCCTCAGAAATTCGTGTGACGCGTCTCGGCCATGGCGAGACTGTTGTCGGTCGCGCGAGGCCCGGTCAGGCTCTCCGCGTAGCGGGTGATGATTTCGGCAATTTCGGCTTCGATGTCGGCGTACGAACGCACGACGCCGCCATCCGCCCATTCGACGACGCAATCGCCTTCGGCGATACCGCTTTGTCCGAGCAGGATGATGCGGCCCGAAAGCCCGCGTTCGAGCGCCATGTGGTCGACCGTTTCTTTCAGGCGATCGACCAGTGTGTCGGCGACGCGAAGAACGATATGGGGTTCGCGGTTGAGATGCGTCAGGCAATCGCGCAGCACGGCTTCGATCTCGGCCTGGGGTCGGGCGGCGATGAGCGCCGGGGCGAGCTTGCGGGCGGCGGTGAAGGCAAGCGCCGCGGCGTCGGCTCGAGAGCTTGCGGTCCCGGCTTGAAGGGCGTTGAGGAGGCTCGCGGCATTGGCCGCAAAATTCTGCATGGCCGCGCCAATCTCGTGATCCGCGCGGGCTGCCGCTTCCGCCTGACCGGCGACGAAGCCCGAGGCATAACCCTCGGCGCGCGCACGCTCAACGTCCGCCGCCGTGTAGGCAGGCGAAGCCGGCTGAACGCGCGGCACCGACACCGTTTCATCGGTATCGAAGCGCGTGTCGAAGGTGAATTTTACTGCCTGCTTCATAACCATCTGCATTTATAGAAAGGGGTGCCGCCTTCGGTCTTAGTAGATCAGCTCGTCTTCTTCCTTGTTCTCGGAGATCAGGATTTCGCCCTTCTGTGCGAGGTCCTTGGCGATGTTCACCATCGTCATCTGCGCGTCGTCCACATCCTTGAGACGCACGGGGCCCATGAGCTCCATGTCCTCGCGGAGAATTTTGCCGGCGCGCTCCGACATGTTGGCGAAAAAGAGATCGCGCAGCGCATCGGACGAACCCTTGAGCGCGACGCCGAGCTTGTTCTTGTCGACAGCGCGAAGCAGTGTCTGCACGGAGCCCGGGTCGAGCTTGCCGAGGTCCTCGAAAGTGAACATCAGCGCCTTGATCTTCTCCGCCGAGTCGCGGCTGCGCTCTTCCAGCGCGGCGAGGAAGCGGCCTTCGGTCTGGCGGTCGAAATTGTTGAAGATTTCCGCCATCAGTTCATGCGCATCGCGACGGTTGGTTCGCGACAGGTTCGACATGAATTCGGACCGCAGCGTCTGCTCGACCTTGTCGAGAATGTCCTTCTGCACCGCTTCCATGCGGAGCATGCGTGTCACGACCTCAAGCGCGAAGTCTTCCGGCAGGTGCACAAGAACGCGGGCGGCGTGTTCGGCCTTCACCTTGGAGAGGACCACGGCGACGGTCTGCGGATATTCATTCTTGAGGTAGCTCGCGAGCACCTGCTCGTTCACATTGCCGAGCTTTTCCCACATGGTGCGACCGGCGGGGCCGCGGATTTCATCCATGACCGAATTGACGCGGTCCTCGGGGAGGAACTTCGCGAGCAGGCGTTCTGTCGATTCATAGGAGCCGATCAGCGCGCCGGTGCCGGACATCTTGGAGGCGAATTCGACCAGCAGCTTTTCGACCGTTCCGGCCTGGACGGTGCCGAGCGTCGACATGATCTGGGACATTTCCCTGATCTCGTCGTCGTCGAACATTTCCCAGAGCGATGCGGCGTCATCCGCGCCGAGCGCGAGCATGAAGATCGCCGCCTTCTGCGGGCCGGTCATGGCCTTGTCGTCTTGCTTTTTCGGTGCGGTTGCCACGGACGTCGTTCCTTACGCGGTTTCGTGCAGCCAGCTGCGGAGAATGGAGATGGATTCGTCAGGATGGTCGGTGACGAGTTCGCCGATCTTCTTGACGGAAGAGTGCTTCACTTTTCCGGCGACTTGCGCGATGTCGATCATCGCGTCGCTGCCAAGGTTTTCGTGCGAGGCGCCATCCATCAATGCGCGAGAGATATCGTCGCCTGAAAGTGTACCCTCCGGCGCAGGCAGGGCGGCTATGCCGCCGCCGGCGGCGCTCATGCCAAGCGCGGGAACTGCGACATGACCGGCATTCGACGCAAGGCTGCCAAGCATCGGACGGATGACGAAGAACATGGCGACCAGGGCGAGGACGGCGAGGACGCTGAGTTCGCCGATGCGCATGTAGTCTGCCTTGGTCAGGCCGAAGAGAGGTTCGGCAGTTGGCGCCACAGGCTCGACGGCGACCGGCTCGGCGAACTGGAGGTTAACCACGTCGACGCGGTCGCCGCGCGCTTCGTCGAAGCCGATGGCCGACTTCACCAGCGCCTGGATCTTGGCGATTTCCTGCTCGGAACGCGGCGTATAAATCTCTTTGCCGTCTGCGCCCTTGGCATAGGCGCCATCGACCAGCACGGCGACGGAGACGCGCTTCAAGCGGCCGGGCTCGAGCGTTTCGGTCTTTGTTGTGCGCGAAATCTCGTAGTTGACCGTTTCCTCGTTGCGGTTCGAGGTCTGCTGCGAGCTGGTGCCCTGATCCTGCGTGCCGGCAAGATTGGCGTTGGGCAGATTGTTGCCAACCGAAACCGACTGAGCCTGCTTGCCGTCGGTGTTGTTCGAGGTGTCGGCGACGGTCTGCGTCGAGCGCACGACCTGACCGTTCGGATCGAACGAGTCCGAGGTCTGGGTCACGCGGTTGTAATCCATCTGTGCAGTCACTTCGACGCGGGCCTTGTCCTGCCCGACGACGCGCTGAATGATGTCCTCGACATGTGTGCGAAGCCGGTTCTCATAGGCAGCGCGCTGCTCTTCCACGGTCGCGGTGATCATCGACTGGCCGTCATCGCCCATGCCGCTCGCGAGCAGGGTGCCGCGCTCGTCGACGATCGACACATGGCCAGGGGTGAGACCTTCAACGGCGGAAGCGACGAGCTGCTGGATCGCCTTGACCTGCGGAACCGCCAGTGTGCCCCTCACCTTGAGCACGATGGAGGCGGAAGGCGAGCGCTTGTCGCGCGAGAAGAGTTCGCGCTCCGGCATGACGAGGTGGACGCGCACGCCCTCAATGCCGTCGATCGAGCGGATGGTGCGCGAAAGCTCGCCTTCGAGCGCGCGCAGGTGATTGATGTTCTGGAGGAAGTTCGTCGTGCCGAGCGCATCGGCATTGTCGAAGATTTCGTAGCCGACCGTGCCGCCAGAGGGCAGGCCCTTTGCGGCGAGCGCCATGCGGAGCTTCAGAACCTGGCTTTCAGGTACATAGATCGTGTTGCCGTCGCCGCGAAGCTCATAAGGAACTTTCTGCGCGTCGAGCGCGGCGCCGATCTTGCCGGCATCCTCCTGCGCGACGTCGGAGTAAAGCAGTGCCATCGGTTCGGTCGACATGCGCAGGCCGATATAGGCGAAGAAGCCGAGCAATGTGAGGGCTACGGCGCCAAGCGTCACCAGCCGCACCATACCCAGCGATTTCAATAGATTCGAGAATCCGCCCACGTCCCACCTCGAGTGTCACCGCTCCGAAGCGCCCGCCCGTTCCTCGGACATGCGTCGATGCAAGACACCAGGTTTTCGGCAAATTCTTTGCCCCCCGGAAATCCGCGCCCAATTGCCCTTGCGGATCCCCGACCCCGTGCCGGTAGGTAAAAATTACCGCCCATAAGCTAAACAGATGCTTAACGCGCCCGGCAAAAATTGCCGGTCGGGACCCATTGGGGGAGGAAAGGGGAGAACAAAATGGAAAATGCCGGCGAAGGAAGCCTTCGCCGGCGCGTTCGAAGAGCGACTATGCAGGCTTGCCCGCTGGGCTACTGCCTGTATTGCTGGACGCGCGTAGCGCGCAGGCCGGCAAGGCCATGGCGCTCGATGGAGCGCTGCCAGCTGAGAAATTCCTCGACGGTCAGTGTGTAGCGTCGGCAGGCGTCGTCCAGGCTGATCAACCCCCCGCGGACGGCGGCAACGACTTCCGCCTTGCGGCGAATGACCCAGCGCTTGGTGTCCGGTGGCGGTAAATCAGCCACGGTGAGCGGGCTTCCGTCCGGCCCGATCACGTAGTTGATCTTGTGCGTATACTGCTCGCTCATCGAACAGGTTCTCCGTGCTCGTTACTGAAACGCACCCTATCGAAACCCGTTTAAGAAACGCCTAAGTCGCCCGGTAAAATTGGACAAAAATCAAAGGCTTAGGTGTTCCGTTGTGGGATTCCGGGCTCAAGATCCGTTCAATACGGCGGTAATGTTGCCGTAGTCGATCTGGGCGCCGTTGACGGTCACTTTCGGGGCACCGTTGCTGAAGTCGACGGCGGATACGGTTCCGGTAATGGAGGTCGAGGAGGAGACTGCTGCGCCGGTCGCATCGGCCGCCGTGAGGTTGATGTAATAGGTGCCGTCCGGCTGTGTCGTGCCGGAGCTGTCCTTGCCATCCCAACTGAAGGAGTTATTGCCCGCCGTCCCCGCGGTCGTGGTCGAGTAGACCGTCGTGCCCGTGGAATTGACGATGCTGACATTGACGGTCGAGGCGTCGCTGGCGAGGTTGTAACCCCAATTGGCCGAACCGTTGGCGAGCGCCGCGCCGGTGCCGGTGGCGGAAACCTGCTTACCGAGAAGGTTGACGGCAAAGGTCGCGTTCTGGTTGCCGACTGTCGAGATCAGGGTTTCGAGGTTCTTGTTGGCCTGAATCTGCTGCTCGACGCTCGAATATTGCACGAGCTGCGTCGTGAACTCCGACGACTTCATCGGATCGGTTGGATCTTGGTTCTTGAGCTGCGTGGTCAGCAGCGTCAGGAACATGTTGTAGTTGCTCGACAGGGCCGAGGAGGCTGCATCCGCCTTGCTCGTGGTGGTGGTCGCGGCGGCTGCGGCCTGCGAGGCGGCGATGGATTCGACGCTCATGGTTTGCTTCCTTCCCCGTCAGACGCGGATGTCGACGCCGCCGGAGGCGGAGAGGTTGAGGTTGTAGATCTGGGTGCTGCTTGCAGCGGTCTCTTCGATGGGCGCGATTTCCGAACCTCCGCCGCTCCCGCCGCCATTGCCGGCGGAGCCTTGCGCGCCGCCGCCCGTGCTCTGGTCGCGCAGCGAGAAGCTCAGACTGTCCGAATTGGCCTGAAGACCGGCGTCCGTCAGCGCCTGTTGAAGGGCGCGCTGGTCGCGCTGGAGCAGATCGAGGGTCTGTGCGCTCTCGACGGTGAGATGCGCGGCGACATGCCCGTCGCGCTGGACTTCCATGCGCACATCGATGCGGCCCAGCTCCGGCGGATCGAGGCGAATGTCGAAGCGGTTGATGCCCTTCTGCACATTGCGCGCGATCTGAAGTGCAATTGCCATTGAGGGCACGATGCTGGGAGTGGTCTGGCCGGGCAGTGTGCCGATGCGGATTGTGGTGTTGTTGGCATTGCTCTGCTGCGACGTACCTGCGTTTTGAAGGTCGGAGAGTTGCGCGGCGAGCGTTCCGCTGGTCGCGGTGACTGGTTGGGTGCCCGCGTCGTCGGCTGCGCCGCCCGCGTTTCCGGCAAGGGTTGTGGCGGTCTCGACCGCGGCGACGGCCTGCGGATTGGCCGTCTGGGGCGTGGCGGTCTGGGCCGTTTGCGAGGCGGCGTCGCGCTCTGACGATTTTTCGGCCATGGATGCGGCGGCCTGATGGCCGAGCCCTTCAATCTTGGGTTTGATGGCCAGTCCTGCATCGCCGCCGGTTGTGCTCGCATCCCCGTCGGCAGTTGTTGCTGTGTCGCCCGATGCGGATTGCTCTGCCGCGGCGGCGGCAAGCGCCGCATCTTCCGGCGCGATGGGCTGGGGGACGGGCGTTGCGGGCGATGAGGCCGGGGCAATCTGGACCGGCGTGGAGGTCGCCGTTGTCGGTGTCTGCTGCAGGGGCACGGGCTGCGGCGCGAGAAGCGCGGCGAGGGTCGTGTCGCCGGACTGATCGGGCGCCTTGTCCTTTGCGGCCTTGTCGTCATGCGATTTTGCCGTCTTGCCGGCGTCGCCGGCGACAGTGGCCTGGGCATCGACAAGGCCCGCTTCGGCTCCTGCGCCGGGGGTTTCGGCGTCCGAGGTCGCAGGTGCCGCATCCGTTGATTGGGCGGTGGAGGTGGCATTTGCGTCTGCAGCGGTCGTGTCGCCGGTTGTCGGCTCCATGCCGGTCTGAGCGGTCTGAGCGGTCTGGTCGGCGGTGGGCGTCGCGCTTGCGTCCTGCCCGCTATTGGAGGCGGACGAGCCGCTCTGCGTGCTTGTCTGGGAGTTGTCGGCGCTGTTGGTGTCGCGCTGGCGCTGATCGTCGCGCCGGTCCGCAGCGCGCGACGCCGGGGTATCTGTGGCATCGAGATGCTGCTCGAAGGCACCAGAATTGTCGTTCGTACGCGAGGCCGCAGGTATCAGCGTGGCCGGATCGACCTGTGCGATACGAAGATTGATGGCAGACGGCAGACCCATGGCGCCTCGCTTGAAAATATTTTTGCTCCGCGCCTCTGGTAGCAAGGGGTGGGCCACAATAAATATCGTTTGAAATCAGATGGTTGGGTGATCCTGCGGCCCCGCGCCGGTGGCTCGTTTATGCCGCTTCGGCAGTTTTTGCCGGGGCGGGCGGGGGGCGCGGCGTGCTTGCCCTTCTGAGCTGTGTCCCTATGATGCGGCCTCTTTGCCGGTGCCTGCGACCAGGGCACCTTCGCGGTAAGACGAAACATGCGTAAGCCCTTCGACGAAGCGACTGGCCTGAACAGCCTCGATCTCCCGGGACGGCCCGAGGAGACGCGGGTGGTCGTCGCCATGTCGGGCGGCGTAGACTCGTCGGTCACGGCTGCGCTCCTCAAGGAGCAGGGCTACGACGTCGTCGGCATCACGCTTCAGCTCTACGATCATGGCGAGGCGGTGAAGCGCAAGGGTGCCTGCTGCGCCGGTCAGGACATTCACGATGCGCGCCGCGTGGCGGAGCTCATCGGCATTCCGCATTACGTGCTCGACTATGAAGAGCGTTTCCGCCGTTCGGTGATGGACGACTTCGCCTCTTCCTATGCGGCGGGCGAGACACCCATTCCCTGCGTGCGTTGCAACGAGCGCGTGAAGTTCCGCGACATGCTCGACACGGCCCGCGATCTGGGCGCGGCAGCGCTCGCCACCGGACATTACATTGCGAGCCGTCAGGGCCCTAACGGACGCGAACTCCATCGCCCCAGCGACCTCGATCGCGACCAGAGCTATTTCCTCTTCACGACGACGCGCGACCAGCTCGACTTCCTGCGCTTTCCGCTGGGCGACCTGACGAAGCCCGAAACCCGCGCGCTGGCGGAGCGCATGTCGCTGCCCGTCGCGCAGAAGCCGGACAGTCAGGACATCTGCTTTGTCCCTTCGGGACGCTACACGACCATTATCGAGCGATTGAAGCCGGGCGCGGGAGAAGAGGGCGACATCGTCGATCTCGAGGGCCGCGTTCTCGGTCACCACAAGGGCATCATCAACTACACGATCGGCCAGCGGCGTGGCCTCGGCCTCGGCGCGAGCGAGCCGGAGGCGCAGCCGCTTTTCGTGGTGAAGCTGGATCCCGCGCGGCGGCAGGTCGTTGTCGGCCCGAAATCGGCGCTGGAGACGAAGCGCCTGATTCTGCGCGAGGTGAACTGGCTCGGCGATGGCGCCTTCGAGGCGCTCCCGGCGGAAGGCGTCGACGTTATGGTGCGGGTGCGCTCCAGCGGCGGCACCGTGCCCGCGCGGTTGCGTTTGCTGGAAAAGGGTGCCGAAGTTGTCTTTGCCGAGGGGCAGGACGGCGTCGCGCCGGGTCAGGCTTGCGTCTTTTACGATTCCGTCGAGGAAAGCCGGGTTCTGGGCGGTGGCTTCATCGCCGAGGCGTTGCGGCCGAATGCCTTGGCTGGGGAGGCGGATGCCCGCGTCATGGCGGCGCAGTGAGCCGGGAATGCCTGTCTTTCAGGGGCCGTCGACCGCAATTCGGCCCCATTCGAGCGGAATAAAAGTCTTGCGACACAGAGCTTTGCGACCCCAAATTAGGGGTTACGAACAGAAGGTGGGGATTACAAGTTGAACGGCATTGCCCGCATCGACGAACAGTCGGTCCTGAAAGCCTATGCGCGCTGGGCGCCGGTTTACGATTGGTCATTTGGCGCCGTCGCCGATTTCGGACGCAAGCGCGCCATCGATTCCATCAATCAACGTGAAGGCAAGCTACTCGAGGTGGGCGTCGGCACCGGCGCTGCTCTGCCGAACTATGCTCCGCATCTCACCATCACGGGCATCGACCTCTCGCCCGACATGCTGCGCAAGGCCCGCAACCGCGTTCGTCAGCGCAAGCTGAAGAACATTGAAGCCCTTTACGAGATGGATGCGTCGGAACTGCGCTTCGACGACGAATCCTTCGATACGGTCGTGGCCATGTATGTGATGACGGTCGTGCCCGACCCTGTGAAGGTGCTGGCGGAGCTCGAGCGCGTCTGCAAGCCGGGCGGCGAGGTCGTCATCGTCAATCATTTCGCCCAGGATCACGGGCTTCGCGGCATGGTTGAGCGTTGGATGACACCGGCGGCCCGCGCTCTAGGCTGGCACCCCGATTTCCGCATTGAGACCATCACACATATGACCAAGCTCGATCTCATCGAGACGCGGTTGCTGCAGCCAATGGGCCTTTTCACCATGCTGCGCTTCAGGAAGCCGGCCGAAGGTGAGAAGACCTGCGCGACGACGGGCGAAGGCGCCTGCTGCTGCGGCTGAAACCGGCCTTTTTGCCAATGTTTTTGCAATGCGGCTGGCGGCTGGCTTGACAGGCTTTCCGCTGGCCCCTTATATCCGGGTCTCTTTCGAGGCGGGCCCCACGGGCCCTTGCCCCGCCGGCCCCGCAAGGGCCGATCCTTGGGGCGGAGTAGCTCAGCTGGCTAGAGCAGCGGAATCATAATCCGCGTGTCGGGGGTTCGAGTCCCTCCTCCGCTACCACCTTTCTCAACACCCCTATAAATCAAAGGCTTGGAGAGTTCCTTCGGTACGGGTTCGGGTGAAAATGTACCACTCGGATGGCTCACAAGCCAAGAGCGGGGTTATCTGCTAGCAATCTCTACAAGTCGGACAGTGATGGCTGTGAACCGAATCTTGCTTGTAGTTTCAGGTCCGCATGAATCACCGGCGATTTTGACCCGAGAGGGTCGCTAGACCCTCATCCGGACGATGTCCAATGACCGAACAGATGCTTGACGGCGCTCAGACCAACTTACTCGAAAGGCCTCGCCCTCTGACGATCGGGATTTCCACTCGAGCGTTATTCGACCTAGAGGAAGAGCACCGAGTTTTTGAAGAGCAAGGTGTGGAAGCGTACTCGAAGCTTCAGCGTGAGCGAGAGAATGCTCTCCTCGCCAAAGGTACGGCATTTGACGTCGTTGAGCGGTTGCTTGCGTTGAATCCGTCCGGTAGCACGAGCTTGGTGGAAGTGATTCTGCTTTCTCGCAATTCTCCCGATCTATCGCTTCGCGCGTTCAACTCGGTCAAAGAATACGGACTGCGTATCGAACGCGGCAGCTTCACAAGCGGACGTCCTGTGGCCCCCTTCGTCGGTGCATGGAATATTGATCTATTCCTTTCAAACGATGAGGGTGACGTTCAGACGGCGGCTCGTGCAGGAACAGCGGCCGCAAAGCTAGGGTCTCCCCCCGAGGAGCGATTGCAGATACCAGAAGATGAGGTGCGCTTTGCGTTGGACGGAGACGCCGTTGTTTTCGATGCAGAATCGGACCGCATCTTTGCGGAGCAAGGTTTGGAAGCCTTCTTTGAGCATGAGACAAAGAACGCCCAGGTCCCCCTAAACCGGGGACCCTTTGGAAATTTCTTGCATAAGCTGGCCAATCTTCGCGCTCAAGTCGCGCGAGGAGACGGCACAAGCAGAGTTCGTATCGCGATCGTCACCGCGCGCAATGCTCCAGCACACGCGAGGGTGGTCTATACGTTGCGAGCTTGGGGGACGCCGGCTGACGAGGCACATTTCGTTGGCAGAAATGAGAAGGCACCGATATTGCGCGCTCTGGGAGCTCACATATTTTTCGACGACCAGCAAAAGCATGTTTTGGGAGCGTCCGGGGTTGTGCCCGCCGGACTTGTCCCCGGTCCTCACGATCCACACAAACCCATCATACCGGCGTAACGACTTGTGTGATTTAGAAAGTGCCGCCGATTATCTCAATTGGCAGTGCAACAATTAGCCCATCAAATAGCCCAGAAGCGCTGTAGTTCATTCGATAACAACAGCTGTTCCGCTAACCGCTAGCATCAACATCGCCGTGTTCTTCCCATTCAATTGGCTGTAGCTAAATTGTGTGCCGACTATGGCATTGGCGCCCCTTAGAGCCGCCTCCCGTTTCAGATCGGTCAGACACGATTGTCGCATTAGTCTTAGTTCGCCCTGTATGCCTTCGGCGCGCCCGCCAATGAGGTCGTTAACACCAGCTGAAAGAATTCCAAGTAGGCCGATCCCAGAAACACACTCGGCGCCAACGATATCGATGCGCTTGACAATCCTAAGATCTGGAAAAGCCGACTCTGTGGTCACAAGAATTGAGCTAGCGACCCTTGCCAGGACGGCCTCTGTCAGTGTCGACCCATCGCCTGTCGAGTGATACAGAGCGAGTTCCTGAGCGATACGCTCATCTTTGTCCAAAAAAATCGTTTGATCGCTGATTTGAAACTTATAACCGCAACCGCATGCCTGATGGGTTTGATCTATGGCGACCACTGAATAACAATTCGGACACTCGAGTTCGACTTTACTCATCTCTCTTTCGCTCCCGGGAGGCTGCATCAAACTACCTAAACTCGGAATCGGACGGACTAACTCTCCTCTCGTTTCAACGATGCGGCCTTCGGGTCGTAGATGTAATTGCCGATCGTCCCGTCCTTAATTCGTTTTACGGCCTCGTCGATGACGAAGAGCGGCACAAGAAACCACTCTCGTGGGACCACCGGATTGCCAAAACGGTCTTTGATCTCGATGTCGAGGCGCGCGGGGTCGAAAATGCGATGGATGATATTTTCCAGCTTGATCCGGTTGATATTGAAGAGCTCATAGGTTGCGATCACTTCGACGTCGGCCATGAGAAAGGTCGGCTGCAGGCGCGCGCCGGCTATGCGCTGCTCGACGCTCATATTGGTGACGCCGATTTTGTGAACGAGATCGCGATTCTGAGCGACGAGCGGGTGATCGGACTTGCTGCGCAAGACATAGATCGTTCCGCTGGCCTGATCGTCTTCGCCACGCTCGCCAGAAAAGAGTGGACCCGCAACAGGGTCAGTAATCCGTCGCCCGGCTTCATCCTTATTGAGTGCTCGCTGGAGCGAGCGCATCAGCATGTTGCTTTCGGTTCCGTTGTCGAAGATCACGCGCAACCGAGCATCCGACCGGCCTTGGTCGTTCGTAAACACCTCGCCCATGTCGGAAACATAGGCCTTCTGACCACCAACAATGAACCAGCTTCCCGGCCTAATCTCTGCCTTGAGCTCGAACGGCCTTGTTTCACGAACGCCGGTCTCGAGTTCTTTCTGCAGCTGCGCAAATAGCGGCTTGAAGCGGTCAAAGTCCTCGCATCTGTCGCGGTTGGCGACTTCTTCAGCGGCGCGCTTCTCTACACTTCTCCGGACATGACGAAGCTCAGTTAGATCGCCAGCGACTCCCGCCCCCTCTAGCTCCGCAAGAAGCTCGTCGTCGCCCATTTCCTCAGCTGTGGAGGTCACGGAACTTTCGGTCCCCGTCAGAAGTCCCTGATGATCTAATGGCGCGAGAATTGATCGGCATTCCTCCAGCGCGCGTATTCGGTCGAGACGCACCGCATAGAGCCGTTCGAAAATGTCTCGATCCTCGCCATGCTGAGGAATTCGCCCATGTTCCTCGACAAAACGCTGGATATCTTCAAAGCCCGCGATGATGCGCTCCTCCCGCGGCGAGCGTCCGCCTTTCTTCTCTGGCTGAGCAAACTCGTCCAATTCCTCGCGCAGCTCGTCGAGGTCGAGATCACTCATAGCGTCCCTCATCTTTAAAGCGCACAAAGGCGGCCGCTCCTTCGGCCATCCGCTTTTCCCAGGCATCCGTCGAGCTTATGGAGGGGAGGCGGCCCCGTTCTTTCTTGAACTTGACGGCGCGGATGGCAAGGTCCTTGGCTTCCTCCGGCGTCAGTTTGGTTCGCTTGGCGGCAATTGCCGCCGCGACTTGCTTCAGGCTGTCCTCGCTCATGGTCTTTGCGAGGATTGCATAGGCTTCGCCAAAGGGGTTTATGCGGTCGATCAGATCGATGTCCAGTTCGCGCATGTCTAACGCAAACTTGCGCACACCGTCGATCAACGCCGTGTTGACGCCCGGTTCATTATCGACGCCTCTGCCACCACCTGTATCAGTGCTTCCATCGTCACCCAGCAGAAGCTGCTTGGCTTTCTGGGTCAGGTTGAGAGCGGCAATGGCGTGCTGTCGCACGGCTTCCTGGTCCTCGTCATCAAGATCAGGATATTTCTCCTTGATGATCTTGCCCATCCGGAGCTGCGTCAGTTCCTCCGGAACGAGTTCTTCGTCGAATAGGCCTCGTTCAATGGCTGTCTTGTCCTGGACGAAGGTGGCAATCACCTCGTTCAGGTCTTCCTGACAGATGCGGGTTGCTTCCTTGCTTTTGGGTTCGACCAACCCCTTGATCTCGATCTGGAAGTGTCCGGTCGCCTCATTGAAGCCGACATTGCACTGGTTCGGATCGTAGCCGCCTTCGCCATAGTTATAGCCCAGCGCCGGTCCGTTGTCGGGATTCTTAGGTTTGAACTCGAAGCGAGGCGCGAGTACCTGCTCCATGAGAAGGCTCGCCGCAATGGCTTTCAGCGTATCGTTGACGGCCTCCGCGACGGCCTGTTCCGAGGCATCCGGCTCCGCGATGAGGTTCGTGAAGCGCGCGCGCGTCTTCCCCGGCGCATCGCGCGTTGCGCGGCCGATAATCTGCACGATCTCGGTCAGGCTTGACCGGTATCCGACAGTCAGCGCGTGCTCGCACCAAATCCAGTCGAACCCTTCCTTCGCCATGCCGAGCGCGATGATGATGTCCACATAGTCGCGGTTGTTCTTCTGTGCGGGGTCTTTCAAGGCGAGCGAGACTCGATCCCGTTTGGCGGGATCGTCGTCGACCAGATCGGCAATCCGCAGAACGCGACCTTCCGGCGTCTTAACTAGCTGAAATCCGGTCGCGGGGTCCGATCCCTGCCATTCCCCAAGCGCGCTTATGATGTGCTCGACTTCCTTGATCTTGTCCTTCGTGCTCTCGCGCGAATTGACGTTGGGAATGTGAACGATGGTTTTCTCGTCGGGATCGAGCACATTCAGGATACTGTCAGCGTAAGAGCCCGAATAGAAGAAATAGCCGATGTCGAGCTGCTTCAGATATTCATAGCCGTTGAGCTGTTCGTAGTAGGTGTAGGTAACGGTATCGAACTTCGCTTCGTCATGCGGCGCCAGAACGGCCTCTGCATCACCCCGAAAATATGAGCCGGTCATAGCCACGATATGCACGCGGTCGCGCGCAATGAATTGACCGAGATGTAGACCAAGCTTGTTATCCGGATTGGCGGAGACATGGTGAAACTCGTCAACCGCGATCAGACGGTCGTCGAAAGCCTCCACGCCGAACTGGTCGACGGCGAACCGGAAGGTAGCGTGGGTGCAGACTAGAACCTCGTCGTCGCTCCGCAGAAAGGCCTCGACTGATTTGACCTTACCTCCGTTGTCGGAGCCTGGCGCGTTGCAGAGATTCCATTTCGGTTCGACATGCCAGTCCGTCCAGAAGCCATATTTGCTCAGCGGCTCGTCGTTGAAACTCGCGCCGATCGACTTTTCCGGAACCACGATGATCGCTTGCTTGATGCCTTGATTTTGCAGCTTGTCGAGCGCGATGAACATCAGCGCGCGGCTCTTGCCGGAGGCCGGCGGCGACTTGATGAGCAGATATTGTTCGCCGCGCTTCTCATAGGCGCGCTCCTGCATGGGACGCATGCCCAAGGCATTGGACTTGGTTGATGAGCCATTGCGAGCATAGGAAACGGAGACAGAGGGTACGGATATCTTCTTTTCGGTCACGCGCCTCTTCCCTTCCTCTTCTTTACGGCAGAGCCCTGTCCGCCCGTCATCTTAGTGTAGAGCTCAAATAACTTTTCCAGCCGTTCGGTATCGTTCCTAAAGCGCCGGCCGATATAGATGCGCTCCAGAATCTCGTCGTTATGCTCGTGCGCCTCGCGTAAATCGGCTGGCATGTCATCGGGATCATAGAGATCAGCAATGGTGGCCGGAAAGTGCGTTTCTCGCGCCAATAAGATTTGCTCCGCACAGTGCGTAAGGTCAGCCCTGTTCTTATCGGTGAGCACTGGAATAGGAAATGTGTTGTAAACGAGAGTATTTGAATATCTAGGGTCGGACTTTAGTCGTCCTGCGACCGCTTTGACCCAACTCATGTGCAGCTTTGATGAAAGAATACTCAGAATATAATTTTCGGGGTCGTAGATGACTTGAATGGCGTCCGTAACGATAGCCGGAGGCAGCAGTACCCCAATTGGAAGGTATTCTCGTCGCTCAGTCGTTGTTCGGGGAACGACAAGCATCGATCTCTTTGCTTCGTGCACGTACCTAAATCTGTAAGGAATGTGTATGAGACTCATCGCGACTTCACCGGCATCGCGTCGATATTCTTGAACACGATCGAAGCGCTTTTTGAACTCAGGAATTTTCGAAGCGATCTGCAACTGGTCTTTTCGCACCCAAATGCAATATCGCGGCGTTCCGCGAACGAAGTCTTCCGCGCCGTACATTGGACGAATGAACTGCCTGCACTCGGGATGTGCCGTCAGAAGGTGCTCCATTTCGGATTTGTGTAAAATGAGATTTCCGCCCTCGATTGCCTGATTGCCGGAGACAAGTTCCGGCCTGCCGTCGATAGACGACGGCAATTTTTGTACAATCACGTTTTTATTGTTCGTTAGGTACGGAGATATGTTAGCCACTTGAGTCGCTGTATCCGCGTCATAGATGAACTTTCGAGCACCTGCGGATCGTGTGAGTCCGACGATGACGCAATGTACGGCCGCATTGTGTGTGGCGTTGTTTTGCCATTTGAATGTTCGATGAGCGAAAAAGAGCTCGGCCTGATCGACAACAACTCCCCAAAAAAGCGGTATTGATTGCCCTTGGCAAAGAGAGTTTGTCGCGACAAAGGCCGCGAAAGAATTCACATCCTTCCCGTACTGAACGGCCTTCCAAATCCACCCGCACACATAATCCAAGCTATTAACGCCGGGAAAGTTGAGCATTGCCTGATGCAAATCTTCCTTTTGCGATTTCGACTGCTCGCGTGCCCCAGTAAAGGGGGGATTTCCACAAATATATGTCTCGCCGCCTTCGTTCTCGAAGTCGATCTGCGTTTGGTCGAGCGGCGTATGAAGTAAATCGTCTGAATGATATTTTACACCCTTTCCGGTGGGCGGACAGATGCTAAGCCAATCAAGACGGAGCGCGTTGCCGCATGTAATCCAGTTCTCGGCATCGAGGGGAAGAAACTCGGCTAGTGCTAGCTTCTGCCCGCGATAGAGCACATCGCATTGATATTCCGCGATGATGAGAGCAAGGCGAGCGATCTCCGCGGGGAAGTCGCGAAGTTCTATGCCCCGAAAATTTGTGAGCGGAATATCACTCTTGCGTCCATCCTCGCTACGACGTCTGTTGATCTCAGCCTCGATCGCACGCATCTCCTTATAGGAGATGACAAGGAAATTTCCGCTGCCGCAGGCCGGGTCGAACACTCTGATCTTTGACATACGCTTGCGTAGATTGAGCAACATACGTGGGTTGTCGCCCGCGGCGTCGAGTTGCGCGCGCAGATCATCGAGAAAAAGCGGGTTCAGCACCTTCAGGATGTTCGGCACGGAGGTGTAGTGCATGCCGAGTGCACCGCGCTCTTCGTCGTCGGCAACTGCCTGGATCATGGAGCCGAAGATATCCGGGTTGATCTTGGTCCAATCCAGGCTGCCGATGTGGAGCAGGTAGGAGCGCGCAATTCGGCTGAAGCGCGGTACATCAAGACTGCCGGAGAACAATCCACCGTTCACATAGGGGAAGGCATCAGCCCACGGCCGGAAATTCCCGGCCTTCCGGTCGTCGATCTTCGTGTTCATGGCGCGGAAGATCTCGCCGATCACCTCATGGGTGTTTGATGAGTCCCGCGCGCTCATCTGTTCGATCGTGGCCGTAAATAGGCTGGTGCCGTTGAAGATGTCCGTGTCTTCGGCGAAGAAGCAGAAGATCAGCCGCGCCATGAAATGGTTCATGTCCGGCCGGCGCTCGGCCGTGCCCCAGTCCGGATTGTCCTTCAGAAGTTCGACGTAGAGCCGGTTAAGGCGGCTCGTGGCGCGAATGTCGAAGGCGTTTTCGCTGATCTGTCTGACGGTCGAGATGCCGGCGAGCGGCAGAAAGAAACCGAAATGATCCGGAAAATCTTTGAACGCGCAGGCGACCGTGTCGCCGCTTGCAAGATCCTCGGCCTCGAAGGTATCCCCATCCGTCGCCAGAATGAACTTGGCCTTGAACCTGCCCGTCGCCGGACTGGCCTTGAGCGCGGCGAGGATCTTCCCGACCTCGCCGGCGGCGGCGATCGCAATGTGGATATTGTTCGTCTGAAGGACGCCGCCGAGATCTGACTTGTTGGTCTCGCCCTTGCACAGGCGCTTGATCGTCGCTTCCTTGTTCCCGAAGGCCTCCAGGAAGGCATATGGGAATTTCTCGGCGTCGAACGGCTGTTCGGCGAGCGCTGAGACGGCTTCTTCGATTTCGACTGTGTTCATAGCTTATGGACTGATCTGGGACTCGGACGAATGACGTCGATTCGGATGGGGGAGTGCTCATTATCTTATAGACCGCGTTTGGAGGGGAAAGTGCCTCAAAACGGCTGTATCTTGCCCGCCGCCAGAGTGATTGGCGGGTATTCAAGCGGTCCCCGCCGTCACTGTGGCACTATTGGAACAGGGGTAACGCCTCCCCAGCGGCTGATCTCTAGACTGGGGTTGCCAATCTGGTCTTGAGGCAGCCTTCGAACCAGAGCGCTGCCGCCTCGCCCTCTTTGAGCGCGATCTGGCTAACGCTGCGGCTGTGACGGATGCCGTTGCGCAGTTCGGCCAGCTGTCCGAATTTGATGGCCATACCCTCTTTGGAGCCAAAGCTTTCGTTGAACAGCGGCCATAGCGTTTTGGCCTGGATGAGGTCCTGTAGCTCTCTCAGGTCGAAATATTCGAGCTTTCTCGAAAGGCGCGAGAAGTCGTCGTCGCCAGAAGACGCCTGGCGTCGAGCGGCCTTCTGAATGCGCTCTTCGACCTTATCGGCGACGTAGTGCGGGATCGCCGAAGCATCCCCAGCCAGCTCCTCGTCGATGCACTTTCTTAGCGCGAGTTCGATCTTCTCGATGCGTGCATCGAGATCCCTGAGATTCAGGGGAAGGTCGAGGCGTTCTTTGATGAGTAGATCCTCGATGGCCGAAAGGATGGTGGAGCGCCGTTCGGCGATAAAGTCATCAAAATCGCCTGGTCCAAAATTGGGTCGAATGAGGATGTCGACGGCATGTGCGGAAATCAGGTGCGATTCCAGAATGGCAAGGACGTGCTCCCGACCGTTGTCTGTCATTAGCTCGGGAAGGTACTGGTTCGGCAGACGATCACCGATGACGTGTCGGTTGGTCTCCGCAATCAGTGGCGCCCTGTTGAGAATGGTGTTGATGCGGGAACCGCCAAGATGTTCCCGACCCCAGGAAGCGGGAACGATATGATGATCGTCGAGCTTTTCTGCGGAGGGGATTTCTCCGTTGATCCAGTCTTTCGCGCCCTTGATGGCGAGAAGGTTGAATATTCCATTGTAAATAGAGGTTCCGCTCTTGGTCTCGTTGGCGAAGTCGATGTCGCGAAAGCGGCGTTCGAACTCGGATACCGCACCGGGAATCGCTTCGTCATCATCGAACCATGCCTTGAGATCGAGGAAGTCTCGCGCGCTGGTCGACTCGACAGAGCCGGAATACCGGCTAGTGAAGACGCTTGCCCAATACCATTTGCGCAGCTTGCGCTGAGCGCCGAGGCGTCTTTCGGCCGGCAACGCTTTCACAAGCGCGCGGATTGCTGCGAAGGCAGGCAGCATGGATACGTAGGGAAGAAAGCGGGAGGCTGTGACGCCGTAGGTCTGGACCTGCCGGAGCTGACCTATGGCCTCTTCCATGTTCTGTACAGCGTCTTCCCATAGTTTCCTGAATGCCTCGCCGTCCTTGACCAATACGACCTGACTCTTGCTCCCATCCGCTTCGCGGATGGTCTTTGGCTCTCCCGGCAGAAGGTAATAGAGATAGTTCGGCGAGCAGTAGCTCTGCTGCAGGATCGACATAACCTGCAACACATAGACATTCATCTTTTCTGTCTCAACGAAAGCGAGGCGCTGCGAGGCGCCGCGCCACATCAGCTTCAGTTGAATATCTTTCGGCTTCAACAGCGCATTGAGCAGGTCAAAGATGTCCAGCTGAATGCCGCGGCTGTTAATCTGGGTGAAGATATCGCAGACCTTGCTGACCTTGACGTGCCACTGAGATTTTCGTCCAGAAGGATTTAGAGTCCGGCCCTATGGAAGGGAGACGGACGATGAAGAGGCAGCGTTTTACGGAAGAGCAGATC
>NZ_WESC01000006.1 GCF_009184905.1 Parvibaculum sedimenti
CGACTACCGGACACCGGCGGCCTTCGCCGCCAAGCTCATCGCAACAGGCCTTCACGTTCCACTCTGTGATGGCTCCGTGTGCCGGCCTGTTGCTCAACCCGCCCGAGAGGGCATAATCATGCCGCGGCTCTAATCCCCGATGGGGGAAACTTCAGTTTGCACGGCGCCAGGCCGATATGACGACGGAACTATACTCGAACAGCTTGGCCGGTCAGCGGGCCGCCGTGCGTTCGTCTGGAACATTCGTGGAGTGGAAATAGCCAGCCGTCTGAGGACAGCATTCAAGTCGGACGGCCAACAGTCTTCCTATTTCAAACTTTCTGTCACGGCGGCGTCGAGGTCCGCAACATGAATGGGAGTAGACTGCCCCGACTTCATCTTCCAAACAGTGTATCCGCCCTTGATGGCTTTACCGCGAAGTTCCGTTTGCTTTCCCTCCGTAATGAAGCGCACAAGAATCTTCGTCTTCCCATCTTCTCTGATGTCGAAAAGCTTCCGTGCAACCGCATCTGACAAGAGGTGGCCGCCTTTTGTATCAAGACAATAAATAAGCCCTTTCCTCCAAACGATGAAGTCAGGATAGAAGGAGGCAGTATCACCCTCGGAAAGAAGAGGAATAAAAAATCCGCCACTCACAGGATTTCTATGCCATGTCGCACCAGTGATATCGAGCGCCCTGGCGAAGACTAATTCAAACTTGTTGAAGCCAGTGTAACGATCATAGAGTGCATTGCTGAAAGCGGGAGCATCTTTAGGCACACGAAGTACTCCGAATTTGAAGGGCTTCACGCTCTCGTACACTAGGTCAGAGTGCTGGAAGAAAGCGGATACGACCTCTTGCGCTAGCTTGTGCGTTAGCTTGTCAACCCTGCTTTGGACCTGGATACGCACGTCGAACTTTTTTTCTTTCAAATCGACGACGGCAAGAGCGCGCGATGAGCGCGACTTAATAGCGGTGTTTACGAGCCAGCGAAGTCGCATTGGATTGGTGTTGCCGTCCGGCTTCCACTCCAACGCCCCTTGATCCTTGCCCAGCTCATGTAAGTCCACAAGCTGCGTCGTGGTGTGGGCCTCGCCGAGGGTGTCCGGGTGGCCCTCCGCAAAAGTCAGAAAATCACTCACGATCTCAGCGATACGCTTCCTGGCCGCTTCGGAATCGACAAAGATGTGATGCAGCTCCACCGGCACGTCATCCTTGGGCGATAGATCTTCGGCGACGCTACCCTTGGTTCCAAAATTACTGCTGATTTCAATTGGAGCGCCCTCAGACTGTAGCTTTGTCCGAACCTTTTGAATGGCGTCCGAGAATACGCTCTGGCTATCGACGCGAAGAAAGAAGTGGGCGCTGTTGAGCAGAGGGCTTTCGTAGTGGGTTGCGCCGTATTGACGCAAAACGCGACCAATAATCTGCTCTACTTGGATTGACGACCCCATGCTTTTGTCGATGTAAGCGAGATAGCATGCAGGGTCGTCCCAGCCTTCCTGCAATGACAGATTGAAAATAACATGATGGTAATTTCCCGCTTGAAACTCATCGAAATCGTTCTCGCCCTTTGAAAAGAGGTTTACTACTTTGGGTTTGTTACCATCGACAAAAGTGAGGTTGGCGTAGATGGCAATGTCTTTCGGCGAGATTCCTTTTTCTTCGACCAGGTAACGCCAAATGCGAATGGGTGGGGCTTTCCGATGTTCAAACGGTTTTGTGGCGTCATCTTTCTCGCCGTCGTCTGCGATGTTAGTTTTGCAAACGTAGATCGCCTTTGGCTTAAAATTCAGGTCTTGGTTCGCAATCTCGTTGTTGAGCACGTTCATGCGTTCGCATAGATCGTCCAGGCACTGTTCCATCGCGGCTGTCGTGCCATCGAACTGAATGGCCTTCTTAACGAGCTGTGCTTCGACGACCTTTTCGCTGCTCACGGCGGTGGTAATGAAGCGCTCGGCTTCTGGCTTTCCGTCCGAATCGACGGCATTAAGCATCACGAAAGGCGTGGAATCGGAAACTTCTTCGAACCAGAGCGAAATAGGCTGGATGACCGATTTCTGGAAATTCGCGGGAAGTTTTAGCGTCGCACTAGCGAGCAGGTATGCGTCTGGTTCCAATTCAGCCAGCAATTCCGTCTGCTGTTCCGAGAGATTATGCCCTTCGTCATAGACAATGAGCAGTGGACGGCGCTTTCCGTCGTATTTGCGTTCAATGAGCCGCTCCCAGGGTGACTGATCGCCGAAAAGGTCGTTGTCCTTCTTATAAATGTTGAGAGCGCCTTCGGATTGATCCTTGTTATTGAACAATCCCGTGGTGGTCATTAGCAGCAGCGGGGTGGAGCCGTCAGCGATAAGCGTCGGATTGAGTTGTTGAACATTAATGACCTCGAATCCATCCACGATATGGCTGTATTTTCCATCGGCGAAATTCGTGTAGGTCTGGGCTACTACTGATTTGGCTTTGGACATCCAAAGCACAATCGGCTCGCAGCCGAAGTAAGCTCGCATGAGTACGACAGCCTGAGCCAGAATCGGTGTCTTACCGGCGCCTGTCAGCGCGGACAAGGCCTGAAAAAACGGGCGCGGCTTTGTGCCTTTGCGTGGTCGATCAGGATGGCTGGCGAAATAGGCGTAACGATCTGCCATCGTTCTCGCGCTATCCGCCTGAAAAACCTTAAGCTCAAGCATCCGCACACTCCTCGTTGTTGTAGGCGTCGGATCGCGGATTGAACCCGATATGCTCCAGTACTCTGTCGGGGATTTTGTAGAACTCCATGCCAGCGCCTGTGTAAGGCGCAAACGTCGCATATACGTGGTAGTGAGGTGTGAGCTTGGCAGCCTTCGCTTCGAGGACGATGGACTTGAACACCTCCCTATTCAGCACTGACTCATCATCAGACGACTGCCATACGAGAAAGAAGCCCTCATTCTTGGTGTTCACGGCAAAGAGATAGCGATGCTGCCCTGCCGGCAGGCGTCGCAGATATGATTTAGCCTTTTCAGCCTTGTCCCAATAGCTGGTCAGAAGCAAGTCGATCATTTCTTCGCGCGCGAGCGCATTGACCGCTTCGGCGTCAATCTTCTCCTTCTTCAGTTCGATGAAACGGAAGCCTCCAGGAATTGGCGCGCGCTTGCCAGATGCCCAATCGCCAGTCAGCACCCGCCGGATACGCTCGACGGTCAGTGTTTTGGCGTAGTGGTCGCCTTTTTCCGTGTTCCCTTGTTCAATAAGTATGAAACGGCGCTTGGCTCCAACCGCCTGATTGAGTTCCACGGTCGCTTGCCCCGTCGTTCCCGAACCTGCAAATGGATCAAGGATAATGCCTTCGGGCGGACACCAAATCTGGATAATTTTCTTGATGAGTCGAAGCGGTTTGACGGTTTTGAAATCATGGCCGCGTCCCACAACTTCATCGAGCTCCGTAACGCCTGCTTGGCTGTGACCTGACTCAACATGATCCCACGATTGCGTGCCGATGTTGAGCGGCGTCTCGTAATCTTCGTCCGCCCAATAAGTCATAGGCACTTTGCCCTTCTTAACGTCCTTCAAATACCGTTTGAGCTGCGGTCCCGCTTCGCCTTTCAAGCCAAAGTACAGCGCCGGCCAAGTCCCTTCCTTCATGCGAAGCAGAGCAGCTTTACGCGCGGCCTTGAGAATTGGCTCTCCGCCAACCTGCTTGCCGTTCTTGAATGAGGTTCCCTTCAGGACGAGCGCATTGACGCGTATCGTCTTTCCTTTTTCACGAATTTCATTGCCGTCGCCGACCCATACTTCCTGATATGAGCTGCCCCATGCTTCGAGCCAGGCTCTCATACTTTTCTTTTCATTAGCCCAGCACCGGCCCTGCGGCGGGTAGTAAAGTTCGCCTGTGAACGGGCTTTGAATGGCGTAGACCATTTTCCGATGAGTCGAAGCGTTTGGACCCGACGCATCACCTGACTTCCATTCATCTGGATCGTTGTCGGGCGTCTGATAGCGCGAGTTCATCGCGACCGTTCGCTCCGTAAGGCCCGTCTTTGCTCGCTCGGCGTTCTTTGCATAGACGAGAACATACTCGGTGGCTGTAGAGAGGCCCTTGTTGTCGCTCCGTGGCGAGTAGCTCTTCTGCCAGTTGATGATCCCGATTCGGTTTTCTTCTTTGAAAATTTCGTCCATCAACATGCCGAGGCGGTAAAGTTCGCGGTGATCGATGCAGATGGCAATGACACCGCCCGGCTTCAGCATTTCCCGCATCATCCAGACGCGAGGCGTCATAAAGCGAAGCCATTTGCTATGACGCGAGCCGTCGTCTTTGGGAACCAGCTCACCCAAGTCCGGGTCGTTCGGGTCTTTGTCCCACTTGTCGTTGTATCTAAAATCTTCGCCGGTGTTGTAGGGCGGATCGGTGAGTATCAGATCAACTTGGCCGCGATACTTGTAGAGCGTGACCATCGCCGAGAGGTTTTCGCCATCCCAAATTTCATTCTCGCACTGTTGTTGTTCATCGCCGACGCAGAGCTTTTTTACGATTCTAGAGAGCTTCGGCTTCACTAGCCGGATGATCTGCCACGGCGCGGCCCGGCCCGTGTAGTTCATCACGATGCCGTCCTTGCCCGCGTCGTTGAGCGCAGCGTCGTTCTGCTGAAGCAGTCGAATCAGCGCAGAGCGAGACAACTGGTCGTAATTCATGGCTTGCCTGACGGTTGGAGGGTGCGGAGAGGAAAGTTGAAGGAGAACATATAGAGAATGCCCAACCTTATTGAACACAAAAAAAGCATGCGGATTCACAGCAAGCTGTCGGGGCGCTGGGCAATCTTACAAGACCCGCCAAAATCGGCTAGTCAGCGGTCAGGAGCGGGCAAACGCCCACAGCAGACTATAGTCTTGGTTATCGGCTGCCTGTAGCGCGGCGATATACGCCTTTCGGATTTCGTCCGGCACGCGGTGAACACTGTCGCGCCTCGTAAAGTGTAGCTGGCCAACTCGGACAGCCAGCATGTACGCCATCTGGCGTGACCAGCGACCATTGCCATTCGGGAACGGATGCATCCAAACGATGTCGCGGTGGAATCGCACCGCGATCTTGTCGGGAGGATAGGTCTTGTTTTCGATCCAGTTGTGGACGTCATCGAACACCCGCAGTAATTTAGGCTGCACCTCCCAATGATTGACGCCAAGTTTCTTGTTGGTCTTGAGATAGATGCCAGCCCATTTCCAGACCTGGCCACAAAAATGCGTTGATGAAGATTGATCGCAGAGCACCGCTTAGCCTCATTAATCGGGCTCTCTGAAATATCACAAATTTACAAGCGGCCTATCGTGGGGTGGTCGCCGGTCATTTCCCCCCTTGGGGTGCCTGCGCCTCTGCAACAACCGAGGCCCCTCATCGCCACCTAGTCGCCCCTCGCCTCATCCTCAGTGCCGCCTTCCCGCGTCACCTCAATACCCACCACCGGCCACCGCTCGGCAAACGCCTGTGCGGTCACCAAGTCTGGGAGGAAGAGATGGACCGCATCCGGTAGCCTCATACCAGACGGTAACCACTGGTAACCGCCCCTCCCGACAGTCTCATCAAGCCAACGGAGCATCTCGCGCAGGTCCCGCCCGAAGCCCTGCGGGGGCGTTAGGAGGGGGAGCCGGACGAGCATGGTCTTCTCTGCCCTACTGCGTCTCTCTTTCATCAGGTTCGCGCGTTGCATCATGGCAGGGTGCCCAGTCTATGTTCTCCCTCTGTTCACGCTAACACAGGTGGCGACCGGCTGGGAACCGAGAACACACCTCAGGCGACTCATAGGAGGCGCTGGGGAAGCATTAAGGGCCTAGGCAGGGAATTCCCACCTAAGCCCCCAATCGACTCAGCGACTCGCTATGCGCCCGCACGCCTAGTCTCATTTTCTATACTCTAAGAGACATTACGCTTGACATGTCTCATTCCATGTCTCATAAGACAATTCTCATGAGGTAAAGACATTGGGAGACGAACATGGCACGGGTCGGGTACGCGCGGGTGAGTTCTATCGGGCAGTCGCTAGAGGTCCAGCTAGCCAAGCTGAAGGATTGCGACAAGGTATTCAGCGAGAAGCGATCCGGCCTTGATAGTTCCCGCCCCGAGTTGAAGTCTTGTCTCGACTACCTGAGAGATGGCGACACGTTCGTAATTAGCCGCCTCGACCGGCTCGCTCGCTCGACACTCCACCTTCATCAGATTGCTGACGGCCTGAAGCGCAAGAACGTGAACATGGTGGTGCTCGACCAGAGCATCGACACCTCCACTCCCCACGGGAAGCTTCTGTTCGATGTGCTCGCCTCCATCGCAGAGTTTGAGACCGGCATCCGCAAAGAGAGGCAGATGGATGGCATCGCCAAGGCCAAAGAGAAAATGGTGCGGTTCGGGCCGCCACGCAAAATCGAAGACGCAGGCAAGGCAGAGATCAGACGGAAGCGTGCCGAGGGGGTGCTTATCAAAGACCTCATGGCCGAGTACAAGCTTTCCAAGGCTCACGTCTATCGCATCCTAGGCCACGCTCCGAATGACCAAGACAATCCCGCTGTCTCAGCCGGTGGCAATGATCTATCGGACGGTGGCCGAACTTGAAGAGGCATACCCAGGACATAAGTTCACGCCCGATGGATACCCCGCCTGAATAAACTCCGTGCGCTGGCACAAACCATCAGCGAACAAGACTGAACTGAGACCTAATCGGTTGCGGGCCCGCATGCTTAGTGCCTTCCGCCTTCAAGTGACTTCATCGACGTGTAAAGGCGAGGCATATGACGGGACGTCTATATCTACGTGACGGCAAGGCGAAGGTGTCTGTCTCACCTGCCCCCAAAGAGCCCCCTATCCGTGACCGTCCGTTCGACCCTTGGCGCAGCGCGAAGTCACCTTCGGCAAAGGCCATCGTTGCCGACATCATCAATGAGCTTGAGCACTACGAAGAGCATAAGGGACTTCGCCAGAGACGGCGGAAGGCTACCGACCAAAAGACATTCGAGTTGATGATCGAGGCCATCGTCTGTGACGCGATGTATTGCACGCTCGCCTCGCCGGACCGGGCCATCATGACGCCCATGTCGAAGGAAAAGCTGAGCCGCGCAAATCGGTATCGGGCACCAGCCCTCAACAAGACCTTTCCCGAAGCGTTGAAACGTTTGGCGTCGAAGGAACTATCCTTCCTCCGCCTCAAAGAAGGCTATCGAGGCGCATTCGGACCCGGTCGGCGGACGACATGCACCGCTGGCTGGAGGCTTCTAAAGCTCATGCGTGAAAGTGAGATCACGCTTGGCGACCTCAGGCAGCGCAAAGGGCGCGAGATCATCGTCCTGAAGGGAGCCAAAGAGGGGCGGCTTGGTAGCAAGCAGACAATCGCCTACGCCGAGACACCGGCAACGATCCGCCTCAGAAGTGACTTGGAGATGATCAACACATGGCTTGATGAAGCTGAGCTGAACTTCGATGAAGGACTGGAGACCAAACACCCTGTAGACATCGATGACCGATCGATGCGGCGCATGTTCAACAATGGAGCGTTCAATCAGGGGGGTCGATTGTTCGGTGGCTTTTGGCAAGGGCTTAAAAAAGAAGAGCGAGCCTCAGGTTTGCTAATCGATGATGAAGAAGTCGTGACCATCGACTACCGGCAAATGTCGGCACGCACTCTCTACGGCCTCTGTGGGGCGACGCCGCCAGCGGACTGCTATGCCGTGCCCGGTTATGAAATACATCGAGAGGGGTGGAAGAAGCTGTGGAATGCAGCCCTCTTCAATGGCCCCGTCTTTAGCCGGATGCCGGCCAACACAAGACCTCTGTTCCCCAATGGTCTTGCGATCAGTGACGCCTTGAAATTGTTGCTCAAGTTTCACAAGCCGGTGGCGACGAAGATCGTGCCTGACCTCGGCTTCTCACTTCAATACGTCGAGAGCAACATCCTTGTTGAAGTTCTCCTCTCGCTGATGAGCAAGGGCGTTGTTGCTCTCCCTGTTCATGATGCTGTGATCGTGAAGGCGAGCGACGCCGACGTTACAGAGACGGCGATGGTCAACATCTTTAAGAAGCACACGGGCCTGATAGGCCAGGTGTCGAGGGAATAGGCCCCCGGATGACCTACCTACAACCATCACCCTCCGAATACCCTAAGCGAAGAGGCTCAAGTGAGATTGAGGATGATGGACCATCTAGGTACTACCCTAGGGGGAGATGGTGAGGGGGGTAGTATGGTCTATATAATCTTATATACAACCTACGTTCACCATAGAGGGGCCCGTAAGGAATGAGCGGGTCCACTGAACGCCGCCATAAGCGGAGCACAGATGTCCAACAGCGCGTTGCCGCAAAGGCCACACCGTATCCCCGCTGCCGCATCTTCGATTGCAAGAAGCCGACACGCGCCGCATCCGGTAAGGGACTCAATCGGCTCTATTGTCGAAGCCACGAAGATCATTTTCAGCGCCACGGCAGCTACACCAAGAAGTCCTACACCGCCGCCGAGCTTTCGCCACATCGGGCCACCGCCACGGCGTGGTTGCAGGCGCATAGCGATGACATCGAAGTCCGCAACGCGGTGGATGCTATTGCCTCGCTCATGCGACGTAGTGGGCCTGCTGTGGAAGCGTTCAGGTTACGCGGACTGCCCCCTGAGAAGCGAGCGAAGGCTACATGGGCGCGGCTACGACAAGCGAACGTCGATCCGCTAGCCATTATCGCCGCCGCTATCTCTGTCGTCTTAGCCATCAAGAATGATCTTCAACCAGACTTACATGTTGAATTCCGGGAGGTGCAGATGGCTAAGGCAGTTCATCGCATGGCGAGCGGAACTCACAAGCATTGGGAGCGAGAGCGGACCGGAGGGGGACGGTTGTCCGTGTTGCTTCATAAATTTCCGATTAGCAGAGGACGAGTGCTTCGTCATCTAGGCGGTCAGCTGCATCTCTCCACCGAGATCATCCGGGCTGAGCTTTGCAGCATATAATATGCTAAGTTCACATTGACTGACTTAGAAGACCAACGCCGGAAAGCGGCTGATTTATTCGTGTGACTGAGGGGCGACAATTGGCAATTACTGAAATGCCTATGGTTTGGAACTCTGCGCTCTCAAGTGCGAAATACCTTGAACTGGCAAAAGCAGAGGTACGCCTAAATGGAATTGGTTCGGATGCTGGAAATCAAAGGCTGATGGATGAAATAAGCGACGCGTTCTTGGAGGAGAACGAGGGGTTGACGTCGCTCCTCGACTCCAAGAATTGGAATGTTTCGCGCCCTTCAGTCACTCTGTGCGTTGTCATAAATCAGGCCAAAAGCCTCACGTGTCGATGGCATCCTGCTAACGGATGTTCGGCAGACTTTCAGGCTGACACCATAGAGCGTTTGCTACGAGACTTCGATCCTGGATACGACCGTCCATTTTCTGAAATAATGTGGATACGAAATTTCGGAGGAATTTATCGGCGCTATTTTCAGGAATGTCCTATCGTCCGGGAGCTTCTTATTTTTGCGACAAGGGCTCGGTATGGAGAAATAGTTTCGAAAATTCAGGAAGTTCTAGACGTCAAGAATAGTGATCAAGGCGAATTTGATTGGTCGACCGGACTCGTGGTGTAGAAGCAGGTGAGGCTTTTATCGATCACCCGACGGGATGCCAGCTACACGGCATATGGCAGCTTGAGTTTCGGACATGTACCGGCCAGGGTCGGCTATTGCGGCCTCTCTCCCTCCGTCCCCTGCCATTACCTGAGAGAAATTCTGCAATGCACGCGAAATGGGCAAGAGCGACGATGGCAATCGTCGTCTTGTGGTCGCCGGTCAGCGCCGATGAGCTGCGCCCGTTCCAAAGCGGCGCGGCTTACCGTGTCTGCTTCACGCCCGGCATGGACTGCGAGGGTATGATTGTCGCCGCCATCGCCAGCGCCAAACACACGATCAAGGTTCAGGCGTATTCGTTCACGTCCGCGCCCATCGCCAATGCCATCGCCGAGGCGTCTGAACGTGGCGTCGAGGTGCTGGCTATAGTGGACAAGAGCCAACGGACGGCCCGTTACACTGGCGCAACCTTCCTCGCTAACGCGCACATCCCGGTGCTGGTCGATGTCAAACCAAAGATCGCCCACAACAAAGTCGTCATCATTGATAAAGGGGATGCGAGGCCGATTGTGCTGACCGGCTCGTTCAACTTCACCAAGGCAGCACAGAGGTCCAATGCTGAGAACGTCATCGAGATTGTCGGCAACCGGAATGTGGCCGCTGCTCATGCCGCGAACTTCATGAGTCGAAAGGCTGTGTCGGTGCCCTATGAACTTAGGCAAGGCACGCGCATCAACTAATCGCTTACGCCAGATGTCTGAGATTGAGTTTTGGATAAGCGATCTTCTCCACCACATCCGACAATTGCGGAAGCGTCAGTCCAATACTGTAGATGCTGTAGCTCATAGAAAGCTTCTCATGACCGAGTATCTGCACAGCTTCGCTCTCGGGCACCCTCGCACGCTCTAGCGCCGTCCCCACGTTCTTCCTGAAGGAATGGAAGACAACCTTGTCTCGGGTTATGCCCGCGTCCATCCTCAGGTCGAAGAAGCGTTGCACGAATTGAGTGTTGTACTTCTTGTCACGCCCACCGCTTTTAAGGCCGGGAAACAGTAACGTCTCCCTCTCAACGTGCTTGAGGTACTTCAGAAAGCCGCACTCTATTAACTTGGAATGGACAGGCACCTTCCGCACAGAAGCGTCCGTCTTCAACTCTTGGTTCTCTCCCTCTTCGGACACGTTGAAGCGCCAGACGCCATCCTCCTTCGCCACGTCGCCGGGCCTTAGCTGGCAAATTTCATTCGACCGCAGCCCGCAATACAGGGAGATGATCGGAGCCCATAGCAGGGCTTGCTTCATCGTGTGAACTTTTGGCCTCAGCCTCTCCTCAAGTGTTGCCTCCTTGTAGAGTGTGGAGCCGAATAGTGCGTTCAGTTCCTCAAGGTTGAAGGGAACCCAACCGTCATTCTTCGACACGCGCCGCATGAGGCCACTGAACGGATTGTCGGATGTGACTACCCCGTTCGTGCGAGCCCACTTCCAAAGGCCGTTTAAGGCGGTGAGATGTCGATTGAGGGTTTTGTTACCCAAGCCACCGTCGTTGCTCTTGAACTTCTGAAGAAGCTCTGAGAACGACATCTGTTTCGCGCCCCTGCCGCGCCCGTAGGACGGATTGAGTGTGGCGATAGCGTCAAGGAAGGAGGCGGCATCCTCGCGCGTCACCGACGCCAGCGGGCAATCCTCAACGTAGTCCTCAAACAGTCTGAAGGTGGCCTCATACTGCGCCTTGGTCTGCTGGGACCAAGCCACCGTCGCATCCCTCATAGAAGCATCAACATACCGGCTGGCGACCGTCGAGAACCGTCCGTCCTTCCCAGAGGCCCCGGCCTTCACCTTCTGCTGGCGGGACGCTATGACAGGTTGCAAGGTCAGGGGATCGAGTTCGGTGCGGGTGAAGTTGGCCCTAGGAGTGAACGCCTGCCCCTTCAGGAAGGCCCTACGCCCGTTGAAGGCTTCTAGGTGGGCGAGGCAGAGGGCGGCGCATAGCGCGTTGTAAATCGGGCTACCGACTGCAACAGTTGCTCCCCGACTCCCGATGACTTCAGCGGCCTCGCCTGCCACAAGCGCGTAGCGCCGGTCCCTCAGCGCGTCCCCATAGAGGCTGATTGCGGTGTCTATGTCATCGTCTTCATCGGAGGGGTTCTGCCCCAGCCCAGCATAGATCGCCAACTGGGATTGATAGGCGTCCCTCGCTGCCCCTTCGATGTCGGCGCTAGTGAGGCTTACCTTGCCCCGGAGGCGGGCGAAGACCTCTCTTACCCTGACCACCTCAACAGACGCCAAGCCGCGCGCCTCGCGCTTGTCAGTGGTCCCCAATGGCACTGCTACGAGTGCCTTGCCAAACGCTGCTCGCACGTCCTTCGGCACCCCTATCTGGAACCACCATTGGTTCCCTCGTTGTTTGAGGTAGGAGGGCTCGCGGGTGGGTTTAGGGGGCATTTTCCCTCAGAGTTTAGTACAGGAGTTTAGTACAGCCCTTTATCCCTAACCCTATGAAAATAAGCAAGCATTTGAAATCAAAATGAAAATGTCACTCGTTGATGATCGTCCTAGTCCCCCAGCCAATCTTTGCCAGACCGACGAAAAATCTGCCCTTAGGAAGCCATCGCCGCTGCTGCCGGCGCTTGGGCGATCTTGATGTTTTCCATCATGGTGGGGGATCCGGGTCGTCTCGGATCCCCGATATGCGACGGATGGCCGTCTCTTGCGCGCCTGCCTATCGACGGACGAGGCGCGGTTCGGGGGCTGAGCCACGCCTGCGGGTAGAAGGGACCAACATCGGCACTCGGCGGCGATAGTCTCGGTAGGTGTCGCCGAAATTGGCGATCAGATCGGCTTCCTCGAGCTGCAAGGCGATCAGGATATAGAGCGTGGTCGCCGCGGCAAAGACGAGGTGGCCGAGCGTCATGATTGGCGCCGCCCAGAAGGCAATGATGAAGCCCAGCATGATTGGATGGCGGACCAGTCCATAGAGCATGGGCGTATGGAACATAGCCGATCGGACGGCGCGCCCGCTGAAGGCGGCATAGGCTTGCGTGAGCCCGAACAATTCGAAGTGGCTCAACATGAAGGTCGAAATCAGAACGACGACCCAGCCAAGCAGACAGGTGCCAAGAACGAGCTGCGCAGGAAGCCCGTCAAGCGCCCAGATCGTCGCCTCAAGCGGACGCCATTGCCAGAATAGCAGCGCCATGGCGAGGCTTGTCGCGACGACATAGGTGCTGCGCTCGATGCCGACGGGGACGATCCGCGTCCACCAACGTTTGAAGGCAGGGCGGGCCATGACGCTGTGCTGGATGGCGAAGAGCCCCAGCAGTGACGCGTCGATCGCCAGCGATGACAGTAGTGTCGCGGGTTCCCCGCCATCGATCGACTTGGGCACCAGAAAGTTGCCCACGAAACCTATCGAATAAAGGAACACGACCAGAAAGAGCGCATAGGCGCCAACGGCGTAAAGCATTTGCAAGAACCTGCCCATGAGGTTGTCCTCCATTTGTGCAATGGGGGAATGCTGAAGGTTCCGCGTGAAATTGGCCCGGACAATTCGGCCGCAATTGTCCGCCACTGTACCGGTCAGCCGGTGGTACAGTCTTTCATGGCCATCGTCTCGCAAGGTCTCATCGTCGAGCTAGGGCAGCGCCCGGACGATACCCGTCCGGCGGCAGACCGTATTTGCGACGCGGTACTGAGGCAGATTGAGCGGAAGGTGCTGGTGAGCGGCACCCGCCTGCCTTCAATCCGCGCCATGGCGGCTGCATGCGGAACGAGCCGGCACGCGGTCGTCGATGCCTATGACCGGTTGACAGCTCAGGGTTATCTCGACGCGCGGCCCGGCGCTGGCTTCTACGTCGCCGAAGGTCATCGCCGTTTGGCGCCAGAGCCGGAAGATACCCGCAACTATGACGTCGCGTGGTTGATCCGTGAGGTACTCGAAACCTCGGACGATTGGCTGAAGGTCGGAGGTCCATGGCTGCCGGACGACTGGATGGATGTCGAGGCGATGCAGCAGGTCGTGCGGTCGCTGGGGCGGGGCGACATCACTCACCTCACACGTTATGGGCCGCCGCTGGGATATTTGCCGTTACGGCGGGAACTGCAGGGGATGATGGCCCGGCTTGGCGTCGAACTGGGCCTGGAACAGATATTGACGACAGGTGGAACCAGTCAGGGTTTTGACCTCATCCTTCGTAGTCTGATCAAGCCTGGCGACGCAGTGCTGGTCGAGGATCCAGGTTACTACAATCTCTTCGGCTACCTGCGTTTTCACGGTGCGCGGCTCATAGGCGTGCCCAGGCGGGTCGACGGTCCCGACGTTGACGCTTTGTGCAGGCTTGCCACTGAACACGGCGCGAGGATCTTCTTCACCCAATCGGCTCTGCAGAATCCTACCGGCTCCGATACCTCCCCGGCAGTCGCGCACCGGCTGTTGCAGGCTGCGAAGGAGCTCGACCTCATCCTTGTTGAGGATGACACCTATTGCGACCTCGATCCGATACAAGGCGTGCGGCTGGCTACGCTCGATCAATTGGATCGGGTCCTCTATGTGAGGAGTTTCTCCAAGGCACTTTCGGGCAGTCTGCGCGTGGGCTTCGTCGCCGCCAGCAGGGAACTGATCGACAATCTGGCCAACATCAAGGTGCTATCCTCCATCTCGACATCGCTCTTCGGTGAAAAACTTGTCTGCCGGCTGCTGACGGATGGGCATTACGGCCGCTATCTCAGGCGGATGCACGAACGCATCGTCGAGGCGCGCAACTCGGCGTTGCGTCTTCTGCGCGACGCGGGAATGGAAATTTTTCTCGAACCGCGCGGCGGCAACTTCCTGTGGGCGCGCTTTCCCGGAATTGACGACGCGAAGCAGCTTTCCGAGCGTGCGCGAAGGCAGGGCGTTATCCTTGGCGTCGGTGAGGTCTTTCGACCCAATCTGGAGCGGTCGCCCTGGATGCGGTTCAACGTGGCCTTGTGCGACGACCCGAGGCTCGGCCGCTTTCTGAACCAGATTCGCGGTGAGGATGAGGAGGACTGAGGTCTTCGTCCTTCGTTTCCCGCTTCGTATGGCTTTACCCGTGGGACCGACCTGTTACACTCCGCCTCAACTGAAAGAACAGGAGTCCGGCTGGCAGCGCGGCCCCCGCATGGGGCATTCGCAGCTCCCCGGGTCAGGTCGACCGTGCACCCAGAAGGTGACCGGGGCGGCGAGGGCAATGTCCCTTCGGCGTCCCAGGCTGGTCAGGCGGAACAAGGCGTGGCGTCACATGACGCCCGTATTGCGGTTTCGTCTCCGGCTGCCGATAGCGCTTCTGCCGAGCGCGCCCCTCGCAAGGGGCGGAGGCGTCGCCGCGCGCGTCGTGGAAAAGCATCCGCGAGCGGCGCAAACGCTGAGGTCGCGAAGCAATCCCCAAAGCCGGCCCAACGCCCCGCCGCGCCGCAAACCGCGGGCCGTGCCGGATCGCAGGGCAAGGCCGCGCGTCCAAATGGCGGTGGGCGTCGTCCCGAGGGGCAGCGTGGAACCCGGCCCGGCGATGAGCATCTCTATGGCGCGCTCGATCTCGGCACGAATAATTGCCGCCTTCTGATCGCGCGGCGTTCGCGCGACGGCTTCAAGGTGGTCGATGCCTTTTCGCGCATCGTGCGCCTGGGCGAGGGGCTGACGGCGAGCGGTCGGCTGAGCGACGAGGCCATGAACCGCGCTACCGATGCGCTGCGCGTCTGTGCCGAGAAGATGAAGCGCCGAGGCGTCACCCGGGCGCGTCTTATCGCGACGGAAGCCTGCCGCCGGGCGGCCAACGGGGCGGCGTTCATTGAGCGCGTGAAGCACGATACGGGGCTCGACCTCGAAATCGTCTCCAACGAGGACGAAGCGAAGCTCGCGGTTGCGGGCTGCGCGCCGTTGCTCGACCGCGAATGTTCGTCGGCGCTGGTCTTCGACATTGGCGGCGGCTCGACCGAGCTTATCTGGGTGCGCCAGCAAGGTGGCGGTGGATCGGGCGACCGGCCCCATATCGAGGACTGGACGTCGCTTCCCTGCGGTGTGGTTACGCTGGCCGAAGGCCATGGCGGCATCGACATATCGCCTGAACTCTATGACCGCATGGTCGATGAGGTGAGCGAGCGCATTGCGCCCTTCATCGCGCGGCTTCGGGCGACGCGGGGCACCGACGGGGAGGAGAGTTTTCACCTCCTCGGAACCTCGGGCACGGTGACGACCATCGCGGGCGTCCATCTCGGCCTCGAGCGCTACGACCGATCCCGGGTGGACGGTATCTGGATCACGCCCGGCGATGTCTACCGGGTGACGCGCGATCTCCTTGCGCTCGATTATCAGGCCCGTGCGGCGCATCCTTGCGTGGGGCGCGAGCGCGCCGATCTGGTGCTCGCCGGCTGCGCTATTTTCGAGGCGATCGCGATAGCCTGGCCCGCCGAACGGCTCAGGGTTGCCGACAGGGGTTTGCGTGAAGGCATTCTTCTGTCACTCATGGAAACAGATATGGCGCGTACGCGCCGCCGTCGCCGCCGCCGCGGCGCCCGGCGCGCCGCCGCAGGAGAATAGTCCGCATGACAGGCAAAAAGCCTACAAAGGGCCTTACAAAGGGCAATGCGCCGCGCGCGCTCAAGGTGCGGGTGAAGACGGCGAAGAAGCGCACACTGTCCTCGACACTCTGGCTTCAGCGCCAGCTCAATGATCCCTATGTCCACGCTGCGAAGAAGGAGGGCTTCCGGTCGCGCGCGGCCTACAAGCTCGCCGAGATGGATGACAAGTTCCACTTCCTGAAGGCGGGCGGCCGGGTGGTCGATCTCGGCGCCGCGCCGGGCGGCTGGTGCCAGATTGCGGTCGAGCGCGTGAAGGCGCTCGAGGGTCGCGGCGATAAGCAGGGGCGGGTGATCGGCGTCGATATTCTCGACATGGAGCCCATGGCCGGCGCCACCATCATGAAGCTCGACTTCCTGTCCGACGGCGCCGACGATCAGGTGAAGGAGATTCTGGGTGGCGAGGCGGATGTCGTGCTCTCCGACATGGCCGCCCATGCGACGGGCCATCGCCAGACCGACCATTTGAAGATCATGGCGCTCTGCGAGGCGGCGGCCCAGTTTGCGACCGAGGTTCTGAGCGAGGGTGGCACCTATTGCGCCAAGGTATTGCGCGGCGGGACGGAGAACGAGCTTCTGGCCACGCTCAAGCAGCACTTCAAGAATGTGCGCCATGTGAAGCCGGCTGCGAGCCGAGCCGATTCGGCAGAAATGTATGTTTTGGCTCAAGGCTTTCGAAAGCAAAGCGTAGAGTCTGAGTGAGCTTTTTCGGTGCTGTCGGCCGGGCACCGAAGCGGGGCTGACAATCATCGGAAGCTGCGTCAAACCGCCGTCGCCCAATCTTCCTTTGCATTCCTGGGTAACGATGGTAGAAGCCACCGCCAACACATGATCTGGATTTAGCCCGCTATTGCAGGGCAGGAGGTTGGCGAATGATCCGCGAAGCACTGACGTTTGATGACGTTCTCTTGCTGCCTGCGGCCTCTTCTATCCTGCCAAGTCAGGCCGATACGAAAACGCGACTGACGCGTTCGATTGCCCTTGGCATTCCGCTCATTTCCGCGGCCATGGACACGGTCACCGAAGGCCGTCTCGCCATCGCCATGGCGCAGGCCGGCGGCATCGGCGTCCTTCATCGCAACATGTCGGCTGAAGAGCAGGCCGAGAATGTCCGCATGGTCAAGAAGTTCGAATCGGGCATGGTCGTGAACCCGGTCACGATCGAGCCGGACGCCACGCTGGCCGACGCCTTCGCCCTGATGCAGCGTCACGGCATCACCGGTATTCCGGTGGTCGAAGGCTCGGGCAAGCTCGCCGGCATCCTCACCAATCGTGATGTGCGCTTTGCAACCAATCTGCAAGAGCCGGTTCGTAACCTGATGACGAAAGAGAACCTCATCACGGTGAAGGACGGCGTGAAGCAGGAAGAGGCCAAGCGCCTTCTCCACAAGCACCGCATCGAGAAGCTTCTCGTCGTGGACGACGCCTATCACTGCATCGGCCTCATCACGGTGAAGGACATCGAGAAGGCCCAGTTGCACCCAAACGCCGCGAAGGACGATCAGGGTCGGCTGCGCGTCGCCGCCGCGACCACGGTGGGCGACGAGGGCTTCGCACGGACCGAGGCGTTGATTGACGCGGGTGTTGACGTCATCGTCGTCGATACGGCGCATGGGCATTCGGCGCGCGTGTCCGAAGCCGTCGAGCGCATCAAGAAGCTTTCCAACGCCACGCAGGTCATTGCGGGCAATGTCGCCACGGGCGACGGCGCCAAGTCGCTGATCGACGCAGGCGCGGACGCGGTCAAGGTTGGCATCGGTCCGGGCTCGATCTGCACCACGCGCATCGTCGCGGGTATTGGCGTACCGCAGCTCACCGCCATCCTCGATGTGGTCGAGGTGGCACGTAAGGCCGACGTTCCGGTGATCGCCGATGGTGGCATCAAGTTCTCCGGCGACCTCGCCAAGGCGATCGCGGCGGGCGCCGAATGCGCCATGATCGGCTCGCTTTTCGCAGGCACGGAAGAGAGCCCCGGCGAGGTCTTCCTCTATCAGGGCCGCAGCTACAAAGCCTATCGCGGCATGGGCTCAGTGGGCGCCATGGCGCTTGGCTCGGCGGACCGCTACTTCCAGCAGGATGTGAAGGATTCGCTGAAGCTCGTCCCCGAAGGTATTGAAGGACAAGTGCCTTACAAGGGGCCGGTCGGCAATGTCATCCACCAACTCGTCGGCGGGCTGCGCGCCTCCATGGGCTATACCGGCTCGGCGACGGTGAAGGACTTCCAGGAGCGTGCACAGTTCGTGCGCATCTCGTCTGCCTCCCTCCGCGAGAGCCACGTCCACGACGTCACGATCACGCGCGAGGCGCCGAACTATCCCGGCGTCGGCAGCTAATTTCAGTCAGGCGGAAACATGACCCCCGGGGCCCGTCTTCAGGCGGCGATCGATATTCTTTCAACCATCGCCGAGATGAGGCACCCCGCCGATCGTGTGGTCGATGGCTGGGCTCGGGCGAGCCGCTTCGCGGGATCGAAGGATCGCGCGGCGGTGAGCGAACTCGTCTATAGCGTACTGCGGCATCGTGCCGAACTTGCCGCTGCGCTGGGCGCTGATACGCCGCGTCTCCTCGCGCTTGGCGCTGTCGCGCTCATCGACGGGGCTGGACATGCGGGCGCCATGGCGCTGGCCGACGGCGCGCGCCATGCGCCCGCCGCGCTCGCGCCGGATGAGGCGGCGGCGCTGCGCGCCGCGGTGCTGCCTGCCGCCGATGCGCCGGCTTCCGTGCGGCTCAATTATCCCGAATGGCTCCATGCCGAATTCGAGCGCGCCTTCGGTGGCGATCTCGAAGCCGAGATGGTCGCTCTGATGGAGCGCGCGCCGACCGACCTGCGCGTCAACCTGCTGAAGGGAACGCGCGAGGCGGCGATGGAAGCGTTGGCCGCCGAGAATGTAGAAACGGAGTCTTGCCCGCTTTCGCCCTGGGGACTGCGTCTCAAGGGCCGCGCCAACATCACGGGGCTCAAGGCCTTCCGCGACGGGCTCGTCGAAGTGCAGGACGAGGGCTCGCAGCTTGCCTGCCTCGTCGCGGGCGCTGCGCCAGGTGAACAGGTGGTCGATCTCTGCGCGGGCGGCGGCGGCAAGTCGCTGGCGCTAGCGGCGCTCATGGGCAATCGCGGGCAGATACACGCCTGCGACACGGATCGCCGTCGCCTCGCGAAGCTGATGCCCCGCGCGCAGCGGGCGGGCACGCGCAATATCCAGACGCGCTTCATCAAGCCGCATATCCTGCCGGGCGGCGCCGATGCGGACTTTCCCGATCTTGAGGGCAAAGCAGATAGCGTGCTGGTCGATGCGCCGTGCAGCGGCACGGGCGCCTGGCGACGCAGCCCCGATGCGCGCTGGCGGCTCACGCCGGAACTGCTCGAAAGCTACCGGGTGACGCAGGCCGAAGTTCTGGCTCGCGGCGCGCGTCTCGTCCGCCCCGGCGGACGGCTCGTCTACGTCACCTGTTCGCTTCTTCCATCGGAGAACGAAGACCGCATCGCGGGTTTCCTCGGCCAGTGTGAGGATTTTGTGCAGCTGCCTTGGCAGGCTCGCTGGCCGGACGACTTGCCGGTGCCCCATGCGCCGCCCGGTCTTGCTCTTCGGCTCTCGCCCGTCCGGTGCGGAACGGACGGATTCTTTGTCGCCATCATGCAGAGAAAGACCTGAAATCATGCGCGGATGGAGGGCTCTTGACGCAATCGGGCAGGGGTGGTCCAACGGATCACGTTCCCCTTCGAGGCCACGACGGATGACGGCCGTTTTCCTCCGCTCCCTCTGCGTTCTGGCGCCGCTCTTCGCGAGCGCGCTGCCTGCCGCTGCCCAGGTTAACGCGGCTTCGCAACAGGCCTCTGTCCGGCTCGCAGACAAGGGGATGGCCGCGCTTGCCGATGGCGACGCGATCCGCGCCAAACGCCTGCTGGAAGAGGCTATTGTAGCCGACCCCGCCAACGCCCGCGCACTGGCGCAACTCGGCCGGTACTACCAGTCTCAAAACCAACGCGACGCCGCGCGCAAATATTTCCTTTTCGCCCTTGATGTCGAGCCGGCCGAGCCCGATGCGCTGCTCGGCGCGGGCAAGCTCGATCTGGCCGACGGCAAGACTGCCGAGGCAAAGGACAGGCTCAGATTGCTTCGCCTCACCTGCGCGACATGCTCGCAGACGGTTGCGCTCACCGCAGCACTCAATTCCACTTCACCCGTAAATCATCCCTAGGCTGATTATGACCGATCGTATTCTCATCATTGATTTTGGCAGCCAGGTCACGCAGCTCATCGCGCGGCGCGTTCGCGAAAGCGGCGTCTATTGCGAGATCGTTCCCTTCAACCGCACAGAGGGGCTGCTCGATACCTTCAAGCCTAAGGGCATCATCCTTTCAGGCAGTCCGGCAAGCACCACGGGCATCGGTTCGCCCCGCGCAGACGACTGGGTTTTCACCTGCGGTCTTCCCGTTCTCGGCATCTGCTATGGCGAGCAGACCATGTGCGCGCAGCTCGGTGGCAAGGTCGAAAGTTCGGAAGAGCGAGAGTTCGGCCGCGCGGTCATTACGGTCACCGAGGATTGCAAGCTCTTCGAAGGGCTGTTCACCGTCGATGAGCAGGAACCTGTCTGGATGAGCCATGGCGACCGCGTCGTCGCGATCCCGGAAGGCTTCAAGGTCGTGGCGGTGAGCCGCAATGCGCCTTTCGCTGCCATCGCCGACGAGACACGCAATTTCTACGGTATCCAGTTCCATGCCGAAGTCGCGCATACGCCGCGCGGCCGCGACATGCTCCGCAACTTCACGCATGTGATTTGCGGCTGCAAGGGCGACTGGACCATGGCCGCCTTCCGCGAGAACGAGATCGCGAAGGTGCGCGAGCAGGTTGGCTCCGGCAAGGTCATCTGCGGCCTTTCGGGCGGCGTCGATTCTTCGGTCGTCGCCGTACTGCTGCATGAGGCGATCGGCGACCAGCTGCAATGCGTCTTCGTCGATACCGGCCTTCTGCGCGCGGGCGAGGCGGAGCAGGTGGTGAACCTTTTCCGCCATCACTACAATATCCCGCTTGTCCATGTGGACGCGGGCGAGCTCTTCCTCGGCAAGCTCGACGGCATCAGCGACCCGGAACAGAAGCGCAAGATCATCGGCGCGACCTTCATCGACGTTTTCGAGGCGGAAGCGAAGAAAATCGGCGGCGCGGGTTTCCTCGCGCAGGGCACTCTGTATCCGGACGTTATCGAAAGCGTTTCCTTCACGGGCGGCCCCTCGGTCACGATCAAGAGCCACCACAATGTCGGCGGCCTGCCCGAGCGCATGAACATGAAGCTCGTGGAGCCACTGCGCGAACTCTTCAAGGACGAGGTTCGCGTGCTCGGCAAGGAGCTTGGCCTGCCGGAAGAATTCGTCAGCCGCCATCCTTTCCCGGGGCCGGGCCTCGCCATCCGCGTGCCGGGCGAGATCACGCGCGAGAAGCTCGAACTGCTGCGCAAGGCCGACACGATCTATCTCGAAGAGATCCGCCACGCCGGCCTCTATCATGATATCTGGCAGGCCTTCGCCGTGCTGCTCCCCGTGCGCACGGTCGGCGTGATGGGTGACGAGCGCACCTACGACTATGTTTGCGCGCTCCGCGCCGTGACATCGACGGATGGTATGACGGCGGATTACTACCCGTTCAGCCACGACTTCCTGAGCCACGTCTCCACGCGCATCATCAACGAAGTCCGCGGCATCAACCGCGTCGTCTACGACGTGACCTCGAAGCCGCCGGGAACAATCGAGTGGGAATGAAACGATGTGGTTCCAGATGTTTCGGAGACTATCGGAAATACGGGTTAACCAACTGATATAAAATATTTTTCCTGCCAAGATCTATCGTCATCTATCGGTGTCTAGCGCTTCAATCTGACGGTATTCCTGACGGTATCGATCTCTCTTGCCTCAACCTCAATCTGGAGATACCGTCAGCCAATAAATGGTCATGACGGTATTTTTAATGGCCTAAGCGTCGGAAAGAACTAGAGAAATACCGGTTAAGGGTGCTCCAAAAAAGGCTGACGGTATTTTTTGACTGATCCGACGGTTTTTGGACCGACTGGAGACAGGCGATGCTGACGGACATTGCTCTTAAGAACCTGAAAGTACAGGATAATCCATACAAGGTGGCGGACCGTGACGGTATGTATGTCGTCGTCGCGACCTCAGGTACGGTGACCTTTCGATACGACTATCGGCTCAACGGTCGCCGCGAGACATTGACCATCGGGCGATATGGGCCATCGGGGTTGTCGCTTGCCCGCGCCCGCGAGAAGTGCATCGACGCGCGACGGGCGATCGCAGAAGGGCGGTCGCCAGCACAAGAAAAGCAGCGAGAGAAGCGCCGCATCAAGGAGGCCAAGAGCTTTGGTGAATTTGGCGAACGGTGGCTCAAAGAAGCCAGGATGGCAGACAGTACGCGGGCGATGAGGCGGGCGATCTTTGAGCGTGATATTCTACCGCCTTTGCGAAACCGGCTTCTGACGGAAATTGCGTCGGGTGACGTGCGGGCGTTGTGCGCAAAGGTGAAGGATCGTGGTGCTCCTGCGACCGCAGTCCACGTTCGCGACATCATCAAGCTCGTCTATAGCTTCGCAATCCTGCACGGCGAGAAAGTGCCGAACCCCGCTGGCGAGGTTGGACCGGCGTCGATCGCGACATTCGTTCCGAAGGACCGGTCTCTGTCGCCCAGTGAAATCCGGATAATGCTGAAGCAGATCGAACATGTTCCGACGCTGCCTACCATCCGACTGGGAATGAAGCTCTTTCTGTTGACGATGGTTCGTAAGAGCGAACTGCAGGACGCTACGTGGGACGAGGTCGACTTCGAGAATGCGGTCTGGTCCCTTCCGAAGGAGCGGATGAAACGATCCAAGCCGCACAACGTCTATCTCTCGCAGCAAGTGCTCGACATTTTGATCGCGCTGAAAACCTGTGCAGGCAACTCGCGTTATCTGCTGCCATCCCGCTATGACGCGGACGCGCCGATGTCGCGCGCGACCTTCAATCGGATTACCTATGCTGTTGTTGAGCGGGCCAAGAAAGAGGGGCTGCCTTTGGAACCTTTCACGGTCCACGATCTCCGTCGGACCGGCTCAACCCTCCTCAATGAGCTCGGCTTTAATAGCGACTGGATCGAGAAGTGCCTGGCGCACGAGGATGGACGCTCGTCGCGTGGCATCTACAACAAGGCTGAGTATGAGTATCAGCGCCGTCACATGATGCAGGAATGGGCCGATATGGTCGATGCCTGGGTCGAAGGTCGCAAGCACACACCGACGCTCTACCCGCCGTCGATGGAGTTGATGGTCGCTGAACCTACTGTCTGACCGGGCGGATTTTGCGTTGTCTAACGTCAGGGATTGGCGCGCGTTTCATTTGAAAGGAATCGGACGCAAGGCGGCGTTCTTCGATCCATGCTTCGATCTCGGCTAGATCCCAGACCACGCAGCGGGGCGTGAGATGAAAGCGCCTTGGAAACTCGCCTCGTTGCTCCATCTCATAGATGGTCGAATCGGCGAGCGGCACGATCTCCCGCAAATGCGCCCGGCGGATCGTGCGCCGAATAGGGTGAGACTCGACGTGTGGAAGTCCGGGAAGCCCGTCCTTGGAGTCCTCTCGTCGCTCAGCGGGATTGGCTGAGTGCTGCTGACGCTTGATCATGTCCCTGTCCAAATTTCCGCAGCCTCGCGCTGGATGTCCGGACCAAGGATCGCTCATAATGCCAGATTTTCTTGCAGCCTTTATGTACGACGATGCGCCTTTGAATGCGGCTGTGGCGCATAATTGCCCAAATCGATTGGGCAGATTTGGGGGCTATCCGCTCATAACAAGGTGTAATGGAGCGGCAATGATCGCAGAACTCATAACCTGAAGGTCGTAGGTTCAAATCCTACCCCCGCAACCACTTTTGTTATAACTCGCTCGAAATCCAGATATGATAAAGGCCGCCCAGACTTAAGTGTCTGGGCGGCCTTTGGATTTTGACTATTTGCCGATGTTGCTGATGCATTCCGCGATCAACCGGTGGCCTCCGCTCGGGCCCGAGTGCCGTCGTCCTCCAGCCGTCCGTCCCGCAGGCGAACAATGCGGTCGAAGCGATCGAAGACCTTCTCGTCGTGCGTCACCACGATAACCGCCGCTTGGCGCTCGCGGGCGACATGGCGAAGAAGGTCCATGACGGTGCCGGCGCGTTGTGAATCTAGGGCCGCCGTCGGCTCGTCGGCGAGGATGATCCGTGGCTCGTTCGCCAGGGCCCGCGCGATCGCCACGCGCTGAGCTTCACCGCCCGAGAGGTTGGCCGGCATCGCGTCGCGGCGCTTGCCGATGTCCAGGTATTCCAACAACTCTTGCGCGCGGCCTGCGCGCCGCCGACCGCTCGACGCCGGCGAGGTCGAGAACCACCGCCACATCGTCGACCGCATCGAGGAAGGGCAGAAGGTTGTACCACTGGAAGATAAACCCGATCTTTTCGAGCCGTAAACGCCGGAGGTCGCCCCGCAGCCAACGGCCGTCGTAGACCTGCTCGCCATCGAGGTGCATTTGCTCGCTGCTCGGCTCCACGATGCAACCGATCACGTTGAGGAGCGTGCTCTTCCCGGAGCCGCTGGGCCCCACGAGGCCGATCAACTCGCCGGGATGTACGTGGAGGCTGACGTCGCGGAGAACGTCGACGCGCGTGCTCCCAGAGCCGAAACGTTTCGAGATCTCGCGAAGCTCGATTAATGGCAGGATTTTGGTCGGCATCGCTCAGCCTGCCAGCGCCGTCGCCGAGTCGATCTTCAGCACATAGCGCACGCTGATCGTGCTGGCGAGCAGGCGGACCAGCACGACGATACCGGCCAGAACGAGCCCGTCCCGCAGTTGGAGCACCACGCGGCGAGGAAAATAGCCGACGATCGCATTGACCATGACGGCCCCGAACAGGAGGCCGATGATGCCCATCGCGAGCGCCTGCTGGATGATCAGTCCGACGATCCTCCGGTCCGGCGCCCCGATCAGCTTGAGCGTCGCAATCTCGCGACGCTTGTCGAGCGTCATCGTGTAGGCGATGAGCGCAATGATCGCCGTGGCGACCAACATGAGGATCACGGTAAACAATCGATCTGAGGGCTCGTGCGCTCGATCACGGAGCGGGTCAGGACGTCCTCCTGCTGCGCCTCGGTCATAGCCCCCAGGTACCTCCAACGCCGCGCGGTGGCGGCTGCTTGTTCCGGCAGAACGTTCGGGCTCACGCGCGCCACCACGGCGTTGACCATGTCCGTCGTGGATGCATTGGCGCTCCGCGCCAGATCTCGCCGCGCCGCGGGCGACGCCAGTTCGAACTGAAGCTCCTGCGAATCCAGCAATGTAATGAACGCGGCAGGGTCGCCCCCCGAGTTCACGAGATTCTCGGTCAAGCCGACGACGGTGAACATGTTGCGGCCGAGTCGCACCCACTCGCCGATACCCAGGCCGGCACGACGATCGAGAACCATCTCGTAGTGGCTCCGCGCAATACCGCGACCGGCGACGATAGCGAGCGGGCCGCCGGGTCGGCCAGGCTCGAAACCCACGACGTACAAGCGGATTTTGCGGCCGGCGTGCAGAGCCTCTGCCGGCTGGTAAGTCAGGCTTTCGGCGGCTTCGACGCCGCGCAGCCGCGCTACCGCTTCGCGCGTATCGTCCGGAATGCGGGACGACTCCGCGAAGGGCCCCCGCGTACCGGACTCGACCATCCACATGCAAATCAGCTCCGGTCTATCCGGAAGCGGGACGGCGTTGTGCCTGTCATCCTGCGGAAATTGTCGGTGAAGTGGCTGTGGCTGGCGAAGCCAACGGAGAGCGCGATCTCGGCGATCGACTGTTCGGCGCCGAGCAACAGTTCCTTTGCTCGGCGGATGCGCCGTTCGACCAGGTAGCGATGCGGCGATGTGCCGGTGGAGGCCTTGAATGCCTCGCCGAAATGATGCGTGCTCAAGCCAGCCTGCGCGGCCAGGTCGCGGAGGCTAATGTCGTCGGCGAGGTGTGCTTCGATGTAGTCGACGACGCGCCGCAGGCGCAGCGCGCCGAGTCCGCCGATCACCGGCGGCGGCCGGCTGAGACCATCACCATAGGTACGGTAGACATGTACGGCGAGCGCCGAACCCAACCCTTCTGTGTAGAGCCGCCCGCCCGCGCCGCGTTCCGCCAGTTCCCGGCGCCACGCTGCGGTCATGCCATCGATGACCGGATCGTGGATGCCGATCTGAGTCCTGAAGGTCGGCTCCTTCCCATCGAAAGCCTCGCCCAGGACCTGCGTGATGAACGGCTGTTCGATTGCAATGACGAGAAGGCTAGGTAAGCTTGTCCAGCGCAGGAAGACCGGCTGGTCGCCCGGAGTGATATGAAGGTTACCCGAGACGATCCGCCGGCGCTCGATTTCGCGCGCGTCCGGCAGGCGCCACTCCATGTCAATTGGTGGGCCTTCGTGAATGGCAACAGCGAACTGCGTGGCGCCGATCTCCGTCCTCGCGTTGGGCTGCAGTGTGCAGCGGCTGACGCTGACTCCACCGTGGACCACCCGCTCGACGTAGGACAACCGAGCCGGAGCAGTTTCGGAACCGAAGTCGATCAATTCAGTTTGGCTCTTGGGCTGCGAATCCGGCATCCCTCGAGACCTCCATGTAATGGTATTCGAGGTTGGCATCCGAAAGTCGAGTATCCATATATTGTCTCGATCGCTCGGGTCACATCCACGTGCAATAGAGAAAACAATAGTAGAAGAGTTGAACCAGGATAAGGCGAGTATTCCAGAGAGAACATTTGTAAATTTTTATGTAAATTGTACTTTGTATTCTTGATTTAGGCCGTGGACTCATAAGCATGCAGCCAGATGCGTATTGAGGCGAGCTTGATCATAGCCATGAAGGTCGAAACGGGTTTGTCGTATCGGGTGGCGATGCGTCGGAAGAACTTCAGCTTATTGAAGAAGCACTCGAAGAAATTGCGATCCTTGTAGAGCGTAGCGCTGAAGCAGGCCTTCCACTTGCGGTTTGCCTTGCTCGGGATGTTCGGGGTCGCGCCCTGATCCTCGATCTGCCGTCTGATCCAGTCGGCGTCGTAGGCCTTGTCGGCCAGAATCAACTGCCCCCCTCTAGAGACCCGATAGCAACTCCCTCGCTGGAACGGCATCATGTGTTTCGCTGGCTGTGACGGCAAGGCGAATGAGAAGCCCGGTTGCGTCGGTGACCGCGTGGATTTTGGTCGTCAGCCTCCTCGGCTTCGACCCATATGTCGACCCGGGTGGTTTTTTTATAGTAGCGGCAGAGTGACTGACGCGCACGCTTGTGCCGTCGATCATCTGGATGTCGCCATCATGGGCAGCGGTCACCGCGCCCATGATCCGGTCCCAGATGCCAGCCTTGGTCCAGCGGCGGAAGCGATTGTAGCAGGTGGTGTAAGGTCCGTAGCGTTCCGGCAAGTCGGCCTAGCTAATTTTCATAGCAACTTGCCGATCGGCGCCATTTCGAATGCAACAAGCGAGTTTACGTCCTTCGACGGAACAGTGACCCCGGTGAACATGGCGACAGCTTGCGCGAACGCGGCCGTCATCGCAAATAAAGCGCAGGGAGGCGTGCTTGGAATGGCGGGCGCGATGAACATACCAGGACTTGGTCATAACTGCTTGCCCGGTGGACCGCTAAATGGGCTTGTGGTGCTCGCCGGCTGGTCCACCAAAAATAGCGTTATCCAGTACGTGGAGGACACATGCTGGGGTTCAGCTTCAACACGGCGCTCGCGGACTTCCTCGACGGTTCGGCGCTCTCGGGTGAACTGGCGTTCTCGCCGAATATGCCGTTCCAGGTCGCGGATCCCGAATCCCGAATCCAACGCCAACAGCCTCGACCAGTTGAAACTCTCCCAAACGGATGCTTGGCTTCAGCGGCCAGGCGACGCGACGGCCGATCTGAACGCTTTGAGCGCTTATCTGAATTCTATTTCGGCCGAACCGATTCTCACCGATTGCCGCTCGTTGGCGGCCCCCGGTGCAAATACGCCAGGCTACGACAGGGAGGCAGTGCTGACTGGGCAGTCTTCAGTCATCAGTGTATTGAGCACACAGAATCCGGTCCCGTCTGCGCTTGGCGCGGACCTTATCCCGCTGGTGTTCAGTGCCGGGTTCCAGTATCTACCGGAACTTGGCGACCATCAAAACGATCTTGCGCTTCCGCGGACCGGCAACTATCACGATCAGCCGCTCGTCAACTGGACGCTCGGTTCTGGAGTTACTTGCGGCTCCCAGGCTTTGGCCAAGGCGCTTGCTCCGGTCGCGAGTGGAAACAAAAGTGCGGGTGCTCAATACGTTACTTCGTTCTCATGGGGCTACCGGCTGGTGGTGCCGGCACAATACAACAATGCGTTCGGCACGGCTTGGACTGTGACGCCTTCCGTTCAATGGGCGCATGATGTGGGCGGATATTCTGCCGGTCCGACGGGGTCTGGTTTTATCGAGGGCAGTAAGACAATTACCCTCGGCGTTGCGGGTTCCCCGCAGAACACATGGAACGCATCCGTGAACTGGACTTCTAGTTTTGGCAACAGATTTCAGAACTTTATGTATGACAAGGACTTTGCGCAGTTCAATGTGAGTTACGCATTCTAGCGCGAGAACTCAATGCCAATAGCCGCCTTGCGGCACTGAGGAATGTCGCGAGTTCGTGCGTATACGGATATACAGGATTGATGAATCGTACGAATTTGGACAGTCGGTTTTTTGATAATCAGTATCTGATACGGTGATGCCGGTCGAAAATGAAGAATGACGAGGAGAAAAAATAATATGTGTCATGTTATCGGAGAAGCGATTGAGGTGGCCGTCGGGCGGAGACAGGTTCTGACCGGCGTGGCGGCGGGCGCCGCCGCGAGCCTCGTGCTAGGAAAGCCGGCAAGCGCCGCGGAAATCGTGAGCCAGCGAAAGCGTATTGAAGCGACGAAAATCGAGGCCGCCCAATACCGTACAAAGCTGATGCTGCTTGGAACGGCGGGCGGTCCTGCGTTTTGGCCGGGAACTGATCGGCGCAGCACTTCTTCGGCCGTTGCCGTGGGTGACGCAATTTATATGGTCGACTGCGGTGACGGCGCGGGACGGCGGCTGCAGGATGCCTGGGGATCCGAGACGGACGGTGCCAGCGCGATAAAGGACGTACGTGCCCTTTTCCTGACGCACCTCCATTCGGATCACATCGCTGATTATCCTACGCTCATCCTCTATGGCACGTTTGCCGGCCTACAGGTCAAGACGCCACTGAAGGTCTTCGGGCCCGGTCGCCGTGGTGAAATGGAACCGGTCTTCGCGCCATCCGGAGTTGCGCCGACGTCACTCCCCGTGATCAACCCCGAAAACCCGACGCCGGGCACGAAAGACATGACAGGCTATCTCTACCAGGCATTTGCGACCGACCTCAATGATCGCGTCCGCGACACTCATCGTCCCGATCCCAACTTGACGATTGTGGCTCAGGACATCGTCATTCCGGAAATCGCGGGGTTCAAGAGTCCCAATGAGACGCCCGAACCGAAGATGGAGCCGTTCAAGGTCTACGAAGATGACCGTGTGCGCGTTTCCGCAATCCTCGTAAATCATTTTCCCGTATGGCCGGCATTCGCTTTCCGCTTCGATACTGATGATGGATCAATCGTCTTTTCGGGGGATACCTGCGTTAGCGAAAATCTGATCCGTCTTGCAAGGGGCGCGGACATACTCGTTCACGAAGTCATTTTGTCCGCATGGGTTGACAAGATACTGCCCGCGCCGCGATCGGAAGTTGAGGAATCCATACATAACCATTTGCTTAACGCTCACACTCCGGTTGAAAAGGTGGGCAAGGTCGCGGCGGATGCGGGCGTATCGATGCTGGTGCTGAGTCACATCGTGCCCGGGAACGCTCGATCGGAAGAATTGCAAACCGCTCAGCATGGTTTTGGCGGGAAGCTCGTCATTGGCGAAGATCTGCTGCAGATCGGTGTCGGCAAGAAACGGATCTAGCGATCTGGTGGGAATTTTGGCAGCGGCCGCTTTCGCGCCTACTTCTTGTCCGAACCATATTCGACAAGTAGCAGGGAAGATCGGCCCAGCCTCGACGTCAGATGACGCCGTCGGCCATCAGGGCGTCGATTTCGCTGTCGCTGAGCCCCAGCACGCCGCCGTAAATTTCGCGATTGTGCTCGCCGAGCCTCGCGTTGGACGCGCCCATCATCTGCGGCGTGCCGTGATACCGCAAGGGGCTGTTCGGCACCACAATGCGTCCCAGACTGTAGTGGTCGATCCATTGCAGCATGCCGCGCTCGTGCATATGCGGGCTGTTCATTACTTCGACGAGATTGCGCACCGGCGCGGTGGGCAAGCGATATGCGCGCGACGCCTCGAAAATCTCGGCGCGCGTCAGGTTTTTCGTCCATTCCTCGACGACGGCGTCCGTCTCGTCCATGTGCGTGACGCGAGCGGCGTTGTCGATGAAGCGCGGATCGTCTTTCAGTTCCCCGCGTCCCATGGCCTTGAGCAGATTCGTCCAGTGGGCTTCGACCAGGCAAATGATCGCGACGTGTCCGTCCCTGCAGGGATAGACGTTGTAGGGCGAGATCGCGAGGCCACCATGCCGGTTGCCAGTGCGCGGCGGCGGTGGCCCTAGATCGGACTGGATCATGCCGAGGTTGGAGGCAAGCGTCGGATAGATGGTTTCGACCATCGCCACCTCTACCATACGGCCGAGTCCCGTCCGTTCGCGCTCGAACAGCGCCGTCACGATCGCACCGTAAAGGTGGGTGCCGGAAATGAAATCGGCGACCGCAGGGCCGGCTTTCAGAGGCGGTCCGTCCGGAAAGCCCGTCACGCTCATGATGCCTGATGCGGCCTGAACGGTAAGGTCCATGGCGAGGCTGTCCCGCTCCGGCCCTGACAGGCCGTAGCCCGTCGCCGAGGCGTATACGAGGCGCGGATTGACCTCGAACAGCGTTTTCGCGCCCACGCCCAGGCGGTCCATGACACCCGGTGCGTAATTCTCGATCAGGACGTCGCTGCGGCTGACGAGAGCCTTGAGAAGTTCACATCCCCGTGGGGTCTTCAGATTGAGCGTGATGGCGCGCTTGTTGGAATTGAGCATGGCCATCGGCAGCGACGCTCCGCCGCCCAGCGCCTCGCGTATTCGCACCGGCTCGCCGTGGAGCGGCTCGACCTTTATGACATCGGCTCCGGCTTTCGCCATCAGGAAGGCGGCGTAGGGGCCCTGATATACCTGACCCAGATCGACCACCTTCACCCCTTGCAGCGGCTGCGGTCTCGCTTCATCGTCGTCCATGGCCGGGTCCGCCGTCGTCATAGCGATGCGCCGAAAAGATTGCGAGCCATGACCAGGCGCTGCACCTCGCTCGGCCCCTCGCCGATGCGCCGGATCCGCATCTCGCGGTACCAGCGCTCCAGCGGCAGATCCTTGGTGACGCCGTAGCCGCCGTGAATCTGGATGGCGCGATCGACGACGCGGCTGGCGCCTTCCGTGGAGAGAAGTTTTGCCATCGCGGCTTCGGTGCGGAAGGGCTCGCCGCGATCCGCCTTGCAGGCGGCGTCCAGCGTCGCCCACCTGGCGGTGCGGATGTCGATTTCGTTATCCACCACCATCCATTGCACAGCCTGCCGTGTGGCGAGAGGCGCCCCGAAAGTCTCGCGCAGTTTGGCGTACTCGATGCACATTTCCTGTGCCTTGATGGCGATGCCTATGCAACTGGCCGCATAAGGAATGCGCTGTCGGCTCAGCCGGTCGTTGGCGATCGCGAATCCCTTGTTCACCTCGCCCAGCACATTCGCTGATGGCACGCGCATGTTCTCGAACTGAAGCTCCGTCGCATAATAGGCAGATCGAAGCGTGTGGACGACGCGGCGGACGTGAAACCCGGGCGTATCCGTATCGACGATGAAGCAGGTAATGCCGTTGCGGCCCTTGCCGACATCGGTCCGTGCGAAAACGATGCCGTATTCCGCCTTGTCCGCACCAGAGATGAAAATCTTCGCGCCGTTGATGACCCAGTCATCGCCATCCTTGACCGCCCGCGTTTGTATGGCGCGCGCCGGATCGGAGCCGCCGGACGGTTCGGTCAGTCCGAAAAAGCCGTGTTTCTCGCCGTTCAGCGTCGGATAGAGATAACGCTTTTTCAGATCCTCGCTCGCCTCGTAAAGGTGGGCGAGCCCGGCGCCGCCGAAGCTTCCGTAGCAGGGCGAATATAGGCCTGCGCGATGCTGCGAAATTTCGATCGCGATCAGCGTCATGGTGACGGTATCGATGTCTGGGCCGCCGTATTCGGGAGGAACGCCGAGGCCGTGCAGGCCCATGTCCTTCACCTTCGAGACGAGGCGCGCGTAATCGTCGGGGCCGAGCCGACTCTCGTCGGGATCGAGCTTGTCTTCAAGTGGGGCGACTTCCTCGCGCACGAAGCGCCGTACCTGTTCGATGATGAGTCGCTGCTCGTCCGTCATGGCAAAATCCATGATCTTCCTTCCCTTGCTGTCGTCCGGCCTTCGCGGCCTTGTCCTTTTTCGCGTCGTTTCGGATATCTCAGCCGATGCTCAGCCGGCCGATTTTGCGGTTGCCTTCGAAGGCGTTTCCCGCCGGAAGCGATCCGTGGTCGGCCATATGGACCATCAGAAGTTCTTCGTAACGGCTCATGTATTGGCAATTTATTTCGACGCGGAAGAGGGTGCGGCGGTCGCGATATTCTTCCAGCGCCTTGAGGAGCTCACCCCGCAACCCGAAAAGGGAACGCCCGCCAGCGAAACCGATGCGGAGGACATGTTCTTTTTCGTCGGCGATCTGGTAGATGCCAAGCTCGCCGCCGAGCGCCGCGACGTTGGCGGTCGTGAGCTCCTGCCAGGCTTTTTTCATTCGAACAGACATTGGTCTTGTCACCTTTCTTACTGGCCTTTGAAAACCGCCGTCCGGCGTTCGAGAAGGGCGGCAATGCCCTCCCGCGCGTCGGCACTGTCTCCCGCGGCGCGCACAAGCCGGTCTATATCGTCATGCGGCACGCCGTCGCGGAAAGTCATGGCGCGCACCAGCACCGCCTTCATGGCCCGCAAGGACAGCGGCGCGTTGGCGGCCAGTCGGGAGACGATTTTCGAGGCCTCCTCCTCCAGTCCGGCGGCAGGCGCGATCCGGGCTATCAGTCCGAGTTCGTGCATCCGGCGCGAGGTCAGCAGGTCGCCCAGTAGCAGCATTTCCCGCGCGCCGACCGGCCCGGCGACTTCGAGAATTTTCTTCGCCAGGAACCAGGTGGGGGCGAGGCCGATTTTGGCGAGCGACATGCCAAATCGCGCGTCCGTGCTGGCGATGACAAAATCACAGTGCAGCGCGAGTTCATTGCCGCCTGCGATTGCATCGCCCTGAACGACTGCGACCACCGGCAAGGGATAAGTCTCGATCGCGTGCAGCATCGTTTCGATGGATACCGCCCCGAGCGTTCCTGCGTCTCGCACGCGCAAATCGAGGCCAGAACAGAACACAGAGCCTTCGGCGCGAATAACGGTGACGCGTTCTTCCTCCGGCGGTGTCTGCCGAAAGGCGGCGGTCAGGCCCTCGAGCATTCCTCCGTCAAGGGCATTGCGCTTTTCAACGCGTGCAAGCGTGATGGTCCTGACGCCGCCCGCGTTTTCAATCCTCACCGTCCCCAATCCGTTCCTCCCTCGCTCGACCTGTTCTTCCGATCGGCCATAACCGGCGCTTCCGCCTTTCGTGGACGGACTGGACGTATCCCCCATGAATGCGCTAAGCAATAAGGAAATCATGATAAGGGAATAGGGATGGGTATCAACGGAAAATCCTACATAGTCGGCATCTACGAGCATCCGTGCCGCGCGGCGCTGGACAAGACGCTGCCGCAACTTCACGCCGAGATCGCGAAGGGCGCGCTGGCGGACGCAGGTCTTTCAAAGGACGATGTTGACGCATATTTCTGCGCCGGCGACGCACCGGGGTTGGGCCCGATCAACATGATCGAATACATGGGCCTCAACAATGTGCGTCATATGGACAGCACGGAGACCGGCGGGTCTTCCTACATCGTCCATGTCAATCACGCAGCGCAGGCCATCGCCGCGGGGCATTGCAATGTGGCGCTGATCACGCTGGCAGGCAGGCCGGTTGCCGACGCGAAAGAAGGTAAGCCCGTCCGTTACTACAACCAGCAAGCGCCGGACTTTCCGTTCGAAATGCCTTATGGCCCCAACGTCACGAACATGTACGCCATGTGTGCGATGCGGCATATGTACGAATACGGTACCACCAGCGAGCAACTCGCATGGATCAAGGTCGCCGCATCCCATCACGCCCAGTACAATGAACATGCCAGGCTCCGCGACGTTGTGACCGTGGAGGATGTCGTCAATTCGCCGATGATTGCCGATCCATTGCACAGGCTCGACTGTTGCGTCATCACCGACGGCGGCGGCGGCATTGTGATGGTGAGCCCGGAAGTGGCGAAGTCGCTGAAGCGTACCCGCGTCAAGGTTCTCGGCGCCGGTGAGGCGCCCAAGCATCTCGCGGCGGGCCAGGTCGATCTGACCTATTCCGGCGCGCGTTGGAGCGGGCCCAAAGCGTTCGCTGAAGCCGGTGTCACGCCCGCCGATATCAAATACGCCTCCGTCTATGATTCCTTCACTATTACAGTGCTGGAAACGCTCGAAGATCTGGGTTTTTGCAAAAAAGGTGAGGGCGGGAAGTTCGTCTCGGACGGCAATCTGATTTCCGGCGTCGGCAAGTTGCCCTTCAACACGGATGGCGGGGGATTGTGCAACAATCACCCGGGCAATCGCGGCGGCATGACCAAGGTTCTTGAAGCGGTTCGTCAGGTTCGCGGTGAGGCTCATCCGAAGGTTCAGGTTCGCAATTGCGATATTGCACTGGCGCATGGAACCGGCGGGCTTCTGGGATCGCGTATGGGCAGCGCAACCGTTATTCTTGGAAATGAAGCCGCATGAACACCGATCAGAAAAACAAGATCAATCTTGTCGTCAATTCCGAGAGTAAGCCCTACTGGGAAGGCGCCGCCAAGGGGCAACTCCTGATCCGGGCTTGCAACGCCTGCGGCAAGGCGCACTACTATCCGCGGACTATTTGCCCGCATTGCTTCTCGGAGGACACGGCGTTCGTCGAGGCTTCGGGCAATGGCGTGATCTACAGCTATTCGGTCACGAGGCAAGCCAAGCCGCCTTATGTCATCGCCTATGTTAAGCTTGATGAAGGGGTTTCGATGCTCACGAATATCGTCGATTGCGAAATCGACAAGATTCGCATCGGACAGAAAGTCAGGGTCAAATTCTCCGAAGCCGGCGACGGATACGCGCTGCCGGTGTTCACGTCCGCATGATGCGGAATTTTCGTTGAACGGCATTCCGGCAGGTTTGACTTCCTGCCGGAACGTCCGGCGACGGGTCGGTTGAGACAACGGACGGTTAAGGACGGAACGGCTTGATCGCAAGAAAGCCGACCCGCGAGGACCGGATTTTTCAGGGAGGATTATATGGCGTGGAATTTCGGTGACATTCTCGACAGTATCTCGCCGGTTTTGCCGCCGAATGCGCCCGCCCTTATTCATGGCGATCGGGTGATCACATGGGGAGAAACGGCACGGAGATCCAACAATCTCGGGCGCGCGCTTATCGCGCGCGGCGCCAGACCCGGCGACAAGGTCGCATTCTATATGCGAAACCGGCCCGAATATGTCGAGACCATGGCGGCCTGCTTCAAGAGCCGTCTTGTCCATGTCAACATCAACTACCGCTACAAGGCGGACGAAGTTTTCTACATCTTCGATGATTCCGACGCGCAAACGGTCGTTTACGGTTCCGAGTTCCGGGACATCATCGTCGAACTGAAAGACCGGCTGACGAAAGTCGCCACGTTCATTGAGGTGAACGAAGACGGATCCGCCGCGCCCTTCGCGGAAAATTACGAAAAGATCGTCACCGGCGGAGATGGCGCGCCTCTCGGCATCGAGCGGTCTCCGGACGATTTACTGTTCATCTATACAGGTGGCACGACGGGCATGCCCAAAGGCGTCATGTGGCGCCACGACGACATGCGCGAAGCTCAGCTTACGACGCTTCGAGCGCTGGGTCCGATCCCGGAGACACTTCCCGCGTTGGTCGAATTTATCAAGACTTCCGGTCCGGGGCCCAAGGCGATGCCTGCCTGCCCGCTGATGCACGGCACCGGCTTCATTACGGCTATTGGCAATATGATGAGTGGCGGCTGCATCGTCACGCTGGAGAGCCCGACCCTCGACGCGCATGAGCTCTGGGCGGCGGTTTCGCGCAATGGTGTCAATTCGCTGGCGATCGTCGGCGACGCTTTCGCCCGGCCGATGCTGGCTGCGCTCGACGAGGCGCCTGGCAAATACAACCTGGCCAGCGTCGTCTCGATCGTTTCTTCCGGCGTTATGTGGAGCACGGAAGTGAAGCGCGGCCTGCTCAGGCATTTGCCGAATGTCATCCTGATGGATTCCTTCGGCGCCTCGGAGGGACTCGGTTTCGGCAGTTCGATCATGACGAGCGCCGGCGAGGTCAAGACCGCCAGGTTCCAGATCGGCGGCCGGTGCCGCGTGTTCGATGAAAACGATCAGCCGGTCGAACCCGGCAGCGGCAAGCCGGGCATCATCGCCCTGGGGGGGCCGATTCCTGTTGGCTATTACAAGGATCCGGAAAAGACCGCCAAGACCTTCAAGACCATCGCCGGGGCTCGCTATTCAATTCCCGGCGATTGGTGCGTTGTGGAAAAAGACGGCAGCCTGACATTGCTGGGACGCGGCAGCGTCTGCATCAACACGGCGGGCGAGAAGGTCTACCCGGAGGAGATCGAGGAAGTTCTGAAGACGCATCCCGCCGTCGAGGACGCGCTTGTCGTCGGTGTGCCCGACCAGAAATGGGGTCAGGCGGTCACCGGCATCGTCATGCTGGCGACCGGCGCGAAGTTTGACGAAGAGGATTTGCGCAAACACGTCCGCTCGCACCTTGCTGGCTACAAAACGCCCAAACGCATTCTGGTTGGGGCCGTGCCTCTTCGCGCGTCGAACGGCAAGGCCGACTACAAGGGCGTTACCGATTTCGCGAAACGCGAGCTTGGGGTTGCCTAGACGACGATTTGAGTGATGGCGCCGGAGGCGGCGCGGCACCCCGATGGGAGGACTGCATGGGACGGGTAGACGGGAAAATCGCCTTTGTGACGGGCGGCGCCAACGGCATGGGGCGTTCCCACGCCTTGCTGCTTGCGCGTGAAGGCGCAACGCTGATCGTGACCGACATGGACGAGAAGGGCGGCAACGCCGTGGTTGAGGAGATTAACGATCACGGTGGGCAGGCGCGATTTTTCAAACACGATGTGTCGAGCGTCTCGGATTGGGAACGGATTTCACAGGAAGCGATGTCCACTTTCGGACGCGTCGACATCCTCGTGAACAATGCCGGTATTCTCGTCTTTTCCGCTGTGCAGGACACCTCGAATGAAGACTTCGCACGTGTTCTCGACGTCAATGTAAAGAGCGTATTCTACGGCACGAAATATATATTGCCCGCGATGAAGGCGGCCGGCGGCGGTTCGATCGTCAATATTTCCTCGATCTACGGACTGATCGGCGCGCCCGCCACGGCGGCGTATCAGGCATCGAAGGGCGCCGTTCGCCTGCTGACGAAATCGACGGCTGTGGATTATGCGCCTTTCAAGATTCGCGTGAATTCCGTGCACCCCGGAATCATCCGCACGAATATGACAAAGGATCTTCTCGGCGATGCGGATGTCGCCAAACAGGTCTTGAGCGCCACGCTTATTGGTCGACCGGCCGAACCCGTCGAGGTTTCCTATGCGGTCCTGTTTTTGGCATCCGATGAGTCCTCTTATATGACCGGCTCCGAGGTTGTCGTCGACGGAGGCTACACGACCATGTGACGCATTGCGATGCGATGCGATGGACTCTGGATTCGGTAAAGGTCGAAGCCGGTTTGTCGCTGGGGTGGAAAAACAATCGCGTGCCGGTCTTGTGGCCGGCCAAACGGCGAGGAAGGAAGCGCTATGAGTACATCCGGTGCGAGCAACTCATTCGATCACATTCGTCAAAGTCTGGATTCGTGTCTTGTCGAGGACCCGTCGAGCGGTCGCTTCATGCTTGATCGCGCCATATTCACTGATCCTAAATTGTTCGATCTCGAGATGAAGCACATCTTTGAGCGCAACTGGGTGTTTCTCGCCCATGAAAGCCAGCTCGTCAACGAAAGCGCCTTTCTGACCCTGACAATCGGTCGTCAATCCGTGCTTCTGACCCGGAACCGGTCGGGTGAATTGAAATGCTTTATCAATGCATGCACGCATCGCGGCGCGCGGCTGTGCCGGGAAAAACGGGGCAGGCGAACGACATTCACATGCCCGTTTCACGGCTGGACATTCAGCAACGACGGCGTGCTGCTGAATGTAACAGACGAGGAAAATGGCGCGTATCCGGAACATTTCGACCGGAGCGATCTGGGCCTGAGCGAAGTCGGACGCCTGGAATCCTACAAGGGATTCATTTTCGCCAGCCTTTCGGCAGACGTGCCGCCGCTGAGCGATTACCTTGCGGGTGCGAAGACCTTCATCGACCTCATGGTGGACCAGTCGCCCGAAGGGAAGCTTGAAATCATCCGCGGAGTCGGGCGGTATACCTATCGTGGCAACTGGAAGATGCAGACCGAGAACGGTCTCGACGGGTATCACGTGCCGACCGTGCATTCCAACTACCTGTTGACCGTCGCAAACCGGATGACGGGCGGTTCAGCGAACCCTACCAAGAGCGCAAATGTGTCCGCGTGGATGAAGACAGATCAGGGCGGTTTTTTCTCATTCGATCACGGACACGCTTTGATCTGGAACGCGTCGGCCAGTTCTCCTTCCCGGCCCAGTTTTGAGTTTGTCGATCAGTACAAGCAGAAATTCGGCGAGGAGCGCACCCGCTGGATGACCGAAACCACGCGAAATCTTCTTTTGTTTCCGAACGTATTCCTGATGGATCAGGTCAGCACGCAAGTCCGTATCGTGCGTCCGATCTCGGTCGATGAAACAGAAATAACGACATATTGCATCGCGCCGGTTGGAGAAAGTGCGCGGGCGCGGGCGATGCGCATTCGACAGTATGAGGATTTTTTCAATGCCAGCGGCATGGCCACGCCCGACGATTTGGCGGAGTTCAACAATTGCCAGATCGCATATGGCCGCGATGGTGGTCGCTATAACGACTTGTCGCGCGGGGCTACGAGAGGCGTTCAAGGGTCGGGAAAATTTGGCAAGGGGCTCGACATCGACGCGACCTTGAGCAGCGTCAATGTCGCCGATGAAGGACTTTTCGTCACCATGCACAAGGAATGGATCGAGCGAATGAAACACGCGATCGCGCAGGAACGGGCGGAAGCGTCCCTCACTCGCGAAAACGATCATTCGAGGGCCGCGGAATGACGAACGGCGAACGATGCTGGATTTCGGTGCAGCGGTTTCTTGGCAGGGAAGCGCTTTGCCTCGATGAGCGCAAATGGGATGATTGGCTGGCGCTTTATCGCGAGGACGCCGAATACTGGTTGCCGGCATGGGACGATGATGGGGAACTCACGGTCGATCCGCAGAGCGAAATCTCGCTGATTTACTATCCAAACCGTGCCGGTCTGGAGGATCGCATCTACCGCATTCGATCGCGCCGGTCGTCCGCGACGATGCCGCTCATGCGGACCTGCCACATGTTTACGCTGCTTTCCGTTGAAGGACAGGAAGGTGGCGTCAGTGTGCGAACTTCCTGGACGGTTCAGTCAATTCGCGATGATCGAACACTCACCTATTACGGATGGGCGGAATATGATCTGGCGACGCATGGAGATACCTGGCTTATCGTCCGGAAGAAGACCGTCGTTCTGAACGACGTCGCCGACACGATGATCGATGTCTACAACGTCTGAGGACAGCAGACCGTGAACAGCAAGCAAGCGCGACCCATTGTCGGCACGATGATCGGAGATCCGGCAGGGGTCGGTCCCGAGGTGATTGCCCGCGCCCTCGCGACCGGCCATGTGCATAAGCTGTCCATTCCTGTCCTGATCGGCAGCGCGGCGGCAATGGAGCGCGCCGTGGAAATCACCGGGGCGTCGTGCAGCGTGCGGGTGATCCGATCGATCGATGATCTGAGCGACGACCCCGCTATCATCGACATCATCGATTCAGGCGCCATGAAAACGTCCGAACTGCCGCTCGCGGAGGATACGGTGCGCGGCGGGGAGGTGTCGGCGCTGTGGCTCGACGAAATGAGCGCCCTTGCATCCGGCGGAGCCATCGCGGCTGGCGTCATGGGACCCATCAGTTCCGGCTCCCTCAAACTTGCCCGCAAGGTGCCGAGCATCGTCAGTCCGACACCCGGCGAAAGCTATCTTGTTCTGCTGACCGGACCGCTCCGTGTTGCGCATCTGACCGACCATATTCCGCTCCGGCGCGTTTGTGAAATCATCAGCCCCGATCTCGTGGCGCTTGCCTTGCGGCAGATAGACGGCGCTATGCGGAACTGGGGGATCGCGCGCCCGCGGATTGTCGTCGCGGGACTCAACCCTCACGCAATGGGAGATGAAGACCGCGAAGCCATCGCGCCCGGCGTCGCGCGGGCGAGGGCGGAAGGCATCGATGTCGAAGGGCCCGTAAGTCCCGACTCCGTGTTCCGGCAATGCGTCGAAGGCAGATACGACATCGTCCTCGCCATGTATCACGATCAGGGACACATCGCGGTCAAGACATGGGGCTTTTCCGGCAATTGCGCCATCATCCTCGGGCCGTCCTACCTGCATGTGACGGTCGCGCATGGAACGGCCTATGACATTGCGGGCAAGGGCACGGCCGATCCGGCGATGATGCTGAGCGCCATGCGCACGGCGGCCTCTCTTGCCGCGGGCCGGGGATTTCCCGAGGAGCGCTGAGGGGCGGGACGCAGGATTTTATGTTCCGGAGGCGTCAGACCGGCCAGCCATCATTCGCAATGGCGTATATTCGATCACCGTTTCGTTTCGTTGAGTCACGATGCGGTTGCGGGTGCGGACCAGACCGCGCCCCTTGGATGTCGGTCGCGCCTGAAGAACTTCGCATTCCACATGAATCGTGTCGCCGACAAAGGTAGGTCCCTTGACGTTGAACTCCATGTGCAGAAAGGCGAGGCCCGTCTCCTGCATCATCGACTGGACGAGCAAACCTTCGGCCATGCAATAGACCAGCGCGCCGGGCACCACGCGGCCGTTCATAGGGCCGTGGGCCTTGAGATATTCGACATCGGTGAAAAGCACTTCCACCATGCCTGTCGTGTTGATGAAATTGACCAGATCGGTTTCAGTGATCGTCCGGCCGATGGTGCGGAATTCCTCGCCGACCGTGAGGTCGTTCCAGCACATGCCGAGGCCTATCTTTCGCATGCCCTCTCCTTGCAGGTAGCGTCGGTGACACAGCCCGCCCGCGACATCCTGTGACTGATGCCCGGAAATGCGTTCCCGTGTTTTGCTTCAGCCTGGAATTCTGACCGGCATGCTCGAGTAGCCCTTGATCAGATTTGAGAAAACCCTCTCCGGTTCGCCGACCACTTCGATCGGCTTGTCGGGCCAGCGTTTCAGGATTTCCTCCCAGACGACACGGAGCTGCATTTCCGCAAGCCGGTTGCCGACGCAGCGATGGATACCGAAGCCGAAGGACAGGTGCTGACGTGGATGCTTGCGGTCGATGATGAAGCTGTTGGCGTTTTCGATCGCCTCCTCATCCCGGTTGCCCGAGACGTACCACATGACGACTTTGTCGCCCTTCTTGATTTGCTTGCCGCCAAGCTCCGTATCCTGAAGCGCGGTACGGCGCATATGCGACAAGGGTGTCTGCCAACGGATGATTTCGGGGACCATGGATTCGACGAGCGATGGGTTGTCCCGCAGCTTCTTGTATTGAGCCGGGTTCTGGTTCAGGGCCAGAAGGCCACCGGTGATCGAGTTGCGGGTCGTGTCGTTGCCGCCGACGATCAGGAGAAGAATGTTCCCCAGATACTCCATCGGCCCCATGTTTTTCGTCGCTTCGCCCTGAGCCAGCATGGTGATGAGATCGTTTCCCGGCTCGGTCGCGTTGACGCGCTGATTCCACAACTCGGTGAAGTAGGCGGCGCAATCGCGCAATTCATTCCTGCGGGCCTTCTCGGCCTCCTCGTCGCCGAAGGCGGTGCCTGCGGTGGCGACATCCGACCAGCGGGTGAGCTTCCGGCGTTCTTCCCAAGGGAAATCGAAAAGGGTAGCGAGCATCTGCGTCGTCAACTCGATCGACACGCGGTCCACCCAGTTGAACGTCTCATTGATCGGCAGCGAATCGAGAATCGTGCCGGCGCGCTCGCGGATCGTGCTTTCGAGTTTCGCCAGATTGCCGGGCGCGACGATCGGGCTCACAACCTTGCGCTGCGCGTCGTGCTTGGGCGGGTCCATCATGATGAACATGGGCAGGAAGAAACCTTCCTCCTGATTGCGGAGGGCGACGCCGCCCAGGGTGGCTTCGGACGAATAGATGCCGTGGTTGGTGTCGACATGCATGATGTCTTTATATTTGGTCACCGACCAGAACGGGCCGTATTCGCTCTCCTTGCAGTAATGGACCGGGTCTTCACGGCGCAGACGCTCGAAATACGGCCACATCGTATCTGTCCTGAAGAGCTCCGGGTCGCTGACGTCGATCTTTTCAAGCGGGATCGCGTAGGCGTCCGCAATCGACTTGTCTCGATCGGCAGCCAGGGCATTACTCATGACGGCGTCTCCATTGTGTTTCCGGAAGCCTGAGAAGGCGTGACATATGGGATGCCGATTAGCCGACTTTCCCCCATTAAATCATTATAAGCATATTCCCGCGGATTGTCAGGTTGCATTCATCGGGCGGCGACGCGGGGTCGCCAACTTTCCGAACAGTCCGTCACACGCCTGTTGCCGGCCTTCCGCCACCGGCTGCCTGCGGAATGTCATGCCGGCAGGGCGACGGCGATCTCGCGCAGCTTGAACTTCTGTACCTTGCCGCTCGGTGTTCGAGGCAGTTCGCCGACGATTTCCGCCCGTTCCGGCAGGTATTGCCTCGCTACCCTGTGCTCTTCGAGGAAGGCGACCACCTCGCGCAAGCCAACCTCGCGGCCGGGCTTCGGCACGATGAACGCACATGCCCGTTCGCCCAGCCGTTCATCCGGTACGCCGACGATCGCTACATCCTGAATGTCGGGATGACGGAAGAGCAGGCCTTCGATCTCGACCACGGGGATATTCTCGCCGCCGCGGATGATGATGTCCTTGGAGCGTCCGGTCAGCCGGATATAGCCCTGGCCGTCGATCCGCGCGAGGTCGCCTGTATCGAACCAGCCTTCCGCGTCATGATTGTACCAGTCCGGTCTTTTGAGATAGCCAACAAAAGTCGAACAGGCGCGAGCCTTGAGCATGCCCTCCTCGCCGGCGGGCAGGGGTCTGTTCTCGCTGTCGACCACCTGGACCTCCATGCCTGGCAGCGCGCGTCCGTCAGTATTGATCGCCTTGTCGTCCGGATCGTCGAGGCATGTCGTCGTCACCAGGCCGTTCTCGGTCATGCCCCAGGCCGACACGATGTTCGTCCCGAGGATTTGCCGCGCGCGCTCGACAAGCGCGCGGGGGATGGGGGCGCCCGCCACCAGGAAGATGCGCAAACGGGAGACGTCGCTCCCGTCCGCCGCCACCGTTTCGGTCAGATCGGACAGGAACGGCGTGGACGCCATCGTGAAGGTGATTCCTTCGCGGGAGATCGACGCGGAGGCGCGCTTCGGCTCCCACACATCCTGCAGAATGGCGGTCGCTCCGGCCACAACGGGCATCACCAGCCCGTACATGAAGCCTGTCTGGTGCGCCATCGGCGACGCCATGAACATCACGTCGTCCGCGCCTAGCCCGAGGCGCTCGGCGCAGATGAGGATATTGGAGAGCAGCGTATTCGACGTATGCATGACGCCTTTCGGTTCGCCGGTCGTGCCGGACGTATACATCAACTGCGTTACGTCGTCGGGATCGGGCCGTCGCGCCGCGAAGAGACGGCCGGCGTCGCGCCGCTGCTCCCACGGCGTATCCAGAAGGACTTTCTCAAAGCTGGTTTCGCCGTCGCCGCCGATGACGAGCACATTCTTCAGCTGCGGCAGGCCGACCCGGATATTGGCCACCATGGCGGGATAATCGAAGCCGCGAAAGGCGCGCGGGATGACGAGTACCTTGCTTTCCGCAAGGCCAAGCATGAAGGACAATTCGCGCTCGCGAAAAATCGGCATCAATGGATTGGTCACGGCGCCGATCCGTACGCAAGCCAGATGCAGCGCGGTGAATTGCCACCAGTTCGGCAATTGGCAGGAAACAACGTCGCCTTTCTCCACGCCGAGTTCCGCGAGGCCGACCGCGATACGTTCGACGATCTTGCCGAAATCGCGGTAGCTGAGGCGGGTGGCCTCGTTCGTTGTGGAGTTGAAATCGGCGACGGCCGTCTTGTCCGGCATTTCAGCGATGCAACCGTCGAGGTAGTCAGCGGCGGTCTTGCCCGGCCAGAAGCCGCCGGCGTTCATCGCCTCGACACGCTTCCTGGTCAGAATTGGATCGAACATCGGTAACGCTCCCCTCGCAGGCGGGCTTGAACCTCAGCTATTCTTTGGCTGGAAATAATCCGGTCGTCCGGGGGGCCACGGGTCGCCCCAGAGCTGCTCGCCGCCATCGACCGTCAATACCTCGCCGGTAATAAACTTGGCGCCGGGCGAGGCGAGATAGGCGACAGCCTCGGCGATGTCGTGGGCATCGCCGACACGCAACATCGGATTTGCGCCAGGATAGGTCTTGAGACCTTCGGGCGGATATTGCACGAAGCCGCTCGTTTCGCAGACGCCCGGTGCGACGCAGTTGACGCGGATGCGATGCGGCGCCCATTCGACGGCCACCGATTTGGACAGGTAGGCAACGCCGGCGCGCGCCGCGCATGTGTGCGCGATGCCCGGCATTCCGCGCCATATGTCCGCGATGATGTTCACGATCGAGCCGGAGGTCTTTCTTTCGACCCACTGCCGCGCGGCGCTTTGCATCATGTACCAGGTGCCGTTGAGATTGGTGTCGATGACGGCGTTCCATCCCTTGACCTTGAAGTCGAGGGCCATTTGCGGAAACTGGCCACCGGCGTTGTTCACGAGAAGGTCGAGCGCGCCGAATTTATCCCAGACCGCTTCAACAAAACTGTCGACCTGATCCGGATCGCGTATGGTCAGGGACCGGCTGAAGACCTGCGCGCCGATGCTTTCCAGAAAAGGAACCGTCGCGGCAAGTTTTTCTTCGTTGCGCCCGCATATGGCCACGTTCGCGCCCAGTCGCGCCAGGAGACAGGCGATCGCCTTGCCGAAACCGCTGCCGCCGCCGGAAACGACGACCGTTTTGCCCGAAAAAAGATCGGCGCGATAAACCGTGGGCAGAGCCTTCAGTTCCTCATCGGAAAACCCGAAATGAGTCTTCTGGACTTCCATGCGCGTCTCCCTCGAATGTTTTCCGTCACGCGACCGTTTCGTTTTCCCTGCTTCGCGCGGGTTCTTCGATTCCGATTCCGTTGAACAGCATCAGGCACATATGGTCGGCTATCGTCCGAATGGACGTCCTGCCGGGCTGGTACCATTCGACCGACCAGTTGAGGGCGCCCATCAGCAGCATGCGTACGAGACCGAGATCGACGTCGCGGCGCAAGGCGCCCGATTTCTGCGCCTTGGTGAGAATGCGCCGCCAGAGTTCGGCGTAAGCGTCGCGCTGCCTGATGTGATGCTTTTGTACCTCTTCGGGGACCTGTCCGAAAATGCGGATATTGGCGGATGTGTAGTCGTCATGCTTCAGAAGTGTTGCAAGATGCGCCTCGACGGCGACGCGAATTCGGTCGCGGTGCGATGAATCCGCAGGCAGACGTTCCTGGCTCTCCTCGACAGCTTCGTGAACCCGCCTCATGCCTATGTCGAGAACTTCCTCGAGGAGTTCGTCCTTCGAACCGAAATGGTAATAGAGGCTGCCCGCCTGCATACCGGCGGCTCTCGCGATTTCGATCAGGGTCGTCGCCGCGTAGCCTTTTTGCCGAAACGTCTTGGCGGCGGCGTCCAGTATCCTCGCGCGGCTGATGTCGGATTTGCTTTGCTCGCTCGTCACGAACGCCCCCTCGACGTCTGTCTGGCGGTGCCGATCGTAAATCTAATGTACGTTCGAAACATGTTGCACTCCATCGAAAATCGAACTAGTATTAGAAAAAATGTACCGCTATTGCTATGGCAAAATAAAAATATGCCTAAAGCATGCGGCGAGGGAGACGACAAACATGCGCGGACTCGATCGGAAGCCGGTCATCGTTACCGGTGGCGCGAGCGGTATCGGAAAAGCGATCGTGCTCAGGCTTGGCGAAGAGGGTGCCAGGGTTGCCGTCTTCGACATGAATGAGAAGGGTGCCGAGGCCGCCGCCGCCGAAATTCGCCAGAAGGGCGGAGAGGCTTGGGCCTATAAGGTCGATATCACCGACTATGCGGCAGTGGCGCGGGCCGTCGATGCGTTCGAAAAGGCGGTCGGTCAGATTTATGGACTGGTGAACAATGCCGGTTGGGACGAGGCGAAGCCTTTTATCCAGACAGAGCCCGATTTCTGGAAAAAGGTGATCGACATCAATCTTTACGGGCCACTCAATCTCACCCATGTCGTTGCGCGCCGACTTGCCGAGCAGGGTGCCGGTCGGGTCGTCAGCATTTCGTCGGATGCGGGCCGTGTGGGCTCGTCTGGCGAGGCCGTCTATTCCGCGGCCAAGGGCGGTGTCATCGCCTTCATGAAGACGATGGCGCGCGAGTTCGCCCGGAAGGGCGTCACCTTCAACACGATCTGTCCGGGTCCGACGGACACGCCGCTGCTCGCCTCCGTGGATGCGTCGGGCGGCGGACGTCTGACCGAAGCGCTCACCAAGGCGATCCCGATGCGCCGCCTGGCGCGACCGGACGATTATCCGGGCATGGTCGCATTCTTTCTGAGCGACGATGCGGGTTTCATCACCGGCCAGACGATCAGCGTCTCGGGCGGTCTCTCCATGCACGGCTGACGGGGGATTTCCATGGACTACGAAGACATTCTGTATGACGAGAAAAATGGCGTTGCGACCATCACCATCAATCGTCCCAAGGTCTATAATGCTTTCCGCCCCCGCACCTGCGTCGAACTGATTGACGCTTTCCTGAAGGCGGGCTGGAACGAGGAGATCGGTGCGATCGTGCTGACCGGCGCGGGCAACAAGGCGTTTTGCACCGGCGGCGATCAATCGGATCATGACGGCACCTATGGTGACGGCGAGACGCGTGGAACCATCGGCATGCCGGTCGAGGAACTGCACACGGTCATTCGCGACGTGCCCAAGCCGGTGATCGCGAAGGTGCGGGGCTACGCCATCGGCGGCGGCAATGTGCTGGCGACGTTGTGCGACATGACGATTGCGGGCGAGAGCGCAATTTTTGGCCAGGTGGGTCCCAAGATGGGTTCCGTCGATCCGGGCTTCGGCACCGCCTATCTCGCCCGCGTGGTCGGGGAGAAGAAGGCGCGCGAAATCTGGTACATGTGTCGGCGTTACCCGGCGCGCGAGGCGCTGGCGATGGGTCTCGCCAATGCGGTCGTTCCCGACGACAAGCTTGACGAGGAGGTGGATGCCTGGTGCGCCGAGCTTGTCGAGCGCAGTCCGACGGCGATTGCGATCGCCAAGAAATCGTTCAACGCCGACAGCGATAATATTCGCGGCATTGGCGGTCTCGGCATGCAGGCGCTCCGCCTCTACTACAACTCGGCGGAGTCGAAAGAGGGCGTCAACGCGCTCAATGAAAAGCGCAAGCCGGAATTCCGCAAGCATATGAAATAGGTGGTATCTTGGATTTCGCATTTACGTCCGACCAAGGAGCCATTCGAGACACTGCAGCGCGGTTTGCGCGTGAGCGGCTTGCGCCCGCCTACAAGGCGCGCGAAACCGCTGGAGTGATCGATCGACAGCTCGTCCGGGATATGGGCGAGCTTGGCCTTATCGGCGCCGATTTGCCCGAAAAATTCGGGGCGCCGGGACTCGATAGCGTCACAACCGGCATTATTATCGAGGAAATATCACGCGGCGACATTAGCGTCGGCTATGTCCAGCTCCTGGGCTCTCTGATGGGGTCGATCATCGCCGCTCATGCAAGGCCTGAAGTCGCCGATGAAATCGTTCCGAAGATTTGCTCGGGCGAGGCGATTGTCGCGCTCGGTCTGACGGAGCCGCGAGGCGGCTCCGACGCGGCGCATCTGCAGACGAAGGCGCGCGCCGACGGCGACGGCTACGTCCTGTCGGGCGAGAAAACCTCGATCTCGATGGCCGAACAGGCTGATTACATTCTTGTGCTCGCGCGCACGGATGAAAGCAATCCCGGCGCCGGCGGCGTGTCGGCCTTTCTGGTGCCGCTCGACGCGCCGGGTATCACCTGCTCGAGCTTCGACGATGTGGGTTCGAAAGCCGTCGGCCGCGGCTCGGTATTCTTCGACAATGTGAAGGTGTCGACGCGCTACATGGTCGGTCCGGAGGGAGAAGGTTTCCGGAAGGTCATGCAGGGGTTCGATTATTCCCGTGCGCTGATCGGCCTGCAATGTCTGGCTCCTGCCTTCGTATCAGTGGAAGAGACCTGGAAATATGTGACCGAGCGCGTTGCCTTCGGCAATCCGCTGGCTAAATATCAGGGCGTCACCGAACCGCTGGCCGAAGCCCAGACGTTGCTCGAGGCGGCGCGCCTGCTTTGCTACAAGACGCTTTGGCTCCGCGACAATGATTTGCCGCATACTACCGAAGCCGCGATGTGCAAATGGTGGGCACCCAAGACGGCTTTCCAGGTCATCCACCGTTGCCTGCTCACGCACGGACATGGCGGTTACAGCACCGATCTGCCTCATCAGCAGAGATTGCGCGACGTGATGGGGCTGCAGATCGGCGACGGCACCGAGCAAATCCAGAAGATGATCATTTCGCGTGAGAAAGTCGGCCGAGTGGCCGTGCCTTATGCGTGAGGGGGGCGATATGACGAGCGCCGCGGAAGCCCCGGTCCAGATCGAGATGCGAGACGGCGTCGGCATCGTGACGCTCAACAGGCCTGAAAAGTTCAATTGCCTCTCATCGGGTGTCATGGCCGGTCTCGACGAGGCTCTCGCAAAGTTCGAGGGAGACAGGAAGGTTCGTGCCGTTCTGTTGGTCGCGCGGGGCAAGCACTTCTGCACCGGCGCCGATCTTGACGAGGTCCTCGACGCTCGCAGGGAGCGGGGTCGGCTGGAAGCGTTTATCACGGGCGGTCATCGCGTCCTGCGCCGTCTTGAGGTCTCGCCTCTGCCGATTGTCGCCGCGGTGAACGGTCTGTGTCTTGCGGGCGGGCTGGAATTGATGATGGCATGTGACGTGGTTTTTGCGGGGCAGTCGGCGCAGATGGGATGCCAGCATGCCCGCTACGGGCTCGTGCCGGGTTGGGGTGGCACGCAGCGTCTCGCGCGCATCGTCGGTTCGCGGCGTGCCCTTGATCTGATGTTCAGCGGCCGCTGGCTCAAGGCGGACGAGGCGCTGGCCTGGGGGCTTGTGAACCATATCGTTGACGACGGCGCGCTTGTCGGCAAGGCGGAAGCCTATTGTGCCGATCTCGCCAAAAAGAATCCGGGCGGTCTTGCCGCCATGAAGCAGCTTTGCAGGAACGGGCTCGACGGATCGCTCCAGGAAGGTCTGGATATGGAGCGGAGCGAAGTCGTGGACGCGCTGATGAGCGAAAATGTTTCGGAAGGTCTGGCGGCGTTCCGGGAGCGCCGGGAACCATTATTCCGCTGACTGATAATCAAGTGGACCTCTTTGGGAGAAGTGCGATCATGAAACACGAAGCCCAGGTCGAGCAGTTGCAGAAGATCTTCGGCTATCTCGACGCGGGTGAGACCGCGATGGGCGATGCCGCGTATCGTCATCATGTCAGTGACTACATCAGTCCGGATCAGGCTGGCCGAGAACGGGAGATGCTGTTCCGGCATGAGCCACTCCTGATCGGATTGAGCTGCGAATTGCCCAATCCCGGCGACTATGTAACCGACGATTTTTCGGGCGTCCCGATCCTGGTGGTGCGGAATGAAGCGGGGCAGGTCAATGCCTTCATCAATGTCTGCCGCCACCGTGGCGCGCGCGTTGCGTCGGGCTGCGGCAGCGGCAAGGCCGTGTTCACTTGTCCCTATCACGCATGGACCTATGACCGGAGCGGCAGGCTGAGGTCGATACCGTTCGAGCAGGGCTTCGAGAGCGTCGACAAGACGAGCCACGGCTTGCGGCCTCTGCCAGTGGTGGAGAAATACGGCATGATCTGGGTCATGCCGACGCCTGGCGGGTCGATCGACATCGACGGCCATCTTGGGGGGATGGCGGACGATCTCGTCGCGTTCGGCCTTGCGAGTTACAGCCACTACGAGACACGCGTGCTCCGGGCGCGGCTCAACTGGAAGCTCGTGATCGACACGTTTCTCGAAACCTACCATCTGAGCACGCTGCACAAGAATACGATCGCACCGATCCTGCACTCGAACCTCGGCGCGTTCGACGGCATGGCGCGAAATCTGCGCATGATTGCCGCCCGCAAGACGATCGACGCGTTGCGCCAGAGGCCGGAAAGCGAGTGGGATCTGGTCCGCCACTCCGCGCTTGTCTACGTGCTCTTTCCGAATACGGTTTTCATCATGCAGGGCGATCATCTGGAGACGTGGCGGGTTTATCCGGGCGACAGCGTGGATGAATCGAAAATGCACGTCTCTCTCTATACGCCCGAACCCGCCGTGACCGACAAGGCCAGAAAGTACTGGACCAAGAACATGGACTTGCTGATGGCGACGGTGCAGCAGGAAGATTTTCCGCTGGCGGAAAATATCCAGCGTGATTTTCACTCGGGTGCACAGGATTTCGTGACGTTCGGTGCCAACGAGCCGGCTCTTGCATATTTCCATCGGTCGATCAGGAAGACGCTGGGGATCGACGCCGCGTGAAGCGGAATTGAACAAAAAGGAGTTTCCCATGCATGTCGGTATGAGTACGTTCTTCCAGAACCTCGCTGGCGGTTATACCGACCAGGAGGTCTACGCCCATGAGATCGCGATGGCCGACATGGCCGAGCCGCTCGGCTTCGATTCCATATGGGCGGCCGAGCACCATTTCGACGAATACACCATGTGCCCGAACGTGGCACAGTTCCTCACCTATATGGCTGGCCGCACCAACAGGGTCGGTCTCGGCTCGATGGTGATGGTGCTGCCATGGCACGATCCCATCCGGCTCGCGGAAGAAGTGCTGGTGCTCGACCATGTTTCGAAAGGCCGCGCCATTCTGGGCGTTGGCCGCGGTCTTGGCCGGATCGAGTTCGAGGGCTTCCGCATCAATATGGGTGAATCCCGCGAACGCTTCGTCGAATACGCTGAGGCAATTCTGAACGCCTTCGAAACGGGTTATATCGAGGCGAACGGGCAGTTTTACAAACAGCCGCGAACGGCCATCAGGCCGTTCCCGTTCCAGAGTTTCCGCGGCCGGACCTATGCGGCGGCGGTTTCGCCGGAGTCGGCGCGCATCATGGCGCGGCTTGGTATTGGCATTCTGATCATCGCTCAGAAGCCTTGGGAAACGACGGTCGCCGAACTCAACAACTACCGGGAAATCTACAGGGAGATAAACGGTACCGAGGCGCCCAAGCCGATCATCGCCAGTTTCATCGCCTGTCATGAGGACGCATCGGTCGCTCAGGAGATGTACGAAAAATACATAAGGGGATACAGCCGTTCGGCCCTGAACCACTACGAATTTCACAACAAGGGGCTCGCGGACATCAAGGGCTATGAGTATTACGGAGCGCTCGCCCGTAATATCGAAAAGCACGGAGTCGACGAGTTTGTCGATTTTCTGGCGAAGCTTCAGGTCTGGGGCACGCCGGATCAGGTCTTCGAGCAGATCATGGAAAACCAGAAGCGCGTCGATGCGGCGGGGCTGATTTCCATTTTCAGCTATGGCGGCATGCCGCAGGAACTTGCCACTAAGAACATGAAACTTTTCGCGGAAAAGGTTTTACCGCGTCTGAAGCGTCAGGAAGTCAATGGAAGCGTCGGCGGCATACGCGGTCGCGTGACGATCGCCGCCGACTAGGGGTGGTTGCGCCGATGAACATTCGTCAACAAACGAGGATAAGATCATGAGCAGCGTCAACATAGCCGAGAGCGTCTATCCCTTGGACGATCCATATGCCATTCCGCTCGACAAGATCAATGTCAGCGATCCGGAACTCTTCAGGTCCAATCGGATGTGGCCGTATTTCGAACGGCTGCGTCGCGAGGATCCCGTGCATTATTGTGCGGAAAGCGCTTATGGACCTTTCTGGTCCGTGACGAAGTACAAGGACATCATGCATGTCGAGACCAACCATGGCATCTATTCGTCCGACGTCGAGCAGGGCGGCATCACGATTCGCGACAATAATGCGGGTCTGAAGCTTCCGATGTTCATCGCAATGGACCCCCCGAAGCATGACGCGCAGCGCAAAGTGGTAAGTCCGATCGTCGCGCCGGCCAATCTGGCCAAACTCGAAGGCACGATCCGCGAGCGCGCCGGCAAGATTCTCGATTCGCTTCCGGTCAACGAGACGTTCAACTGGGTCGATCGCGTGTCGATTGAGTTGACGACGCAGATGCTCGCCACCCTGTTCGACTTCCCTTGGGAAGATCGCCGCAAACTCACCCGCTGGTCCGATGTCGCAACCTCGGAGGAAGCCTTCAAGACACCGGAAGGCGAGGCAGCCCGCGAAGCGGAGCTTCTCGAATGCGCCACCTATTTTACCGAGTTATGGAATCAGCGCGTCAATGCAACTGAACCGGGCGGCGATCTGATCACCATGCTGGCCCAGGGTGAGTCCACCAAGAACATGAGTCCGATGGAGTATTTGGGAAATGTCATTCTGCTGATCGTCGGCGGCAACGATACGACCCGCAATTCGCTCACCGGCGGTTTGCTCGCGCTCAGCGAGAACCCGGATCAGTACAGGAAACTGCGCGAAAATCCGGCGCTCGTTGAAACCATGATACCGGAAATCATCCGCTGGCAGACGCCGCTCACCCATATGCGCCGCACCGCGCTCCAGGATACGGAGTTGGCCGGCAGGAAGATCAAGAAGGGCGACAGGGTTGTCATGTGGTACGTCTCGGGCAACCGGGACGAGGAGGCGATCGACGAGCCGAACCGTTTCATCATCGATCGCCCAAGGCCGCGTCAGCATCTCTCCTTCGGCTTCGGCATTCATCGCTGCGTCGGCAACCGCTTGGCGGAAATGCAACTCCGCATCGTCTGGGAAGAAATCCTGAAGCGCTGGCCCGACAAGCCGATCGAAGTGGTCGGCGAACCAAAGCGGGTCTTTTCCAACTTCATCAAGGGCTATGAGGCCTTGCCGGTAAGAATCCCGGGCTGAACCTGGAGGTGGCGGGTGGAAAACTTCCACCCGCCACATATTTTTGAAGACGGCGCGGCGAGTGGCCGCCGTCATTTTTTTCCGAATGAGGCGACGCGTTCGCGCGCGTCGAAACAGGCACCGGGGCTATGCGCGAGTTCGTAGGCCAGCCCCGCCTGGGCGGTCATGCCATCGGTCGCGCCCAACAGACCTTTGTTGACCTGATTGCTGTAGGTCGAATTGGCGGCGATACGCTGAGCAAGGTCGTTTGTCGCCTGTTCCAGTTCGGCATCGTCGACACAAATGTCGACCAGCCCCATGCGCTCGGCCACCTCCGCCGCGAAAATATCGGAGGTAAACATCATCTGCTTGGCCTTCGACAGCCCGACGCGACGCGGCAGTCTTTGCGTCATGCCCCAGAGCGGGCTCAGTCCCCACTTGCTATGCGTGTCGCCGAACTTGGCGGAGCGCGCGGCGATGATGATGTCTGCCGCGAGCGCAAGCTCCAGTCCGCCAGTATAGCAATGCCCGCGGATGCAGGCGACGACCGGTTGCGGCAGTTCGGCCAGCGCCTGAATGGTCTTCGCCTGGAAATGCGGTTCCGGCGGGCGCTCGCCCTTCTGGATGTCCTTCAGATCGTGGCCGGCTGAAAAAGCCTTGCCCGCGCCCGTGATGACGACGCATGCCACCTCGTGAACCTGTCCACGAAGCGCATCTACATGCCCGCGCAATTCTTCGAACAGCGGGACATTGAGCGCGTTCAAGGTTTCCGGACGATTGAGCGTCAGCGTACAAATACGCCCGCTGTCCTTGCGAAGAACCAGATTCGACATCGGCTTTCTCCCTTCCCCTTATCGATCTTTATTTGTTTGGCTTGTCTTCATCTGTCGAAGACGTATACGCGGGAATGAATCCACCCGGGCTGGGGCTACGATGCACTCGCGGCAGGTGCCATTCGCGTCAGAAAATCCAGAACGGCGCTTGTAAATATGTCGTTCTTGTCGCCAGCTACCATATGGCCCGCATTTGCGACATCGATAAACTCGGAATGAGGAACAATTTCGGCGAATTGCCGCGCCGCTTCGACCGTCACGAGGTCGCTGTCGCGGCCCCGGACGAGGAGCGTCGGTATTTTCAGGGAACGTGCCGCCATTTGGAGGCGCTCGGGTTCGCGGCTGCCTTGCGGCTTTTGCGTGCCGGTGATGAAGCGTGGATCCCAATGCCAGTAGTAGCGGCCGTTTTCCATGAGGCGAAGGTTCTTTGCCAGTCCGCTCAGGTTTTCGGGGCGAGGCCGGCCGGGCATGTAGCGCGAGATCGTATCGGCCGCTTCCTCAAGCGATGCGAAGCCTTCTTCCAGATTCGACGACATGAATCCGAGGATTTTTTGAACCCCCTCCATGTTCATCTGAGGGGTGATGTCGACGAGGACCAGCGCCGCAAACCCGCGCCGTCCGGCCTTTGCGTATTCTCCCTGCGCGATCATGCCCGCGATGCCGCCTAGAGATGCGCCGACCAGGACCGGAGGCACGGAGAAGCCGTCCGCGACGTCGAGGAGATCCTCCGCGAAACGCTCCATTCTGTAGTCTCCGTCTGGAGACCAGTCGCTTTCGCCGTGTCCGCGCAAATCGACGGCGAGGGCGTAATACCCGCTTTCCCCCAACCTTTTACCGCAGGCTTGCCAAGCATGGCGTGTCTGCCCGCCGCCATGGGCGAGCATAACAGGACGCCCCTGGTCGGGACCGAATGCGTCCGCCGCAATTTTGAGATTTTGGGCAAGGGTGAACAAGGTCTGGTTTGCTGACATCAAACGCTTTTTCCAATGCTTTTCGTATGTGTATTAAAGGCCGAAATCCATTATGATGAATTGCTGAGATGTTGCAAACACGGACGATGGTGTTGTAGTCGGCTTCTCCCAACCGTTCCCTGATCAGAGGCGATTGGTCTTGAAAATGAAAAATGCGGGTATCTGAAATGAAAGCGATCGTGTCCGTTTCACGAGTCAGCCGATTTCCGAAAGGGTCCGGCAAGCGTGCCCTCTCAGTTGCGAGGCAGATTGTCGAGGACATCGAGCAGCAAGGTGCCGAGGTCGGAGATCGTTTGCTGCCAGAACAGGAGATGCTCGTACGGTATGGAGTGGCCCGCGCGACCTTGCGGGAGGCGCTCAGGTTTCTGGAACTGCAGGGCATCATTTTTCTGCGGCCCGGCCCCGGCGGCGGGCCGATCGTTCAGGAGCCCCGACCGAAAGATTTTGCCAGTACAATGGCGTTGCTGCTGCAATTTCTCGGCACCACATTCCGTTCGCTAATTGAAGTGAGGCAAGCGGTCGGTCCGACCATGGCGGCGCTTGCGGCGGAGCGAGCGTCCGATGAAGATATCGACAAGCTGAATACGTCATTGGCCACTTTGAAGACGCTGTCTGTATCTTGCAACTCCTATGCGGAGGAGAACAGGCGTTTCCACGACGTGCTTGCATGGGCGTCTGGCAATCCCTTGATCGGATTCTTGATCGGTTCGCTTCACAACATCACGAATGCGTCGGAGGTCGGCATAACTTATACGGAGGGTGAGCGTGACTATCAGATCAAGGCGTACGGACGACTTCTCAAGGCGATTGAAGATCGCAATCCAGACCTCGCTTTCACCGAAATGTCCCGGTTCATAAGCCGATCCGACAAGTATCTGGAAGCTCGTCATCCCGATATCATGTCCAAAATCGTGCGTTGGCAGGATGCGGACGACCTGAGCGTGCCGCGGGTTCCCCGACGGAAACGCTAGGCGAGTGTTCGCGATTTCGATGTCATTTTTGCGGCACTTGCGCCGCTCCCCGGGCGTCGCTAATTTATGATCATAAATAACGCGGCCGATGAAGTCGCCCGATGGGAGGTTAGCTATGACTCTGCATAGCCGAGTATGTGAAATTCTGGGTATTAAATACCCGATCTTGCTGGCCGGTATGGGCGGCGCGAGCGTTCCGCGTCTTGCGGCGGCGGTATCGAATGCGGGTGGCCTCGGTGTGCTTGGCGCGGCTGCTTGTTCTCCCGATCAGTTGCGCGAATGGATTCGGGAAACGCGATCGCTGACGGACAAGCCATTTGGTGTAGACACCCTGCTACCAGCCTCCGTGCGTAGGGAAGCCTACAAGGGCAAGGCGGGTCCGTCTCCGATGGATCTGCTGCCTGAGTACCAGAAATTCGCGCAGGATTTTATGAAGAAGGAAAACATACCGCCGCTGAAATCCAGGGCGCGGGAATCCGAGGAAGCTCAGCGGTCGTCCAAATCGAACGCGCCGCTGTTTTCGAAAGAATTCTTCGAAGCGCAAATGGAAGTCGTTGTTGAGGAGCGGGTTCCTGTCTATGCGGCGGGTCTTGGCAATCCGGGGCCCTGGCTTGACCGGCTCCACGCCAACGGCACCAAGGTGATGGCGGTCGTCGGCGCGGTAAAGCATGCCCTGCAGGTGGTCAATTCCGGCATCGATCTGATCGTCGCGCAAGGCCATGACGGGGGCGGGCACAATTCACCCATCGGAACGATGGCGCTCATTCCGCAGGTTGTCGATGCGGTCGCGGGTCGCATTCCCGTGCTCGGTGCGGGCGGCATTTCCGATGGGCGCGGCATCGCGGCTGCAATGATGCTCGGCGCCGAAGGCGCCTGGATCGGTACGGCGTTTCTCGCGACCGACGAGGCGGGCATCGAGGACTTCCAGAAGGAAGCGATTGTCGAGTCGGGTGACGGTGACACACTTGTTTCTCGAACCGTCACCGGAAAGCCGGCCCGGATCATTCGCAACAAGTGGTCCGAGGCTTTTGTCGCGGCGGGTCTGGAGCCGTTGCCCATGCCCTTCCAGCCCATGGTTGCGATGCCGGTGCTGGCGGCGGCGGCGGCGGTAAAGCGGAAAGATATCGCTCCCGGTTTCGCGGGGCAGGGCATGGGTCTCATTCACAAGGTGAAGCCGGCTGCGGAAGTCATGGCCGATCTCGTGAAAAGCGCCGAAAGCTCGTTGAGCAGGGCAAATATCTATCTGTAAGCCTCGGCTGCGCGCCCTGGGGATCATTGAAGGTTTCGGAGAAAACGAGATGGCAATTGTTGCAAAACTGCCGGAGTTCAACCATGAAATCGCACAGGGTTTCATAGACGCCAGCAATTCAATGAAAGGGTTGCCCGAGTTTCTGGGGGTCCGTATCACGCATATCGAGCCGGGCAAGCTCACTGCCGAGATGGAAGTCTCCGACCGGCTGTTGACGCCGATCGGAAACATGCATGGTGGGGTGCTGGCTGCGATGTGCGACCATGTTCTCGGCTGCGTTTGCTATCCGCATATGCGGAAAGGGCAGTGGGCGGCCACGACGGAATTCAAGCTCAATCTGCTGGCGCCGGTATCGTCGGGCAAGGTGATAGCGGTGGCCGAACTGATCGCGATGACAAAATCGACTGCGGTGGTTCGTATAGATGTGACGAACGAGGGCCGCGCCTGTTGTGCGGCCCAGGGCACCGTTCTCATTCGCGATCCAAAGCCAGCTTAGGCAACGCCGCTCCCCTCCCGGTGCTGCGGGGAAGATTGCTCGGCGACAGAATATGGTTTCGATAACGACACTCACCGCTTCGTGGTGGGGATATGAAGGGATGCGGTTTCCATGAGTTCGGTACAATCCGGCCAGACGCAAAAAGATGACAATGCCGAAGTATTCGATGCCCTCATTGTCGGAGGGGGATTCAACGGCGTCTATCAGCTTCACCGCCTGCGGCAAGAAGGTTTCAAAGTGCGCCTGTTCGAGGCTGGTGCCGACTTGGGGGGCGTCTGGTACTGGAACTGCTATCCCGGCGCGCGGGTCGATTCTCATGTCCCGATTTATGAATTTTCGATCGAGGAATTGTGGCGCGACTGGAACTGGACCGAGAGGTTTCCGGCTTGGGATGAACTGTGCCGCTACTTCCACTATGTCGACAAAAAACTCGATCTCAGCCGTGACATAAGATTTGGCACGCGCGTCAGCGCGGCGGAATTCGACGAGGCGCGCGATCAATGGGTCATCCGTACGACTGATGGCACCGTCGTGCGCGCCCGGTTCTTTATCCTTTGCACAGGTTTTGCGTCGAAACCCTATATTCCGAACTACAAGGGTCTTGAAAGCTTCGCTGGAGAATCATTTCACACAGGGTTGTGGCCCCAGGAAGGCGCCAGTTTCACGGGCAAGCGGGTTGGCGTCGTGGGAACCGGAGCGAGTGGCGTTCAGGTGGTGCAGGAGGCCAGCAAGGATGCGGCGCATCTGACGGTGTTCCAGCGCACGCCGATCCTCGCCCTGCCGATGCAGCAGCGCAAGCTCGACGTCGAGACGCAGCAGCGGATGAAGGCTGGTTATCCGGAGATATTCCGTATACGGCGGGAGACGTTTGGCGGATTCGACATTCTGAGGGACGAAAGGTCCGCGCTGGAAGTGCCGCCGGAAGAGCGCTGCGCGCTTTATGAAAAGCTCTGGCAAAAAGGTGGCTTCCACTACTGGATTGGTGGATTTGCCGACATCCTGACGAATGAGGACGCAAATCGTACCATGTACGATTTCTGGCGCGACAAGACCCGCGCCCGGATCAAGAATCCGGCATTGGCGGACAAACTCGCGCCGATGGAGCCGCCGCATCCCTTCGGCGTCAAGCGCCCTTCGCTGGAGCAGTGGTACTACGAAGCGTTCAATCAGGACAATGTCAGCTTGGTCGATGTGCGCGAGACGCCGATCGTGGAAATAGTTCCCGAAGGCGTGCGTACGGCGGATGGGCTGGTTGAGGTCGATATGCTTGTCCTGGCGACGGGGTTCGATGCCGTGACCGGCGGGTTGACCCAGATCGATATACGCGGGACGGGCGGCGTGACGCTCAAGGAAAAATGGACCGAGGGTGCGCGTACTTATCTCGGTTTCGCGACGTCGGGATTCCCGAACATGCTTTTTCTTTACGGTCCGCAGAGTCCGGCCGGATTCAGCAACGGCCCGACAAGCGCCGAATTGCAGGGTGAATGGGTCGTCGATTGCCTCAAGCATATGCGCGAGAATAACAAGGGACGGATCGAGGCGACCGCTCAGGCGGAGGAAGAATGGACGCAGTTCCTGAGCGCCATCGCCGACATGACACTCTTTCCCAAGGCCGATTCCTGGTACATGGGCGCCAACATTCCGGGAAAGCCGCGTCAGCTTCTGAATTTCCCCGGCGTGCCCATGTATATGGACCGGTGCAATGCCGCTGCGGCCAAGGATTATGAGGGATTTGTCCTGGATTGATGGATCTGCGGCGGCCTCGCTGCCGGTTTTTTGGGGCGGCCTGCGGGGGTGAAAGTGTTTGACGCTGAATCGTCCATATGATTTATTATAATGAATTTATGCAAGGGGCAAGGGATTGCATGCGCCATGACGGGTGGATGCCGCGTAGACATTGATCGGGAGGACAAAGAGATGACGACCGACACATTGGTTAGAGATCCAGCTTCGACGGTCCCGCTTTCTCAGATGGATGTCAGCGATCCAAAGCTCTTTCAAAGCGACACGATCGGGAGCTACTTCGCCCGGCTGCGGCGGGAAGACCCCGTCCATTATTGCCCCGAGAGCGCCTACGGGCCCTACTGGTCGGTAACGAAATTCAAGGACATCATGCAGGTCGAGGTGAACCACCAGACGTTCTCCTCGGAGGCTAAACTTGGTGGCATCGCCCTGCAGGACATGCAAAGCGGCGAAGCGTCGCTTGAACTTGAGATGTTCATTGCGATGGATCCGCCCAAGCACGACGCTCAGCGCAAGGCAGTCAGTCCGGTGGTCGCCCCGTCCAATCTTGTTCTGCTGGAGCCCATCATCCGCGAGCGCGCAGGGCTTATTCTCGATTCGCTTCCCATCGGCGAGGAGATCGACTGGGTTGATCGGGTTTCCATCGAGCTTACGACGATGACGCTGGCGACACTGTTCGATTTCCCTTGGGAGGAGCGGCGCAAGCTCACTCGCTGGTCGGATGTTGCGACCGCAACGCCAGAGACGGGCGTGGTTTCTTCGTTTGAGCAGCGCCGCGAGGAACTCCTCGAATGTGCGCAATACTTCAAGGGTCTGTGGGATCAGCGGGTCAACGAGCCGCCAAAGTCTGATCTGATTTCGATGATGGTGCATTCGCCGGCGACGCGGGACATGCCGTATCTCGAATTTCTGGGCAACCTGATTCTCCTGATCGTTGGTGGTAACGACACCACGCGTAATTCCATCAGCGGCGGGGTGCTCGCGCTTAATCAGAACCCGGCCGAGTATCGCAAGCTCATGGCCGATCCGGGCCTCATCCCGAAAATGATCCCCGAGATCATCCGTTGGCAGACGCCGCTGACGCATATGCGTCGGACGGCGCTCATGGACGCCGAAATCGGTGGCAGAAAGATCAGGAAGGGCGACAAGGTCGTCATGTGGTACCTCTCGGGAAACCGGGACGACGAGGTGATCGACCGTCCGAACGAGTTCATCATCGACCGCCCGAATTCCCGTCACCATCTTTCCTTCGGTTTCGGTGTGCATCGCTGCATGGGGAACCGCGTGGCGGAGCTGCAGTTGCGCATCATCTGGGAAGAAATCCTGAAGCGTTTCAGCAAGGTGGAGGTCGTCGGCGCGCCCGAGAGAACGCTGTCCAACTTCATCCGCGGGTTCACCCATTTGCCGGTGAAGCTGCACGCGCATTAGAGTTGGGTCCGGTCTGGCGCATCAATGAATTCGCGACGTAACGGGGGTGCCCGTCCCGTCGCGAAAACGCTCTCGCCCCCATTTCATCCAGCCTGATCGACAAGAGAAAAAAATGCCCACAGTCATTTTTATCGAACCGGACGGCGCCGAATATCCCATCGTGGTCAAGAGCGGCACGACCGCGAGGGATGCCGCGGTCAACAACAGTGTGCCGGGCATCGACGGCGATTGCGGGGGCGAGTGTGCCTGCGCGACCTGCCATGTGCATGTCGATGCCGCGTGGATGGCCCGGACCGGCATGGCCGAGCCCGGCGGCATGGAAGCCAACTTGCTGCAGTTTGCCGAAGGTTCGACGGAAAACAGCCGCCTTGCTTGTCAGATCACCATGACCGACGATCTCGACGGTCTCATGTTGAGAATACCTGACGGTCAGCACTAGTCGCAGTCGGCGCGCGGGTTTCGAGGTTTCTCCCCCGATCCTCCCCTTGAAAGACGGGCGTCGACTGCACCTTGGGTCGAGAGAGATCCTCCCGACCAAAACCTCGTCTTCGTGCTGATCCCGAAAGTCGGCAGAGTTGGAACGCTGAATCCACCAAACTCATTCGCCTTCGACGGCGCTGTTTTTTCTGGGTGTCGGCACAACGAGTCTGTTCTCATTTTTTCCCGGTCTGCGACGTTCGTTTATTTCGCGAGGGTTCTATTTTGCGTATGCCGCCTACGGACATTCCGTCGACCACGAATTTGAGAAGTACATGCATGTTTTGCTTGAAGGCGCTGTGGCTGACATAGGTTCCCAGCCAGGTTTGCAGCTGCTGATAGTAGATGGCAAACAGGCATCGCGCTGCTTCGACCGGATCAATATCGGCGCGAATTTCGCCGCGCGCCCGAGCTGCTGAGACGAAATGGACAAGCTTTTCGATAATCGCTTCTGGAATGGTGAGCACGTCTTTCCGGCGCCCAGGGTTGCCGGAGAAGCTGAGTTCGCGAATTAGCGCGCGGGCAATGACAACATCGCGTCTGTGATATTCAATAAACCCGTCGAACAATGACTCCGCTTGCTCGAGCAACGGGGCCTTCTTCCGAATTGTTCCATACACTTCCTCTATCAACTGGCTCATTTCATCCTTGAAAACCAGGATGAGGAGGTCTTCCTTTGATTTAGCATAGAGAAATAGTGTGCCAGCTCCGATGTCGGCAGCTTCCGCCACTTCCTGCGTGGTCGTTTCCGTATAACCCTTGATGTGAAACAGAGTGCGGGCCGCCGCCGTGATGCGCGCGACCTTTTCCCGCTTGTTGCGCTCTCTTCGCCCTTCCGTCTGCGGATGTTCCCTCTTTGCGGATTTGGCGCTGGCTTGCTTGCTTATTTTCGAGGATGTGTCCATCGCGCGTCCTGATTATTGTATGGTTGTGCCCGGCTGCCGCCGGGCCCTTTCTGTCAGATTATTTGGCGGTGCGGCAAGTATCTTGACCATTCCTGCGCCAATTGTCGGCGAACCTGGCCGGTTGACAAGTTTGTGCAACGCGCGGAATATATGATGCTACTCATAAATGAGTGTATATAAAATATGGGTGGCTGCGGGTGGATTTACCAGCCATGCTACTTGAGCCGGATGTCGAGACAAGAATCAAGACGAGTATAAAGGGAGGAAGCCATGCCGGCACGTACGGGCGCACAGTTTTTGGAAGGCCTCAAGCAACCTCGGGAGATTTGGGTCGGCGACCGCAAGATCGAGAGCGTCGCCGACGACCCCGCATTCGCGGGCGCGGCGCGTGGCGTCGCAGCCGTCTACGATCTCCAGCATAAAGAGGCTGACGCCTGCTTGATGCCGGATCCGGAGACGGGCGAGAAGATCAATGTTAGCCATATGATTCCTCGATCGAGGCAGGATCTGGCGCGCCGTCGCGCGGGGTTGGAAAAAATCGCCGCCTATTCGGTCGGCCTGATGGGCCGCACGCCGGACTATATGAATGTGACCTATGCGGGCTTCGCTGGCCGCGCCGAGGAATGGGCCGTAAATGGCAACGAGGAAGGCGCGGAGAACCTCGTCAATTATCAGAAATATCTGCGCCGCCACGACATTTCGCTGACGCATACGATCGTCAATCCGACCATCGACAAGGCGCAGGGCGATGCGCCGCAACCCGGCAACGATGTGGCCCTTCGCAAGGTCGGCGAAACGGAGCACGGCATCGTCGTGCGCGGTGCGCGGATCCTCGCGACGCTCGCTCCTTTCGCCGACGAGCTTGCGGTCTATCCGTCTCATCCCTTGCCGCCCGATTGCGACGAGTACGCGATCTCCTTCTGCATTCCGATATCCACCCCTGGTCTCAAATTCATCTGCCGGGATTCGTTTTCCGAAAGCAGCAATTTTTTCGATCACCCCATCTCGGCCCGGTTCGATGAGCAGGATGCCTTCGTGATCTTCGACAATGTCGAAGTGCCCCGGGACCGTCTGCACGTCAACTGCAACACCGCCGTCTACAATTCGGTCATGATGCGCAGCTGGTGGCCGAACGTCATGCAGCAGACGACGATCCGGGCGCTGACGAAACTCGAATTTGCCTGGGGCCTCGCCTCGCGGATGACCGAGGTGATCAACGACGTCAAGCCGCAGACATGGGAGATGCTCGGCGAAATCTGGAGCTATGCCGAATTGACACGCGCCTGCCTGAAGGCCGCCGAAGACGGAGCTATCGACTATGGAAATGGCGTCTGGTTGCCGGACGCCCAACCCTTCGCCGCCATTCGCGCGTCGATGCCACGATGGATGGCGCGGGTCAGTGAAATCATCCAGCTCATCGGGTCGCATAACGTCTTCGCCGCCCCGAGCCGAGCTCAACTCGACGATCCCAGTCTTCGACCGCTCATCGACCATTATCTGCGCGGCGCCGGCGATGTGGGCGCCGAGCAGCGCGCGCGCGTCTTTCGGCTCGCATGGGATTTCGTTGGCACGGGCCTTGCCGGCCGGAACCTTCAGTACGAGCGCTTCTATCTCGGATCTTCGGCCCGTAACTATCAGATGGCCCATCTGTTCGGCGACCGCACTCGCGCCAACGAGTTGGTTGATCGCTTTCTGGCGGAGGACATCGGAGCAGTGAACAAAGCCGACCGTCGCGTCGCGGGGGCTGTGTGATGGCGGAAAATATAGCAAATGTAGCGGGCGTCGATGTCTCGACCGATCACTGGATCGACGGGCGGCGCGTTCCCTCGCCGCGGAGATTTGCCGACGTCTCGCCGGTGGATGGCTCCCATCTCGCCGATGTTGCGGCGGGCGGCAAGGCGGAAGTGGGTCAGGCGGTCGCCGCGGCGCGCAAGGCATTCCCGGGCTGGGCGGCTCTTGGTCCGAAAGGCCGTTTGCCGATCCTCAAACGTTTCGCTGACGGGCTGAAGGCGCGCGCGGCGGAGCTCGCCGCTGTCGAAACGATGGATAACGGCTCCCTGCTTCTTGGCAATGTGCACCGCGTTATTCCGCGCGCGGCACAGAACATCGAATTTTTTGCCGACTGGGCGCTGACGCTCGACGGTCATTCGATCGACTCTCCCGAAGTCGTCAATCATGTGAAATACGATCCGGCGGGCGTTGCGGCGCTCATCACGCCGTGGAATGCGCCTCTGATGCTGACGACATGGAAGGTCGGCCCGGCGCTTGCCGCCGGCAATACGGTCGTCGTGAAGCCACCGGAGTGGGCGCCGCTCACCTGCTCGCTGATGGCCGACATTGCACATGCGGCGGGCGTTCCCGCGGGCGTCCTCAATGTCGTGCAGGGGATCGGCGAGGAAGCGGGAAACGCACTCGTTAACCATCCCGATGTCGACCGGATCAGCTTCACCGGCTCGACCGATACGGCGAAGATCATCGGCCAGGCGGCGGCGCGTTCGATCACGCCGATGAGCGCCGAACTCGGCGGCAAGTCGCCCTTCATCGTCTGCGCCGACGCCGATCTCGACGCGGCGGCCCAGACGGTCGCGGCTCAGTACATGAACGCGGGTCAGGTCTGCCTCGCGGGTACCCGCGTCATGGTCGAGAAGTCGATCGAAGACGGCTTTCTCGCCAAAGTGCGAGACGCGGCCAGCCACATGGTCGTCGGCGATCCACGCGACAAGGACACGCGCGTCGGGCCGCTCATCACGAAAGAACACTTCGACCGCGTGGCGGGTTTCGTCGAGCGTGCGAAGGCCGACGGTGCCGTGCCGCTCTGGGGCGGTTCTCGCGCAAATTTCGGCGACCTCTATTTCGAGCCGACGCTCTTTGCCAATGTGAGCCCGTCGCTTGAGATCGCGCAACGCGAGGTCTTCGGTCCCGTGCTTACCTGGCAGAGCTTCACCTCCGACGACGAAGCGATCGAGCTTGCCAACAACACGCGCTACGGCCTAGCGGCGACGCTTTTCAGCGGCAACGAGACGCGGGCGACCAAGATGGCCTCGCAGGTTGTGGCGGGCACCGTCTGGGTCAATTGCTTCTTCGTTCGCGATCTCGCGGCGCCATTCGGCGGAAGCCGCGACTCCGGCATCGGTCGCGAAGGCGGCGCATGGAGTTTCGACTTCTACGCGGACATCAAGAACATATCGGTCCGCAAGGGATCGTTCGCCTGAGGGAGGCACACATGGTTCAGGTAACGGAGCTCGGCTATATGGGCCTCGGGGTCAAGAGCCTCGAGGCGTGGAAAGATTACGCCGCAAATATCCTAGCGCTTGAAGTGGTGGATGAGGGAGAGCCTGGCCGCTGCTATCTGCGGATGGACTACTGGCATCACCGCTTCATTCTCGAAGAGGACGGAACAGACGATCTGAACTATCTCGGCTTCCGTGTTGCCGGCGTCGAGGAATTCCGCGAGATGCACAGGAAGCTCGCAGGCGCGGGGATTGATGTACGCATCGGCTCCGAGGCGGAAGCGGCGGATCGCCGCGTTCTCGAGATCATGAAACTCAAGGACTCGAGTGGATTCCCGATCGAGATTTTCCACGGACCTCAGGTGCAGGCGGACAAGCCCTTCCACCCGGGTCGCCGGATGCATGGCCGCTTCAAGACCGGCGAGGGCGGGCTTGGCCATCTGATCCAGAAGGAAACGGTCGGCTTCGAAAAGACCTATGAGTTCTACAAGCTGCTCGGCATGCGCGGCGGCATCGAATACCGCATTCCCTTTCCGGGGCTCGACAAGCCATTCGACCTGATGTTCATGCACTGCAATGCACGCGACCATACGGTCGCTTTCGGCCCGCCCGGCGAAAAGCGTATCAATCATCTGATGATCGAAGTCGACAATCTGGACGATGTCGGCCTCGCCTATGAGATCGTCCGCCAGGCGGGCATTTCGGTCCCCATGACCCCGGGCCGCCATGCCAACGACCATATGTATTCCTTCTACTTCATGAACCCGTCCGGCTGGATGTGCGAAGTGGGCTGGGGTGCGCGCGAGGCGACGCATCAATCGGAATATTACCAGCGCGATACCTACGGTCACGAACCGGACGAAGCGGTGATGAAGAAGGGTCTGATGGAAGTCTGACTACGGCGCGGGTCACGAAAAATGGAAGAGCAAGGGAGAGAAAGTCATGTCGGTCCTGAAAGGTCCCCGTGAGGAATGGCGGCGCATCCTGCATGAAGGCGTGCCGACCTGGGTGCGCCCTGAGGGCGACAAGCTGCGGCTTGGAGATGGGAGGACGGTGGAGGATGCTGATGCGACCTATCTGCCGCCCTGCGATCCGACCAAGATCATCTGCATTCATCTGAACTACGACTCGCGCCGCGTCGAGTTCAAGGCGCCGCCGCTCGTTACGCCGACCTATTTTCAGAAGCCGCTCACGACGCTCAATTCGCATCGCGGCTTTCTCAACCGGCCCGCGAACTGCAAATATTTGAATTATGAAGGCGAGATCGCTGCGATCGTCGGCAAGCCCATGCGCAATGTCGCACGTGAGGATGTCTGGGATTATCTGGCGGGATTCGCGCCGGCAAACGACGTCGGTGCGCAGGATTTCCGCGACACGGACGCGGGCTCCATGCTGCGTGTGAAGGGACAGGACGGTTTCTGTCCCGTCGGTCCCGGGATCGTGCGCGGCGTTGACATCCGCAAGGAGACGGTGCGGACCTATATCAACGGCAAGGTCGTGCAGCAGGGTCCGGTCAGCGAGATGACCTTCCCGATCGACTACATCTTCGCCGACCTCTCGCGCCACATCACCTTCCTGCCGGGCGACATCGTGCTCACCGGTACGCCCGCCAATTCCCGGCCCATGAACCCGGGCGACGTCGTCGAAGTGGAGGTGACGGGCATCGGTAAGATCACCAACACCGTGCAGGACGTACCTGCCCCCGCCCACAAGGTCGGCCACGAGCCGACGGATACCGAGATAGTTCGTCGCGTCGCTCTCGGGCAATTCTGAGGGATATGAAAATGGCGGAAGCCGTGTCTTTGAAATCGCGTTGGGCGGCTGGAGAGGAGACATTCGGCGCTTGGTGCATGATGCCCGGCGCGCTCGGAGTCGAGGCCGTTTCGTCGCTTGGCTTCGACTGGATACTCGTCGATATGCAGCATGGCTGCATGGACTACGGACAGGCGCTTGATATGATCCGCGCCGCCGACATTCGCGGACTTCCAGCAATTGTACGTGTGCCCTGGAACGAGCCGGGAATCATCGGCCGCGTTCTGGACGCGGGTGCCCTTGGCGTCGTCGCTCCGATGATTCAGACGGCCGACGACGCGAGGAGTTTGGTTGACTCCTGCCGCTATCCGCCGGTGGGGCGCCGCAGCTTCGGGCCTGTGCGTGTCGGAACGCGCGACGGCGCGGGTTATGCCTTCACGGCCAATGACCGTGTTGCCGTCATTCCGATGATTGAGACGCGCTCTGCGCTCGATCAGGTCGATGAAATCGTCGGCTTGCCGGGGGTCGATGCCGCCCTGGTGGGGCCGTTCGACCTTTCGGTCGCGCTTGGCCTGCCGCCGGGAGACAATGACGGAAAGCCTGTTTTCGACGATGCCATAAAAACCATTGTCGCTGCCTGTCAGCGGCACGGCAAGGCGGTAGCCGTCCTGTCGAACGCGATCGTCGCGCCGCTGCGCGTCGCGCAGGGGTTTCAGATGGTCTCGGTTACGACGGACATTGCGGCGCTCTCTTCGGCGAGCCTGGCGAGCCTCACGGCTGTAAAAGAAAAAATGAGAACAAAAAATGCTGGATAGTGCGACAAGGTCAAAAATCGTTGACGAGCTTTTCGACGTCTACGAGACACGCAGGCCGCTCCGGCGGCTGACCGGCACCTATCCTGGTTTGACCATCGAGGATTCCTATCTGGTTCAGGAAGAGTTCATCCGCCGCAAGGTTGACGCGGGCGCGAAGGTGAAGGGCTACAAGGTAGGGCTCACGTCGAAACCGATGCAGGAAATGGCCGGATCTTCGGAGCCGGATTTCAGCGCCATAACCGACGACATGTTCCTGCCTGAAGCGACGCCGATCGATGCTTCCCGGTTTTTCCGCCCGATGATCGAAATCGAAATCGCCTTCGTCATGAAGCACGCACTCAAGGGGCCGGGCGTGCTGCCCGTCGATGTCATCAGGGCGACCGATTTTGTTGTCCCTGCGATCGAGATTGTCGATTTCCGCGTCATGCCGGAAGCCGGTTTCGGCATCATCGACACCGTGGCCGATCTGGCTGCCTGCGGCGCTGTCGTGCTGGGCGCCAATCCAAGACGGCTCGATGCGATCGACGTGCGGCGCGTGCATGGCGAATTGAAGTTGAACGGCAAGTTGGAAGTCGAGGGTGAGGCCTCTGCGGTTCTGGGCAATCCCGTCACGTCCGTCGCCTGGCTTGCGAACAAGCTCGGCCAATTCGGCGTTGTTTTCGAGCCGGGGCAGGTCGTGCTTACCGGGTCCTTTGTGCGGGCAATCCCCGTTAAGGCCGGCGACGACGTTTTGTGCCGCTTCGACCAGGGATTGGGCGATCTGTCGATGAGTTTTACCTGAGTCGTGGACGGCCGGTGACTGCGCCAAACAGGAAAAGTGACGCGCAACCTCTCGCATATGCAGGTTATATCATTCCGTACAAGGATTAAAAGCACATGAAGCTGGTTCCCTTGATGAAAATTCACGTTCTTGTCGCCTCGCCATTCGACATTGGCGACACGACGCATGGCAAGCGGCTTGTCGCCAACATTACGGGGGGCGCGTTCGAGGGCAGGCGCCTCACGGGCACCGTTTGCAGCAGTGGCGCCGACTGGATCGTCATCGATTCCGAGAATTTGGGGCATATCGACGTGCGGATCGTTCTGCAGACGAACGACGGCGCATACATCTATGTCCATTATACGGGATTTCTCGAATATAATGAAAAGTTCGTCACCGCGGCGCTCAGCGGCGGAGAAACGAAAATCGGCGACTCGTATTTTTTGAGCCAGCTGCGTTTCGAGACCGGCGCCGAAAAATACAAATGGTTGAACAGGGTTCTGGGCGTCGGCGAAGGACGCGTTTACCCCGGCGGCATCGAGTATCAGGTTTACGAGCAGGCGCACGATTGAAACATGCACCCCGGGGAGCGGGGGAGGTGGCGGGTCGCCTGCCGTTCGTTCATGCGGCGCAGCAAGTGGGCGGCATAGGGTTTCGGCGCGTCGGACAAATTGAGGGAGCACGCATATGGCTGATAACGGAGCGGGAGCCGGCATTCGCTGGGACAAGGAAGTGGACTGGCTGGTCGTGGGCGGCGGCGGCGCCGGAATGGTGTCGGCCCTGACGGCCAATCATCTGGGCCTCGACACGCTGGTGATCGAAAAAGCGCCTTATATGGGCGGCAGCACGGCTCGATCGGGTGGTGTGGTCTGGATTCCCAACAACTACCTGGTGCGCGAAGGCGGGTTACCGGACTCGGAGGAACGGGCCAGGACCTACATGGCCAGCACGGTCGGCAACCGCGTGCCCTCGGAAGTTCAGGAATCGTTTGTGAAGTACGGTCCGCAGATGATCGAGTTCCTGCGCGATCACACTGAAACGCGCTTCGTTTGGAGCAAGGGATATTCGGACTATTACCCCGAAGCGACTGGTGGCTTCCCTGAAGGCCGCGCCCTGGAAGCCGTTCCCTTCAACGGGACTTTGCTTGGCGACAATCAGAAATATTTCCGCCCGCCGGTTCTATCGGGCACTCATTACGCCGGCCTCCTGCTGTTCGAGTTGTTTTCGGTCGCCCGGATGAGCCGTCATTGGGACGGAAAACTCAAGTTCATGAAGGCGGCTTACAACACGATCACAAACAGGCTGCTTGGAAGAAAAGTGATGACGGCGGGGCAGGGCACCGCCGGTCGGCTCTTTTACTCCATATTGCGTGCCAACATTCCGTTCGAAGTGAATACGGCCCTGACGTCGCTGGTGACGGAGAACGGTCGCGTCGTCGGCGCCGAGGTGTCGAAGGGCGGCAGGACGCTTCGGTACAAGGCGCGGCGCGGCGTGGCGCTGACCGCCGGCGGTTTCGCCCACAATCAGGAAATGCGCGACCGCTATCTGCCGCATCCCACAAGCTCGAAATGGTCGCTTGCCGCCGAAAGCGATACGGGCGATGCCATTCGTGCCGGCGAGAGCATTGGTGCCCGGCTCGATCTGATGGACGACGCCTGGTGGGGTCCGGTCAGTCACGTAAACGCCAACGAGAACCCGCATTTTTGCGTTCTCGAGCGCTCGCTGCCGGGATCGATGATCGTGAATTCCTCGGGCGATCGCTTTGTAAACGAGGCGGCGCCCTATTGCGACGTGGTCACCAGGATTTACGAAATGCATAACGGGACAGGCACGTCCTGCGTGCCGGTATGGCTTATCCTGGATAAGGCCTACAAGGATTACTATATGATTGCCTCGAACATGCCGCGCCAGCCCATACCGAAGCGGTGGAATGAAAGCGGCGACGTGGTCTCGGCGCCAAGCCTTGCGGAACTTGCGGAGAAGATAGGTGTTCCGGCGGATCGTCTCGCGAAGTCGATGGAGCGATTCAACAAGCTTGCCGAGACCGGTGTCGATGAGGACTATCACAGGGGCGATAGTGCGCATGACCGCATGTATGGCGATCCCTATTTCAAAAATCCGAACCTGGCGCCGTTGACGAAAGCTCCCTTCTTCGCTATCCGGCTCTATCCCGGCGACATCGGCACACGCGGCGGGCTTGTTATCAACAAGTTCGGACAGGTGGTCTCGCAGTCGGGGGAGGTTATCGAGGGCCTTTGGGCGGCGGGAAACAGCACGGCGTCCGTCATGGGGAATTCCTACCCCGGGCCCGGCGCGACTATCGGCCCGGCCATGACATTCGGTTACATTTCTGCCATGAAAGCAGCGGGACGCATCTGACGTTCTAGGTATGTTTGACTTGGAAATTGTCTTGTCGCCAGATCTCCGTCCACGGAGCATCTGGCGACAAGACGGGTCGTCGCCTGATTTACGGACCAGACCGCCACGGGGCTTCCAGAAGCAGACGGTCAAGCCACCTTGCGTTTGCTGCTCTTTCTCAGGGCCGGTATGACGTGTCTGGCGAACGAACGCATGCTTTCGGCTGCCTCCTCGTAGCTCATGCCGCCGAAAAGGAAGCAGGGATTGATGTCGAATTCGCCCAGAAGCGATTTGCGATATTCGAACTTCTCGACGATTTCCTTGGGCGTCCCCCAGGCAGTGACATCGAGATAGGTCTTCGCCATTCCATCCTTGCCGAGCGCGCGAATGGCGTCGACGGCTTGGGCGTAGGACTCGTAGCCCTTGGCGTTTTTAAAATGCTCGCCGGCCAGTTCATAGTGATCGAGTACCGAAAGCAGATAGTTGGTCACATATTTCTGTCCTAACTCCTTCGCGCGAGCAGGATCGGTGTCGCAATAGGTGAAGTCGCATATCATGATCGGCGGTGCGTCGTCACCATGCTGCGTCTTGTACGCAGCCTTGTATTCCTTGACGGCCTCGGCCTGAGCCTCCCACGGCTTTTGAGCGAAGATCACCATCCGCGCGCCAGCCTTCGCGCACTGAAGAACAGATTCCGGCGACATGGCGACCTGATAGATGCGCCCCTTGAAGGAGCCGCGCGGATTGGGACGGATTTCGGTCCGCTTCTGCGGATAGAAGGGGCCGCTCCCTTCGATGAAGCCGGTCTCGAGAGCGTCGATGATCATCGGGCTTGCTTCATCGAAGCGTTGGCGGGCTTCGTCCATGTTCACGCCCATGCCGGCATATTCCTTGCGCGCCAGGCCGCGACCCATCCCGAAGAGTGTTCGGCCTTGGCAAAGGTGATCCAGCAGGACGACCTTTTCCGCGATCCGAACGGGCACATTCCAGGGGAGGATGACGGCGCCAGTGCCCAGCTTGATGCGTTTGGTGCGCGCCGCCATGTAGCTCAGGAACTGTGTGTTGTCGGGACAAAACGAATAGTCCTCGAAATGATGCTCGACGGGCCACAATGCGTCGAAGCCGAGTTCTTCCGCCAAAAGCCCGAGACGGATCTCCTCGTCATAGACCTGGCCGTCGGTTACGCCGGAGTTGGCTCTGTCGAAATTCTGAAAAACCATCTGAATGCCGAACTGCATCGGAATATCTCCCTGTCGTAATGATTTCGGTTTCTTGTTTCAGCGGCCCTTATAGTTCGGCTTGCGCTTCTCCATGAATGCCTTGGGCCCCTCGCGGGCATCCTCGGTCTTGAACACGGGTGCTGCGAAGCGCGACTCCATATCCATCGCCTCGCTCTCGGGGCGTCCCAGACATTCGCGGGCGGATTTGCGAATCGCCTGAACGGCGATCGGCCCATTCGCGGCGATCTTCTCCGCGAGTTCGAATGCCGCGTCGAGCACCTGCTTCTGGGGAACGACACGATTCAGGAATCCCAGATCGTAGGCTTCCTGCGCGCTGATCAGATCGCCGGTGAGCAACAGTTCCATCGCCCTTGCATAAGGTATCTGGCGCGGAAGGCGCACCGTTGAGCCGCCGCCCGGAAAAATCGCCCATTTGACTTCCTGCACACCGAGCTTTGCAGTATCCGCGGCGATACGCATGTCAGTTCCTTGTGCCAGCTCCATCCCGCCTGCGACGGCAAAGCCGTTGATCGCGGCGATGACCGGCTTTGTCACATCGAATGTGCGCAACAAGCCCTTGGCCAGGATATTCGGATCAGCCAGAATTTTCTGGTCCCATTCGTTTTGCGGTTTGCGTGCGCCATTTATGAGCGGGATGAGTTGCCCGAGATCCGCGCCCGAACAAAACGCCTTGTCTCCGGCGCCGGTGACGATGGCGACGCGGATATTCGCGTCGTCGCGCACCTCTTCCCAATGACCGGCAAGCCTGACCAACATCTCTGGACTGAACGAGTTGCGCGCTTCTGGTCGGTTGAGCGTGACAAGGGCGATATGGCCCCTTTTTTCGAGCAGGGCCGGTTCCATCGTCATGTTCGCGTCTCCTCCGAATAACAGATATGTGTTTCCGATCGCATGGATGTAAATTTATCTGGACTCGGGTTGCGCGGCCAGCGAATATTTCTGATCAGGGATTATCAAATTAAAAGTCGCGGTCTTGAAACCAAATGCGACGCTGGGAGAGAGCCAATGATCAAGAGGCCCATATCCGCGGACTCACACATCACCGAACCTCCGCATTGCTATGTTGATTACATTGACCCCAAATTCCGCGATCGCGCGCCGCGCATCCAGCGGATCGACAAGGTTGGCGACGCTTTCATCGTCGATGGTATGGGGTCTCCAGTTCCGATGGGGCTGGTGGCCGCCGCGGGCAAGGATCCGGCGGAGATCACAACAGAGGGCGTCGCCTTCGAAGACCTGTGGAAGAGCGGCTGGGACGCCAAGTTCCGCGTCGCGGACCAGGAGAAGGACGGCGTTGCGGCCGAGTTCATCTATCCGACCGTCGGGATGGTGATCTGCAACCATCCCGACTTCGACTACAAGAAGGCCTGCTTCGACGCTTATAATCGCTGGTTGCAGGAATACTGCGCGGAGGCGCCTGACCGTCTTTACGGTCTTGCGCAGGTTTCCATGCGATCGCCGGAAGATGGCGTTGCGGAAATCAGGCATGCGAAGGAGATGGGCTTCAAGGGCGTGATGATGCCCGGAAATCCCGCCGTCGAGGATTATGATTCAACTGTATACGACAAGGTCTGGGCGACCGCCGTCGAGTGCGACATGCCGCTCTCGTTCCACATCCTGACCGGCAAATCGGACAGTCTGTCGGGTCAGGTCCGGGGGCCGCGTATCAATGGCTTCCTGTCGATCATTCGTGGCTGCCAGGATGTGATGGGCACCTTCATATTCGGCGGTGTCTTCGATCGCTTCCCCGACCTCAAGGTTGTCTGCGTCGAGGCCGATGCGGGCTGGGTTCCGCACTACATGTATCGCATGGACCATGCCTACAAGCGTCATCGCTACTGGATGAAGGCGCCGCCGCTCAAGCGGATGCCGAGCGACTATTTCAACGACAACATCTATGTGACGTTCCAGGACGACTGGGTTGCCTTCAGGATGAAGGATATGTGCAATGTTCGCCGCCTGATGTGGGCGAACGATTTCCCGCATTCGGATTCGACCTGGCCCTGGTCGCAGGCAATGCTTGAAGAGCACACGAAAAATCTGAGCGAGCAGGAACGCAACTGGATATGCCACGATAACGTCGCGGAACTCTACAAGCTCGCCGTTTGACGATCCGTATACTGACGTCAAGGCGCGGGTTTTTTCGATTCACGGGGAGGACGTTTTCATGGACTACGATTTGAAGATCGTGGGTGGATTCATTGTCGACGGCACCGGCTCTCCGGGCTATGCCGGAGACATCGGTATTCGCGATGGCAAAGTTGTGGCTATGGGGCAGGCCCCCGCCGGGGCGAGGACGACTATCGACGCCCGGGGGCAGGTCGTTGCCCCCGGCGTCGTCGATATACATACGCATTACGATGCCCAGCTTCTGTGGGACAGGAGTCTGTCGATCTCGCCGTGGCACGGCGTGACGACGGTCGTGGTGGGCAATTGCGGGTTCGGCATCGCACCGACGCGCAAGGAGCACCGCGGCCTTATTCTGCGGACGCTCGAAAATGTCGAGGGCATGAGCGTCAAGGCGCTGGAGGCCGGTCTCGGCGATGAATGGGGGTTCGAGACGTTTCCCGAATATCTCGACGTCGTGGAAAAGAAGGGTACGTTGATCAACGTGGCCGTTCTTCTTGGGCATACGCCGCTTCGCCTCTATGCCCTCGGGCCTGAATCCACCGAACGGGCGGCGCGACCGGAGGAGGTCAGGCAAATGAAAGGCCTGATGCGCGAGGGCCTCGAAGCGGGCGCACTCGGCTATGCGACCTCGAAATCGCCGACGCATGTAGGCTACGAGGGCAGACCGGTTCCAAGTCGGCTGGCGGAGTTCAGCGAGATACGGGAGATCGCGTCGGCGCTGGGCGACGCGGGCGAAGGCGTGATACAGGCGACTGTCGGCAAGGAACTGTCATTCGACGAATTCGCGGAATTGAACCGCGTTTCCGGCCGCCATGTCAGTTGGACGGCGTTGCTGGGCGGTGGCGGGGTGCTGAATGTCGGCTCCGCGGCCGAGCAGTTGGCGCGCTCAATCGAACTTCAGTCGGCTGGTTACGCGGTATTTCCGCAGGTCACCTGCAGGCCCCTCAATTTTGAATTTCGATTCGATCAGCCGTTTCTGTTCCAGAGCATGCCGGTCTTCGCGCCGGTGAACAAAGCCGACCGCGCGGAAAAGCTGAGGCTTTACGCCGACAACTCTTTCCGGGCGGGATTCCGGGACGCGATGCGTGGTCCGATGCTCAATGCATGGGACAAGGCGGTCATCGCTCATTGTCCGGGTCGGCCGGAGTTCGGGGAACGGCTGGTGCGCGACGTAGCAGCGGAACTCAGATGCAACTCGATTGATCTTGCGTTGGATCTCTCGATTCAAAGCGATCTGCAAACGCGGTTCCGCCTGCCTGTCGCGAACGCGGACGAAGATGAAGTGGCAACGTTGCTGCGCGATTCCTGCACGGTGCTCGGCCTCTCGGACGCAGGCGCGCATGCGAGCCAACTCTGCGATGCGTGTTTTTCCACGCATCTTCTCGGGAGATGGGTCCGTGAAAAGCGCGTTTTGACGCTGGAGGAGGCGGTCCGGATGCTGACATCGCGGCCCGCCGAGGTGTTCGGCATCAAGGATCGCGGTCGCCTCGCTGTGGGAATGCCCGCCGATGTCCTGATCTTCGACGCCGAAACGGTTGGCGCAAGTCCCCTTCGCAGGGTCTATGACCTGCCTGCTGGCGAAGACCGGCTGGTTTCCGATGCTTCGGGCATTTCGGCCGTCGTCGTCAACGGGACATTGATCCGGCGCAATGGCGTCGACGTGTTGGGCGCTGAAGGTCGTTTGCCGGGCCGTCTACTGCGCCATGGTGCGGCGGCCTGAGGAGGGCGTGCAAAAATGAGTCTTGAGGAACTTGCTGTCGTTCGTCAGCTGCTTACGGGCCTTGTGACCGAGGAAGCTCGTTCTCTTGAGGATTTTCGTACCTCGTATGATGAGGCTGGCAAGGCGTTCGGTCTTCCCGAAGGCGTGACGGTCACGCCGGTTTCCGCTGGCGGGGTTCCCGGCGAATGGCTGGCGCCGACTGCCGGTGCCGGCAAGCGGGTTTTGCTCTATCTGCATGGAGGAGGCTATGCGCTTGGTTCTCTCGACTCGCATCGCCATCTTGCGGCGCACACAGCGCTTGCCCTGAATGGCCGGGTTCTGCTGATTGACTACAGGCGGTCTCCAGAGCATCCATTTCCGGCGGCGGTCGATGATGCGCTTGCTGCTTATCGCTGGTTGATCGAGACGGGCGTCGATCCGGCTAAGCTCGCTGTTGCAGGAGATTCGGCTGGCGGCGGCCTGACGGTCGCCGTGCTTCTGGCGGCGCGCGATGCCGGTCTCAGACTTCCGGCTGCGGCCGTTTGTATTTCGCCGTGGGCCAATCTTGAAAATAAGGGCGCATCTTATGGCGCGAAAGCGAACGTGGACCCGATGGTGCGCCATGCCGATCTTGAGCTGTGGACGGCGGCCTATCTGGGAACTTCAACCCCGCGCAGGACGCCTCTGGCATCGCCGGTATATGCCGATCTCAAGGGATTGCCGCCATTCCTGATTCAGGTAGGCAGTTCGGAGGTTTTGCTCTCGGATAGCCACTTATTGGCCGATAGATTGAAAGAGGCTGGCGTATCCGTCGATCTCCATGTCTGGCCGAACATGATTCATGTCTGGCACTGGTTTGCGCCGGTCTTGAGCGAAGGCCGGGCGGCGATCGACGAGATGGCCGGTTTCTTGGATACAAAGCTCGGATGATTACGGCGCTATATCGTCGTCGATTTCAAGTTGGTCCTCGTCGGCGAGAGTCTCCTTAAAGCCTCGACCGTTTTGTGAGATGTGCTCGGCGATGGCGTTTTTCAATAACTCCGTGAACGGTTGTTTGCGATTGCGAAAATACTCGTTGGGAGCGGCTATCCCGATCGCGACCGGGCGTCCGGCCGAACCCATCGGAATGGGCATCGCCAGCATGGTGGCTCCCGGCGTCACGAGATCGCTGTAAAGCGCGAAGCCGCGCTTTCTGATTCTTTGCAGTTCGTCTTCGATCTCCTGCATCGATCCCCGCCGCTCCGGCATGGCGGCAAGGGCGTCTTGAATCAAACGTCTCGCTTCGGGCAAGGGGAGTTCGCTCAGCAGAACGCGGCCCATCGTCGAAAAAGCGAGCATTCGCCTGGTGCTTGGCTTGACATGAAAGCGGATGGGCGACGTACCTTGAATCACCTTCACATATTGAGCATAAGCTCCCAGTCGCGTAGCGAGGATGATCGTGCATCCCGTATCGGCCGAAAGCCGTCTCATAAGGCGCTGGACATTCCGGATCGGTAACGCCTCGGCTTCCACCCAGTTTCCCAGCAAGGATATCCGGATGCTCGGAAAAAAAGTCTTGACCCGGTCGTCGTGCTCCAGATAGCCGAGGCTGACGAGGCTTTTCAGAAGGGCGGCGGTACTGGAATGAGGATAACTCAGCGCCTGCGCCACGTCTTGAATCGTCACTGGGCGTCTGACTTCGTCGAAATACTCGAAAATCTCCAGAACGCGGGTCGCGGATTTTACCGTTGCAGCCGAGGGCAGTTCGGATTTGAGGACGTTAGCGTTCATGCGACAACTCTGATTTTATATGGTCTCTTGCCGCGCCTCGTTTTTTCATTTGTTTCCTCAAAGAGAGAGCGCGAGGCGCGTGCCGTCCTCGATCGCCCTGACCGCATCGAGTTGCTGAGGCTTGTCGACCCCGCCGATTGCATGAACGGGTTTGCTCAGGGACCGAGCCAACGACAACGCATCGTCCGCCGATTCCTGCCCGGCGCAGACGACAATCGTGTCAACTTTCAACGTCTGCGGTTTGCCGCCTGCCTCGATGTGGAGCCCGGCATCGTCGATTTTCCGATAGATTACATCGCCGGTCATCGTAACGCCGCGGAACATCACCTCCAGAAAATTCGCCCATCCCCTGGTCTTGCTCAGGCTGGCGCCGAAACTATCGCGCGGCTTGCGCTGGAGAAGATGAATCTTGCGCGATGACGGCCATTGATGATTGGCGGGCAGCAACGCGCCTGGCTGCGTATAGCTCAGATCAATTCCCCACTCGGATGAAAATCCCTCGACATCGGGATGCGACGGATCGTGTGGGCCATGCGGATTGGACAGGAGCGCCGCCACGTCGAAGCCAATGCCGCCGGCACCGACAATGGCAACCTCGGTACCGACGTGTGCGGTGTTTGTGATAGCCTCTACATAGGTCATAACCGACGGGTGATCCGCACCCGGAATGTCGAGACGGCGCGGGCGAACGCCGGTTGCGACGACGATTTCGTCAAATCCTCCGCTCTCCAGATCGGCGAGCGAAGCCGGCCGGCCGCAGCGGACCTCGACGCCCAGTTCGTCGAGCCGGTTCCTGAAATAGCGGATAGTCTCGGCATAATCCTCCTTGCCGGGAATCCGCCGCGCCAGATTGAATTGACCACCGATTTCGATGTCGGCTTCGAATAGCGCCACCTTGTGGTTGCGTTCGGCCGCCGTCACCGCGCAGGCAAGACCCGCCGGGCCGCCGCCAAGGACCGCGATGTGCTTTCCTCTGGCTGCTGGCGCGATCTTGAATTCGACTTCCCGGCATGCCGCAGGATTGACCATGCAGGTCGTCAGCCGTCCGGTGAAGGCGTTGTCGAGGCAGGCCTGATTGCAGCCGATGCAAGTATTGATGTTCGGCGATGCGCCCGATGCCGCTTTCGCAACAAAATCCGGATCGGCCAATAGCGGACGCGCGAGCGAAACCATGTCGGCTTGTCCGTCTGCAATCAGTTGCTCCGCTTGCTCCGGCGTATTGATCCGGTTGGACGCGACCACGGGTATCGCGACTTCCGCCTTGAGCCGCTTGATCGCCCAAGTGAAAGCGCCGCGCGGCACCATATGAGCGATCGTTGGCACACGCGATTCATGCCAGCCTATGCCGGTATTGAGGATGTTTGCTCCGCTCACCTCGACATCTTTTGCGAGGGCGGCGACGTCCGACCAGGAATTGCCCCCCTCGACAAGATCGAGAACGGATATCCGGTAAATGATAATGAAGTCCGGGCCACAATACTTGCGGACACGCCCGACGACCTCAACCGGCAAGCGCCGCCGGTTCTCCGCCGAACCGCCCCAGCTATCTGTGCGCTGATTTGTACGCGCCGCAGTGAACTGATTGAGAAAATAGCCCTCCGAACCCATGACTTCAACGCCGTCATACCCGGCTTCGCGTGCGAGTGCTGCGGCAGTACCAAAATCCTCGATGGTCTGGAGGATTTCATCATCGCCCAGGGCGCGGGGCGTAAGCGGATTGATGCGGGATCTGACTGCGGAGGGAGCCACCAGTTCTGCATGCCGACCGTAGCGGCCCGCATGCAGGAGCTGGAGAACGATCTTTCCGCCCTCATCGTGGACGGCGCGCGTAATCACACGATGACCCTCAACGAGGTCCTTAGTCATGACCGACGCGCGCTCCGCAAGCCTTCCCGCCCTGTTCGGTGAGATACCGCCGGTGACAAGAATTCCGACGCCGCCCTTTGCGCGCCGTGCGAAGAATTTTGCCTGTCGCTCGAAACCGTCAGGCATCTCTTCGAGGCCAGTGTGCATTGATCCCATCAACACGCGGTTTCTGAGCGCGGTAAACCCGAGATCGAGTGGTGCAAGCAGATGAGCAAAGATATCTGGCGTTTTTTTCACTTCGACTAATTTCCGTCCGTCAGGGCTTGAATGCCGCTTTGGCCTGAGACAGGACGATATTACCGTTTTGCGTCTCGGCCTGCACGATCGCGACTCCGTCGCCCGTTTTCCACATCTTCGTTATAATGGTGTCGCCGAAATAGACCTGAGCGGCAAAGCGTCCGCTGAGAGATTTGAAGCGGGCGGGATCGTTGCCGCAAAGCTCGCGCAGGACCGCGCGGCCGACGAAGCCATATGTGCAAAGCCCGTGGACGAAGGGCTTTTCAAAGCCGCCCAGTTTGGCGAAGTCCGGATCGATGTGGATCGGATTGCGGTCGCCCGAGAGGCGGTAGATTGCCCCTTGCTCGGGGCGCGTCACATCCTCGACCACTGCGTCAGGCGTCCGGACCGGCGGCGTCGAGTCGACGCCCGCAGGGCCGCGCTCTCCGCCGAATCCGCCGGCACCGCGCACAAATAGCGTCGCGTGAGTTTTGAAGAGGGGCCCCTTCTCGTCGGAACCTGTGCTCTCAACCCCGATAACGGCCGCCTTGCCTTTGTCCCAAACCTCGGAAACGCGTCCCGTTACCTTGATCTTGGCCGATGAGGGCAGGGGACGCAGCAACTCGACGGATTGCTCGCCATGCAGCAGCATTTCCAACTTCATCTCGACGCCACTCATCAGCCCGGCGAGCCCTCGCCCGCCGGGGATGACGGCGTAGGTCGGCAGAACTTTCGGTCCTCTGCCTTCATAAATGAAATCAAGCCCATCGGCGGGGCGAGCGCCGACGCCGAGTGCATAGAGCATCGTGTCCTTGTCGGACCATTCCACATCGACGGCCGGAAACGTCATGCCGACCAGATCCTTCGAAATCGCCTTTTTTCCGCTCATTGTCGCGATCCTGTTCCGTAATTGTCATTCCTCGTCCGCTCAGGGTTTCTTGCCGTCCGGTGGCCAGGCAACGACGCCATCCTCAAGCGGGATTTTCAGGCTTTTGAGCAGTTGCGAGAAAAGCGTCCAGTTGCCGATAGCGACAACCAGTTCGATCCGCTCTTCGGCGGTTTTCAGGTGCGCCGCACAGGCAGTCCAGGTGGCGTCCGAAATCATGCCGCCGTCGAGCGTCTCGTCGGTCGCGGCGAGAATGGCGCGGTCGGCGTCGGACAGGCAGGAAGCATTTTTCCAGTCCCGCGTGGCGATCAGATCCGCCTCCGGAATGTCAAGCATGCGGGCGACCCGCCAATGTTGCGTCCATTCATAGAGCGATTTCGTCTTCCAGCCGATGCGCATGATGATGAGTTCGCGCAGTCTTGCATCGAGCTTGTTGCCCTGGAAAAGCAGGGTGGTCAGCGTCGAGGCAAGCTCGCGCGCTACATCGGGATGCCGGAGCAAGACCCTGAAGACGCTGAGCGGCGCCATTTGTTCGGATATGCCGGCTTTCGCCGCCGCGGCCGTCGCTTCCGCCATCGACAGCAGGGGAACCCTGGGCGTTTCGTCGGTCATTATTTTGTCGTCCCCAAAATTTGGCGAAGTCGGAAGTTTAGGGCTTCGCATCCTACCTTTTGATCTTTATAACACATACAAGGATAAAAAAATATATATGTGTTATCGACGCATCGTCGGTACCGACACGGAACAGGGAGTCGAAAATGTTGCCGAAAAAATCGATGGCGATGGTGCAGACGGCTCCGCGCAAACTCGAAGCCCGCGATTTGCCGATCCCCCAGATCGCCGACGACAGCGCCATCCTCCGCATCGAAGCCTGCGGCATTTGCGGCAGCGATTACGAACAATACGAAGGGGTCTTGCGGACTCCGATGCCGGTGATTCCGGGGCACGAACCTCTCGGGATCATCGAGGCAATCGGCGACAAGGCCGCCAGGCGCTGGGGCGTCGATGTTGGTGATCGGGTCGCCATCGAGACGATGTTGTCATGCCATTGCTGCGACACCTGTGTCGGCGGGCATTATCACCTCTGCGACCGCCGCCAGATCTATTCGTATATTCCGCTCACGGAGGCGCCGGGCCTCTGGGGCGCCTATTCGCAATATATGTATCTCGCGCCCAACACGATCCTTCACAAGATGGACAAGAGCTTTCCAGCGGAGCTGGCGGTCATGTTCAATCCGCTGGGTGCAGGCTTCCGCTGGGCGGTAGAGATTCCGCAGACGCAGGTTGGCGATACCGTTTTGATTTTTGGGCCCGGACAGCGCGGGCTTGCGAGCGTCGTTGCCGCACGTGAAGCCGGCGCGGGAAAGATCATAATCACGGGGCTTGCGGCCGATTCAAACAAGCTCCAGATGGCCCTTGCTCTTGGTGCCGATCACATTATCGACGTGCAGAACGAGAATGTTGTCGATCGCGTGCGGGCGCTGACAAACGGAAAGGGCGCGGACGTCGTCGTTGAGGTCACGTCCTACGCGACTCAGCCGGTCCGTGATGCGCTGGATTGTGTCCGTATGGGCGGAACGGTCGTCCTTGCCGGCGTCAAGGGATTCAAGCCTGTCTCCGATTTCGTGTCCGACCTTATCGTCATGAAGGAAATCACCATCAAGGGCGCGATCGGCGTTACGTCGTCGGGATACAAGAAGGCGATCGAGATGATCGAGCGCCGCAAATATCCTCTTGAACTCATGCATACTCATAATTTCAAGCTTGAGGAAGCTGAACTGGCGATCAAGACGCTGGCGCGCCAGATCGAGGGGCAGGAATCCGTCCATTCCTGTCTCATTCCGGTGACGTGATCTGTCTACAGAATATTTTTCAAACGGAAGCATGCGGCGGCTCAACGAAATGGCTGCGTGCGGGGGGCAATGATGATGAGGGCAGTTTCGTGAGGAATTTCAGCGACAAGGCTGCGATCGTCGGGATCGGCGAGACCGGCTATGTAAAAGGGTCGGACCAGACGGCCGTGGCCATGATGCTCGATGCCGCCAGGCGGGCCATCGCGGATGCGGGGCTGAAGCCTAGGGACATTGACGGCATGGTGCCGCCGCCCGTCTATACAACGTCGGAAGAACTGGCCGCCAACCTCGGCGTCGATGTGCTGCGATATGCCTCGACGGTCAACATGGGAGGCGCGAGCCCGACCACGGCGTTGCAGAATGCTGCCATGGCCGTGGCCTCCGGTGCCTGCGACAACGTGCTGGTCACGCTCGGCTGGAACGGCTATTCGGCGCTGCGTCCTAAAGCGGGGGTGCCGCCAAGTCGGCCGATGAATATGAATACGCTGACCTCGACCATCCGGGGTTACTATCTCCCCTATGGCGTTCTGTTGCCGGTGCAGATGTATGCTTGGCTCGCGACGCGGCATTCGAAACTTTACAATGTCAGCCCCGAGGCGACGGGTTGGATTGCGATGGCGTGCCGCAAACATGCCCAACTCAACGATCGCGCCCTGACTTGCGGCCAACCGATGACGATGGACGATTACATGCGGTCGCGCATGGTGTCCTCGCCGTTTCGTTTATTCGATTGCTGTCTTGAAACGGATGGTGCCTGCGCCGTCGTAGTGACGAGCGCCGAGCGGGCGAAGGACTTGCCTCACAGGCCGGTCTATATCTCCGGCGCGGCCGAGGGCCATCCTTATCCTGCCGACGATATTCCGTCACGGCCGGATCCCTTCAAGATCGGTTTAAGCTACGCCGCGCCACGCGCGTTCGCCATGGCCGGCGTGACACCGAAGGACATGGACTTTCTGCAGGTCTACGACTGTTTCACCTATGTCGTGCTGCTCCAGCTCGAAGCCCTGGGCTATTTCGAGCCGGGTGGCGCACTCGATTTCGTCAAGGATGGACAGATCGAGCTCGGCGGCAAGTTCCCGCTCAATACGCATGGCGGACTTTTGAGCGAGGCGCATGTGTGGGGTCTCAATCATGTGCTTGAGGCGACCCGCCAATTGCGCGGCGATGCGGGCAAGCGGCAAATTCCGGATGCCGAAATCGGACTCGTGACCGGATGGGGCGATCTCGGCGATGGTAGCCTCGCGATTTTGAGGAGGTAAAAATGGAAATTCAGCAACCGAAATATCCTCAGCCCGCGACCGTCGATCCGGTCGATGCGGAGTTCTGGAAGCTTTGCCAGGACGGCGTCCTGCGTTTTCAGCAGTGCAGCTATTGTGAAACCTGGCGGTTCCTGCCGCGTTACATGTGCGCAAAATGTAGCTCGCCGAATTATGAGTGGAAGCCGAGCAGCGGCCGCGGCCGCGTTTTTTCCTGGACGGTGACCTACCAGCCCTTTCATCCGGCTTTCGCACGCGACGTGCCCTACATAGCTGCGGTGGTCGAATTGGAAGAAGGCGTCCGCATGGCGACGCGCTTGCTCGACTGCGACCCGGAGGCGGTGGAACTCGACATGCCTGTGGCCCTTGTCTTCAAGGACATCGGCGACGGATTCAAGCTTCCGTGTTTCAAGCCCGCCCTGAAATAAAACAGAGCCAATCGCCATCTACGCATCGGAGATCGAAAATGGATCTGGCATACGGCCCCAAATACGAAGCCTTCCGGGAAGAGGTCAGGGCGTTCCTGACAAAACACAAAAATCAGGCGCCTAAGGGTCTCGGCGCTGCCGGGCGCCCGTCCCCCGAAGCCTGTTCCTGGCAGCAGCTGCTGATCCAGAACGGCTATGCCGCGCGAACGATTCCGAAAGACTACGGCGGCTACGGTGCCAAGCCGGACATTCTCGAATCGCGCCTCATCGCGGAGGAATTTTCCGCTGCTCGTGTGCCTTCGGCGTTGCAGAACCAGGGTATCTCCATGCTGGTGCCGACGCTTCTGGAACTTGGCACCGAGGAGCAAAAGAAAAAATGGGTGAAGCCGACGCTTCGCGGCGAGGTGGTCTGGTGCCAGGGATATTCCGAGCCGGGTTCAGGTTCAGACCTCGCCAGCCTTCAGACCAAGGCGACTGTGGATGGCGACGATTTCGTCATCAACGGCCAGAAAATCTGGACCAGTACCGCGCACGAGGCGGACATGATCTTTTGCCTGGTGCGCACCGAGCCCGACAAGCCGAAGCATGAAGGCATTTCCTATCTGATCTTCTCGATGAAGACGCCCGGCATCGAAGTCCGTCCGCTCACCACCATGACGGGCCATGCCGAATTCAACGAAGTCTTCTTCACCGATGTGCGCGTGCCGAAGACGCAGATCGTCGGCCAGCGCGGGCAGGGGTGGTTTGTCGCCAACGCAACGCTGAAATACGAACGCGGAATGCTGGGCGATCCGGCCGCCATGGAAACCAGGTTCCAGGCCCTTGTCGACCTGATGCGCGAGGAGACTGTCGACGGGCAGCGGGCCATCGACAATCCGATTTTCCGGGACCGCCTGGTAAGGCTTCAGGCGGAACTTGCCGCCATGAAGTTCAATGGGCTCCGGCTGCTGACCAGCGCCAGCAAGGGCGAGGATCCCGGCTTGGCGCGTCTGATCGTGAAGCTTCAATCCTGCGAACTTACCCATCAAATATCGGCGCTCGCGATCGACGTCATGGGAGAGTTTGGCGTTCTCTACGACGACAGCCCCTATCTGCGCAGCCACGGCTCGTGGCAGTGGGGATACATGTTTCAGCTTGGGCTCATCATCGGCGGCGGCACGGCGCAGATTCAGAAAAACATTATTTCGGAACGTGGGCTTGGTATGCCGCGCGAACCGAAGCAGGCAAAATAGGGATTTATCCGATGGAATTTGCATTGTCGGAAGAGCAGCGCATGTTGCAGGACAGCGTCCGCCGTTTTCTTGAACAGAATGCGCCGCTCGACAAGGTGCGCCTTGCCGCCGGGAACACGCATACCGTTCAGCGGTCCCTGTGGGCGGGCGCCAGCGAGATGGGCATCCCTGGAATGCTGATCCCGGAAGATTTTGGCGGCATGGGTCTTGGATTTCTCGACGCGGCGATCGTTTACGAGATGATCGGTCGGCATGTGGCGCCGCTGCCTTTCCTTGGGACCGCCGTCATGGCGCCGCTCGCGCTGATGCTCGCAGGCAGCGAGGCTCAGCAGGAAAAGTGGCTTCCGAGGATCGCTGCGGGCGAGATTCTCGCAGGCGTGGCCGTCACGGAAAAAATCGGCATCCGCGAAGATGCCGGCGTGAAAGCCCGGAACGGAACGCTCACCGGCAAGTCCCTCTTCGTAATCGACTGGGCTGAGGCCGATCTCTACATCGTGGCCGACAGCGACCATGGACTTCATCTCGTTTTGCCCGACGCGAAGGGATTATCGCGGCGGGCGCTCAACACCATCGACAAGACCCGATCGGTTGGCGAACTTGTCTTCGATCAGGTCGCGGCTGAGCCCTTGCCCCGATCCAGCGCCGACGCGGTTGCGCGGGTGATAGATGCCGGCAGGGTCATGCTTGCCGCCGATACCCTTGGCGCGGGTCAGATGATGATCGAGAAGGCGGTCGCTTATGCGGGAGAGCGCAAGCAGTTCGGCCGCGTGATCGGGTCGTTTCAGGCCGTGAAGCACCTCTGCGCCGAGATGGCGGCCGCTCTCGAACCATCACGTTCGCTGGTGTGGTATGCGGCCCATGCGCTGGACGAGGTGCCGGGCGACGCGCACCTCATGGCTTGTCATGCCAAGAGCCACCTGTCGGAAGTGGGCCGCTTCGTCGCGCGCACAGCGACCGAGGTTCATGGCGGCATGGGCTTCACCGATCTGCTTGGCCTGCATTACTGGTTCAAGCGTATTGGTTTCGACCGGCAGCTGCTGGGCGGGCCGGAGCTGGTTCGTCTTGAAGCCGCGCGCTTGCAGGGTTGGGCCGCCTAGACCCCGATCTGGATATCGGGAAGCATGGATACGGCTGTCGATGAGTGTTGCGGCGACTCCCGGCGCGGTAACATTTGCACCGGCCCGGCAATGGGGAGATACGCATGAATATCGACTTCACACCGGAGGATGAGGCATTTCGCGACGAGGTTCGAGGATTTATCGCGGCGAATCTTCCGCCGGAATGTGCGGATTCGCCGGCCCTGGGTGTGATGACCGACAAAAGTGTGGTCAAGCGCTGGCACAAGACGCTTTACGAAAAAGGCTGGGCCGCGCCCGCCTGGCCCGAGGAGTATGGCGGCACGGGATGGAACGCGACGCAGCGGTTTATCTTCAACGAGGAAATCGCCAAAGCCAATGCACCGCGTCTGATGCCCTTCGGGCTGACCATGGTTGGCCCGGTGATCTACACCTTCGGCAACGCCGAACAGAAGAGCCGCCACTTGCAGGGCATACTTTCCGGCGATGTCTGGTGGTGCCAGGGCTATTCGGAACCGGGCGCCGGTTCCGATCTTGCCTCGCTTAAAACGATGGCGGTGCGCGACGGCGATCATTACGTCGTCAACGGCCAGAAAATATGGACGTCCTATGCGCATGAGGCTGACTGGATTTTCTGCCTGGTGCGTACCGAACAGAGCGCCAAGCGGCAGGAAGGGATTTCCTTCCTGCTCATCGACATGAGGACACCCGGTATCGAAGTGCGTCCGATCATCTCGATCGCCGGTCTGCACCATCTCAACGAAGTGTTTTTTACCGACGTCAAGGTGCCGGTGCAAAATCTCATAGGCGAGGAAAACAAGGGTTGGACCTACGCCAAGTACCTGCTTGTCCATGAGAGAACGAGTATCGGCGGCGTCCCCGAGTCCAAGAAGAAGGCGGCGCATATCAGGGCGATAGCACGAGCGGAGCGGAACGCGGATGGGGGGGCGTTGATGGACGATCCCGCGTTCCAGCGCAAACTCGCCGAGATAGAAGTCAAGCTCACCAGTCTTGAATACATGAATCTGCGGATTCTCGCCGATGCGGCGGCGGGAAAGGCGGTTGGACCGCAATCGTCCCTGCTGAAGATCGTCGGCAGCGAGGTTCAGCAGGCCTTGGGCGAGCTCGCTGTCGAAGCCGTCGGCTATTATATCGAACCGTTCGAGCAGGGAGTCTTGCCCGGCGGCGTCAACGCACGGGGTATAGGTCCTGCCCATGCGTGGAACGTGTGGGCGGATTACGGCTATGGCCGCGCCGCGAGCATCTATGGTGGATCGAATGAGATTCAACACGACGTCATCGCCAAGGCGATTCTAAATCTTTGAAAGAGGCGGACAATTCGATCTTTTGCCCGCTCGGATAAATTCATTATAATAAAAAATACAAACACCCGGATCGTTGCCGCGAAAGGTCAGTAGATGGATATCGAGCTTACGAAAGAGGATGAAGCCTTCCGCGCGGAAGTCCGTCGGTTCATTTCGGAAAAACTGCCCAGGGAACTGGCGGAGAAAGACACAGTGGGCGCGTCCGGCGAGCGCGGTGCGCTCAAGCGCTGGCAGAAGGACCTCCACGAGAAAGGCTGGGTAGCGGTCAATTGGCCCAAGCAGTTTGGCGGCACTGGATGGACGCCGATGCAAAAGCATATTTTCAACGAGGAGATGGCCGCCGCTAACGCGCCGCGTCTGTCGCCTTTCGGTCTGTCGATGGTCGGCCCGGTGATCTACACCTTCGGCAACGAAGCGCAGAAAAAGCAGCATCTGGCGGGCATTCTTACCGGCGATGTCTGGTGGTGTCAGGGCTATTCGGAGCCGGGATCCGGATCGGACCTCGCCTCGCTGAAGACCAGGGCCGTGCGTCAGGGCGACCATTACATCGTCAACGGTCAGAAAATCTGGACGTCCTATGCCCACGAAGCCGATTGGATATTCTGTCTCGTGCGAACGGATGAGACCGCTAAACCGCAGGAGGGCATCTCGTTCCTTCTGATCGACATGAAGACGCCCGGCATCGAGGTGAAGCCCATCATTTCCATCGATGGCCTGCATCACTTGAACGAAGTTTTTTTCACTGACGTCAAGGTGCCGGTGACGAACCGCATCGGCGATGAAAACAAGGGCTGGACCTACGCGAAGTTCCTGCTCGTCAATGAGCGCACCGGCATTGCAGGTGTTCCTGAGTCCAAGCGCAAGATCGCGCATCTCAGAAAGATCGCGAAACAGGAAAGGCTTGGCGATGGCGCGGCGCTGGCGGACGAACCGGCATTCATGACGAGGCTTTCCGAAATCGAGGTGAAGCTTACGGGTCTTGAATATACCAATCTGAGGATCGTCGCGGAGGAGGTGGCGGGTCGCCCTGCGGGCCCCTCTTCCTCGACCTTGAAGATTGTCGGGACCGAAGTTCAGCAGGCGTTGTCGGAGCTTGCCGTCGAAGCAGCGGCCTTCTACGCCATGCCGTTCCAGAAGGAACATTTGATGGGAATCGCCAATGAAGCGCCCGTCGGGCCCGCCTATGCGGTTAGCGTGACGAGTGCCTATAATTTCGGTCGCGCCGCTTCGATTTATGGCGGTTCGAACGAAATCCAGCGCAATGTCATTGCAAAGGCCGTTCTGGGACTTTGACGGACCATCCGGACGTGCGAAGGGCCGCATCCTTGGATGCGGCCCCTAGTTTACCCGGCGAACTTACGCCGCCTGCGAATAGCGCTTGAGCTGGTGATCGACGTTGCCGAACTGGGTGTCGATCATGGTCAGCCGCTTGAAGTAGTGGCCGACATTGAGTTCGTCGGTCATGCCCATGCCGCCGTGAAGCTGCACGGCCTGCTGGCCGACGAAGCGGCCGGCCTTGCCGATCTGCACCTTGGCGCCGGCGGCGGCCTTGACGCGCTCGGCGTCGCTCTCCGAAAGCTTCAGGTTGACCATGTAGGTCATGGAGACGGACTGCTCATAGGCCATGAACATGTCGACCATGCGGTGCTGCAGCACCTGGAACTTGCCGATGGGAACGCCGAACTGCTTGCGCGTCTTGCAGTACTCGACGGTCGCCTTGTTGAGTTCGCCCATGCAGCCGATGGCTTCGGCGGAGAGAGCGGCGATCGCCTGATCGGTGATCTTCTCGACGAGCGGCAGGGCCTTGCCTTCCGCGCCGATCAGCGCGTCGGCGCCGAGCTTGACGTTCTCGAAGGTGATTTCCGAAGCGCGGCGGCCATCGACCGTCGGGTAGTCGCGGGTCGAAACGCCCGCCGCCGACTTGTCGACGATGAAGACCGAGACGCCGTCGCGGTCGCCCTGGCCGCCGGAGGTGCGCGCGGTCACAATCAGCTTCTGGGCCCAGGGGGCGCCGAGAACGACGGCCTTGTAACCGTTCAGCGTGTAGCCCGCGCCGTCCTTCTTCGCCGTGGTGACGAGGTCGGCAAGGTTGTAGCGGCCCTGCGGCTCGGCATAGGCGAAGGCCCAAACGGTCGAGCCGTCAACGATGCCGGGGATGAAGGCGTCCTGCTGCGCCTTCGAGCCGCCCTCGCGGAGGAACCCGCCGGCGAGCACGACCGTCTCGACGAAGGGTTCGACGACGAGGTGACGGCCGAACTCTTCCATCAGGATCATCGTTTCGATGGGGCCGCCGCCGAGGCCGCCCTGCTCTTCCGAAAAGGGCGCGGCGAGAAGGCCGAGATCGGCGAACTGCTTCCACATGGCCGGGTTCCAGCCGTCGGCCGACTTCACGATCTTGCGGCGCGTGTCGAAGTCATATTTGTCGGCGAGCAGGCTCTGCACCGAATTGCGCAGCAGCGTCTGCTCCTCGCTGAACGAAAAATCCATTGTCGGCTTTCATCCTTGTCTGGTGTTTGTCTTCGGCCTGACGGCCCGGGTCCATATGGCCGCTGGTATTCCCGTCAGCCGCCGATCGCGTCCGGCGGTCTCGTCTTGCTGAGAAGGTCCTTGACGATCGGGCCAAGCTCGACCGGATCGAAACGGCGTTTCGGATTGATGGCGGGCCCGCGATGCCAGCGCTCGAAGACTGTCAGCCTCCCGCCCGTCGACTCGAAGACCTGTCCGGTCACGTCTTTCGACTCGCTGCTTCCTAGCCAGACGACGACCGGCGCGATATTGGCGGGATCGCGGGGGTTCCACTCGCCCTCGGGTACCGCCACGGCATAGCCGAGATCTTCCGTCATCCGGGTAAGCGCGCCCGGCGAGATCGCATTCACGGTGATGCCATAGCGCGCAAGCTCCATCGCCGACGTGATCGTGAAAGCGGCAATGCCGGCTTTGGCCGCGCCATAATTGCATTGTCCCTGATTGCCCAGCAGGCCCGAGACGGAGGTTGTGTTGATGATGCGGGCGTCGACCGTCTTGCCTTCCTTTACCTGTGCCCGCCAGTAGTTCGCGGCATGGTGAGCCGGGCAAAACGTGCCTCTCAGATGAACCTTGATGACCGCATCCCATTCGTCGATCGTCATGTTGGTCAGCATGCGGTCGCGCAAAATGCCGGCATTGCTGACGAGCACGTCGAGGCCGCCAAAGGTCGAGATCGCTTGATCGACCATCCGTTTGGCGCCGTCCCAATCGGACACGTCATCGCCATTGGCGACCGCCTCGCCCCCCATGGCCCTGATTTCCTTCGCCAGCGCCTCGGCGGGTTCGCTCGACCGGCCTTCGCCTGTCCGCTCTCCACCGAGATCGTTCACCACAACCTTGGCACCCTGACGCGCGAATTCCAGGCAATGTTCCCGCCCGATACCTCTGGCACCGCCCGTCACGATAACAACGCGGCCCTTGCACAATCCAGACGTCATTCTTTTCCCCTTCCCGTCATATTTTCTTTTCGCCTTGCCAGTATCTGTCGCGAACCGTCCGCCGCACGATCTTGCCCGTCGTCAGCCGCGGCAGGTCATCCGCGAAATCGACGGATCGGGGGCGTTTATAGGCCGCCAGCCGCGCACCCACGAAATCGAGTATGTCCTTGGCCAGCGCTTCGCCCGGTTCGTAACCATCATTGAGCTGAACGACAGCCTTCACTTCTTCGCCCCAGTCCTTGTTGGGCACGCCGACTGTGGCCACGTCCTTGACCGAGGGGTGCTGAAGGATCTCCTGGTCGATCTCGGCGGGATAGATGTTGACGCCGCCGGAAATAATGACCTCGGCGCTGCGGCCAGTCAGGAACAGGAATCCGTCCTCATCGACATAGCCCATGTCGCCCATGGTGAAAAAATCGCCCCGGTAGACGCTCGCGGTTTTTTCCGGCGCCTTGAAATATTCGAACCGGCCGGTTTCGGGCGCCTTGAAATAGACGGTGCCGATCTCGCCTCGCGGCAACTCCTTGCCATTCTCGTCCTGAATCTGCAGAACGACACCCTCCGTCGGCTTGCCCACCGAACCGGGCTTTTCTAGCCATTCGTCCGGATGGACAAAGACTCCGCCGCCTTCCGTCGCGCCGTAATATTCAAAGACGACCGGACCGAGCCACTCGATCGTCTCCCGTTTCACATGCACGGGGCAGGGGGCCGCCCCGTGGAGGATCCACCTCAGCGTCGAGATGTCGTATTTGGCCCGGACCTCGGGCGGAAGAAGGAGAATGCGGTGAAGCATGGTCGGTACGACATGCGTATGCGTGATGCGCAGTTTATCGACCAGCCGAAGCATTTCCTCCGCGTCCCACTTGTCCATCAGTACCGTGCCGACGCCGGCCGAGAGCGGAAGCAGGAGATTGAGGGACAGCGGCGCCGCGTGATAAAGCGGCCCCGTCACCACAGCCAGGTCCGTGGCGTTGTTGAACCGCGCCGTCTCGACCATCTTGCTGAAAAGCGACGAGGCCGCCGGCGCGCTGCCCCGGTAAACGCCCTTCGGATGACCGGTCGTGCCCGACGTATAGAGCATCTGGCTGCCGATGACGGGATCGTCGATATTCGCGCCGGACTCGCGCGCGACCAGCGCGTCGTAAGAGGCAAAACCCTCGATTGGTCCGCCCACGGCGAGTTTGATGCGCAGACCGGACGCCGCGGTAGCGGCTTGCGTCGCCGAGGGAGCAAGCCGTATATCCGCGATAAAAGCCTTGGCCTCGCAATTGTCCACGATATAGGCGACTTCCGTGGGCGTGAGATGCCAGTTGACGGGAGTCATCCGGAATCCGGCACGTTGACAGGCCACGACGGTCTCGACGAATTCGGGACGGTTGATGCAGAGCAGCGCCACGCCATCGTCGGGTTGAAGGCCCGCGCCACGCAACACCCTGACCAGCCGGTTGGCCTGCGCATTCAACTCTGAAAAACTGCGGCTGCCTTTTTCGGATGAAATCGCGAGCCGGTCCGGCGCATGGGCTGCGTGCCAGGCGACGATCATTCCCTTCGATGCGGCGTCCTCGAACGACAGGCTTGACGCAGCTGTCATGGTTCCTCCCTGAAACGCTCTTCCCCGGTTGCCGACACGAGAGGCCGACTTCGGATAGTTTAATCATCCGCATAGCTTTTAAAACATTATAATGTTTTACGGAATGCTGTCGATGGCCTGAAAGCAGCCGCGAAATCTCCGGCGCGTGGATACAAAAGATCAGCTTGCCTCGACGTCAGATGACGCCATCGGCCTTCAGGGCGTCGATTTCGCTGTCGCTGAGCCCCGGCACGCCGCCGTAAATTTCGCGATTGTGCTCGCCGGGTCTCGCGTTGGACGCGCCCGTCATCCGCGGCGTGCCGTGATACCGCAATGGAGAAAAGCCCATGCGTTCACAATGCCGGAAGCAGCCTGGACGGTGAGTTTTATGGCAAGGATGTCGCGCTCCGCCTTGAGCTTCGTGACCTCGCGGCGAAGCACGTTCGATCTCCAGCTGTTCGGGCTTCATCCGCCATGGCCGGGAAAGGCATGCGCCGGATCGACCGCCAGTCCCCGATCCATTTGCGAAGCACATTCTGGTGCACATCAAGATCACGGACCGCTTGCGCTATCGTCACGCCCCGTTCCCGCACCAGATTCACCGCCTCAAGCTTGAACTCGCGGTTGAATATCCTTCGTCCCATAGTCCACCTCCGGTTCCATCATGACACCTAAACTTCGTGTCCGTGAAACCGGCAGCAGCCCAGACCATGAAATCATTGCCGCCTTTATGATTCAGACACTTAGAATTTCAATTGACCATCGAGTGGGAGTGATGGGTGCGTGAGGGAACCCATATAGAAACAGCATAAGAAAAATATATGGTTAGAGGCGATCTTGGTGATGATCGGCAACCTGCCGCCACCTGGTGCTGCCCTTGTTTCGTCACGTTGTTGGTCTACGTCTATCCGTTGCGCAGGAATTCACGGAAGCCGGGATAGCTGATGATGTTTTTGAATTCCTGCGGGCTGCGTTGAGACGAACCTATTGCTCTGGGTTGTTGGACTCCGAAGTGCCCCGCTGCGCAGCGCCGCCCGGCGTAGTGTGTTCGTGGCATGTGCCCGGGTATGGAGGCTGAATATGACGAGCCCATCGTCTTCGGTAGCCGGTTATTCAGCCAAATCAAGCAGCGCCACGGACATTGGCGGGCCGACGGGCCTGACAAGCGAAGATGCTCGTGATCGGCGGGAGAAGTTCGGCCCCAATGCAATGCCCGATACGAGCGCGCACCCGCTTCGCATGGTGCTGGAAAAGTTCTGGGCGCCCGTTCCATGGATGCTTGAGGCGGCGATTGCACTTGAATTGATACTTGGCAAAGACGTCGAAGCCGCAATCATCGCAGCTTTGTTGGTGTTCAATGCGGCGCTTGGATTGTTCCAGGAGAGTCGCGCCCAGGCGACTCTTGCGGCGCTCAGGTCGCGCCTGGCGCTGAATGCATCTGTCCGGCGCGACGGCGTGTGGAAGACCCTGCCTGTCGTCGAACTGGTTCCGGGCGATGCTGTGAAACTAACGCTCGGCGGTGTAGTTCCTGCGGATGTCCGTCTTGTCTCAGGTGAAGTCCTGCTCGACCAGTCGATGCTGACTGGTGAATCGGTGCCCATAGAGGCCGGTGCGGGCATACAAGCCTATGCAGGTGCTTTGGTGCGGCGCGGCGAGGCGGTGGCGGAGGTCATGACCACCGGAGCGCGAACCAAGTTCGGACGCACCGCGGAACTCGTCCGCACCGCCCATGTCGTAAGTTCCCAGCAGCAGGCAGTCTTGCGCGTGGTGCGCAATCTTGCCGCCTTGAATGGCGTCGCGATCTTCCTCCTTGTGACCTATGCCTACTGGCTCAAGATGCCGGCCGCCGAGATCATCCCTCTCGTCCTGACGGCGGTTCTTGCATCGATCCCCGTCGCGCTGCCGGCGACCTTCACACTGGCGTCTGCACTCGGGGCGCGGGCTCTGGCAAATTTTGGCGTTCTTTCGACTCGCCTTTCGGCTGTGGATGAGGCGGCGACGATGACCGTCTTGTGCGCCGACAAGACGGGCACCCTGACTCAGAACGCTCTGACGGTGACCACCGTTCGCCCCATGCCCGGATTTGACGAGGCACATGTCCTGGCACTGGCCGCAATGGCCAGTTCGGATGGCGGTCAGGATCCGGTGGACAGTGCCATTCGGTCAGCCGCCTCGGCCAAGGCCGTTTCAGAATCGTCGAAGCTGATGGAGTTCGTGCCGTTCGACCCGACGACGAAGATGTCGGAGGCAAGGGTCCAGGATCCAGCCGGCGAGACGCAACGCGTTGTGAAAGGCGCTTTCGCAGCAGTCATCGGTCTAACCGAGCCTTCATCAACCGCGACAGCCATGTGCGATGAACTCGAGAAGATGGGGTTAAGGGTGTTGGCGGTCGCGTTCGGACCACCGAAGTCGATGAAGCTCACAGGACTGATCGCGCTAAGCGACCCGCCGCGCGCTGACTCGGCTGCACTCATCGCTGAACTGCGCGATCTGGGCGTTCGCACCGTGATGGTGACGGGCGATGCTCCAGCGACGGCAGCCAGCGTGGCTCACGCGGTGGGGCTTGATGGTGCGGTCTGCCCGCCAAGACCGATCCCAGACAGCGTCAGCCCGGAACAATTCGCGGTCTTCGCCGGGGTCCTGCCGGAGGACAAGTACAAGCTCGTCAAGGCGTTCCAGAAGGGCGGCCACACCGTCGGCATGTGCGGTGATGGTGCCAACGATGCCCCGGCGTTGCGTCAGGCCCAGATGGGCATCGCGGTGTCGACCGCCACTGACGTTGCCAAATCGGCGGCCGGTATGGTTCTTACAAAACCCGGGCTCGTGGGTGTCGTCGCCGCAGTCAAGGAAGGCAGGGTGACATTCCAACGCATCCTGACCTACACACTGAACTCCGTCATTAAGAAGATTGTGACGATTCTCTTCCTGATCGTCGGTCTCTTTTTGACGGGGCAGGGGATATTGACGCCGTTGCTTATGGTCATCGTGATGATCGCGGGCGATTTTCTTGCCATGTCGTTGACGACAGACAATGTGCGGCCATCCCCGGCGCCAAATGTATGGCGTATCAGCAGTCTGACAGCGGCGGGCGTCGTCATGGGCGTCTGCCAATTGGCATTCTGCACTGGCGTCCTGGCAATCGGACATTTTGGATTGATGCTGGAGGCCGGGGTCTTGAGAACTCTGGCCTTCATAACTCTGGTTTTCAGCAGCCAGGCGACGATCTACGCCATTCGCGGGCGGCGGCATCTGTGGGGCCCTCGTCCGAGCCTCTGGGTGGTTGTGTCATCTGTGGCCGATGTCGCGCTCGCATCGACATTTGCCGTCGTTGGAATCTCCATGGCCCCGTTGCCGATCTGGATGGTCGCCATCGACCTCGCTGCGGCGGCGGTACTGGCTGCCATCTTGGCGGCGGTGAAGGTTCTCGTATTTTCTCGCTTGAGGATCGCCTAGGTCGTAGCCTCTATCAAGGGCCGCCTGATCGGCAAGAACAGGCCACACGCCATTCATCGCTGCGAATTTTCCTGAAGGTCGATTGCGGAAGAGTCGTTAGCGCGGCCTGACGGCTTTCCCTCCCGACGCCGCCATTCTCGCTGGAGATATAAGCAAGCGACGGATTGATCCCGATTGTTATTGAACTCCGGCCAGCTTTCGGTGGTCCAAATCTCGATTCAAAATCAAAAGCAAAAGATTTTGACAATCCGCCAGTCAGTATTTGACCGTCAGAGGAAAGACTTTTAATTCAGTGCGTTTCGATGGATCTCTCTCTTCGAGTGATGGCGAGGGTATCGTTATTGGTTTTCATGATGCGCGGGCGGCGCTAGACTTGGGCTCGCCCCTGTTGGGAGGATACGATGAGACGCTTCGTGTTAGCCGGGTTCCTTGTCGTCGGGCTTTTTCCCGGTGCGGCGCTTGCCGACGCCATCGGCGACAATACCCTCTGCTACGAGCAGTTCCGCAGCGGCAACGACAAATCCGCGATCAGCTATTGCACCAAGGCGATCGAGTCCGGGCAGCTTGCGAAAGAGGATCTCGTCGCTGCGCTCATCAATCGCGGCGTCGCCTATCGCAATCTCGGGGATTCGAAGCGATCCATTGTCGATTATACCGAGGCGCTCAAATATGCGCCGAACGACGGGATGATCTATGCCAACCGCTCCAACGCCTTGCGCGATCTCGGCGAAAACAAGCGCGCGCTTGAAGATGGCGACAAGGCGGTGAAGCTCGACAAGTATCGCGCGGCGTCCTTCTTTGTGCGCGGCGCGGCTTACGAGGCGCTGAACGAGTATGACCCGGCGCGGCGCGATTACATGCAGGCGCTCACGCTCGAACCCGGGAACCGCGATTATCAGGACCATGTTTTCGCACTCGACGCGAAGCGCGCGCGGAAAGCGCAGCAGGGTGGCGGGGCGAAATGAGCGATCCTTTTTTACCGTCCGCGAGCCCGCGTAAGCTCGATGTCCTCGCAGCCATCAAGGAAGCCTATAGGGGCGCCTGGGTGCATTTCGGGCAGATGCTCAAGCTCACCTGGCTGCCCGGCCTTCTCTATATTGCGCTGACGATCGTTGCCGCGATGCTGGATGCGAATGCCAATCCAGCCTTGCGCTTCCTTCTCGAGATCGCCTCGCTTTTCCTCTGGCCGATCATTGCGGTGGCCTGGCATCGCTTCATTCTGCTCGGCGATGCCGCGCCGGGGGCGTTTCATCTTCATTTCGGCAGGCGCGAGGCGCGTTTCCTGATGGTGTCGATCTTCCTCGGCCTGCTCATGCTGCCGGGCTACATCATGGCGGCATTGACGGTCGCGATGAACGAAGGTGCGGCCAATCCGTCGCTGTCGTTGGTGGCGTTTCTCGGGCTTATCGCGCTGCTCGTCGCCGTCTATTACTTTACCCGGTTGCTGCTTCTGCTTCCGGGCGTCGCGGTCGACGAACCGATCGACCCGCGGCTGATCCTCGAGCGCACGCGCGGAAATTTCTGGCGCCTCGTCCTGCTGATGTTGCTGGCGACGCTGCCTATCGGCGTCGCCTTCGTGGTCATCGGAACAGTGATGCTGTCGCTCGGGTTGCCGACGCTCATCGTCTTTGTGCTTGCGGCGGTCTTCTATATTTTCTTCGCCATCGTCGGCGTTGCGGTGCTCTCCATCGCCTATCGCGAACTCGTCGGCCCGCCCGGCACGCTGGCCTACGACCTCGACAAGCCGGACGCAGGCTAACAGGCGGCGCCGGCCCGCCTGATTGCGCCGGGGCCCCGCGTCGGATAAGGTCGCGCCAGAAGGATCAGGTAAGGTGCCGGGAGGCACCCCAAGGGCTTGATTTTGAAGCTCTTTCCGGCGCGGCGTCCGGCCGCCTCGAAATTCCACGCGCAGATATTATCTATTGGGCGGGCTTGAGTGAGCCCGGGCCTCAACGCAGGGATGATCCGCCATGTCAGTACAGTCCAAGATCAAGCGCATCACCGTCCCCGATATCCGCGCCCGCAAGGGCAACGAGCCAGTGGTTTGCCTGACCGGCTATCACGCGCATACGGCGCGCTATATCGACCCCTATGTCGATGTGATTCTGGTCGGCGACTCGCTGGGCATGGTCATGTACGGCATGGAGACGACGCTCGGTGTCACGCTCGACATGATGATCGCGCATGGCTCTGCCGTTGTTCGCGGCACGGAGCGCGCGCTCGTCGTGGTCGACATGCCTTTCGGCTCCTACGAGGAGAGCCCGGAAGTCGCCTTCCGCAATGCCGTTCGCGTCATCAAGGAAACGGGCTGCACGGCTGTAAAGCTCGAAGGGGGCAAGCGGCTTGCCCCGACCATCCGCTATCTCAACGAGCGCGGCATTCCCGTCATGGCTCATATCGGCCTGACGCCTCAGTCGATCCAGGTCATGGGCGGCTTCAAGACGCAAGGTCGTGTCGAGGAGGAATGGGCCGCGATCGAGGAAGACGCGAGGGCGGTTGCCGAAGCCGGAGCCTTTGCCGTCGTGCTCGAAGGCATTGCCGAGCCCCTGGCAGCCAAGATCACCGGCCAGATCGACGTGCCGACCATCGGCATCGGCGCCTCGGCGGCCTGCGACGGCCAGATTCTGGTGCTGGAAGACATGCTGGGCCTGTCGCCACGGGCACCGAAATTCGTCAAGGAATTCGCCACGCTGGGGGCCCAGATTGCCGGCGCGGCCGAAGCCTATGCCCGGGAAGTGCGGGCGCGGACTTTCCCCGCCGCCGAGCACACCTACGGCATGAAAAAAGTAAAATAATAACAGGCGTTTGTGGGGCTTTCCGGCCGGATGAGGTTTGCCAATCCGGGGCCCCCGGGCTATTTTACGCCGCCCATGTGAGTGGGCGGGGGGGGGAGGGCGTCTCGCGCCGCGTTGGCGCCTCCCTGATTATTGCTTCCTGGTCATCCTTCGGAGTGTGCTCTTGACCGATCTCTTCCGTGAAATCGAAGAAGACCTTCGCCGCGACCGGTTGAAGCAGCTTTGGGAAAAATTTGGCATCTATCTCGTCGTTCTCGCGGTCGGGATCATCGTCATCGCGTCGGCGCTAGTTGGCTGGCGTGCCTGGGAGCGCTCGCGCAACGAGGTGGCCTCCGCGCGCTATATTGAATTGGTTGCGCAGGCGCCGAAGGAAGGTCCGGCAAAGGCCGCCGCCGCTTATGCCGAATTCGCGGCGACGGCGCCGTCGGGCTATGCCGCGCTCGCGCAACTGCGTCAGGCTGCGGCACTTGTCGAGGCGGGCGACGCCAAGGGCGCGGTCGTCGTTTATGACGCATTGGCCGCAAAATCCGGTGTCCCCGCGACACTGCGCGACATGGCGCGGGTCAAGGCGGCGATGATCGTCGTCGATACGGCGAGCTATGATGACATCAAGGCGCGCATCGGCGCACTCAACGACAGCGAAAACGGCTGGAAGAACAGCGCTCGCGAAATTCTCGGTATGTCGGCCTACAAGGCCGGCAAATATGCCGAGGCGCAGGGCTATTACGATGCGATCGTCGGCGACCCCGCGACATCGGCCGGCATTCGCGATCGCGCCCATGTGATGCAGGCGCTGATTGCGCCGCATGTGCCACGGCCCGTGGTGAAATCCGAGGCGAAGAAGCCAGCTGCCGCTGGCGAGACTTCGACCCCCAACAATGCAGCGCCCGCCGACGCGGCCGCGAAGCCGGAGTGACGTTCATGGTTGCGGATTTCAGGGCTGCCGGCTTCGGGTCCAGGGTCAGGACGGCAGGGCTCGTCGCGATGGCGGTCGTCATGCTCGGCCTTGGCGGCTGCAGCACTTTCGACGACATGTTCTCGTCCGCGCCCAAGCCGAAGCTGCCGGGCAAGCGCCTGTCCGTCATGGAGCTCGACACGAAGCTCGAGGTCGATCCTGAAATCAAGGATAGCGAAATCGACTTGCCCGAACCCGTCCTGAACAAGGACTGGACACAGCCGGGCGGCACCGCGGACAACGCCTTCTATCATCTCGCCGCACCGGGCAGCCTTACCAAGCTCTGGAGTGTGAGCGCGGGTGCGGGTTCCGGTCGCGTCTCGCGCGTCGTCGCGTCGCCCATCGTCGCTGATGGCAAGGTCTTCGTTCTCGATGCGGAAGCCGGCGTGCGAGCCTTCGATGCCAAGTCGGGCAATCAGCTCTGGAAGCAGGACCTGACGCCGGAAGGCGAGGATTCGGAAAAGGCCCGCGGTGGCGGCGTCGCCTTCGACGGCGGCAAGCTCTTCGTGGCCACCGGCTTCGGCAAGGTTCATGCGCTCGATGCTGCGAGCGGCAAGGTTCTCTGGACGACGGATGCCGGCGTTCCCTTCCGCGCCTCGCCGACGGCGCATGAGGGCAAGGTTTTCGCCGTAACGTCGGACAATCAGCTGATCTGCCTGTCGGAAGACAAGGGCGAGATCCTCTGGCGCCATCGCGGCATCACGGAGAGCGCGGGCATTCTCGCTGCCACGAGCCCGGCCGTTTCTGGGTCCATCGTTATCGTTCCCTATTCCTCGGGCGAGCTTTTCGCGCTCCGGGTCGAGAACGGCACTGTGCTCTGGTCGGATTCGCTGACGCGCACCGGTTCGCTGACCTCGCTCTCCGAGCTCAATGACATTGCCGGCCGTCCCGTCGTCGACAAAGACCGTGTTTTCGCGATCAGCCATGCCGGCCGCATGGTATCCATCGACCTTCGCACCGGCGAGCGCGTCTGGACGAAGGACATTTCCGGTGTTCAGACGCCCTGGGTCGCGGGCGATTACATCTTCCTCATCACCACGGATCAGGAAATCGTCGCGCTGTCGCGCCGCGATGGCCGCATCCGCTGGCTGACCAAGCTCGCTCGCTATGAGGATGTGGAAGCCAAGAAGGATCCGATCGAGTGGAGCGGCCCGCTGCTGGTGAGCGGCAAGCTGATGTTCGTCTCGTCGACTGGCAAGGCCGAGATGGTTGATGCCAAGACCGGCGAGATCAAGGGCGAGATCGATCTGCCCGGCAAGACGCTGGTCGCGCCGATCGCCGCCGACGGCATTGTCTATATATTGACCGATGACGCGGAACTCGTAGCGTTGAAGTGATGCCGCGTTTGGGCGCCATGAGTTTGGGCGTCGTGAGTTAAGAGAGGGCATTGGCCCCGTGCCATTCAAAGTTGCCATTGTGGGCAGGCCGAATGTCGGCAAGTCCACGCTATTCAATCGGTTGGTCGGCAAGAAGCTTGCTCTTGTCGATGACACGCCGGGGGTGACGCGCGACCGCCGTGAGGGCGAAGCGCATCTCGGCGACCTCACTTTCACAGTCGTCGATACCGCCGGCCTCGAAGAGGCTTCCACCGAGAGCCTCGAGGGGCGTATGCGCCGGCAGACGGATGCCGCCATCGCCGAGGCGGATGTGTGCCTGCTGCTCATGGATGCGCGGGCGGGCGTGACGCCGCTCGACAAGCGCTTCGCGCAAATTCTCCGCAAATCTCCGACGCCGGTCGTGCTCGTCGCCAACAAGTGTGAGGGCGGCGCGGGCGAGTCCGGCCGCATGGAAGCATTCGAGCTTGGCCTCGGCGCGCCCATTCCGCTCTCCGCCGAACATGGTGAGGGCCTTTCGGCGCTCTACCAGTCGCTGCAGCCTTATGCGGACCGGATCGAGGAAGAAGAGCGCGAGCAGGCCGTTGAGGATGCGCTGGACGAAGCGGAAGGCGCCGATGGACGCTTCGATCCCGAAGCACCCTATGAGCCGGATCTCGAGGCGCCGCTCCGCATTGCTGTGGTGGGGCGACCCAATGTCGGCAAGTCGACCCTGGTGAATTACCTCCTCGGCGAAGACCGCATGCTGACGGGTCCGGAAGCGGGCATTACGCGCGATGCCATCGGCATCGAATGGACGTGGCGCGGCCGCCGCGTGAAGCTCTGGGACACGGCGGGCATGCGTCGCCGCGCCCGCGTGACGCAGAAGCTTGAAAAGCTTTCCGTCGCCGACACGCTGCGCGCCATCCGCTTTGCGGAGGTCGTTGCCATCACGCTCGACGCCAGCATTCCCTTCGAGCGGCAGGATCTGCACATTGCCGATCTCGTCGAGCAGGAAGGCCGCGGAATGCTGATCGTGGTCAACAAGTGGGACGTGGTCGAGGATACACAGGCGAAGCTCCGTGAGCTGAAGGAAGAGCTTGAGCGCCTGTTGCCGCAGGTGCGCGGCATGCCCATCGTTACGCTCTCGGCACTGACGGGCCGTGGCACGGACAAGCTGATGCCGGCCATCGAGAAGGTGCATACGCTGTGGAATGCGCGCATCTCGACGGCGAAGCTCAACCGTTGGCTTGAAGAGGCGATTTCGCGCCATCCGCCGCCCGCCGTCAAAGGCCGCGCAATCAACATCAAATATATGGCGCAGGTGAAATCGCGTCCGCCGACATTCGCGGTTTTCTCAAACCGCGCCGAGGAAGTGCCTACGGCCTATCGCCGCTATCTGGTGAACGGTTTGCGCGAAACCTTCGACATTCCGGGCGTGCCGATCCGCCTGTTCATGCGCGCGCGCAAGAATCCCTTTGCGGACAAGAAGTAATAACCTCTTCCGAGGTGCGGCCATGCGGGCCGTTCCTTGCGATGAAGTTTACTTTCAGGGGCGGAGGAAGCGGGCGCGTTACGCCTTCACGGGCTTCTTGTATTCCACGACCTCGCCATTCCTCTCGCAGGAGGTCATCGCAAGTTCGATGAAGAGCGGTACGAGATCGGCGGGCTTCGTCAGCGCACTCGGATCTTCGCCGGGCATGGCCTGCTTGCGCATGGCCGTGCGCGTCGCGCCGGGGCTCAGAAGATTGGCGCGGATGCTGGTGTTCGCGCATTCGGCGGCCCAGGTCTTCACCAGAGCTTCCAGCGCCGCCTTGCTCATCGCATAGCCGCCCCAAAAAGGCTTCGCCTTCTGCGCGGCACCGGAGGTCACGAAGATCGCGCGGCCGGCGTCGGAGCGCTTCAGCAGCGGTTCGAAGGAGCGGATCAGGCGCCAGTTGGCAGTGATGTTCGTGTTGACGATCTTGTCCCAAGCCTTCACTTCGAGATGGCTCACGGGCGTCAGAACGCCGAGGGTGCCGGCATTGCCGACCAGAATGTCGAGCTTGCCCCAGCGCTCGAATATCGTCGCGCCGAGCCGGTCGAGAGCGTCGAAATCGGTGAGGTCGAGCGGGACCAACGTCGCCTTGCCGCCGATCTTGCGGATCTCGTCATCAACTTCCTCGAGCCCGCCGACGGTGCGCGCGACAAGAATGACATGAGCGCCTTCAGCCGCGAAGCCGAGCGCGACGGCGCGGCCAATTCCACGCGATGCGCCGGTGATGACCGCGAGGCGGCCCTGAAGACGTCCAGTCATGATGAGATGGCCTTACGCGATTTCGGAGAGCAGCGACAATTGGTCCGTACGCTGTTCGCCAACCTTGTCGGTGAGGGGCGTCGGATACTCGCCCGTGAAGCAATGGTCGGTGAATTGCGGATATTCTGCGTCGCGGCCTGCATGGCCGAGAGCGCGATAGAGACCGTCCACCGAGATGAAAGCGAGGCTATCGACGCCGATATAGTCGCGCATGCCAGCGAGGTCGTATTTCGCGGCAAGAAGCTGATCGCGCGATGGTGTGTCGATACCATAGAAATCGGGATGGGTGATCGGCGGGCTGGCGATGCGCATATGCACTTCCCTGGCGCCGGCCTCATACATCATCTTCACGATCTTCACCGAGGTCGTGCCGCGGACGATCGAGTCGTCGACGAGGATGATGCGTTTACCTTCCACGATCGCACGGTTCGCATTGTGCTTGAGCTTCACGCCGAGCTGGCGGATGTGCTGCGTCGGCTCGATGAAAGTGCGGCCGACATAGTGATTGCGGATGATGCCGAGCTCGAAGGGAATGCCGGATTCGCGCGCGAAGCCAAGCGCAGCGGGCACACCGGAGTCCGGCACCGGGATCACGACATCCGCTTCGACATTGCTTTCGATCGCGAGCTGGCGGCCGAGTTCCTTGCGGACGTTATAGACGCTGCGTCCGTCCACGATGCTGTCGGGGCGCGCGAAGTAGATATATTCGAAAACGCAGGGGCGCGGACGCTGCGGCGGGAAGGGATGAAGCGACTCGATGCCTTCGCGTGTGCAGACGACGATTTCGCCGGGCTCGATCTCGCGCACGAAGTCAGCGCCGATGATGTCGAGCGCCACCGTTTCGGAGCACAGAATGGGGGCACCGTGGAGGTTGCCGAGAATCAGCGGGCGAATGCCGAGCGGATCGCGCGCGCCGATGAGCTTCTTCGGCGTCAGCGCCACCAGCGCATAGGCGCCTTCGATCTGGCGCAGCGCGTCGACGAAGCGGTCCATCACGCGGGGACTCTGGCTGCGGGCCACCAACTGAAGGATGGTTTCCGTGTCCGAGGTGGACTGGAAGATCGCGCCCGCGCGGACGAGCTCGTTGCGCAGCGTGATCGCGTTGGTGAGGTTGCCGTTGTGGCCGATGGCGAAGCCGCCGCCCCAAAGATCGGCGAAGAGCGGCTGCACGTTGCGCAGGATGGTTTCGCCGGTCGTCGAGTAGCGCACATGGCCGATGGCAATGTCGCCCTTCAGCCGCTCCATGACGGTGCCGCTGGAGAAATGGTCGCCGACAAGACCCAGGCGGCGCTCCGAATGGAAATGCTCGCCGTCATAGCTGACGATGCCTGCTGCTTCCTGACCGCGATGCTGAAGCGCGTGGAGGCCGAGAGCCGTCAGCGCGGCGGCGTCGGGGTGCCCGAAAACGCCGAACACGCCGCACTCCTCGCGCAGCGTGTCCCCATGAAGTTCATCTTCTGTGATGCCGCCTTGCATTCGGGCGTCCATGTCCTGGTCTTTGGTCGACCCGCCGGATCGGGCCGCATTCGGAAAAGGGAGAGACAATTGTTGGTACATCCGATGCGCTCCCAAAGGGGTATGCGTTACTCAGTACTCTCGAACAGCCTGTCGAGACCCCTCCGTTCGGAGGTGTTATAGCCGTCGTCCTTGCCCGTGTCAGCGGCAGAATTCGAGGGCGATGCGGACGGCGCATTTGCCGCGGAAGGGCGCGGCTCGGCGGCCGGTTGCCGCTGTGCTCCGTTCGCACGGGCGGGCTGGTTCGGCGTCTCAAATAGCGGCTCACGGCGTGTGCCGGACGGCGCCAGAGTGAAAAGGGTAGCGGCGGATTGTTCGACCATGGGCCGCAGGCGGGCGTTCCTGATCCAGTCTGGCTGATCGGCGGGATTGGGTACCAGCCATGCAAAAAATAGGTATGCCACGGTGACAATCAAGAGGCCCCGGGCGAGACCGAAGACGAAGCCCAGCGTCCTGTCGAGGCTTTCGGCCTGATCGTGCAGCGCCAGCAGGTGATCGGCCCAGCGCACCGTGAAGGCCGCCACCAGCACATATCCGACGATGAAGATGCCAATGGCTGCGGCGACCGCAGCCAACCAGTCCGGCGAGATCACGGAGCGAAGGAGGGGGGTCACATAGGGGAAAAGCCAGAGCGCCGCCAATGCCCCGACGACCCAGGCGAGGATCGACAGCACCTCGTTCGTGAAGCCGCGAAGCATCGCGAGCACGCTCGAGATCAGAAGAACACCAATTACGATGCCGTCGAAAAGCGTCACTCAAACCCTCCCTGAGACAGACAGCTTATCATACATCGCCCTTCCGGCGCTCGCGCGGCCGCTTCGCTTCGCCCGCGGCGAGGTGGGCGACGAGGCCCGCGAGGTCGGAAATTTCGGTCAGAGCGAGGCCTGTCGAAGGCCGCTGCCGCGCGGTCGAGGCGGGCAGGATGGCGCGGCGGAAGCCCAGTTTCTCGGCTTCCTTGAGCCGCGCTTCCATCTGGCTGACGGGGCGGATCGCACCCGAGAGACTGATTTCCCCGAATATGACGCAGTCGGAAGGAAGTGCGTTGCCCGTGATCGAGGAGACCAGCGCCCCCGCGACGGCGAGGTCGGCCGCGGGCTCGTTGATTCGCAGTCCACCGGCGACGTTCAGATAGACGTCCTGGCCTGCCAGCGTCAGGCCGCAGCGCGCGTCGAGCACGGCAAGAACCATGGAGAGGCGGCCCGAGTCCCAGCCCACCACGGCGCGGCGCGGCGTGCCGAGCGAGCTTTGCGCAACCAACGCCTGAATCTCGACGAGGACGGGGCGCGTTCCCTCGATCCCGGCGAAGACCGCCGAGCCGCTGGTCTCGCCGTCGCGTTCGCCGAGGAAGAGGGCGGAGGGATTCGGCACTTCCTGAAGGCCGAGCTCGCCCATCTCGAAGACGCCGATCTCGTTCGCCGGGCCGAAGCGGTTCTTCACCGCGCGAAGAATGCGGAACTGATGGCCGCGTTCGCCTTCGAAGTAGAGTACGCAATCGACCATATGTTCGACGACGCGGGGGCCTGCGATCTGCCCGTCCTTGGTGACATGGCCGACCAGAATGACCGCCGTGTTGTAGCGCTTCGCGAAGCGGACGAGATCCTGCGCGGTGGCGCGCACCTGGCTCACGGTGCCGGGTGCGGATTCGAGCACGTCGGTCCACATGGTCTGGATCGAGTCGATGACGACGGCGGCAGGCGCCTTGCCACCTTCGAGCGTCGACACGATGTCCTTGAGATTCGTTTCCGCGCCGAGCTTCACAGGGCTCTCTGCAAGGCCCAGACGGCGCGCGCGCATGCGGACCTGAGCGATCGCCTCTTCGCCGGAGATATAGACAACGTCTGCGCCCCGGGTTCCGAGCGCCGCCATGGCTTGCAGAAGAAGCGTCGACTTGCCGATGCCGGGGTCGCCGCCGACCAGCAGCACCGAGCCCGGAACGAGACCGCCGCCGCACACGCGGTCGAATTCGGCAACGCCGGTGACGAGGCGCGGCGGGTCGGCCGTTTCGCCCGCCATCGAGACGAGTTCGATGTGTCGCCCCTTCTTGCCGCCGCTTTTTGCGGGCCCGCCCGCGACGCCGGAGCTTTCGGCGACTTCCTCGACGATCGTGTTCCACTCGCCGCAGGATTCGCACCGCCCCGCCCAGCGCGGAGTAACCGCGCCGCAGGACTGGCAGACGAAGTTGCGCGAGGCGCGGGCCATCAGGGTTTCAACACGTCCATCTTGATGGGGCCGGTGGCGCGGCCATGGATGAACTGATCCACATAGTCGTTGCCGCTGGAATCGATCTCCGAGCGCGGACCGGCCCAGATGATGCGGCCCTTGTAGATCATGGCGATCTCGTCGGCGATCTTGCGCGCGCTCGCCATGTCGTGCGTGATCGAAAGCGCAGTCGCGCCGAGATCCTTCACGCTGTCGATGATGAGATCGTTGATGACGTCGGCCATGATCGGGTCGAGGCCGGTGGTCGGCTCATCGAAGAAGATGATTTCGGGATCGGCGGCAATGGCGCGAGCAAGGCCCACGCGTTTCTGCATGCCGCCCGAAAGCTCCGCAGGGTAGAGTTCGCCCACTTCCGGGCCGAGGCCGACCTTGGCGAGCTTTGCAATGGCGACGTCCTTCGCCTCCTTGCGCTTCATCTTGCGTCCCTGGATCAGGCCGAAGGCGACGTTCTGCCAGACGGGAAGACTGTCGAAGAGGGCGGCGCCCTGAAAGAGCATGCCGAATTTGCGTAGCGTCTGCTCGCGTTCGCTCGTCGACATCTTCAGAACATTTTCTCCGTCGACGAAGATTTCACCTTTTTCGGGGCGCAGGATGCCCAGCACACATTTGAGCATGACGGACTTGCCGGTACCCGAACCGCCGATGACGACGAGCGATTTTCCCTTCGGCACGACAAGGCTCAGATTGTCGAGCACCACCTTGGAGCCGAAACGCTTGGTGACGTTCCTCAGTTCGATCTTGGGCGTGTCAGTCATTCTGAGGTCTCACTTCGCGAAGAGGAGCGACGTCATCACATAATTCGACGCCAGAATGAGGATCGACGCCGTGACGACGGCATTCGTCGTCGCGCGGCCCACGCCTTGCGCGCCGCCCTTCGAGTTGAAGCCCTGGAAGCAGCCCATTAGCGCAATGACGAAACCGAAGACGCCTGCCTTGATGAGGCCCGAGGTTACGTCGTCGGCCTTCAGGAAGTTGACCGTGTTCTGCACGTAGACGCCCGGATTGAACGAGAGGCTCGCCGTCGAGATGATGAAGCCGCCCATCACGCCCAGAATGTCCGCGATGAAGACGAGGAGCGGCAGGGTGATGACGGCGGCGACGATGCGCGGCGTGACGAGATATTTATAAGGATTGGTCGAGAGCGTGGTCAGCGCGTCGATCTGCTCGGTCACTTTCATGGTGCCGAGCTCTGCCGCGATGGCCGCCGAGACGCGGCCCGCGACCATGAGACCCGCCATGACTGGCCCGAGTTCACGCGTGATGCCGAGCGCGACGATGGTGGCGACGATGCTTTCGGAATTGATCGTGCTGCCGCCATAGTAGATCTGGAGCGCCAGCGCGCCGCCGGTGAAGAAGGCGGTCAGCGCGACGACGGGAAGCGAGAAGTAGCCGATCCTCATCATCTGCTGGCCGAGCAGGCGCCAGAAGAAGGGCGGCCTGAAGATGTGGCTGATGCTGGCCCATGTGAAGACCGCGAGGTGGCCAATCTCGGCAAGCAGCGCCAGCACGACCCGGCCGATAATTGCGAAAAAATTCAAGGCTGCTCCCCGCGAGTGGGTGGCCGGCATGCTAAGGCACATCGGCCGAATTTATGATTCTGGGACCGTAAGATGGCCGCCAGTGTAGAGCCGCTTGGCGCGATCGCCCAAGCGCGTCAGCACCTCATAGCCGATTGTGCCCGCCCGGTCAGCGACTTCGTCGAGGGTTACATGAGGCCCGATGAGTTCGGCAAAGTCGCCGCGCTTCACCGCGCCCTCGGGTACGCCGGTCAGGTCGACGGTCAGGAGGTCCATGGAGACCCGGCCCGCAAGGGGGGCGTAGTGCCCGCCCACATATACCCGCCCGCTGGCCGCGAGGCTGCGGAAATATCCATCTGCGTAGCCGGTAGCGAGGGTGGCGAGCCGGCGCGGGCCCCTGGCCTCCCAGGTCGCGCCATAGCCTGCGGTGATGCCCGGGGGCACGTCGCGGATTTGCAGCACCCTTGTTTCCAGCCGAACGGCGGGACGGAAGGGGCTCGGTCCGGGCCCCGACGTGCCGCCATAGAGGCCGTAGCCGCTGCGGATCAGGTCGAAGCAATAGTCGGGACCGAGCAATGCGCCGCCCGAATTGGCGAAGCTCGCAGGCCTTGAGGCGAAGGCGTCGCGGATCGGCTTGAAGCGGGCGAGCTGGATGGCATTGAGCGGGTGCTCCGGCTCGTCCGAACAGGCGAGGTGGCTCATGACGAGCGTGACGTCGATTCCGGCGATGAGCGCGGGTTCCGCGGTGAGACGGGCTGCTTCAACCTCGTCGAAGCCGAGACGGCTCATTCCCGTGTCGAAGTGAAGGGCGGCGGGGAGCGCCATACCGGCATGGCTCGCGACCTTTCTCCACTCCTCGACTTCCGCGAGGCTGCCGAGGCATGGCCGCAGCCCATGGCCGCGATAAAGGGCGGCTGCGCCGGGCGTCAGCCCATTCGTCACATAGATGGTGGCGCCGGGAAGCGCCACGCGCAGCGCGATGCCCTCATCTGTGTCGGTGACGAAGAAGGTGGTGCAGCCCGCACAGGCGAGTGTTTCCGCCACCGGCGCAAGGCCCAGCCCATAGGCATCCGCCTTGACCACGCCAGCCACATCAGCCCCCCCGCCGATCGAGCGTAAGTGCCGGTAGTTCGCGGCAATGGCATCGAGGTCGACGGTAAGGATCGTGGAGGCGGATGCCGGATCGAAACCGGCGGCCGCTTCATCGCGGAAGAATTCGGGCAGGCTCAAGACATACGGTCCGGCAGATGGTCTTCGGCAATGAGATCCCCGAAGCGCGTCACATTGGCCTCGAACTGTAGTTTAACGGTGCCAGTCGGTCCATGGCGCTGCTTACCGATGATGACTTCGGCGAGCGCATGGACCTGGTTCATTTCTTCCTGCCAGGCGAGATACTCGGGTGTGCCTTCGCGCGGCTCGCGGCGCTGAACATAATACTCCTCGCGGAACACGAACATCACCACGTCGGCGTCCTGCTCGATCGAGCCCGATTCACGCAAGTCCGAAAGCTGGGGCCGCTTGTCGTCGCGCGCTTCGACCTGACGCGAAAGCTGCGAGAGCGCGATGATGGGCACGTTGAGTTCCTTGGCGAGCGCCTTGAGGCCGGTCGTGATCTGAGTCACTTCCTGCACGCGGTTTTCGCCCGACTTGCCGGAACCGGCAAGAAGCTGAAGGTAGTCGATGACGAGAAGGCCGAGGCCACGCTGACGCTTCAGACGACGGGCGCGGGCCGCGACGGTCGCAATGGTAAGGCCGCCTGTATCGTCGATATAGAGCGGGATGCTCTGCAATTCGCGCGAGGCCTCGACCAGCGCATGAAATTCCTCTTCCTGGATGCGGCCGCGGCGAATGCTTTCCGACGGTACGCCCGATTGCTCGGCGAGAAGTCGCGTCGCGAGCTGCTCGGAGGACATTTCGAGCGAGAAGAAGCCGACGATGGCACCGTCCTTCACATCGACTGTGCCGTCGGCGTGATGCTCGGCCTTGTAGGCCTTGGCCGCATTGAAGGCGATGTTGGTGGCCAGCGCCGTCTTGCCCATCGATGGGCGGCCGGCAAGGACGATGAGGTCGGACGGTTGCAAGCCGCCCATCATCTTGTCGAGATCGCGCAAGCCCGTCGAAATGCCCGACAGTCCACCGTCGCGCTCATAGGCGGCGGCGGCCATGTCGATCGCGCCCTTGAGCGCCTCGTGGAAACCTCTGAAGCCGCCTTCGTATTTGCCCTGCTCGGCGAGCTGATAAAGAGCCTGTTCCGCCTCGAGGATCTGCTGCGCGGGCGTGTCGTCGATCGGTGCGTCATAGGCGCGATTGTGAATGCTGCCGCCGACCTGGATGAGCTCGCGGCGGATCGCGAGTTCATAGATAGTGCGGCCATACTCTTCCACGTTGATGATGGTCGTCGCTGCGCCCGCGAGCCGCGCCAGATATTGTGGCCCGCCGATTTCGGCCAGGGCCTCGTCGCGCTCGAAGAAGTTCTTCAGCGTCACCGGAGAGGCGAGGTGGCCCGCCGTGATGAGCTTCGCGGCAGCTTCATAGATGCGGCCATGCAGCGCGTCGAAGAAATGCCCCGCCTCAAGGAATGTCGAAAGCCTGTCATAGGCTTCGTTGTTGACGAGGATGGCGCCAAGCAGCGCCTGCTCCGCCTCGATGTTGTGCGGCGGGACGCGGTAGCCCTGAGTGCCGTCATCGTCGGGTACGCTGGCGAAAGCTTGCGATGTGTTTTCCATGGTCTCGTTTTACGCGAAGCACAACGTGGGTGAAGTACCGAATGCGGCGGTACGGCGGCCGTCCCCACCAAACTTTTCCACAGGCATTGATAACTCGACGCGACATCTCCAAGGCATTGCCTGGAAAGGGATATTCGTGCCGGAAAGCCTGTGGACGAAAGAACTATAAACCGAGTCGCTTAGGTGCGGGCATTGTTCCTTGGCTGCAACAATTCATTGTCATTCGCGCCGTAGTCAGCACGTTGAGCCTGAGCCTAGAGTTCTCTTCGCAGCGCGTCGGAAAGGCGCATTAATTGTGGAGAACAAGATGGATTCCCTGACCAGGTTGGCCGCGCCTCTCGGCCGTCTGCTGTTGAGCCTTATCTTCATCATCGCCGGTATCGGCAAGGCCACGTCGGCGACGGCCACGATCGGCTACATCGCCTCGAAGGGCATCCCTCTGCCTGAGGTCTCTTATGTGCTGACCCTGATCGTGGAACTGGGCGGCGGCGCCCTGATCCTGATCGGCTATCAGACGCGGATTGTCGCCTTCCTCTTGGCAGGCTTCTGCATCGTCACCGGCCTCATCTTCCACAATGACTTCGCCGATCAGACGATGTTCATCATGTTCATGAAGAACCTTGCCATGGCGGGCGGTTTCCTGCAGCTCGTCGCCCATGGCGCAGGTGCATACAGCATCGACAATCGCGGCAAGGCCTGATCGCAGACTGGCGCGGGCGATCAGTCGCCCGCGCGTAGGCGCCGCTCGAGGGGGGCGATGGAGAGATCGCGCTCACGCTCGCCCATGTAATCGCGGGTGAGGGGCAGTGCGTCGATCTTCTTCGTCAGTTGAAGCTGGAAGTTGACCATGCCCTCGTGGCGGAACGAGGTTTCCGATCCCGCGAGATAAAACTCCCACATGCGGCAGAAGCGCTCGTCATAGATCTTTGCCGCGATGTCGCGCTTCGCCATGAAGCGGCGGCGCCATTCCTTCAGCGTCTCGGCATAGTGGAGCCGCAGCACTTCGAGATCGGTCATGAAGAGGCCGGTTTTTTCGACGGCCGCCGCCATTTCGCTCAGGGCGGGAATATAGCCGCCGGGGAAGATATATTTAGCGATCCATGGATTGGTTGCTCCGGGCGGATCAAGCCGCCCGATCGTGTGGATGAGCGCGACGCCATCCTCGTTAAGCAGATTTTTTACGCCGTTGAAATATTCGCCGTAGTGGCCGACGCCGACATGCTCGAACATTCCAACGGAGACGATCCTGTCGAACTTGTCGGTGAGCGTTCTGTAGTCCTGCAGGTGAAACTGGACGCGATCGGCAAGGCCGCGTTCCACCGCGCGCTGGCTCGCGATCTTGTGCTGTTCGCGGCTCAATGTGACGCCGGTGACGAGCGCGCCTGTTTCCTCCGCCAGCGTCAGCGCGAGTCCGCCCCAGCCACATCCGATATCGAGCAGTTTCATGCCAGGCTCTATCTGGAGTTTCGCCGCGATATGGCGCTTTTTGGCGAGTTGCGCCTCTTCGAGGCTCATTGAGGGATTGGCGTAATAGGCGCAGGAATATTGTTTGTCGGCGTCGAGGAAGAGATCGTAGATGCCGCCGTCGAGATCGTAGTGATGAGCGACGTTCTCTTGCGCCTTGCCGATGGGGTTGTGCTGGTCGATGCGCCGCTTCATGCGTCTGAGGGCGGCATAGGCCTTGAAGGCCCGGCTCGGATAGCTGGTGCCGAGATTGCCGAGTATGAGGTCGAGAAGTTCGTAGATGGTGGCCGGCTGGTCGATGGTAAGCGCACCGTCCATATAGGCTTCGCCGAGCTTGAGATAGGGATTGGTGGCAAGGGCGACATGCAAGCCCTTGTCTCGCAGGCGTATGGTCAGCAGGCGGCCCGTGCCGTCGCCATATGTCCTGACTTTGCCGTCATGGTCGATCAGGCGGAGAGAGCCACGCTTGACGACCTGTTTCAGAAGCACACCGAACAGCATACAACCTCCGTTACCAGAGTTGACGCGAGATCGGTTCCCGTCAGTACGCGACCGATCCAGGTTCGTACGATTTGCCTTGCTCGGCTATGAAAAGTTAAACCCAGATTAGAATCAATAAAAAAATGCGTGCCGCTCTCACCTCTAGAGCGGTATCGCGACGCCTCCGGCTGAATGGCGGATGAGATAGACGATCACGAGGAGCACCGCGAGGAGCGTCGTCCAGACGATCAGGCTGACAAGGGTGGATTGTTTCGCGCCCCGCCGTTCGTACCAGGTCCGGGGCCTTATGCCTCTGATGAGAAAAACGATCTGGGCGGTTAGATTGATGCAAACGATGTTGATGGCAAGCAGGGTTCCGGCGCTGAGCGCCATGTCGACCCGCCAGGTGCCCAGCATGTAGCCAAGGGCGACGGCCGGGGGCATAAGCGCGACCGCGACCATGACGCCGACTACCGCGCTTGATACGCTGGTGGTCAGCGAGATCGCGCCGGCAGCTCCCGCTGCAAGTGCGAGGATGATGCTGTCATAACCGATCTGTGTACGGGCTATCAGTTCTGGGCCTGAAAATCTTTCGGGCAACAAGTAGCCGGCAAAGGCTGCGGCGGCGATGGCAAGGCCGAGACCGAGAGCATTGGTCAGCGCGGCGCGGATGATGAGCTCACGGTCGCCGAGTGCGCTGCCGAAGGCGAGCGCCTCATTGGGGCCAAGCAGCGGTGCGATGACCATGGCCGCAATGACCACGGCGACATTGTTGTTGAAGAGGCCGATGGCGGCGACGACCGTCGAGAGGAGCACCAGAAGGACGAAAGTCGCATCGGCCCGCGCCCCGCGCGAGACTTCCACATAAAGCTGTTCTCGCAGCGTGGCGGTGGCGGTTCTGCGGGCATCCTCCTGCGGTTCGGGGTCGGGGATGATGGCATCGACCGGCAGGATGATAAGGCGCCAGCCGGCTTCCGCACCCAGTGCGCCCTGCAACTGATCCACGAGTTCCTGTTGCTTGTCGGAGTGCGCCAGAATGCGGACAGACTGGATACCCGTTTCGTCGGGCGTGGCGATTCGGCAATCCAGCGCGTTGAACTGGCGCGCGATCGCCTCCAGCGTGTCGGCGTGTCCTGATTTGGCGACAACCTCAATCAGACGTATGGGCACGCAGATCCCCTTCCTGAAACCGTGGTGGCATTGGATCCCGACACACAGGTTGCCAACGCAGAGGCCGCTCGGCCAACAAAAAACGCCGCCCCGAAGGGCGGCGTTTCGTGTCTCTTTCGGTCTGGACCGGAGAGGATCAGGCTTCTTCAGCTTCCGTCTCGTCTTCGGCGGGGGCCGCTTCTTCGGATTCGAAGAATTCGGCTTCGTCGATCTCGTCCTCTTCCTCGGTCCGGCGGGTGAGGTCTTCACCGGCGGCCTGGCGCTTGGCCTCTTCCTCGGAGCGGGCGACGTTGATCGAAATCGTCGCGGACACTTCGGGGTGGAGGACGACGCGCACCTGATGGAGGCCGATCGTCTTGATCGGATGCTCGAGCGCGATCTGGTTGCGGTTGGTCGAGAAACCGCCCGCGGTCGCCGCATCGGCGATATCGCGGCCGTTGACCGAACCGTAGAGGTGACCGGTTTCGCCAGCCTGACGGAGGACGACGAAGGTCTGGCCGTCGAGCCTGGTCTTGACCTGCTCGGCTTCCGACTTGAGTTCGAGATTGCGGGCTTCGAGCTGCGCACGCTGCGCCTCGAAACGCACAAGGTTCTCTTTGGTGGCGCGGAGCGCCTTCTTGCGAGGCAGCAGGAAGTTACGGGCAAAGCCGTCCTTCACTTTAACCACATCGCCCATTTGACCGAGCTTTTCGACCCGTTCCAGAAGTACGACTTGCATGTCTGTCTCCTTTTCCGGGCTCAGCCGATGACGTAGGGCAGGAGGGCGAGGAAACGCGCGCGCTTGATGGCACGGGCGAGCTCACGCTGCTTCTTGGCGGAGACCGCCGTGATGCGGCTCGGGACGATCTTGCCGCGCTCCGAAACGTAGCGCTGCAGGAGCTTCACGTCCTTGTGGTCGATCTTCGGAGCGTTGGCGCCGGAGAACGGGCAGGTCTTGCGGCGGCGGAAGAAGGGCCGGCGCGCGGGGGCTGCTGAGGTGCTCATTATTCTTCAATCCCTTCCGAAGCGGCTTCTTCACGATCGCGCGAGAAACGGGGACGGTCGCCACGGTCGCCGCCACGGGGACGGTCGCCACGGTCGAAGCGGTCGCCACGGCCACCGCCGCCGCGCTCGTCGCGGCTGCCACGGCTCTGGAGCATGGCCGACTGGCCGGTTTCATGCTCTTCGACGCGGGTGGTCATGAAGCGCAGAACGTCTTCGTTGATGCCCTGCTGGCGTTCCATTTCGGCGACGGCGGCAGCCGGCGCGTCGATGTTGAGGAGGGCGTAGTGGCCCTTGCGGTTCTTCTTCACCTTGTAGGCAAGGTTACGCAGACCCCAGTATTCGGTCTTCGCGACGGAACCGCCGTTTTCCTTGAGGATGTTCGAGAACTGCTCGACGAGCGCCTCGACCTGTTGCTGCGTCACGTCCTGACGCGCAATGAAAATATGCTCGTAAAGAGCCATTGAGCCTTTTCCCATATGTATCCGGCCCCGGCGCAAAGCCCCCTTTGAGCCCCAAAAGGCTCGAAAGGACCACCAAAGAAGCGGAGACACCGGAGCCCGGGATTTCTCCCTGCCGCGCCCTTCAAGGGACACGGTGCGCCGTTCAGCCTCCAGCCGAGACCTTCAGAAGCGGCGCAATATAAGGAAAGCGGGGTTGAAAGCAAGCGGAGATGGGCTTGCGCGCCCTAGCTACGGCATTCAGGCGGCAGGTAAAGCGAAAGCGGCGCCTTGGGGTATTTGAAGGTGCCCGCGAGGATGAAGCCATGCGAGGCGGCATAGGCGACCATCCGGTGCTCGAATTCCCGATTACCATAATATCCGGTTAGAAGGCCGGTCGCCGGGCCGAGATAGCGAGTCACGTCGGAATATTTGCGGAATTCGGGCTTTTTTGCCTGAAGCACGCCGTCGATCCTGAACAGGAATTCGCCCGCCGCGCTTCCCGGCGAAAGGGGCACCCCGCTTCCGAGGGCCGGAACCGCGCTGGCACTCAGGATTTCGGTGACGCATCCGGGGTGCTTGCCAAGTGAATCGCCGAGGAGCCGCGAAATGCTCTCCTGGGCGCGCATGACGAGGACGGGAGGGTAGTTGTCCGCCCCCTGTCGGCCAAGGCCCCGAAGATCATGGGCGGAGGACAGGCCGATCAGAATGAGCGAGCCCACCATCATTGTGGTTCTGAATGTGGACGAGCGATCCGCGATCATCGCGGCGGCGGGAACCGAAAGGACGATGAGCACGAGGGCGGGGGTGCTCCAGTATTGCAGGAAATAGATCATCGGCAGGACCGCCGCGATCACGGCAGCGACAAAGATGATGGCTACTTTCGCGATGTTGAGTTTTTCTCGCGCCGAAAGCGGGAACGCCGGCCAATCGAACTCCCGCCAGTCCCTCCGTGCAAGGATAAAGGCCGCAGCAACCAGCGCCAGAAGCGGAATGGCGAATATTGCAAAATCAAGGCAGCCATCCATTACCGATATCACCGAACCGAAGAAAGTGAGGCCACGGAACTGGTTGGTGAGGAGATGGAATTCGAAATTCAGAAACAGAAAATCCGACCTGTCGATCACGAGATAGTAGACGCATGGCAGAATCCCGACGGCGCAACCGGCCAAATAATGAACTGTCAGCGGGCGCCGTCGCCGATCGATAAGGAACAGCAGAGCGACTGCGCCCGCGAGTACCAGGAAGCTTATCTTGCCAGAGGCGGCCAGCCCCATGAGCAGTCCGGTCAACGCTCCCCAGGTCGGCCTTTCCGGTTTGGCGATGTGCAGATAACAGGCAAGAGCGAAGAGGAAGAGAGGAAGAGAGGAAGCGCATAATTGGCCGCTTCGGACATGTTCGCGAAAATGTGGGCATTCAGCAGAATCAGGGTGGCGGCGGTCCACGGCACATAGGGCCTTGGAAATAGTCGGTACGCTGTTTTTGCGCTGATCGCCGTCACCCCCAACACCAGCAAAACAGAAGCGAGTTTCGCGGCCAGGTAGAGGTAGGCCGGACCGACGAGCAACTTCAGAAGCGCGTAAATGAAAATGCTCAGAGGTGTCTGGACAAAGGGAATTTCCCGATAGAGCGCCAGATGCGGGAAGAGCGAAGCCGCCGGGATATACATGTGATCGTCGTGGCTGTATGTCCCGAACGCCTTGATCGAGCGGATGATGGCATAGAGGCAGGCGGCGTAGGGAAGGACGAGCGCGGCGGCGTTTTCGACGGCATGAAGCGGCTGGGTCCGTGTATCGAGGCTTGCGCTATGCGTTGCCGCGTTGGCCGGTATGACGGGATTGTGTCCGCTCAAAACATCCCCTTCCGCCTCTTGCTCGCCTGGACTTCAGCACCGGCCGAATGAATCAGGCAAGCGCGCGGGAGACGAGAATGTTCCGGTCTGAGAAAGGCCTGCCTGCCTTCGCGTCGGGGTCGTCGGGGCCTCGTTGTCTTGACACCCCTCTTTGAGCCTGTATCTCTGTGGACCAGCCGGGCCGCGAGCAGTCCGGGTTTTGCTGGATATGCAGGGAGCGTCGATGAGCAGGGCTTTCACCTTTCCGGGGCAGGGATCGCAGGCGGTCGGCATGGGCCGGGAGCTGGGAGAGGCTTTCGCCTCGGCCCGCGAGGTTTTCGAGGAGGTCGACGAGGCCCTCGGCCAAAAGCTTTCCAAGCTGATGTGGGAAGGCCCGCAGGAAGACCTGACGCTGACCGAAAACGCCCAGCCGGCGATTATGGCGGTGAGCCTCGCGGTCGTGCGTACCCTTGAAAAGGAAGGCAGCTTCAAGCTTGCCGACAAGGCCGCTTTCGTAGCGGGGCATTCGCTCGGCGAATATTCCGCGCTTGCCGCAGCCGGCAGCTTCACCATTGCCGATACGGCGCGCCTTCTGAAGCGCCGCGGCCAGGCCATGCAGCGTGCGGTGCCCGTCGGCGTCGGCGCGATGGCCGTTCTGCTCGGTCTTGATTTCGATGCGGCGTCGGATGTCGCCAAGGAAGCGGCGCAGGGGGAGGTCTGCGAAGCGGCGAACGACAATGGCGGTGGTCAGGTCGTGGTCTCGGGCCACAAGGCGGCGGTCGAGCGCGCCATCGAGATCGCCAAAACGAAGGGCGCGAAGCGCAGCATGGCGCTGCCGGTGAGTGCGCCGTTCCATTGCGCGCTGATGCAGCCCGCCGCGGCTGAAATGGCCGAGGCGCTGGCAGAAGTCGAGATCAAGACGCCCTCCGTTCCGCTCGTTGCCAATGTCACCGCCTCGCGCGTCGCGGACCCCGCGACCATTCGCGACTTGCTGGTCAAGCAGGTGACCGGCATGGTTCGCTGGCGCGAAAGCGTTCTCTATATGGAATCGCAGGGCGTCTCGCGTTACGTCGAAGTCGGCGCCGGCAAGGCGCTTGCGGGCATGATCAAGCGCATCGCGCAGGAGCCCGAGACCGTTTCGGTCGGTACGCCCGCCGACGTCGAAGCCTTTCTGAAAACAATCTGATCCGGGGAGCCCCTATGTTCGACCTCACAGGTAAAAACGCGCTGGTCACCGGCGCTTCAGGCGGCATCGGCTCAGACATCGCCCGCGCCCTTCACAAGCAGGGCGCGACGGTCGCTCTCTCCGGCACGCGCAAGGACGCGCTCGATGCGCTGGCCGCCGAGCTTGGGGCCCGCACCCATGTGCTCCCCTGCAATCTTTCGGACAGCGCCGCTGTCGACGCGCTGCCGAAGCAGGCGGAAGAGGCCATGGGCTCGCTCGACATTCTGGTCAACAATGCAGGCCTCACGCGGGACAATCTCTTCATGCGGATGAAGGACGAGGAGTGGGACGAGGTTATCCGCGTCAACCTCACGGCAGCTTTCCGTCTGTCGCGGGCGAGCCTGCGCGGCATGATGAAACGCCGTTTCGGCCGCATCATCGGAATCACTTCAGTCGTCGGCGTCACCGGCAATCCGGGGCAGGGCAATTACGCCGCCTCGAAGGCCGGCATGATTGGCATGACGAAGGCGCTGGCGCAGGAAGTGGCGAGCCGCAATATCACGGCGAACTGCATCGCGCCGGGCTTCATACGCAGCGCCATGACGGACGCTTTGAACGACGATCAGAAGGCCAAGATCCTGGGAACGATTCCCGCCGGGCGGCTCGGCGAAGGGGCCGAGATTGCCGCCGCGGCGGTCTATCTGGCCAGCGACGAAGCGGCCTATGTGACCGGTCAGACCATCCATGTCAATGGCGGCATGGCGATGATCTGATCTTTTTCGCGGCGAAAAGGTAAACGAAATCAGTGTGATAGTTGCCTATGGCAGTAGGGTGCCTTTGCTGGCACCATGCTGAAAAGTGTGTTACCTAGGCACCTCGATTTGGCTTGCGATCTAGCCTTGAAATGGGCCAGAAGAGGTGCAGTCTTTCCGCCGAATTCAATCGCGTTGTTTCCCTGAAGCCTGAGGCAATGGGGACGGGGCGTGAAGCCGGTCAAAACAGGGAATCTGAGGACTTAAAATGAGTGATATCGCGGAACGCTTGAAGAAGATCGTGGTCGAGCACCTCGGCGTCGACGCCGACAAGGTGACTGAGAACGCGAGCTTCATCGATGATCTCGGCGCCGACAGCCTCGACAATGTCGAGCTGGTCATGGCGTTCGAAGAAGAATTTGGCGTCGAGATTCCGGACGATGCGGCCGAGAAGATCCTGACCGTCAAAGACGCGATCGAGTTCGTCAAGGCGAACGCGAAGTCCTGACTTCGGTCTTGTGGAGCGCGGGGCTATCGGTCCCGCGCTCTGCAGCGTCTTCGGATCCGGCGCGCCGGTCAGGTCTCGCCGGCTCTTCTTCGATTATCAAGTAGGGCAGCCCCGCGCTCGATCGCTGCGGGCGATGGGGAGTAGGGACCGATATGAGACGGGTCGTCATTACCGGACTTGGCATGGTTTCGCCGCTTGGCTGCGGCGTCGACGTAACCTGGAAGCGTATTCTCGATGGCCAGTCAGCGGCCCGCCGGATCGAGAATTTCGACGTCTCCGACCTGCCTTGCAAAATTGCGATGCCTGTCCCCCGCGAGGGCGAGGGTGCGTTCATCTCCGACGACTGGATGGACCACAAGGAATCGAAGCGCGTCGACGATTTCATCGTCTTCGCTGTCGCCGCCGCCACGCAGGCGCTGGATGACGCGAACTGGCACCCCAAGACCGACGAAGAACAGTGGCGCTCGGGCACGATGATCGGTTCGGGCATTGGCGGTCTTCAGGGCATTGCCGAGACGGCGCTCATTCTTCAGGAAAAGGGCCCGCGCCGCGTGAGCCCCTTCTTCATCACCGGACGCCTCATCAATCTCGCCTCCGGCTATGTCTCCATTCAGCATGGGCTCAAGGGGCCGAACCATGCGGTCGTGACAGCCTGCTCGACCGGCGCGCATGCGATCGGCGATGCGGCGCGTTTGATCGCGCTCGACGATGCTGACGTCATGGTCGCGGGCGGTGCTGAATCTGCCATCAGCCGAATCGGCATCGCCGGCTTCGCCGCCTGCCGAGCGCTATCCACCAGCTTCAATGATGAGCCCACGCGTGCCTCGCGTCCCTATGACAAGGACCGCGACGGCTTCGTCATGGGCGAGGGCGCCGGCGTCGTCGTGCTCGAAGAATACGAGCATGCGAAGGCCCGTGGCGCGAAGATCTATGCAGAAGTTGTCGGCTACGGCCTTTCGGGCGATGCGTACCACATCACCGCGCCGCCGGAAGATGGCAATGGTGGTTTCCGCTCCATGCAGGCCGCGCTGAAGCGTGCCGGCATCTCGGCTTCCGATCTCGACTATGTGAACGCGCATGGCACGTCCACCATGGCCGACACGATCGAACTCGGTGCCGTGACGCGCCTTCTCGGCAATGCGGTGAACAAGGTTTCGATGTCCTCGACGAAGTCGTCGATCGGCCATCTGCTCGGTGCCGCGGGTGCCGTCGAAGCGATCTTCTGCACACTCGCCATTCGTGACGGGATCTTGCCGCCGACGCTTAATCTCGACAATCCGGATGTCGAGACGGAACTCGACCTGGTGCCGCACAAGGCGCGCCGGAAGGAAGTCAATTACGCTCTTTCGAATTCCTTCGGGTTCGGCGGAACCAATGCGTCGCTGGTCCTGAAGAAGGTTGATTGATTGTCCGACGGGGCAGACACCGGAGAGGCAGGCGAGCCTGGCACCGAAGCGCGACCAGGCCTCGTCCGCCGCTTCCTTCTCGGCCTGATCGTCGTTCTCCCGATGAGCGCCGCCCTTATTGCGGGTGGCGCTTTCCTTTATGGCAAATGGCGTTTCAATGCCCCCGGGCCTGCCGCGGCGCCGACTGTCGTCTGGCTCGCGCCGGGGCATGGGCTTTCCTCCATTGCCGAACGTCTGCGCGAGGCGCATGTGCTCGACGAGACCGGCATTTTCCGGCTGGCCGTTGAGCTCAATCGTGCTGCGGGTGCGCTCAAGGCGGGCGAATATGAAATTCCCGCCCATGCGAGCATGGCCGACATCGTCCGTATCCTGAGGGAAGGCAAGTCGATCGTTCACCGGATCACGGTACCCGAGGGTTTGACGAGCCAGGAGGCGATGGAGATCGTAAGAGCAGACCCCGTGCTTACGGGCGACATGCCACCGGTTCCCGCCGAAGGTTCGCTTCTGCCGGAGACCTACAATTTCTCACGCGGCACGACGCGAGCGCAGATCGTCCAGCGTATGCAGAAGTCGGCATCCGCGCTCATCAACGAAGCATGGCCGCACCGCACTGCGAACCTTCCCTACAAGACGCAGAGGGAGGCGATCATTCTCGCTTCCATCGTCGAGAAGGAAACCGGGCTCGCCGCCGAACGTCCAAAGGTTGCGGCTGTCTTCGTCAACCGGCTGCGCAAGCCCATGCGCCTCCAGTCAGATCCGACGATCATTTACGGCATCACGGGCGGCAAGGGCCCGCTTGGACGGCCGATCCGCCAGAGCGAACTCGACCGCGTAACGCCCTACAACACCTATCAGGTGGACGGATTGCCGCCGACGCCGATCTGCAATCCAGGCCGCGCCTCGATCGAGGCGGTGCTGAATCCGCCCGAGACCAACGACCTCTATTTCGTCGCCGATGGAACGGGCGGGCATGCGTTTGCGAGTTCGCTGGCCGATCATGGCCGCAACGTCGCTCGCTGGCGACAGGTCGAGAAAAAGGCCGTGCAGGTGCCCGTCAAGGCAGCCGAGGAAAGGACAGCCGGGACCAAGCCGGTAATCCCCCTCAAGGCGCCAGCGCGCCATGTTGGCGGCTGAGTCGGTCCGCGCCCCGTGCGCTGCTATAGTTGAAAACGTTTCACAGTGATTCCAGGAAGGCCCGCAATATGCCGTTGACCAGCATGACAGGCTTCGCCCGCGCCGATGGCGAGAGTGGCACCGAGGCCGGCCTTGTGCGCTGGCATTGGGAGCTTCGCAGCGTAAACGGCAAGGGGCTCGACGTGCGCTTCCGCTTGCCGTCCGGCTTCGAGGGCGTGGAAGCGCGCTTGCGCGAAGAGCTGGCGCGGCATTTGAAGCGCGGCAATGTGCAGGCGACGCTGACCGTTGATCGTGTGCGTGGCGCCGCGCCGCTTCGCGTTAATCAGGATGCACTCGACGCGGTGCTGGCGGCGCTTGCGTCGCTTCAGCAGCGCATCGAGGTGATGCCGCCGCGGCCGGAAGGCATTCTCGCGCTCAAGGGCGTTCTCGAAACATGCGAGACCGAGGAGGACGAGGAAGGCCATGCTGCGCTCGAAAAGCTCGTGCTTGTGTCCTTCTCCGAAGCTGCCGCTTCGCTTGCCCGTGCGCGGGGCGAGGAAGGACGAAAGCTCGAACGCATTCTGAGCGACCAGGTGGATGAGATCGAAAGGCTGACGCGGCAGGCGGCGGCGTCGCCCGCCACCGGGATCGAGGTGATCCGTACACGGCTCAAGGCGCAGGTGGCCGAGCTTCTCGGCGCATCGCCCGCGCTTTCCGAGGAAAGGCTCGCGCAGGAAGCCGCGCTGCTCGCTACAAAGGCCGATGTACGCGAAGAGATCGACCGTCTCATCGCGCATGTGGCGCAGGCGCGCGAGCTTTTCGCGGGCGGTGAACCTGCGGGCCGAAGGCTCGACTTCCTGACGCAGGAATTCAACCGCGAGGCGAATACGCTTTGTTCCAAGGCCGCCGATGTTAGCCTCACGCGTATCGGACTCGAACTCAAGGCCGTGATCGATCAGTTGCGCGAGCAGATCCAGAATGTCGAATAAGGAACTCGTGGGCCGCAGGGGCCTGATGCTGGCTTTGTCTTCGCCGTCCGGTGCGGGCAAGACGACGTTGTCGCGCAAGCTTCTCGAAAGCGATCCGCAGATCACCATGTCGGTTTCCGCAACGACACGGAAGCCACGCCCCGGCGAGGTCGAGGGCAGGGACTATTATTTTGTCAGCACCGAGGATTTCGGGCTGATGCGCAATCGCGGTGAATTTCTCGAAAGCGCCAAGGTCTTCGACAACTACTACGGCACACCGCGCGCGCCGGTCGAGAACGCGCTTTCGCTGGGGCATGACGTTCTTTTCGACATCGACTGGCAGGGTGTGCAGCAGCTCGACGAGGTCGCGCACGAAGACCTCGTGAAGGTCTTCGTGTTGCCGCCATCGGTTCAGGATCTGGAGCGGCGCCTCAACGTGCGCGCGCAGGATTCCGCCGAAGTCGTCGCGGCTCGCATGGCGAAAGCGTCGGACGAAATCAGCCATTATCAGGAATACGACTACATCATCATCAATGACGATGTGGAGCGGGCCTTTGGCGAATTGCACTCGATCCTTCAGGCCGAGCGCCTGCGCCGCCGGCGCTTGACCGGCCTGTCGGACTTCGTGAAGCGGCTGCGCGATACGCTGTAACGCTTTACATGCAGCCGCCCATCATCGGCAGCACATCGTCAGCCTTCTTGCGCTGATCGGCGGATAGCGCCTTATAGAGCGCTTCGGTCGCCGGCTTTAGCGCTTCGAGCGCGGCGAGCCTCGACTTCATCGCATTGATATGAAGATCGAAGAACTGCATCGGCGAATTGTCGCCTTTCTGGAATGCCTCGGCCATCTGCTTGTGCATGCTGGCCATGACTTGCGCATTCGTCGTCAACGCGTCTGCATACTCCTGCCACACAGCTTCCTGTTCCTTGGTGATCTTGAGCTCGGCCTTGAGGAAGGCGATGCGGCCTTCGACATAAGTGTCAAAGTCGCCGCCCGCTGCGCCATAGCCCATCATGCCGCAGCCGCCGCCCATCATTCCGGCACCCCAACCGCCACCCATCATGCCTTGGCCGTAACCACGTCCGCCGCCATAGCCCATCATGCCCTGGCCCCAGCCGCCGCCCCGCATTCCGCCGCCCCAGCCTTGACCCATCATCGTGGACCCGCTGCCGGGCTGTGGCGCCGGTGCTTCCTGTGCCATTGCGACAGATGTGCCGGAGAGCGCGAGCAGCCCGATGAGTGCGCATGTTCGGAGATTCATGGTGGCCTCCTCTGTTGAATGAGAGCGCCAGGCTATGCGCATCCGCCCCTGGTTACATTGAGGCCGATCAATATTCGTGTGAATGGATTTCGGCTTGCCTGTCCGCGTACCGTTATATGCACTCCATGGCGGGAAGCAGCGCGTCGGCCTTTTTCTTCTGTTCGTCGGAAAGCGCCTTGTAAAGCGCGATGGTCGCCGGTCTGAGTGCCTCAAGCGCGGGAAGCCTCGAACTCATCGCGTCGATATGCAGATCATGAACCGTCATGCTCGATCGATCGTTCTGCTCGAAGGTGCCGATCATCTGCTTGCGCATGCTGGCCATAACCTCGGAAGTAGCGCGCAACGCATTGGCGTAGTCATTCCAGACTGGCTCCTGAGCATCCGTGATCTTCAGACCGGATTTGAGCAAGGCAATGCGACTGTCGCCATAATTGGCGCTGTCCGCAGCTGACGCGCCGTAGGTCGTCGTGTCGCAGCCCCCCATCATCATGCCCGAATCCGGGCTGGAGCCCATTGTCGCAGAGGTTCTGACCTGCTGCGGCGACGGCGTTTCCTGGGCTATGGCGACAGATGCGCCGGGGAGCGCAAGCAATCCAATGAACACGAACGCACGGAGACTCATGTTGGCCTCCTTTTTTGGAGCGCACGCAACTTTGTGTTGGCTTGCCGGAGGTCGCATTGAGGCCGATCAATGCCCGTGTGAGCGGGCGTCAGCGCAACGGCATACGGGCAAACCTTGCGACGTGCTTTCCGATGCGCTTGCCCAGCCGTTCCAGGCCCTTGCCCTTGCGGGAATAGCCGGGCTGGTCGGCAATGAGAGTGTCATTCAGCGCGTGGCGTTCGATGGTCGTTTGCGGCGTGGAAAGGGCCTCAACGATCAGGTTGACATAGTGAGAGGCGGTGAATTGCTCCGGGATTCTGTTGTCCGGAAAGACAGGCGCGGTGACGAGCCGCTCCATCGCTTCGCGGCTGTCGCTCACCTTGATGACGTGATCGGCGAGATCGTCGAAGCTCTGGAAATCACGCGCGAAGATGAAGGCGTCGGAATTGAAGTCGGTCTTCGCTTCAGAGGCGCCCCAATAGATCGGGATGGAACGGGCGACGATCGGGTCGATCAGCTTCTCGGCGACATAGCCAGGCGAGAGCGCATTCTCGAAAGCGATGGTGAATTGATATTCGCTCACCGCCTTGAACTTGTCGACGCAAGGGTCACCGACATTGTTCAGTACACGTCCGCAACTATCGACACGGCGGCGTTTGCCGAGGAGGTCGAAGAATTCGGTACGGAAGGATGTGCGGTTCGAATAAATGAAGTTGCAGAACTTTTCGCGCGGCTCGAACCGTCGTTCCGCGAGCAGATGTGAAGGAGAGTAGGGCGAGGTGTCATCCCACCAATTGATTCCTGCGGACCATACGGGGCATCGCACCCAGCGTTTGCCCCAAAGCGATTCCGGCAGCGAGCCGAAATGCAGATCGTAGATCATGCGGGAAGGTTCAAAAACCTCGCCGCTGAACCAGACACGCAGCGCGCGCTCCCGGCCTCTTGTGGGCACGAGTTCCTTGCCGAAGACGCTGAAGAATTGCAGGTCGCGGCCGCACAAGTCGAATCGGAGGTTGAACCGCCGCATCAATTCGCGCGTCAGAAAGAAAGTCTTCGGATCGAAGCCGGGCCAGAAATTGTGGAAGCTGACGGAGAGTTCCGGGCGAGAGGTCATTGACGGGCCTCTTCTGGCGGCGAGGGGTGGCCGGGCGCGAACCCGGCCTCCGCATTCGATTTCAGGGCTTCAGCACCACGCGGCCGAGCACATGGCCGGCGCGCAGATCGTCGAGTGTCTTCGAGGCTTCGGAGAGCGGACGTTCCTGAACGGGGATCGGATCGATCTTGCCCGCCTTCACGAGTTCCATCATTTCGAGCGTCTCGGCGAGCGAACCCACATAGGAGCCGCCGATGGAGATGGCGCGCATCGGAAACATCGGGATCGGCATGGAGAACCCGCCGCCGAACAGGCCGACGACGACGACCTGGCCGCCCTTGCGCACGGCACCCGTCGCGAATTTCAGCGAGGCCTCTGAACCGACGAAATCGACTGCTGCCGGCACACCGCCATTGGTATCCGCGAGAAGCTTCTTCAGCGCTTCCGGATCCTTCGGATTGTAAACCTCATGGGCGCCTGTGCCCTTTGCGGATTGAAGCTTCTGCTCGTCCACGTCGGCGCCGAGCGGCGCGTTTTCGAACATCGCCTTGGCGAATTGCAGGCCCATCATGCCGACGCCGCCGAGGCCGACGACGAGCACACGTTCTTCGGGGCTGATGTCGCCGAGCTTCTTCATCGCGCTGAAGGCCGTGAGGCCCGAGCACATGTAGGTTGCAGCGAGGCCCTGCGGCACACCGGTATAGTCGATGAGGTAGCGCGGATGCGGCACGATCACATGCGTTGCATAGCCGCCGGCGACCTGAATGCCGAGATTGACCGGCTTGTTGCAGAGGTGCTCCTCGCCGCGCTTGCAGGTCGGGCACTGGCCGCAGCCGATCCAGGGGAAGGCCACGCGGCGCTGGCCGACGGTGACGCCTTCCACATCCTCGCCGATGGCGATGACCTCGCCCTCGATTTCATGGCCGAGCGTGAAAGGCAGCTTGCGTCCGCCGCGGACGTCGAGCTTGTTACCGCCGCCGAGGTCGAAATAGCCATCATGGAGATGGACGTCGGAATGGCAGACGCCGCAATGGGTCACCTTGAGGAGCACTTCCGTGCCCTTGGGCTGCGGCGTTTCGCTGATGATTTCCTTGAGCGGCTGGCCGTAGTCGACAATGGCTTCAGATTTCATGGCGTGTTCCTGTCCTCTCTACAAAAGGCGGTCTGTGCCGCCCGTTTCCGGCAATTTGGCATGCGGGACGCTTGCCCACAACCTTGTCAGCGCGATGCCACATAGGCGCGGGCAAGCGCGCAGAATTCCTCGACTGAAAGTTCCTCGGCGCGTTGCGTCGGATTAATGCCCGCTTCCTCAATGATCGCGATCGGGTCGGGCAGCAGCGATTTGAGGCTCGAGCGCAGCATCTTGCGGCGCTGGCCGAAGGCGGCGGCAACCACGCGCTCCAGGGTGGCCGGGTCGGCGGGCGCAAGCGGTTCGGCGCGGGGAATGAGTTCGACAACAGTGGAAGTGACGGCGGGCGGCGGCGTGAATGCGCTGCGATTGACGTCGAAAAGCATACGGGGCTTCGAGCGCCACTGCGCCAGCACGCCCAGGCGGCCATAGGCCTTGCCGCCGGGGGGAGCGACGATGCGCTCCGCGACTTCCTTCTGGAACATCAACGTCAGGCTCGCGTAATAGGGCGGCCAGGGCTCCGTCTGAAGCCAGCGGACGAGGAGTGGCGTCGCAATGTTGTAGGGCAGGTTTGCGACGATGCGGGCGGGACCTTTGACGAGGCTCGCCATGTCGGTTTCCAGCGCGTCGCCCTCGATGATGGTTAGGCGGCCCGGATACGCGGCGGAGATTTCCTGAAGCGCGGGGAGGCAGCGGCGGTCGCGCTCGATGGCGATGACGCGGGTTGCGCCTTCGGCAAGCAGGGCGCGCGTCAAACCGCCAGGGCCGGGGCCAACCTCGATCACCTCATAGCCTTCCAGAGGACCGGCGGCCCGAGCGATGCGGCCCGTGAGATTGAGGTCGAGCAGAAAGTTCTGGCCGAGCGCCTTCAGCGCGCCGAGACCGTGTTTCGAGATGACCTCGCGCAGCGGCGGAAGATTGTCGACACTCATGAGGCGGCCCGGTTTCGGGCGATTTCGGCGGCAAGCCGGATCGCTTCGATGAGGCTGCCCGGGTGTGCGAGGCCGCGGCCGGCAATATCCAGCGCCGTGCCGTGGTCGGGCGAGGTCCGCACAATGGGTAGGCCAAGCGTGGTATTGACGCCGCGCTCGAAGTCGATGGTCTTCAGCGGGATGAGCGCCTGATCGTGATACATGCACAGCGCCGCGTCGTAGCGCGCGCGGGCGGCCGCATGGAACATGGTGTCTGGCGGAAGAGGGCCGGAGACTTCCGCGCCCGCCGCGCGGATGGCGGCGAGGGCGGGAATGATCACGTCGATTTCCTCGCGGCCGATATGGCCTTCCTCTCCCGCATGCGGGTTAAGGCCGGCGACGGCGATGCGGGGCTGCGCGATGCCGAGGTCGCGGCGCAGCGCATGAGCGAGGATGATGCCCTTTTCCTCGATCATGGCGATGGTGAGCGATGTGGCGACGCTCGCAAGCGGTTGATGCACGGTCACCGGCACGACGCGCAGGCCGGGGCAGGAGAGCATCATCACGGGTGTCGCGCCGCCAGTGCGCTCCGCCAGATACTCCGTGTGCCCCGGAACCTTCAGGCCGGCTTCGTAGAGCGCGCGCTTGTGGATCGGATTGGTGACCATTCCGGCGGCTTCGCCCGCCAGCGCGAGGTCGCAGGCCATGTCGATCGACTGCATGACGGCGCGGGCATTGGCTGGCGCGAGGTGGCCGGGCTGCACCGCGGCATCGAGCGATACCGGCAGAATGGGGAGAGCCGCATCGAAGAAGCGGCTCGCCTCGTCCGGCGTCGCGATCTCGCGGAACGCGAGTTCGACGCCGAGGCGCCGCGCCTCCTCATGGTAAAGCGCAGGAGCGCCCACGACGAAAAAGGCCGGGAGCGCTTCGTCCTTTCGCGCCGCCCAAGCCTTTAACGTGATTTCGGGGCCGATGCCCGCCGGCTCGCCCATGGTGAGGGCGAGTGGCGGCCTGTCCGCTTTCGTCATGGCAGATCCTCGTCCTGCGGATGCTTGCGCCGCGGGACTATATCACCTGATGTCGACGACGGCGTCGCGCCGCAGGTCGCGCAGATGCCGACGAGCCATCATGTCCAGCCGCTGCGAGAAGATATTGTTCTCGATCTGGTCGCGGGTCGGAGCGCCGCCCGCATTGGCCTGATAGTCGCAGACCGCGATCATTTCGATGCCCTGCTGGCTGCGGATGGGCTTCAGCATCTGGCCGGGTTTGGCGCCGCCAAGCGACTCGCGCAGCCGCTGATCGAGCTGGCCGAAGATGACCGCGCGCGGCGGTTCGGACACGCCGCCGACGAACTGCTTGACCTGATCGCCGAGACCTTCGCAGGACTTGAACTCAGCCATGAGCTTTTGCGCTTCGCCGACGCGGCGCGCGACCATGGATTGCGGCGCATCCGGAGTCAGCGGCAGCAGGACATGCGCAAGGGTCCAACGGTCCTGCAAGGGATCGGGGCCGAGGCCGGTCTGCTTGTTGCGAAGCTGGACGATGTAGACGCCGTTCAGTGTCTTGATCGGATCGGAAATGCCGCCAATCGTCATTTTCTCCACGATCGGGGCAACGTCACCGGGCATCTGGCTCGCATGTTCCCAACCGATATCGCCGCCATTGGCGGAGCTGGCCGACTTGCTGAACTGCCGGGCGACGGAAGCAAAGGGTGCGCCCTGGCGCATCTGCTCGACCAGGCGCTGCGCGCCGGAAACGACTTCGGCTTCCTGCTCGGGATTGTCGAAGGTGAGCAGGATTTCCGAAAGCAGATAGCGCGGCTGATCTGCTTGCTCGGTGAGCTGCTTGAGCGCTTCGTCCACTTCATCCGCGCCGACGGAGATCAGCGGCGCGAACTGTTGCTCGATCACCTTGTTCCAGGCGATATCGGCATAAAGCTGCGAAACGAGCGTGTCGCGCGAGATGCCGTTGTCCTTCAGGTATTTCTCGATCTCCTGCGTCGTCATGTTCGCGCGCGCGGCGATCTGCGCGAGCTGCTGGTCGATTTCCTTCTCATCGACCTTGAGGTCGAGGCGCGCGGCTTCCTGCAGCTCCAGCCGTTCGTCGATGAGGCTGCGGAGAACCTGACGCTGGATGCGGCTGACCATTTCCGGCGTACTTGGAATGCCGGACGTCACCATGACGAGGCGGACGCGCTGATCGAGGTCGTATTTCGAGATGATCTTGTCGTTGACGATGGCAACGATGCTCTCGGTGTTGTCGGCTTCGGGCGCCGCCCCGGCATCGAGACCCAGGCTATCGGGTGTCGGCGCGCCTAGGCCTTCCTCGGCGCGCACGGACATCGGGCTGGCCAGACCCACGCACGAAACCACCGCGAGCGTGGACAGGAACCGGGACACAGTAGCTACGGCAGGCGTGAAAGAGCACGCGAGCTTCATTGACTTCATGATTTTTTCAAAGGGGGCCGAAGACCCCTCCCGTGTTGGCCTGGACGCCCCCGGCCTGAGGCGAACAGAATACTGCAATCGGTGCCCTAATCAACCGAGGACCCCGGGCGAAAAGCCGCAAGTTTCTGCGGTTTCGCGCCTCGGGCTGAGTTTACCTGTTGGAGCCGATGCCCGGGCGGCGGCTGTCGTTGATCATGACGCCGGCCGGGTCGCCAAAGAGGGATGTATCGGGATCGCCGAAGAGCGTGGTCCCGGGGTTAACAATGCCCATTGAATCTGTCCGCGTGGACAGGGTCGACTGGCTGCCGACGCCCGTGGAGCCAAGGTTCTTGAAGGTGATCTGGAGGAGGAAAGTGTTCGACCTCTGGATGTCCTGATAGCTGATGTTCGACTGGTAGAAGCCAAATGCGAGACCGAAGCAGTCGTCCTGATAGCCGATGCCGATCTGGTTCGAGATCGAGCCGCTATTGGCAAGGTCCTGCACGGTGCTGCCGAAAAGCCTCCAGTAGCGGCTGAGTTTCAGTGTCGTGCCGAGGGAGAGCTCTTCACGAGCGCCGGTGGCCGTGGTCACGGCCTGATCGGCGGCGAAATAAGCGTAGCCGAGCGAGGTCGTCAGCGGGCCGGTGCGGGCCAGCACGTCGAATTCGTTGCGGCTGAATTTGAAGTCGTTCTGGTTGATGCGGAAGCGGTGGACCGCGACGAGATTGTCGTTCGGTGCAATCTGGATTGCGCCCACATAGTCGGAAACCTCATTGCGCAGGCCCGTCGCGTCGGAGAAGCTCTTGTCCTCCTTCAGGCGATAGCTCTGGCCGAGAAGGACGCTGGCCTGTCCGCCGCCCGCGCCATAGATCGAATAGCGCAAGCCGACATTGGCCCGTCCGCCCGTTTCCCAGCGGTCGAGGCCGGGGAAGCGGTTTTCCGAGAACAGGTTCGTATCGTCGAATTCGACGTTGATCGAATCCATGTTCGGAATGCGTTCATTGTTCCCGATGTTCGGCGCGTAGACCACCTGCACGATGGGTTCGATGACCTGCTTCAGGCCCGGGTCTGGCCGCACGAAGGGGTAGCTCACTTCCGCGCCGACGGTGGGCAGGGCGCGGATGATCGTTTCCTGGCCGAAGAATGTGCCCGGCGCGGCCGGGTCGGGCGCCTTGTCCGTCGAATAGGCATCGGCGCGCAGGTTCGCGAAGATGCGATAAACCTGACCGCCACGCGATGTGTAGGGCTTGTCCCAATCGAAAGCGGCCGAGAGGCGGCGCGAGTCGAGGCCAGCCGGTGTGCCGAGCATCATCGCGTTGCTTGTGAACTTCAGGCGCCCGATCCCGAGCAGATCGCCGAGATATTTGTCGTAATCGACGGTCGGTGCGACCCAGGGTGTGTAGTCGCGATTGGTTCCGGCGAGGAGGTTGCGGAAGTAGTAGGCGTTGGCCGAGAAGCTGTCGCGTCCGTCGACATTGTTCAGGTGAACATTGGTCGTGAGGTCGGTCGCGTCGGACAGGCCGTATTTGCGCAGATAGGTGTTATCGGTGACCAGTTCCGTCTGGAAGCCCCAGCTCCATTTCGGGGCGAGGTTGAACTCGCCATTGCCGAACAGGCTGCCACGGAAGACGGAGTCGCCGGGCGTACCGGCCGTGCGTGTGTCCGGCCAGGTGCCCGTTGCGTAGAACTGGTAGGAACCTGACTCAAGGCGATGGCGGAACTCGCCCTGATAGACGATGCCTTCCTTCGTCGTGAAGCGCGGCGCCAGCGTCACGTCGAGGTTCGGCGCGATCGCCCAGTAATAGGGGAGCGTGATTTCCTGTCCGAGATCGGTCGAGCTTGCGATGCTCGGCGTCAGGAAGCCCGACTTGCGCTTCACCGTCGGATCTGGATGCGAGAAGAAGGGGATGTAGAAAACCGGGACGCCGAACATTTCCATGTAGGCGTCTTCGTAGATGATCCGATGTTCCGTCTTGTTGTGTACGACGCGGAACGCCTTGATCTGCCAGACGGGCGTGTGCTGGCCCTGCTTTTCGCAGATTTCGCAAGGACTGTAGACACCGCGATGAACCGTGGTCACGTCGCCGTTGGTGCGCACGGCATCGCTGCCCGCAAGGCGCGATTTATCGGTGAGGAGAACCTGCAGCGTCTGGATGACGCCATCCTTCATCTCGTTGCGCAGCACGACGTGATCGGCAAAGACGACGTCGCCCTGAGGTTCAAGCAGGGAGACATGGCCGTCGGCGGTCACCACGCCGGTCTTCTGATTGTAGGTGACCTTGTCGGCCATCAGGACGCGCTGGCCATAGGCGATTTCGACATGACCCGTGGCGGTCACGATCTGGGCGTCGCGGTCATAGCTGAGATCGTCGGACTGCATGAGGACCTCTCCCGATTCGGGGAAAGGTTTTGCGCCGTTGTCCAGGGCGATCGACTTGCGCTCGCCGGCGGGGGCGTCCTGGGCGGAGGCGGCGATTGGCCAGCCAGCAAGCGCCCACAGCGCGGCTACCGCGGCAAACGCCACGGACCGTCGGCCGGCCGACCCCATCCTCGATCCACTCAAAATGACCCCCTGCAACCTTGGATTCGCTTGTTGTTTAACCGTCTTCGAGGTGAAAGAGAACCGCAACCCCCAAAAGCAAGGCAACGATAACCGGGGCCCAGGCCGCCAGGAAGGGCGGAAGAACCCCTGAAAGGCCGAGGGCGAGCGAAAGATCGCTCAGGAAATAGAGCAGGAAACCTGAGAAAACGCCCCCGATCACGAGCTGGAAGAGGCCCCCAAGTCGCGAGGCGCGAAGCGAAAAGACGGCCCCCAGGAAGACCATGGTGCAGAGCAGGACCGGCGTCGAGAGGATGTCATAAAGGTGCAGCCGATAGCGCTGGGCGGAAAATCCGGCGGCTTCGGCCATGTCGATGAAGTGCGGCAGATCCCAGAAGGAAATCGTTTCCGGGTCCGCGAAGCTCTCCTGCACCTGGGTCAGCGTCAGCGTCGTCGGCTGGCGATATGTGTCGTAATGCTTGGGCTGGTCCGTGATGTGAGTGACCCAGGCGTCCTTCATGTCCCAGTAGCCGTCTTCCAGCACGGCGCTGCGGGCATCGATACGGCCGGTGAAGTTGTCGCCCTGACCGTAGAGAAAGATGATGACGTCTTCGAGCCGCAGCCCACGCTCGCTGGTGCGGAGCGCATGCACCACCGACTGGCCGCTGGCGTCCGCCTGGCGGAGCCACAGCCCGTTCGAGGAAACCGCGATGAGGCTCGGCCTGCCGCGCAGATATGTCGCCTCGAGCTGGGTGTAGCGCGCCGACATGGCGGAGGCGATCGGATTGTAGACGGTGATGACCACGACGCCGATGGTCAGCGCGACTGCGAGCGCAGGCGCAAGAAACTGCCAGGCGGAAACGCCGGCCGCTCGAGCGACGACAAGCTCGTGATTGCGCGTCAGGCGCAGGAAGGACGCCATGCCGCCGAAGAGCACCGCGAAGGGTAACGTGGTGGAGCCGAGCGTCGGCAGGTTGAGAAGGGCCATTGAGGCGATGGTGCCGAAGGTGATTTCGCTGTGCTCAGCCGCTTTCCGCATCAGTTCGACGATGCTGATCATGTAGATGAGGCAGAGCACGACCGCGAAGGTGATCATCACCGTGGCGAAGAATTGGCGGCCGAGATAGCGCGACAGGGTCCAGGAGATGTTCATGCCCTCATGCCCCTCCGCCGTTCAGCGGAAGGCGGCCCATCCACGTCTCGACGCCGCGCCGGAAGCGTTCGAAGCGGAAGCCGGCGATCAGGGCGCATGAGGCGGCGCAGACCAGCAGCGGCATCAGATAGATGACCGGAATGAAGAGCGGCTGGTTGACCGCCGCGTTGATGAGGCCGAAGCCGATCACGCGGGCAACAATGGCGGCAAGCGCGGCCACGCCGATTCGCAGCGCATAGCCGCGCCGGTTGAACGGGGCAGGCAAGAGCGCCGCCAGCGCAATGCAGGCGAACATGATGGGATAGAGTGCTGCCACGATGCGGTCGTGCCCCTCGGCGCGGAGCCTCGCCCTCATGCGCTGTCCATAAAGGTCGTTGCTGGCGGGATTGAACAATTCGTTCAGATAGCGTTCGCGCACTTCCCACGGAGATATCTGTTCGGTCGAGGAATATTGCGACAGGTCGTAGGTGTATTTGTCGAAATAGAGCAGCGTGACAGGGCTTTCGGTCTTGGTCGCCGTGCGGGTGACGCGCTCGATATTGCCGTTATACATGACGAGGCGAGGGCCTTCCGGCGTTCGGACCATCTCGCCGGTTTCTGCCATGTAGGTGACTGGCTCGTCGGGATTGCGCCCGTCATGCACCAGAATGCCGCGAATGCCGCCTTCGGGCGTGCGCGAGCGGACATAAACGGTGAGCCCCGACACCGGATTGGTGAAAGCGCCTTCGCGAATGAGCGAGGTTGCCACGTCGCCGCGAATTTCGAAGAGCTTGACGCGAAGCGTGCGCATGCCTGCCGGCATCAGCCAGAGATTGAGCACAACGACGACGGCGATGGTGATGGCGGTCAGCATCATCACGGGAACGGCTACCGTCCAGCGGCTGACGCCGGCTGAAAACATGACCACGAGTTCGCTGTCGGTGATCAGCTTGTTCAGCGCATAGATGAGGGCGACGAAAAGCGCGATCGGCAGAATGGTGTTCACCGCCGTCGGCAGAGCGAGCAAGCTCAACTCGAAGAAGGCGGCGACGGTCTGGCCCTGAGTGATGAGCACGTCGAGCATCTTCAGCGCCTGAGTCAGCCAGATGATGCCCGACAACACGAAGGTCGCGATGGCGAAGGGCCCGGCGGACTGCCAGAAGATATATCTCGTCAGTGCTAAGGGCATCCGTCCCGGCTTTCAGGGCTTGTTTATGGGCAGGCGGGCGATCCGGGGATCGACGAATTGCTTTTCCTCCCAAGGGTTTCCGCTAGGATACGCGCTTGGCCGAGATGAATGGTTATCCCATTTTGTCCGACCGGAAAAGCCGGACGCCGGAATGCCCCTGACGCTAGCCCCTTTCGGGCGCTGGCGAGGGGCGACGGCGTATGCGGCCGAACCATCGATTCGCTTTGCCCCCCGCGCGGGCCTGCCTTGAGAGCTGGAAAGGTTAACTTCATGAATATCTCCTTTGCCGATGTTTCGCTGACGAAGCCCGGCGTTCTTGCGCTGCTTGTGTGCGAGGACAGCGTTCTTTCGGGCTTTGCCGCCGATCTCGACCGGAAGGCCGACGGGGCGATCAAGCGGGCGATCAAGGCATCCAGCTTCACTGGCAAGTCGGGCAGCATTCTCGAGCTCGTCGCGCTGGCCGGCATTACTGCTCACCGGACCATTCTCATCGGCATCGGCAAGCGGGCGGAACTCACGACCACGATTCTCGAACATGCGGGCGGCGATCTGCATGGCCGCATCGGCAAGACGAAGGAGGCAGTGGCCATTGTCGTCGACGGCGCCCATTCGGCGAAGATCGAGCCGGGCGAGGCGGCAGCCCGCGTCGCTTTCGGCGCGGCGCTTCGCAGCTACAAGTTCGACAAGTACAAGACCCGCGCCAAGGACAAGGACGCTGCCGATGCCGCGCTGAAGAGCCTTACCATCATGACGAAGGCCGCGGCCGCGGCTCGCAAGGCCTATGCGCCGCTCGCCAAGATGACAGAGGCGATCTATTTCGCGCGCGATCTCGTCAACGAGCCCGCGAATGTGTTGACGCCCGTTGAATTTGCCAAGCGCGTTCGCGGACTCTCCAGGCTCGGTCTCAAGATCGAGGTGCTCGGCGAAGCGCAGATGCGAAAGCTCGGCATGGGTTCGCTGCTCGGCGTCGGTCAGGGCAGTGTGCAGGACAGCCAACTCGTCATCATGCGCTGGAACGGTGGGAAGACCACGGAGAAGCCCGTTGCCTTCGTCGGCAAGGGCGTCTGCTTCGATACTGGCGGCATTTCGATCAAGCCCGCAGCGGGCATGGAAGACATGAAGGGCGACATGGGCGGCGCGGCTGCCGTGGCCGGTCTCCTCTATACGCTCGCGGCGCGCAAGGCGAAGGTCAATGCGATCGGCGTTCTCGGCCTCGTCGAGAACATGCCCGACGGCAATGCGCAGCGACCCGGCGACATCGTGACCTCGATGTCGGGGCAGACGATCGAAGTCATCAACACGGACGCGGAAGGCCGCCTCGTTCTGGCCGATGCGCTCTGGTACACGCAGAAGCGCTTCAAGCCGAAATTCATGGTCGATCTCGCGACGCTGACCGGCGCGATCATGGTGGCGCTCGGCAAGGAATATGCGGGGCTTTTCGCCAGCGACGACAAGCTCGCGTCGCAGCTCATTGAGGCAGGCGAGGCCGAGGGCGAGAAGGTCTGGCGCATGCCGATGGGCCCGGCCTATGACAAGATGATCGAGTCCCGCAAGGCTGACATGAAGAACACGGGCGGGCGCGACGGCGGTTCGATCAGTGCCGCGCAGTTCATCAAGCGCTTTGTCAATGATGTGCCCTGGGCGCATCTCGATGTCGCGGGAACGGCCATGGCCTCGCCGCCGACCTCGATCAATCAGAGCTGGGGTTCGGGCTGGGGCGTGCGCATCCTCAACCGCCTCGTTGAAGATTATTACGAGGCATGACGGAAGTTCTCTTCTATCACCTTCAGAACGCGCCGCTCGAGCAGGTGTTGCCGCAACTGCTCGAGCGCTCGCTGGCGCGGCCATGGCGCTGCGTGGTGAAGGTGGGAAATGCCGAGCGGCTCGACGCGCTGGTGAATGCGCTCTGGACCTATCGCGAGGACAGTTTCCTGCCGCATGGCACGAAGGAAGACGGGCCTGCGGAGGCGCAGCCGATCTTCATGACCACAGAGGATGAAAATCCGAATGGCGCGCAGGTGATCTTCCTCGTGGACGGAGCGGAGCCGGATGACATCTCGGGCTATGAGCGCTGCGTGCTGATGTTCGACGGGCGCGACGAGGAAGCGCTGGGCCGCGCGCGCGAAAACTGGAAACGGCTGAAGGCCGAGGGGCACGACGCGACCTATTGGCAGCAGAGCGATTCCGGCCGCTGGGAAAAGAAGGCCTGAGGGGCGGGGATTAAATTTCGCATAGCCGCCAGTAAATTTTCACGATTGATCCGCCCACGATCCACCCCATATCGTCCGGGACCGGCAATGGAGCCGGCGAGGAGGGGGAGGTTTCGATGGGGTGGAAGCGTATCGCGCTGGGCGTTCTGGGCGCATTTATCCTGATCGGCGGCGGAGGCTATTACTGGTTCGTGGTCGAAAGCCATGCGCCCGCAGACGGATATTTCGCGCTCGACATGGAGGAAATCCGCCGCCTCGCCGATGCGCAGCCCGGAGACAAGGCCGTGGAAATCGACGCGGAGAAGGTCGCAGCCTTTTCCTTTCCGATGACGGCTGTCGTCGCCGGCGACGGCTGGAGGAAGGTCGAGATGCCGGTCTTTTCCTACCGGGTCGTCTTTCCCGGCGGCGCGACCGCGATCATCGACACGGCGCTTGACGACAAGCTTGGCGGGTCGAACCTCGCTTCCTTCGACAAGGCCGCCTATGACCGCATGAGCGCGGCGCTCGACAAGGCTTCGCTGATCGTCATAACGCACGAACATATGGATCATATCGGCGGGCTCACCGAACATCCGGATGTGAAGCACATCCTGCCCTCGACGAAGTTGACGCAGGAGCAGGTCGATCATCCGGAACGCTCCGTACCCGCTGCTTTTCCCGCCGGGACGCTCGACGGGTACAAGCCGCATGTCTACGACCATTATGTGGCGATCGCGCCGGGCGTCGTGCTCATCAAGTCGCCGGGCCATTCGCCGGGCAGCCAGATGGTCTATGTGCAGAAGGCGGACGGCACGGAAGTGCTGTTCATCGGCGATGTCGCTTGGCAGTTCCGCAATATTGACCTGGTGCGTGAGCGCGCGCGACTGGTAACGCAGTTCATGCTGAAGGAAGACCGGGAGGCCGTTTTCGCGGAGCTCACCGCGCTCAAGCGGCTGCATGAGGCCGAGCCGAAACTCAACATCGTGCCGGGGCATGACGGCGTTGCCGTTGCGGCGCTGGAGAAGGCGGGTGTGATCAAGGCGGGGTTCTGAGGGGTTTGAAGGTGGACCCCGGCTCGAGGCCGGGGTGACGGGTGTTGTTGAGGGGGCTCAGAATGCCCGCAAGCGTCATGCCGGACTCGATCCGGCATCCATCTTTTTCAGGGGGCATCGATGAAAGGCGGGTGGGTTTACATCATGACCAACAAGCCACGCGGGACGATCTATGTCGGGGTGACAGCGGATATCGGGCGGCGGGCACATGAGCACCGCGAGGGCCTGATCGACGGATTCACGAAACGCTACGGCTTGAAGCATCTCGTGTTCATGGAAAGGCATGAAGAAATCGAGGCGGCAATTGATCGCGAAAAGAAGATCAAGAACTGGCCGCGCGAATGGAAGGTTGAGTTGATCTTGTCCGTCAATCCGGGATGGGATGATTTGTACGAGACGCTTCAGTCCTGACGGACGCCGCAAGATGGATGCCGGATCAAGTCCGGCATGACGTTTGTTGTTTTGTCGAAGTAAAAAATGCCCGTCATCCCGGACTTGATCCGGGATCCATCTTCTCTCTAGTCGGCCATCGCCTCGTCGTAAGCCGCAGAGGCATGGAGCCAGTCTTCCTCGGCCTTGGCGAGCGCCTTGAGCGTGTCGGCGCGGAGCTTGGCGATGCGGGCGGCTTCTTCGGGCTTCGCGGCGAGGTCGGCGTCGTGCTTCGCCACTTCGGCCTGAAGGCGTTCGACTTCCTTTTCGGCGGCCTGCGCCTTTTTCTTCAGCGGCGCGAATTGCTCGCGCTTTTGCGCGGCGATGCGGCGGGCTTCTTTCTTGTCGATCTGGGGGCGCGGGGCGGGGCGGGCTTCCGCTTCCGCCTGTTCCTCTGCCGTCAGCGGCTTGATGCGCCGCGCAGGATCGAGCAGCCATTTACGGTAATCGTCGAGATCGCCGTCATAGGGCTTCACCGTGCCGTCAGCGACGAGCCAGAGCCGGTCGGCGCAAGTCTCGACCAGATGGCGGTCATGGCTGATGAGGATGAAGGCGCCGTCATAGTCGTTGATCGCCATGACCAGCGCTTCGCGGCTATCGACGTCCAGATGGTTCGTCGGTTCATCGAGGATGATGAGGTGCGGCTTGTTGTAGGTCTGCACTGCGAAGAGCAGACGTGCCTTTTCGCCGCCTGAAAGCTTCTCGACTTTCGTGTCCGCCTTGTCAGCGCCGAAGCCATAGGAGCCAGCGGTCGCGCGGACCTGCGCCTGCGTCGCCGTCGGCATCAGCTCGCGGAAATGCTCATAGGGCGTTTCGCCCATGTTGAGTTCGTCGAGCTGGTGCTGCGCGAAGTAAGCGATGCGGAGTTTTTTCGAGTCGTATTTATGGCCGCCCGTGACCTGCAGACGGTCGCAGAGGAGCTTGGCGAAGGTCGACTTGCCGTTGCCGTTCGCGCCGAGAAGCGCGATGCGGTCGTCATGGTCGATGCGAAGGTCGAGATCCTTCAGTACGGGCTTGTCGGCGGCATAGCCCACGCTCGCATGTTCGAGGCGGATGATGGGCGAGGCGAGCGGCTTCTCCGGCGCGGGGAAACGGAACGGCATCACGCGCTCGCTCAGAATGTCGGCGATGGGCTCCATCTTGGCCAGCGCCTTCATGCGGCTCTGCGCCTGACGGGCCTTCGAGGCCTTCGCCTTGAAGCGCTCGACGAATTCCTCCATGTGGCGGCGCGCGTCTTCCTGCTTCTTCTTCATCGACATCTGCAGCATCAGCTTTTCGCGACGCGTGCGGTCGAAGCGGTCGTAATTGCCGGCGTAGTAGGTGAGCTTCTTGTGCTCGAGATGCAGGATGCCCTGGGCGACATTGTTCAGCAGGTCGCGGTCATGGCTGACGATGAGGACCGTATAGGGATAGGAGCGCAGATAGTCCTCGAGCCAGATCGTGCCTTCGAGGTCGAGATAGTTGGTCGGTTCGTCGAGCAGCAGGAGGTCGGGCTCGGAAAAGAGCACGGCCGCCAGCGCGACGCGCATGCGCCAGCCGCCCGAGAAATCGGAGCAGGGGCGGGCCTGCGCCGCCTCGTCGAAGCCGAGGCCGGCGAGGATCGCGGCGGCGCGGGAGGGTGCGGCATGAGCGCCCATGTCGGCCAGACGCGTATGAATTTCGGCGATACGGTGCGGGTCGGAGGCGTGTTCGGCCTCGTCCAGCAGGGCGGCGCGCTCGGTATCGGCGGCGAGCACCGTATCGAGCAGCGTGGTCGGCCCGGCCAGAACCTCCTGGCGGACCATGCCGACGCGCCAGTTCTTCGGGTAGCTGATGCCGCCCGTTTCGGTCTGGTATTCGCCGGTAATGATCTTGAGCAGGGTGGATTTGCCGGTGCCATTGCGGCCGACAAAGCCCACCCGCTGCCCCGGGGGCACAGCCGCGGTGACATGATCGAGAAGGAGGCGCCCCTCCATGCGGAAAGTCAGGTCGTTTATGTGAAGCATGGGCGGCTCTTTAGCACGGAAGGTTGCCGTAGTCATTAAGCCCGGCTATAACCCGCGCCAAATCCCTGACCCTTATTTTTAGGAACTCTGAGCATGGCCCTCGAACGGACCTTCTCGATCATTAAGCCGGACGCGACGCGCCGGAACCTCACCGGCAAGATCGTCGACCGGTTCGAAAGCGCCGGCCTCCGCGTCGTCGCCTCGAAGCGCGTCTGGCTCTCCAAGGCCCAGGCGGAAGGCTTCTATGCCGTTCACCGCGAGCGCCCCTTCTTCAACGATCTCGTGAGCTTCATGATCTCGGGCCCCGTGGTCCTGCAGGTCCTCGAAGGCGAGAACGCCATCGCCAAGAACCGCGAAATCATGGGCGCGACCAACCCGGCCAACGCCGCGGAAGGCACGATCCGCAAGGATTTCGCCGAGTCGATCGAAGCGAACTCGGTCCACGGCTCCGATGCGCCGGAAACCGCCGCGCAGGAAATCGCCTATTTCTTCGCCGGTATCGAGATCGTCGGCTAATTCAGCCCGACGCTGGATATGGAAAGCCCCGCCGGCAACGGCGGGGCTTTCTGCGTTTTGGACCGCTGCGGAGGCTTTGTCGCGGCGAAACAGGAGCGGCTGGAGCCGGATCAGGAAACGGGCGGCACGAAGAGGGGCGCCTGCATCGCGCCGCTGCCGCCCGAGATTTCAACGCGCTCATTGACGACGCGGGCGCGACCGGAGGCGACGAGCTTCAGAGCCAGCGGATAGAGCTTGTGTTCGGCTTCGAGCACGCGGTCGGCAAGCATGTCCGGCGTGTCGCCTTCGAGCACGGGCACGGCGACCTGCGCGACGATGGGGCCTTCATCCATGGCGGCGCGGACGAAATGCACCGTGCAGCCGGTGATGCGGCAGCCGGCTTCGAGGACGCGCTCGTGGACACGCAGGCCCTTGAAGGCGGGGAGGAGCGAGGGGTGGATGTTGAGCTGCCGGTCGCGCCAGCTTTCCACGAACCCATCGGACAGAATGCGCATGAAACCGGCGCTGCAAATGAGCTCGATGCCCGCGCGGCGGAGCGCCGCGTCGAGCTCCGCGTCGAAGGCTTCGCGGGTCGGATAGTCCTTGTGGTTCACCACCTGGGTCGGGATGCCCGCGGCGCGGGCGACTTCGAGGCCCGGCGCGTCGGGCTTGTTCGAAATGACGATGACGATTTCGGCGGGAAAGCCCGGCTCCCTCGTCGCGGCAATGAGCGAGCGGAGGTTGGAGCCTCGGCCGGAGATGAGGACGCCGACCTTCATGCAAGGCTACCGAGCGCGCCCTTGATCTCGACGCGGGGTTCGTCGCCATGGCGCTCGCGCAGATGGCCGATGCGATAGACGGTCTCGCCCGCTTCCGCGAGGATGCGCGCCACTTCGACCGCATGTTCTTCGGCGACGACGACGACCATGCCGATGCCGCAGTTGAATGTGCGGCCCATCTCGGCTTCCGCGATGCCGCCGAGCTTCATGATCCAGCGGAAGACGTCGAGCATGCGCCAGGACGAACCGTCGATTTCCGCAACAATGCCGTCGGGCAGAACGCGGGGAATGTTCTCGACGAAGCCGCCGCCGGTGATGTGCGCGAGCGCCTTCACGGCGCCGGTTTCGCGGATGGCGCGGAGCACGCTGCGGACATAGATGCGCGTCGGCGCGAGCAGCGCCTCGCCGATGGTGACGCTGCCGTCTTCGACATGGGGGAAGGGCGCGTCATAGCTCAGTCCATGATCCGCGATGATGCGGCGGACGAGCGAATAGCCGTTGGAATGGAAGCCCGTGGAGCCGAGGCCGATGAGGGCGTCGCCCGCGCCGACGTCGCGGCGTGGCAGGATCTGGTCGCGCTCGACGGCGCCGACCGAGAAGCCCGCGAGGTCGTAATCGCCCGCCGCATACATGCCCGGCATTTCCGCCGTCTCGCCGCCGATCAGGGCACAATTGGCCTGGCGGCAACCTTCGGCGATGCCGGAGACGACGGCGGTTGCCTCTTCGACGTTGAGCTTGCCGGTGGCGAAATAGTCGAGGAAGAAGAGCGGCTCCGCGCCCTGCACGACGAGATCGTTCACCGACATGGCGACGAGGTCGATGCCGACCGTGTTGTGGATGCCTGCCTCGATGGCAACCTTGAGCTTCGTACCGACGCCGTCATTGGCCGCGACGAGGACGGGGTCCTTCATGCCGGTGGCCTTGAGGTCGAAAAGCCCGCCGAAGCCGCCAAGCTCCGCGTCGGCGCCGGGGCGGCGCGTGGACTTCGCCAAAGGCGCAATGGCGCGGACGAGGGCGTTGCCCGCGTCGATGTCTACGCCCGCCTGCGCATAGGTGTAGCTGTTCGGGCGGTCCTTGTCGGAGCTTTGAGACATTGCGAGCGGGTCCGTTCGGGGGAATCTATGGGGCACAAAACACCCGAAAACGCCCCCATAAGCAAGGGATGTGACAACAAAAAGGGCAGCGGCGAAAAAGCGCCTATCTCCGCTTCGCGCGCGCCATGCGATACTATAGTCTGCGACGCGAGCTGGCGGCGATCTGCGTGATAAATCTGTTTTGAATCAAGGGGCTAGGCGATGAGAACGGCTTTCGGGCTGGCGATGGCGGCGAGCATTGCAGTGGCGCTTTTCGCGGGCGCGCCCGCCAGGGCCGCCGATCTCTACACCGTGAAGGGCGTTCATGTGGACCAAACGGCCAAAAGCTCGGCCGAGGCCCGCACCATCGCGCAAGGCGAGGCCCAGAGCCTCGCTCTGGCCGATTTGCTGAAGCGGCTGACGCTGCCTGAAGACTGGCCTTCGCTGCCGCAGGTGGACGGGCGGACCGCGTCTGACGCCGTGCGGGGCTTCGCCGTGGCGAGCGAAAAGACGAGCTCCACGCGCTATATCGCCGACCTCAATGTGAGCTTCCAGCCGGAAACCGTGCGCCGCATGCTGCGAGCGCGGAACATTCCCTACGGGGAGACGCAGGCGAAGCCTGCCGTGCTGCTCGCCGTTCTCGACAAGGGGGGTGCGCGCATTCTCTGGGAAGACCAGAACCCCTGGCGCGACGCCTGGGCGGCTGTGGACATTGCGGATGCGATGACGCCGCTCGTCATGCCCATGGGCGACGTTCAGGAATTCACCACTGTGACCGGCGCGCAGGCCGTGGCCGGCGATAAGGCGGCACTGGCGGCGCTTGCTGCACGGTATGGCGCGGACTCGGTGGTGGTCGCGCATGGCGTGACCGACGCGGCGGGCACCAAGCTCGATGTGACGGTGACGCGATATGACCCATCGGGGCCCGGCACGCCGATCCATGCCACCTTTCAGGCAGCGGGCGCGGCGCAGAATGGCGATGCCTTCATGATCATGGCCAAAAGCGCCGCATCGTCGATGCTGCTGGCGCTGGGCGAGCCCTGGAAGCGCGAGACAGTGGTGCGCGCAGGCGAGCAAGCGCAGCTCACGGCCTCGGTCTTCTACTCGACGCTCGACCAGTGGGAGGCGATCCGCAAGGCTGTTGGCAATACGCCGCTTGTGGAAAGCATGCAGATCGAGGGCATCGCGGCCAATGGCGCGGAGGTGGACATCAGATATCGCGGTATGCCGGACACGCTTGTGTTGTCGCTCGCCCAGTCGAACGTCGCGCTTGCGCAGGACGCGGACGGCTGGTCCCTCCATTTGAAATAGATACGGCCGAGACAGAGAGGTTTTCATGAGCTTACAGCGCCAGACGGCCATATGGGTCGGCGGCATTATCGTTTCGGCGCTGATGTTGTGGCTGCTGAAGGGCATTCTGCTGCCCTTCGTGGCGGGCCTCGCGATCTCCTACTTCCTCGACCCCTTTGCGGACAAGCTCGAAGCAAAAGGCCTGTCGCGTATGGCCGCGACGATCATCATTTCGATCATCTTTACGTTCATCGTCGCGGCGGTCGCGATCCTTTTCCTGCCTCTGCTCTATCAGCAGACGGTGGCCTTCATCGACGTGCTGCCAAATATTGTGAGCGGTGCGCGCAGTGCGCTCAACGAGATCAGCCATGGCAAGCTCGCGCGAGTGCTCGGCAACAATTCCGACGTGCAGAAGGCCGTGCGCGAAGTGGCGAGCGGCGGCCTCTCATGGGCGCTAAGCTTGCTGCCCTCGATCGGCTCGCAGGGCGTGGCGCTTGTCCAGTTCATCTCGCTCGTCGTGGTGACGCCGGTCGTAACCTTCTACATGCTGCTCGACTGGGACCGCATGGTCGCCCGCATCGACGAGCTTCTTCCGCGCGAACATGCCGAAACGATCCGCGGCCTTGCGCGCGAGATGGACGGAGTGCTGGCGGGGTTTCTGCGCGGGCAGGGGCTGGTGTGTCTTTTCCTCGGCACCTTTTATGCGCTGGGGCTTTCGGCGGCAGGGCTCACCTTCGGCCTCGTCGTCGGCATCATGACGGGCATTCTGAGCTTCATTCCCTATCTCGGCACCATCACGGGCTTCGTCGTCTCGGTGTCACTCGCCTTCTTCCAGTTCTGGCCGGATTACATGTCGATCGGCCTCGTCGTCGGCATTTTCGTTCTCGGCCAGTTCATCGAAGGAAATTTCCTGCAGCCAAGAGTGGTGGGCAGGAAGATGCGACTTCACCCACTCTGGGTGATGTTCGCCTTGTTTGCCTTCGGTGCGCTGTTCGGCTTTGTTGGCGCGCTACTCGCATTGCCGGTTGCGGCGGCCATCGGTGTGCTGGCGCGTTTCAGCGTCGCGCAGTACGAGCGGAGCAAGCTTTATTGGGGCGATGCGCCGCATCCCGTCGTCGGTATCAATCCGGCGGGCGATGCGCCCACCGAGGATTAGATGCCGCGCCAACTTGCCTTTGAACTCGGCCATCGCACGGCTCTGGGCCGCGAGGATTTCCTCGTCGCGCCATCGAACGAAGCGGCGGTAGCGCTGGTCGATGCGTGGCCCAACTGGCCATCGCATGGCATCGCTTTGTCCGGCCCTTCGGGGAGCGGCAAGACGCACCTCGCCGAAGTCTGGCGGGCGGCGAGCGGCGCAGCGCGGATCGACGCGGGCGATCTTGCGACTGCCGATCTGCCGGGGCTCATCGCGGCGCATGCCGTCATTGTCGAGGATATCGGTACGCTTCCGGACGCGGGCGAGCGGGCGCTCTTTCACCTGCTGAATCTTGCCAAGGAGGAGGGGGGCTTCCTGCTGCTCACCGGACGGGAGGCGCCGGCACGGCTACCGACGCGGCTTCCCGATCTTGCCTCGCGTCTCAGGGCGCTGCCCCATGCCGAACTCGGCGCGCCCGACGACGCGCTGCTCGCGGGCGTTTTGGTGAAGCTTTTCGACGACCGCCAGTTGCGCGTAGCCGAACCGCTCATCGCCTATCTCGCGTCGCGCATCGAACGCTCCATTGCGGTGGCGCGGGATGTCGTCGACGCGCTGGACCGGGCGTCGCTTTCGGGCAAGCGGCCGATTTCGGTACCGCTGGCCGCCGAGGTGCTGCGGTCCATGGGCCTTGCCTTAGCGGCGCGGTCCTGGACCGGCAATTCATGACACAGTCATATGTTTGACGTAATCTTCGGAGAGAAAAGGCTTTTCCAGCCATAGCACCGAGCGCCCCATGACAACGACGCCGCGCCCTGCAGCGACCGACGATAACAAGCCGACAAGCGTGACGCCGCTGCCGCCGCTGAGTACGACGGCGAGCGACGCTGCAGCTTCGGAGGTGCTGGCGGAGCCGCGGGCGACGCTGCCGGTTGATCTCAGCCCACCGGAACGCTTCATCAATCGCGAACTTTCCTGGCTCGCCTTCAACATGCGCGTGCTGGAAGAGACAGCGAACACCAACCACCCGATGCTGGAGCGGCTGCGCTTCCTTTCGATCTCGGCCTCGAACCTCGACGAGTTCTACATGGTCCGCGTGGCGGGTCTGCGCGGGCAGGTGCGTGCTGGCGTCGAGACGCTGAGCCAGGATGGGCTGACCGCGGCGCAGCAGCTCGACCTCGTCAACGAGGCGGCGAACAAGCTGATGCAGGAGCAGCAGCGGCAGTGGTCGCTGATCAGCAAGGAAATGCGCGAGGTCGCGGGCATCTTCGTGCTCGCGCCGCATGAGGTGACGGAGGAGGAGTTTGCCTGGCTCGAGAACCGGTTTCTCGAACAGGTCTTCCCGGTGCTGACGCCGCTCGCCATCGACCCGGCGCATCCGTTCCCCTTCATTCCCAATCTCGGCTTCGCGCTGGCGCTCAGGCTTCAACGCGAGACGGATGGCAAGCTCATGGATGCGCTGCTGCCCATCCCGACGCAGGTGGAGCGCTTCATCCGCTTGCCGGGCCGTGAAACGGGCGAGGCACAGGGGCAGATCCATTTCGTCACGCTCGAAGACATGATCGGCCTTTTCCTCGACAGGCTTTTCCCCGGCTACAAGGTGATCGGGCAGGGCGCCTTCCGCCTGCTGCGCGACAGCGATATCGAAATCGAGGAAGAAGCCGAAGATCTGGTGCGCTACTTCGAGTCAGCGCTGAAGCGCCGTCGCCGCGGCAGCGTCATCCGGCTGAAGATTCAGGCCTCCACGCCCGCGAAGCTGCGCGATGTCGTGGTGAGCGAACTCGGCGTCACGGAGAAAGAACTCGTCAGGGTCGACGGTTTGCTCGGCCTGGCGCAGACGAACCAGCTCATCGTCGACGACCGGCCCGATCTCAAATTCCCACCCTATGATGCGCGCTTCCCGGAGCGCATTCGCGATCATGGCGGCGATTGTCTTGCCGCCATCCGCTCGAAGGACATCATCGTCCACCATCCCTATGAGTCATTCGACGTGGTGGTGCAGTTCCTGCGGCAGGCGGCGGCGGACCCGGATGTCGTCGCGATCAAGCAGACGCTTTATCGCACTTCGAAAGACAGCCCCATCGTGCAGGCGCTGATCGAGGCGGCGGAAGCGGGCAAGTCGGTGACGGCGCTCGTGGAACTCAAGGCGCGTTTCGACGAGGCGGCAAATATCGTCTGGGCACGGAACCTCGAACGCGCAGGCGTGCAGGTCGTCTTCGGCTTCATCGAGCTGAAGACGCATGCGAAACTGTCGCTTGTGGTGCGCCGCGAGGCGGGCGCGCTGCGCTCTTATGTTCATTTCGGGACGGGCAACTACCATCCGGTGACGGCGAAGATCTATACCGATCTTTCCATGTTCACCTGCGACCCGCTGCTGGCGGCGGACGTCTCGCAGATATTCAATTTCATCACTGGCTATGCGGAGCCGAAGCACCTGAACCTGCTCGCGGTTTCGCCGATCAACCTGCGCGCGCGGCTTCTTGGCCATATTCGTGACGAGATGGAGCACGCGAAGGCCGGGCGGCTCGGCGCGATCTGGGTCAAGCTCAACTCGCTGGTCGATCCCGAGATTATCGACGCGCTTTATGAGGCGAGCTGCGCGGGCGTGAAGATCGACCTCGTCATTCGCGGCATCTGCTGCCTGCGTCCGGGCGTGCCGGGGCTTTCGGAAAACATCCGTGTCAAGAGCATTGTGGGCCGCTTCCTCGAACATTCGCGCATCATCTGCTTCGGCAAGGGCCACGGGCTGCCCTCCGACAAGGCCAAGGTCTATATTTCCTCGGCCGACTGGATGCCGCGCAACCTCGACCGCCGGGTCGAGGTTCTGGTCCCGATTCTCAATCCGACCGTCCACGACCAGGTTCTCGACCAGATCATGGTTGCGAATCTGAGGGACAATCAGCAGAGCTGGGAGTTGAGGGCGGATGGGTCATATGAGCGCATTACCGTGCCTGAAGGGGGCGAACCCTTCAATGCGCACGCCTATTTCATGAACAATGCGAGCCTTTCGGGCCGCGGGAAATCCCTGCGCGGCGATCTTCCTCCGACTTTTGCCGTCAATAGTGGTGACGGCGGGCCGGACAAGCATTAGTTTCCCCTTCAGAGGCCAAATAGCTGTGGGGTTATCTTGAACGGCGGCAGGAAGTCGACCGGCCGGTTCGGCATTGTCGATCTCGGTTCCAATTCCGTGCGTCTCGTCGTTTATGCGGCGGCCGCGCGCAGTCCCGTGCTCGTTTTCAATGAAAAGGTGCTGTGTGGTCTTGGCCGCACGCTTTCGAGCACCGGCAAGCTCGACCCGAAGGGCATCGAGCGCGCGCTCGACGCAATCCGGCGCTTCATCGCGCTGCGCGAACAGATCGGTATCAAGACGCTGATCGTTGCAGCTACGGCGGCTGTGCGCGATGCGACCGACGGGCCCGAGTTCATAGCCCGCGTCGAAAAGATATGCGGCTTCAAGATCGAACTCGTTTCCGGTGTTGAGGAAGCGCGGCTTTCGGCGCAGGGCGTACTGTCGGGCATTCCGGATGCGGATGGCGTCGTGGGCGATCTCGGCGGCGCGAGTCTCGAACTGGTCGGCGTGTCGGGCGGCAAGCGGCTCGGCGTCGGCTCGACGCTGCCGATCGGGCCTTTGCGCATCATCGACCAGTCGAAGAACAATCTGGTCGCGGCGGAAGCCATTGTCGACAAGGCGCTGAAGGGGCTCGACGTTCTCAGGGAGAATCAGGGCAAGCGGCTCTATGTCGTGGGCGGCGCCTGGCGGAATCTCGCGCGCATTCATATGGCGCAGCGGCACTATCCGATTCATGTGCTCCACCAATATGTGATCCCGGCGCGCGACGCGGCGGACCTTGCCAAGCTTATCGAGAAGCTAGGGCCGAAGACGCTCGCGCAGATCCCCGACATTTCCGAGCGCCGTATCGACACGCTGCCCTTCGGCGCGCTGGTGCTGGAGCGCGTCATTGCCGCGATGAAGGCGAAGGAGGTCGTGGTTTCGGCCTATGGGCTTCGCGAGGGCATTCTTTTTGACCGGCTGGACAAGCGCACGCAGGCGAAGGATCCGCTGATCGAGGGCTGCCGCGATATGGCAAAGCTGCTGTCGCGCTTTCCAGAACATGGAGACGAGCTGACGCCCTGGACGGCGCCGCTTTTCCGTGACGAGGTGCTGGGCGAAACGACGGAACAGGCGCGGTTGCGCCATGCCGCCTGCATCCTTGCCGATATCGGCTGGTATGTGCACCCCGACTACAGGGCGCATCATTCGCTGACGCAGATTTTGCTCGCACCGTTTTCGGGCGTCGATCACTCCGGGCGGCTTTTCCTCGCGCGGGTCGGCTATCACCGGCATGAGGGCAGGGGCGAGCCGGAACTTATCGGCAATCTCGCGGGCATTCTGACCGAGACGGAAAATTACCGCGCCATGGTGCTGGGGCTCGCGCTCCGGCTTGCCTTCACGCTTTGCGCGGCGACGACGGGCATGCTGCCCAAGACGAAGCTCGAGGTCACGAAGAGCACGGTTACGCTTGTTGTGCCTCGTCGCTACGAGCCGCTGCTCGGCGAAGTCGTGCAGCGCCGTCTTGCGGCGCTTGCCCGCGCGGTGGATCGTAAGGGCGAGATGCGGGTGGGGCGGTAGGCTTTGCCCGAAAGGGCGAATATTGAAGTCCGGATAGCCTTGCCCGGTATGTTTGTTGCCTCTAAGGGTTTTCATGCCGTCCGAAAGGCCGCATAGTGAGGACTATGTTCCGGTTCCGGCGCTGTCCCGGGCCTCACCTCATCGTGGCGTCGCGGGCGCCGGGTTTTCGCGTGCGTTGCCGTATATCCCGATGGAGGGGGGCGTGCCGAAGAAAAAGAGTCCAGCCGCGACGGAGCGCGAGGAGCCGATTTCGCATGGCGAGATCCGGGATGCCATCTCGGTGCTCGAGCAAGCGTTATTCAATCACGTGCAATGGACCGATGCTCTCAACATCACGCTGATCTGTCATCTGCGCCCCGATGAACGGGATCTAAGCCCCAACGCACACCGCGAATGCCGCCTCGGGCAATGGTATTACAACGAGAACACGCGCGTCGTTCGGACCAATCCAAATTTCACAGAGCTGGAAGAGGCGCATCGCGAGGTGCATCGACGGGCCGCCCATCTGCTGGGGCTTTCGGCCTCCCGCCAGGAAATTCCGATGGCGGATTATGAGCAGTTCACGCATGAGCTGAAACGACTGCGCCTTCAGATCGAGACGCTCAAGCGCGAGCTTGAAGATGAAATATACAATGTCGACGAGCTGACGGGCGCAAGCACCAGGGTCGGCATGCTCACCAAGCTTCGGGAGCAACACGAACTGGTCAAGCGCAAGCTTGAGACTTGCGCCATCGTCATGATGGATATCGACAAGTTCAAGGACGTTAACGACACATACGGTCATTCGATCGGCGACCAGGCTCTGGCGACTTTCGCGCATCATGTCATGCGCAATACGAGGCCGTTTGACCGGCTTTTTCGTTACGGGGGCGAGGAGTTTCTGCTCTATGCCCCTCATACGGATATGATTTCTGTCCGGCGGATGATCGAGCGGATTCGAAGCGAGCTGGAGAAGATCGAAATTATCAGCCCCGGCTATGCGCCGTTCTTCATCAGCGCGTCATTCGGCATCGCCATACTCGATCCCGATGTGCCGGTGATGGATTCCATCGAACGCGCCGACCTTGCCGTCTATGCGGCCAAGGCGCGGGGGCGGAATCGGACGGTCATATGGGATCCCTCGCTTGAGCGCGCGGGAACGAAGTAGGGCGCGAGGCGTCAGCGCCCGCTCTTCCCCGGCTCGATCAGGATGATGCGTTTGCCCGCGCGGTGGACCGCAAGGGCGAGATGCGGGTGGGGCGGTAGAAAGCCGCCTGGCGGCATCCAGCGCGGGCGTATAACGCAGGCTGACGATTTTGTTTTTGCTCATTGCGTTAGTTAAATCTGCGGCCTAGCCTGAAACAAAGCTTCATAAGCCGCAGGTGAGTGCTGATGTCGGGCGCATCGTTTGTGCCGGGGGTCGATGGGCTCCGGTTTTTGGCAATATTTGGTGTCGTGCTGTTCCACGCCAATTTGTTCAGTGCTGGCTGGATTGGCGTCTGGCTTTTCTTTGTCATTTCCGGATTTGTAATTACCAGATCGCTTTTGGCAGACGGTCACGCAGGGCTTGGCGTAAGAGAAAGGCTCGCGCATTTCTACATGAAGCGGGCATTTCGCATTCTTCCTCTCTACCTTGCTGCGGTGGCGCTTTTCTCGCTGACCTGCTTTTTTGTCATTAGGTATCAGCCCGGTCAGATAGCTCTTTCACGAAACGGCTTGGCGTATGCGGAGCATATTCCATACTTGCTCACATTCACTTACAATTTCTACCGCATCAGTGACTCCTATCTTCCATCCTCATTTTTCTCGCATTTCTGGAGCCTGAGCATTGAGGAGCAATTCTATTTCTTTTATCCTGTGCTTCTGATCGGGCTTGGAATTGGCCGATTGCCAAGGGCATTGATCTTTGTACTGATTTTATCACCCTGCATTCGACTTCTGGTCAGCATGTTGTATGGAGGCGCGCCATCTGATTTGGGGGGGGCGAGCGATGAAATGTCGAGAGGCGCCGGTAACGCCGTTTATCAGTTTTCTTTTGGACATTTCGACGCTTTTGCTGCCGGCGCACTCGTAGCCGTTTTTGAGGCACGCATTCGGGCTTCAAGCCGTGGCTTGATGTATCTCACGTTCGCTTCGACTGCGGCCCTCGGATGTTACATTCTGTTGGCTGTTCCGTGGTTTGGCGGACTCCGCGGCGCTTTCGGGGTCAACATCTATGGGCACTATGCGGAGATATGGCTTTACTCGGTGCTCGATCTTGTTTTTGCCACGCTGCTCATTGCAATTCTAACGGGATTGAAGCCGCTCGATTGGCTCCTCACACGTAGCGTGCCACTATTTTTGGGGCGCATTTCCTACGGGCTCTATGTCTGGCACATGCCGATATTTCGGGTCTTGGGCAAACGCCTGGTGCCCGTCGCTGAATCTGTCTTCGTTAAACACGACGCTGCGTTTCTCGCGCCGCCCGTTCTGTTTGTCGGGTTGAGCGGGTTGACTGTGGCTGTCTCGTACATCTCCTTTGTGATGTACGAGAAGCCTATGATGGCATTAGGACGTCGCCTGTGGCAGCAGCGTGCCGCTAAGGGCGAGGCTATTTCGCGCTCTTCCCCGGCTCGATCAGGATGATGCGTTTGCCCTTGGCGCCGATGGCGAGTTCGCCGCGCTTGAGGCGCAGTGCGTCGGCACCGAAGACTTCGCGGCGCCAGCCCTTGAGAGCCGGGACGTCGGCTTCATCATGAGCGGCGATGTGCTCGAGGTCGGAGACCTTGGCGATGAGCTTCTGGGCGACTTCGTGCTCCTCGCAGCGCATGGCGAGCAGCACCTTCAGCAACTCGACCAGCGGCCCGATACCTGGCGGCAGCGGCTCGGCATCCTTCACCACGGGGATCTGATCTTCCGGCATGTTGAGACCGCGCTCGATCGCTTCCATCAGGGCGGCGGCGGAGCGGTTGTTCGACAGGCCCTTGGGCACGGCGCGGAGCCGGTCCAGCTCTTCGAGCGAGCGGGGAATCTGTGTCGCGATCTCGGCCAGTGCGTCGTCTTTCAGAACGCGGGAGCGGGGCAGGTCCCGATCCTGCGCCTGACGCTCGCGCCAGGCGGCGACCTCCACCAGCACGGCAAGGCCCTTGCTGCCCTTGAAGCGCACCTTGAGCCGCTTCCAGGCATCTTCGGGGCGGGTCGTGTAGGTCTCGGGATCCTGAAGGATCGCCATTTCCTCGGCCACCCAGCGGGCGCGGCCCGTCTGGGTCAGGCGGCGGGCGAGAACCTCGTAGATCTTGCGCAGATGCGTGACGTCGCCCGACGCATATTGAAGCTGTTTGTCGGAAAGGGGGCGGCGCGCCCAGTCGGTGAAGCGGGAGGACTTGTCCACGCTGCCGCCGGTGAGGCGCTTCACCAGCGTCTCGTAGCCCACAGAGTCGCCGAAGCCGCAGACCATGGCCGCGACCTGGGTGTCGAAGAGCGGGTCGGGGATCGTCTCGGCTTCATGCCAGAAGATTTCGATGTCCTGCCGCGCGGCATGGAAGACCTTCACGACCTGCTTGTTGCGCATCAGCTCGTAAAAGGGCGCAAGGTCGAGGCCCGGCGCCAGCGGGTCGATGATGAAATCGTCATCGGGACCGGCGAGCTGGATCAGGCAGAGCTTCGACCAGAAGGTCGAGTCGCGCATGAATTCCGTGTCGACCGTCACGTAGCCGACGGTGGAGAGGCGAGCGCAGACGGCCGCCAGGGTTTCGGTATCTTTAATGGTGTTCATGGAGAGCCTCTATAGCCGATTCAAACAGTCGCTGTCTCGACGCGAAATCGGAATAGGGGCAGAACCGTAAAGAGGGGGAGGCGATGAGCGTAGCTCAGCCCTTCTTGAGCATCACGCCAATGGTGCCGTCGGCGGCATTGGTAAACTGAATTCCGGCTGCTTCGAACGCCGTCTGAATTGCGATTACGGTGGCGTAAGTCGCCTGAATAACATCCTGCGACGCTTCGACTCTTTTAATCGTCGGGACGGAAAGGTCTGCAGCCTTGGCAAGCTCCGACTGGCCCCAGCCAAGCAGAGCACGTGCGGCTCGAATGTGTTCTGGAGTCAGCATTTGATCCGGCATCTATCCTTGCGGATGAAATCTCTATCCCTGCGGATCGAAATCCCTTGACCCCCATATGGTAAACGATAGAGTTTACCAATAACGCATCTTATGTGATCCTAAAAGGATCAACTTTGATCCATTACTGAGGAACTGTGACGCGACGGGATGAAGCCTAGCACGGAAAGCCTTGCTGTGTTCGTGGAATGGAATCGAAGGTAAATGGCCTGTTTCGGACTTAGCCCGCCTTTGCTGAAAATCTTATCGAAATCGCGGGGGCAATGCCGATATCGGGCTAATTTGAGGAGTTCGAAGGGTGGGCGCGTCGCACGAAAATCCGCTGTCGGTTCTAGAGCCGGCATTGCGCGCCATTCGCGGGGTGCTGGCGGCGGCGACGGCAGACGAGCGCGAGACGCTGACCATGAAGTCTCCGCTCGCCTGGCGCATCGGCGCCGCAATTCTCTCGTCTGTGGAGTGCAGTTCCGTCGAGCGGGATGTGAAGCTTGCCGAACTGATGTTTGCGGCAGCGAATCTATGCTACGACGAACATGAACGGGATCTGGACATGGCGCTTACGATTGCCGCGCGCTGCCTACTCTGGCGTGCTTTCGAGATCGAGGCCGAGAGCGACGGGCTCGGCGCCGCGATTACCCGGATGGATGTCTTCATTTCCCTCGTCGATAGAAAATGGCTGACCGACCATGCCGAATTGATGGCGCATCTCCACAGGTTGCGGAGTCATCTCGTGCGGTTTCTGGACGTGAGGTCCAAAGAGCCGAGTGCTCCAACCGGCGGCGGCAGACGGGATAGCGCCCGGCAGAAGGTCTTCGAGATCATAACAGGCGGACGCGATTTGGACGGCGACGGGGGGCGCGGGAAGCGTTAGGGGCCCCTCAGGCCTGTGTAACGCATTGTCGACTTTGACAAGTTGGTGCCTTCCATGCACTTTCCCCTCCATCCGGGCGTGGTCATGAGTTGCGTCGCGGAGATTCGTTATTGATTATCAAGGCCTTGCAGCTATGAACCTCTATCGCAGCCACACTGCTGGCGAGCTCCGTAAGTCTCATGTCGGCGAGAGCGTCCGCCTCTCCGGCTGGGTCCACCGAAAGCGCGATCATGGCGGGCTGCTCTTTATCGATCTGCGCGACAATTACGGGCTGACCCAGCTCGTTTTCGATCCCGACCACGCGGCGGCATTCGCCATGGCCGAGAAGGTTCGCGCGGAATATGTCATCAAGGTCGAGGGCAAGGTCGTCGCCCGCTCGGACGAGACGGTGAATCCTGGCCTTGCGACCGGCGAGATCGAAGTTCAGGTGACCTCTCTCGAAGTTCTCTCCGAGGCGTTGGAACTGCCGCTGCCGATCTTCGGCGAGCCGGACTACCCCGAAGACATCCGCCTCACCTACCGCTTCCTCGACCTGCGCCGCGAAACGCTGCACAAGAACATCCTGCTGCGCTCCAAGATCATCGCCTCGGCGCGCCGCCGGATGACGGAAGCGGGCTTCAATGAATTCCAGACGCCGATCCTGACGGCGTCGAGCCCGGAAGGCGCGCGCGACTTCCTCGTGCCGAGCCGCATCCATCCCGGCAAGTTCTATGCGCTTCCGCAGGCGCCGCAGCAGTTCAAGCAGCTCATCATGGTCGCGGGCTTCGACCGCTATTTCCAGATCGCGCCCTGCTTCCGCGACGAGGACGGCCGCGCTGACCGCTCGCCGGGCGAGTTCTACCAGCTCGATGTCGAGATGAGCTTCGTCAGCCAGGATGATGTTTTTGCTGCGATTGAGCCCATTCTTCATGGATTGTTTGAAGAGTTCGCCGACGGCAAGGTGGTGACGCCTTATCCGTTCCCGCGCATTCCCTATGCGACCTCGATGCGGAAATACGGTTCGGACAAGCCGGACCTTCGCAACCCGATCGAGATGTCGGATGCGACGCATATCTTCCGCGGTTCGGGCTTCAAGGTCTTCGCCGGCATGATCGAAAAGGACCTCAAGGTCGAGGTCTGGGCGATCCCGGCGCCGGGCGGCGGCAACCGCGCTTTCTGCGACCGCATGAACGGCTGGGCGCAGGGCGAGGGCCAGCCGGGCCTCGGCTACATCTTCTACCGCTCCGAGAACGGAACGCTGGAAGGCGCTGGCCCGCTTGCGAAAAACATCGGCCCTGAGAGAACGGAACAGCTTCGCGTCGACCTCGGCCTGAAGGAAGGCGACGCCGTCTTCTTCGTCGCCGGCCTGCCGAAGAACTTCACCGCCTTTGCCGGCGCGGCGCGTACCCGCATCGGCAAGGAACTGAACCTCATTGAGGAAGGCATCTTCAAGTTCTGCTGGATCGTCGACTTCCCGATGTTCGAGTGGAACGAGGATGAAAAGCGCGTCGACTTCTCGCACAACCCCTTCTCCATGCCGCAGGGTGGCCTCGAAGCGCTGGAAAATCAGGACCCGCTGACGATCAACGCCTATCAGTACGACATCGTCTGCAACGGCGTGGAACTCTCCTCGGGCGCCATCCGGAACCACAAGCCGGAGATCATGTACAAGGCCTTCGCCATTGCCGGTTACGAGAAGGAAACGGTGGAGACGAAGTTCGGCGGCATGCTCAATGCCTTCAAATATGGCGCGCCGCCTCACGGCGGCCTCGCACCGGGCATCGACCGCATGGTCATGCTGCTCGCCGGCGTCGAGAACCTGCGCGAGGTGACCATGTTCCCGATGAACCAGCAGGCGCAGGATCTGCTGATGCAGGCGCCTTCGGAAGTGACGCCGAAGCAGCTGAAGGAACTTTCCATCCGCGTGGTGCCGCCGCTCGAGAAAAAGGGCTGAGGGCTTCACGGACAAGAACAGGGGCCGGAGCCGCAAGCTCCGGCCTTTTTCTTAAGGGGAATACGATGCTGCGGAGCACCAAGGAACGGTTCTTTCAGGCCGCGCTTTACGAGGTCATAGGGCTCGCGATCCTGACGCCTGCCTACAGCTTCGCTCTCGGACTGCCGCTCGACAATTCCTTCGTGACGATGGCGTGGATTTCGGCGGTCGTCGTTGTCTGGTCGGCGATCTACAACACGATCTTCGACCGGCTGCTGCTCAAATGGACGGGCCTTGCCGCGCATCAGAAGACGCTCGTCCTGCGCCTGCTTCATGCCTCGCTCTATGAGACCACGATCACGATCTTCGCCGTGCCGATCATCGCCTATATGAGCGGCAAGGGCTGGCTCGTCGCCTTTCTGGCGGACCTCGCCTTCACGGCGGTCTACTTCGTCTACACCTATGTTTTCTACCTTGTGTATGACTGGGCGAGACCCGTTCGTCGGCGCGAGACTGCATGATCGGGCTTGTTTGATCCCGATCAAGTTTTCAACCGGCAAGGCGTGCGAGCCTTTTCCTGTCGCCAGGAGACGGCGGCGGCATCAGTTCTCTCAATCTGAGTAGAAACAAGGAGCCGGCCATGCTCAAGGTAATCGAAGTTCTCGCTGAATCTGACAAGAGCTGGGAAGACGCAGCCGCGAGCGCCGTGAAGGCGGCCGCCAAGACCGTTCACGGCATCAAGTCCATCTATATCCAGGACATGGAAGCGTCGGTGAAAGACAACAAGATCGTGACCTATCGCATCAATGCGAAGATTTCCTTTCTCCTCGACGGGAAATGACCGGGGCGCCTATCGCCCGTTCGGCTTCTGGGTACTCCTGCAAAGGAAGACGGCATGAAACCTCCGCACATCTGGATCGTTGTCGCCGACGGTGAGACGGCACGCTTTTTCTCGGCTCACGGACGAACCGCGAAGCTCGACCCTGGCGTTCCCTATGAGCTGAGGATGATCAATCCGCCTTCCCGCGAGCAGGGAACGGAGAGGCCCGGACGTGGCCATGAAAGCGTCGGACAATTGAGGCACAGCGTTCAGCCGCGCGTCGATCCGCACCGCGAGGCAAAGCGGACATTCGCGGAGGAAATCGCGGAGCTTCTCTATGGGAAGACGCGCGAGGACGCCTTTGACGAACTCATCATCGCCGCGCCGCCCAAAATGCTCGGCGATCTGCGCGACGCACTGGACGAGAAGACGAAGGAACGGGTGAAGGCGGAGTTGCACAAGGATCTGACGAAGCTCACGCCTGTCGAACTCCATGCTTACCTGACCGCGGAACTCTGGCGCTGACCCTTTGCCGCGGGCATCTGCTCGCGCGGACGCAACTCGACATCGATCGAGGCGAGATGCGCATAGATGTGCGCGAGGCGCCGCAGCGGCCACCAGTCGTAAAGCAGCATTTCCACCGGCTTCCACATGGCGACCCAGCCGAGGATGAGCAGGCCCTCGGACAGGATGTCCTCGAGGGTGGTCGTGGGCACCCGCAGAAATATCTGCCGAAGCGCGATGCAGGAAAAGAGGAAGACAAGGCCGAGCAGGAGCGTGGTGCGGCCCTCGCGCAGCAGCAGTCGCAGCCGCCTCATGGTCGCGTCGTGGCAATAATCGAAATAGTGGCGAATGGCATCCGGCGCCGCCTTGGCCTCCGGCTCGATCATGGCTTCGGCGGGCAGGTAGACGACGAGCTTTACCGGCGTCCTTGGCTGAAGATCGCGCAGCGACTCGACGATATAGGCCTCGGCGTCGTGATCGAGGTCTTTTTCGTGAAAGGGTGACGGGTCGAGCGAATTGAAGAGCTGTTCGACCCTGAGAAGTTTCAATTCAATCAGGGTGACGTCGCCCTCGCGCCGGTAGCGGAACCAGGGGTCAGACTCAAAGTCTTTGTCGGTCAAGGCATGCACCGTGCGGATGGAGCCGCAGGGCCCGCGGGCTCAAGGAGAGGGCGTGGCGCTTCGCCCCCTCCGGTGAGGGAGCGAAGCGACTGGCGTTTTACTGACCCGGGGCCTTCAGGGTGCCGCCGGCGGGAGGCGTCTCGCCGGAGGGCGGAAGCGCGCTCGAATCCTCGCTCTGCGAGAAAACCGGCGTCGGTAGTGTGCCTACGGGTACGATGATGCCATTCGAGGCCTCGATGGCGGGGCCGGACTGATCGGCACCGAACTCGCCGCCGAAATGCAGGCCATTGGCGATGGGGGTGATGGTCACCGGATCTTTCTGGAAGGTGTTGATCGTCACGCCGCTGCCCACGCTCGCGGGCGTGATGTGGCCGGGCACGATCTCATAGAGCATCAGCGCCTGCACATTGTTGCGGTCGCTCGCTGCCGGATGGATGAGATCGTCATAGCCGCCCTTGATTGCATCGAAGGCGGCATTGGTGGGCGCGAAAACGGTACGCGGGCTTTTTGCCGTGTACTGATATTTGACGCCATTGGCGTCGATGATCTGAATGAGCGTCGAGAACCGCGGATCGGCCTTCAGCGCGTCATAGATTGTGCCGGCGAAGGCAGGGGCGGCGCCCGCCACGAGGAAGGCGGCGGCGGCAAGGAGCGTCTTGAATTTGGCGGACATTTTTCTTGTGCCTCGGGGTCTGTTGTTCATGAACATGGTGAACCTGGGCGACGGCAGGACGGCGAGAAAAGGGATCGCCGCACCTGATTTAACGCCTTTCAAGCCAGCCGCGCAATTCGACCATAATGAGACAGTGATGCTGACCGAGATTCAGCCGCGCTTGCGATAGATGCGGGCGATGTCAGGCCGCGCCGAGCGCGCGCTTCATGGCTTTGAGATTGCTCCGGCAGAAGGCAGTCATCTGCGCGGTCTGCTCGTCGAGCGAGGCTTCGTCTTCGAGCTCGAACCGGATGATGAGTTCGATGCGGGAGGAGCTGTCTGAAACCGGCCTCACCGAGACGGTGGAAAGATAGGTCTTCATCCCCGCGCGCGGCAGCGTGTAGGTGTAGTGGTGCGGGCCCTCGTCAACCAGCCGCTCGCGGAAGCTCTGGCCGTTCTGAAGCGTCAGTACACGGAACTTGCCCTCCGGCGTCTCTTCAAGCTTTGCGTCAGTGACGAGCTTCGCCCATTTGTCGATACGGACGAAATCGCCGATCACGGCCCATACGGCATCGGCGGGGAGCGAGATGTCTTCGTAGGTGACGAGTTCGTGCATGGCGGCTCTCCCGCGCTTGATATTCACTAAAAACGTGGATGGCCCGGTCAAGCCGGGCCATGACGTCGGAGAATGATGGCTTAGCTACAGCCGCTCGTCGAGCCGCAGGTGTCGCATTTCAGGCATGTTCCGTTTCTCACCATCGTGAAGTTGCCACATTCGCTGCAGGCTTCGCCTTCATAGCCTTTCATGCGGGCTTCGGCGACGCGGGAGAAGGAGACGGTGGTGCTTTCGGTGCGGAGCGTCGCCTGCACGGCCATTTCCTCGGCGTGTTCGGCGGCGTCGAGGATGGCGGCCGTGGCCGTCGCGCCCGCGACCTGGGCTCGCATCGTCGCGGCACCGCCGCGGACGATATAGAGGTTCGACATTTGTGTGTTGCGCGTGAAGCCGGGGCTCACGACGCTCGATGCCGGAAGCTTGCCTTCGTCGGAGCCGCTGCCCATGGCATCGAAGCCGATGTCTTTGGGGTCTACATGGCCGAGGTCGGAGCGGCCGAGATAGGAGACGGCGAGTTCGCGGAACACATAGTCGAGAATCGAGGTCGCGTTCTTGATGCGATCATTGCCCTGTACGAGGCCGGCGGGCTCAAAGCGAGTGAAGGTGAAGGCATCCACATATTCCTCGAGCGGCACGCCATATTGCAGGCCGAGCGAGATGGCGATGGCGAAGTTGTTCATCAGCGAGCGGAAGGCAGCGCCTTCCTTGTGCATGTCGATGAAGATTTCGCCGATCTTGCCGTCTTCATATTCGCCGGTGCGAAGATAGACCTTGTGGCCGCCGACAAGGGCCTTTTGCGTGTAGCCCTTGCGCCGGTCGGGAAGCTTGGCGCGCTCCTTGGCGCGTTCCACCACGCGCTCGACGATCTTCTCGGCGACGACGCGGGCGCGTTCCTGCTGCGGGGCCTGCGCGAGGCGCTCGGCAATGGGCTCTTCGTCGTCCAGAAGTTCGTCTTCGAAAATCTGGGAGTTCAGCGGCTGGGAGAGCTTCGAGCCATCGCGGTAGAGCGCATTGGCCTTCAGCGCGAGTTTCCAGGAGAGCATGTAGCTCGCCTTGCAATCCTCGACACTTGCCGCATTCGGCATGTTGATCGTCTTGGAGATCGCGCCAGAGATGAAGGGCTGGGCGGCGGCCATCATCAGGATGTGGCTGTCGACCGAGAGGAAGCGCGTGCCGGTGCGGCCGCAGGGATTGGCGCAATCGAAGACGGGCAGGTGCTCGTCCTTCAGATGCGGCGCGCCTTCGAGCGTCATGGTGCCGCAGACGTGAAGGTTCGCGGCGTCGATCTCGGCCTTGGTGAAGCCGATGGCGGCGAGGAGATCGAAGTCGAGATCGTCCATCGCGTCTGAATCGAGGCCGAGGACGCCGGTGCAGAAGTCTTCGCCGAGCGACCACTTGTTGAAGGCGAAGCGGATGTCGAAGGCGGTACCGAGGGCGGCTTCGATCGCCGCGATCTTGCCGTCGGTGAAGCCCCTGGCGGCGAGCGTCGTATGATTGACGCCGGGCGCGCGTTCCAGCGTACCGAGGCCGACGGCGTAGTTCACCATCTCGTCGATCTGGGCTTCGGTATAGCCGAGTGTGCGAAGGGCCTGCGGCACGGCGCGGTTGATGATCTTGAAATAGCCGCCGCCTGCGAGCTTCTTGAACTTCACCAGCGCGAAGTCGGGCTCGATGCCGGTCGTGTCGCAATCCATGACGAGGCCGATCGTGCCCGTGGGCGCGATGACGGTCGCCTGCGCGTTGCGATAGCCGAAACGCTCGCCCATGGTGACGGCAAGATCCCAGGCGGCACGGGCATGGTCGATCAGGTCGCGCTGCGGGCAGTTCTCGTGGTCGAGAGGCACGGGCGCGATGCTGAGGGCTTCATAGCCGTCCACGGCGCCATGCGCGGCCCGGGCGTGGTTGCGCATGACGCGCAGCATATGCTCGCGGTTTTCCGGGTAGCCGAGGAAGGCGCCGAGCTCGCGGGCCATCTGCGCCGAGGTCGCATAGGCGACGCCGGTCATGATGGCGCTGATCGCGCCGGTGAGCGCGCGGGCTTCCTTCGAATCGTAGCCGAGGCCGAGCGACATCAGGAGGCCGCCGATATTGGCGAAGCCGAGGCCGAGCGTGCGGAACCTGAAGGAGCGTTCGGCAATCTCGCGGCTCGGGAACTGGGCCATGAGCACCGAGATTTCGAGCACGATGGTCCAGAGCTTGACCGCATGTTCGAAGGCTTCGACGTCGAAGCGGCCACCCTGTTCGCGGAAGGTCATCAGGTTCAGCGAGGCGAGGTTGCAGGCCGTGTCGTCGAGGAACATATATTCCGAGCACGGATTGCTGGCGCGGATATCGCCATTGGCGGGGCAGGTGTGCCAGTCGTTGATCGTGGTGTGGAACTGGATGCCCGGATCGGCGGACGCCCATGCGGCATGGGCAATCTGTTCCCAGAGTTCGCGCGCCTTCAGCGTTTTCGAGATGCGGCCATCGGTGCGGCGGACGAGGTTCCAGTCGCCATCGTTTTCGACGGCGCGGAGGAAACCATCCTCGACGCGGACGGTGTTGTTGGAGTTCTGGCCGGAGACGGTCAGATAGGCTTCCGAATCCCAGTCGGTGTCATAGGTGCGGAAGTCGATATCCGTGTAGCCCTGACGCGCGAACTGGATGACGCGCTGAATGTAGTTCTCCGGCACCTGCATGCGGCGCGCGGCGACGATCTCGCGCTTCAGGGCAGGGTTCTTCTTCGGGTCGTAGCAGTCGTCATTGTGCCCTTCGCAATTCACGCAGGCGCGCATGATCGCGTTGAGATGCTTCTGGTTGATCTTCGAGCCGGTGACGAGGGCGGCGACCTTCTGCTCTTCGATGACCTTCCAGTTGATGAAATTCTCGATGTCGGGATGGTCCACATCGACGATGACCATCTTGGCGGCGCGGCGTGTGGTGCCGCCCGACTTGATCGCGCCCGCCGCGCGGTCGCCGATCTTGAGGAAGCTCATCAGGCCCGACGACTTGCCGCCGCCCGAAAGCTTCTCTTCTTCGCCGCGCAGGCTGGAGAAGTTCGAGCCCGTGCCCGAGCCATATTTGAAGAGGCGCGCCTCGCGGACCCAGAGGTCCATGATGCCGTTCTCGTTGACGAGATCGTCATTCACGCTCTGGATGAAGCAGGCATGCGGCTGCGGGCGCTCATAGGCGCTGGTCGCGCCGACCGTCTCTCCCGTGCGGTGGTTGACGTAGTAGTGGCCCTGCGCGGGGCCGTCGATGCCATAGGCCCAGTGGAGGCCGGTGTTGAACCATTGCGGAGAGTTGGGCGCCGAGATCTGGGCGGCGAGCATATAGGCAAGCTCGTCGCGGAAGGCGGCGGCGTCTTCTTCCGTTTCGAAATAGCCGCCCTTCCAGCCCCAATAGGTCCAGGTGCCGGCAAGGCGGTCGAAGACCTGGCGCGCGTCGCGCTCCGGGCCGAAGCGATCGTCGGGACGTAGCACTTCCAGCGCCTCGATGTCCGGCTCATGGCGCCAGAGGAATTCGGGCACGCCCTCTTCGGGCACGGGGCGAAGCACGGCGGCGACGCCGGCTTTGCGGAAATATTTCTGCGCGAGGATATCGCAGGCGACCTGGCTCCAGTCGGCGGGGACGTCGATCTCGTCGAGCTGGAAAACCAGCGAGCCGTCGGGATTTCGGATTTCGCTCGTGGCCGAGCGGAAGGAAATCCCTGCATAGGGCGATTGGCCCTCGACGGTGAAGCAACGCTGGATACGCATCTGACCCCCGGCTCTCATATGCGCGCCCCGTGGCCAGGGCGCGGCTTAAGCTCATGTTCAGGTCGGGGACCAGCGGACCGGCATTCATCGGGCAAGGCTCCTCCGCCGCGTTCGACCGCATTTTGAACAGGGCCCCTAAACCCCTGAATTCAAAAAACTTTCGACCGCCCGGTCATTATGCTTGCTGGTGAACTTGCCTTGGCCTCGCTTGCCGCCCCTCAACCGATGGAAATCCTAGTCCAGCCAACCCCGGCGTCAAGGCATAGTAGCGAAAGCCATATAGAACGCGACATATAGCGCAGGCGCGGGGAGGGGGCGGAGGCGCGCGCGCATCGAATCGGGCTCGGGAAGCCCGAGGCCGCATCTTGAGGATTCCCGCGTTGTCATCGTGTGAGCCAGCCTTCTGGACAAGCGGCTTCGAGGGGCTAACCATGCTTCGGGGGCCTTGGTATGCGCGAGAGTTCAATCTGCGATCGCGCAACAAGCGGAGTGATGAAGCGATGCCGGGCATACGAGCGCTTTTGCGGAAGATCCTGAGATGGCCGGATGAGCGGGGAAGCGTTGCGCTTCAGGTGGCGCTGACGATTGTCGTCATCCTCGGCATGGTTTCCCTGGGCGTGGAAGTCACATCGGTGCTCCTGACGCAGCGGAGGATGCAGACGGCCGCCGACTCGGCCGCCGTGGCCGGTGCGACGGCGCTCGGTGCCAGCGAGAACGTGACGCTGGCGGCCGATGCGGTCGCGGCCGCGAACGGCTTTACCAATGGCGTGAACGGCGCGACTGTCACTGTCAACAACCCGCCACTCACCGGCACCCATACGGCCAATAGCGGCGCCGTGGAGGTGATCGTCAAGCAGCCGCAGACCCTGCCAATCGCGTCACTGATCTATAGCGGCACCTGGATCCCGGCCGCGCGGGCCGTCGCGCTTTCCGGCAGCAGCGCAAGCTATTGCGCCCTCCAGCTCGACACAAGCTCCACCACAGGCGTCCTCATCAGCAATGGTGCGTCCGTCAACATGAGCCAATGCGGGCTGGGGGCGAACGCCACGGGCAGCACGGCGGTAACGGTGAATGGCGGTGCCAAGCTCACGGCGAGCACGGTGTCGGTGAGCGGCACCACAACCGTCAACAATGGTGGCCACATCAGCGTCACCAATGGAATCAAGACCAACCAGCCGGCGATGGCCGACCCCTATGCCAGTGTCAATGTTCCGACCTATTCCGGATGCACTCTCTATCAGCCGGGCTGGACGACCAGCCTGACGCTCTCTCCCGGCGTCTATTGCGGTGGAATGAACATCGCCAACGGCATTCCGAACGTGGTGATGAATCCGGGCGTGTACATCATTAAAGGCGGCACATTTACGCTCGGCGGCGGCATCAAGATCACGGGCAGCGGCGTCACGATCGTGCTGACCGGCAGCGGCAGCAATTACGCCACAGCGAATATCGGCAATGGCGTCACTGTCACACTGAGCGCGCCGACCTCCGGCACCATGGCCGGCCTGCTCTTCTATCAGGATCGTAATGCGCCCAATTCGGGCAGCAATATCCTTCAGGGCGGCGCGGCCATGAGCTTGAGCGGCGCGCTCTATTTCCCGTCGCAAAAGCTCATCATGAACAATGGTGCGAAGACCGCCGCCACCTGTACGCAGCTTGTGGCCTGGCGTCTCGAATTTCAGGGAGGCGCGACCCTCAACAACAGTTGCACCGGCACGGGCGTCAAGCCTATCGGCCAGTCTTCCTCCAAGCTGGTGGAATAGGCGGGCTAGCCGGACGCCAACACCCGTTATTCGGCTGGTAAGGATCCGCGTTTAAAACGGAAGGGCGGACAGGCGGGAGATCGCGGGATCGTCATGGCATCACCTATCAGCACGGCCTTCGGCGTCTCGCTGAGGGATCTCGATATCCTGATTGTCGACGACAACGCGCAGATGCACACCCTGCTGCGGACAATTCTGCGCGGCTTCGGCATTGCCGAGATCAGGCAGGCGAGGGACGGTACGGCGGGACTGGCCCAAATCGCCGAGCGGGCGCCGACGCTCATCATCTCGGACTGGGAAATGGCCCCCATGAATGGTGGCGAATTCCTGCGCCGCTTGCGGCGGGTGGGGGGTGAGCCCTCCTGCTTCGTGCCCGTGATCGTGCTGACGGCCCATGCCTCGCGCGACATCATCGAGGAGGCCTTCAACCAGGGGGCGACGCAGCTTCTGGTGAAGCCGGTGACGCCCGCCAACCTGTTGCAGCGGATCAGCTGGGTGCTGGAGGATGACCGTCCTTTCGAGCAGGCCGGTGACATCTGGCGGCAAGAGATGCAGCTGGGCGGCGCAAGCAAGCCGAAGCCCAGCCCGGAGGTTCGGCCCGCCTCAGCCGTCTGGGCCGTCGATTGAGGCCCAGGGGGCCTAAAACACCCGCAAATCCCCGACAAGACTGGACCATCGCGCGGGCCGGTGCCATATTCGGCCCGCTTTCTGCTCGAGCGGAATCGCCCGTCTCCGGCGGGCAAACAATGATGGTTGACCGCGTCCGCCGCGGTCCTGTGACGGTGATTTCATGGGTCTCTTCTCCGAAATCTTCATCTGGTGGCAAGGCCAGACGATGGGCACGCGCTTCTACACCTGGAAGAAGGGCCGTCTGGTCGGGACCGACAGTCAGGGCAACCGCTATTTCGAGGCCAAGGACGGCGCCCGCGTCGGCGGCTATCCGCGCCGCTGGGTGCTCTATAACGGTCTGGCCGAAGCCTCCCGCGTACCGCCGGAGTGGCATGGCTGGCTGCACAACACGGTCGACGTGCCGCCGACCGCCGAGGAATATACGGCCAAACCCTGGCAGCAGGCGCACAGGCCCAACATGACGGGCACGCCGCTCGCCTACAGGCCGAAGGGCAGCATCATGCGTGGCGGTCAGCGTCCCAAGGCGACGGGCGACTACGAGCCCTGGCGCCCCGAGTGAGCGGCGGTGCCGTGCAAGTTTCGAACGCACTCCTGAAGTGAACCCCGGACGGGATTAGAGGATGACATGCAAAGCAATCTCGTCGAGACGCTGATCGGCGCTATCGTGGTCGTCATCGCCGGCGTCTTTCTGTTCTACGGCTATTCGAGCTCCGGTATGCGCAGCACGGCTGGCTACCACGTCAAGGCCGAGTTCGACCGCGTGGACGGGCTCGCCAATGGCAGCGACGTGCGCCTGTCCGGCATCAAGATCGGCACCGTGGTGGGGCAGAAGATCGACCCGTCGAACTATCAGGCGGTCGTGATGCTGAGCCTCGCGCCGGATGTGAAGATTCCGGACGACTCGAGCGCGAAGATCACCAGCGAGGGCCTTCTCGGCTCCAACTATATTTCGGTGACGCCCGGTGGCAGCCCGGATTACCTCAAGGACGGTAGCGAGATTCAGTTCACGCAAGGCTCGGTGGACCTGATGGGCCTCATCAGCCAGGCGATCTTCTCGACCACTGGCGGCAAGGAGGGCGACAAGAAGTCGTCCGGCGCCGCTCCCGCGAAATAGGCGTGGCCTTGCGCAAGTTCATTCGCATCATCGTTGCGGCCTCGCTCGTTGCCGGTTTTGCTGGCGGCGCGCTTGCCGATCCCTATCCGGTCGCGGTTTTCAGCGGCCTCGACAAGACGACGGCCCGGGTGACGAAGTTCAGCGCCGAGATCGGCAAGCCCACGCGCTTCGGGGCGTTGGAAGTGACGGTCAGGGCTTGCGACAAGAAGCCCCCCGAGGAGCAGCCGCGCACGACGGCCTATGTCGAGATCCGGCAGATCAACGAGGAGAAGAACGAGGTCATTCAGGCCCCGATCTTCAAGGGCTGGATGTTTGCGGAGAACCCGGGCCTCAACGCGCTCGAGCACCCCGTTTATGACGTGTGGCTCAACACCTGCAAAACTTCTTCCGGGCCTGCGTCGAGCGGCAACCGGTAGAAGTCGGCCTCTTCCAGCGTCGCCAGATGCAGGCGCGCGCGATATATGTCGCGCGGAATTTCAATCGTCCCGAACTGCTTCAGATGCTCCGTCACGAATTGCGTGTCGAGGAGCTTGTAGCCGCCCGCGATGAGGCGCGCGATAAGATAGACGAGGGCGACCTTGCTCGCATCCGTCTCCCTGCTGAACATGCTTTCGCCGAAAAAGGCAGCGCCCAGAGAGACGCCGTAAAGACCGCCGACCAGTCGGCCACTCTGCCAGCATTCGACGGAATGGGCGTTGCCGCGCGCGAAAAGCTCGCCATAGAGGTCGAGGATGCGGTCGTTGATCCAGGTACCTTCTCGGTCGGGCGCGGACTCCGCGCAAGCCAGCATGACGCCGCGAAAACTCGTGTCGATGCGGACCTCGAAGGGGGCCGAGCGGACAGTGCGCTTCAGGCGGCGTGGCAGGTGGAAACCGTCGAGCGGGAGAATGCCGCGGCGTTCCGGGTCGATCCAGTATAGCTCCGGATCGTCGCGCGACTCCGCCATGGGGAAGACCCCATAGGCATAGGCACGCAGCAGCACATCCGCATCAACATTACTCATGCCGGTTTTCCGCTTGGGCGCGCATTCGCAGGTGTGCGCCCAATGAACGCATGCAAGACGTCAGGATTTCGCTTTGAGATAATTCTCAAGCCAATGGATGTGATAGTCGCCGTTGATGAAGTCAGGCTCGTTTACGAGGTCCTGAAAGAGCGGGATCGTCGTCTTGATCCCGTCGATCACGAATTCATGCAGCGAGCGGCGCAGACGCATCAGGCATTCGTTGCGATTGCGCCCATGCACGACCAGCTTGCCGATGAGGCTGTCGTAATAGGGCGGTATACGATAGCCGGCATAGGCCGCGGAGTCGACGCGGACGCCGAGGCCGCCCGGCGTGTGGAAGCCGGTGATGCGTCCCGGAGAGGGCGTGAAGGTTGCCGGATCTTCGGCATTGATGCGGCACTCGATGGCGTGGCCGGAGAACGTCACGTCGTCCTGCGTGAAGCTCATTTCGAGGCCGGCGGCGATGCGGATCTGCTCGCGCACGATGTCGATGCCGGTGATGGCTTCGGTGATCGGATGTTCGACCTGAAGGCGCGTGTTCATTTCGATGAAATAGAACTCGCCGTCTTCATAGAGGAACTCGATCGTGCCGACGCCGAGATAACCGAGCTTGGCGATGGCGTTGCGAACAATGTCGCCGATCTTCTGACGCTGCTCCGCGTTGAGCGCGGGCGAGGGGCACTCTTCCAGCACCTTCTGGTGGCGACGCTGAAGCGAGCAATCGCGTTCGCCGAGATGGGCGACATTGCCATGCGCGTCGGCAATGACCTGCATCTCGATATGGCGCGGCTGGCCCAGATATTTTTCCATGTAGAGGGCGTCGTCGCCGAAGGCGGCCTTTGCTTCGGCGCGGGCCGTGGAGAGCGCGCCTGAAAGCTCGTCGCGCGAGCGGGCGACCTTCATGCCGCGTCCGCCGCCGCCGGCCGCCGCCTTCACGAGCACGGGATAGCCCGTCTCCTCGGCGACCTTGTAGGCTTCTTCGTCGGTCGTGATGGCACCGTCGGAACCCGGCACGCAGGGTATGCCGAGCGAGCGGGCCGTGACCTTCGCCTGGATCTTGTCGCCCATGAGGCGGATGTGATCGGCGGTGGGTCCGATGAAGGTGATGCCATGGGCCGCGAGAATATCGGCGAAGCGCGCATTCTCGGAGAGGAAGCCATAGCCGGGATGCACCGCGTCGGCGCCGGTGATCTCGCAAGCCGAGATGATCGCCGGAATGTTCAGATAGCTTTCGCTTGCAGGCGCGGGGCCGATGCAGACGCTCTCATTGGCGAGACGCACATGCATCGCGTCGGCATCCGCCGTCGAATGGACGGCGACCGTCTTGATACCCATTTCGCGACAGGCGCGGTGGATGCGGAGCGCGATCTCGCCACGGTTCGCGATGAGGACTTTTTCGAACATTGCCGTTCCGGCCTATTCGATGATGACGAGGGGTTCGCCGAACTCGACCGGCTGGCCGTCCTCGACGAGGATCTTGGTCACCGTGCCTGCGCGCTGCGCCGGGATGTGGTTCATGGTCTTCATCGCTTCGATGATGAGAACCGTCTGACCGGCGGTGACCTTGGAGCCGACCGTCACGAAGGGCGCGGCGCCCGGCTCGGCGGCGAGATAGGCGGTGCCGACCATGGGCGAGGTGAGGGCGCCCGGATGCGTGGCGTCGCTCGCAGGCGCGGCGGCCGCGGGCGCCGCTGCCGGAGCGGAAGCCGCGTGATGCGCGACGGGGATCGTCACCTGGCTCACTTGCCGCGCGACGCGCAGCTTCAGCGAGCCGGTTTCGATTTCGATTTCGCTGAGGTCGGTCTCCTTCAGGAGGGCCGCCAGCTGCCGGATCAACTCCTGATCGACGCCTGCTTTGCTCATCTCGCTTGCATTACTCTCTGGTGCTTTGGCTGAGGACTGGGCTGCTTTGGGTGCCGTTTGGCGGGGTGCGGCCAATGTCGGAAATCCTATTTTGAAATGTCGGCGAGGATCGCCTCGAGGGCAAGCTCATATCCCTTCACGCCAAGACCGCAGATGAGACCCGTGGCAACGGAGGAGATGTGCGAGTGATGCCGGAAGCTCTCGCGCTTGTAGATGTTCGAGATGTGAACCTCGATCACCGGGATGTCGAGCATCGCCAACGCGTCGTGGATGGCGATCGAAGTGTGCGAATAGGCGCCCGCATTGATGATGACGCCGCCCGCCATCGTCCGCGCCTCCTGGATCCAGGTGACGAGGTCGCCTTCATTGTTGCTCTGGAGGCAAAGGACCGAGGCGCCCAGCGACCTGGCGCGGGCAGCGAGCGACTTCTCGACGTCGGCAAGCGTCGCGCGGCCATAAATCTCCGGTTCCCGCTGTCCGAGCAGGTTGAGATTTGGGCCGTTCAGCACATAGATCGGCTTCGTTGCGATCGGCTTTGCGGCAGGTTTTGTAGCCCGTTTGGCCATTTTCGTCCCGGGTCCCGGCTGGCGGAATTATCTGGGGGAAAGGGGCAGGAATGTGTCCATCTCAAGCCCCTCGCGCCCCTGTCCCCGATTCGAGGCGGTCCAGTTATACGCAAGTCCCGTAATGGGCGAAAGGCTTTAACCCGCTTTGCCGCGCCGCTTGAATTGGGAGGTCCGCTCACCCATTATCCCGGCCAGCAAGAGGGCCGGGTGCCCCTGCGGAACCCCCAAAGCGCCTCCCGACTGGGACGTAACGAGACCGGCATGCAGTTAACCATCAATGGTGATATTCACGAGGCCCAGGCGCCGCTGACGGTGCTGGGGCTGATCGAGCGCTTCGGGCTCGATCCGCGCAAGGTCGCCATCGAGCGCAATTTCGAAATCGTGCCGCGCTCGGTCTATGGCGAAACGCAGCTCGCGGATGGCGACCGGCTGGAGATCGTTCATTTTGTCGGCGGCGGTTGAGCCGCTTGCCAGGAGATATCAGGTGACTGAAACGGCGAAGATCGACGCGGCTGAGACGGCCGGCGACGACAGCATCACCATCGCAGGCCGCACCTACAGGTCGCGGCTCATCGTGGGCACGGGCAAATACAAGGATCTGGCGCAGAACGCCGCCGCCGTCGAGGCGGCAGGCGCGGAGATCGTCACTGTTGCCGTGCGCCGCGTGAACGTGACGAACCCCAAGGAGCCGATGCTGGTCGACTATATCGACCCGAAGAAGGTGACCTATCTGCCGAATACGGCGGGCTGCTACACGGCGGAAGACGCGGTGCGCACGCTGCGCCTCGCGCGTGAGGCGGGCGGCTGGAACCTTGTGAAGCTCGAAGTGCTGGGCGACCAGAAGACGCTCTATCCCGACATGATCGAGACGCTGCGGGCAGCGGAAGCGCTCATCAAGGACGGCTTCGAGGTGATGGTCTATTGCACCGACGATCCGATCATGGCGAAGAAGCTGGAGGAGCTTGGCTGCTGCGCGATCATGCCGCTCGCAGCCCCCATCGGTTCGGGCCTCGGCATCCAGAATCCGATCAATATCCGCCTCATCATCGAGCAGGCGAAAGTGCCCGTGCTGGTCGATGCGGGCGTGGGCACTGCATCCGATGCAGCGATCGCCATGGAACTCGGCTGCGATGGCGTGTTGATGAATACGGCGATTGCGGAGGCGAAAGACCCGATCCGCATGGCGCGGGCGATGAAGCTCGCGGTGGAGGCGGGACGGCTTGCCTATCTCGCCGGACGCATGCCCAAGAAGAAATATGCCGATCCGTCCTCGCCGCTGTCTGGCCTGATCTGAGGCTGGCCGACCCGGGGCGTTGCCCTGGATCGGCCCACGGTCTCAGCAGTTCGCGCCGCAGGTCTCCCGCGCATCCTTGATGGCGGCGACGAGTTCGTCCTTATCGAGCGCGCCGGCGATGAGCTTGCCGCCGATGATGAAGCCCGGTGTGCCCTTGATGGCGAGCGCATCGGCGAGCTCGTAATTGCGCGTGATGAGCTTCTTGATCTTCGCGTCGTTCATGTCGCGCTTCAGGCGCGCGGTGTCGAGCCCGACATCGGCGGCGGCCTGCATGATGGCTTCGTCGGTAAGCTGTCCCTTATGGTGGAACAGCGCCTGATGGAACTCGAAATACTTGCCCTGCTTCATTGAGGCGACGGCGGCGCGCGTGGCCGTGACCGACTCTTCGCCGAGAATGGGGAATTCCTTCAGCACAAGGCGGATATTCCCGTCCTTCTTCAGCGTATCCATCAAGGGGCCGAAGCTGCGCTTGCAGTAGCCGCACTGATAGTCGAAGAACTCGACGATGGTGACGTCGCCCTTGGGGTTGCCCGCGACGTAGCTGTCGGCATCGTTGAAAATCGCAGCCCGGTTCGCGGCGATGGCGCCGTCCTGCTTCTGGCGGTCGGAAGCTGCCTGCTTCTTGTCGAGTTCCTGCATCGCCTCGATCAGCACTTCGGGGTGCTTGAGGAGATAGTCATGCACGATCTTCTCGATGTCGCCCGTCTGTTCGGCGCTGAAGCTGCGGTCTTGCGTCGTGGGCGTTCCGGCAGTCGCGGCGCCGGCAAGGCCGAGGGCCGCAAGGGCCAGCGCGGCCATTGTGGCAAGGGTCGTGATAACAGAGCGACGCATACTCATCCTTCTTCCTGCATGAGATCCTGGGCCCGGAGCCATTCGGGCGAGCCTTGTTTCAAATGTTTCTGCGCGACGGCGGCATGGCCGCGCGCGTCGCGCATCTCGCCGATCGACTCGTAGTACTCGGCGGTCGAGAGTTCAGCCATGCCTATATTGTTCAACCGGCCATAGGCAATGGCGAGCTGGAAAAAGGTCGTCGGATTTTCAGGATCGCGTTTGACCGAATCCTGCAGGTAGCCGAGCGCCTCCTTGTCATAGGCGGGTTTCTCCGCCGCGAGGAGCGCCTGACCAAGCTCAAGCTGAAGCTGCGGCTCGTCCGGATTGAGCGACAGCGCCTTGCGGTAAGGCTCGATGGAATCGGGAACCTTGCCGCCTTCGAACAATACCTGGCCCTTGAGTTCCCAGAGATAGGGATTGCTGGCCTCCTTCTGGAGCAGGGGAGCAAGCTCCGCCAGCGACTTATCGTTGTCGCCATTCTTGTGATAGGCGATCGAGCGCGCGTAGCGAGCATAGTCGCTCTGATCGGACTCGGGATAGCGGCGGAAGGTTACCACCGGGTCATCGACAAAGCCGTTGAGCTTCGCCTGCACCATCTTCAGCTGATGCACCCGTTCCGGCGAGTCGGTCCTCGAGTAGAAGGGCGAGGCCTTCACCCGTTCCTCAAGCGCGGCGAGGCGCTCTTCCGAGATGGGGTGACTACGGATGAAAGGATCCTGCTGGGTCGTGGACAGAGCTTCCTGATCGCGGAACTTGGAGAAAAGGTCGAGCATGCCCTTGCCGGAGATGCCCGCCTTCTGGAGATAGGTCGCGCCCGCCTGGTCGGCGCTGCCTTCCTGCTGGCGGCTATAGGCGAGGACCGAGCGTTGGGAGACCTGCGCGCCGCCCGTGATGATTGCCATGCCTGCGTCGCCCGCGCCGGCCGCCATGGCGCCGACGCCAAGGATCATGGACGCGATCATGGGCATGCTCAGCTTGTCCATGGCCTCCGTGCCGCGCACCAGATGGCCGCCGGCCATGTGGCCGGTTTCATGCGCAATGACGCCGGTGAGTTCGAGGGGCGTGTCGACCTGGGTGATGAGGCCGGTATTGAGGAAGAGGCGCTGGCCGGCGGCCACGAAGGCATTGATCGTATCGTCCTGCACCAGATAGACGCGTACCGACGAAGGGTTCAGGCCTGCGGCGCGCCAGATCGGCAGCGCATATTCGCGCACCATGTTTTCCGTCTCGGCGTCGCGGACGAGCGAAATTCCGTCCGCCAGGGCGGGCGAGACGCCTGAAAAGGCGAGCAGAGCGGAGAGGCAGAAGGCGCCTGCTGCTTTGGCCGCGTATCTAATCGACATTTACTGGCTTTTCCATCGTCTGCGGCATAGTGCCGGCCGCTTCGAAAATTTGCCGAAATCGGGTCCGGCGCGATCGTTCGGTCCTTCGGCATGCTCCGCGTTTGAGGTTCCGGGCCGGAAATGGGCGTTGAAACCCTCACGCGGGGCGACTAAACGGTAGGGGTCAGTGATAGACCCGTCAATCGAGCTCCAGACTATCTTCTTGAACGCTCCGAACATGCCGTTTCCTGCGCTTTGCGAGAGCAAGAAAAGCCGGGATTGAGGCCAAATTGTGAACAGGCCGGAGACGGCCAAATGGGGAGGACAGCGTGCGCCATAATTGGTCTAACAAGGTCCGGTCGAGCCGGAGCCGGATGACAGCCCGAGTGCTGCCTTTCCTCGGACATGCGGTTCTTGCCGGCTCGCTCGCGGCCTGTTCGTCGACTGGCCTCAGCGGCGAGGCGCCGCTCGGGGCGACGGTGACCAACAGCAGCATCGAGACCAAGTATCAGCGCGATGACGTGGCCGGCAAGAAGCTCGCCATGGACACGTCCGATTCGACCTTTGCGGGCGCGGTGGTGGCCGACGAGCCGACGGCGGCGCTCATCGGGCGTAATGCGCTCGAAAAGGGCGGCAATGCAGCCGATGCGGCGACAGCGCTTTATTTCGCGCTTTCTGTGACCTATCCGGCGGCGGCCGGGCTTGGCGGCGGTGGCGTATGCCTCGCGCGGGCCGCGGACAAGCCGACGGTCGAAACCATTTCCTTCCTGCCGCGCCAGCCCATCAGCGGCGGGCCCGTCGCCGTTCCTGGCAATGTGCGCGGCTTCGCGCTGCTGCAGGCAAAATATGGTTCGAAATCCTGGAGCGAACTCATTTCGCCTGCTGAGCGCCTCGCGGCGACAGGCTTCCCGGTGTCGCGGGCCACGGGCAGGCAGCTGACCGATGGCGGACTGGCATTTGCCAACTCGGCGGATCTGCGCCGCTTGTTCACCGCCGATGGCGAGCGCGGCTATCGCGAACTCGACACTTTCGCCCAGGTGAATCTTGCGACGACGCTCGCGCATATTCGCAGCAAGGGCGCTCCCGGCTTCTACACCGGTGAGACCGCTCGCCAGTTGATCGAGCAGGCGCGCACGAAGGGCGGGGCGCTGTCGCAGGCGGACCTGACCAACTATCGCGCCGATGTGGCGCCCGCGCAGCAGATTCAGGCGGGCGATGCGTTCGTCGCGCTTCCGGCTCAGTCGCTCGGCGCCGGCGTTTTCTCCGGCGCGCTCTGGAACGCTGTCCTGGGCAGGTCTGACGCGGCGGGGCTGACGGATGCCGCGGACAAGACGGCACTTTCTCTCGGTTCTCCGAACATGTCGCTGGACCGCGATTTCGGCACGACATCCTTCGCCGTCGTCGACGCCAAGGGCGGGGCGGTCGCCTGCTCGGTGACGCTGAATGGCGCCTTCGGCTCGGGCCGGGCAGCGGAGGCCGCGGGCGTCGTCTTCGCCTCGTCGCCTGCGGTCCCGCGGGGTATTGCCTCGAACCTGCTGACGCCGGTGATGATCATCAACCCGAATAACAAAAACCTCTATTTTGCGGGTGCTGGCGGCGGTGCGCCAAAGGGCGCGGCGGCCATCCTGCACACCGCGCAGGCAGCACTGGCAGACGGCAATACGGCGCTGCCCGCCCTGCAGGCGAGTCCGGCTGACGCGCGCTCGCCCGCTTCGGCGATCATCTGCCCCACCGGCCTGCCGTCGGGCGTCTGCACGATGGGCGTCGGCCCGAAGAGCGACGGCGTCGGCTTCGGCGCTGTGCGCTCAGGGTCCTGAGCTTTCGTCTGATGGCTGACGCGCCAGAGATTTCGAAGCGCAGCGATGTCGCGCCCTTCATCGCGATGGATGTGATGCGGGACGCGACCGCGCTTGAAAGCGCGGGCGGTAGGCGCGTCATGCATCTCGAAGTGGGTCAGCCATCGACGCAAGCGCCGCTCGCCGTGCGCGAGGCGGCGGCGCGGGCGCTCGAGGCCGACCGTCTGGGGTATACCGATGCGCTGGGGCTGCTGTCGCTTCGCCGGCGCATCGCCCGGCACTATGGCGACGCCCACGGGCTCGACATTGCACCCGACCGAGTGGTGGTGACGGCGGGCTCGTCTGGCGGTTTCATCCTCGCCTTTCTTGCCTGCTTCGATGCCGGTGCGCGGGTTGCGATTTCGGAGCCCGGCTATCCGGCCTATCGCAACATTCTTCTGGCGCTGGGCCTCACGCCTGTCGGCATTCCCGTGGGGCCCAAGACGCGCTGGTCGCTGACGCCGGAGCTGATCGATGACGCCGAGCGCCGCCATGGCCGCATCGCGGGTGCGCTGGTGGCAAGCCCCGCCAATCCGACCGGCACGATGATGACGCCTGCCGCGCTTGCCGAGCTTTCAGCTGCTTGCGAGGCCGCAAGGACGCTGGTTCATCTCCGACGAGATTTATCACGGCATCGTCTTTGGCGCGGAGACGGCGACTGCGCTTTCGTCTTGCGCCGATGCTGTCGTCGTCAACAGCTTCTCGAAATATTACTGCATGACGGGCTGGCGGCTCGGCTGGCTGGTCGTGCCGGAGCGGCTGGTGCGCCCGCTGGAACGACTGGCGCAAAACCTTTTCATCGCGCCATTATCGGTGGCGCAGGTGGCAGGCGCCGCGGCTTTCGATGCGACCGGAGAGCTCGACGCCAATGTCGCGCGCTATGCGGCGAACCGGGCACTGTTGCTCACCGAATTGCCCAAAGCAGGCTTCGACAGTTTCGCGCCTGCGGATGGGGCCTTTTATCTCTATGCGGATGTTCGCAAGCTCACCAATGACAGCGCCGAATTCTGTCATCGCATGCTGCATGAGGCGGGCGTCGCGGCGACGCCGGGCCTCGATTTCGATCCGGAGCGGGGCAGGCAGAGCATTCGCCTGTCATTCGCCGGCTCGATGGCGGATATGGAAGAGGCAGTAGAGCGGCTGAAGCGCTGGCTGGCCTGAGCCGCCAGCGCTTCGCCATTTTCAATCAGTCAGCAGAGCTGCGGCGCTGCCACCAGCCCCGACGGGCAGGGCCCTGCGGCTTTTCGGGCTCGGGGGCCTTTTTGGTTTCGGCCGCGGGCGCGGAGGTTTCGACGACCGGCTGCGCTTCTTCGATCACAGCAGCTTCTTCGACCACCGGAATTTCCTCGACGATCGGCGCTTCCGCGTACTCGACCGGCGTTGCCGCTTCCATCTTCTCGGTCGCGGGCTGAGCTTCTTCGGCGCGGGCGATTTCCATCGGCACCGGGTCCGCCGCGGCTACCGCCTGTTCGACTTCTTCGGTCGCTACATGCGCAGCTTCCTCGCGGACGATATCATCGCGCGAATAGGAGAGCAGGATCGGCGCTTCCTCGGCGGGCTCGCTGGCCTCGGAAGCCTCGGCGCTTTCGGCTGCACCCTCGGCGCCGCCTTCCTCGCGACCGCGATTACGGCGGCCGCCGCGGCGGCCACGACGCCTGCGCTTGCGCTGACGCTCCGCCTCACCAGCCTCGTCGCCAGCTTCCGCGCCGGCAGTTTCCTCGGCCTGGTCTTCGTCCTCGTCGCCTTCTTCGCCTTCGGGCGCTTCACCTTCGGCGCGAGCTTCGCCCTGTGCGGGTTGGCCGGCCTGGGCTTCAGTGCCTTCCTCGTCGCGACGGCCACCGCCACGACGCCTGCGACGACGACGCTTGCGGCGCGGACCTTCCTCATCGCCTTCCTCGCCACGGCGTTCTCGTGGCTGGGCGGAGGCTTCTTCTTCTTCCTCTTCGTCTTCCTCGACGACGGGCTCCTCGATAACGGGCTCCGGTTCTTCCGTATAGGCCGTTTCGATGTTGATCGCGCCGATCGCGGGCCGCGTCCGCGTCAGGGCGCGGGCTTCGGCATGTTCGACGCGATGGTCGGAACCCTTCAGCGACGCATCCGCCTCGACATAGACCGAGGTGCCGTAACGCTCCTCGATGTCGAGCAGGTTGGCGCGCTTCTGGTTGAGGATGTAGACGGCGACCTCGACCGGAACCTTCAGCGTGAAGGCGGCGGCGCGGCCCTTGGCGGCTTCGGCTTCGACGCCGCGCAGCACATGGAGCGCCATCGACTCGACAGAGCGGACGAGGCCGGTGCCGAGGCAATGCTGGCACTGAACGGTCGAACCTTCGAGCACGCCGGAGCGCATGCGCTGGCGCGACATTTCGAGCAGGCCGAAATGGCTGATGCGGCCCACCTGAATGCGGGCGCGATCGGTCTTCAGGCAATCCTTGAGCTTGCGCTCGACCGCGCGGTTGTTGCGGTTCTCGTCCATGTCGATGAAGTCGATGACGATGAGGCCCGCAAGGTCGCGCAGACGCATCTGGCGCGCGATTTCTTCCGCCGCTTCGAGATTGGTCCTGAGCGCCGTCTGCTCGATGTTGCGCTCTTTCGTCGAGCGGCCCGAGTTGACGTCGATGGAGACGAGGGCTTCCGTCGGATTGATGACGACATAGCCGCCGGACTTCAGCGTCACGACCGGGTTGAACATCGAGTCGAGCTGCTGCTCGACCTGATACTTCTGGAAAAGCGGAATCTTTTCCTTGTACTGCTGAACATTCTTCGCATGGCTCGGCATGAGCATGCGCATGAAGTTCTTGGCTTCCTTGTAGCCTTCGTCGCCTTCGACGAAGACGGCATCGATGTCCTTGTCGTAGAGATCGCGGATCGAACGCTTGATCAGGCTGCCTTCCTCATAGACGAGGGCAGGGGCCGTGGAGCGCAGCGTCAGCTCGCGCACGCTTTCCCACATACGGAGCAGATATTCGTAGTCGCGCTTGATCTCCGCCTTGGTGCGCTTCGCGCCCGCCGTGCGGACGATGAGGCCCATGCCCTCCGGCACATCGAGGGACTCGGCGATCGACTTCAGCTTCTTGCGGTCCGCAGCCTGCGTGATCTTGCGGGAGATGCCGCCGCCGCGCGCCGTGTTGGGCATGAGCACGCAATAGCGGCCGGCGAGCGAAAGGAACGTGGTGAGCGCCGCACCCTTGTTGCCGCGCTCCTCCTTGACGACCTGCACCAGCATGATCTGACGGCGCTTCACGACTTCCTGAATCTTGTAGTTGCGGAAGTTGTGGCGCTGCTTGCGGGGCTGGGCTTCTTCCTGCGCTTCCTCAAGCACATCGCCGGCGCCGATCGACTCGATCGTCTCGTCGGAATGGACGGTTTCCATCTCGCCGCGCTCGATCGGCGCATTGGCCGATTCCTCGTCGCCATGCGGAGCATCGTCGTGATGCTCATCAACGGTGCGCGTTTCGGAATTATTGGCTTCGGCAGCGACGGCCTCGCCCTGTTCGGCGGCGGGCTGCTCGCCCTCACCGTCGTGATCTTCTTCCTCGGCCTCGCGGCGCGCGGCGGCTGCCTGATGCTTCAACAGCGCTTCGCGATCCGCGACAGGGATCTGGTAGTAGTCGGGATGGATTTCGCTGAAGGCGAGGAAGCCGTGACGGTTGCCGCCATATTCGACAAAAGCCGCCTGCAGCGAAGGCTCTACGCGCGTGATTTTCGCGAGGTAGATGTTTCCGCGAAGCTGCTTTCTTGCCTCGGACTCGAAATCGAACTCTTCAACACGTTGGCCGCTCACGACCACAACCCGAGTTTCCTCGGGGTGGGTCGCGTCGATAAGCATCTTGTTTGCCATTGAGCAAATCTCCGGGGCGCTGGCCGCCACGCAAAGCAAGGCGCAAATTCATGCGGCCGAGCGGGCGCGGGCGAGCGCCGATTGTGTGAACCCGGCTGGCCGCAACCACATGGATCATGGGCGCGGTGATAAGGCCGGTTTTGTACTGTGATGAGCAGGCGGCGAGCACGGCCGGCGCAGCAAGACGGGGCGCAGTAAATTCGCTTGTGAAGCGAACCTTTCCGGCCTGTGCGTCTTCCATCTGCGTGATTGCGTCGTGCATCTCAACCTTCGGTGCCCCCTTATGCGCCGGGGGCGGGCGGAAATCGTCGTGACCGTCTCGATTCCAGTGGAAAGCGAGAGGTGGGACGAGCGTCAAACTCGCTCGGGCGGTCTGGCGTCGTGGTCTGCCAGGGAGCCTGAGGCAAGGCGAACCCAAGAATGCCGCACCGCCTTCTTGTCACGGGGGCAGAGGTTCGCCGTATCTCCAGGCTCATCGGACCAGGTGGAGCCGGTATCGAAAGCACCGGACACCCCAGGGGAAAGCCAAACCGGCTAGCCTTTGTCTTGTACTTTGCGCGGTCCTGATTTGGCAAGCGATGGCTTGGCGGTGCTTGAGTCAAGATTTGTCACAGCCTGTACCAAGGCCCGGCCGCTACACTCCATTAACCAGCCTAGTCATTGAGAAATCGTGAAGTTTTCCGGTCGGGTAATGGTTTATAAAGTATTCTGGCCAGAATAGATTAGGTCGGTATCTGATTCATGATCGGCGGGGATATAAGCCCGGCCGAGGGAACGGGCCGCGTATCGGGCGGTTGCTGTATATTATGTTGAATAGTGGGCAGGTGGCCGCTTCACTGCGGTCAGGTAGAGGGAGGGTGCCAAGGGCGCCCGTTTCTGCGCTGGTCCTTCTGTCGCTTGTTCTCGCCGGATGCCTGCCCGCCGGGTCCGCCAAGGCCGAAAAGGGCGCTCTAGGAACGCTCCCGGCGGCCTCCTCACAATCCGGTCGCCCCGAAGGCGTCAATGAGGCGGCGCTGCCGGCTCCCGCCTCGTCGCTCCCCGATGACGACCGCGCCGCGCTTGATGCCGAAGGTGGGCATTCGCCCGCGCCGGGAAACGGGGCGGCCATTTCCAGCATCCGCATCGGCGATCGCGGGGCGGAGACGCGCTTTGTCGTCGAACTCGGCGGCGCAGAGCCGGTGAACTATCGGGTCTTCACGCTTGCCGACCCCTACAGGGTGATTATCGATTTTCCGAAGCTGCGCTCCAGCCTGCCTGCCGATGTAGACAGAAAGGGGCGGGGCCTCATTGCCGGCTATCGCTATGGCAAGTTTCAGGACGAGCGCTTCCGCGTGGTGATCGACGCGACCGGGCCTGTGTCGGTTGCGCGCAATTTCATTCTGGAGCCGCAGGGTGGTTTCGGGCGGCGCGTGGTCATTGATCTCGCGGCGACGGACCGGGAGAGCTTCATCAAAACGGCTGAAAGGCCGGGGGCCGATCTGGGGCCGGTTTCGTCCGGTCCGGCTCCATCGACGGGGGCGGTGGGCAGCGCCGCATCTGTGGCGCCGACGCCAGCCTCGTCCGCCGTCGTGCCCGTGACACCGCCCGCGCGGCATGAACGCCGCCGCATCATTGTCCTCGATCCGGGACATGGCGGCGTCGATCCGGGTACGCATGGCTTGAGAAGCGGCGTCGTCGAAAAAGATGTCGTGCTGGCCTTCGCCAAGGAGTTGGCGAAGCGTCTGCGCGCGACAGGGCGATATGAAGTTCACCTGACGCGCGACAAGGACATCTTCATTCCGCTGCGCGAGCGGGTGCAGATCGGGCGGCGCTACAAGGCGGACCTCTTCATCTCCATCCACGCGGATTCGATCGCCAAGTCCGATGTGAAGGGCATGTCGGTCTACACGCTCTCCGAAAAGGCTTCGGACAAGGAAGCGGCGGAGCTCGCGCGTAAGGAAAACCTGTCCGACGCAATCGCTGGGATCGACTTCAAGGGCGAGTCGCCGGAGGTCACGGGCATTCTGATCGATCTCGCCCAGCGCGAGACCAAGAACTATTCGGTACGTTTCGCCAAATCCGTCGTGGACTATGCGAGGAAGGCGACCTACCTCCTTGAGCCGACACACCGCTTTGCGGGCTTTGTCGTGCTGAAGGCGCCGGACGTGCCTTCAGTACTGGTTGAGCTCGGTTTTCTCACCAATGCCACGGAAGAGAAGCGCCTGACCTCGCCGAAATGGCGGACGACGGTTTCCAATGCTTTCGTGCGGGCGGTGGACCGCTATTTCGGCGACAGGCTGGCCGAAGGGCCGAATTAGGCCCGCTCGCGTCGCGAGTCTGCCACAATTGCGACCTAGACCACGACCGGCAAAGCCGCCGGTTAACTATGCGGCAGAGATTGGCGGGTAGTTTCCCGTAATGGGACCGTGCTATGTGTGGCGGCGGTTTTGGCCCTTCCGCCGGTCTAATGCCTAGGCGGCACCAATAGAGAAAGATGGGGGCAGCTGAGCCCGATGTTGAGAGTTCTCAAAGTCTTATCCGCGCTCTTTCTGGTCGCCGTCGCGGGCGTGGCTCTCGTCGCCGGTTACGTGCTCTGGCAGATGAATATCGAACTGCCCGACTATTCCAAGCTCGCCAATTACGAGCCGCCGGTGATGACACGCGTTCATGCAGGCGACGGCGAGCTCATTGCGGAGTATGCCCGCGAGCGGCGCATATATGTTCCGATCAGCGCGATCCCCAAGCGCGTGATCCAGGCCTTCCTCGCCGCCGAAGACAAGAATTTCTATACGCATAGCGGCGTCGATCCGATGGGCATCATGCGTGCCATGGTGGATAACGTCTTCAATGTGCTGAACGACCGCCGCCTCGTCGGGGCATCGACCATCACGCAGCAGGTGGCGCGCAACTTCCTTCTGACGCGCGACCGCAACGCGCAGCGCAAGATCACGGAAATCCTGCTCTCGCTACGGATGGAAAAGGCCTATTCGAAAGAAAAGATTCTCGAACTCTATCTGAACGAAATCTATCTCGGGACCGGCAGCTACGGCATTGCCGCCGCGGCGCTGAACTATTTCGACAAGCCGCTCGACCAGCTCTCGGTCGCCGAGGTTGCCTATCTCGCGTCGCTGCCGAAGGGCCCTGAAAACTACAATCCCTATACGCATCGCGATCGCGCCATCGCCCGCCGCAACTGGGTGATAGGCCGGATGGAAGAGGACGGTTTCGTTACGCCGGAAGATGCGAAGGCCGCCCAGGCGGAGCCCTTCAGGACGGTGCAGCGGCCGGTGGGCGTGCAGCTCGTCGATGCCTCCTATTTCGTCGAGGAAGTGCGGCGCGAACTCTATTCGCAGTTCGGCGAGCAGAAGCTCTATGAGGGCGGACTGTCGGTTCGCACCACCATCGATACGCATCTCCAGGCGATCGTCCGCCGCTCGCTGCGCAAGGGTCTCGTCGATTACGACCAGCGCCACGGCTATCGCGGACCGGTCGCCAGCCTGAAGCCCGGTGAGAACTGGCAGGAAGCGCTGGAGAAGCAGAAATTCGCCGAAGATCTCGCGCCCTGGACGCTGGGCGTCGTGCTCGACCTCTCGCCGACAGCGGTGAAGATCGGCCTGCGGCCCGAGAAGCTGCCGAACGGCAAGTTCTCGACTGACGTGAAGACTGGCACCATTGCCTTTGCCGACATGAGCTGGGCGCGCAAGTCGATCAAGGATGTCTATCTTGGGCCCGTCCTGAAACAGCCTTCGGATGCGCTTGCCATCGGCGATGTGATCTATGTCGAACGCCTGGCAGCGAAGGGCGCGGGCGCCTATGCGCTGCGCCAGGTACCTGCCGTCAACGGCTCGGTGATCGCGATGGACCCGCATACGGGCCGCGTGCTCGCCATGCAGGGCGGCTTCAGCTTCGACCAGAGCGAGTTCAATCGCGCGACGCAGGCGTTGCGTCAGCCGGGCTCGTCCTTCAAGCCCTTCGTCTATGCGGCCGCGCTCGACAGTGGTTTCACGCCATCAAGCCTTGTTCTCGACGCGCCTTTCGTCATGGATCAGGGGCCGGGCCTCGGTCTCTGGAAGCCCGAGAACTATGAAAAGGATTTCTTTGGACCTTCGACGCTTCGCTTCGGTCTGGAGCATTCGCGCAACGTCATGACGGTCCGCCTCGCGCAGGCGATCGGCATGGACAAGGTCGCCGAATACGCGCACCGCTTCGGCGTCATCGACAACATGCAACCTGTGCTCGCCATGTCGCTCGGCGCGGGCGAGACGACCCTGATGCGTCTCGCTGCGGCCTATTCGACCTTTGATAATGGCGGCAAGAAGGTGAAACCGACGCTCATCGACCGCGTACAGGACCGCTGGGGCCGCACCATCTACAAGTCCGACAATCGGCCTTGCCCCGATTGCAATGCCGACTGGACGAACCAGGCGCCGCCGGAGCTGCCCGACGACCGGGAGCAGATCGAGAGCCCGCAGACGGCCTATCAGATCACGTCGATGCTCGAGGGCGTCGTGCAACGTGGTACGGGCTCTGCCGTCAAGGCCGTGGGCGTGCCGCTCGCGGGCAAGACCGGCACGTCGAGCGACGAGCGCGACGCATGGTTCATGGGCTATTCGCCCCATCTCGTCGTCGGCGTCTTCGTCGGCTACGATACGCCAGCCCCACTGGGGCGCGCCGAAACGGGCGGGCGTACCGCCGCGCCGGTTTTCCGCGACATCATGCAGGCAGAGATCGGCGGCGAACCCGCCATCCCGTTCCGCATTCCGCCCGGCATCAGTCTCGTGAAGGTCGATCACAAGACGGGCCAGCTCGCCACGTCGAGCGATCCCGATGTGATCCTTGAAGCATTCAAGGAAGGAACGGAGCCTCAGGCGTCATCGAACTCCTCCCTGAATGTCGTCACCGGAACTCCGGTAACGGGCACCGATGGCGGAACGCTCGGCGCGCCCGCGAGTTCGGGCGGCGGCGCGATCGATTCAGGAACGGGCGGCCTCTATTGAGTTTCAGCGGCTTCACATGCCACGGGTTTACACCCGGATATGTTCGGCCTATTTTCCGCTCCCGATTTGATGGAGAGCAAGAGCGATGCGTACCGAGACCCAGGCGATAGCCGATGAAATCAAGCAGTCCCTGGGACTGCTGAGGAGGCATCTTTGACTGGGATACTGCCCGCAAGCGCCTCGACGAACTGAACGCCCGCTCTGAAGATCCCAATCTCTGGAACGATCCGACCAAGGCCCGCTCTCTCATGGCGGAGCGCACGCGGCTGGATGAGGCCATCGGCGCCTATCTGCGCCTCGAGTCAGGTCTCAACGACAATATCGAACTGATCGAACTCGGCGAGGCCGAGGGCGACGACGGCATCGTCAAGGAAGCCGAGGCGTCGCTCAAGGCCGTGCGCGAAGATGCGCGCAAGGCCGAGATTGAAACGCTTCTCTCCGGCGAGGCCGATGGCAACGACGCCTTCCTCGAGGTCCATGCAGGCGCGGGCGGCACGGAGAGCCAGGACTGGGCCCAGATGCTTCTGCGCATGTATACGCGCTGGGCGGAGCGCAAGGGCTACAAGGTCGATCTGGTCGAACGGCATGACGGCGAAGAGGCCGGCATCAAATCGGCGACGATCCAGGTGAAGGGGCACAACGCGTTTGGCTGGTTGAAGACGGAGTCGGGCGTTCATCGCCTCGTCCGCATCTCGCCTTACGACTCCAATGCGCGGCGCCATACGAGCTTCTCGAGCGTCTGGGTCTATCCGGTGGTGGATGACTCGATCAACATCGACGTCAACGAAAGCGACTGCCGCATCGACACGTACCGTTCGTCGGGCGCGGGCGGCCAGCACGTCAACACGACGGACAGCGCCGTGCGCATCACCCACGTTCCGACAGGCATTGTCGTCGCCTGCCAGAACGAACGCTCACAGCACAAGAACCGCGCCACGGCCTGGAACATGCTGCGCGCGCGACTCTATGAGGCCGAGCTGGAAAAGCGCGAGGCAGCGGCGCAGGCCGAAGCGGCGGGAAAAACCGATATCGGTTGGGGCCACCAGATCCGCTCTTACGTCTTGCAGCCCTATCAGATGGTGAAGGACCTGCGCACCGGCGTCGAAAGCCCGACGCCCTCCGGCGTGCTCGATGGTGATCTCGACGAGTTCATGGCTGCGGCTCTCGCTGCCCGCGTGAAGGGCGGGGCCGACGCACCGGTCGAGGACATCGACTGATCCTGCATCCCGTGATCGCGCGGCACGTTTGCCGCCACCCCGAATAAAAACAGCCGCCTCGATGTCGAGGCGGCTGTTTCGTTTTACGCGCCGTCATCTCTCGACGCGGCAGGTCTGTTCGCGGTGCTTACTGCGCGGCGGGGCGCTTCACGACGACGCCGCCGTCACCCACGATCACGGGGCTTGCGGCCTGGGCAGGCTCGGCAGGGCGCGGCGCGGGGGCCACGGCAGCCGGGCGGGGCGCGGCCACGGGGCCGGCGCTCGGGCGCGGCGCGGCGGGCGCACGCGACGCGGAAGCCTGACCGATTGGATCGTCGGAATGGCGGCAATTGCCTTCGAAGAAGGCACCCGTTTCGACGGCCAGCGCTTCATGCAGGATGTCGCCCTCGACATGGCAGGTCGAGGAAAGCTGGACGCGGCGCCCGCGGATGGTGCCCACGACGCGGCCACGGATCACGATGTCCTCGGCGACGACTTCGCCGGTGATTGAAGCCTTCTCGCCGATGGTCAGCGACTGGCTGCGGATGTCGCCTTCGACAGTGCCGTCGATCTGGATGTCGCCCGTGGCGGTCAGGTTGCCATGGACCACGAGGTCCGTCGAAATGATGGAAGGAACCGTGCGCGCGGCGGTGCGCTTCACCAGCGGCGCGCTTGGGGCCGGCGCCACAACCGGGGCGGCTGGCTTCTCGATATCCTTAGCCTTGTTTCGCGAAAACATAATGCCCTGCCTCGATGAATTTGGATGGATCACGGACTATTCCGTCGAACCAGACTTCGTAGTGAAGATGCGGTCCGCTGCTGCGGCCAGAGGACCCCACGCGGCCTATTGGCTCCCTGAAAGCAATTTTCTGGCCAACCTTGACGTCGATACGGCTGAGATGGCCGTAGCGGGTGCGGAAACCATTGCCGAGATCGATCTCGATCATGCGGCCATAAGCGCCCCTCCAGTCCGCAAAGGTCACGGTTCCCGCAGTCGTGGCGTATACGGTCGAGCCGTAATCCGTGGCCAGATCTTCGCCGGCATGGAAGGCCATTCTGCCGTTGAACGGGTCTATGCGTGGACCAAAGCCGCTCGTTTCGCGGTAGCTGACAAGCGGCTCGGCCAGAGGGACTTTCGCAATGAATTTCTCCAGATCGGCCATTGTGTTGAGGTTCTGGCTGACCCTGTGGAGCTGTCTGGAGAAGGCGCTGTCCTTGCCGCCGTCCGCGAGCGCCTCGCCCTCGGCGAGACCGAGAAAGGGCCCCCCTTCGGCGACCGGCATCCGGGAGGAGGAGCCACCGGAAAGCGTCTTCACCTCGGCGACGTCGGTCATGGCAATGATCGACCGGAGTTCCTTGATCTTGCGGTCGGTGGTTTCCTCGATCGAGTTGACGAGGCCCTGCTGGTTGCGGTCGAGCCGGGTCAGCCTTGCGTCAATCTGGGACGCTGTGTCGTTCTGATCGTCGCCGGCAGCCAGCGAGGCAATGTCGATGCCGCCATTTTCTGCTCCATCGACGACATAGGTTTCGGCGTCCGCCGTCCGCTGGGGCCGTGTCGTCGTTTGTCCGAGATCGGCCCCGAGAGCGGCAAGGTCGCTGTCGTGGTCGACGGACATCAGGATCGTGTTGGCGCGGGCAGCGGCGCTCGCGGGACGCGCGGTCGCGGCGTAGCGGCGGCGCATGCTCTCCAGTTCAGAGCTTGCGGACTGGCTCTGGCTCATCAGCGCAGTGAGCTGGCGGTGTCTGTCTTCCAGCTCGCGCGTGGTGGCGAGGAAGCGTTCCTGCGAAATGACGAGCTGACCGTTGAGCTGGTCATAGGCGGCCTGCAATTGCGCCACGCGCTCTTCATAGGCGCTCTGCATCTTCAGGTAGCGTTGCTCTTTCGAGGTGATGATCTGCTGCTTGAAGACGACGTTGACGGAGGAAAATGCGATCCAGCTGAAGAATACGAAAGCGATCGCGAGGAACACGGCCTGCGTGAACGGTGACAGAGATATGAATTGAACCTGCCCATGACTGCGCAGATAAATCTGGCGTTCGACGTAGTGGTGGCGCAGGAACCTGCGCAACGCTTCGCCGTATCCAGAGTGCTTATGGTGCACGCCCCTCATGCGCCATACCCCCAACACAATTTCGAACCGCGCGCATATCAATGGATTTACGTGACGGTTACATCACAGCCGGCAGTCTCGACCGGTATGATTAACATTCCATTGAAGCGCTGATCGTCGCCCCCGACGAAGGAAAATACTGTCGCTTAATGGGACGGGAAAGAAAAGCGCATTTTCAGCGCGAAGCGAGGGGCTCGTAGAAAGACCGCTCAAGGCCTGCGGCGTCGCGGGCATCGGTATTGAACGGTGGCTTCAGCAATCCGCGGAAATGCTTGCGTACCAGGGTTTGAAACGTGGTCTGCGGGTCGAGATTTCCCGCATCGCACAAATAGTTGAACCAGCGTGCGCCTGCCGCAACATGTTGCTGTTCTTCGCGATAGATCATTCTCAATATGTCGGCGCTGTCATGGTCGCCCGCGCCCATTAACCTTTCGATCATGGGGGGCGTTACGTCGAGGCCCCGCGCTTCGAGAACGAGGGGCACGACGGCGAGGCGGGCCAGGGCGTCGTGGCGCGTTTCTTCCGCGGCCTGCCACAGGCCATCATGAGCCGGGAGGTCTCCATAGCATCCACCCATTGCACGGAGGCGCGCCTGAATGGCCGCGAAGTGGCGGGCCTCGTCGTCGCCGACCGCGATCCAGTCATCGAAGAAGGCGCGGGGAAGCTGCGTCTCTCCGACCGTTCGCCCGGTGAAGCGGCCCGCAATGTCGAAGGCAAGGTCGATCGCGTTGAGCTCGATATGGGCGAGCGCATGGAGAAGGGCGAAGCGGCCGCGCGGTCCTTTGAAGGTGCGGCGCGGCATCTGGTTGGGCGACAGAAGTTCAGGCTTCGCCGGGCGATTGGGCCTGTCCGGCATCTCGCCCGGCGCAAGCGTGAGAGCGCCTCTACGCCAGCACTTCGCGGCCTCATGCGCGAGGCGCGCTTTTTCGTCCGCATCCGGACATTCGAGCACAGCGCGGGCGGCTTGAGCGAGCGAGTGTGGGGCGAACGAAGTCCCTTCGGCGATGAAGGGTGCGGGCGGGGCTTCGCTCATCTCGGTCTCGATCCGCTTCCTAGAGGCTCTTCACGGCGGCGAGCACGTCGTCGGCATGACCATCGACCTTCACCTTCGGCCAGATCTTCGCGATGACGCCTTTTTCGTCGATCAGGTAAGTCGTGCGGGCGATGCCCATATAGGTGCGGCCATACTGGCTCTTCTCGACCCAGACGCCATAGGCCTCCAGCATTTCACCCGTCTCGTCGGAGAGAAGGCGGACGGTCAGGTTGTGCTTGTCCCTGAACTTGCAGTGCGCCTTGACGGAATCCTTCGAGACGCCGAGGACCACGGCATTGGCCGCTTCGAAGGCCGCTTTCTGCGCCGAGAAGGCGATGGCCTCGACCGTGCAGCCCGGCGTGTCGTCCTTGGGGTAGAAGTAGAGGACGATCTTCTTGCCTGCGAGACTCGACAGCGAAATGGTGCTGCCGTCATCGGCGGGCAGGGAGAATGCGGGGGCCTTCCGGCCGACGGCGGGCAGGGTGGAAGCGGTCGCGGCTTTTGCCTTCGGAGCGGCCTTGGGTTTGGCGGCTGGGGCTTTGGCAGCCGGTTTCGCGGTAGGTCCGGCTTTCTTCACGGCAGGCTTTTTTGCCGCAGGCTTTGCCGCGGCTTTTTTCGCCGGGACTGTTTTTGCAGCGGCGGCTGCCTTCGCCTTGGCTGTCGGCTTTTTAGCCGCGGGGGCCTTGGCTTTTGGTGCCGCTTTTTTGACCTTCGTCGTTACGCCGGACTTTTTAGCAGAAATCGCTTTTGCCATTAACGCGCCTCCAGTCGGATGTCTCTATCGCCCACGCGGCATCCGCCGCCTGTTGCCGCCGACATTTGGGGCTAAAAACGCAGGCTCGTAAACTGCGGGATGTGGACTTGTCATGCGGGCGTCGCCAATTTGAGAGACTTCGCCCGACGCTGCAGGTAAAAGAACGGGAGAGACCTCGTCGCGGCACTCGGTCCGTGCCCCGGATCTCATGGAAAGCCTGCCCTTCGGGAACGATTCGGGGGTTCAAGACGAGCGAGAGGGACTGGTCCTTTCTTGATACGCCGGACGAGTAAGATCGCATTGGAGGTCCTGGGCGTTGCCGTTGCGGCGACGGCGGTGCTGCTTGGGGTGCTGGCCTGGCGCCTGTCCGGCGGCCCGATCTCGCTCCCGATCCTTACCGAAATCATCCAGGACAGCGCCCGGAGCGAACTTGCGGGCGGTGAACTGACCATTGGCGACACTGTGTTGCGCTGGCTCCCCGAGAAGCGCCAGCTCGGCCTTCGTCTCCTCAATGTTCGCCTCACCGGCGCGGACAAGAACGAGGTCGCCGCCGCACCGGAAATGTCATTCCGTTTGAGCGTACCTGCACTGCTCATCGGGCAAATCTCACCGACGACGATCGACTTTTACCGCGTCAGCCTGGCCATCGTGCGGCGGCCCGAGGGTGTTTCGCTGGGGCTCGCTGCTGCTGGCGCCGAGGCCGGGCCTGTCGCGAAACCTGAGACGCAAGAGGCAGAGGGGTTTGTTGGCCCTCTCTTCGCCGCGCTGGCGACAGGCGACCGGAGCATCCCGATGCTCGCGCATCTGAGGCATGTGGGCATCGAGGATGCCACGCTGCGTTTCGTCGACGAGGTGAACGGCGCGACTTTCGAGGCGCCCAACGCCAATCTGATCCTCTATCGGGGCGACGGCGGGCTTGCCGGGCGCCTTTCCGCCGACGTGCGGATCGCGGACACCACCGGCCATCTCGAACTCAGCGGTGCGATGCCGGTCGGCGGCAAATCGGTGCAGGTCGATATGCAGGCCAGCAACATCGTGCCTTCGGCCCTTGCCCGCGCCATGCCCGATCTTGCCGATTACATGCTCTTCGACGCGCCGTTCGATGCCAAGGGCACGCTCGAACTGAAACCGAATGGCGATGTCATTTCGGGGAAGCTCTCCATTGAAGCGGGCAAGGGTAACTTCGTGCTTCCCGCGCTACAGCAGGCGCCAGTCGTTCTGGAGCGCGCGCGAGCGGTGCTCTCGCTCGATGCGGTTGCACGGCGTATCGTGGTGAATGAGCTTGAGCTTCAGGCAGGTCCGCACAGCGCAGCGCTCACGGGGCATGTCGATTATGTGCTGGGCAAAGGTCTCCACATTTCGACGGCCAAGGTTGATCTGACGGCAGGCAAGACCACGACCGATGTGCCCGGCTTCTTCGAGGGGCACTTCGAACTCGACAGGGCGCATGTCGCGGCGCTGCTCGATTTCGACAAGCGGTCTATTTCCGTCGAGGACATCACGCTCGGCATCGCGGGCGGCAAGATCGAGGCCGCCGGCACGATCGAAAGCGGCCCGCGCTCGCCCGCCGTGCGCATGAAGGGCGAGATCGTCTCCATTCCCGTCGACACGGTGCGCACCATCTGGCCGCTGCCGCTTTCGCCGAACGCGCGCGAATGGGTGGAGAAGAACCTGCATGGCGGTACGCTTGAAAAGGGCGACTTCGCGGTCGATGTGCCGGCCGACATGTTCGCCGATGCCGATGCGGGCATGGCGATCCCGAATGAACGCATCAAGTTCAATTTCAACGTCAGCGGAACGGATGTTGCCTATCTCGACGCCATGCCGCACATGACCGGCGTGTCCGCGCGCGGCACCCTGCAGGGCGACAGGTTCGACGCCTGGGTCTCTGCTGCGACCGTCGCAGTCGGGCCGAACCGGACCATCGCCGTCTCCAATGGCCATTTCGCCGATGGTGAGCTGAGCAACAAGCACAGCATCGGCGACATTGAATTCACCGCGGATGCTGCCACCGCGGATATACTGGCGCTACTCGATCATGAGCCGCTGAAGCTCATTCGCGGTTTTGGGCTTGATCCCGCGACCATTGCCGGGACTGGCAAGATCAACGCGCAACTCCGCCTGCCGCTCTCCAAGGGCGTCAAGATGGATGATGTTCAGTTTTCGGGCACGGCTCACGCCGAGAAGGTCGGTATTCCGAACATCCAGAAGGACCTGTCGATCACCGATGGAACACTCGACATCGATGTCCAGCGCACGGGGCTCAAGGCAAAGGGCCCTGTCAGCCTGAACGGCACCTCGCCGCTTCAGGTCGTCTGGACGGAGAGCTTCGTTCGCACCAAGGGGCCGGGCTCCGTCTTCGATATCTCAGGCAAGCTCAACGACCAGGAGCGCGAAGCCATCGGCCTCGGCCTCACCGATTGGGTTTCCGGCTCGCCCGATATTCACGCGACGCTGATGGGCTCGGGCGCGGAGATTAAAAGCGGGGTGGTGCATGCGGAATTGACCGACGCCGTCGCGAAGATCAGTCAGCTCGGCTGGGAGAAACCGAAGGGCAAGCCCGCGACTGTCGACCTCAAGATCGACTTCTCGCCGGATGCTTTCAGCTTCACGGATTTCGTGCTCGCGGGCGCGGACATGAACGTGCGCGGTGCCTTTGCCATCGATAAAAAGAACCGCATTCTTTCCGCGAATGTCCCGACTGTGAAGCTCGGCTCGACCAACGATCTGGCGCTCAAGGCACGGCGCGACGAGCGCGGACAGCTCATCGTCGACATCGAAGGGGCGAAGGGCGATGCGCGGGGGTTGCTTCATGCCTTCATTTCCGGGACTGGCGACAAGGCCGAAGCCGAAAGGGCGGCGACGCGTCTCATCACGCCGGAGATGGAGCAGGATCCGACGTTGCGCACGGCGATCCGGGCTCGCATCGGCGATGTGATGGCGCAGAACGATGAGAAAGTCACCGACGTCGACGCAAGGATCGCGTTGATCGAGGGTGATGTCTATCTGATGGACCTTCTTGCGCTGGACAAGGGACGCAACCAGATATCGGTTTCGATCAAGCAGGAGAAGAACCGTACACGGAGCTTTTCTCTGCGGTCGGCCGATGCGGGCCTGGTCTTCCGCGCGCTCGATCTCTACACCAGCGTTCAAGGCGGCGATCTGAGTGCAGATGCCACTTTCGATGACACAAAGCCCGGCTCGCCGCTTACCGGTGAAATCTCCGCCTCGAAATTTCGCATCGTCAATGCGCCGGTTCTCGCCAAGATACTGACGCTCGGCTCGCTCACGGGCATTAGCGACACGCTCACGGGCGAGGGCATTTTCTTCGATACGTTGAAGCTGCCGTTCCGCGTGACCGGCCACCGCATTCATGTCGAGGACGCCCGCATGTCGGGCCCCGCCGTCGGCCTTACCATGAGCGGTCAGGTCGATCGTTCCGCCAATGTCGCGCAGATGGAGGGGACGCTCGTTCCCGCCTACACCGTGAACTCCATTCTTGGCAAAGTGCCGTTGCTCGGGCCTCTGATCGTCGGCCGGGAGGGCGAGGGGATTTTCGGTTTCACCTATGCGGTGAAGGGCAATATCGATGATCCGAGCGTGATCGTGAACCCGCTCTCCGCCATTGCGCCGGGTTTCCTGCGACGGCTCTTCGAGTTCTCGAGCACGCTTCCGCCGGAACAACCGTCTGCTGACAAACCTGTCGACGATGGCGCTAAAAAGCCAGCCGAGGCGGCGCCCAAACCGTAATTTTGTCGCAGGTCGTCGATTTGAATTGCGGAGTGCATCTCCGCATATAGACTGACGTGATTATTCGCTGAATGAAACCGCAGCGTTCACGGAATAATCAACAGCGGGGAAAACCGCGGACTACCTCGCGCGCCTCCTGCCCCCACGAGGCGCGAATAGGCCCTCTCCCATGTAAAAGGGAGGGGGCTTTTTCTTGCGTGCGTGTCTTGTGGTGCGCGTCAGGCCTTCGGCTTCAGAAGAACATGCTTCTTCTGTCCGACCGAAACCTTCACGACCATATCACCTGTGATGTCAGCGGTCGTAATCAGTGATCGCTCGTCGGTCACCTGTTTGTCGTTGATCTTCACGCCGCCGCCCTTGATGAGACGGCGCACTTCGCCGTTCGATGCGGCGAGGCCCGCCGCGACGACGGCGCTCAGCACACCGATGCCATCACCGATTTCGACTTCGACCGTCGGCATGTCGGCGCTGATGCCGCCCTGCTCGAACGCCGTGCGCGCGGCATTGGCTGCTTTCTCCGCTTCCTCGCGGCCATGCAGCATGGCGGTCGCTTCGGTGGCGAGAATCTTTTTTGCTTCGTTGAGCTCCGCGCCTTCGAGCTTGCCGAGGCGGGCGACTTCGTCGAGTGGCAATTCGGTGAAGAGCTTCAGGAAGCGCTCCACGTCGGCATCTTCCGTGTTGCGCCAGAACTGCCAGTAGTCGAAGGGCGAGCGCATGTCAGCATTGAGCCAGACGGCCCCTGCGGCGGTCTTGCCCATCTTTGCGCCCGAGGAGGTGGTGATGAGGGGGCAGGTGACGGCGAAGAGATCGAGGTTTGCCGCGCGGCGCCCAAGTTCGAGCCCGTTGACGATATTGCCCCACTGGTCCGAGCCGCCCATCTGCAACCGGCAGCCATAGCGCTTGCCCAGCTCCACGAAGTCATAGGCCTGCAGGATCATGTAATTGAATTCGAGGAAGGAGAGCGGCTGCTCGCGGTCGAGGCGCAGCTTCACGCTGTCGAAGGAGAGCATGCGGTTGACCGAGAAGTGGCGGCCATAGTCGCGCAGGAAGGAGATGTATTCGAGCTTTTCCAGCCATTCCGCATTGTTGACCATGATGGCGTCGGTCGGGCCATCGCCGAAGGTGAGGAAGCTCGTGAAGGCGGTCTTGATCGAGGCCATGTTGGCCGCGATCTGGGCGTCGGTGAGAAGCTGGCGCTGTTCGTCCTTGCCGGAGGGGTCGCCGACCTTGGTCGTGCCGCCGCCCATGAGGACGATGGGCTTGTGGCCCGCCTGCTGCAGGCGGCGCAGCATCATGATGCCCATGAGGTGGCCGACATGGAGGCTGGGCCCCGTGCAGTCGAAGCCTATATAGGCGGTCACGGTTTCCTTCGCGGCATAGGCGTCCAGGGCCTCCGGATCGGAGATCTGGTGGATGAAGCCACGGGCTTCGATTTCACGCAGGAAGTCGGACTTGAAATTGCTCATGATCGGCTCGATTGGGGGCTTGCCATAGGCATTGGGGAGCCGGTGGTGTATCACGCTTTGAGGACGGGAAAAACGCCTTAGGAAACGGACCGATCCGCATGATCCGAGCCATCGGCCTCATGAGCGGCACCTCGCTCGACGGTATTGATGCGGCCATTCTGGAAACGGATGGCGAGAATATCGTGCGTCCCGGCCCAAGCCTCGGCGTTCCCTATACGCCGGAGGAGCGGGCGGTGCTCCGCGCGGCGCTGGAGGCGGCGAAGAGCTGGCCTGCCGGCGACCCAATGCCTGAGGCCGTGGCGGAGGCCGAACGTCTCCTGACGCTCGCCCATGCGCAGGCGGTCCGCGTTCTTCTCGATAAATCGGGCTTCAAGCCCGCCGATATCGACCTTATCGGCTTTCACGGACAGACGGTGCTGCATCAGCCCGAGGCGCGGCGGACGGTCCAGATCGGCATGGGGGATGTGCTGGCGTCGCTCACCGGCATCGACGTCATCAATGATTTCCGCTCGGCGGACGTGGCGGCGGGTGGGCATGGTGCGCCGTTGGTGCCGCTCTATCATCAGGCGCTCGCCCGTAGCGCCGGGATCAACGAGCCGGTCGCTATCGTCAATATCGGCGGCGTCGGCAATGTGACTTATGTCGGCCTCGATGGGCGGCTCATAGCCTTCGACACGGGCCCCGGCAATGCATTGATCGACGACTGGGCAATGCGCCACACCGGCGAGCCGGTCGACAAGGACGGGGCGTTGGCGGAGGCGGGCGAGGTCGATGTCGATGTGCTGGCCCGGCTTATGGATCATCCTTTCTTCGAAATGCCGCCGCCGAAATCGCTCGACCGCTTTTCCTTTGCGCGAGCCGCCGAGGCCGTCGAGCACCTCTCGCCCGAAGATGGTGCTGCAACGCTCACGGCGTTCACGGTTGAGGCCATTGCGCGCGGCATCGCGCATATTCCGGGCATGCCGACGCGCTTCGTCGTCTGTGGCGGCGGGCGGCGCAATCCGGTGCTGATGTCGATGTTGTCAAAGCGCCTGCAGGGTGGCGTCCTGCCTGCGGAGGATCTCGGCTGGCGGGGCGATGATGTGGAGGCGGAGGCTTTCGCCTATCTCGCCGCGCGCTCGTTGCGCGGTCTTCCGCTCAGCCTGCCGACGACCACCGGGGTGCCCGAGCCAATGAAGGGCGGGCAGCTGCACAGGGCAGCAAGGTAATCAGAGGCTGACGCCAAACTTCGCCGCGATCCAGACGGTTGCCAGATAAAGCGCGAAGGTAAGCAGGCAGGAAAGCCCGAGCGAGGGCCAGAAGCCCGTGCCGCTGCGCAGTAGCGCAGGCAGGACGAGAAACATCGGCAGCGTTGGCAGCACATACCAGAAGGTCGACGCGGCCGTCGCGGCGATACGTTCGCTATCGCCGGTGTCGTTCCAAAGCCAGATGAAGGCGAGGATCGAAATGAGGGGGAGCGAGATGACGAGTGCGCCGAGCGAGGGGCTGCGCTTGGCGACTTCCGACGCTGCCATGATGAGCATGCCGGAGAGGAGCGCCTTGACGATTGCGTAAAGCATCGGCGTCCTCTCCTGGTTGTTTTGTTAATCCCGCGCGGCGTAGGCCGCGAGGCGCTTGTCGAGATAGGCGCCCGAAACGGCCGCCAGCGGCTCGAGATGCTGGTCGAAGAAGTGGTTCGCACCGTCGATCGTCGAATGCTCGATGACGATGCCCTTCTGCGTCTTCAGACGGTCCACGAGCTTCTGCACATCGGCGGCGGGAGCGACCTGATCGGCGCTGCCGTTGACGATGAGGCCCGAAGAGGGGCAGGGCGCGAGGAAGGTGAAGTCATACATGTTGGCCGGCGGGGCGACCGAGATGAAGCCTTCGATCTCGGGGCGGCGCATCAGCACCTGCATGGCGATCCAGGCGCCGAAGGAGAAGCCCGCAATCCAGCATTGGGAGGCGTCGGCATTCTGGGCCTGTAGCCAGTCGAGCGCCGAGGCCGCGTCCGAAAGCTCGCCGATCCCCGAATCGAAAGCGCCCTGGCTGCGGCCCACGCCACGGAAATTGAAGCGGAGCACCGAGAAGCCGCGGTTCACGAAGCCCTGAAACAGGGTGTAGGTGACCGGGTTATTCATGGTGCCGCCGAACTGCGGATGGGGGTGCAGCACCAGCGCAATCGGCGAATTCGACTTGCGGCTGTGGTGGTAACGCCCCTCGATACGGCCGGCGGGACCATTGAAAATGACTTCTGGCATTGCCCTCTCGTCTCGTTATGCAAGGCGCCGGCGTTCCGGGGCCATTAACCTACCCCCCGTCTCGGAAAATTTTCCAGATACGAATGGCGGTTTTCTCTGGAAATCTGGTCCAGAGGTGGCTAAGTAGTTGACTGTAGCGCTCGGAGAAGCCGAAGCCCAGTCGCGCGTCTTTTTCCTCTGGCGTCGCGAATGCCGCCAAAAAGCGGCGCATCGGCTTTCCGGCCAGCCTGAAAGGCGTTCGTTCTTTAACACAGGCAAGTGCCGGTTGCGCAAGGGTTTTAGGCCGCGGGACGAGAGCCCGGGGCGCTTTCGAAAGGAGAACGGGCCATGAAGCTCACCACAAAAGGTCGTTATGCCGTGATGGCGATGGCGGATCTGGCCCGGTTTGGCACCGGAAGACCCGTGGCGCTGGCGGATATCGCGGAGCGCCAGGAAATCTCGCTTTCCTATCTCGAGCAGCTTTTTGCCAAGCTGCGCCGCGGCGACCTGGTGAAGAGCGTGCGCGGGCCGGGCGGTGGCTACCTTTTGTCGCGCGATGCCGACGATATCCGCATTTCGGACGTCATTATGGCGGTCGATGAGCCGCTCAACGCCACGCGCTGCGAGGTCGGCTCCCCCAAGGGCTGCATGGGCAATTCCTCCAGCCGCTGCATCACACATGACCTCTGGGCTGAATTGAGCCACCAGATTCATCTGTTTCTGGGGTCCGTCTCACTCGGCGACGTGATAAATGGCCGTGTGGCGACGACGCATCCGGGGGCCCGCGCGAGCGACCAGCAGCCGATTTCCAACGCCGCCGACTGAGCCGATTTTTTGCGCCGCGACCTCAAGGGTTCGAGCGAATGACGATGAGACGCGCCTATATGGACCATAATGCGACTGCCCCGGTACGTGCCGAGGCGGCGGATGCGGTTCTGCGCGCTCTTTCCGCCACTGGCAATCCATCATCCGTTCATGCGGAAGGCCGGGCGGCGCGAAAGATACTCGAAGAGGCTCGGACCTCCGTTGCGGCCCTCGTTCATGCAAAGCCCGCCGAAGTGGTGTTCACGAGCGGCGGCACGGAGGCGGCGAACCTTGCGCTTCATGTGGCCCGCGCGGCGCTGGGTGTCGAGCGCGTCATCGTGTCGGCCATCGAGCATGATTGCGTGCGCGTTGCGGCGAACGGCCTCGGCGTTCCGGTCGAGGTGCTGTCCGTCGATGTGAATGGTGTCGCCGATCTTGGCGAGTTGGCGCAGCGCCTGGCCTCGCCGGGCAAGGCACTGGTGGCGTTGATGTACGCGAATAACGAAACGGGTGTCGTGCAGCCCGTCGCGGAAGCTGTCGCGCTGGCGAAAGAGGCGGGCGCTGTGGTGCTCACCGATACGATCCAGGCATGGGGTCGCTTGCCCGTTTATTTTCATGCGCTGGGCGCGGACCTGATGACAGTCTCCGCGCACAAGCTGGGCGGGCCGCAGGGCGTGGGCGCACTGGTCATTCGCGAAGGCTTGCCCTTCGACGCGCTGATCCGTGGCGGCGGACAGGAGTTGCGCCGCCGCTCCGGCACCGAGAATGTGCCCGGCATTGCCGGCTTTGGCGCGGCAGCGAAGCTTGCGGCGCAGGAGATTGTGGAGATGCCGCGCGTTGGCCAGTTGCGCGACCGGCTCGAAGAGATTTTGCGTGAGGCCGTGCCGGAGCTTTGTGTTTTCGGCGCGGGCGCGGAGCGGCTTGCCAATACGAGCCTTTTCTCCGCGCCGGGCCTTGATGCGGAAACGCTTTTGATGACGCTCGACCTCGACGGTGTTGCGGTCAGCGCGGGCGCCGCTTGCTCGTCCGGCAAGGTTGCGCGGTCGCATGTGCTTGCCGCCATGGGTGTTGAAGACACGCTGGCGAAAGGCGCGATCCGCGTGAGCCTCGGGCTCGGCAATACGGCGGAAGAGATCGAGCGCCTTGCTCAGAGCTGGTCGCGGGCCGCGAAGCGCGCGCGCGACAAGTTGGGCGATGGGGTGAAAAGTTCGAATTCGGGTGCGGCGGTTTCCGCGCTCGAAGAAGTGGAGAGTTGATATGGCAGCGGTTCGCGAGACGGTTGAATCCGTCGATCAGGTCGCAGGCGAGAAATACAAGTACGGCTTCACGACGGACATAGAGTCCGAGCGCGCGCCTATCGGCCTGAGCGAAGATACGATCCGCTTCATCTCGGCGAAGAAGGAAGAGCCCGAGTGGATGCTCGAATGGCGCCTCGAAGCCTATCGCCGCTGGCTCACCATGGAAGAGCCGAAATGGGCGAAGGTTTCCTATCCGCCGATCGACTTTCAGGATGCCTATTACTACGCGGCGCCGAAACAGAGGGCGAAACTCGAAAGCCTTGACGAGGTCGATCCGAAACTTCTCGAAACCTACAAGAAGCTCGGCATCCCGTTGGTCGAGCAGCAGATCCTCGCGGGCGTTGCGGTCGATGCCGTGTTCGACAGCGTATCGGTTGCCACGACCTTCAAGGCGAAGCTCGCTGAAGTGGGCGTGATCTTCTGCCCGTTTTCGGAGGCCGTGCGCGAGCATCCGGAGCTGGTGAAGAAATATCTCGGCTCAGTCGTTCCGTCTTCGGACAATTTCTACGCAACGCTCAATTCGGCGGTCTTTTCGGACGGCTCCTTCGTCTATATCCCGCCGGGTGTGCGCTGCCCGATGGAGCTCTCGACCTATTTCCGCATCAACGAGAAACAGACCGGTCAGTTCGAGCGCACGCTCATCATCGCGGACAAGGGCGCTTACGTGTCCTATCTCGAAGGCTGCACCGCGCCGCAGCGCGACGAGAACCAGCTTCATGCGGCCGTGGTCGAACTCATCGCGCTCGACGATGCCGAGATCAAATATTCGACGGTGCAGAACTGGTTCCCCGGCGACGAGAACGGCAAGGGCGGTATCTATAATTTCGTGACGAAGCGCGGCGATTGCCGCGGGGCGCGCTCGAAGATTTCATGGACACAGGTCGAGACGGGCTCTGCCGTCACCTGGAAATATCCGAGCTGCATCCTGCGTGGCGAGGAGTCGCGCGGCGAGTTCTATTCGATCGCAATTTCGAACAATTATCAGCAGGTCGACAGCGGCACGAAGATGATCCATCTGGGCCGCAATTCGTCGAGCCGGATCATCTCCAAGGGCATCGCGGCGGGCTTCTCGTCCAATGCCTATCGCGGCCTCGTCAGCGTGCACAAGAAGGCTGAGAACGTCCGCAACTTCACGCAATGCGACAGTCTGCTGATCGGATCGAAATGCTCGGCGCATACGGTTCCCTATATCGAGTCGAAGAACCCGACCGCGATATTGGAACACGAAGCGACGACGTCGAAGATCAGCGACGAGCAGCTTTTCTATTGCCGGCAGCGCGGCGTGCCGGCGGAAGAGGCGGTGGCGCTCATCGTTAACGGCTTCTGCCGCGACGTGTTGCAGCAATTGCCGATGGAATTCGCGGTCGAGGCGCAGAAGCTCGTCGGCATCAGTCTCGAAGGAAGTGTCGGTTAGGCGCTTCGATCTGAAATATACGACGTCAATGTCGGCATGGCCGATAGCGACGAAATGAAGAATTGAGAAGGCGTTTGAGAATGCTCGAGATCAAGAACCTGCATGCCACCGTCGATGGCAAGGAAATCCTCAAGGGCGTCGACCTGACGGTCGAGGCAGGGAGCGTTCACGCCATCATGGGACCAAACGGCTCGGGCAAGTCGACGCTGTCCTATGTGCTGGCGGGCCGCGAAGGTTATGAGGTGACGAAAGGTTCCGTGACCTACAAGGGCCGCGATCTTCTCGCCATGAATGTGGATGAACGGGCGGCGGCCGGCGTTTTTCTTGCCTTCCAGTATCCGATCGAGATTCCCGGCGTCACGACGATGACGTTCCTGAAGACGGCGCTCAACGCGCAGCGCAAGGCGCGCGGCGAGGAGGAACTCGACGCGCCGCGCTTCCTGAAGCTTGTGCGCGAGAAGTCGAAGCCGCTCAACGTGTCGGACGACATGCTGAAGCGCGCGCTCAATGTCGGATTTTCGGGCGGCGAGAAAAAGCGTGCCGAAATCCTGCAGATGGCGCTGCTCGAACCGTCGCTTGCGATCCTCGACGAAACCGATTCCGGCCTCGACATTGACGCGCTGAAGGTCGTGGCAGAGGGCGTCAACAGCCTGCGCTCGCCCGACCGCGCGATGATCGTCATCACGCATTATCAGCGTCTTCTCGATTATATTGTGCCCGATGTGATCCATGTCCTCTCGAAGGGCAAGATCGTGCGCACGGGCGGCAAGGAGCTCGCTGGAGAGCTCGAACGGACCGGCTATGCCGAATTCGCGGCGTAAGGAAGCGAGATGACAGACGCAGCTCGCAACTTCGTTGAGACCTACGAGCGGGAGCGCGATGCGCTTCCCGGCGCAGGTCTTGCTTGGCTCGCCGCCCGCCGCGCCGATGCGCTGAGGGCCTTCGCGGACGCGGGGCTTCCGCATCGCCGTCTCGAGGACTGGCGTTACACGGACCTCGCGCGCGCACTCGACAAGGCGACACTCTCACCCGCGTCGCAGCCGAGCGGCGTCGTGGAACTGCCTGATGCGGCGGAGCGGCCCAGCATTGCTGTATTCCATGGCATCGACCGGCATGTCGCCATCTTCGTGAATGGCAGGCTGCAAAGTGATCTTGTTGCGGAGTTGCCCCATGGTGTGACGCTCGTTCAGCTTGCTGAGGCTTTGGGCGAGCCCTGGGCGCGACCGTTGGTGGAAACGAAGGTTGCCACGCAAGCGGGCAATGTCATCGCGCTCAATACGGCTCTGATGCGTGATGGGCTCGGTCTTCATGTTGCGCGCGGCGTGAAGCTCGACAAGCCGCTGCATCTGATCTTCCTTGCCAATGATGATGGCGCCTCGCATATGCGCGTGCTTGTGCGGCTGGAAGAAGGCGCCGAGGCGACGATCTTCGAGACGCATGTGGATGCCGGCGCGAGGAGTTATTTCGTGGATCTCGTGACCGATGTGTCGCTCGCCAGGGGCGCGATGCTCGACCATGTGAAGATTCAGGACGAGAGCGCGGAGGCTATTCACCTTGCGAGCCTGACGGCGGAGCTTGGCGCCGCAGCGAAGCTTTCGAGCTTTTCACTGACGCTTGGCGCGAAGTTGTCGCGCAACCAGAGCTTCATCACCTTCAAGGGGGAGGGCGGTGAGGCGCATGTGAACGGTGCGACGGCACTTGCCGGTTCGCAGCATGGCGATCACTTCTGCTATGTCGACCACGCGGTGCCGCACTGCTCCAGCTCCACACTGTTCAAGACAGTGCTCGACGGCGCGTCAACGGGCGTTTTCCAGGGCAATGTCATGGTGCGGCCCGACGCGCAGAAGACAGATGGGCGGCAGATGTCCAACGCGCTGCTTCTGTCGCGCGACGCGTCGATGAACGCAAAGCCCGAACTCGAAATCTATGCCGACGATGTGCAATGCGCCCATGGCTCGACCATTGGCGAGCTGAACCGCGATGCGATTTTCTTCCTTCGTGCGCGTGGCATCGACGAACACACGGCGCGGCAGCTGCTTATTTCGGCCTTCCTTGATGAGGCGTTCGAGACTGTATCGAGCGGGGCCGCGCGGGATGATTTGCGGGCTCTGGCCGCTGGCTGGTTCGAGCGCCATCAGGAAAAGACGTCATGACGGAATTGAAGCTCAATATTGCCGAAGCGACTTACGATGTTGCGCGTGTGCGAGCGGATTTCCCGATCCTGTCGCGCGAGGTCTATGGCAAGCCGCTCGTCTATCTGGATAATGGCGCCTCGGCGCAGAAACCCCGCGTCGTCATCGATGCCATGCGCCAGGTGATGGAGCATGAGTATGCGAATGTTCATCGCGGGCTTCATTACCTCTCCAACGCGGCGACGCAGGCCTTTGAGGATGCGCGGGAAAAGGCGCGCGCCTTCCTCAATGCCGGTTCGACGGACGAGATCATCTTTACCAGCGGTTCGACCGATGCGCTGAACCTTGCCGCCGCGAGCTATGCCGCGCCCTTGATCGAGCCGGGTGACGAGATCGTTCTGTCGGTGATGGAGCATCACTCGAACATCGTGCCGTGGCATTTCCTGCGCGAGCGTCAGGGCGCGGTTCTGAAATGGGTGCCGGTGACGGACGAGGGCGACCTCGACATGGACGCTTACAAAAAGCTCCTTGGCCCCAAGGTCAAGATCGTCGCGCTGACGCATATGTCGAACGTGCTCGGCACGGTGACGCCGATGAAGGAGATTATCCGGCTCGCGCATGAGAAGGGCATTCCCGTCGTCGTGGACGGTTCGCAGAGCGCCGTTCATCTGGAGATCGACGTGCGCGATCTCGACGCCGATTTCTACGCGGTGACAGGTCACAAGATCTACGGCCCGACGGGCATCGGCCTTCTCTACGGCAAGAAGGAACGTCTCGCTCAGATGCGGCCCTATCGCGGTGGTGGAGAGATGATCCGCGAAGTCTCGCTCGATACTGTGACCTATGCCGCGCCGCCACATCGTTTCGAGGCGGGAACACCGGCGATCATCGAGGCGATTGGCCTCGGCGCTGCGCTCGATTATGTGCATGGAATCGGCCGCGCGGCGATTGCGGGGCATGAGGCGAGCGTGCTCGCCTATGCGACGGAGAAGCTGTCGGCCATCGAGGGGCTGCGCATCATCGGCACCTCGAAAAGCAAGGGTGGTATCGTTTCCTTCACAATGGCCGATGCCCATGCTCACGACATTGCGACCATCATCGACCGCGCGGGCGTCGCGGTGCGCGCGGGACACCATTGCGCGCAGCCGCTGATGGAGCGTTTCGGCGTGGCCGCGACGGCGCGCGCCTCTTTCGCTATGTACACGACGCATGAAGAGATCGATCGCCTCGCGGCCGCGCTCGTCGATGCGAAGAAGTTCTTCAGTTGAGGATCTCAGTATGTCGGACGATGCGAACATGACCGAGGCCAAGATGCCCGACGAGGGGACCAGCGAAGCACCGGCGTCGTCGGCACTCCCGCAGGAAGAACTGGATCGTCTCACCGACGACATCATCGCTGCGTTGAAGAGCGTCTATGATCCGGAAATACCGGTCGATATCTACGAACTCGGTCTGATCTACAAAGTCGATGTGTCGGACGACCGCGACGTGCTGATCGACATGACGCTGACCGCGCCTGGCTGCCCGGTCGCAGGCACCATGCCGGAAATGGTGGCGGATGCAGTTCGCTCGGTGGACGGCGTGGGCGACGTGAAGGTCAACATGACTTTCGATCCGCCCTGGGATCCGAGCCGCATGTCTGACGAAGCGCGCGTCGCGCTCAACATGTATTGAACTTGGAAGGACCGGGCTCCATCTAAAGTCCGAGGTGTAAACATGGCGAGAGAACGTCCCAAGGCAATCCGGCTGACCGATAGAGCCGCCGCGCATCTGCAGGCCATTATGGCGCGCTCGGAAGGCAAATATGTCGGCCTTCGCGTCGGCGTGAAGAATGGCGGCTGTGCCGGCATGGAATACACCATGGAATATGCCGAGGCCGCGAACCCGCTCGACGAGGTGATCGAGGACAAGGGTGTGACGATCCTGATTGATCCCAAGGCGATCCTGTTTCTCATCGGCACCGAGATGGACTACGAGACGGACAAGTTCTCCTCCGGCTTCAGGTTCAATAATCCGAATGTGACAGACGCCTGCGGCTGCGGCGAAAGCGTCACCATCGAACCTGCGCGCCTCTGAGGCGGCATGGCTGTCAGTGCCGAATATAAGGAATTTCTCGCCGAGCAGCTTGAGCGGCTGGGCCCGGTGCGCTTTCGCGGCATGTTCGGCGGAGCAGGCGTCTATCTTGACGATCTGATGTTAGGGCTCATCTTCGACGAGACGCTCTACTTCAAGGTCGATGATCGCAATCGCGCCGACTACGAGGCAGAGGAAAAGGGCCCATTCACTTACGAGATGTCGGACGGCACGACGGGCGCGCTTCACTATTATGAAGTGCCCGAACGCCTTTACGACGATCCCGACGAACTCGTGCAATGGGCGCGCAAGGCGATGGAGGTGATGCGGGCGGCGAGGGCAGAAAAGCTCGCGCGCGCGGCGCGTGCCGCTGAGCGGAAAAAGGCGGCAACGAAAAAGCAGAAGGCGACGCCTGCAAAGGCGTCGCCCTCCAAAAAGCCTTCAAGGAAGCCCAAGGCCTAGAGTCAGCGCTTACTCGCCCTTGAATTGGGCGGGCCGCTTTTCGAGAAACGCGCGGACGCCTTCCTTGAAGTCGCCGGAATTGCCGGCGGTGCGCTGGAGCTGACGCTCAAGGTTGAGCTGCTCCTCATAGGTGTTGTCCGTGCTCTCCCAATAGAGTCGGCGAATGAGGCTCAGCGACACGGTCGGACCGTTTGCGAGATCGAGCGCGAGCTTCTTCGTTTCAGCCGCAAGTTCCGCATCCTCGAACACGCGGTTGACGAGGCCCCAGGCGAGCGCGGTTTCGGCGGGAAGCTTTTCGCCGAGCAGCGAAAGCTCCATGGCGCGGGCCTTGCCGACGAGGCGCGGCAGGAGCCAGGTCGAGCCGCCGTCGGGCACCAGCCCGATGCGGCGGAAGGCCTGAAGGAAGTAGGAAGATTTCGCGCATAGGATGAGGTCGCCCATCATCGCGAAGCTCATGCCGACACCCGCCGCCGGCCCGTTCACCGAGGTGACGAAAGGCATGGGCAGGTTGCGCAGGCGGCGCAGGAAGGGATGGTACATCGTTTCCAGCGCCGAACCCGCGTCGGGGCGGCCGCCATTGTTGTCGCCACGGCCCTGAAGATTGGCGCCGGTGCAGAAGCCGCGGCCTTCGCCGGTCATGACGAGGCAGCGAACGCCGTTCTTCGGATTTTCGACTTCATCCATTGCCTTCATCAGTCCACCGAGCATTTCCGGTGAGACGGCATTCATGACTTCCGGATGGTTCAGTGTGAGCGTGGCCACCAATCCGTCGATGTCGAGTCTGACGCGTTCGAATTCCATGTGTTCCTCCTGTTTTATAGCTGTTTCTTATGGCTTGAATTTGGGTTCGCGCTTCTGCAGGAAGGCGGTGACGCCTTCGACGAAGTTCGGATGGTCGCCCATCTGGCCTTGCGTAATGCGCTCGTAGTCGAGTTGAGCGGCAAATGTGTTGTGTCCCGAAACGTCGATGGCCTTGCGGATTTCAGCGAATGCGCCGGTCGGGCCCTTGGCGAGCTTTCCGGCGAGCGTCATCACCTCTTCCATGAGCTTTTCGTCGTCGACGCATTTCCAGATCATGCCCCATTCGGCAGCTGTCTCGGCGGAGAGCTTGTCGCCCGTCAGCGTCAGAGCCAGCGCGCGGGCACGGCCGATGAGGCGCGGCAGCGTCCATGTCGTGCCGAGATCGGGGATGAGGCCGAGCTTCGGTCCGAAGACCTGAATAAAGCTTGCGGATTTTGCAGCGATGACGATGTCGGCGACCAGCGCGAGGCCGACGCCACCGCCGGCTGTGGTGCCGTTGACGGCGCAGATGATTGGCTTCTTCAGTTCGTGAAGTTCGCGCATCATCGGATTGAACCCGATCTCCATGCCATGCGCGACGCCCTGGCCGACGCTCATGCCTTCCGAGCGCTTGCCCTGCGCCGCGAGATCGGCGCCCGCGCAGAAGCCGCGGCCGGCGCCCGTGATGACGAGCACGCGCGCTTCGTCGTCGGCGGCGACTTCCGCGACCGCTTCGCGCATGTCGGCGATCAACGCCGTATTGATGCTGTTCAGCACCTCCGGACGGTTCAGGGTGAGGAGGGCGATGCCGTCCTTCGTTTCGAGTTTGATAGTCGTCCGTTCGCTCATAAGAAAGGCCTCACCCCTTGCGTGATTTGCGGGCGTGCATAGACGCGCCGATGGCGAGACGGAAGGGAGTGGGTGCGTCGGTCGCATGTGCGGACGTGAACGGAATGCCAGCGTGGGCGTTCCGCTACGTAAAGCGTAAGCGGGTTGCGGCCTCAGCTCGCTTTGGCTTTGGGTGCGAGGTCCGGTGTTTCGGAGACGACGCGGTTGCGGCCGCCGCGCTTGGCGGCATAGAGGCAGGCGTCCGCGCGTTCGATGAAAGTGGAAGAACCTTCGCCATGACGCAGCGTCGCGATGCCGAGCGACATGGTTACGCGGCCGAGCGTTTCGCCCGTGGAGCGCTTCACGAGTTCGCGCGACTGCACGGTTTCGCGGATTTCGTTGGCGAGTTTTTCGGCGTCCTCCGTGGCGATGCCCGGCAGGATCAGCGCGAATTCTTCGCCGCCATAACGGGCGACTGTGTCGGTCTCTCGTGCGCCGGCCTTGAGGCAACTCGCCACGAGGCGCAGCACCTGGTCACCCGTGCGGTGACCCCATGTATCGTTGAACAGCTTGAAGTGGTCGATGTCGCCGATGACGAGACAGAGCGGGGAGCTGTCGACCGATGCCTGGGTGATAGCCTGCGCCAGCGCCTCGTCGAATGCCTTGCGGTTTGCGACGCCGGTGAGGCCGTCTGTGCGGGCTTCATTGCGCGCTTTTGTCAGGTTCGACTGAAGCGTGTTGAGCTCGCTCTTTGTTTCATTCAGGCGCAGCTCCAGCTCCTTGCTGCGCGTCTCCATGTGGCGTGTCGCAGCGACGATCACATCCACAACGCGGCGCACATCGTTCGCAGTCGAACGGTTCGAGAGTTCGGCGCTTGCCTGGCGGACGGAGGCGCCCAGGGCGCTCGAGTCGCCCGCCGCTTCCGCGACGAGTTTCAGGATGTTGTCGACTTCGAGATTTAGCTTGTCACCGGCATTGATTGTCGCGTTGGTAAGGGCGGCGTGAGTGATGAAGCGCTGATGCAGGTCGGCGGAGATATTGTCGTCGATCTTCGTGCCTTCCTTCAGCTTGCTGTCGATCGCCTCGTTGAGGTCGGCATTGTGGCCGGAGGCATAACGAAACCAGAGGTCGTAATTTTGCGGTAGCGGCGCGATGCCGTGACGGGCCATGAGCCCCAGGGCCTTCATGCTCCATTCGGTCGCCACGCCAATATCGTCCGTATAAGTCACCGCAAAATCCTCGCCCGGCCGCCTTGCCTCGAAGCACGGCCCAAATCCAACGCCGGCGAAGTTAGGTTAACTTCGTTACGCGGCGGTAAACCGGCCTCGGAAATGGGCGCTCAGCTTCAGCTTGACGCAGCGGAAGGCCCCTCCGGGGAAGGCCAAAGGGGGCTACGAGCTTTGGTCAATGTCATGTATATTTTACCCAAATTGGCCTATCGCCAGCTCAACCTGGCGGCATTGGGCCCAAGAGGCGCGCAACAGGAGGAATTCATGAGCTTGGCCGAATCTCAGGCCCAAGAGGCCGATGTGGGGGCCATTTCGGCCTCGATCCGCAACATTCTGGATCGGCAGAAAGCCGCCCATATCAAGGAAGGTCCGCTCAGCGCGGAGCGCCGCATCGAGTGGCTGGACCGTTCGATCGCGCTCGTCGTCGACAACCAGAAGGAAATCTGCGAGGCACTGGCCTCCGATTTCGGGCATCGCAGCCATGAGCAGACCCTGCTCACCGACGTCATGGGCACGCTCGGGCCGCTGAAGCATGCCAAGAAGCATCTGCGCGACTGGATGAAGCCTGAAAAGCGCAAGGTGCAGTTCCCGCTCGGACTTCTCGGCGCCAGGGCGCGGGTTGAGTATCAGCCGCTTGGCACGGTCGGCGTCATCAGCCCGTGGAACTTCCCGATCAACCTCACCTTCGCGCCGCTCGCGGGCATTTTCGCCGCCGGCAACCGCGCGATGATCAAGCCGTCGGAATTCACGCCGGCGACGTCGGAACTCATGGCGCGCATGTTCCGCTCGGCTTTCGACGAGACGGAAGTCGCCGTCATCACCGGCGGCCCGGCAGTCGGCCAGGCGTTCAGCGGCCAGCCCTTCGATCACCTGATCTTCACGGGCGCGACCTCGATTGCCTATCACGTCATGCGTGCGGCGGCCGAGCATCTCGTTCCGCTGACGCTCGAACTCGGCGGCAAGTCGCCGGTTATCGTGTCGCACAGCGCGAAGATCGACGAGACGGCTGCCAAGATCATGACCGGCAAGACGCTCAATGCGGGTCAGATCTGCCTCGCGCCGGACTACGTCTTCGTGCCGGAAGGCAAGGTGAATGAATTCGTCTCGGAAGCGACGAAGTCGGTCACCAAGATGTTCCCGACCATCAAGGACAATCCGGACTACACCTCGATCGTCAACCAGCGCCATTACGACCGCCTCAACGGCTATCTGGCAGATGCGAAGGCCAAGGGCGCGACGATCGTCGAGATCAATCCGGCCAATGAGGATTTCAGCCAGCAGCAGGCGCACAAGATTCCGCCGACGATCGTGCTGAACGCCACCGACGACATGAAGGTCATGCAGGACGAAATCTTCGGCCCCGTGCTGCCGGTGAAGTCCTACCGCGATGTCTCCGAAGTGCTTGGCTACATCAACGGTCATGACCGGCCGCTGGGCCTTTATTACTTCGGCGAGGACGCCAATGAAGAGCGTCGTGTGCTCGACCACACGACCTCGGGCGGCGTGACGGTCAATGACGTCATCATGCATGTCTCGATGGAAGACCTGCCTTTCGGCGGCGTCGGCCCGAGCGGCATGGGCTCCTATCACGGCGTCGACGGGTTCCGCACCTTCAGTCACAAGAAGGCGATCTACACGCAGTCCAAGGCGAAGATGGTGGTGGAACTGTTCCGGGCGCCTTATGGCCCCAAGGTCCGCAAGATGCTTGCCTCGCAGATCAAGAAGTAGATCCGCCGCGAGGTCGATACGTAAATGCGAAAGGGCGGCCACTGAGCCGCCCTTTTTTCACCACGGCTCCAAAGAGAGGCTCACCGTGAAACATCTCGTCGCTAGCCTTGCCGTCACCTTCGCTCTTATCGGCCTTTCGGCCTGTGGCGAGGACTCGACCCTACCGGCTACGGCCGGCTATGGCCCCCATCCGACCTTGCCGCAACCGCAGTCGAGCGCGCTACCGACGGTGAATATCGCAACCGCTGTCGGCTGGCCCGAGGGCGGGGCGCCGAAGCCCGCCGAGGGGTTTGCGGTGAAGGCCTTTGCCAGGGACCTCGATCATCCACGTTGGCTCCTGGTGCTTCCCAATGGCGATGTGCTGGTCGCCGAAACCAACGGGCCGAAGAGGCCTGACGACAGCAAGGGGATCACGGGCTGGGTTGCAGGCATTGTCATGAAAATGGCGGGCGCCGAGACGCCGAGCGCCAATCGCATCACGCTGCTGCGCGACACCAATGGCGACGGCGTTGCCGATGTCCGGCACGTCTTTCTGAAAGATCTCAATTCGCCCTTCGGCATGGCGCTGGTGGGCAATGACCTCTACGTCGCCGACAGCGATGCGTTGCTCCGCTTTCCCTACAAGGCGGGCGAGACGGAAATCGGCGAGCCGGGTGTGAAGGTCATCGATCTCCCTGCCGGTCCGATCAACCATCACTGGACGAAGAACGTCATTGCGAGCCCGGACGGCAAGCGCCTCTATGTCACCGTGGGCTCAAACAGCAATGTCGGCGAAAACGGGCTCGACAAGGAAGTGGGCCGGGCGGCCATTTACGAGGTCGATATAGCGACGGGCAGGTCGCGCATCTTTGCATCGGGTCTGCGCAATCCGAACGGCATGGATTGGGAGCCCGTCACCGGCACGCTCTGGACCGTGGTCAACGAGCGCGACGAAATTGGCAACGACCTCGTTCCCGACTATATGACCTCGGTGAAGGATGGAGCTTTTTACGGCTGGCCCTTCGTCTACTACGGCGAGCATGTCGATGCCCGTGTGTCGCCGCAGGACCCGGCGCTGGTTGCGAAAGCCATCGCGCCCGATTATGCGCTCGGTTCGCATACGGCTTCGCTCGGGCTCCACTTCTATCGTGGTGATCTGTTCCCGGCGCAGTACAAGGGCGGCGCCTTTATCGGTCAGCATGGTTCCTGGAACCGCAAACCTCGCAGCGGCTACAAGGTGATCTTCGTGGCGTTCAAGGACGGCAAGCCCGTTGGGCTGCCCAAGGATGTGCTGGCAGGTTTCGTGAACGAGGATGGCGATGCGCTGGGGCGTCCGGTGGGCGTTTTCGAAGACAAGGCAGGTGCGCTGCTCGTCGCCGACGATGTGGGCAACATCGTCTGGCGCCTGGTGCCGGCGGTCAAATAAGAACAAAGAAAAGGCGGCTCTTGCGAGCCGCCTTTAAATTCTGGAAGGAACGGGGCTTCAGGCTTCCTGTGCCTCGACCTCAACGATCTCGTCGATCTCCTCGACATTGCCGGCATCGTCGACTTCCTCGATCTCTTCCTCCTCAATGTCCTTCGCGCCCTTCTTGGGCAGCTTCACGACATTGAGCATGAAGGCGGGAATATGGTCGCCGAAGCTCAGAACCTTCGGGCCCTCGTCATCGTCGCGGCGGCCGCGTCCGCGGCTGCGCTCGTGACGCGGTTCCTGACGCGGCTCGGAGCGGGGTTGCTCGTGCCGGGTCTGTTCGTGGCGACGAACCGGTTCGGGATGCTCGATATGCTCGACCGTCTCGGCCACGAGTTCCGCGACGGGGTCGGCGGGCGGCAGGGCCTCGGAGTCGAGGATGGGTTCCGGTTTGCGCGGTTTGGCGCGCGAGCGGCGCGGCTTGCGCTCCGGCGCCGTCGCGGGCTCGGCAGCGGTTTCCGCTTCGATGGCGACTTCGCCGACGGGCGCAGGCTGGGCCGTGGTCAGTTCATGCACCGGGACCGCGTTGCCGATCAGCTTTTCGATCTGAGCAAGATATTTGCCGTCCTCGCGCGTCACCAGCGTATAGGCGATGCCTGACTTGCCCGCGCGGCCCGTGCGGCCGATGCGGTGGACATAGTCTTCGGAATGGGTCGGGATATCGAAGTTGAAGACGTGGCTCACATCCGGGATGTCGAGGCCGCGGGCGGCAACGTCGCTCGCCACGAGAAGGCGGATAGTACCGGCGCGGAAGCCGTCCAGCGTCTTTGTGCGCGTCGACTGGTCGAGATCGCCATGCAGCGCGCCGACCGAGAAGCCGTGGCGCTCCAGCGACTTCGCGACGATCGAAACGTCGCGCTTGCGGTTGCAGAAGATGATGGCGTTCTTGCAGTTCTCGTCGCGGATCAGGCTGCGCAGCATGTCGCGCTTGCCTTCGCGGGTCGTCTTGACGATCGCCTGTGTGATGTTGGTGCTGGCGGAGGCGGGGCGGGAAACCTCGATGCGTTCCGGGTTCTGGAGGAACGTATCGGTGAGCCGCTGGATTTCGGGCGGCATGGTCGCGGAGAAGAAGAGGGTCTGGCGCGTGAAGGGGATCTTCTTGCAGATCTCCTCGATGTCCGGGATGAAGCCCATGTCCAGCATGCGGTCGGCTTCGTCGATGACGAGGATCTGCACACCGGTGAGCAGCACCTTGCCGCGTCCGCAATGGTCGAGCAGGCGGCCCGGCGTCGCGATCAGAACGTCGACGCCACGGTCGAGCTTCTTTTCCTGATCGCCGAAGGAGACGCCGCCGATGAGCAGCGCCATGGAGAGCTTGTGGTACTTGCCGTATTTCTCGAAATTTTCGGCGACCTGGGCTGCGAGTTCGCGGGTCGGCTCAAGGATGAGAGAGCGGGGCATGCGCGCCCTGGCGCGTCCGCGCGACAGCTTCTCGATCATCGGCAGCGTGAAGGACGCCGTCTTGCCGGTACCGGTCTGCGCGATGCCGAGCACATCCCGGCCAGCAAGCACGAAGGGAATGGCTTGCGCCTGAATGGGGGTCGGTTCGGTGTAACCGGTTTCGGCTACCGCTTTAAGCACTTCGGCCCCGAGGCCGAGTTCGTCAAATGTCATATAATGAGGCCTGTTCTACCATGTACATGCTGCCCGATGGTGGCCCACTTCGAGGGCCCGTGGACGCTTTGTCTTAGGGGGCAGCGTCTTTGCGCGTCGTTCCGCGGCCGCGCGGTCCGCAATTCCACGCAATACATAGGGATTAACAGGCTTTTGTCAATCGCGGCTCGGCCCGGGAGCCAGCCTTATAGCCTAAAGCCCGCCGCCAAATGGCGAGATATTGGTGTTCTGTGGCGGAAACATCGCAGCGAGAAGCGATTGCATGGCTGAGCGATATGCGCCGTCGCCAGGGCCGGTTACCGCGTCGCCGGAGAGCGCGCCGCGCGCGATCATGCGATCGCCGGAGCAATAAACGGCGACCACGCGAAGCGACGATCCCGCCACCGCCTCGCCGCCACCGAGCGCTCCGGGCGTTTCACACGCCGCTTCGCTGGGCGTGCCTGCACCGTTAAAGACCAGCACCAGACGCGTACCCTGACCGGGCTTGGCGCCTTGGGGCAGAAGCCTGAGCGGCGTCCCCCCGGCCCATGCGGGTCCGTGCAGCCCGGCAATGGCCGCTTCACCGCTCATGCCCGGTGCGGGCGATCCGTAAAGTTCGACGTTGAAGCCCGCCGCGTGAACAGTCGACGGCTTGTAGAGCGAGGTCTGCTGGACATAGGAGACGACGGGGAGCGACAGAGCGGCGGACGCATAAAGTGAAGCTGCCGCAATGGTCAGAATGATTTTCTTCATTTCCCACTACTCCTTCGTCGTGACCGCTTCAGGAACTGTGGATCACGATGGAGAAGCGTAAACCGAATTACGTGGCCTTCATATATCCAGATCGGTTGCGAAGGCGGCGCGTTCCTGGATGAACTGGAATCTGAGCTCCGGCTTGTTGCCCATCAGGCGGTCGATGGAGCCCTTGGTTTCCTTCACCTGGTCCTCCGGGACGGTGACGCGGAGGAGCGTGCGCTTGGAGCGGACCATCGTCGTTTCCTTGAGCTGCGCGGGAAGCATTTCACCCAAGCCCTTGAAACGACTGATTTCTACCTTGCCGTTGCTCTTGAACTCTTTTCTCAGGAGTTCGTCCTTGTGGGCGTCGTCGCGCGCGTAGGCGGTCTTGCCGCCCTGCGTCAGCTTGTAGAGCGGCGGCACCGCCAGATAGAGGTGCCCGCGCCGGATCAGCTCCGGCGTCTCCTGATAGAAGAAGGTGATGAGCAGCGAGGCGATATGCGCACCGTCGACGTCGGCGTCGGTCATGATGATGACCTTGTCGTAGCGCAGGTCTTCGTCGCGGTAATGCGAGCCGGTGCGCACGCCGAGCGCCTGAACGAGGTCGCTGATCTGCTGGTTCTGCTGCAACTTCGCGCCGCTGGCCGAGGCGACGTTCAGGATCTTGCCGCGTAGGGGCAGGATCGCCTGCGTGGCGCGGTCGCGGGCCTGCTTGGCGGAGCCGCCGGCGCTGTCGCCTTCGACGATGAAGAGCTCCGAGCCCGCCGCGCCCGCCTGCGCGCAATCGGCGAGCTTGCCGGGCAGGCGCAGCTTTCGCGTCGCGGTCTTGCGCGCCACATCCTTTTCTTGCCGCCGACGCAGACGGTCTTCCGAGCGGTCGATCACCCAGTCGAGAAGCTTGTTCGCCTGTTGCGGCGAGTTGGTCAGCCAATGGTCGAAGTGGTCGCCGATGGCTTTTTCGACGAGGCGCTGCGCCTCCGAGCTGGCGAGCTTCTCCTTGGTCTGGCCCTGAAACTCCGGCTCGCGGATGAAGACGGAGAGCAGCACCGTCGCGGTGCCCAGCACGTCTTCGGCTTGGATCTGCGAGGCCTTCTTGTTGCCGACCATGTCGGCATAATTCTTCAGGCCCCTGGTGAGCGCGGTGCGGAGACCGGCCTCATGCGTGCCGCCTTCGGGCGTCGGCACCGTGTTGCAGTAGGAATGGACGAAGCCTTCCTCGCCGCCATGCCAGGCAATGGCCCATTCGGCCGCGCCGTGCGCGCCCGCCCGCGAGACCTTGCCGGAGAAGGGCTCGGCGGTCACCCAATCCTTCTCGCCGATTTCAGCGCGGAGGAAGTCGACGAGGCCGGCCGGGAAATGCAGCACGTCCTCGGCGGGCGTCTCGTCCTTGATAAGTTCGGGCGCGCAGTGCCAGCGGATTTCGACGCCGCCGAAGAGATAGGCCTTGGACCGCGCCATGCGATAGAGGCGGCCCGGCTTGAAGGCCGCGCCCTTGCCGAAGATGTCTGCGTCGGGGTGGAAGGTGATGCGCGTGCCGCGACGGTTCTGAACGCGGCCTTCCTCGATGAGCTTCGTCTGTGGCGCGCCGCGCGCATAAATCTGGCGATAGAGCTTCTGCTCGCGCGCGACCTCGACTTCGAGCCGGTCGGAAAGCGCGTTCACCACCGAGACGCCGACGCCATGAAGGCCGCCCGAGGTCTCATAGGCCTTGCCACCGAACTTGCCGCCCGAATGGAGCGTTGTGAGGATGACTTCCAGCGCCGACTTGTTCCTGAATTTCGGGTGCGGGTCTACGGGAATGCCGCGGCCATTGTCGGCCACCGTCAGGCTGCCGTCGGCATGGAACGACACGTCGATCCAGTTCGCGTGGCCTGCGACCGCCTCGTCCATCGAGTTGTCGAGGACTTCGGCGAAGAGGTGATGCAGCGCCTTCTCGTCGGTGCCGCCGATATACATGCCCGGGCGGCGCCGTACAGGCTCCAGACCTTCCAGAACCTCGATGTCCTTGGCCGAATAGCTGTCGTCGTCCTTCGCCGCGGCTTTGGGCGCGGATTTGACGGGCTTCTGCGCCTTGGGCGCGGCGGCAAAGAGATCGCTGGTATCGTCGGAATTGGACGTCTTGCGGGCGGCCATGAAAACTCAAACTTCAATCTGGGGGAACGAATCGAGGCCGATTGTAGGGCCGGGGAGGCGGAGGGGGCAAATGGCGCGGCACTTCGCGCACCACAATTTCGTGAGGCTTCACAAGTCCCTCAGGACAACGCCCGCTATGGCCGTTGGCGTTTCTGATAGGTTATGGTCGCTTGAGGAATTGGTCGAGCGGACTTCGAGGTGATACATGGCATTCAATAAAGGGAGGCCTTACCGCAGTTCATCCCTAGTCTCAGACGGGGGCCTGATCGGAACATCTGATACTGACTATTTCTATTTTTTCTGTCCGCGATGCAAAGATAAGCACGTCATGCGGATTCTGGACTATGGGCATCATGTTCCAGATGAGCTGGGCGGAAGCCACTATCCAAACGAGCGCCCGAAGGCCGCTAAGGATTTTACCCTCGCATTCAAACTTTATTGCTCTAAGTGCAGGTTAACAGATTTCGTAAAAATCAGCAGTACGGGATGGCAAGGCGGCCAGTTACCGGAAAAGTCAAATTAGGACAGCTTAGCTTTATGTTGCCGTGCGAGGCTCAATCTTGCGACAGGCGTGTGCGTACGACCAATCAGACTGAGACAAAAGGGGGGAAGGATGGAATTCGTGCCGATTGCTCTGACATTTCTCATTTTTGCCGGGAGTCTCTTGGGATTCTTTTGCTCCAAGAACAAAGGCTTTGGAAAATATACGACGAGCTTGCTGCTTTTAATCCTTGTGCTTTTTGTCGGAGCGGTTGCGTTTGTTACCGGCAAAATAGATTGGCCAAACCTTGGAAATCTGCTTTTCGCCATTGCCGGTTATGCAGGTGGACTAGTTACGCCGAAGGACGATCAGGGATAAATTCGAGCTGCACGTTTAACAGACCTACCTCTACCAAGAGTTCAATCGCGAACTTGATCTTGCTTACTCCTCTATTCGTCGCGCCCCGGCTTGTCCGGGGCATCCACGTCTTCCTTCTGCGACGACGAAGACGTGGATGGCCCGAATAAATCGGGCCATGACGATGGAGTGGGCAGAAGGTCACACCGGACTTGCCTCGATCACGCTCGCAAGCCCGATGGTCGGTACGATGCGCTCCAGCCGGAAGCCCGCCTTGGCCATCAGCGCGGCATATTCCGGCTCCGTGCGTTCGCGGCCCGTTGTTGCCACCAGCATTTCGAGATCGAGGAACTTCGAGAAATGCGCCACGCCCGGCGCGGGGATCACGTGCTCGATCAACAGCAGCTTGCCGGTTGCCGGAATCTTCGCGCGGATGTTTTTCATGATGAGGATCGACTCTTCGTCGGACCAGTCATGGATGATGTGCTTCATCACATAGGCGTCGCCGCCGCCCGGCACGGAATCGAAGAAGCTGCCGCCATGCGTCTCGGCGCGGGGCCCAAGTCCTGCTGCGTCGAAATAGCGGCGCGCGCCCTCGGCCGTGTGCGGCAGATCGAAGAGGATGCCCTTCATGCCCGGATTGAGCATCAGGATGGAGCCGAGAACGGCGCCATATCCACCACCGATGTCGGCAACCGTCTTGAAAGGCGAGAAGTCGTAGGCGGCCAGCACCGGATCGATCTCCATCTCCGAGACGTTGACCATGCCCTTGTCGAAAATATCGGCGCGCACCGGATTGCCCGAAATATATTCAAAGGACTTCATGCCGTGCAGATGTTCAATGGCGTTGCGGCCCGTCGCCACGCAATGGCTGAGCGCGCCCCAATTGTCCCAGTTGAGGCTCCCCTGATAAATCGAGAAATAGCGCATCGACTGCGGATGATCCGTCCTCAGCGTCGCGCCCATTGGCGTAAGGCGGAAATGGCCGATGCTGTCCTCGGCAAAAATTCCGACAGTCGAGAGCGCGCGCATGACGCGATAAAGCGCCTCCGCGTTGGCGCCGCAATTCTCCGCCAGCGTCTGGCAGGAGATCGCTTCCTTTTCGCTCATCAGATCGGCAAGGCCGAGCTTTGCGATCAGGGATATGCATTGCGACGCCCAGAAACTTGTCAGCATTTCCAGAACCGCTACAGGCGGGGGCACCATCTTGCGGGTCAGCGCGATGAGTCCGTTCCTGATCCGGCCGAGAAAATTCACGATTGCCGCCGGCGGCAGCTTCGGCTTCGCCGTTCGTATCTTCACGCCCTGCATGGTGAGTTCCCCCTCTGCAACCGGACGGTATCAGCTTACGTGGGGTCCGTCTTGCGTCGCAATGGCGATATGAACCGGGCTTGATCGGTCCGACCGATCTGTCACATTCGGTCACCAAGCAATTCAGGGGGAGTTTCATGACGGATAAAATCAGCATCTCGACGCCGTTCACGCTGCCTTGCGGCGCTGTGCTCAAGAACCGCCTGTCCAAGGCCGCCATGACCGAGGGGCTGGGCGACGGACGCAATCGAGCCACCGAGGGTCATGTGAAGCTCTATCGCCGCTGGGCGGAGGGTGGCGCGGGCATGTTGCTCACGGGCAATGTGCATGTCGACCGGCGTTATCTTGAGCGGCCGGGCAATGTCGCTATCGACGGGCCGCAATCGGCCGAAGCGCTGGCGGCGCTGCGTGCCTATGCGGAGGCGGGCACGGTCAACAACACGCATCTCTGGATGCAGATCAGTCACGCGGGCAGGCAGACGCCGGCCTCGGTCAGCAAGGAGCCCGTCGGTCCCTCCGACAAGCAGCTCGACATGCCGGGCGCGCAGTTCGGCAAGCCGCGCGCGCTGACTGGTGCCGAGATCGAGGATGTCATCCGCCGCTTTGCCCACGCCGCCACCATTGCGCGTGAGACGGGATTCACCGGCGTGCAGATTCATGGCGCGCATGGCTATCTGATTTCGGAATTCCTTTCGCCGGACGTGAACAACCGCACGGATGAATGGGGCGGCAGCCTCGAAAACCGTGCGCGCCTGTTGCTCGAAACCGTTCGCGCGGTGCGCAAGGCGGTGGGTGCTGACTTCCCGGTCTCGGTGAAGCTCAACTCCGCCGACTTCCAGCGCGGTGGTTTCACGCATGAGGATTCGCTGAAGGTCGCAGGCTGGCTGAACGATGAACATGTCGATCTGGTCGAGATTTCCGGCGGCACCTATGAGCAGCCTGCGCTCACCGGTCGCGAGGACATGACGCTTCATCCCGAGCGCACCGAGAAGCGGCGGCAGAGCACCATCGCGCGCGAAGCCTATTTTCTCGAATATGCAGCCGACATCCGCAAGGTGGTGTCGCTGCCACTGATGGTCACGGGCGGGTTCCGCACGGTTGAGGGCATGAACGCAGCGCTGCAATCGGGTGCGACGGACATCATCGGCCTCGGTCGTCCGCTCTGCGTCGATCCGGCAATTGCGGCGAAGCTCCTTTGCGGAGAGGCACGCGAAACGGCTGCCTATGAAAAGACGCTGCGCATCGGGCCCGGGCTTCTCGGGCCGTCGAGCTCCATCGCGCTTCTTCGTGGCCTCAATGGCTGGGGACAGCAGGCCTGGTTCTGCTTGCAGCTTTTGCGTATGGGGAGGGGTCTCGATCCGGATGTGAAGCTCGGCGTCTTCAAGGCGTTCCGCGACTACGCGAAGAACGAAGCCAAGGCGGCTGCCGCGTTGGAGAGATAGGGGAAATTCGTTCTTCGAGACGCGGGCTGAAGCCTGCGTCTCGAAGGGCGAGGCCAAGGCCTTACCACCGGCCTGAAGACCCGCCGCCGCCGGAGCTTCCGCCACCGCCGCCGAAGCCGCCTCCGCCTCCGCCAAATCCGCCGCCACCGCCGCCCCACCAGATGCCGGGCCCGCGTCCGCCGCGGCGGCGCGCATTGCCGGCGACGAACATCCAGATCAGGAAGAACACGATGAAGGGTAAAGCGTTCTTCCAGTCCCCCTGATCCTGCCTGGGTGCGGGGAGCGAGCCACCGCCCAGTACCTTCAGGATCGCGGCGGTACCGTCCTCAATGCCGCCCGGCAGATCGCCCGCCTTGAAGCGCGGCGTGACAATGTCCCGAATGATCTGTGAGGAGAGTGCGTCGGTCAGCGTGCCTTCGAGCCCATAGCCGACCTCGATCCGCAACTCATGTTCGTTCGGCGCGATGAGAAAGAGAACGCCGTTGTTCTTGTCCTTCTGGCCGAGCTTCCAGATGCGAAAGGTTTCATTCGCATAAGTCGCTATGTCGTTGCCATCGAGTGACGGCACTGTAGCGACGACGACCTGCTCGGTCGTCTTCGCTTCATGCGCGGCGAGCGCCGCCTCGATCTCGCGCGCCTTCTCAGCCGGCAGCACATGCGCCGCATCGACCACGCGACCGGTGAGCGGCGGCGGGTTGATGGCCGCCATTGCGCTCGCGGCAAAGCCGAAGCAGAACAGGAGCGAGAGAAGGGCGGCGAGGCGCTTCATCAGAACTGGACCTGCGGCGCTTTCTCCGCGCCGGGCTCGGCCGCGAAGTTCGCCTTGGGCTTCGCGTCGGCATAGAAGAACGCGGCGACGAGACGGCCGGGGAAGGTCCGGAGCGTTGTGTTGTAGGTCTGTACGGCGGCGATGTAATCGCGCCGCGCAACGGAGATGCGGTTCTCGGTTCCTTCAAGCTGCGATTGCAACGTCAGGAAATTCTCGTTGGCCTTGAGCTGCGGATATTGCTCCGACACGACCAGAAGCCGCGACAGGGCGCCGCCAAGCTCGCGTTGGGCGGCCTGATAATTTGCAACGGCCTTTTCGTCGGTCGGGTCGGGCGCGGTAAGCTGGCCGACGCGGGCGCGGGCATTCGTCACTTCGGTCAGCACCTTTTCTTCATGTGCTGCATAGCCCTTCACCGTCGCAACGAGATTGGGCACAAGGTCCGCGCGCCGCTGATACTGGTTGAGCACCTGGCTCCATGCAGCATTCGCCGCCTCATCCTGGCGCGGGATCACATTGATGTTGGAAAATATCCAGACACCGATCAGCGCAATGACGGCGAGAATTCCCAAAATGACAGCGCGGCCGTTCGACATTTCATCCCCTCGTTTTCCGGTCTACAGGCGACCGACATTACCCTGCCTCTGTGTTCGCAGCGAGGCGGCAATTGGGCACCACGGAGAATTAGATAGGGAGGGAAGGTGGGGAAGTGAATGGCGCGAGCCAATTTTCAATGCACGCAACCCCGCTCAGCGGAAGCCCCGGTCATCCTGTCGGGCGTTCCTCGCGGGGTTGCTTATGGATGTGCTGTTCGCACTCGCCCCAGCTTAAGAGCAGGGCCTGTTCCATTGCTATCGCCTGCGCACTCAATGTGAGTAGCCCGGGCGTCAGTTTCACGGTGCGCTCTATGGCATAAATGGTTGGCTGACCGGCCGCCCATGAAGAACGCGTCAGGACTGCGATGAAATGCAAGATCCAGATGTTTCAGGATCTTGCCTGCGTCGGTGGAGTCATCTTCGAAACCTCCCCGTTGGAGCCATCTGATGAAGAAATGCTAGGCCCGTTGTCGTTGAAGCGTCAACAAGAATTGAGCTTTGCCTACGCGACAAATTTGGGGCAGCGAAACTGACTTAAATAAAACGTATACGGATTAATTCGGGGTTCCGACGCTCGCGCTTCGTCAGCTTGACGTGCGCTGTTTCCACCGTCACGCTGCGCCAAAACAAAACGCAAGGGAGGTAACGAATGTGGCTTCGTCAGGTGGCGCTCGTCGTGCATGATCTCAAGCCGGTGGTTGAGCAGCTTGGCAACGTGTTGGGGCTCAAGGTTGCGTTCAACGATCCTGCGGTCGGCATGTTCGGGCTCGTCAACGCGGTGATGCCGGTCGGCGACGAGTTTCTCGAAGTTGTACAGCCGGTGAAGGATGACGCTTCCGCCTCGCGCTATCTCCATCGCCGTGGCGGGGATGCGGGCTACATGGTGATCCTTCAGACCGGCGACGCACTCGCGGAACGGAAGCGTATTCTTGGCCTTGGCGCCCGCAAGATCGCGGAGCACGAGGGGGCGTCCGTCTTCACGCATTTTCATCCGGGCGACTTCGGCGGCGTTTTGACGTCGGTCGATTCCGTGACCGGTGTCGAGAACTGGTTCGACCACGACAGCGACTGGCCCTATGCCGGGCGCGACTGGCGGAAGGCTCGCAATGACATATCGACGGGAATTCTCGCCGTGACCATTCAGGGCCGCGCACCCGAGGCGCTTGCCGCGCGCTGGGCGCAGCTTCTCGATCAGCCCCTGCGCGAGGGCGCGCGCGGTCCGGAGATCGCATTGAGGCGCGGTGTCATTCGCTTCGTCGAACCGGTGGATGCCGACGGCACTGGCGTTGTCGGCATCGACATTGCTGTGGCCGATCCGCAAGCCTGCCTCGAAAGGGCGCGCACCGTCGGGGTGCTGGTCGAGGGCAATGCGGTCCGCATCTGCGGCACGTCTTTCGAACTCGTTCGGGCTTGATCCGCAACCAAAAGAAAAGGGCCGGAGCTTTCGCTCCGGCCCAATGCCCAAGTCCACCGTGAAGAGACTTAGACGCTGTAGTACATGTCGAACTCGACCGGATGCGGCGTCATTTCATAACGCAGGCACTCTTCCCACTTGAGGTCCGTATAGGCCTCGATCTGCTCCTTCGTGAACACGCCACCCTTCAGGAGGAAGTCGTGGTCTGCTTCGAGCGACAGCAGGGCTTCGCGGAGCGAACCGCAGACCGTCGGGATCTGCTTCAGCTCTTCCGGCGGCAGGTGGTAGAGGTCCTTGTCCATCGGCTGGCCCGGATCGATCCTGTTCTCGATGCCGTCGAGGCCGGCCATGAGCATGGCCGAGAAGGCGAGGTAGGGGTTCGCCGTCGGATCGGGGAAACGGATTTCGATACGCTTCGACTTCGGCGAGGTGCCGTGCGGAATACGGCAGGAGGCCGAGCGGTTGCGCGCCGAGTAGGCGAGCAGAACGGGGGCTTCATAGCCCGGGACGAGACGCTTGTAGCTGTTCGTCGACGGGTTGGTGAAGGCGTTCAGCGCCTTGGCATGCTTCAGGATACCGCCGATGTACCAGAGGCATTCCTGGCTGAGGTCGGCATACTTGTTGCCGGCGAAGAGCGGCTTGCCGTCCTTCCAGATCGACTGGTGGCAATGCATGCCCGAGCCGTTATCGCCGAAGACCGGCTTCGGCATGAAGGTCGCCGTCTTGCCGAAGGCCTGGGCCACGTTGTGGATCACATACTTGTAGATCTGCATGTGGTCGGCGGCCTTGGTCAGCGTCTGGAACTTTGTTCCGAGTTCGTGCTGGGCCGAGGCGACTTCGTGATGGTGCTTTTCGATGACGACGCCCATCTCTTCCATGACGGTGAGCATTTCACCGCGGAGATCCTGCGCGCTGTCGATCGGGTTCACCGGGAAGTAGCCGCCCTTCGTGCGGACGCGGTGGCCGAGATTGCCCGACTCGTAATGCGTGTCGGAGTTGGTCGGCAGTTCGACGGAGTCGAGCTCGAAGCCCGTCTTGTACGGCGTGGCCGAGAACTTCACATCGTCGAAGATGAAGAATTCAGCTTCGGGGCCGAACACGACCGAGTCGCCGAAACCGCCGGAGCGCACATAGGCTTCGGCGCGCTTCGCCGTCGAGCGCGGGTCGCGACCGTAGAGTTCGCCGGTCGAGGGCTCGACGATGTCGCACATGATGGCGAGGGTGTTCTGGGCGTAGAACGGGTCCATCACGGCCGTGTCGAGATCGGGCAGCAGAACCATGTCCGACTCGTTGATCGCCTTCCAGCCCGCAATCGACGAGCCGTCGAACATCGTGCCCTGAGCGAAGAAATCTTCGTCGCAGAAGCCGATGTCGAACGTCACATGCTGCATCTTGCCACGGGGATCCGTGAAGCGCAGGTCAATGTATTTGACGTCCTTTTCCTTGATGAGCTGCTGAATGGAGCCGTAATCAGCCATTTCGTCTTTCCCGTGTGCGTTGTGTTGTACTGAGTGGGAGTTGAGTGTTGAATTAGTGCGCCCCCGCGCCCTAGATAGCTTCCGTGCCGGTCTCGCCCGTGCGGATGCGGATTGCTTCCTCAACGGTCGAGATGAAGATTTTGCCATCGCCGATACGGCCAGTGCGCGCGGCCTGCTGGATAGCCTCGACGGCTTTTGCCACCAGCGCGTCATCAAGCACAACCTCGATTTTCACCTTGGGGAGAAAATCGACGACATATTCGGCGCCTCGGTAAAGTTCGGTGTGGCCCTTCTGGCGACCGAAACCCTTGGCCTCGGTGACAGTGATGCCCTGGAGGCCGACTTCCTGAAGAGCCTCCTTCACTTCGTCGAGCTTGAACGGTTTGATGATCGCCTCGATCTTCTTCATACCTAAATCCCTTTAAACTTTGGTCGCAGCGTCCGCCGGCTTCTACCTGCTTAATAGCATGGGTCGTGCCACTCCGCGACTGAACGAATATCGTGCTGAATCAAGGTCTTGGCCACTTGTGGACAATATCTGCCCAAAATGAGGGCCCCATAACTGCCTGTAAAATAGACAATATGAACGAAAAGTGGGCAACGTCGTGGCATCCCTGAGGATTTGCGCCGATGGAGCGGCTTTGACATGCTCCGCCACGGTCGCGATGCGGCGTTAAGCCCTGGAGGCGTGGCCGGGACCCAACTAACGGAGTGTGTGGCGGAATGCGGCCGGTGAACAGTGTTTTCGGGAATCTCGGGACAACGATCTTCACTGTTATGTCGGCGCTCGCCGTCGAACATGGGGCAATCAATCTTGGACAGGGCTTTCCGGACGATGAGGGGCCGGACGACGTTCGAGCCGCGGCCGCGAAGGCCCTGATCGACGGCCCTAACCAGTATCCCCCGATGCCTGGCGTCCCCGCGCTCCGCCAGGCGGTCGCCGTCGCCAACAAGCGATTCTACGGGCTGGACATCGACTGGCAGAAGGAGGTGCTGGTCACGTCCGGAGCCACCGAAGCCTTGGGCGACTGCCTGATGGGCCTCCTCAATCCCGGCGATGAGGCGATCATCCTTGAGCCCGCCTATGACAGCTACAAGCCGATGATCGAGGCGATGGGGGCGAAGGTCGTCTCCGTTGCGTTGGAGCCGCCCTTCTGGTCGTTGCCGATCGAGAAGCTGGCTTCCGCATTTTCCGACAAGACCAAGCTCATCCTGCTCAACACGCCGATGAACCCGACCGGCAAGGTCTTCACGCTTGTGGAATTGCAGGCGATTGCCGATCTCGTGGTGAGGCACGATGCCTATGCGGTCTGCGACGAGGTCTATGAGCATCTCGTCTTTTCGGGTCACCGGCACATTCCGCTGATGACGCTGCCGGGCATGCGCGAGCGTTGTGTGCGCATCGGTTCGGCGGGGAAGACCTTTTCGCTTACCGGCTGGAAGATCGGCTACATCACCGGGCCTGAGCATCTGATGACACCGATCATGAAGGCGCACCAGTTCGTGACCTTCACCACGCCTCCTGCGCTGCAAACGGCCATAGCCTTCGGCCTCGGCAAGGAGGACAGCTATTTCGAGGCGCTCGCGAGTTCGCTCGAAGCCAAACGCGATCTGATGGCAGCGGGCCTGCGCGAGGTTGGATTCGATGTTCTGCCGACGGATGGAACCTATTTCATCACCGTCGATTTTCGCCCGCTCGGCTTCAATGGCACGGATGAGGAGTTCTGTCGGGACATCACCGTGAAGGCGAAAGTCGCGGCTATTCCGCTCTCGGCGTTTTATGCTCCGGACGCTCCCCAGGTGCCGCGCCATCTCGTTCGCTTCTGCTTCTGCAAGCAGGATGCGATCATCACGGAAGCGGGTGCGCGGTTGAAGGATTACGCGGCGCGGTCCTGATCGGGAGATGTCCCGTAACGGTCCATTGTGATGGGCTCGTGAGGCTATATAATTCTCGCACGGTCCACCTTGGGGGATGCGATTTTTACGCCATGCTCTCGATTGTAACGACCTGCAAAAGTCGCTTGCACCATCTGCAGCACACCTTGCCGCTGATGCTCAGGCAGTCATTTGCCGAGGTGGTTGTCGTCGACTATGGGTGCGGGCAGGGGACCGCGGACTGGGTGGTGAAAAATCATCCCCAAGCGAGGGTGGTCAAGGTCGATGACGATCCCGGTTTTTGCCTGGCGCGGGCGCGGAACATCGGAGCGGCGAATTCTTCTCACCCGTTTCTGTGCTTTGCCGATGCCGATACGATTTTCAAGGGAGATGTCGGAGGGTGGTTCAGACGCAATGCGCGGGAAAGCACACTGTATCGTTGCGCAGACAAGGTGGACGAGCTCGACGGCTTTGCCATTTGCAGCAAGGCTAACTTCCGGAGAGTTGGCGGCTATGACGAGGCTATCCGAGGTTGGGGACACGAGGACACGGACCTCTACGAACGGTTGGGCATGATCGGGGTCGCCAGAAGCACCGTTCCCGAAGGCGCGCTCGATAGCATAAGGCATGGAAATGAGGAGCGGCAGTTCGGCAAGAACGATCCGGGCGGATATCAATCGCGCCGGGAGGCGAGCGCTCTCGGGGAAGCCTACCGGCTCATCAAGATGGATGCCATGAAGCTGCTCGGCATGGAACTTGCGCCGGAATTTCGGAAGAAATTGTTCGAACAGATACTGACGCTACACGGAGAGGCGAGAAACAACGGTCGGGATGTGTTTTTCATCCACGTCGATCTGCCGTTTCAGGATGGGCGCAATGTCTATTCGAAAGCATCGCGGCGGCTCAGCTATGTCGTGCCGGTGCAGCCTCTGGTTGCCGAATAGCCGGGCCGCACCGGCCGAAACTATCAGGCGCGATCCCTTGTAAACGGGCAGCGCCGCCCCCATCTCATCAAAAGCACGGATTCACCGATTCGGCTTCTTGGAAGCTTTCATCGCGAAACCGGGGCGCCATTGGCCGGATGTACGCCGTGCCGCCCGTATGCTTCCTCTCCCTCAAAGATGAAAACCGCCGGCTCGATAATGGTATCGCCCGCGCGGAACTGGACGCCGCCCCTGGGAGCGGCACATCACATGAACACAAGAACCAACACGAACAGATCGCCCCGTCATACGGGCGGGTCGCAGGCTCGGGGCAACCGGGCGCAAGCGGGCAATCCAGCCCAGTGGCGCCAGAGCTTCGAGCGCTACTCCGCGCTGGCGCAAGGCGAGAGCGATGACCGGGTCGCCCGCGAAAACTACTACCAATATGCCGAGCATTACCTGCGGCTCATGCATGAGGCCGAGGCGGTAGCCTGATTCCACATTGCCGTTTTCAGATTGCCGACGGTCCTTCCGGGGCTGGCCGTATGACTTCGGCCCGGGTAACGTCCGCCGGGTTGGGCGCCCGTTCTCTGCCGTCATGGCCGAGTCGATCCGCGCCGGGCGGGAGATGAAGTGTCGCTTTCAGTGTCCGATGAGGAGGGGCCCGCTTTGGCTGCGGCCGAGACTATACGTCTCGATCCGACAGACCCGCTTGCTCCGCCGCCGCCGAAGCGGCGCAGCGGTTGGAACCTGTCGGTTACGGTCGCGCTGGCGTTTCTCATAAATGTCCTCGTTCTTGTTGGCTTGTTCGTGCGCTTGCCTGACAGGCCAAAGCCGCGTCCTGCCGAGCCGGAGGCCATCTCGGTCGAGCTGGTCAAGCCGCAGGAGCAGCCCCAACCGAAACCCCAGCCAAAACCCCAGCCCGAGCAGAAAAAGCCTGAAGAGCAGAAGCCTCAGAAAAAGCAGAGCTATTTCGAATCGGGCGGCAGCCCCGAGTTGAAGATGGGCCGCGCGCCCAAACAGGAGCGCGCGCCGGATAAGGCGCCCAAGCCCGAAGCACAGGAAAAAAAGAAAGAGGCGCCGAAGATCGCGCTTCCCGACTGGGCGCTTCTGCCGGGCGGCGACGTTCCAAAGGCGGACAAGGGCAAGAGCAGCACACAGGCGAGCGGCGCGCCCTCGAAGCTCATCGGCAGCGCCTTGCTTGGCGAGGGCGGCGGCGACGCCTATCTGAACGCGTTACGCGAGCGGATCGGTCGCAATGTCACCTATCCGGCGACCGGTGGCGGCCGGCATGGAACGACGGTCTGGCAGATCATCGTCAGCCATGCGGGGAACGTCAAAGGGATCAAGCTCGTGCGCTCGTCCGGCCATTCCGATCTCGACTATGCGGCGCTCAAGGCCATCGAGCGATCGGTGCCCTTCGACCCGCTTCCGGACAATTATGCCAATCTGGTCGTCATCACTGCCCCGGTGCCGGTGCCTTTCGAGCCTTGAGGCCTTTGACGCGGCCAATTGGCTCGGCTCTGTTCCGCGCCATCATGAACACGTCGCTGATGCTCAAAAAACAGAAAGCCACCACGACCGTCCTCGGGCGGGCGAGGGCGCGCATCTGAACGAAGCATCAGAGCGATCCTTGAAGCCCCGCCGGTCAGGACGGGGCTTTTCTGTTTCAGGGCCCCGTTCTCCGGCATCACGGAGATAAAAATGGGTTCCAATCTTTCCTCTCCCCTCGTCGCAATCGTCGGCGCGACCGGCGCCGTCGGCGTCGAGATGATCCGCTGCCTCGAGGAGCGCAACTTCCCGCTTTCGGGCCTGCGCCTTCTCGCTTCGCCGCGTTCGACGGGCCGCAAGCTCAAGTTTCGCGATCGGGAAATCGAGGTCGAGCCGCTGACGGAGCAGAGCTTCAAGGGCGTGGACATCGCGCTCTTTTCGGCGAGCGGCACTGTTTCGCGGCAATTCGCGCCGATCGTGGTAAAGGAAGGCGCCATCGTCGTCGACAATTCCTCGGCCTTCCGCATGGATGCCGACACGCCGCTCGTCGTGCCGGAGATCAATGCGGGCGAGATCGCACGGCACAAGGGCATCATCGCCAATCCGAACTGCGCTGCAATCATCTCGATCACCCCGCTCTGGCCGGTGCATCAGCGCAATCCGATCAAGCGTCTCATCGTCGCGACCTATCAGGCGGCATCCGGCGCGGGTGCTGCGGCGATGGAGGAGCTTCGCGCCTCCACCGAGGCTTATCTGCAAGGACGCGAATACAAGAACACAGTGCTGCCGCATCCTTACGCCTTCAATCTCTTCAGCCACAACACGAAGATCGATCCTGTGACCGGCTATAACGACGAAGAGATGAAGGTCATCGAAGAGACGAAGAAGATCTTCGGCGACCCCGACATTCGCGTTTCGGCAACCTGCGTTCGCGTGCCGGTGCTGCGCGCGCATTCCGTTGCAGTCACCTTCGAATGCGAACGGCCGATCGCGGCGGCAGAGGTTCGCGAGCTGATGAAGACGGCACCGGGGGTGAAGCTCGTTGACGACTGGGCGAACAATTACTTCCCCATGCCGAAGGATGCCTCCGGACAGGACGACATTCTCGTCGGCCGTATCCGTCAGGACCTGAGCGATCCGAGCGGCAAGTCGGTGACTCTGTTCTCGGCGGGCGATCAGCTCCTCAAGGGTGCGGCGCTCAACGCCGTGCAGATCGCTGAAAAGCTCGTCAAGGTTCCGGCGCTGGCATAGAGCGAGGTTGGCAATCCCGGCATGTCCCGGATATCGCCGGGGTTGTTACCTGAACCTTTCGTTTCTGTAATTTTTGCAAAGACCATCCGATGAGAGGAAGCTCGGTGGGCCTGTCCTGTTGTCGTCGGCAGGCCCATATAAAAAGGGGATGGAAACATGCTTAAACATTACACCTGCATTGTCTTGACGAGCTTGAGTATCGCTGGCGTCTCCATGTTGGTTCATGGCACCGCATTCGCCGCCATGACGGACGTTAATCAGGAAATCATGACGGCGGCCAAACATGCGCAATTGGCCGGCAATTCCGAGAACATCGACGGTGTGCATGTTCATCTGAATCACGCACTCAATTGCATTGAAGGACCCAAGGGCGCCGACTTCGACGCAAAGCAGCTGAACCCGTGCAAGGGCATGGGGGCGGGCGCCATACCCGACTCCACAGACGCGAAGGCCAAGGCGGGGCTCGAAGCGGCAGCCAAGGAAGCGCTGGCGGGCATCAATGAAAAGGATCTCGCCGCTGCGCAAAAGCATGCGCGCGATACAGAGGTCATGCTGAACCGCATTGGAAAATAGAAAACGCGCGTCCGAGTTGACGGGCGAAGGGCTGACCTCGTCCTTGAGGTCAGCCCTTCGCGATCTGCTCATATCTATTTTGCGGAGCTGCTCGGCGTAAGGTCCATACTGACCGCTTATAGCGAAGCAACGGCACAGCTGACGCTGCGTCAGCCGTGGCTCTCCGCCTGCCGCTGGACATCGGGAGGCGAGGCCTTATTCTCCCCCGCAAATCAGATTGGAGGCCGGCCGGAGAGCGGGCTTGTTCGACAGGGAGTAAATGATGGCGAAGGTCCAACCGGAAGACCGCACACCGATCCTCGTGGGCTGCGGCCAGCTCGTGCAAAAGGAGAAGGATGTCGAAAAGGCGAAGTCGCCGATGGACCTTATGGCCGACGCAGCGCGCCTCGCGGCGGCGGACACAGGCCTTGGTGAAAAGCTCTGGCCGATCGTCGACAACATCACCGTCGTGCGCTTCATCACCGACAGCCCGGACTCGGGCAAGCTTCCGTTCGGCCGCTATCCGAATGCGCCGAAGACGCTCGGCAATCTCGTCGGCGCGAACGCCTCGAAGAACTGCTATGGCCCGACCGGCGGCAACACGCCGCAATATCTCGTCAACCACACGGCGGAACTGATCGCCGAAGGCCAGACGGATATTGCGCTGGTCGCGGGCTCGGAATGCTTCGGCACGATGATGCGTGCGCTGGGGCAGGGCAAGATGCTCCCCTGGAATGACGATCCGGGCGGCGAGCGCATCGACATCGGAGTCGAGAAGCTCGGCGTCACCGAGGTCGAGAAGCGCCACAAGCTGCAGTTCCCGGTGAACATCTATCCGATGTTCGAGAATGCGATCCGGGGCCAGAAGGGCCGCACGGTGAAGGAGCATCAGCTCGCTGTCGGCAAGCTCATGGCGCCCTTCACGCAGGTCGCCGCGAAGCACCCGCAGGCCTGGTTCCCCGTCGAGCGTACCGCTGAGGAAATTGCCACCCCGTCAGACGATAACCGCTATGTCGGCTTTCCGTACACGAAGTACATGAATGCCATCATGCAGGTCGATCAGGCGGCGGCCGTCGTCATGATGTCGGTGAAGAAGGCGCGTGAACTCGGCATTCCCGAAGCGAAGTGGGTTTACCTGCATGGCTGCGGCGACGCGAATGATCTGTGGTATCCGACCGAGCGCGTGGACTATCACTCGTCGCCGGCCATCCGGCTCATCGGCCGCAAGGCATTCGACATGGCGGGCTGGAAGATCGGGGATATCGACTTCATCGACCTTTATTCCTGCTTTCCCTCGGCGGTGCAGATCGGCCGCAATGAACTGGGCATCGCGGAAGACGATCCGCGTCCGCTCACCGTTACCGGCGGCCTTCCTTACTTCGGCGGCGCGGGCAACAACTACGTCATGCACTCGATCGCCACGATCATGGACAAGCTGCGCGCGAAGCCGGGCAGCAAGGGCCTGTGCACCTCGAACGGCTGGTATGTGACGAAGCACGGCATCGGCCTCTATTCAACCGATCCGGTGGCGGGTCCGTGGAAGCGTGAGAAGCCCTCGTCCTACCAGGGCGAGATCGACAACGAGGCTCATCCGAAGGTCGACGAGAAACCGAACGGCGCGGCGAAGATCGAAACCTATACGGTGGTCAATGGCCGCAACGGGCCGGAATTCGCCATCCTCTTCGGCCGGCTCGACGCGACCGGCGCGCGCTTCGTCGCGCATACGCCCAACGACCCGGTGACGCTCAGCGACATGATGGAACGCGAACAGCTTGGCCGTTCGGGCAAGGTGCAATCGGCGGCCGACGGCAGCGTGAACATCTTTACGCCGGAATGATCCAAAAGGTCTGAACGGCTGCCCCAACAAGAAAGGCCCGGATCAAATCCGGGCCTTTTGCATTGATCGCGGGCTCTGCGGCAGGGTTCACCAGAACCAGGTGTCGACGTTTTCGATTGCACGGCCTTCGCCGACGGCGATGAAGCCCTTGATCGAACGCACCAGAAACCAGACCACGGTGGCCAGTAGAATGAACCAGCCAATGACGAAGAACAGCGAGAACACGCCGAGCAGCGAGTAGAGCAGGCCGATCCAGAAGGTCCGAATTTGCCAGGTATAATGCGACGCCGCCACGGCGCTCGCGGTTCCGCGCTTGAGGTAGGCGAAGATCAGGCCGCCAAGGGCGGTAATGCCAAAGATGAAGCTGACAAAATAAAGGATATAAACGAGCTTCGCCCCGTCGAGATCGCCCGAAGCGGGCTGCAGGGTTGGCTGCGTGGAAGTGTCGCTCATGCTGAGTTTTCCCTGAAATGAGTCGCCTTACGAAAACGTAACGTTTTGAGCGTGGTCTGACCATCCGCCTTGCAAATTCCGCCCCGCTCGCAGACAAGAACCCATCAGAGAATTGAACGCGAGGAACGCCATGCCCACCCTCTACATGATCCGTCACGGCGAAGCAGCCTCCGGCTGGGATGCCGACATGGACCCTGGCCTGAGCGAAAAGGGCCGGGCGCAGTCGGAAGCGGTGGCGCGTGAAATTGAAGCGCGCGTCGGCAAGAGGTTGCCGTTGATTTCCTCGCCGCTGCGTCGCTGTCGCGAGACCTCGGAGCCGCTGGCCAGGACGTGGTCAGCGAGCACGCGGGTCGATGAGCGCGTGGGTGAGATCCCGTCGCCCGTGCACGACCTGAAGGAACGCGGCGAGTGGCTGCGAAGCCTGATGGCAGGAAGCTGGAACGGTGTTGCGCCGCAGGGTGGCGTCGATCTTCATGCCTGGCGCCGTGGCGTTGTCGAAGCGCTGGTGAGGCTCGAAGAGGACACTGTGATCTTCAGTCATTTCGTCGCGATCAATGTCGCGGCGGGGGCGGCTCTCTTCGACGAGCGTGTCATTCTTTTCAAGCCGGACAATTGCTCGGTCACGGTCTTCGAGACGCGCGGTACTTCGCTCTCGTTGGTCGAAAAGGGCCGGGAAGCTGAGACCAAGGTGAACTGAGCGCTGCTCAGCCCGCCAGCACCGCGGCGAGGCCCACGCGTTCAACGTGCGGTAGGTCGAGCTGCAAAACCTCTTCACCGCCGACCGTCGCGAGCCATTCCCTGACGCGTTGCTGATCGGTGGTGGACATGGCGCCGAACGCGTCGAGCATGCGCTGCGCCATCCACACCGGATAGCTAAGGGCGGGCCTTCGATGCGCGCCGCCCGCCATCGGGTAGCTCACCGGCGACATGTGGCGGACGATCTTGCCACCCGAGGCGAGGGGGCGGGTCTTGCGCAATTCGGCGGCGCAGGCGGCGACAAACGGAACCATCTCGTCGAAGATCGAGCGCAGGGCGGGCATGAGCGTCGCGGCGACCCTATCGTCGGCATCGAACGCGCCCGGTGCTTCCGATGGCTGGAACATGCGTTCGATCCAGGCTTTGAGATGCGGGCGCGGCGCGATCAGTTCGCGCTTCGGCCAAGGGTCACGACCGAGATGCGCGTAGAGCGGTCCGATCAACCCATAGTCGCCGAGCGAGGGCCGGTCTCCGAAGAGGAACGCGTGATGCTCGAAATGGCGGTTCAGGCCGTCGAGCTGGACTTGCGCAAAGCGGTCGATGACGGGCGCGCCCTCGGGCGTCACGCCGACCGAGCGGGCGAGGCGGCGCATCAGCCGGGCGTGGTTGTTTCCCAGAAGGTTTCGCAACCACATCGGGTAACCGCGCATCAGAGCCTCTCCAGCATCATGGACGAAGAGCGCGCGGTTTTCGTCGTGGCTCCAGCGGGCATGCATAGCGAGCGGAAGCCAGAATTCGTCGCCCCAGAGTTCGAAAAGGTAGGACGCGAAGCGCAAGACCGGCGTCACCGGTAAAACGGGGCAAGCGGGGAAACGCTTCTCCAGTTCGTCGATGATGACGCTCGAATCCTGCAACCATTCGTCTTCCGGCGTGATCATAATGGGAACAGCTGACGCTTTGGTGCGCTTGGGCGCTGTGCGGAAGAGTTCCCAAGGCGTGGTGTGAGTTTCGACGAAGGGTATGCGTTTCTGCAGCAGGTAACTGCGAACCTTGCCGCTATAGAGCGACAGTTCGGCACCGATCATCGTGTAGGACGTTTCCTGCTCAGCCATTCGGACGCTTTCCTCAAAGATGGACCAGGCGCGGGCAGGCGGCCCCGCGTCGGTCAAATTCCGTAATGCGAAATTAATGTAGCTTGGTCTGGCCTCGCCACGCGATTTGGCTTTAATGTAACACATTATTAGAAAAGCGCGCAGGGAGAGTGCCATGACCTACAAGCATCCTTCGGGTGAGGAATTCGGCGGCGTGATTGGCCGCACGGTTAATGAATCGACACCCTGGTGGCCGGAGCCGAAGCTCAAGCCGGGCTCGCCCAATGTCGTGATGGTTGTGCTCGATGACACGGGCTTTTCGCATTTCGGCTGCTATGGCTCATCCATCGCGACACCCAACATCGACGCAGTGGCGGCGAAGGGCGCGCGCTTTACGGGGTTCCACACCACTGCGCTCTGCTCGCCGACGCGGGCCTGCCTGCTCACGGGCCGCAATCACCATGCGGTCGGCATGCGCGGCATTTCCAACTTCGACACCGGCTTTCCGAACATGCGTGGCTCGATCCCGAAAAGCGCTGCGACGCTTGCCGAGATCCTGCGCGATCAGGGCTATGCGACCTTCGCCACAGGCAAGTGGCACCTTGCGCCCATGTCCGAATGCTCCGCTGCCGGACCGTTTACGAACTGGCCGCTGCAAAAGGGCTTTGATCGTTATTACGGCTTCTTGCAGGGCGAGACCGATCAGTTTCACCCCGAGCTGACTCATGACAATCACTTCGTCGATGTGCCAAAAGGCGTGGAGGAGGGCTATCACTTCTCCGAAGATGCGGTGGACCGCGCCTCGGGCATGGTACGTGACCTGACGTCGCTCGTGCCCGAAAAGCCCTTCTTCCTTTACCTTGCCTTCGGCGCCATGCATGCGCCGCATCAGGCGCCGCAATCCTATCTCGACAAATATCGCGGAAAGTTCGACGCAGGTTGGGACGTGGTGCGCGCCGAATGGTTCGAGCGGCAGAAGGCGCTCGGTATCATCCCGCCCGAGACGAAGCTTGCGCCCCGCAATCCCGGCGTGAAGCCGTGGGAGGAATTGACGGCGAATGAAAAGGCCTTCGCCTGCCGCCTTCAGGAAGCTTTCGCGGCCATGCTCGAGCACACCGACGCGCAGATCGGGCGGCTCATCGATTTCCTCAAGGGCATCGGCCAGTGGGAAAACACGATTTTCATGGTGCTCTCCGACAATGGCGCGAGCCAGGAAGGCGGGCAAACCGGCGTTCTCGACGAAATGAAGTGGTTCAACCTCATGCAGGAGGATGTCAACGCTGCTGTCGAGCGTCTTGACGACATCGGCGGGCCGAACAGCCATTGCAACATTCCCTGGGGTTGGGCGCAGGTCGGCAATACGCCGCTCAAATGGTACAAGCAGAACACGCATGGCGGCGGTGTGCGCGATCCGCTGGTGATGCATTTTCCGAAGGGTCTCGAAGCGCCGGGTGCGATCCGCGCGCAGTTTTGCCATGCCATCGACATTGCGCCGACCGTTCTCGACATCATCGGCATTCCTTCGCCGGATGTGGTTGCCGGTGTGCCGCAGATGCCGGTGCATGGCGTCAGCCTCAAACCCGCACTCAAGGATCCGAAGGCTGCGATCCCGCGCGGGCCGCAGATGTTCGAGATGCTCGGCCATCGCGGAATCTGGAAGGATGGTTGGAAGGCTGTCACGCATCACGAAAACGGCACGCCGTTCGATGAGGACAAGTGGGAGCTCTACAAGCTCAGCGAAGACTTCTCGGAATATAACGACCTCGCGGAGCGGGAGCCCGGGCGCCTGAAGGAGATGATCGATCTCTGGTGGGCGGAGGCGGAACGCCATGGCGCGTTGCCGCTGGACGATCGTGGCGCTTTCGCTCTCTTCGCCGCCTCGCGCCGCCCTGGCATGCCGACCTCACGCGGGCATTTCGTCTATTACCCGCCAGTGTCGCATATCGTCAGCGACGCCTGCCCGCCGGTCGCGCGTGGTTGGAAGATGGCGGCCGACCTCGACCATCCAGCGAGCGGCGGTGACGGCGCGCTCGTCTCACGCGGCAGCATCAACAGCGGCTTCGTTCTCTACATCAAGAACGGGCGGCCGCATTTCGACTACAACGCGTTCCATGAACACACGCTGCTCGTCGGCGATGCGGCGCTCGCGCCGGGGCGCCATAAGGTGGAGCTGCATGTCACACGCCGGCAGGATGGCGGCGGCGACGTATCCTTGCTCGTCGATGGTGCGGAAGTGGCGCATGGCAGCATCCAGAAGCTTCTCTTCCTCATATCGAGCCTCGGCATGGACATCGGCCGCAGCGTCGCGCCGGTGAACAGCGACTATGCGGAGCCTTTCAAATATGGCGGCAAGATTCACACCGTCACTTTCGACATCCCGCCGCTGGAACTCCGCGGCGAGGCCGTGGCGCAGGTGAGAGCGGCGGAGGCGCAACAATAGGGTAGCGAATCTATTTAACTGTCGCTGCTGTTTTGAGGTGAGCCAGTCTTGTGCGCGCCGAGTGGAATGGCAGGTCGTTGTGCGCCGCGACCATGCCCCTTGCGGGGAACCAAGGGGTAGCACATCAATTGATCCATCGTCTCCTGCCCAAATTTTTGTTGCAGCCGAACCAGAAGGTCTGGTTCGGCTGCGTGTACGAAGGCCAAATATCCGCGAAGATAGGAAATGCTCTCGGCCGAAAGCTTATCTTCTTGGTAAAGATGAATCATTGTTCGGATTTGCCGCTTCTTCTTTCTGCCAACAGATAGAGTCCGATCTGAGGTGAGGACCAAACCTGTAACCGTGCGATTGCGCTTCCTCGACGTGAATACCGACTTTTCTTCATTGATCGAAAGTGATGGTTGTCCACCGCTACTGAGTCTGATTCGGATTAGCTCCATCATAACCGAAAGGCAATTTGGCTTGTCGGTGGATAGAAACAGGTCATCAGCATATCGTGTGTAAATTACCTCACGGTCTTTGCTGGCTTGAAACACGAATTCGTCAAAATCTATAAGAATAGCGTTGGAGAGGATCGGGGAGCTTGGTGCTCCAATCGATAGTGCGCCATTTTTGCAGACGATATCGGTAATCACCTGAACGTCATCATCGGTCAGGATATCTGAAAATCGGGAAGAATTTTTTTCCAGTAAGTGGCGTATGTCTGCCGCCCTAATTGAAGGAAAGAAGTTCTTAAAGTCGATCTTCAGGAGATAGTTCTTTCGTACATGAGCTTGCGCGTTGTCGGCAATTCCGACCCCCTCTCGATATGAGGCGACCGCGTGATGTACCGGCAGCGCCGAAAACATATTTCGAACCAACCAGCGCTGCAGAAATTTCACTTCAGGCGTCGGGTGGCTAATGGTACGCCGACCGCCCGTCCGTTTGGGGATCGTATAGGTCTTGTAGCGACGGCTCGCAGTCTTAACGATCACCCGTAGGTGATCGACGCCGATACCTGTTTCCCGTGCGATGCGTTCAAGGATCATTGTGGAAGACCCTTCACGATTGCGGCGATGTTAGGAAAATGCTTTTCGTAGAAATCCATTAGCTCAAGTCGAAATGTGACGGTGTTCCAGCCGTCGAATTCAAAGAACGGTTTGGCGGTGCGATTGACCCCGAAGAATTCATTATCGCCGCCGCATCTTTGAACAAAGTCAGCAGCAACGAGTATCGTAAGCGATGTTTCGTTCACACCTTGACTGGATAATTCCAAGGGAGCAGATCTTTGATCTGGCTTTGCTTGTGTCCG
>NZ_WESC01000007.1 GCF_009184905.1 Parvibaculum sedimenti
ATCCGGCTTCAATGAGGTCGCGCACCGCGCCAAGCCAGACCATCACCGCCGCGCGACCTCACAGAACCCTCCAGATTTAAATCTCTCGCTAAATCTGATTCCCACTTGTGGCCGCTCGTGTTGTTGCATCTTACACACAGAAAGCCCCTCACTTTGAGGCGGCCACCAATAGAATTAGGAATCACGTGCTCACGCGAGTCTGTCCCCTTAGTAAGGACGTTGTTGCAGATGATGCAGCGTGACGGCACGGCAGCCAAACTCTCTCTCCTCATGGCAATTGGAACATTTAATATGCTCACACGCTGAAGATTCGGCGCCTAGAGTTTTTGATACAGGCGATAAGCTAAGAAACCGAGCTCACCTCGTCGGGCACCTTGTGGCGGCCCATGAGCTTGAAGACGCCCGTGGCCTTCAGCACGGCGCGGGGACCGACGAATAGCTCCGCCTCGCAGAAGACGACCGAGCGCGTCGCCCTGGTGACGCGGGCCGTGCCCTCCAGCCAGTCCCCCGGCCGGGCGGAGGACAGGAAATCCGAATTCATGCGAATGGTGAGTGCGACCGTCTTCGTCTCGCGGAATACGGCGGTGCCGAGCAACCCATCGGCAAAGGCCATCAACATGCCGCCATGCGTGATGCCGCGCGAATTGCAGTGCCGGTGCTTGATGCGCACCCCGTGCCAGAAGCCCTCCGCCGTCACCTTGTGATAGAAGGGGCCGTTATGCGTGGTGTAGGGACCGCGCGAAACGGAGAGGACGTAGCCCTCCGGCGGATTATCGTCTGGCTCTGAACTGGACATGAGGCTCGGCGCAACTGGAGACAGGAAAGCGCGGCCTGCCGGGGCGCAAGCTCAACGCTCTCGCCCCATGACCGCCACACACTTCTAGATGTCAGCTTTCCTGGTCCGAGGCAATCTCGGCGACCATCAGCCCCTTGGGACCTTCACCGAAACGAACCTTGAGGCTTTGCCCGGGCACCAGATCGCGAATGTCGAAGCGCCGAAGCGTCTCCATATGGACGAAGATGTCCGGCGTCCCCTCGCCGCGCGTCACGAAGCCGTAGCCACGCGCGCGGTTGAACCATTTGACGATCGCCGTTTCGAAATCGCCGATCGGCACCACGCCCGCCGTCGGCGAGCGAGACGTCAGTCCACGGAGCGCTTGCGGATTGGGCGCCACCGCCGTCGTGTCATCGACGTCGATGATACGCAAAGCCTGAAAGCCTTTTGGTCGCCGCACGACCTCGCAGATGACGGTCGCGCCCTCGTCGAGCACTTCTCGCCCTGCCTGCTTCAAACATGAAGAATGGATAAGAATATCGTCGCGACCATCGTCAGGAATGATGAAGCCGTAGCCCTTGACCGCATCAAACCACTTCACGGTGCCGCTAATCTCGAACGACGTATCGACGCCACTCGTCGCAGATTCCAAACGCTGTTCCATCCCTACCACGACTTCATACCGAACCGCATCAAGCCTACTGAGCGTAGAACCATCGCCGCCGGAGTTTCCGTCCCGGTTCGTGGTTTCCCACGAGCCCCCCCATCACGTAAGGTCTGAAACTATAACAGCGTCCGACCCGTATTAAAAGCGTCGCTCAATCTTAGGCATGTCGGAATACACTTACCTAGCGCCAATATGCTTCTAAAATGAGAATCAACGTGCTGAGTGTGGCTACGCATTCCGCGCAATATGAACCCATCTGGAGAGATCATCACGATGCACAAGGCGATAGCACTCGGCGCTGCGCTCTTCGCCTTCTGGCTTGTCCTCTCCGGTCACTACACACCCTTCCTGCTTGCTATGGGCATGTTCTCCGTGCTGCTCACGTTGCTCATCGTGCAGCGCATGGACGCAATCGCTCCAGAAGTGACGCCGAGTCATTTGCGGCCCGGCCTCATCACCTACTGGTGCTGGCTCGCTGTCGAGATTATCAAGTCGAGCGCTGCCGTCGCCCGCGTCATCCTCAGCCCCCGCCCGGCGATTGCACAGAAAATAATCTTCGTACCAACCAGTCAGACGAGCGACATGGGCCGGGTCATCTTTGCAAATTCGATCACGCTGACGCCCGGAACGGTCACCGTCGAAACGCAAGATGGGTATTTCACCGTGCATGCGCTCAACGAAGCGGCTGCCGACCTCGCCGCGCTCGCTGCAATGGACAAGCGCGTCAGCGCAGTCGAGGCGCGCAGATGAACATGTTTGCCGCAGCCTGCGCCGCCCTGTTCGTCGCGATGCTTCTAATTCTTATTCGCAGCTTTATGGGCCCGACGCTTTATGACCGCGTTCTGGCCGTTAACGCCTTCGGAACCCTGACCGTCCTTCTGATCGGCACCATGGGCTTTCTGACGGGGCGTCCTGATTTTCTTGATATAGCGCTGCTCTATGCGCTCATCAATTTCATCGGCACCATCGCAGCGCTCAAATTTTTCCGCTACCGCTCGCTCGGCAAAGCCGCGCCGAAGGGCGCCGCCAGACAGGAGGACGCATGATCGGCATTCTCGTTCAGGGCGCGAGCTGGCTTTCGCTCGGGATCGGTGCGGCTTTCATCCTCATCGGCGCTCTCGGGATCATCCGGCTCCCCGATTTCTGGTCTCGCATTCATGCCGCAGGCATCATCGACACGGCCGGTGTCGGCTTCATCACGCTGGGGCTTATGCTTCAGGCGGGCTTCACCCTCATCACGCTGAAACTGCTGCTCATCGCCGTGTTCATTTTCATCACAGGGCCAACGGCAACACACGCCATCGCCAATGCCGCCTTCGCGGCGCGCCTGCGGCCGTTCGCTCTTGCCGGAGATGAGAGCGGCACATTCGACTCCGGGAAGAAGAAATCGTGAGCCCCCTCTTCATCGACATTCTTCTCTTCACCCTGCTCGCGATGACCGCGCTCGCCATCGTGCGCCTGCGTAATCTTTTTGCCGTGACCATGCTCGCAAGCATTTTCAGCCTGCTTGCGGCGGGCCTTTTCGTGAATCTCGACGCCGTCGATGTCGCCTTCACGGAAGCGGCGGTTGGCGGCGGGATCTCGACAGTGCTGATGCTCTGCGCGCTGACGCTGACGAAGCGGGATGAAAAACGCACAGGCCACACGGCCTGGCTCGCGCTGCTGCTCTGCGCGGTCACCGGCGCGGGCCTCGTCTACGGCACGCTCGACATGCCCGCTTTCGGCTCTCCCGATGCGCCGATCCACACCCATGTCGCGCCGGATTATATCGCTCGCGCCAAGGCGGAAACCGGCGTCCCCAACATCGTCACTGCCGTGCTCGCTAGCTATCGCGGCTACGACACGCTGGGCGAAACGACGGTGATCTTCGCCGCTGGCATTGCCGTTCTGCTTCTCCTCGGCTTCAAGCGCAGCGATAAGCGCGAGGGAGGCGAAGAATGAGCCATCATCTGGTACTGCGCGTCGTCGCCAATCTCCTGCTGCCCTTCATTCTTGTCTTCGCGCTCTATGTGCAATGGCATGGCGACAACGGTCCCGGCGGCGGCTTTCAGGCGGGCGTCGTCTTCGCGGCGGGAATGATCCTTTACGCGCTCGTCTATGGCGTCGATGCGTTGAAAAAGGTGATCCCGGCGAAGACATCCATCATTCTCATGTCGCTCGGCGTCCTCATCTATGCGGGAACGGGCCTCTCCTCGCTTTTCCTCGGGCATGACTTTCTGGACTATTCGGGCCTCGCTGCCAATTCCACGCAAGGACAGGAGCGCGGCATCCTGATCGTGGAACTCGGTGTCGGCATCGCTGTGGCAGGCGCAATGATCGCGATCTTCACCGCATTCGCCGGACGCACGCCCGAAATCGAGGACAAGGAATGGTGACGATGGACTCCGTGCTCTCGCTGATTTCAGGCCATTACAATTACTGGATGGGCATCGTTCTGATGATGCTCGGCCTTTATGTCGCCATCTCGCGCGGCAATCTCATCAAGAAGGTGGTCGGGCTCAATCTCTTCCAGACCTCCGTCTTCATGCTCTACATCTCCATGGGCAAGGTTACGGGCGGCACCGCGCCGATCCTGACCGGCAAACCCGACACTATCTATTCCAACCCGCTACCCCATGTGCTGATCCTCACGGCCATTGTCGTCGGCATTTCGACGACCGCGCTTGCGCTGGCGCTCATCGTGCGCATCCGCGAAGCCTATGGAACCATCGAGGAGGATGAGATCGCCGCCATCGAGCGCCAGTTCGAATTCCCGAAAGATCGGGTCGCCTGATGCCTGAAGCGCTCTTCCATCATCTGCCGGTCTTGCAGGTCGTCCTCACGCTCGTCGCGGCGCCGCTCTGCGCGCTGGCCGGTTCGCGTTGGGCCTGGTCCATCGCCACCGCCGCGAGCATCATCGCCTTTGCCATCACCGTCACGCTCTTTTCAAGCGTGCTCGACGGCACGGTGATTTCCTATCATATAGGCGGCTGGGCCCCGCCGATCGGCATCGAATACCGGGTCGACATTCTCAACGCCTTCGTCCTGCTCATCGTTTCCGGCATCGCCGTTCTGACGCTCATCTATGCGCAGAAGAGCGTCACGGCTGAAATCGGCTCCGAAAAGCACGGGCTTTTCTATGCGGCCTTTCTTCTTTGTCTCACGGGCCTCATGGGCGTCGCAATCACGGGCGACGCGTTCAACGTCTTCGTCTTTCTCGAAATCTCGTCACTATCGGCCTATGCGCTGATCGCAACCGGAGCGGACCGGGACCGCCGCGCGCTCACCGCCGCTTACAACTACCTGATCATGGGCACGATCGGCGCCACCTTCTTCGTCATCGGCCTTGGCCTGCTCTACATGCTGACCGGGACGCTCAACATGGCGGATCTCGCGCAGCGCCTTTTCGACCATGGCGACAACCGGACGTTGCGCACGGGCTTCTGTTTCGTGCTGATCGGCCTCACGCTGAAACTCGCCATGTTCCCGCTGCATCTCTGGCTGCCCGACGCCTATTCCCGCGCGCCATCTGCGGTGACGGCCTTCCTGTCCGCAACCGCGACCAAGGTCATGGTCTATGTGTTGCTGCGTTTCCTTTTCGCGATCTTCAGCTTCAGCTTCGCATTCGAGGCCAGCGTTCTGCGTGTGCTCGTCCTGCCGCTGGCCATGATCGGCATCGTCGTCGCCTCCGTGGTGGCTATCTTTCAGGACGACCTCAAGCGCATGCTCGCATATTCGAGCATCGCGCAGATCGGCTACATGCTGCTCGGCCTTGCACTCGTCTCCCAGACCGGTGTCATGGCAAGCATCATCCATCTCTTCAATCATGCGATCACCAAGGCGGCGCTCTTCATGGCGGCGGGTTGCTTCGTGCTTCAGGCAGGGACGACATCCATCCGCGAGCTGCGGGGCATCGGCCGCGACATGCCGTGGACGATGGCGGCCTTCGTCGTCGGCGGGCTGAGCCTGATCGGCGTTCCGTTGACCGTCGGCTTCATCAGCAAATGGTATCTCGTCGAAGCATTCATCGCCGAAGGCTGGTGGCCTGTCGCCCTTCTGATCGTCGCCTCATCGCTTCTCTCCTTCGCCTATGTCTGGCGTGTCGTCGAAGCGGCCTATCTGCGCGATGCGCCCGAAGGCGTCGTGCGGAAGGAAGCGCCGCTTTCGATGCTCGTTCCGATGTGGACGCTTGCGGGCATGAGCATCTATTTCGGCGTAGATTCGAGCCTGACAAGCGCGGCGGCAAGCCGTGCGGCCAATGCGCTGATCGGCGCATCCAATCTTTTCTGGCAGTGAGGCGCGCATGATCATTTCCCTCGCGCTTTATCTGGCAATCTTCCTGCCCTTCGCAGCGACGGGACTTCTCGCCGCGCTCGACCGTTGGCCCAATGCGCGCGATGCGGTTAGCGTCGTCACCGCGCTCGTTTCTTTCGGGCTGGCTCTCACCGTTCTGCGAGGTTTCCTCGGCGGCGACGGCGGCTCCTTCTCTCTTCTGGAAGTGATGCCGGGCCTGCCGATCGTTTTCGGCGTTGAGCCGCTTGGTATGGTCTTCGCGCTGCTCGCTTCCGGCCTCTGGATCGTCGTCGCCATCTACGCCATCGGCTATATGCGCGCGAACGAAGAGAGCCATCAGACACGCTTTGCGATCTGCTTCGCGCTCGCCATCGGCGGCGCGCTCGGCATCGCCTTCGCAGGCAATCTCTTCACGCTCTTCATCTTTTATGAGGCGTTGACGCTATCGACCTATCCGCTCGTCGCACACAAGCAAACGCCGGAGGCGCGCGCGGGCGCCAGGATCTATCTGACGATCCTGCTCACCACCTCGATAGGATTCTTCCTTCCTGCCATCATCTGGGTCTGGACGGCAGCCGGCACGCTCGATTTCTTTCCGGGCGGCATTCTCGAAGGCCGCGTCGATCCAGCCGTCGCGCCGCTCCTTTTGGCCCTCTTTGCCTATGGCATCGGCAAGGCGGCGCTGATGCCCTTCCATCGCTGGCTTCCTGCCGCCATGGTCGCGCCGACGCCGGTCAGCGCCCTGCTCCATGCCGTTGCCGTGGTGAAGGCGGGCGTCTTCACGTTGCTCAAGGTCGGCGTCTACATCTTCGGCATCGGTTATCTGTCGCATACCGGCGCCTCGCTCTGGCTCGCCTGGGTCGCAGCGGCCTCGCTCATCATTTCCGCTGTCATCGCGCTCACCAAGGACGACCTCAAGGCCCGACTCGCCTATTCGACCGTGAGCCAACTCGCCTATGTCACTCTGGGCGTCGCGCTGGCAAACCAGATGGGCATCATTGGTGGCACCATGCAGATGGTCATGCACGCCATGGCAAAGATCACCCTCTTCATGTGCGCGGGCGCAATCTATGTGACGACGCACAAGACGCGCGTAAGCGAGCTGACGGGGCTCGGGCGGCAGATGCCCTTCACTTTCACGGCCTTCCTGATCGCATCCGTCAGCATCATCGGCCTGCCCCCGCTTGGCGGCGCATGGAGCAAATGGTTCCTGCTCATGGGCGCCGCCGACGCCGGGCAGACAGTCCTGATTGGGGTGCTGGCACTCGGCTCGCTGCTCAGCGTCTTCTATCTTCTGCCGGTTGCAGGCAAGGCACTCTTCCTGCCGCCACGCGGCGCGAATACGCTGGTCGCCGGGGATGCCGTGATAGCGGGAATTTCCGAGGCGCCTTTGCTGTGCCTGCTGCCGATCTGCGCAACGGCTCTTGGGTGCGTGGCTCTCTTCTTCTTCGGCAATGAACTTTACGCCTTTCTGCTGCGTATTCCGCTGCTCGCCGTCGCGCGGGAGGCCGCGCCATGAAGTCCTACATCACGAACAAAGTGCTTCTCGGCCTCGGTGCCATCTGCCTTGCGCTGGCCATCGCGGATTTTCTGCGCCACAGACATGGCGTATTCGAGGTCGAGCGCTCGCCGCTCTTCTTCGCCGTCTTTGGTTTCGTCGTTTACGCCACACTGATCTTCCTCTCCCGCGTTTTGAGGCGGCTGGTCATGCGGCCCGAGGATTACTACGGCGAGCGTGCCACCGACGAGGAAGACGAAAGCTCCGCCGGCACCGAAAAACACCTGGATGAGGCGCCGGATGCCTGAGATATTGTCCCCCGCCTTCGTCTATGTCGCCGGTGCGTTTGCCGCGCTGATACCGTGGCGCATTCCGCGCGCCGTCATCCTCCTCGCCATTCCGCTCGTTGCGCTGGCGAGTTTCGTTTCGCTGCCCTATGCAAATTACGACCTTCTGAACATCTTCGATCTTCAACTCGGCTTCCTGCGGCTGGATGCGCTCTCCTTCGTCTTCGCGCTGGTCTTTTCGCTCGCGGCCTTTCTCTCTCTGCTCTTCGCCTTCCATCTTCGCGACCGGCTGGAGCAGGCGGCGAGCCTCATCTACGCGGGCGCGGCGATCGGCGCGGTTTTCGCCGCCGACCTGCTGACGCTCTTCATCTTCTGGGAGGGAACGGCCCTCGCCTCCGTCTTCCTCATCTGGGCGCGGCGGACCGAAGGCGCCTGGTACACGGGCCTGCGCTACCTCGCGATCCAGATCGGCTCCGGCCTGCTTCTGCTCGCCGGGCTCATCCTGCGCTATCACGATACGGGCTCCATCGCCTTCGAACACATGGAGCTGGACAGCCTCGGAACCTGGCTGATTTTCCTCTCCTTCGGCATCAAATGCGCCTTCCCGCTGCTCCACAACTGGCTGCAGGATACTTATCCGGCCGCGACGCTCACAGGCTCGGTGACGCTATCGGCCTTTACTACCAAGCTCGCCGTCTACGCGCTGGCGCGCGGCTTTGCTGGCACCGAAAGCCTCATCTATATCGGCGCAGTGATGACGATCTTCCCGGTCTTCTTCGCCGCGATCGAAAACAATCTCCGCCGGGTGCTCGCCTACAGTATCAACAACCAGATCGGCTTCATGGTGGTCGGCATCGGCATAGGTACGCCCCTGGCCCTCGACGGCACGGTCGCGCACGCCTTCGCGCATGTCATCTACAAGGGCCTGTTGTTCATGAGCGTCGGCGCGGTCATGTACCGGACCGGGACCGCCAAGGCGTCGGAACTCGGCGGATTGTGGAAGTCGATGCCTCTGACCATGGCCTTCTGCGTCGTCGGCGCGATGTCGATCTCGGCCTTCCCGCTCTTTTCGGGCTTCGTGTCGAAGAGCCTCATCCTGTCGGCAAGCGCCGACACCGGACATTTCGTCGTCTGGCTGACGTTGCTCGTCGCCTCGGTCGGCGTTCTCGAACATTCGGGCATCAAGATTCCCTATTCGATGTTCTTCGGTCACGACCGCGGGCTCAAGGTCAAGGAAGCGCCGCTTCACATGCTCATCGCGATGGGCCTCGCGGCGGCGCTTTGCGTCGGCATCGGGATATGGCCGCAACCGCTTTATGGTCTTTTGCCCTATCCGGTTGACTTCCATCCCTACACGACAGACCACGTCGTGACTCAGCTTCAGCTCCTGTTCTTCGCCGCCCTCGCCTTTGCCATGCTGATAAGGTACGGGCTCTACCCGGTCGAGCTACGTTCGATCAATCTCGATTTCGACTGGTTCTACCGGCGCCTGCTCTCCGGCATGATGATTGTCGTCGCCGATCAGGTCCGGACCGCCTGGCGCGGCCTCGTTCGCAGCGTCGACTACCGCCTCGACCGGCTGCTGGTGGCGGTCTATCGCACACATGGGCCCGAGGGTATTCTCGCCCGCACCTCGCAGACCGGCGCAATGGTGTTCTGGATTGCGGTTCTCCTTGGCATCACGCTTGCGCTGACTTACCTATAGTGGCCTGAAGCGTCCCCCCTACCGAAGGAACCCTCCCATGGAAATGTCCGGCGAATACAGAATTCCGGCACCCCGCGAGAACGTATGGGCGGCGCTTAACGATCCCGAGGTCTTACGGGAAACGATTCCCGGCGCGGAATCGGTCGACAAGATCGCCGATGACGAGTTCGAGGCTGTCGCCAAGGCCAAGGTTGGCCCGGTCAGCGCGCGCTTCAAGGGCAAGGTGAAACTCACCGACATCGACCCGCCGAACGGTTATACGATCAACGGCGAAGGCAATGGCGGCGCGGCGGGCTTTGCCAAGGGCTCGGCGAAAGTTCGCCTCACCGATGACAATGGCGTGACCGTGCTGACCTATACCGTCAATGCGCAGATCGGTGGCAAGCTCGCCCAGATTGGCCAGCGCTTCATCGACTCCACCGCATCGAAGCTCGCCGACGAGTTCTTCGGCAACTTCTCGGCGGCGCTTGGCGGCGCGAAGGTCGAACCTGCGGCCGGTCTGGCGCCGGAACTCGTCGAGGAAATCGCGGAAGGCCTCGTCAAGTCGCCGGATCAGGACGCTATCGCGCCGACCGGCGTTCCCATGCTGCCTGACGAGGAAGCCGGCCAGGGCCTCTCGCCCTGGATTTGGGGTAGCGTCCTCATCATCGCCGTGGTCGCGCTGATCTTGATCTTCGGTCGTTGATCTGCGTTCACTGAACTTTCTGTCAGTGAACCACGGTCTTCATTCGACCGCGCTTGACGCCGCATGCCCAAGCGCGGAGACTCATAAAAACATTTCGAGGGAGGCCTGCCCATGACCGTTGTATCCATGACAGTCAACGGAAAGTCCGTCAGTGCCGATGTCGAGGCGCGCACTCTGCTCGTCCACTACATCCGCGAAGCGCTGGGGCTCACCGGCACACATGTCGGCTGCGACACCAGCCAGTGCGGCGCCTGCGTCGTTCATGTGAACGGGCGCGCCGTGAAATCCTGCGCCATGCTCGCGGGCCAGGCCGAAGGCGCCGAGGTCGTCACGGTCGAAGGTCTCGCCAGGGATGGCGAGCTTCATCCGGTTCAGAAGGCCTTCAGGGAACATCACGGCCTGCAATGCGGTTTCTGCACGCCGGGCATGATCATGACGGCTGTCGACATGATCCGCCGCAAGCCGCAGCTCGATGAGCAGACGGTGCGCGACGAACTCGAAGGCAATATCTGCCGTTGCACCGGCTACCACAATATCGTGAAGGCGATCCTCGCCGCATCCGAGGAGATGCGCTGAACGATCTGGGCTCAAGCTACTCTGGGAGGAGTTCTGGATGTCCGATCTATCCGAGCAAGGCGTAGGCAAACCGGTTCGCCGGAAGGAAGACTTCCGCTTCATTACCGGCAATGGCCACTACACCGACGATATCAGCCGCCCGCATCAGACGCATGGCTACTTTCTGCGTTCGCCGCATGCCCATGCAAAGATCCGCAGCATCGACACGAAAGCTGTACTGGCAGCACCCGGCGTCCTCGCAATCTTCACCGGCAAGGACATCGCCGCCGACAAGCTCGGCGGGCTCATCTGCGGCTGGACCGTGCATTCGAAAGACGGCTCGGCGATGAAGGTCGGACCGCATCCCGTGCTCGCGCTGGACACGGTGCGCTATGTCGGCGATCACGTCGCGCTCGTCGTCGCGGAAACGCATGAAGAGGCGAAATCGGCAGCTGAGTTGATCGAGGTCGATTACGAAGAACTGCCCGCTATCGTGTCCCTCGCCGATTGCGAAAAGCCGGGCGCGCCGCAGGTACACCCCGAAGCGCCGCACAATATCTGCTTTGAGTGGGAACTTGGTAACAAGGCCGAGACGGAAGCCGCTTTTGCCAGGGCTACGAAGGTCGTGAAGATCGACCTCGTCAACAACCGGCTGATCCCCAACGCGATGGAGCCCCGCGCGGCCATTGGCGAATATGACAAGGGTACGGGTGGCTACACGCTCCACACCACGAGCCAGAACCCACATGTGGCGCGGCTCGTTCTTTCCGCCTTTGTCGGCGTCGCGCCGGAACACAAGCTGCGCGTCATCGCGCCCGATGTCGGTGGCGGCTTCGGCTCGAAGATTTTCATCTATGCAGAGGAAACGGCCTGCGTCTGGGCGGCAGCCAAGGTCGGCCGCCCCATCAAGTGGACGGCGGAACGCTCCGAGAGCTTCATGTCGGACGCGCATGGCCGCGACCATCTGAGCCATGCGGAACTGGCGCTCGACGCGAACGGCAAGATCCTCGGCCTGCGTGTGAAGACCATCGCAAATCTCGGCGCCTATCTCTCGACCTTTTCCGCCGCCGTACCGACCTATCTCTACGGCACGCTGCTTTCGGGCCAATACGACATCCCGGCGATCTATGTCGAGGTCGACGGCGTCTACACGCACACCGCGCCGGTCGACGCCTATCGTGGTGCGGGACGGCCCGAAGCGACATTCCTCATCGAGCGCATCGTCGAGACGGCGGCGCGCGAAACGGGCCTCGATCCGGCAGAGTTCCGGCGACGCAATTTCATCCGCGCCTTCCCGCATCAAACGCCCGTCATCATGAATTACGATGCGGGAAATTACGATGCCTCGCTCGACAAGGCGATGGAGATTGCCGACGTGAAGGGCTTTGCCGTGCGCAAGGCCGAAGCGGCGCGGCGGGGCAAGCTGCGCGGGCTCGGCTATTCCACCTATATCGAGGCTTGCGGCATTGCGCCCTCGGCTGCCGTCGGCTCTCTCGGCGCAGGCGTGGGCCTTTGGGAATCCGCCGAGGTGCGCGTCAATCCGACCGGCAATGTCGAAGTCCTGACGGGGTCGCACAGCCACGGTCAGGGCCACGAGACGACCTTTGCGCAGCTCGTCTCCTCGCGGCTCGGCATTCCGATCGACCAGATCGAAATCGTGCATGGCGATACCGACAAGGTGCAATTTGGCATGGGCACTTATGGCTCGCGCTCTGGCGCCGTCGGCATGAGCGCCATCGTCAAGGCGCTGGACAAGGTGGAGGCCAAGGCGAAGAAGATCGCCGCGCATCTGATGGAAGCCGCCGTCGAGGACGTCGTCTTTCAGGAAGGCCGCTTCACCGTTCAGGGCACCGACAAATCGCTCGCCTGGGCAGAGGTCACGCTTGCGGCCTATACGGCCCACGGCTTTCCATCAAGCGAGATCGAGCCGGGGCTCAAGGAAACCTCCTTCTACGACCCCTCCAACTTCACCTTCCCCGCCGGCTGCCACATCTGCGAAGTCGAGATTGACCCTGAAACCGGCGTCCTCGATATCGCGAATTTCGTAGCGGTCGACGATTTCGGTACCATCATCAACCCGATGATCGTCGAGGGACAGGTGCATGGCGGCATCGCGCAGGGCGTGGGACAGGCGCTGCTCGAACTCGGTGTCTATGACAATGACTCCGGCCAGCTCGTCACCGGCTCCTTCATGGACTATTGCATGCCGCGAGCAGACAATGTTCCAAGCTTCCGGCTCGGCTTCACCAAGACCGAATGCCCCTCCAATCCGCTGGGCATGAAGGGCTGCGGCGAAGCTGGCGCCATCGCCTCGCCACCCGCCATCATCAACGCCATTACGGATGCTCTCGGTATCCGCGATATCGAAATGCCGGCAACGCCCGCGCGCATCTGGAAGGCCATTCAGTCTTCCCGTCCGCGAGCCGCCGCCGAATAGGAGAGACGTCATGTACCAGTTCAACTATGTCCGCCCGAAGTCGCTCGCCGATGCGGAAGCGCTGCTAGCCAAGGCAGACGATCCGAAGCTTCTCGCGGGCGGCCAGACGCTGATCCCGACGCTGAAGCAGCGCCTTGCCATGCCGAGCGACGTCATCGACATCGGCAGCCTCAAGGAACTCGCCTTCATCAAGGTCGAGGGCGAGGCCATCATGATCGGCGCGGGCACCAAACATTTCGACGTCGCGAATTCTCCCGACGTGAAGAAACACATTCCGGCGCTGGCCGAGCTCGCCGGCATGATCGGCGATCCCGCCGTGCGCCACATGGGCACGATCGGCGGCTCCATCGCGAACAACGACCCCGCTGCCGATTACCCCGCCGCCTGCCTCGCGCTCGACGCCAAGATCCACACGACGAAACGGCTCATCGCGGCAGATGAATATTTCAAGGGCATGTTCGAGACCGCGCTGACCGATGGCGAGATCATCAAGGAAGTGACCTTCCCGCACCCCGAGAAAGCCGCCTACATGAAGTTCCCGAACCCGGCCTCGCGCTACGCCATGGTCGGCGTCTTCGTCGCGAAGGGCCCCTGGGGTGTGCGCGTCGCCGTCACCGGCGCAGGCCAGAACGGCGTCTTCCGCGTCAAGGAGATGGAGAACGCGCTGGCGAAGAACTGGTCGCCGGATGCCGTTGCCTCGATCAAGGTCCCGGCGGACGGACTCCTTTCCGACCTTCACGGCAGCGCGGAATATCGGGCGCATCTCGTCACCGTAATGGCAAAGCGGGCCGTCGCTGCGGCGGGCTGACCAATCGAGGGGATGCGAAATCCCCTCCGGCCCGCCTTTCCGACCGCGCGCCAAGCGACTACATTCTTCACATGACCATTCCCGCTTCCATCGACGAGACCGTCGAACTTCTGGCGCGCGGCGCCTATGTCGCCGACCGCTCACTCGCCACCGTGATTTTTCTCGCCCTCAAGATGGGCCGTCCGCTGCTGCTCGAAGGCGAGGCTGGCGTCGGCAAGACCGAGATCGCCAAGGTCCTCGCGTCTGCCCTTGGGCGCCGGCTCATCCGCCTCCAATGCTATGAAGGTCTCGATACGGCGAGCGCGGTCTATGAGTGGAACTATCAGGCGCAGATGATCGAGATCCGTCTTGCCGAAGCCGAGGGCAAGCAGGACCGCGACACGCTGGGCAAGGACGTCTTCTCCGAACGCTTCCTGATCCGCCGCCCTATCCTTCAGGCACTCGAGCCCGACGTCGCGGGCCCGCCCGTGCTGCTCATCGACGAACTCGACCGCACCGATGAACCGTTCGAAGCCTATCTGCTCGAAGTGCTCTCCGACTTTCAGGTGACAGTGCCGGAGATCGGCACGATCAAGGCGAAAGAGCCGCCCATCGTCATCATCACCTCGAACCGCACGCGCGAAATCCACGACGCGCTGAAGCGGCGCTGCCTCTATCACTGGGTCGATTATCCGGACGCCGAGCGAGAGTTGAATATTCTGCGGCTCAAGGCGCCGGGCGCCGATCAGCGTCTCTCGCGCGAGGTCGTCGCCTTCGTGCAGTCGCTCCGCAAGCTCGACCTCTACAAGAACCCCGGCGTCGCCGAGACGATCGACTGGGCGCAGGCCCTGACGCAGCTCGATGCGCTCGCCCTCAACCAGCAAGTCGTCAACGATACGCTGGGGGCGCTCCTCAAATATCAGGACGACATCGCCCGCGTGCAGGGAAGCGAGGCCGCCCGCATTCTCGCCGAGATCAGGGCGGGCGCGCAGGCGGCGCAATGACCAATCAGGGCCGCATCGCCGAGAACATCGTGCATTTCGCGCGGGTTTTGCGGCGGGCGGGTCTCAAGGCGGGGCCGCAGCAGGTTCTGGACGCCATCGCGGCGGTGGAAGCCGCAGGCTTCAATAGCCGCGAGGATTTCTACTGGACGCTCCATGCGACGCTGGTGAAGCGCCATGAGGACGAGGTGATCTTCGAACAGGCCTTCCACGTCTTTTGGCGCGATCCGCAATTGCTCGACCGCATGATGGCGCTAATGCTGCCGGAGATCAGGACGCCGGATAACGAGGATCGCGAAAAAGCGAACCGCCGCATATCCGATGCCCTTTTCGCCAATGAACCGAACAAGCGGGAGCCGGACGAGCCGGAACTCGAGATCGACGCGAGTGAAACCTTTTCCGCTTCCGAGGTGCTGAGGAAGAAAGACTTCGAGCAGATGACGGCCGCCGAGCTTGCGGAAGCCAAGGCCGCCATAGCCCGCCTCCGCCTGCCGCTCGACGAGGCGCGGACGCGGCGCACCGCGCCCTCCGCTCGCGGCCGGATCGTGGACATGCGGGCAACGCTCCGCGCCTCGCTCCGCGCTGGCGGCATCATTCCGCTCAAAAAGCGTGACTATCGCCACCGCCGCCCGCCCCTCGTCGTGCTTTGTGACATTTCGGGCTCCATGTCGGCCTATAGCCGCATCTTCCTCCATTTCCTCCACGCGCTGACCAATGACCGCGACCGGGTGCATGTCTTCCTCTTCGGCACGCGGCTGACCAACGTGACCCGCGAATTGAAGCATCGTGACGTGGACGACGCGCTTGCCCGCGTTACCGCCGCCGTCGGCGACTGGGACGGCGGCACCCGTATCGGCGAGACGCTTCACCGCTTCAACGTGGATTGGGGCCGCCGCGTTCTCGGTCAGGGCGCAGTCGTTCTCCTTGTCACCGACGGGCTCGACCGTGATGCGGGCGAAGGCGTCGAGCCCGAGGTCGCCCGCCTCCACCGGCAGGCGAAACGCCTCATCTGGCTCAACCCGCTCTTGCGCTATGATCGCTTCGAACCGAAGGCGCAGGGGATCCGGGCCCTGCTCCCGCATGTCGACGAGTTCCGTCCCGTTCACAACATCGCGTCGCTGGCCTCGCTCATCGAAGCTCTGAGCGCCCCTGCCGCAACGAAGCCCGAAAGGAGGGCCGCATGACCGAAACCCTCGACCATGAAAAGGTGCTGGAGCAAGCCGCGCGCTGGAAGGCTGACGGCCACGGCGTCGCCCTCGCCACCGTTATCGAGACCTGGGGCTCGGCCCCGCGCCCGGTCGGCAGCCAGCTCGCCATCCGCGATGACGCCTCCTTCATCGGCTCGGTCTCTGGCGGCTGCATCGAGGGCGATGTCGTGACCAGGGCGCTCGACACGCTCGAAACCGGGAAACCGGAAGTCCTCGAATATGGTGTCAGCGACGCCAAGGCATGGGAGGTCGGCCTCGCCTGCGGTGGCCGCATCCGCGTCTTCATCGAGCCGGTGACCGCCTGATGCACAGCGAAATCCTTCAGCGCCTACTCGAAGATCGCACTGCAAAGCGCCCTGTTGTGCTCGCCACTCGCCTCTCGGACGGGATCCAGAAACTTTTGTATTATTCTGATACAAAAGGAGAAAATGCACTTCTTCATGCTGCGAATGAAGCGCTTGCGTCTGACAAGGGCCGTATCGTCGCCGCATCCGACGGCGAATGGTTCCTCAATGTCTTCAACCCGCCGCTCCGGCTGATCATCGTCGGCGCTGTCCACATCGCCCAGCCCTTCGCACGCATCGCGGCATTGGCTGGCTATGACGTAACGGTGATCGATCCGCGCACAGCCTTTGCGTCGGAGGATCGCTTCCCCGGCATCCGTCTCGTCACCAACTGGCCGGATGAAGCCATGGCGGCGGAGGCGCCGGACACGCGAACGGCTGTCGTCACCCTCACCCACGATCCGAAGCTCGATGACCCGGCTTTGCACGCCGCACTCAAAAGCCCCTGCTTCTACATCGGCGCGCTCGGCAGCAAGAAGACCCACGCATCCCGCATGGAGCGGTTGACCGCTGCAGGCTTCGACGAAGCGGCCCGCGCCCGCATCCACGGTCCGGTCGGACTTTCCATCGGCGCCAAGAGCCCCGCCGAGATCGCCATCTCGATCATGGCGCAGATCACCGAAAAGCTCCGCACATGATCTTCGGGGAGATCGAGACAGGCGATGCGGAAGGCGCGATCCTTGCCCACTCGATCCGTGCAGGCACGCTGAGTTTCAGGAAGGGCCGCAAGCTCTCCCCGGCGGACGTCGCAGGCCTTCAGGCCGCGGGCATTGAACGCATCGTCGCGATCAGGCTCGAACCCGGTGACGTGCCGGAGGACGAGTCCGCAGCCGTCCTCGCCCGCGCTTTGGCCGGGCCGGGCCTCAGCGTCGCCGAACCATTCACCGGCCGCGCCAACCTTTATGCCGAAGCCGACGGGATCCTCGTCTACGACCGCGAGCGCCTCGACCGCATCAACCTTCTCGACGAAGCGCTCACAGTGGCGACGCTGGCTCCCTTCGAAACGGTGGCGGCCCGGCAGATGATCGCGACGGTGAAGGTCATTCCCTTCGCGGCGCCACGGACAAGCCTCGACCGCGCAGCGGCTCTTGCCCGCGAAGGCGGGCCCCTGCTTGCGCTCCATCCCTTTCTTCACCATCGCGCGGCGCTCATTGCGACGCGCCTCCCTGCCACCAAGGAAAGCGTGCTCGACAAGACGCGCGAGATCCTCGCGGCGCGGCTCGGCAGCATGGGCAGCGAGATTGCGAAAGAGTACCGGGTGCCGCATGAGGCGCAGGCCGTGGCGGGGGCCGTCCGCGACGCGCTCGCGGAAGGCTTCAGCCCCGTTCTCGTTTTCGGCGCCTCCGCCATCACCGACCGGCGCGACGTGGTGCCTGCTGGCATCGTCGCTGCGGGCGGCGAGATCCTGCATTTCGGCATGCCCGTCGATCCCGGCAACCTGATGCTCCTCGGACGGCATGGGACGACGCCGGTGCTCGGCCTGCCGGGCTGCGCGCGGTCGCCGAAGCTCAACGGCTTTGACTGGGTACTGGCGCGGCTTCTCGCCGGGCTCACGGTCACGCGCGAGGATGTCATGCGCATGGGCGCCGGAGGACTGCTCAAGGAAATCGCCACGCGCCCGCAGCCGCGCGAGGGCCGCCGCGAAGATGCGCCGCCGAAGCCATTCGCGCCACGCATCGCTGCGCTGGTGCTGGCCGCAGGTAGATCGAGCCGCATGGGCGCGACGAACAAGCTCACCGCCGAAATCGAGGGCCAGCCCATGGTCGCGCGCGCGGTCGACGCGGCGCTTGCCAGCGATGCCTCGCCCGTCGTCGTCGTGACCGGGCACGAAGACAACGCCGTTCGCGCGGTGCTTGCAGGCCGCAAGATCGAGATCGTCCACAATCCGGATTACGCCGAAGGCCTCTCGACCTCGCTTCGCGCCGGTGTCCAGGCGTTGCCGGACGATGTCGATGCCATCTTCGTTTGCCTGGGCGACATGCCCGACATAACGCCCACGCACCTCAACCGTCTCGCCGCCGCCTTCGACCCGGAAGAAGGCCGCACCATCTGTGTACCGACATTCTCAGGGAAGCGGGGCAATCCGGTCCTGTGGGGCGCGCAATACATGGCCGAGATGCGCGATCTCAAGGGCGACGTCGGGGCCAAGCATCTCATCGGCGAGCACGAGGATGCGGTCTGCGAAGTACCGATGCCGGACGAAGGAATTTTCAGGGACATCGACACGCCCGACGACCTGAAATGGCGCAACGACCACCTCTCCCGCAAATAATTTTTATCTCACGCACACATCACTGCCCGGTATCTCTTGCAAATGCCCGGATGCGCTTATACGCGGGCATGGACGCAGGCTGAATCCTTTGTCATGATTCTCTCGCGAGACAAGAGAGGGGACAGCCATGAAGCTCTTGTTCATTGTGCCGTCGGCAGCGCTTCTATTCGCGACGCCCGCTATCGCATATGAGCCCTTTACCGCCTGGTCCGGCTTCTTTGCCGGCGCCGAGGTCAACTATGGCTGGGGCCGTGCCAATCTCCCCGACGCGAAGGCCTCTGCTGGCCACGCGACCTACACCACTAACGTCACACAGATCGACGGCGTCACCGGTGGCGTTCATGGCAGCTACGATCTCAAGACGGGGGCCTGGGTCGTCGGAGCGGAAGCGGATCTGGGCCGTGCCAATGTAAACGCAGACCTTCCCGAATGGGCCTTTGGCGACTACGGCAAGTCGGATATCGATTCACAAGGCGCCGCCAGATTCCGCGCCGGCTACGCCATCAGCCATACACTCTATTACGCGTTGGGCGGCCTGGCGTTGGCGCATACGCAGGCTAACTTCTCCGACATGCCAGCCTTCGCCAGCAATTCCGACAGCAAGAATGGCTGGACGCTCGGCCTCGGTGCGGAACACGCGCTGACCGACAAATGGACCACTCGTGTCGAATATCGCTATTCCGATTTCGGCCGGTTCGGCGAACCGAACGCATCGACGAACCTGGGCTGGAAGGACTACAACAAGATCAGCGAACACGTGATCCGGCTGGGACTGAACTACAAATTCTAAAAGCCCGTTCCCAAACGAGCATTGCCCGGCTCCAATGCCGGGCATTTTTTTAGCCGCGCTTTTTGTCCGACGCTGCCGCTCGACCAAGATCGAGACCCGCAGCGAAATACCCCCCGAAAAAATCCATCACGGCCCTAACACGCGGGATATTGCGCAGCCTTTCGCTCGTCAGAAGCCATATCTCCTGCGCCTCAAGGTCCGGCGTGAAGCAATAGACGAGCGAGGGATCGCCGGCACAAACGAAGTCCGACATCATGGTCACGCCGACGCCCGCCTTGAGGCTGGAATGGAGGCCGGTGATATTGTTCGGCCGCAGCATGATGGCGCTGTCGGGAACATGGGCGCTTACCCAGTCGGTGGTCGGTCCGGGATAGTCGCGCGGGTCGACTGAAATGACGGCATGCCGCGCCAGATCCTCCGGCCCGTCGGGCTTACCATGCGCGGCCGCATAATCCCGGCTGCAATAGAAGCTCCACACATCCTTGGCGACGCAGCGGCCGACGAGATCGGGCTCCGTCGGGCGGCGGCCCGCACGAAGCGCCACATCGGCCTCGCCCTTTCTCAGATCTAGCAGATCGTCCGTTGCGACGAGATCGAGGCGAAGCGCGGGATAGGCCGCGCGGAAGTCTCGTATCGCCTGCATGAGGAGCAGATTGGCAAATGTCTGGTTGGTGGTGAAGCTGACCGATCCCGTCAGCCCGCGCTTCATGGCATCGGCCCTGGCCTTGGCGAGCCGCGCTGCCGCCTCCACGCCCTCGGCAGACTCCAGCAGTTCCCGGCCCGCTTCCGTCGGCACGTAACCTGAGGGGCGCTTCTCGAAGAGCTCCAGCCCGAAGGCCTCCTCAAGCGCAGCAATGCGGCGCGATACCGTGCTCTGGCTCACCTGAAGCGCCCGCGAAGCCCCAAGAGTCGTTCCCGACCGGGCCACCGCGAGGAAAAATTTGAAGTCGTTCCAGTCGGGCATACGGAGGATTATGCATTTTTGGTGAACGAGCGCGCAAGAACGGTGTTTGAGGCCGAGCGGGCTGAAGCCTACATCCACGCTACGGACCTCGCCGCCTTCCCCCAACCTGCAAGGTCCGCAAGCGGAGGACTGAACCATGAAGCTCTATTACGATCCGATCTCGACGACATCGCGCGCCGTTACGCTGTTCCTGGCCGATCAGGGCATCTGCCTCGACGAAGAAATCGTGAGTCTCCATGCGGGCAAGCACCAGACACCCGAATTCGCAGTCATCAATCCAAACATGCAGGTGCCGGCGCTTGTCGATGATGGGCTGGTGCTCACGGAAAGCAGCGCGATCCTGAAATATCTCGGTGAAAAACTTGGCTCCCCTGCCTACCCGACGGACCTCCGGATGCGTGCCCGCGTCAACGAGGCGCTCGACTGGTTCAACACCGGCTTTCATCTGAATTTCTGCGTCTTCCTCGTCTATCGCCGCCTGCTGCCCGATTTCGCCACGCTCGACGCCGCCGCGCATAAGGCAATCGACAACCTCGGCCAGCACCGTGCCCAAAAATATCTCGATGTGCTCAACCGTCACATGATCGGCGGACAAAATTTTGTCTGCGGCGATCAGATCACGCTCGCTGACTATCTTGGCGCAACCTATGTGACGCTAGGCGAGTTCGTCGGGTTCGACCTCACGCCTTGGCCCAACGTGCGGCGCTGGATCGCTGGCCTGAAAGCGCGGCCCTCATGGGACGCCGCCTATGCGGGCTTCAACGGGCTCCTGAGCGCAGCCCACGCCGCCTGAGGCGCCACACCGGCCAGCCCCCTACAAGGTCAAAGCACATGAAAATTCTTCTGCGGATCGCCGCCATCGCGGCGATAACGATCCTGCTCGCCCTGTCGTCGCTCTACGCGGCATCCGAATGGCGGCTCGCCCGGCATTATGACGTGCCGCTGACGCCGCTGCGTATCGCGCCCGCCACGGCGCTTGTCGCAGAGGGCGAACGGCGTGCGCATATATTCGGCTGCACGGGCTGCCACCACGAGGCCGGCAACGTCCTGTTCAAGGCGCCCGGCGTCGGGCGCCTTGTCGCGCCTAATCTGACGCGCATGGCGCCGCTTTATTCCGACGCGGAACTCGCGCGCCTCGTTCGCCACGGCGTGAAGCGCAACGGTACCAGCGCCATCGCCATGCCGGCCGCCGCCTTCAGCGGGCTATCCGATGAGGACCTAGTATCTATCATTGCATGGCTCAGAACGCGCCCCCGCATGGCCGATGCCGAACCGGCGCAGACGGCATGGGGGCCACTCGGCTGGTTCGCCGTCGCCACTGACAAGGTTCCTTTCAGCGCCCCCCGCGCCCGCGAAGTTGCGCCGCCGGTCGACCGGCCCCGCGCCACGCCGAGCCAGCAAGGCGCCTATCTCGTCCAGTCCATCTGCAGCGACTGCCACAAGCTCGACGAGGCCAACGACAATGGCTGGGGCATGCGCACCCCGCCGCTGCGCATGATGGGGCAAGCCTATTCCCTCGCCGATTTCCGTGCGCTGATGCGAACCGGCAAGGCTATGGGTGACCGCGAGGTCGGCACCATGTCCAGTGTCGCGCGGGGCGACTTCTCACACATGACCGACAACGAAATCGAGGCAATCCACGCATATCTCAACTCAACCGATAAGAGCGGTTCAATCGCCGCCGTTAGCGCGAAATGAGATGCGCAGCATTGAGCAACCGCATATCGAGAACTACATCTTCACGCCCCTCCTGAAGCGCGGCGTCAAGGTAATCCATAGCGACCTCAAGGAAGACGAAGGCGTCGACATCGCCGGCACGCTTGGGCATGTAGGACGCAGCGCAATCAAATTCTTCATGTTCTGGCGTGGGCGGGCGGAAGCTCGACGCGGATCGCGTTTCCGGGCACGATCCCGAGATCAAACTGGGTCGGATCGGCGGGCGACGTGCATATGTGCGTCAGAGGCTGAAGACCGCGCCGGAACGGGGACCGAGTTTCAGGCTCGTGCCGTCCCGTGTCACGGCGCCGACATTCAGCACCTCGCCCTTGGGCGCGGCGGGAAGCAGCCACACGGTCTCGTTGCGGCTCAGATTGAAGACGCAAAGAAGTCTCTCGTCCGCACTCACGCGCTCGAAAACGAGAATGGCGTCGCCCTCCGCTTCGATGAAGCGAATTTCGCCGGTGACAAGCGCCTCATGCGCCTTGCGCCTGGCGATGAGGTCGCGGGCGAAGGCGAGGACCGAAGCGGCGTCCTTCTCTTGCGCATCGGCGGCGCGAACACGGTGATAATCGGGCACGGGAAGCCAGGGCGCTCCGCTCGTGAAGCCCGCTTCCGGCGCCGCTGCCTCCCAGGGCATGGGTGTACGGCAACCGTCGCGCCCCTTGCTGAATGGGAAATAGAGATCGCCGACGGGATCCTGAATCCATTTTCGTTCGAGATCGACCTCGGGCAGACCAAGTTCCTCGCCCTGATACATCAGCACCGTGCCCTTGAGCGTCATCAGCAGCATGAGCGCGAGCTTGGCGAGCTGATCGTCGCCCTGCCCGCCGCCCCAACGGGTCACGGGCCGCACGATGTCATGGTTGGAGAACGTCACGCAGGGCCAGAGATGTTCGAGCGGCATGAGCAACTCGTCGAAATAGGTGCGGAAGACTTTCGGCTGGAAAGTCCAGTCTTCGAGAAAATCGAATGTGTAGCCTGTGTGAAGCCGGTCCATGCCGCCTGCATAGACGCCGAACATGGAAGGCTCCTCGGAGAACTCACCGAAAGCGAGCCGCTCGTCATATTCATTCATGACCTTGCGCACGCGCTTCATCGCCCATTCGTTCTCGGGCGTGTTCGCGTCGTAAATATGACGCTGAAGCCGAGGCGCGTGTGCCCAGTTCGCGAAGGTGCGCTCCGCCATGGGCACGGGCGGATTATCGCGCAGATGCTCGTCATGAACATAGGAATTGGCGACATCGAGGCGAAAGCCATCGACACCGCGGTCGAGCCAGAAGCGCAGCACATCCATGCAGGCGTCGACCACATCCGGATTGTGAAAGTTGAGCTTCGGCTGACTCTTCAGGAATTTGTGAAAGTAATATTGCTGTCGCAACGGATGCCACGACCAGGCCGCGCCTCCAAAGGCTGCGAGCCAGTTGTTGGGCGGCGTTCCGTCTTCCTGCGCCTCGGTCCAAACATACCAGTCCGCCTTCGGATTGTTACGCGACAGCAGGCTCTCCTGAAACCAGGGATGCTGGTCCGAGGTGTGGCTCAAAACCTGATCGAGGATGAGCTTGAGACCCCGCGCATGGGCCTCCTTCACCAGACGGTCGAAATCCTCCATCGTCCCCATTTCGGGCGCGATACCGCAATAATCGGACACGTCATAGCCGAAGTCCCGGTTGGGCGAGGGATAGATGGGTGACAGCCAGACCGCATCGACGCCGAGCGAGGCCACATAGTCGAGCTTTCGCTCGATGCCCTTCAGATCGCCGACGCCGTCTCCGTTCGTGTCGAGAAAGCTGCGTGGATAGATCTGATAGACCACAGCCCCTTGCCACCAGGGCTTCTTGCCGGCTTCCGCACCCATGACGACATTCTCCCCTTTCGCCTTGTTTCATGACACTCTAGCCTCTCCCGGATGCATCGCAATCACCGGAGCAAAGGAAGATGGTGGATGAGCGCGTGGAAGTGATCGGCGTCGATCACATCTATCTGACAGTCTCGGATTTCCCTCGGGCCGAACGGTTTTACGACACCGTTCTCGGCTTGCTCGACTTCCGTAAATCCGATCGGGAAATTGCCGGAGCGCCGCATCGGCACTATTTCAACAAGGTGCTTCAGATCACCATCCGTCCGGCCCGGGACGGATATCATCCTTACGATTCCTATAGTCCCGGCCTTCATCACCTCTGCCTGCAGGTAGGCACCCCGGCCGATGTCGACCGCTTCGCCGCCGCGCTGAAGGCCAAGGGGATATCGACGAGCGCCCCCGCCTTCCACAAGGAATATGCCGACGACTACTACGCTACGTTCTTCGAGGACCCGGATGGGCTCCGCCACGAGGTGATGGCTCGTCGCGCTGGCCGCGATCTCATCGTCGCGCGGTGGAATGAGCTCACGGACTTCCTGAACCCGGTTCAGAAGCTCAAGGCTTGAGCTAGTTCAGCATGGCGATCGGCGCGAGTGTCGGCCCGATCTCGTCGTGTATGACGAGGTCGGCGATGGAGTCGAGATCGGTCGGCTCGCGGTTCAGAATGACCAGCCGCGCGCCGTTGCGTTTGGCGATAATGGGAAAGCCCGCGGCGGGGAAAACCTGGAGCGACGAACCAATGGCGACGAAAAGATCACAGGCGAGCGTCGCCTCCTCTGCACGGCGCATTTCCCTCTCCGGCATCGCTTGGCCGAATGAAACTGTCGCCGACTTGATGAAGCCGCCGCAGGCGCGGCATTCGGGGCATTCGCCTGTCTCGTCGAAAATCGCGCGCACCTCTTCCAGCTCGTAGCGCTCGCCGCAATCGAGGCACCTCGCATACGTGCCGTTGCCATGCAGCTCGATGATCTTCTCGGGCGGCACGCCGGAGTTCTGATGCAGATTGTCGATATTCTGCGTTATGACATGGGCAACGATGCCCATATCGACGAGCTTCGCGATGGCCATATGCCCCTTGTTCGGATCGGCCTGCTGCACTGTCTTGTCGATCTCGAATTTGCGCCGCCATGCCTCGCGCCGAAGCGCCGCCGAGCGCAGGAAATCATTGAAGTCGATCGGCGCCATCTTGGTCCAGAGCCCGCCGGGGCTTCTGAAATCGGGAATGCCCGATTCCGTGCTGATGCCCGCGCCGGTGAACACGACCACGCGCGAAGCCTCGTCGATCATCCGCTTCAATTCGCTGTTCATCGCGTCCTCAGTTTTGACCTTTGCCGCCGTTTCGTGAATCATGCCCCAAATTCCAGCAAAGCCAAATCAGGCAATAAGGAAGGCGGAGAGCCATGAAATATCTCCATACGATGGTGCGCGTCGGCGATCTCGACAAGTCGCTCGATTTCTATTGCGACAAGCTCGGCCTCGAGAACAAGGGCCGCTTCGACATCGAGGCTGGCCGCTTCACCCTCGTCTTCCTCGCCCCGCCCGGACAGCCAGAAGCACAGATCGAACTGACGCATAACTGGGACCCTGAAGAGCTGGGCGAAGGGCGCAATTTCGGCCATCTCGCCTATGAGGTGGATGACATCTACGCCTTCTGCGACCGGCTGATGAAGGCCGGCGTTACCATAAACCGGCCGCCCCGCGACGGTCGCATGGCCTTTGTGCGCTCGCCCGACAACGTCTCCATTGAACTTCTGCAGAAAGGCGCGCCGCTCCCCGCGCAGGAACCCTGGGCTTCCATGCCGAATCTTGGTCATTGGTAATCTTGCGCCATCTGGCGGGCTCACTCGCGCGGGTATAAACTTTTACTTATGAGCAAGTTCACGCGACATCTTATCGCCGGTCTTGCCGGTTCGCTGCTGGCGCTTTGCGGCAGCGCGGCCATGGCCGGCGGCGGCCTCACGGTCGGCGACGCGCTTTCGACCGGCCCGTTCATTGAAATGCACGAACCCATGTTCGTCGGCGAAGGCCCCTTCGATGGCGATCCGCCGCCACCCGGACATCCCTGCAGCAAGGTCGTGCGCGACGGACCGACCGCGGACGGCCGCATGGCACATTGGAGCGCCCTGCGTTGCTACGACGCCGCCGGGCGGCCCTATATCGTGCGCGGCAGCGAGCGCATCGAAAATTTTCACTGAGCCCGCCTAGCTCGAAAGCGGCAATCTCAGTTCCACCCGATATCCGGGCGCGAGTTCCGTTCGCTCGATTTCGCCCCTGATCTGTTGCGCCAGCGCATTGACGAGGCGCGAGCCCAGTCCCGTGCGGCTCCGATCGAAAACGACTTCACCCTCATCCTCGATCGAGAGTTTCAGTTCGCCCTCCGCCGCGCGTAGCGCGATGCGGATAGGGCCCGCGCCGCCGGGATAGGCATGCTTCAAGACATTGATGATGAGTTCGTTGACGATCAGCGCCAGCGGCACCGCGATGTCGACCGGAAGCTCAAGCGCCTCCGCCTCGACATCGAAGTTCCAGCGCGCGCTCCCGTTATTCGCCGACGAAGCAATATCCGCGCATAGCTCGCGCAGATAAGAACTCATCTCGACAGCGGTATGGCTCTCAGTGCGGAAAAAACGCTCATGCACCGAGGTGATGGCGGCGACGCGCGACGCAGCGGATTCGAGATGGGATCTTATGCGCTCGTCGTTCGCGGCCGTCGCCTGAAGGTTCAGTATACTGACGACAAGTTGCAGGCTGTTCTTGATCCGGTGGCTGACTTCCCTGAAGAGAATATCCTTCTGGACCAGCATTTTTTCGCGCTCGGCGAGGGCGCGCTCCAGTGCCAGCTCGCGCTCGCGGCGGATGGGTTCCGTAACATCCCTGAGCTTGAGAACGATGCAGGCCATGCGCCCGTCGCCCCCGAAAACCGGCTGGATGCGCGGATTCCAGTAACGCTCATCAATTCCGCCACCCTCTTCCTCAGGCAGCACGATCTCATATTTTCCGGCAGTCAGGGTTTCCGCCTCGCCCGTCGCCAGCGCTCGCTCGAGCGACCTGCGCACCTTGCGAAATGCGGCTGCGAGTTCGACATTTGCATCGGCAGGCAGCAATTCGATGAATGGTTTTCCGATCACGTCCGCGCGCGCCGCGCGCATCAGCGCAAGTTGCCGGTCGCTCGCCGCCATAACCGTGAAGCGCCCATCGGCGCTCAGCAGCAGGCAGGCATCGGGCAATGCGTCGAAGACGTCGCCAAAATCTACGGCCATAGGTGGCTTCCGTTGGCGGAGTTTCTTTTGAGTATTGCCTTGGGTCGTCGCTCCCTCTCGATCAGCATGCCACCATTGCGGCGGGAGCAGCAAGCGCGGGCTATATCTCGAAATGGTGCGGCAGGTCGGCGAGCAGCGGATGCTTGCGGTCCTTGTCGGAGAGAACGGGTTCCGTCGTCGCGAGTTGCCAGTCGATGCCGAGCGCGGGATCGTTCCACAAAAGGCCGCCATCATTCGCCGCCGAGTAGAAATTCGAGACCTTGTAGAAAACTTCCGTTTCAGGCTCCAGCGTCACCAGCCCATGCGCGAAGCCGATCGGCACCAGAAGCTGCAGGCCGTTTGCAGCGCTGAGCACAACCTTCTCATGCTGGCCGAAGGTCGGCGAGCCGTGACGGATATCGACCACCACATCGAGAATGCTGCCCCGAAGAACCCGGACGAGTTTGTCCTGCGCGAAAGGGTACGTCTGGAAGTGAAGCCCGCGGACCGTGCCCTTGTCTGCCGAGCACGACTGGTTGTCCTGCACGAAGGCAATATCGATACCCGCCTCGGCAAAGGCACGCTGACTGTAGGTTTCAGAGAAGAAGCCCCGCGCGTCTTCGAAGCGCCGCGCCTCGATGAGCTTCACATCCGGGAAGCGGCCGAGTTGCGTCACCTTGATGCCGGACATGATTTTCCCGCTCCCAATTCACGAAAGCCGGTCGAGAATATCGTCTGGGGAATGCGGCCATCCGGCCGCTGCAGCATGGTACGTCCTAGGGGAGTCGAACCCCTCTTTCCAGAATGAAAACCTACAAGCATTTGTAGGCGCATACAGGCCCAATGTAGATGCATTTCAAGAAATCAATCTGTTGGCGCCTGCCGCAACCACCTTGAGACTCTCGCAAGCTCACGTGCGACTGTAGCGTTCTTTTTTCCTCTCACCTCTGTATGTGCAAAATTTTGGTCCAGAGGCTCGTGAACGACATCTTGTTTGAGCGCCCGCGCCGCTCCGGCGGGAAAGGTGACAACGCCAGCGGATGGATCTGCGCTCAATGTTTGATCCCAGTCTTGACCATCACGCTGAAGCAGTTCCAATGCATCGACCGACATATTCGGGTCCCGGAATGCGGCAGATGATGGGCGCTTTCCTCCATTACCGTCGGGAACATGCTGATCAGAACGGACTCTCCTCAATAAGCTCCATTCGTCGGCAATCTCCACCTTTTGCTGCAGCTCTGCCATACGGAGCGCACCACTACGCGCGAACAGTGAGAGCGATCACAGCCTCATCCAAACGACGAAAATCGTTCGAGATTGTATCCTCAATGCTCTCTCCGCGATCTCGATCCTCAAACCAAAAGTCTGCGTCGTATGGCCCTGCGACGTGAACCTCCAAGTCTAGCGCGTTAGTGTGCCACTCAAACTGGATTCCACCGATGGACGACGGCACAACAGACGGCGTAGGGGTCCGTTCCCTCATGACAGACTGGAGCATTTGAATCGCGAACATTGCGGTTTCGCGTTTTATTGGAGCCGCGCCATAAGTGTCCCAGTTGCTTTTAAGATCAAGCAATCCACAGACCTCACGCAGCACTGTGGTCGACCACTGCTCCGTCGGCGCATGCTCGCGCAATCGCTTCCTGGGACCGAGCGGAACAAAATTCCTGGGACGAGCTGTTGGCGCCTTCTCAACCATGCCCGACGGAATTGTGTATTCGTCGTCGCTCAGCGCACGAGAAGATTTATTAGTCGCTGACATTCTTCAGACCCCAAAGCTCATGCATTTTAGCCGTTGTCAGACCCGCAAAGCTCTTCACAATAGCCTCATGGCATTTTTCAATAGTTGCCCTTGCCGCATCAACCGTATCCTGCTTAGGCTTTGCTCTTGCCGTCAGTTGGAATTGTATGGCTGCTCTCTGAGTTTCATTATGAAAAGCCGGCAAAAACTCGGCATGAAGGCGTCCGTAGGGCGCGCCCTCCTCATCCTGCAGCAAAAATCTCACGGAGCCGGTCGCGTTATCAAACGGAAAGCCCTCTTGAGGCGGCATATCCTTCGCCCAGAACCGAAATACGTCGCCTAAGTACGCGTAGGGGTTTCCCTCTCCTTCAGTATAAATATGATTTATATATGTCACTTCAACTTGGTTGATACTCAGATCGCCAATATTTTGGTCCTGAAGAAACTTTTGCCAAGCATCAAGCTCAAGGACGAACTCGGAAAACAACTTTTTGAAACGTGGATACTTGTCAGATGCCTGCGTTTGTCTCCAATTATGAAGAAAGCGGTCATTCTGTATTTGGATCAGTTCGCAATCGTCTTCAGTAACAAACCAGTACCGCGTTGGCGTCCGACCGAACTGCAGATGAAACCCCGACTGCACGGGATTTGGGCCAAATGTTTCAAATATCGCCGCCAACGGATCCTGCTCGGACACCTTTGGAAAACGCTTCTTCATACGCTCATAGAACATCCCAGCGTGAACATTCGAGAACTGTGTTGTCGCATTCTGAATGCCTATGATCACCTCGGTGACCGGGGGCTGATCGAAGTCAGGCAGCATTCGTTGGGGTCCGCCTTCTCTCTATCCGCCGACCAAGCCAACGGCGGGTTTTCGTACCTTCTTTTATAATAGATAATGCAGTGATTCCCTAAAATGTGAGAGTGGCTTCCCTATCCCTCTCCTATTCCCTCGGGCGGCCAGTGGCGGGCAGCGATCTTGCCGACGCGAGCGAGAGCGAGAAGGAAATTGCCGCCGTGCTCGGCCACCGCACGCTACGCATGGTCCAGAACTACACGAAGTCCGCGGCGCAGAAGCGCCTCGCCAGCTCGGCGATCAAGCGGCTCGAACGCGCCGACAAAATGCGGAAATCAGAGGGCTGAGAGAACGGGAACGGAACGGGAAAGTGTCTAACCCTGTCGATCCGAAGTGTCTAACCTTTGAAAAAACGCTGGTACGCCCTAGGGGAGTCGAACCCCTCTTTCCAGAATGAAAATCTGGCGTCCTAACCGATAGACGAAGGGCGCATATGCGCTTGTGGCCCCGGAGGACCGGCGCGGCCGATGATGGCCGCTGGCGGGGCTTATAAGGGGATAATTCTGTGCTGACAAGTACATGTCGCAACGAAGTTTCAGGGCGTCGCGTCTCGCGTCAGAACGGCGTCCTCGATATTGAACTGGACGTCGCGGCGGCCCCGCCAGTCATCGGCCTTGAGCCGGCCCGCGACATGGATCGAGCCCGTTCCACGGTCCAGCAAGGCCTTGCCGAGCGGTGTTTCCGCGGCCCTGAAGGCAATCGCCTTGAGCCGCGCTCCATCCTCGCCCGTGAGCGTGCAGCGCACGTGAGCGCCCCCTACGAGGTCCACATGGGCGATCCGCATGGCGGGAAGCGCGAAGCGGGGCTCGGGGTTCCCGGCGCCATAGGGCCCCGCCTGCTCCAGCAGGTCATAAAGGGCCCGGTTGGCGCCCCGGGCGCTCAATGCGCCGTCGAGGCGCAGGGCCTTTGATTCGGAAGCCGTCATCACATCCTCGGCCAGACGGGCCTCCAGGAACTCGGAGAGGCCTTCAAGCTTGTCCTCGCGCACCGTCAGGCCGGCAGCCATTGCGTGGCCCCCGCCATTGACGAGGAACCCGGATTCAAGCGCCGCTGTGACCGCGCGGCCCAGATCGACGCCCTGAATGGAGCGGCCCGAGCCCTTGCCCTCCCCCTTGCCGTCCAGAGCCACAACAATGGCCGGGCGCTCGTAGCGCTCCTTCAGCCGGGCGGCGACGATGCCGATGACGCCCGGGTGCCAGCCCTTGGAGGCGGCAAGGATAACCGGCGGGGGCGCATTGCGGCGGCTGGCGCCGAGCGCCATGTCCACCTGCGCCAGTGCCTCTTCCAGCACTTGCGCCTCGATGGCCTGACGCTCCTTGTTAAGCCGGTCGAGCTCAGCGGCAATGGCCGCGGCTTCCTCGGCGTCCGAAGTGGTCAGCAGCCGCGCCCCGAGATCGGCCCGGCCGACACGCCCGCCCGCATTGACGCGCGGGCCGAGCAGGAAGCCCAGATGATAGGCGGCAGGCGTGCCCTCAAGCCGCGACACATCGGCCAGCGCCTTGAGGCCGATATTGCCCCGCCGCGCCAGCACGCGCAGCCCTTGCGCCACATAGGCGCGATTGAGACCGACCAGCGGCACCACGTCGCAAACCGTGCCGAGCGCGACGAGATCGAGCAGCGCGAGAAGATCCGGCTCGTCATGCGTCGCATACCAGCCGCCGTCGCGCAGTGCGCGATTGATGGCGACGAGGAACAGGAAAGCGACGCCGACGGCGGCGAGCGTCCCCTGCCCGCTCGTATCGTCGAGCCGGTTCGGATTGACCAGCGCCAGCGCGGGAGGCAGCGCGGGCTCGGCCTGATGATGGTCGATGACGATGATTTCGAGGCCCGCATCGGCGGCCAGACCCAGAACCTTGTGCGCCATGGTTCCGCAATCGACGGTGACGATGAGCTTGTAGCCATCGTCGCGCAGCTCCATCAGCGCGGGTGCGTTGGGGCCATAGCCTTCGCGGATACGATCGGGAATATAGATGCGGATATCGTGGCCGACGGCATTGAAGAACCGCTTGAGAAGCGCGCTCGACGTCGCTCCGTCCACGTCATAATCGCCGAAGACCGCGACCTTCTCCCCACGCATGATCGCCTCCGCGATGCGACGCGACGCGCGATCCATGTCGAGCAAAGACGAGGGATCGGGAAGCAGATTCTTCAGGCTGGGGTTCAGATAGGCCGCGCAATCTTCCGGCGCGACACCGCGCCCCGCGAGAACGCGGGCCACGATTTCCGGCAAGCCCTCTCGCTGCGAGATGGCAAGTGCAAGGCGATCATCGGCAAGGCGGCTCACCCAGGCGCGGCCGGTCAGCGACCGTTCTACTCCCAGGAAGTGCGCTGTCCCCTCGCCCAATTCGCCTCCGCCTTACTTGAAGATGTCGATGGAGGGATGAAGCGCCTTCACCCAACGCACCGTGCCGCGCGACGAGCGCATGACGACCGTATGCGTGGTGATGCCGCCGCGTACATGGCGGATACCTTCGAGCATGTTGCCGTCGGTCACGCCGGTCGCCGCGAAGATCACGTCGCCCGACGCCATTTCGTGCATGTCGTACTTCTTGTTGAAGTCCTTCACGCCCATCTTGGCGGCACGGGCCTTCTGCTCGTCGCTGGACGTAACGAGACGCCCCTGCATCTGGCCGCCGGTGCAGCGCAGAGCGGCAGCGGCAAGCACACCTTCCGGCGCGCCGCCCGTGCCGAGATAAATGTCGATGCCGGTCGTCGGATCGGTCGTGTTGATGATGCCCGCGATGTCGCCATCGGTGATCAGAGAGACGCGCGCGCCCGTCGCGCGCACGGCGGCGATCAGATCCGCATGGCGCGGCCGGTCGAGGATGCAGCAGTTGATTTCGGAAATGTCGACGCCCTTGGCCTTGGCAAGCGCGGCGATGTTTTCCTTCGGCGTCGCATCGAGATCGACAAGGCCGGCTGGATAGCCTCCGCCGATGGCGATCTTGTCCATATAGGTATCCGGCGCATGGAGAAGGCTGCCGCCTTCCGCCATGGCGAGCACAGCCAGCGCGTTCGGCATGCGCTTGGCGCAAAGCGTCGTGCCTTCGAGCGGATCGAGCGCAATGTCGACCTTCGGGCCGTTGCCCGTACCGACCTTTTCGCCGATGTAGAGCATCGGCGCTTCGTCGCGCTCGCCTTCGCCAATGACGATGGTGCCGTCGATGTCGAGACGGTTGAGTTCCTTGCGCATCGCGTCGACAGCCGCCTGATCGGCCGCCTTCTCGTCGCCGCGTCCCGCCAGCAGGGATGAAAGAATTGCCGCTCGTTCGGTGACTCGCGTCACTTCGAGCGTCAGCATCCTGCTAATTCCAACTTTACCAGTCATCGATCTTTTCCTTCGCCAAGCCTTTGCTTCTGCTTAACGTGATTCGCCGTCTTCGATCCGGATCACGAGCGGAGTGCCCGCCACATCTACCAATTTCAACAAATGCGCCAGCGCCTGGCGCATCGAGCTTTCCTGCGTCTTGTGCGTCACGAAAACGACAGGCTTGCGTCCAGTATCGCCCTCATCGCCTCGCTGCACGATGCGTTCGATCGACACGGAGGCATTGGCCAGGGCCCGCGTGATCTCGGCCATGCTGCCCGCGCGATCGACCGCGTTGAACCGCAGGTAGTAAGCGCTTTCGGGCCCGCCCTCTGCCGCCTTCGCAGGCGCCTTGAGGTGGCTCGTCGGCACGATAAAGGGCGGCATGACGAGGCCGCGCGCAATATCGACCAGATCGGAGAGAACGGCGGACGCCGTCGGCCCTTCGCCCGCACCGCGGCCTTCGAGAACCAGAAGCCCGACACGATCGCCGCGAACGGCCACCGCGTTGAATACGCCCGAAACGGCGGCCAAAGGCGAACCCTCGGCGACCAGTGCCGGATGTACCCGCTGCTCCACGCCGCCATCCGATTTCGTCGCGATAGCCAGCAGTTTGATCTTGTAGCCGAACTCTTTCGCGAACTTGATATCGGCGGCAGTGATCTTCTCGATGCCTTCGATATTCACGCTGCCGAAATCGACCTCTCGGCCAAAGGCAAGGCTCGCAAGAATCGCAAGCTTGTGCGCGGCGTCGATACCGCCGACATCGAAGCTCGGATCGGCTTCCGCATAGCCGAGTGCCTGCGCGTCCTTCAGCACATCGGCGAAGTCGCGACCCGTCGTCTCCATCTCGGTGAGGATGTAGTTGCAGGTGCCGTTGAGAATACCGGTGACGCTTTCGATCTCGTTGGCGGCGAGACCTTCGCGCAGCGCCTTGATGATCGGAATGCCACCCGCGACCGCCGCTTCATAATTGAGCGCGACGCCCTTGTTCTCCGCCAGCTTCGCCAGCGCGATGCCGTGATGCGCGATCAGCGCCTTGTTCGCGGTGACGACATGCTTGCCGTTCGCAAGCGCCGTTTCTACCAGCGCGCGCGCCACACCTTCTGCGCCGCCGATGAGCTCGACCACAACATCGATGTCATCCGCCGTTGCGAGTTTCAGCGCGTCGTCTTCCCAGCGAGCCGAGCCTATATCGATGCCGCGCGCCTTCGCCTTGTTCCGTGCACTGACGGCCACAATGTCGATCGAGCGTCCGGCAGCGGCGGCAAGGAACTCCCGCCGTGCGGCAAGAATCTTGACCACGCCAACCCCGACGGTGCCGAGGCCCGCCACACCTATCCTGAGTGGTTTCGTCACGGGCGGCTCGCTCTCGTCGAATTGGGGTGCTGGACGATGTTGCTCTTGATGCCCGTCCGATCCTCGTATTCCGCAATGATCTGGTCGGCGTTCTGCATCATGCGCTTCACATTGCGCGCCGCCTGACGGATGCGCTGCTCGTTCTCGACCAGGCCGATACGCACATGGCCATCGCCATACTCACCAAAGCCGATGCCCGGCGCGACGGCCATATCGGCCTGCTCGAGCAGCAGCGTCGCGAAGCCCATCGAACCGAGATGCCGGAACTTCTCCGGGATCGGCGACCAGGCGAACATGCTGGCGGGCGGGCTCGGAATGTTCCAGCCAGCGCGGGCCATGCTGTCCACCAGCACGTCGCGTCGGCCCTTGTAGGTCTCGCGGATTTCCTCGATGCAATCGGTCGGGCCGTTGAGCGCCGCCGTCGCCGCTACCTGAATGGGGGTGAAGGCGCCATAGTCGAGATAGGACTTCACGCGGCCAAGCGCATTGATAAGCCGCTCATTGCCGACCGCAAAGCCCATGCGCCAGCCCGGCATGGCGAAGGTCTTGGAGAGCGAGGTGAACTCCACCGCCCGCTCCTTCGCGCCCGGCACCTGCAGGATCGAGGGCGGCGGGTTGCCGTCGAAATAGATCTCGGAATAGGCGAGATCGGAGATGATGTAGATGTCGTGCTTCGCCGCGAAGGCGACGACATCGCGATAGAAATCGAGATCGGCCACCTGCGCCGTCGGGTTCGACGGATAGGACACGATCAGCGCCGTCGGCTTCGGCACGCTGTGGCGCACGCCGCGCTCCAGCATGTCGAAGAAGCCGGACGGGCTCTCGAAAGGCACAGAGCGGATGACCGCACCCGAAATGATGAAGCCGAAGGCGTGGATCGGATAGCTCGGATTCGGGCAGAGCACGACGTCGCCGGGCGCGGTGATCGCCTGCGCCAGGTTCGCGAGCCCCTCTTTCGAGCCGAGCGTCGCGATCACTTCCGTTTCCGGATTGAGCTTCACGCCGAAGCGGCGATCATAATAAGCGGCCTGCGCGCGACGAAGGCCGGGGATGCCGCGCGACGAGGAATAGCGATGGGTCTTCGGATCGCGCACCGCCTCGATCAGCTTTTCGACGATATGCGGCGGCGTCGGCATGTCGGGATTGCCCATGCCGAAGTCGATGATGTCCTTGCCCTCGGCGCGCGCCTTGGCCTTGAGCTTGTTCACGCTCTCGAAGACATAGGGGGGCAGACGCTTTATGCGGTGGAACTCTTCGCTCATGGCCAGATCCTGAATTGACGCCGGACATTCACCCTAAAGGGGCAATCCGGGCGCCCTTATAGCTCCAAAGCCCCGGCCGGGCCACGTTCAAATGGCCGGAACCGCAGGCAAATCCTTGCGTAACGGACGGGGGCCATATGGCCCCTATCCTGAGGCGGGATTGTGACGCATTCGAAGGAAACGGGGAATAAATGATCCCGTCACCCCTCGGGAGGCCTACTTGCCCCCACCGACCGTCGGCTTGACCTCGACCGGGGTGGTCGGAGCGGCGTTGACCGGCTGTTCGGCATTCGGATCCGGCTTCTGCTCAGCCGGTTCGGCGGCCGCGGCGGGCGCATCCTTGGCCGGCGGCAGGCCCTTGGCCTCTTCAAGCGTCTTGTGGCCACCGCGTGCCGGCACGGGAATGACACCCGGCTCGAGAACCAGCGCCTTCGCAGGCGCAGCGGGCTCTGCCGTCGGCGCCATGGTCTCCGGCGCAGGCAAGGCTGGAGGCGTCGTCGGTGCGGGCGACGTCTTGGCTGGCGTCGCGGCGGCAGGTGCAGGCGCCTTCACGACGACGGGCGCCGCCACCGGGGCAGGAGCTTTCACCGGAGCCTTCACGGGCACAGGGGCAGCCTTCGCCGCCGGCGTGGGCGCAGGCGCAGGCGCAGGAATTGGAGCGGGTGCCTTGGCCGGCACCGCGACGGCAGGCGCCGTCACTGGCGAGGCGGCAGGTGCTGCGGGCTGCGGTGCAGTCGAGCCGGTACGCAGATTGCTGTCCGTCTGCTGCGCTGCCGCACGGTCGGCGGCCAGGCTTTTGGCAATGTCTTCCTGCTGCTGCCTGGAGGTCGCGGCGGGCGCTTTGGTCGGAACATTGGCCAGATCGGGGAAGCTGTCGGCGCCCGGCTGAGCCGCCGCGGGCTTGGATTCGCCGTAGACGGAGGCGGGCTTGGCGTCATCCGGAATCGCGGAGCATCCGGCAAGGGCCGCCGCAACGAGAGCCGCGCTCCCGGCCTGCGTCAGAAACGCCCCGAGAGTGCCGTTGCGTAATCCGCCGTTCCAACCATGCCGGGACATTCATGTAGCTCCTTGACCGCTTTTGGATGCCCTACCCAGGTCCACGACGAGCCAAAAGGTGTCGCGCTGCCCCTAGGCGAGCGTCGCCAACCGTATAGTATAAGAACGAAACAAAAAACCGTTTGTCGCAGGATCGAAAACCGGCCTCAATTGTCTTAATGAGCCGCGGCCTGTCGGAAACAGGCTTCAAGAAAATGTCGCGCCCCGGCGCGAAGATCGTTGGCATGACACAAAAGACGACAACGAAAACAAAGCCGAAGCGCACCAGGACCCCGAAACCCGATCTTCCGCCCGAGCCGGAGGCGTCGGCCAACACCGCTAAAACGGAGGCGGCGGCCGATCAGTCGCCCTACCCGGTTCCCGACATGGGTGCGCTGGCGGTCAACCTGATCAAGGCAGCGACTCTCGGCCAGAAGGCGGCGCGACTCATGGCCACGAGCGAAGGCCGCAGCGCAGCCGAATCGACCATGCTGGACGTGCGCCGCATCGGCAAGACCATGCTCGATGTCGCGAGCAGCTATGTGCGCGATCCGGCGCGGCTGGTCGAATCCCAGATACAGCTGTGGAACGGCTATATCGGTCTCTTTCAGACGGCCACCAAGCGCTTCCTTGGCGAAGAAACGAAGCCCGTCGTCGAGCCCGCGCGCTCCGACAAGCGCTTCAAGGACCCGGAGTGGCAGAACAATCTCGTCTTCGATCTGTTGAAGCAGTCCTACCTCATCGCCAGCCAATGGCTGGCGCAGCAGGTTCAGGCAACGCAGGGCATCGACGCGCATACGCGCAAGAAGGCCGACTTCTACGTTCGTCAGTTCGCCAACGCCTTCTCGCCCTCGAACTTCCTGCTGACCAATCCGGAAGTGCTGCGCACGACGCTCGCCACCAATGGCGAGAATCTCGTGCAGGGCATGCAGCATCTGCTGGAAGACGTGGAGCGCGGAAACGGCAAGCTGCAAATTCAGCAGACGGACATGAAGGCCTTCCGCCTCGGTGAGAATATCGCGCTGACGCCGGGCAAGGTCGTCTACCAGAACGACCTCATCCAGCTCCTGCAATATGAGCCGACCACCGACAAGGTTCACAAGCGGCCTCTGCTGATCTTCCCGCCCTGGATCAACAAATATTATATCCTTGATCTCACGCCCGAAAAATCCTTCGTCAAATGGGCCGTGGCACAGGGTTTCACCGTCTTCGTGGTGAGCTGGGTCAATCCCGATGCACAGCTCGCGATGAAGAGCTTCGAAAGCTACATGTTCGATGGCGTCTACGACGCGCTCGACGCGGTGGAAAAGGCGACCGGCGAAAAGGAAGTCAACGCCATCGGCTATTGCATCGGCGGCACGCTACTCGCATCGAGCCTCGCGCATATGGCGTCGAAGGGCGACAAGCGCATCAAGTCCGCAACCTTCTTCGCGACGCAGGTCGACTTCACCGAAGCGGGCGATCTTCAGGTCTTCATCGACGAGGAACAGATATCCGAGGTCGAGCAGCAGATGGAAGCGCATGGTGGCGTGCTCGAAGGCTCGGCTATGGCCTCGACCTTCAATATGCTGCGTTCGAACGAACTGATCTGGTCCTACGTGGTCAACAACTACCTGCTCGGCCGCGAGCCCGTGCCCTTCGATCTGCTCTACTGGAACGCCGATGCGACGCGCATGCCGGCGAAGATGCACATCTTCTATCTGCGCGAATGCTATCTGCGGAACAACCTCGCGGAAGGCAGGATGGAGCTTGGCGGCGTGAATCTCGATCTCTCCAAGGTCACGATCCCCGTCTACCTCCAGTCGAGCCGCGAGGACCACATCGCGCCCTATAATTCCGTCTACAAGGCGACGCGGCTTTTCAGCGGCCCCGTAAAGTTCATCATCGCCGGGTCCGGCCATATCGCAGGCGTCATCAATCCGCCTACGGCGCAAAAATACCAGTACTGGACCAATGACGAGCGCCCCGCAACGCCAGATGCGTGGCTCGCAGGCGCGACGGAAACGGCCGGCTCCTGGTGGCCTGACTGGCACAAATGGATCAAGGAGACGGCGGGCGATCACGTTCCCGCTCGCGTTCCCGGCGACCGGGGACTCCCCGTGCTGGAAAACGCACCTGGCTCCTATGTGATGGTCAAATCGGACGAATAGGTGTCCGGCCTTCCGCGATCACTTCCCTGACATCGCCCTCGATCGTCGCACAGATGGCATCGAGCCTGATCTATTGCCTCGGTCGAGCGCTCGCCGGATTCCCGCAGGCCCCACTTCGAAAATAGCAACTGTCGTCAAGGCGATACGCCAGCTAGCTTTGTGCAAATTAAAGCCGGAGGCCCGTCCTGTCCCTTTCCATCACGCTCCTCGTCCTTCTCGCCGCATTGCTTCATGCCGTCTGGAACGCACTCCTGAAGTCGAATGCCGATCGGCTGTCGATGATGGCTTTCGTCGCCGGCAGCGGCAGTCTGATGATGGTGCCGCTGCTCTTCTTCACGCCGGTGCCGAGCTGGGAGGTCTGGAAGATCATCCTGCTCTCGCTGGCGCTCCATACCGGCTACAAGGTCTTCCTCATCAAGGCCTATACGCATGGAGATTTCGGGCAGGTTTATCCGCTGGCGCGCGGCTTCGCTCCGGCCATTGTCACGCTGGTCGGATTCCTCTTCCTGAACGAAGACCTGCCGGCCACGGCCACGATCGGCATCGTCCTCATTCTCGCGGGCGTCGTCAGCCTCGCCTGGCGCTCGAAGAACGGCACACAGACCCCGACCAATCCGCATGCGATCTTCTACGCCCTCGGCACATCGCTCTTCATCGCCAGCTACACACTCAATGACGGGCTCGGTGGTCGCACCGCGCCGACCCCGAGCGATTACGTCATCTGGCTCTTCGCGCTCGACGGCATCAGCATCGTCGCCATCGCGCTCTGGCGGCGCGGGCCCGCCCTGCTCCGGCCGCAACGTGCCTGGGCCTATGGCGCCGCCGGCGGCGTGGCTTCTACCGCCGCCTACTGGATCGTCATCTGGGCGATGTCGGTGACGCCGCTCGGTCCTGTCGCGGCGTTGCGCGAAACGAGCGTCGTTTTCGGTGCGCTGATCTCCGGCTTCATCCTCAAGGAAGGTCTCGGCTGGCGCGCGGTCATTGCCGCGGCGACAGTCGCGGCTGGCGTCATCCTGCTGAAACTCTGACGCTCCTATTCCGTGTCGTCGAAAAGGCCAGTGGGCAATCCGTCGATGCTCACCATGTTCTTTTCGCGGCGATAGGCATCAAGGCCCTCTTCGCCCTTGCCCTCGGCCCATCGCGTCAGGCCGGGACGCTCTTCCTGATATTCGAAATGCGGAACCGCATAGCCGCAAGACGTCTGCACCATGCCGATGTCGAGCATGACCATCTGTCGCGCGCCGGCGGGTTCGACGCCGCCGAACTCCGCCGCCAGCAATCGCGCATATTCCTCGCTGCCGCGCCGCACGACGCGCCCACGCCCATAAAGACGCAGGATCATCGGCGCGCCCTCGAAGGCGCAGAACATGATCGTCAGCCGCCCATCCGCCTTGAGATGCGCCGCCGTTTCACTGCCGCTGCCGGTGTGGTCAAGATAGACGGCGCTGTTCGGCCCGAGCACCCGCAGCGCATCGAGCCCCTTGGGCGAGAGGTTGACGCGGCTCTCCGCCGTCGCCGAAGCGACGAAGAAAATATGCTGGCGTTCGATGAACGCGCGCAGGTTCGGTTCGATGGACGCAAACTGCTTGGCCATGGCCTACCCCTGAAGATTGACGCCCAGTCCCTCGTCCAGTCCGAGCATGATGTTAAGGCACTGCACAGCCTGGGCCGAAGCGCCCTTGCCGAGATTGTCGAGCAGCGCCACGAGTCGCGCCTGCTTCCGCTCTTCATTGCCGAAGACGAAGAGCTTCAACTCGTTCGTGCCGTTGAGGCCTTCCGGGTCGAGCGTCTTCAGCGCTGCGGCTTCGTCGAGCGACGCCACCGAAACGAAGCGTTCGCCCGCGTAGGAATCGGCAATCGTCTCATGGACGCGCTTGACCGTGGCGCCGCCGGGCAGCGCCCAGAGTTGCAGCGGCACCTCGACAATCATGCCTTGCGCGTAGCGGCCTACCGCGGGCGCGAAAAGCGGCCTGTGGTTCAGCCCGCCATTCACACGGATTTCCTCGACATGCTTGTGCTCAAGGCCCATCGCATAAATACGGTACGGCACTTCCGTGTAGTTCGGCGCGGCCTTGTCCTCGAACTCTGCAATCATCTGCTTGCCGCCGCCCGAATAGCCGGAGATCGCATTGATCGTCACCGGCCAGTCGGCGGGAAGAATGTTCGCGCTCACCAGCGGCCGGATCAGCGAGATCGCACCGGTCGGATAGCAGCCGGGATTGGTCACGCGCTTCGCGCCCGCGATTTCTCTCCGCTGCGTCTTGCTCATTTCAGGCAAGCCATAGACCCAGCCCGGCGAGGTCCGATGCGCGCTCGACGCGTCGATGACGCGCACGGACGGATTTTCGATGAGCGCCGCCGCTTCCTTCGCCGCATCGTCCGGCAGGCAAAGGATCACGATGTCGGCGGAGTTCAGCGCCTCTTTCCGGGCGGCCGCATCCTTGCGCTTCTCGTCGCTCAGGCGAATGAATTCGAGGTCGCCCCGCTTCTCGAGCCGCGCCCTGATCTGGAGACCGGTGGTCCCCGCCTCGCCGTCGATGAAAATCTGCGTGGGCAAAGCAATTCCTCCAACCGTCATGCCCGGGCTTGTCCCTGGCATCCAGGGCCGCGCTCTCGGGGCGTGTAGTTCTGGATTGCCGGGTCAAGCCCGGCAATGACGAAACAGGCAAACAAAAAGGGCGCCTCGGAGATACCGAAGCGCCCTTGATCGTAACCGCGAAAAGCGATCAGCGCTTCGAGAACTGGAAGCTGCGGCGGGCCTTGGCCTTGCCGTACTTCTTACGCTCGACCACACGGCTGTCGCGCGTCAGGAAGCCGTCCTTCTTAAGCACAGCGCGAAGCGCCGGCTCAAAGTAGGTCAGCGCGCGAGAGATGCCATGACGGATCGCACCGGCCTGGCCGGAAAGACCGCCGCCGATAACCGTCGCGGTGATGTCGTACTGCTTCTCGCGCTGAGCGGTGACGAGCGGCTGGTTCAGGATCATGCGGAGAACGGGACGCGCGAAGTAGCGGTCCAGCTCACGGCCGTTGATCACGATCTTGCCGGAGCCCGGCTTGATCCAGACGCGAGCGACCGCGTTCTTGCGCTTGCCGGTGGCGTAGGCGCGGCCGAACTTGTCAATCTTCGGCTGGCGAACCTCGGGAGCCTCGGCTGCGATCGCGTCCTTCAGATCCTCGAGCGAATGGGTCTCTTGCGCCATTATGCAACCCTCACATTCTTGCGATTGAGCGACGCGAAGTCGATCTTCTGAGGCTGCTGCGCCTCATGCGGATGGCTCGGACCAGCATAGATGTGCAGGTTGCCCATCTGCTTGCGGGCGAGCGGACCGCGCGAGATCATGCGCTTCACGGCGAGTTCGAGCACACGCTCGGGGAAACGGCCTTCGAGAAGCTTCTTGGGCGAGGTTTCCTTGATACCGCCAGGGTGACCCGTGTGGCGGTAGTAGCGCTTGTCTTCGTACTTCGCACCGGTGAAGGCAACCTTCTCGGCGTTGATGATGATGATGTTGTCACCGCAATCGAGGTGGGGCGTGTAGGTCGGCTTGTGCTTGCCGCGCAGCCGGTTCGCGATGAACGTCGCGAGACGGCCGACGACAACGCCTTCAGCGTCGATCACGAACCACTTCTTCTCGATCTCGGCGGGTTTCGCGGAATAGGTCTTCATGCGAAAAATCCTGCGGAATCTGCAAAAAGGGCCGGAAATCGGCCCTCGTCTGGACGCGCTTCTAAGGCAGGTTCGGCATAGTGTCAACGCAAATGGCCAAAAAACCGCTGAAATCCGGCCACTTTCAGGCTGCGGTACGATAATACCGCGTTTTTAACGTTTCACGGAGGGCTGGACCGAGAGCCGGAGCGAGCTCATGACCATGCCCGCCAGCGCGAAGCCCGCAGCCATGTAAAGCGCCGTGTGTGTCCCGTCCGCCTGGAGGTTGAAGATCAGGGCAACCATCGCCGCCCCGATCGTCTGGCCCAAAAGCCGCGCCGTGCCGAGCATTCCGCTTGCCCCACCGGTCCGCTCCACCGGGGCCGAACCGATAATGGTGCGATTGTTGGGCGACTGAAAAAGCGCGAATCCTGCTCCGCAGAGCATCATCCGCCAGATGATGTCGAGCGTCGCCGGTTCCGGCGGCAGCATGGCAAGCGAAACGAGACCGCATGCGAAGATTGCCATGCCAATGCCACCGAGGAGACCCGAGGGATAGCGGTCCGCCAACCGTCCGGCCAGCGGCGCAACCACCATGATTGTCATGGGCCAGGGCGTCATCAGCAGACCGGTCTGGACCTCGCTTCGCCCGACTACGGTCTGCATGAAAAAGGGTAATGTCACATAGGCCGCCGCCTGCCCTGCAAAGGAACAGATCGAGGTGCAGATCGACATGGCGAAAACCGGGATCTTCAGCAGATCGATGGGAAGCAGCGGCGACAGCCGGCCCCGCTGGCGGCGCACTAGCAGCAAGCCGCAAATGGCGGCACCCGCAATCTCCAGACCGATCAGCCAATAGCCGTCCGGGCGCGCCCTGCCGCGGCCAAAATCGTCGATCGCCACGATCACCAGCGCAATGGTGATGGCGTTGAGGACCGCGCTCGTCCAGTCGAAGCGGTGACTGCCGCGCATCGTTTCCGGCAGGCTGCGCGAAATCGCGAAGGCAAGAATGCTGAGGGGCACATTGACCGCAAAGAGCCAGGGCCAGGTTGCAATGGACAGAATGCCCGCAGCGATCGTGGGGCCGAGCGCTGCAGCTGTCGCCACTACAAGGGCTGTGATGCCGATGCCGCGCCCGAGCATCGCCTTTGGATAGGTGAAGCGGGTCAGCGCCGAATTGACGCTCATGATGCCCGCCGCGCCCGCACCCTGAAGAAGGCGCGCCAGCGTCAGCGTGGTCAGCGAGTCCGCCATGGCGCAGGCAAGCGACGCGATGCCGAAAAGCACGATACCCCAGCGATAAATTGTCCGATAGCCGACAAGTTCGCCGAGCGACGACAGCGGCAGCAGCGAGACCATCACGATGAGCTGATAGGCGTTGACGATCCAGATCGATTCCGCCGCAGTCGCCTTGAGATCCCGCGCGATGGTCGGCAGCGCGATATTGGCGATGGAACCATCGATCACGGCCATGGTAATGCCGATCCCGACAGTCAGCGCCGCCCAATGGCGCCGCGGAAGCGGTAACCCGTCTGTCTCGATTGTCGTCATTTGCGGATTTGCGTCATCTGTCAGGCGGGATCGAATAGGTCGAGGTGACATGGGCGACCGGCCCATCAAGCCCCTCCTGCCACATGAGCACATCGCCGACAGCAAGTCTGCGCCCAAGCTTCAGGAGTTTTGCCTCGGCGACGATATCGTCCGGGCCGGGCTTCCTGAGGAAATTGATGTTGAGGTTGGTCGTAACCGCGAGCGCTACTGGCCCGACATGTGCGAGCACCACCGCATACATGGCGTAATCGGCCAGCGCCATCATGGCAGGTCCTGAAATCGTGCCGCCCGGACGCAGATTGCGGTCCGAATAGCGAAGGCGCAGCCGCGCCGTTCCCGGCCCCACTTCCTCGATCACGTTGAGGCGCCCGCCTTCATGCATCTGCGGAAATGCCATGTCCATGAAGCGGTCGAGTTCCTCGACGCTCATGATCGGACTCATATCGGCCAAGCGCGCCTCCATGTTCTTATTTGCCTTGCGCTGCTTCATACTAGGGCGACCTCAACCGCTCAACCATGCTCATGCCTGAACGGCCGACCACAATCATGACCCAACGCCTGATCCTGCGCCCATGGCGCGAGGACGACCTCGATGCGTTCGCTACCATGTCCGCAGATCCAGATGTCGCGGAATATCTGGGCGGCACACTCAACCGTGCCGGCGCCGAGGCGAGCATGGCGCGCATCGCTGCCCACTTCGCGGAACATGGCTTCGGCTTCTGGGCACTGGAACTTCCCGGCGTGGCGCCCTTCATCGGCTTTACCGGCTTGCAGCATGTGAATTTCGACGTACCTTTCGTCCCCGCCGTCGAGATCGGCTGGCGACTCGCAAAGCCTTATTGGGGGAAGGGCTATGCGACCGAGGCTGCCCGCGCCGCCCTCGCCTTCGGTTTCGAATCGCTGGATCTCGACGAGATCGTGGCATTCACGGTGCCCGCCAATCTGCGTTCACGTGCGGTGATGGAACGGCTCGGCATGAAGCGCGATCCGGCAGAGGATTTCGACCACCCCCGACTGGCCGACGGACATCCATTGAAGCGGCATGTGCTCTACCGCATCGCCCTCGCCTGACGCCCGCGCCGGGGCTATGCTCGCCGACAAAGCAATAAACCGGAAAACGAGGAAGCCATGTCCCAGCCGGCAACCAAAACAGCCGAACCCGTCCTCCTGCGCCACGACCGCGACAGCATTGCGACACTGACGCTCAATCGCGGCCCGCAGCGCAACGCGCTTTCCGAAGCACTGATGGCCGCGCTGACGGATGAGCTCGCGCTGATCGCGAAAGATCCCGATGTGCGCGTCGTCGTGATCGCCGCGAACGGCCCGGCCTTTTCGGCAGGCCACGACCTCAAGGAAATGACCGCGCATCGCACCGATGCCGATCGTGGTCGCGCCTATTTCGAAAAGCTGATGAAACAATGCAGCACGTTGATGCAGGCCATCGTGCGGTTGCCGAAGCCTGTCATCGCCCGTGTGCATGGCATCGCCACAGCGGCGGGTTGCCAGCTTGTCGCGAGCTGCGATCTCGCGGTGGCCGCGGACACCGTTAAATTTGCAACGCCCGGCGTCAATATCGGCCTCTTCTGTTCGACGCCGATGGTTGCACTGTCGCGCAATGTGCATCGCAAGCACGCGATGGAAATGTTGCTCACGGGCGACATGATCGACGCCTCCCGCGCCGCGCAGATCGGCCTCATCAACAAGGCCGTGCCTGTTGAACAACTCGATGACGCCGTTTGGGGGATTGCACGGGACATCGCCTCTAAATCCGCTCACACGCTCGCCATCGGCAAGGAGGCCTTTTACATCCAGCTCGAAAAAGGGCTCAGCGAGGCTTACGACTACGCAAGCGAAGTCATGGTGAAGAACATGCTGGCCCGCGACGCGGAGGAAGGCATTTCAGCCTTCATCGAAAAGCGCGAGCCGACCTGGGAAGACCGTTGAGCCATGGCGTATGACCGTTACGGCCCGGATGAGATCCGGAACATTCTGCAATCCACGAAGGTGATTGCCCTTGTCGGCGCCAGCGCAAACCCGGCCCGGGACAGCCATGGCGTCATGCGCTACCTGCAGGCCAAGGGATACCGCGTGATCCCGGTGAACCCTGGCCTCGCAGGCCAGACGCTCAATGGCGAACTCGTTTATGCAACGCTTAGCTCTATTCCCTACCAAATTGATATGGTAGACATATTCCGCAACTCGGAGGCGGCGGGGCCCGTCTGCGACGAAGCGGTGGAGATCGGCGCGAAGTCGGTCTGGATGCAGCTCGGGGTCATCAACCCGCAAGCAGCGGCCAGAGCCGAAACCGCCGGACTCAAAGTCGTGATGGACCGCTGTCCGAAAATCGAAATGCCGAGGCTGGGCCTTTAGCCTTCGCGCTCGCCCGAACAAGGAGACCTAAATGGCCGAATATTCCTTCAGCACACTTGCTATCCACGCCGGCGCCAAGCCCGATCCGACGACGGGCGCGCGCGCGACGCCGATCTTCCAGACGACCTCCTTCGTCTTCGAGGATGTCGATCACGCGGCCTCGCTCTTCGGCCTGCAGGCTTTCGGCAACATCTATACTCGCATCACCAATCCGACGACCGCCGTGCTCGAAGAGCGCGTCGCGGCGCTCGAAGGTGGCACGGCGGCTCTTGCCGTCGCTTCGGGCCACGCCGCGCAGATGATCGCCTTCCATACGCTGCTCGAACCGGGCGATCATTTCGTCGCCGCCAAGCAGCTCTATGGCGGCTCGATCAACCAGTTCGGCCACGCCTTCAAGAAATTCGGCTGGGAAGTCGACTGGGTCGACATCAACGATCCCGCCAATGTGAAAAAGGCCATCGGGCCGAAGACGAAAGCCGTCTTTATCGAAAGCCTCGCCAACCCTGGCGGCATCGTCACCGACATCTCGGCCATCGCCAAGATCGCACATGAGGCGGGCATTCCGCTCATCGTCGACAACACGCTCGCCTCGCCCTACCTCATCCGTCCGATCGAGCATGGCGCGGACATCGTCGTGCATTCGGCGACGAAGTTCCTCGGCGGCCATGGCAACTCCATGGGCGGCATCATCGTCGATGCGGGCAAGTTCGATTGGTCGAAGGACAACAAGTACAAGACCCTGTCGGAGCCTTGCGACTCCTATCACGGCCTCGAAATCCACAAGACCTTCGGCAACATCGCGTTTGCCATCGCCTGCCGCGTGCTCGGCCTGCGCGATCTTGGACCGGCCATCTCGCCTTTCAATGCCTTCATGATCCAGACCGGCATTGAGACGTTGCCGCTGCGCATGCAGCGCCATTCGGACTCGGCGCTGAAGGTCGCCCAGTTCCTGAAGTCGCATCCGAAGGTCAGCTGGGTTTCCTATGCGGGTCTGCCGGACGATCCCTATCACGCGCTTCAGCAGAAATATTCGCCGAAGGGCGCAGGCGCCGTTTTCACTTTCGGCGTCAAGGGCGGTTTTGAGGCGGGCGTGAACCTCGTGAACGGCGTGAAGCTTCTTTCGCATCTCGCCAATGTCGGCGATACGCGGAGCCTCATCATCCATCCGTCTTCGACGACGCATCGCCAGCTCACGGAAGAGCAGCAGGCGGCGGCCGGCGCGGGCAAGGACGTGGTGCGCCTGTCGGTGGGTCTGGAAGAGCCTGCGGATATCATCGCCGACCTCGACCAGGCGCTGAACGCCTGATCTATCCGCGCCTTTTTTCAGAGGCTGAAATGCAAATGCCCCGCGCGAGCGGGGCATTTCCTTTTCGAGTCAAGCACTGCTCAGGCGATGAGCCGCCTCGCATGTACGATCGCAAGCGTGAGGACGATGAGCGCGCCTGCCTGATGCGCGGCGCCGAGCGGAACCGGCACGGCCCAGAGCAGCGCCCAGATGCCGAGGCCGATCTGCGCGAGAACGGCGAGCGCGAGCCAGATCGCGCTGCGCGTCGCCTGCGCAAAGCGGCGTGTGGCAAGCCAGTGCCAGCCCACCATGAGCGCGACCAGGTAGGCGACCATGCGGTGATCGAACTGCGCGGTCAGATGGCTCTCGAAGAAGTTCCGCCACAGCGGCGACTGGTCGAAGAGGCGTGACGGAATGAAGGCCCCGTCAATGAGCGGCCACGTATTGTAGATGTAGCCCGCCTTCAGCCCGGCCACGAAAGCGCCGAGGAGCATCTGGAAGAAGACAAGCCCCACCAGCGCGAGGGACGCCTTGCGCAAGCCGCCGCTCGCCGCCACCGGCACAGGCTCGCGCCAGAGGCCGAGCGCGACCCAGATCATATAGGCGTAGATCAACGTCGCGAGGCCGAGATGCGCGGCAAGCCTGTACTGGCTGACATCGACGCGATGTGTGAGGCCACTCTTCACCATCCACCAGCCAAGCGCGCCTTGCAGAGCGCCCAGCACGAACATGACGGCGAGCCGCGGCGCCAGCGCCCGCTCGATGCGGCGCGTCGCGAGGAACCCGAGAAACGGAACGAGAAAGGCAAAGCCGATGAAGCGACCGAGGAAACGGTGCGACCATTCCCACCAGAAGATCGACTTGAACTCGCCGAGCGTCATGCCCTTGTTGACGAGTTCATATTGCGGGATCTGCTGATATTTCGCGAAGGCGTCGGCCCAGGCGGCGTCGCCGAGGGGCGGCAGCGCGCCCATGACCGGCTTCCACTCGGTTATGGAAAGGCCGGATTCGGTGAGCCGGGTGAGCCCGCCCACAACGACCATCGCGAAAATGAGCCCGGCCACGGCAAAGAGCCAATAAGCAATCAGACGGCGCGAGGCGATCTGGCGCTGGTCCGCTGCGCTCCGCGTGGAAGACGGCGTTTCGATACTCATCGTCATGGGAAACCTCGAAACGTCCCTTTGCGACGGCGGGAGGAATGCCGTATCAGAGCGCCATCCACATTCCACCAGGACCGGAGACCGATATGCGCCGCCTGCCCATTCGCATCCGCAAGCTCATCGGCACCATCGTGCTGCTGGTCTTTCTGACGCTCTATTCGTTCCTGATCATGACGATCGCGGTCAGCGGCCATCTGCCGGAACATGGTGTCGTGCAGTTCTTCTACTACGTGATCGCCGGCACGATCTGGGCCTTTCCGGCCCGGTACCTGATGATCTGGATGGTGCGCCCGGACTGAGCGCGCGCACCGTCGCAGCAGAACGGCGCCGTCTTAGAAGAACGAACCCGTCATGGTCTTGTTCAGCGCGACGATGACGACGAGGAAGATCACGATCGGAAGAATGGTGGTCATCTGGAACTCCTGAGTCTCTCGAATTGAGCCGCACATTGCCGCAAGGCTGGCCATAAGAAAAGGGCCAACGGGATAAAACCCGCCAGCCCTTTGAAGAATGGTCGGAGCGGCCGGATTCGAACCGACGACCCCTTGTCCCCCAGACAAGTGCGCTACCGGGCTGCGCTACGCTCCGACAAAACCGGTGAGGAAATGGGCCGAGACCCCTTCCGAAGGCGCGGAATATAGACGCCGACCTCTCGGGGGGCAACGCCTCAATCCGACCTTTCTGTTGGTAATTTCAATTGCCGCGACAATTCCTGTCGATACGGCATTTTCTTCGGCAATCCAGAGGCAATCAGGCCTCGTCGCCCTCCGTTTCCCAGAGCGTTTCGTCGATTTCTTCCTTCAGAACGGTAAGTTCTTCGAGAATCGACTCGAGTGTCTGCTTGGCCGATGCGTCGAGAGCCGCGCCGCCTTCCGAGGGCTCCTCCTCGCGTTCGCTGCGGCGGACGGCTTCGCGCGCGAGCTCCGCGAGGGAGGCATCGACCGTGCCCTTGCCGGTCTCGCTGACGAACTTCACGCCCTGTTCGCGGAAGACCTTCTGGACACCTTTGATCGTGTAGCCGTCGTTGTAGAGAAGTGCTCGCACGCCACGCAGCAGATCGACATCTTCAGGCCGATAGTAGCGACGCCCGCCGCCGCGCTTCAGCGGCCTGATCTGGCTGAACTTGCTCTCCCAGAATCTCAGAACGTGCTGCGGAACATCAAGTTCGGCAGCGACCTCGCTGATAGTCCGGAAGGCATCGGGCGATTTTTGCGTAGACAAAACAATAGCCTGCTGACGTTCCCCGATCTGATCTCTGAATATGGGCAGATCGCGAAAACGCCTCCGGTTGGTTATTCCGCAGCGGCAGTCTTGCCGCTGAGAGCTGCGTTGATGTGTTCCTTGAGCACATGACTCGGACGGAACACCAGAACGCGCCGCGGCTTGATCGGCACTTCCTCGCCGGTCTTCGGGTTGCGGCCCATGCGGCCACCCTTCTGACGCACCGAAAAAGAGCCGAAGGACGACAGCTTCACGGTGTCGCCATTGGCGAGACTGTCCGAGATGTGCTGAAGCACCGACTCAACAAGGTCCGCAGACTCGTTGCGCGACAAGCCGACCTCTTGATAGACGGCCTCGCTCAGATGCGCCCGCGTGATCGTTTCCCCCATGGCCTCTTCCTCCAATTTCGTCCAAGCGTATTGCGGGCGGAGAAACCCGTCAATATCAATAGGATGGCCCAATTTTCTCAAGGCCGCCCTGCGACTTATTCTTTAAGTCCCCCAGCCCCCAATTACCAGCGCAGAAGCACCGAGCCCCAGGTGAATCCGCCGCCCATGGCCTCGAGCAGAACGAGATTTCCCCGCTTGATTCGTCCATCCTTGAGCGCCGTATCGAGCGCGAGAGGGACGGACGCGGCGGACGTATTCCCATGCTCGCCGACCGTCATGATGACCTTTTCGGGCGGCAGGCCAATGCGCTTCGCCGTACCGTCGAGGATGCGCTTGTTCGCCTGATGCGGCACGAACCAGTCGATATCCGCCGCCGTGAGCCCGGTCGCCGCGAGCGACTCGGTAATCGTATCGGCGATGTTGACGACCGCATGGCGGAAGACGTCGCGCCCCTCCATGCGGACATGGCCGACGGTCTGCGTCGAGGACGGGCCGCCGTCGACATAAAGCTTTTCCTTGTAGCGCCCGTCCGAATGGAGATGCGCCGTCAGGATGCCGCGGTCGGCATTCGTGCCCTCGCCCTCGCCCGCCTGCACGATCACAGCACCTGCGCCATCGCCGAAGAGTACGCAAGTTGTCCGGTCATTCCAGTCGAGGAGACGCGAGAAGGTTTCCGCGCCGATCACCAGCACCGTCTTCGACTGACCGGACCGGATGAAGCTATCGGCAATGGTGAGCGCGTAGACGAAGCCCGAGCAGACCGCCTGCACGTCGAAGGCCGCGCCATGATGAAGGCCAAGCTCGGCCTGCACGGTCACGGCAGTCGCCGGGAACGTGTTGTCCGGCGTTGTCGTACCCAGAATGATCGTGTCGATTTCCTGCGCGTCGATGCCCGCATTGGCGATTGCCGCCCGCGCCGCCTTGAGCGCCATGTGAGAGGTCAGTTCGCCATCGGCGGCCAGATGGCGCGCATGGATGCCGGTTCGCTCAACGATCCACTCATCAGACGTATCCACGATCTTCGAGAGATCGTCATTGGTCACCCGCCGCGCCGGCAGATAGCTGCCACAGCCGGTGACCACACTGCGAATAATGCTCACGATAAAGCCGCCTCGGTTTCTTCATTATTGTTTTGATTGCGGGCGCGCCCGGCCGCTGCCTCGAAGCCGCTCAGGGCCTCCATATCGACCACGATTTTCTTCACGAGATCGGCGGACGCAACATCCACGGCGACATCGATGGCCGACGCAAAGCCGAGCGCATCCGTGCCGCCATGACTTTTCACGACGAGGCCGTTAAGCCCCAGGAACAGCGCACCGTTTGACGAACGCGGGTCGAGCTTCTTCGCCAGGATCCTGAACGCGCCTTGCGCCAGCACATAGCCGAGTTTCGAAACCCAGGACCGGTTGATCGCGGCGCGGAGATAGTCTGCCACCTGCCGCGCCGTGCCTTCGGCGGTCTTCAATGCGATATTGCCGGTGAAGCCGTCCGTCACGATGACGTCGACGGTGCCTTTGCCAAGATCGTCACCTTCGACGAAGCCGTAGAAGGAAATCGGCAGCTTTGCCTCGCGCAGCATCTGCGCGGCTTCCTTCACCTGCTCGGTGCCCTTGACCTCTTCCTCGCCGATGTTGAGCAGGCCGACTGTCGGGCGCTCAACACCGAGAATGACGCGCGCATAGGCCTCGCCCATGACGGCGAATTGAACGAGCTGGAACGCTTCCGGCGCAATCGTCGCGCCGACGTCGAGCACCACACTCTCACCACGCATCGTCGGCCAGAGCGCCGCGAGCGCCGGACGTTCGACATGAGGCATGGTTTTCAGAATGACCTTCGACATGGCCATCAGCGCGCCGGTATTGCCCGCCGAGACCGCGGCTTGAGCCCTGCCCGTTTTCACAGCATCGATCGCCAGCCACATGCTGCTGGTCTTGCGGCCCCGGCGAAGCGCCTGGCTCGGCTTGTCGTCCATTGCGATGGAGACGTCGGTGTGAACGATTTCGCTCACGGCAGCGACGCGCGGATGCTGCTCCAACACCGGGCGCATTTTCGCCTCGTCCCCGAAAATCAGGAACCGGACGGCCGGATGACGAACGGAGGCGACCTCTGCGCCGCCAATCACGGTTGCAGGACCATGGTCGCCGCCCATGCCGTCTAGCGCTATCGTAAGTGAACGCGTCACCTGAGCCCCTTTCCCTTCCCGCCGATATCCGTGGTGCGATCAGCCTCAATCACTCCCGGCGGCCCGCCCAGAAGATACAAGGTTGATAGGGCCTGACAACTGAGTCTTGCCGGCCCGCCAATTGCCTGAATCAATCTTTTTTCTTGAGTTTTTCGAGCACGGCGAAGGGATTCGGTCTCTTCTCTTCCTTTACCGGTTCGCTGGCGGGCGCCTCATCGACGCTCACGCCGGGCTTGCGCGGATAGGGATCAAGCGCGAGCGCGAGCTGCTCGGCAACCATCTCCCCGACGTCAATGTGACCGGCCTCGATAGGCTCTGGCGGCTCCTCGCTGTCGGTGTCGATGATGATCTCGCGCTCCGAGCCAGGGCCCCCGACCGCCTCTTCCAGCATCTCTGCGGGAAGGTAATGCACCTTGAACTTTTCGCTGAGCTTTGCCGGCACTGGCTCAAGCGTCACCACGCAAGCCTGCACGACTTCCGCCTCGAACCGACCTTCGAGAGCGACGCCGAGCCTGCGCCAATGCTTCGCGGTCGCCGTTCCCTTCAGCGATTTCAGCTCTATGAGGTCAAAACGCTTCGTGAGCGCCGCGCGCTCGGCGGCCGTCGCCTCGAACGAGATTTCACGTCCCTGCGGCGGAATATCGTCAAGGCTGAGCTCGATGCTGAATTCAGGTTTAGGCAGCGTGGTCACGCGTTATTGCTTTCCGAAAATGAGGCCGGCGCATCGGCAAAGGATAGCCGGCCCGCCAGAATGTCTTCATTCGGCTCACGGCCTAGCACCACAGCGCAGTTTCGTACATAGCCCGCCAGCGCCGCGACGTCGGAAGCCGTCGGATCGAGCCCGGCAAAGACATTGCGACGGAGAGCATCCTGCAGCGTCGTTTCATCCTGAGCGTCGAGACCCGCGTCATAAGCCGCCATGCGCCCATAAAAGGCTTGAGCCATGCCCTTGATCTTCTTGCCGACCGCAAGGTCGCTTACACCCATTTCGCGCAGCGTCTGGTCCATATCGTCGAACATGATGTCGAAAAGGCGCTGCGCAACCTCTTTGGCGGGCTCTCCCGCCGCTTTCAACCGCCGCAGCACCAGAAAGGCATGGAGCGAAACCATCTCAAAACGGCCCTCCACAGTGTCCGGCACCCCGGCATGGAGGTAAAACGCCGGCATACGCGCCTGGGCCACCAGCCCCCGGTAGAGCCCAAACGGCACTTCATCGCGGTCCGAGCGACCGAAAATCCTTTTCCATATCATAGCTTACTCCACTGCTCGGGCCTGGGACGTTCATGTCCCGCTCAGAAGCAGATTGAATTTACCGGGCGACAAGGGTAGGTCAATCTAACATCTATGGGCCAGGAGGGTTCTCCAACATGACTTCTCAACGTCCGCGGCGCCGCGCGGGTCTGCTGCTCGCCGTGGCTTGCCTGACTGCGGTCAGCACCGCCGCCCTTATGGGGTGCTCGCCGGTCGTCGAGCAGCGCGGCTATATCCTCGACGAAAAGAACCTGAAAAGGATCAAACCCCACCAGACGACCCTGGAGCAGGTCCAGGACATCATGGGGTCGCCTTCGACCAGTTCGACCATTCAGAACGGTCCGGGCGGAGAAGCCTTCTATTACATCAGCAGCAAGTTCGAGACGGATGCCTTCTATCCGCCCGAGGAAGTAGACCGCACTGTCGTCGCTATCTACTTCACCAAGGAAAAGGTGGTCGACGAAGTCGCCTACTACGGGCTGCAGGATGGCCAGATCGTCGACCTGCAGACACGCACCACGCCGACCCGCGGCAAGGAACTCACCGTTCTCGGCCAGATATTCAGCAACCTCGGCCGCTTCAACAAGGCGACCGACTCAAAGAAGGGTTCGGGCACGAGCCCGGTTCCGGGTCGCCCCGGCGGCTGATCGTTTCCGCAGCGCGCTGCGAATATATAAATACAAAAGGCCCCGCGGTTCCCGCGGGGCCTTTTTCTTTGGGTCGCTGCAGGTCAGTGCGCGAGCACGGCGAGCAGCAGCAAGGCCACGATGTTCGTGATCTTGATCATCGGGTTCACAGCCGGACCGGCGGTGTCCTTGTAGGGATCGCCAACCGTATCGCCGGTAACGGCGGCCTTGTGGGCATCGGAGCCCTTGCCGCCGTAATGGCCGTCCTCGATGTACTTCTTCGCATTATCCCAGGCGCCGCCGCCTGAGGTCATGGAAAGCGCGACGAAGAGGCCCGTCACAATGACGCCGAGCAGCATCGCGCCGACAGCCGAGAATGCCTCGGACTTGCCCGCAATCTGCAGCACGACGAAATAGACGACGATGGGCGAGAGAACCGGCAGCAGCGAGGGAATGATCATTTCCTTGATCGCCGCCTTGGTCAGCATGTCGACCGCGCGCGCATAATCGGGCTTCGAGGTGCCCGCCATGATGCCCGGATCGGCCTTGAACTGACGGCGCACTTCCTCGACGACGGCGCCCGCCGCCCGGCCGACGGCCGTCATGCCCATCGAACCGAAGAGATAGGGCAACAGGCCGCCGATGAAGAGGCCAACCACCACATAGGGGTTCGAGAGCGAGAAGTCAGGCGTGACGCCGATGAAGTAAGGATGCGTTTCCGGCGAGGCCGAGAAGAAGTTCAGATCTTGCGTATAGGCCGCAAAAAGCACCAGCGCACCGAGGCCCGCCGAACCGATCGCATAGCCCTTGGTGACCGCCTTCGTCGTATTGCCCACGGCGTCGAGCGCGTCCGTCGTCTTGCGGACGTTGGCCGGCAGATCGGCCATTTCGGCAATACCGCCCGCATTGTCCGTAACCGGACCGAAGGCGTCGAGCGCGACGACCATACCGGCAAGTGCCAGCATCGTCGAAACGGCGATGGCGATGCCGAAAAGACCGGCGAGATTATAGGTGACGAGAATGCCAGCCACGATGGTGAGAGCCGGCAGAGCCGTCGCTTCCATGGAGATGGCAAGGCCCTGGATCACGTTGGTGCCGTGGCCCGTGACCGACGCGGCCGCAACGCTGCGCACCGGGCGGAAATTGACGCCCGTGTAGTATTCCGTGATCCAGACAATGAGGCCCGTCACCGCAAGGCCGCTGACCCCGCAGGCATAGAGGCTCATGCCGGAGAAGGTCTGCGTGCCGACCGTGAAGACCGAGTCGAAGCCGACGATCCTGTCCGTGACAAACCAGAGCGCGCCGAGCGACAGGATCGCCGAGGCAATGAAGCCCTTGTAGAGGGCATTCATGATGTTGTTGCTCTTGCCGAGACGAACGAAGAACACACCGATGATCGAGGTGATGATGCAGGAGCCGCCAATGGCAAGCGGATAGGTCATCATGTCGACAACCGACACGCTGCTGCCGCCCGCGAAGAAGATCGAGGCGAGAACCATGGTCGCAACGAGCGTTACCGCATAGGTTTCGAAAAGGTCGGCGGCCATGCCGGCGCAGTCGCCGACATTGTCGCCCACATTGTCGGCGATCGTCGCCGGGTTGCGCGGATCGTCCTCGGGAATGCCCGCTTCGACCTTGCCGACGAGATCGCCGCCGACATCCGCACCCTTGGTGAAGATACCGCCGCCGAGACGCGCGAAGATCGAGATCAGCGAAGCGCCAAAGCCGAGCGCGACCAGCGCGTCGATCACTTCGCGCGAATTGGCTTCAAAGCCGAGATAGCCCGTAAGCACCGCGAAATAGACCGTCACGGACAGAAGCGCGAGACCGGCGACGAGCATGCCCGTGACCGTGCCCGCGCGGAACGCGATGGAAAGACCCGCCGCAAGGCTCTTCGACGAGGCCTGCGTGGTGCGAACATTCGCGCGCACGGAGACCAGCATGCCGATGTAACCCGCCGCGCCCGAAAGCGTTGCGCCGACAAGAAAGCCGAAGCCGACCTTGATCCCCAGAAGCCAGGACAGCAGAACGAAAATGACAAGGCCGACAATGCCGATGGTGGTGTATTGCCGGTTCAGATAGGCGCCCGCTCCCTCCTGGATCGCCGCAGCGATCTCCTGCATACGCGCATTACCGGGGTCAGCCGACAGAACCGAACGACCCGCAAAAATGCCGTACAGGATTGCGAGACCCCCGCAACCTATTATTGACCACAACGCAGTGCTCATTATTTTTGATTCCCTTTGACTTAAGTCACCGGGACTGTCGCCTGCGACCACGCGGTCCGGCGAGTCCTCCCCCTCCAGAACGTAGTAGATACGAAAGCATGCCAATTGCCCGGCTGGAAAGCAACCGGAGGCAGCCATGGGCCGCGCGCTTATGCGACGCAGACGGGGGCTTAGAAATGCGTGAATCCAAGCCGGCTGAACGTCAGCGGCCGGCCATGCGAATCGACCGCATGGACCCCCTCCTCCCGACTCATGATTGTGCCGATGCGGGTAACAGGAACGTCTGATTCCGTCGCGGCCGCCGCGATGGCGGACGCATTTTCGGGCGCGGCCGCAAAGAGAAGCTCATAGTCGTCGCCGCCTGTCAGCGCTGTTCCGAACCATGACGAATTGGCGTCCACCGCATGGGAGGCAGCAGGCGAAAGCGGGATCCGCGCGCCCTCGATGCGCGCGCCGACGCGGGAGGTTTCGCACATATGGGTCAGATCCGCCATGAGCCCATCCGACACGTCAAGCGCGGCACTTGCGAGGCCGATGAGGCGCGGCCCCAATGCGTTGCGCGGCTGAGGGCATCTGTAGCGATCAATGAGGAACTGGATATCTTCCAGTGTGCCGCCGAGTTGCCCTTCGGCCGCGGCCAGTCCGAGCGCACCGTCACCGATCGTGCCTGACACATAAATGTCGTCACCTGGTCGCGCGCCAGAGCGGCGCAGCAATTTGCCGCGCGGCACCTCGCCTATCGCGGTCACCGAGAACGTGAGCGGCCCCGGCGTCGAAACCGTGTCACCGCCCCAGAGCGATATGCCGAATGTCTGCTGATCGCGGCACAGTCCTGCCGCGAAGCTCTCGATCCAGGCGAGGCTTGTATCCGGCCGCCACGAAGTCACGAGGAGATAGCCGCGCGGAATAGCCCCCTTGGCGGCGAGGTCGGAAAGGTTCACCCGCAACAGCTTTTGCGCAATGCCGTCCGCCGGGTCTGAGCTGAGGAAATGCACCCCCTCGACAATGGCGTCGACCGTGAGCACGAGTTCCATGCCCTCGCCCGGGCTGAAGACGGCGGCATCATCGGTCAGTCCGAATGCCCCCGGCGCTTCGGCCGACAGCGGCGCGAAGACTTGTTCGATCAGGCTGAATTCGTCAGGACGATCCGGCTGCGACATCACTCGCACCACCCGCCTTGCGCGCGCTCGCGCCAAGCCTGTCGAGCACGGCATTGACGACGCCAGACTCGTCGCCTTCGAAGAAGGCGTGGGCCACATCGACATATTCGTTGATGACGACCTTCACCGGCACATTCTTGCAGCGGCGTAGCTCGTAGACTCCCGCGCGAAGGATCGCGCGGAGCGTCGCGTCGAGGCGCGTCAGTGACCAGTTCTTTGCCAGCGCGCCATTGATCGCCATATCGATGTCGCGCTGCTCGCGCACGACGCCACGAATGATGTCTTCGAAATGCGCTTCGTCAGCGCGCGGATAGACGTCGCCCTCGATCTCCTGGCCGAAACGGTGATGCACGAACTCATCGACGATATCGTCGAGCTGCGTGCCCGCGACATCCATCTGATAGAGCGCCTGCACCGCACCGAGCCGCGCGGCACTGCGCGCGCTGTTGTCGAGATTTTTACCGCCCGGTACGGGCGGCTCAGCAGAAGCCATCATTTTGGCTGCACCTTGCGTCATGCGCCCAAGCTGCGCTTGAGATCGATCATATCCAGGCAGGCCCGCGCAGCACCGCCGCCCTTGTTCTTATCCGTCACCCGGACGCGGGCCAGCGCCTGCGCCTCGTTCTCGACCGTCTGGATGCCGTTGCCGAGCGCCAGAGAACGCTCGACCGAGAGATCCATTAGCGCACGCGCCGACTCGTTGGAAACAATATCATAATGCGTGGTCTCCCCGCGAATGACGCAGCCGAGCACCACAAAACCGTCGATCCGCCGCGACGCCGCACCATGCGCCATGGCATCGAGAGCGAATTTGACCGCCGCCGGGATTTCCAGCACGCCGGGAACCGACACACGCTCCCAGGTCGCGCCGCGCGCCTCGATTTCGGCAATGGCACCCCGCGCCAGCTCATCGGCGAGATGTTCGTAGAACCGAGCCTCGATGATGAGGATATGGGCCTTGGTCGTCTTCAAGATGCGGACTCCTTCGCCTTCTTTTCGCTCTGCCCGCGCTTGCCGGCACTGATCGCCCTCTGGCCGATGATCTTCAGGCCATAGCCATCGAGGCCGACGATGCTGCGGTCGGTATCGGAAAGAAGGATCATGTCGTGAACGCCGAGGTCTAGCAGGATCTGGGCGCCGACGCCATATTCGCGCAGGCGACGCGGCATACGCTGCTCGATGTTTTCACCCTTGCGCAGCAAGAGATCCGAAACGACCGTCGCCGTCGTGTCACGAATGAGCACGACGACGCCGCGCCCCTCCTCGGAGATGATCTCCATCGCATCCTTCAACAGGTCGGATCGCCCGCCAGACGCGCCGAGAATGTCGTCGAACACGTTCATTGCATGCATGCGCACCAGAACCGGCTCGGAGGTCGAGATGTCACCCTTCACCAGCGCGATATGCTCGGCATATTCGACAGTGTTCAGATAGACCATCATCTTGAACTCTCCGCCGAACTTGCTTTCCAGTTCGGTTTCGATGGCCCGATGGATGAAGTGGTCATAGCGGCGGCGATAGGAAATCAGATCGGCGATCGTCGCGATCTTGAGGCCATGAAGCTGCGCGAACTGCACCAGATCGGGCAGACGCGCCATGGTGCCGTCGTCATTCATGATCTCGCAGATGACACCCGAGGGATAAAGCCCGGCGAGACGCGCGATATCGACCGCAGCTTCGGTATGACCGGCGCGGACGAGCACACCGCCATCTTTGGCGACGAGCGGGAAAACGTGACCGGGCGAAACGATATCGTTCTGGCCCTTGGTCGGGTCGATGGCGACCGAGACGGTATGGGCGCGGTCATGCGCCGAAATGCCGGTCGAGATGCCTTCGCGCGCTTCAATGGAGACGGTGAAGGCCGTCTGGTTGCGCGACTGGTTGTTCGACGACATGAACTGCAGATTGAGCTGCTTCGCACGGTCGTTGGTGAGCGAAAGGCAGATCAGGCCGCGGCCGTATTTCGCCATGAAGTTGACGGCTTCAGGCGTACACATCTGGGCGGGGATGACGAGATCGCCTTCGTTTTCACGATCCTCGGCGTCGACAAGAATGAACATCTTGCCGTTGCGGGCGTCCTCGATCACCTCTTCGATGGGCGACAGGTATTCCTTGTACACGGGTGTCAGTCCTTTTCTGCGAGCCGGGCCACATACCGCGCCAGCATGTCGATTTCAAGATTTACGGAATTTCCGGCCTTTGCCTGCCCCCAGGTGGTGACGGCCTGCGTGTGGGGAATGATGTTGACGCCGAAACGCGCCCTCATCTCGTCATCGACGCGGACGTCTTCCACCTCATTGACGGTGAGCGACGTGCCGTCGATGGTCACCGAGCCTTTGGGGGCAATGAATTTGCGAAGCGCGGCAGGCGCTTCGAACGTAAAGCGCATAGAGTCGCCTTCCGGGTGCATGTCGACGATCCTGCCGACGCCGTCGACATGGCCGCTGACGATGTGACCGCCGAGTTCATCGCCCGCCTTGAGCGCGCGTTCGAGGTTGATCGCAGTGCCCTGTTTCCAGCTCCCGAGCGTCGTGCAACCAAGCGTTTCGCCCGAAGCATCGACCGCGAACCAGTTGCGCTCCGCGCCGCGCCCTTTTTCGATCACGGTCAGGCAGCAACCCGAACAGGCAATGGAGGCGCCAAGTGCGATCGTGTCGGGGTCGTAGTTCGTCTCGATGACGAAGCGCGTGTCGCCGCGCGTTTCGACGGATTTGATCCGTCCGACATCGGTGATGATACCCGTGAACATTCAGCCTCGCACCACATAGCTTGAAAGAGTGTCCTCGCCGAGGAAGACGGTCCGCGTCAGCGCCAGCGACGGCGCCTTATCGAGCAGCTCGATACCGAGCGACGCAATTCCGGAATAGCCGTCACCACCAATGATGCGCGAGGCGCGGAACCATTCGATGCGGTCGACAAGATGCGCCGAGATGAGCGAGGCCGCGAGCCGCGCTCCGCCCTCAACCAACAGCCGCGTCACTCCACGCTCCGCGAGACGGCGCATCGCCGCCTTCATGTCCATCAACCCATCCGTACCCGGCTGAATGTCGATAAGCTCCGCGCCGCAGTCGACAAAGGCGGCACGCCGCGCAGAGTCCCCGCCCGGCAGCGTGAGAATCCAGAGTGGAATTTTCTTCGCATCGCGCACCAGCTTCGAGGTGAGCGGCAAGCGCAAGCGCCCATCAGCAATGATGCGCACCGGCGATTGACCTTCGAGGCCCGGGAGGCGGCAGGTAAGTTCGGGATCGTCGACAACCGCTGTGGCACTGCCGACCATGATCGCGTCATGCGTCGCGCGGAGATAATGGCCGCGGGCGCGGGCGCCCTCGCCCGTGATCCAGCGGCTCTGACCGCCATGCGTCGCTGTCTTCCCATCGGCGGAAGTCGCGAGCTTCAACGTCACCAGCGGACGATCTTCGGTGACCTTCTGCAGGAAGCCCTGATTGAGATCGCGTGCTTCCGTTTCGCAGACGTCCTCGACGACCTCAATGCCCGCCTTGCGAAGCATGTCGTAACCCTTGCCTGCGACGCGGGGGTCCGGATCGGAGACGGCGCCGACCAGGCGGGCGATACCGGCGGCGATCAGCGCTTCGGCACAGGGGGGCGTCTTGCCGTGATGGGCGCAGGGTTCGAGCGTGACATAGGCGGTGGCGCCCCTGGCGGCGGCGCCCGCTCGGGCCAAAGCCTCGGTCTCGGCGTGGGGTCTGCCGCCCTTCTGGGTCCAGCCGCGTCCAACGACGATGCCATCCTTGACGATGACGCAGCCGACGGCCGGATTGGGCGCAACAATGCCGAGGCCGCGAGCCGCGAGGCTCAGCGCCATCTTCATGAAATCAGTGTCTTTCGACTTGTTCGTGGCTTTCGCCATCTCGCATCCCAATCTGTCTGTTGGGGCGAGATCGGTCAGCGGTCGTCGTCGACCTCGTCCCGGCCCGGGCCGCTCAGTTCGCCCAGAAACTCCTCGAAATCCTTCGCTTCGTGGAAATTCTTGTAGACCGAAGCGAAACGGACATATGCGACGGCGTCGATGGAGCTCAGGCCTTCCATAACGAGCCGCCCGACAACAGAGGACGGAATCTCGCTTTCGCCCATGCTTTCGAGCCGGCGCACAATGCCGCTCACCATACGCTCCACGCGCTCCTGCTCAACTGGGCGTTTGCGCATCGCGATTTGCACGGAACGCATGAGTTTGTCGCGATCGAAGGGAACCCGGCGTCCGCTGGCCTTGATAATGGTCAGCTCGCGCAACTGGACCCGCTCGAAAGTGGTGAACCGGCCGCCGCAAGCGGTGCAGAAGCGTCGCCTCCGGATGGAGGTATTGTCCTCGGTCGGACGTGAGTCCTTGACCTGCGTATCTTCATTTCCGCAATACGGACAACGCATCCCCTCAGACCCCCGCCTTTTTCATCGAACAGACCTCAAATCGCCGCCTTGCGATGACCCTACTTCGGACCACCATAGATCGGGAACTGCTTGCAGAGACCGAGCACGCGTTCGCGCACCGAGGCCTCGACCTTCGCGTTCCCCTCTTCGCCATTCTGCGAAAGCCCCGTCAGGACCTCCGTGATGAGCTTGCCGACCTGCTGGAACTCGGCCACGCCGAAACCGCGCGTCGTGCCCGCAGGCGTTCCGAGGCGTACGCCTGACGTGATGGTCGGCTTCTCGGGGTCGAAGGGAATGCCGTTCTTGTTGCAGGTGATGCTGGCCCGCTCCAGTGCCGCCTCTGCAACCTTGCCGGTAAGCTTCTTGGGGCGCAGATCGACGAGCATCAGATGCGTGTCGGTGCCGCCCGACACGATGGCAAAGCCCGCGTCAGCGAGCGTTGCAGCAAGCGCGCGGGCGTTGTCGACGACCGACTGCGCATAGAGCTTGAAGCCCGGACGCAGCGCCTCGCCAAAGGCGACAGCCTTGCCCGCGATCACATGCATCAGCGGGCCGCCCTGAATGCCGGGGAAGATCGCCGAGTTGATCTTCTTGCCGATATCCTCGTTGTTCGAAAGGATCATGCCGCCGCGCGGGCCGCGCAGCGTCTTGTGCGTCGTTGTCGTGACCACGTCGGCATAGGGCAGCGGGCTCGGATGGACGCCGCCCGCGACGAGGCCTGCGAAATGCGCCATATCGACCATGAGCAGCGCGCCCACGCTGTCGGCGATGGCGCGGAAGGCCTTGAAGTCGATGATACGCGGATAGGCCGAACCGCCCGCAATGATGAGCTTGGGCTGGTGCTTCTTCGCCAGATCCTCAACCTCATTGAGATCGATCTGATGATCCTGCTGGCGCACACCGTACTGCACCGCATGAAACCACTTGCCCGACTGGTTCGGCGCGGCGCCATGCGTGAGATGGCCGCCTGCGGCGAGGCTCATGCCCATGATGGTTTCGCCCGGCTTCAGCAACGCCATCATGACACCCTGGTTCGCCTGTGAGCCGGAATTGGGCTGCACATTCACGAAGGCGCAGTCGAAGAGTTTCTTCGCGCGTTCGATCGCGAGATTTTCAGCGATGTCGACGAATTCGCAGCCGCCGTAATAGCGGCGTCCGGGATAACCCTCGGCGTATTTGTTCGTCATGATCGAGCCCTGCGCTTCGAGCACAGCGCGTGAGACGATGTTCTCCGACGCAATCAGTTCGATCTGCGTCTGCTGGCGCCCGAGCTCCAGCTCGATGGCGCGCAGGATGTCGGGATCACTCTCCGCAAGGCTGTCGTTGAAGAAACCGGCAGGTACTGCCTGCCCAGTTGCCGCATTGCTCGATGACATCGATTGAACCTTGTTCGCCGGAAAATTGAACCAGACGGGTATTCGGATTGCGGACCCGGATGGCCCAATACTGGACACCGGACCTGGGCTATATTCGGCCCCGCCTCTGCGCGCGTGATACCACATATCGCCTCGTGAAGCCAACGCGCTACATGATCAACGGGCTGCGCGGGTGGGGCCTGCCGGAGGCGCATTCACGGTCGGGGAGACGAAGGATTAAGCCGGCGTAATGAAACGGCCGATCTGCACAATCCTCGTCCAAATGTATTCAAATTCATAACACGATTATTACGTCTATACCTGCTTCCCATCCCGATTTTAGTGTCGGTGATCTCCGCAGTGGCCGCGGCGTACCTTGATCTCCACAGACTTAACGAGATAAAACAAACTCAATATTTCGCATCACGATTCGGTCGATTGCGACGACCGCACCGAAGAGAAGGCCTCCAGACGATGAGCGAGAGCAAGGGCATGACCGAAGTGACCTCAATGGGGCTTCTCGGCCTCGCGAGCAACATCATCTCCGCCTATCTGAGCAGGAATACTGTCCCCGCCAATGACCTGCCGAACCTGATCCGAACCGTCCACACCACCCTCTCCGAACTTGAAGCGGGCAAGGCGCAAGGGCCGGCGCAGGAACTCACACCTGCCGTGCCGGTCAAAAAGTCGGTCGCGCCCGACTACATCGTCTGTCTCGAAGACGGCAAGAAGCTGAAAATGCTGAAGCGGTATCTCCGCTCGCAATACGGCATGTCGCCGGAGGAATATCGGGCGCGGTGGAGCCTGCCGCTCGACTATCCGATGGTGGCACCAAACTACGCCGCGCAGCGTTCGCGCCTCGCCAAGCAGATCGGCCTCGGCCGCGCCAGCACGCAAGGGACTCGCGGCCGCAAGCGCAAGTAATCGCTGCCTGGAAGTAAATCGCTAGACGATTATTCCGCCGCCGCCGCGCCCACCCTTTTCGGGCGTGGGTTTTTCTGGCGCTCTGCCGAGCCCATCCATTTCGCGCAAAATTCTTTGCTGCAATTTATGAAGTGCGAGCCGCTCAAGGTCGCGTTGCGGCGCACCCAACGGGCCGAGCACCGAGGCTTCGGCGCCCGTCGCGCAATCCACCGCCGTCACCTTCACGCTGGCGCCGAGCGGCATATATTCGAAAATCACTTCGCGGGGTTCGCCCGGCTGTCCGCCGGGCGTCGAGGGACTGCCGGATTTCCCCTCAGGCGGCACGCCGGATTTTCCGCCGCGTCCAGACCTGATCGAGCGCCCTCACGAGGTCGTCCATCATTTCGTCCGTGTGGACCGGGCAAGGCGTGAAGCGCAACCGCTCCGTGCCGCGCGGCACGGTCGGATAGTTAATCGGCTGCACATAGATATCGTGGTCGTTGAGCAGATCGTCAGTCACCTGCTTGCAAATGACCGGATCGCCGACCATCACCGGCACGATATGGCTTTCGCACATCATCACGGGAAGGCCCGCGGCCGCGAGCTTGGCGCGCAGCGTGGCGGCACGCTCCTGATGCTGTTCGCGTTCCACATTGCTCGTCTTGAGATGACGCACCGAGGCGAGGACACCTGCGACGAGCACCGGCGCAAGCGAGGTCGAGAAGATGAAGCCCGGCGCATAGGAGCGCACGACATCGACCAGCACCGAGGAGCCGGCAATATAACCGCCCATGACGCCAAAGCCCTTGGCCAGCGTGCCTTCGATGATATCGACCTTGTCGAGCACACCGTCGCGCTCGGCAATGCCGCCGCCGCGCGGGCCGTAGAGGCCGACCGCATGTACTTCGTCGAGATAAGTCAACGCGCCATATTTATGCGCGAGATCGCAAATCTCGCCGATCGGCGCAATGTCGCCATCCATGGAATAAACGGATTCGAAGGCCACGATCTTCGGCTGTTCGGGATCGATATCCTTCAGCAGCTGTTCGAGATGCGCAAGGTCGTTATGCTTCCACAGACGCTTCGGACCACCGCCGCGCTTGATGCCTTCGATCATCGAGGCGTGGTTCATCGCATCGGAGATGATGACGCAATCGCCGAGAACGCGCGCCAGCGTCGAAAGCGTCGCGTCATTCGCGGCATAGCCCGACGTGAAAAGAAGCGAGGCTTCCTTCTGGTGAAGGTCGGCAAGCTCGGCTTCGAGATCGACATGATAATGCGTGGTGCCGGAGATGTTCCGCGTACCACCCGAACCCGCGCCGCATTCATCGATCGCGCGATGCATCGCATCGAGCACGATCGGATGCTGCCCCATGCCGAGATAGTCGTTGGAGCACCAGACAACGATGTCGCGTGCGCCTTCGGGCGTGTGGAACGTCGCGCGGGGAAAATCGCCACGATGGCGAAGGATGTCGGCAAAAACGCGGTAGCGACCTTCATCCTTCACGGAGCGGAGCGCATCGGCGAGCTTGGTCTGATAGTCCATGGCCGTAACCCTGTTCTTACTTCGGCCTTCGCAACGGCGAAAAGCTGGCCTCCGGCCGGCTCCCGTCGCCTTGTGCCCCATTTAGTAACACACATTATCTTTCGGAGGCAGTTATGAGCTGCCACGAATTGTCGCATTAACTTCACTGCGCGACCATCAGGGTTATTACGAGGTCCAAAGCCCTCTTTCAACAAGAACCGCTTTAAGAACCGCCGACCGGTCGGTCATGAGCCCGTCCACGCCGAGGTCAATCAGCCTGTTCATTTCGGCCGGCTCGTCGATGGTCCAGACATGAACCTGAAGCCCCAATTCGTGCGCGCGGGCGATAAGCGCCTCGTCCGCAAGGGGAATGCCATGATTGCTGACGGGTATCTGGGCGCAACCCCCGGCGAATCCGCCCCAGAGGAAACCCGCCCCGCCACTCCAGCTCGACAGCCGCAAACGCAGCGTCTCCATGCGGGCAAGGCCTGTGCAGAGCCGCGGCCCCAGAGCCTCCCTGACGGCCTGGATGCGGGCGCCGGAAAAGGAGGTGACGCAGACACGGTCGACCACACCGCTCGCCTTCAAGGCGCGGACGAGCGGCGCTACGGCATTGTCACGCTTCGGGTCGATGTTGAGGCGAAGCTCCGGCCAGGCGAGCAGCAGCTCCTCCAGCCTCGGTATGGGCTCCCGGCCGCCGACGCGGGCCTTGGCCACATCCGCGTAATCCATCTCGGCAATTGTCCCCGAACAATCCGTTACGCGATCGAGTTCGTCGTCGTGAAAGGCGAGCAACACGCCGTCGCGTGTCGCATGGACATCGGTTTCCACATAGCGGTAGCCGAGATCCACCGCGGCCTGAAAGGCGGGCATGGTGTTCTCCGGCCAGTCCCCCGCGCCGCCGCGATGGGCGAAGGCCAGAACCCCGTCATGCTCAAGATATGGAAATCCAGCAGGCCGCCGTGTCGCCATCTCCCCGCTCCCCCAACGACTCGCCCGGCCGGGTGAGTCGGCCTCAAGTCTAGACTAATTGGACAGAGCGCTCTGCTTCGTGTCGCGGCGATAGACGTCGTTGCGGAAGTTGACCGTGCCGTCGCTGTCGACCCAGGCCGTCAGGTAGAGCATGTAAATCGGCACGGGCGCCGCGAGCGCCGCATCCATATGCTCGCCGCCTGCAATCGTTGCGTCGATGCGGGCGCGGTTCCAGCTCCCTGTTCCCGCCAGAAGCCAGGCCGCAAGGTCGCGCACTCCCTCCACCCGGACGCAGCCCGAGCTGAAATTCCGCGCGCCCCGGCTGAAGAGCGATTTCACAGGCGTATCGTGGAGATAAACCGAATAGGGGTTGGGAAAGTTCACCTTCACCGTTCCGAGCGAGTTGAGCCTGCTCGGGTCCTGACGCAGCCTGTAGCGAGAAGTGACGGCGGGCGACGACCAGTCAACGCTGGCGGAGCTCACCTCCCGCTCCGCGCCGTTCGACCACTTCAGAACGCGAATGCCCATGCGCTCCAGAAAACGTGGATCGGCCTTGATCTTCGGAAGCAAGTCCTTCACCGCAATAGACTGCGGCACGTTCCAATAGGGATTGAGCGTGACGGAATTGATGCGGCTCGAATATTCCGGCGTCTGACGATCTTCCTTGCCGACGATGACGCGCTTGCGCAGCGCGATGCGGCCATTCTCCACCGCCTCGACTTCCTGACCGGCGATATTGACGAAGACATAGCGCTGCCCGACCTTCGGTGCGACCTCGTTGAGCCGCTTGAGATTGACCTCGAGCTGCCGGATGCGGGCGGCGACTGGAACATTCATGGCTGCAATCGTCGCATGGCCAGCCGTGCCATCGAGCGGCAGCCCATGGCGCGCCTGAAAGCGGCGGACCCCCTCCGCGAGCCCCCGGTCGAAAAGCAAAGGATCTCCGCTTCCCGCCGCCATGTCGCCGGTGGCGATCAGGCGCTTGCGGATCAGCGCCACGCGGGCATCGCGGATGCCCTGCTCGAGTCGCTCGCCATCCGGAATCCGGCCCCAGCCACCCCGCCTCGCGATCTCTTTGTAAGCCGCAATGGCGCGGACGACCGGCCAGAAGCCCTCATCGCTGAGTGTGGGAACGTTCGATTTTGCCAGCGGGGCTTCAGCGGCCTCAGCCGCTGCACTCGGCGGCGCCCAGGGGTCGATCCATTGCGGCTCCCCGGCGCCCGAGGCGGCAGCAGGCGTCCCGGCGCAGGCGAAAATCGCCAGCAGCGCCAGAATGTCAAAGCCCCCGATCTTCCCGAACCGCTTCAATGCCCTGCTCCGATTAGTCATTTTGGCCCGCAAAGTGCGGCTTTGGGACATTCCGAGCCCCAAAACGACTGCAGCGCGCCTTGGTTCGAGGCGCGCTGCAAGAGCCGTGCTTGGTCCGCCGGTTTTAGAGGCGGTAGCGGATCTGATCGGTCCAGAAGCGCTCGAGCTTGTGGAGCGTCGAATTGATGAGCTTCAGCTCCGCAATGCTGATGTCACCCACTTCGGCGACCGAGCGGCAATGCTTGTTGTAAAGATCGTCGATGGACTTGCAGATGGCGCGGCCCTTGTCCGTCAGACGGACGCGCACCGAGCGGCGGTCCAGCCGGGAGCGCTGATGGCTGATATAGCCTGCCTCGACGAGCTTTTTCAGATTGTAGGAGACGTTGGAGCCGAGATAATGGCCGCGCGTGCGCAGCTCGCCCGCCGTCATTTCCGCATCGCCAATGTTGAAAAGCAGCAGCGCCTGGACGCTGTTGATCTCCGAGCAGCCGATCCGGTCCAGTTCATCCTTGATCACATCGAGAAGGCGGCGATGCAGGCGCTCCACATAGGTGAGCGCCTCCAGATAGGCGGGTTTGCTCGCCACATTGTCGGTGGGCGCGATTGCCATGCTGGCTTGGGTCGTCGTCATAGCCATGGATTTGGCCTCTCAACAGCAGATATATTTGGACTGGGGTGGTAAAAATGACCCCGTTAAGGACCGAACATATCCAGTCGCGTCCTAACGACTGGTTTAAACTCTCGTCAAATTGGCCCAAAAACTTCTCTCGTATAGACCCTAGTGCCTATATGTGCTCTTGAGCCGCAACATTGCCCGCTGAGCAGGCTTGTCGAGGCCGAGGTTACGGCGGTATGAGTTTCGCCCATGAAAACACAGCCCCGCTCCGCCGCCGCCTTTCCCGCCATCCGCATGCGCCGCAACCGCAAGGCGGACTGGTCACGCCGCCTCGTCTCCGAGAACAGCCTCTCGGCGAACGACCTGATCTGGCCGCTCTTCCTCGTTGAAGGCACGTCGAAGCGCGAGGCCATCCCCTCGATGCCCGGCGTCGAGCGGCTCTCGGTCGATGAGTCGGTGCGAGCTGCTGAAGAAGCGGTCTCCCTCGGCATTCCGGTGATCGCCCTCTTCCCGCATACGCCGATGGAAAAGCGCGACCCCATGGGCTCGCTCGCGACCGATCCGGACAATCTCGTCTGCCAGGCGACGCGGGCAATCAAGAAGGCATTTCCGCAGATCGGCGTGCTCTGCGACGCGGCGCTCGATCCCTTCACCAGCCACGGCCATGACGGGCTGATGGATGGCGACCGCATTCTCAACGACGAGACGGTCGAGGCGCTGATCAAGCAGTCGCTCATTCAGGTGGAAGCAGGCTGCGACATTATCGCGCCGTCCGACATGATGGACGGGCGCATCGGCGCGATCCGCGCGGCGCTCGAAAATGCCGGGCATACCGACACGCAGATCATGTCCTATGCGGCCAAATACGCCTCGGCCTTCTACGGCCCCTTCCGCGACGCCATCGGCTCGTCCGGCGCGCTCAAGGGCGACAAGCGCACCTACCAGATGGACCCCGCCAATACCGACGAGGCGCTGCGCGAAGTCGCGCTCGACATCGCCGAAGGCGCGGACATGGTCATGGTGAAGCCCGGCATGCCCTATCTCGACGTTCTCCACCGCGTGAAGCAGGAATTCGGCCTGCCGACCTTCGCCTATCAGGTGTCGGGCGAATACGCGATGCTCGCCGGAGCCATCCAGAATGGATGGCTCGACCGCGACCGCGTGATCCTTGAGAGCCTGTTGGCCTTCAAGCGCGCCGGCGCCGATGGCGTGCTCACCTATTTTGCGCCGGCCGCCGCAAGGCTCCTGCAGCAGCGCTAAACGCCTGCCCAGGCTTTGGTCATTTTAGATGCCGCCTGCCCACTTTGCGGCAGGTTCGCTCGTTCATGCGCGCCGAGAGTCGCGGCTTCGCCTTACACTTCCATTTGCATGCAATTTGCATCGTCCCGCCCGTAATTCGATCAGGCGAAGGCGAGGCAACTCAATGAATATCGTGCGGACGGGGAACGGCATCAGGAATTTCACAGGCACGGGCCTTACCGCCCGCAAGGTCGATTTCACCGAAATTCCTCAAATCGACTTTGCCCCGATGGCAAGCGACGACATCGCCGACCGACTGAAGGTCGCCGCCGAGCTGAAAGACGCCTGTGTGAATGTCGGCTTCTTCTACCTCAAAAATCACAGGGTGCCGCAGGAAGTGATCGACGCGACCTTCGGCGCCGCGAAACGCTATTTCGCAACATCGCTCGAAGAGAAGATGCGGCTTCACGTCGCCAAGTCCACCAATCATCGCGGCTACGGACCGCTGCTCGAGGAAAACACGGATCCGACGGCGAAGGGCGACTTGCACGAAGCCTTCGACCTCTCGCTCGATATTCCGGCGGACGATCCGGAGGTTCTCGCCGGCCATACGCTGCACGGGCCCAATGTCTGGCCCGAGAGCATGCCCAACTTCCGCGAGCCGCTGACGCGCTATTACGACGAGATGATTCTGCTCGGCCGACGCATCTTCCAGGCATTTGCGCTCGCGCTGGAACTCGACGAGGATTTCTTCGCGCCCATGATCAAGCGTCCCGGCAGCTCGATGCGCGTTCTCTACTATCCGCCGCAGGAAGGTGTCATCGATGAAAAGCAGATCGGCATAGGTGCGCATTCCGACTATGAGTGCTTCACCATTCTCGCCCAGGGCGGCGACGTCGAGGCGTTGCAGGTTCTCAACGCCAAGGGCGAGTGGATTTCCGCGCCGCCGATACACGGCGCCTTCGTCGTCAATATCGGCGATCAGATGGCGCGCTGGTCGAACGATCTCTTCAAATCGACGCTCCATCGCGCCATCAATCGCAGCGGGCGCGAACGCTACTCGATCCCGTTCTTCTATGGCTGCGACTATGCAACCGTGCTGACGCCGCTACCCAATTGCGTCGACGGAGAGCACCCCGCCAAATACGAACCCGTCACGGCTTATGAATATGTGTCGGGCCGCTTTGCGGAGACATATGGCTACTTCAAAAAGGAAGAAGCCTGAGCGCAGTCAGGATAGTCCCGCCAGCCGCAACGACGCCATCCCGTGAAGCAATGCAAGGCCACCGGCCTCCTCGACGAGCTCGGAGACATGCGCAACCTCGTCATGCCGCTTCGCGGCTGAACCTCGATCGGCTAGCGGCCCGAACATTATTGAGTAGCGCCCCGGAAAATCGCCTGCAAAAGCGAGATAGGTGTCGCGCCTCGACCGCGCGCTGCTCACGCTCTCAAGATCGGTGATCAGGATCTCGAAACCTTCGAGGACGACAGCTCCGAGAAGCGCGTCGAGATTGGCGAAGTGCCGATAGGGCGCCGCTTCGGAAACGCCCGCTCGCCGCGCCGCCGCACGAAGCGTTAGCGCCTCGGGCCCACGAATATCGATCAATGTCATCGCCGCTTCGAGCAAGGCATGCCTGAGATCGCCGTGATGATATTGGGTCTTTTGTCCCCTCAGCCTTGCCCGCATCTCCGGCGTTCCTCGTTTGTGCGCACGCTCTTTATGTTATCGCCGTTAACATATATCACATGTATAAATAAAGAACGACACAGGAACTTGCGGCATTTCAAACAATGTCCTCATGTCCGTCTATCTGAACAACCGTGTCCGTGTAGAAGCCGTTGAAGGCGGTTTGCATACCGATCGAATAAGCGCCCATGCGACGGAACTCGATCCAGTCGCCTTCGGCAATGCCGTCCGGCAGTTCGAATTCAACCCCGAAAACATCGAGGCTGTCGCAAGTTGGCCCGAAGATTCGGAAGCTCTTTGCTTCTCCCGTCACCGGAACGCAACGACCGTCGCGGCGCCCGAGCGCACGAACCGGCGGCTTCAGTGGCCCGAGCTGTATCTCGGCGAGGCAACCATAAATGCCGTCATTGATGTAGAGGTCGCTGCCCTTGCGAAGCTGCACCTGCGCGAGCACCGAGCAGCCATCGGCAACAAGTGCGCGGCCCGGCTCCGCATATAGCGGCAAGTCGAGCTTGAGTTCTGCGCGCGCCGCCTTGACGACCGAGAAGAATGTCTCGATCGGCGGAACGGGATCGCCATACTCGGCGGGATAGCCGCCGCCAACGTCGATATAGTCGATCGGCACATTGGCGCGTTGCGCAATGACCGCCGCCTCTGCCATGGCGACGCGATAGGCTTCCGGGTCGGGGCACTGGCTGCCGACGTGGAATGCGATTGCCGTGCGCATTCCGCGACGGTTCGCCTCCTTCAACAACGCAACGGCATCGTCAGGCACCGCGCCGAACTTCGACGAGAGATTATAGACGGCCGCCCCTTTGGGCGTCGCGATCCGCACCTCCACGGTAATGCCGGTGCCAACGACATCACAGAGCTTGTCCAACTCATCGATGTGATCGACCACATAATGTTCAAGCCCGTAAACCTCGTGCGCCGACTCCAATGCGCCCCGGCTTTTCACCGGATGGTTGAAGTAGCAATGAGCGTCCGGAAAGAGCTCCGAGACCTTGGCGATCTCGGGCAGGGAGGCCGTATCGAAATGCCGCACGCCAGCGGCGTAGAGCGCGCGAAGCACATGCGGATCAGGATTGCATTTCACCGCGTAGAGGACGGTGCCCGGAAAGCCGTCGAGGAACGCCCTCGCCCGGTCCTTGAGTATTTCGGGAAAGACCATGAACACGGGATAAGACGGGTTAAGCCGTTCGATGACATCGGCGACGGAACGAAACCTGACTTCTTTCACGTGTTGGCCCTTTCGATCAGCGTCTCACTTCAGCAGCCGCGCAATGAGGCTCGATGTATCCCAGCGGCCGCCATCCATTGTCTGCACTTCACCATAGAACTGGTCAACCAGCGCAGTGACAGGAAGATGCGCGCCATTCGCCCGCGCCTCTTCGAGACAGATGGCGAGGTCCTTGCGCATCCAGTCCACTGCGAAGCCGTGATTGAACTCACCAGCTATCATCGTCTTGTAACGGTTTTCCATCTGCCAGGATTGCGCCGCGCCCTTGGAGATGACGTCGATGACGGCCTCGGGATCGAGCCCCGCCTTCATCGCGAATTGGATGCCTTCCGAAAGCGCCTCGACGAGGCCCGCAATGCAGATCTGGTTGACCATCTTGGTGAGCTGCCCGGCGCCCGCAGGCCCCAGGCGCCTGACGGCCCGGGCATAGGCCGCAATGATCGGCTCTACAGCCGCGTAGCTTGCCAACTCGCCACCCGCCATGACGGTGAGGGCGCCATTTTGCGCACCCGCCTGCCCGCCCGATACCGGCGCGTCAACAAAGCCGAGACCGCGCTCCCGCGCCGCCGCGTCGAGTTCGCGGGCGAGTTCCGCAGAGGCCGTCGTATGGTCGACAAAGATTGCGCCACGGTCCATCGCGTCGAACGCGCCCCCGGCACCCGTCGTTACCTGACGCACATCGTCGTCGTTTCCGACACAGGCGAAGACGAAGCGAGCACCCTTCGCGGCTTCGCCAGGGGTCGGGGCGGCGCGCCCGCCATGCTCCGCGGTCCATTTGGCCGCTTTTTCGGCTGTCCGGTTGTAGACGGTCACATCGTGACCGGCCTTGGCCAGATGCCCCGCCATGGGATAGCCCATGACACCGAGCCCCAGGAACGCAACTTTCTCCGCCATTATCGCCTCGCCTTGCCTGCAATACCTTGCCATGCACTGTTTCTAGCAGGCAGGGACCGAAATTCAAACGGAGCTGACCGGCGACTTTAATCCGTATACAAATCGACTATTTCACTTCGCCCTCGGCGGCGATGCGTCCGGTCTTGCAGAGCGTTGAGGACTCATTGCCGCATTCCGCATAATAGAGGCGGACGACGGAGCCATCCGCCGTGAGGTCGTAGCAGTCTTTCGTGCCGTAATTGATGATATCCGACTGATGGCACCAGCGGTCGCCCTCGACCCACCAATGGCCCTCGCCGCTCTCGCTCCGCGTCGAGGAATATTGGCTGTGATAGGTCTGGAAGTAGTAATGCGTGAGCGTCACCTTGCTCGTGCCATCCGCGTGAAGCTCGATCACTGTATTGATGAGGCGATTGCTTCCCTGCTGGTCGAGACGGCCCATTTCGAGGTGAAACTCCCGCCCACCCATGCGCGTGCGTATGTCGTTGCCGGTGAGCGCGACGCCTTTATGGGCCGGTATCGGATCAAGAACGTCTGTGGCTGGCGCAACGGGCATGATCCCCGCGCCTTTCAGCCCCTCTTTCGGTTGCTCGACCGGCTTTTCAATGACCTTTGGCGGCCTGGGACGCGAGGCCTTGCGCGCCGGCTTCGGCTCGGGCTTCGGCTTCGGCTCGATCTTGGGCGGCGGCGGCAATTCCCTGGGCTTTGGTGTCGGGAAGATCGTAACCGCGACGAGCCGCTCGGCTCGCGGCAGCATATCGTCCTCTGATGTCACGATGAAATAGACCGGCACATGCACCAGAAGCGCGAACGCAAGCCCCCAATAGCGCAGACGACTGCGGCGCGGACGCGCCCAGCCTTGAGCGGAGAATGCCGCATGAGCCGAATCGATTGAAACCATAGCTGCGCCGTGCGCCGCCTGCGCGGCACAACCTCCCTCTCTGGCCGGGACTGGCTACACGGAAATTACGGTTCCTCCCCGGAACCTCACTCCCCATTCGCGACGTTTTTATATCGCGAGAGCCTCCCTTTTAGTAATTTGGCATTACGAAACCACCGGGGAAGCGACGCGTCAAGCCGCGTGTCGTATCCGACAAGAATTTAAAACAGGCAGCATAATGCCGCATAATCCGGATACGGATTGGTTGGGGGGAGACGCGAAGTGGCAAAGCACAGAGAGGATGCCGGGCGCATTGCAGGCAGCACGCCTTCGGACAAAGACATCGACACTCGCCTGTCGCCGCAATATTTTCTGAACCTCATCACCGAGGTCGGTGCCCTGCTCGCGAAGCTCTATGACCGGCGCAGCGGCCTCAGCCGCAACCAGACTCAAATCATCACCGCCCTCCTGCAGCATGACGGCCAGACGCAGACCGACCTCGCGCAGGAGCTTCACATCCACAAGGTCTCGATCGGGATTTATGTGAACGAGCTGGAAGCGCTCGGCCTGGTGGAGCGCCGCGCGCATCCGACCGACCGTCGCGCCAAGTGCATCTACCTGACGCCGCTGCTCCATGCACACAAGGATCAGGGCATGGCCCATTACGCCGACATTCACAATGCGGCGATCGATGGTATAGGGCTGGATGAATATCTGACCATGCTCGACTGCATCGCACTCATGCGCGGCAATCTCGTCAGAACCGACGGCATGGACCAGGCCGGGGCCTGAAACTCAGGGCGTCCCCTCGGCAAGGCCCTTGTAGCCGCCACGATGATAGAGCAGCGGGCGTCCGTCTTCCGAATATTCGAAATGCAGGACGCGGCCGATAAAGATGATGTGGTCGCCGCCCTCATGCCGCGCCTCGACGCTGCACTCGAAATGCGCCAACGCCTCCTCCAGCGCCGGGCAGCCATTGCAGGCGCCGGTGCGGAGCGCCAGCCCTTCGAGGCTGTGATCGCCCTGCTTCGACAGGCGGTTGGAAATGTCGCGATGATCCTCGCGCAGCACGTTCACCGTGAAGCCCGTCACCGCCTCGAAGACCGGCAGCGTGTCCGACTTGCGATCGAGGCTCCAGAGCACCAGAGGCGGATCGAGAGAAACGGAGGAGAAGGAATTCACCGTTATTCCGATCGGCGGGCGGCCTTCGAGCTGGGCCGTGATCACCGCCACGCCGGTCGTAAAGCAACCCAGCGCATTGCGGAACTTGCGAGTGTCGTGCGTCATTTGGGGCGATCTTCTCCCTGTACCAACCTTCCGGGACTGCCGCTTCAGGCGGCTTTTGTCCGACGGCCAATCGGTTAAATCCCAGTAAATTGGCCCGCGCAACCCGCAGCCAGCGCAAATCCAACGTTTTTTCTGCAAAACCAGCGGATTAAACCCGCTGTTAATCGCAAGCCGACAGAATGCCTGTGTCGGGGTGCGACGGCACCTTTGTGGGGTTCTTAATAGAAAGTATCGGGCGCGATGAAGCTGCTCATCGGCATGTTCGTTGTTCTGGCCAGCGTCTTCGGCGGCTATCTCGCCAATGGCGGGCACATAGCCGTGCTCTTCCAGCCCTTCGAACTTCTCATCATTCTCGGCGCGGCCATGGGCGGCTTCATCATCGGCAATCCGCCGGCGGTGCTCAAAGCCATGGGCGGCATGTTCGGTACGCTGTTCAAGGGTTCGCGCTATGACAAGAGCGCCTATCTCGAACTGCTCGGCCTTCAGTTCACGCTCTTCAAGCTCGCCAAGAGCAAGGGCAATCTCGCGCTTGAGGCGCATATCGAAAACCCCGCCGAATCCGCGATCTTCGCGCAGTTTCCCCGCTTCGCGTCAGACCACCACGCAGTCGAGTTCATGTGTGACTACCTGCGCATGATCACGCTCGGCACGGAGGTTGCGCATGAGCTTGAAGCGCTGATGGACGAGGAGCTCGAAACGCATCATCAGGAGCGCGAGCGCATCGTGATGAGCCTTCAGTCGCTCGCCGATGGCACACCCGCCCTTGGCATCGTCGCGGCCGTGCTCGGCGTCATCCACACCATGGGCTCGATCACCGAGCCGCCGGAAGTTCTCGGCCATCTGATCGGGGGCGCGCTTGTCGGCACATTCCTCGGCGTCCTCTGCGCCTATGGCTTCTTCAGCCCGATGGCACAGTCGCTGCGCAACATCTACGAAGCCGAAGATAAATATTATCTCTCCATGAAGGCCGGCCTCCTCGCGCATATGTCGGGCTACGCGCCCGCCGTTTCGATCGAGTTCGCCCGCAAGGCCCTCATGTCGGATGTGCGCCCGACCTTCATCGAAGTGGAGCAGTCGACGGCCAATCTGCAACCCGCAGCGGGCTGAACGCACGCACGTAACGGGAGGCCAGGATGGCCGTATCGAACGAACAACCGATCATCATCAAGCGCATCAAGAAGCAGGCTCATGCCCATCACGGCGGCGCCTGGAAGATCGCTTATGCCGACTTCGTGACGGCGATGATGGCCTTCTTTCTGCTGATGTGGCTCATCAGCATGACGACCCCGGAGCAGAAGCAGGGGCTCGCCGATTACTTCGCGCCCGCAAGTGTCAGCCGCTCGACCAGCGGTGCCGGCGGCGTTCTGGGCGGCACCGCCTTCGAACTCGAAGGCGCGCGCATGGCCGGCTCCGCGCCCCGCGTGGTCATGACCATCTCGACGCCCGCCGCGCCGAAAAGCCCCGAGACGAACGACAAGCGCACAGCCAGTGCGTCGAACGGCACGATGGAGTCCACCAACTCCACTCAATCCTCGCCCAGCCAGACGACATCGAACGCTGCCGCCGCCGAAGCCATATCGCGCGACGAACAGAATTTCCGCAGCGCCGCCGAAAGCCTGCGCCAGGCGATGCAGAACGACCCCGATCTCGCCGAGCTGTCGAAGAACGTCATCATCGACGAGACACCCGAAGGCCTGCGTGTGCAGATCGTCGATCAGGACGGGCGCTCCATGTTCCCCTCCGGCCTTGCCGAACCCTATGAGCGGACACGAAAGCTGATCGAGGCCGTCGCCAAGATCGTGATGAAGCTCCCGAACCGCATCAGCATTTCCGGCCACACGGACTCGACGCCCTTTACCGGAGCGCCCGGTTACGGAAACTGGGAACTGACGTCCGACCGCGCCAATGCCGCACGCCGCATCATGGCGCGGCAGGGCCTTCCCGGCGACCGCATCTATCAGGTCGTCGGCAAGGCCGACTCCGAGCCGCTTTTCCCTGAAGATCCCCACATGGCTGCAAACCGGCGCCTGTCGATCGTGCTGCTCCGCGAAGCCCCTGCCATGCCGGCCAACTTCAAGCCCTGACCGACCCGGCCTTGCAGTGGTCCTGTCCGTCGCCTATCTCAAAGGGGTCTGAGGAACAGGGAGCTTGCGGGCGAGATGAGCGACGAAAACAGTCTGGTCGGGCTCGAACCCGCCCGGTCCGGCGGCTATGACTGGCCCAGGGGCACTTTCGACGGGATCATCGCGGCCCGGGCACTTGCCTATATCGCCGACCTTCTGGTGCTGTTGGTCATCATCACCGCAGCGATCATCGTCTTCGGCATTCTGGGAATTCTGACCTTCGGCCTTTTATGGCCCGGAGCGGCGCTGACGCCGCTCATAACGCTTGCCTATTTCGTCCTCAGCCTCGGCGGGCCCAACTCCGCGACGCCCGGCATGCGCTGGCAGGGAATCGAGCTCAGGACCTGGGACGGGCGGCGCCCCGGTTATCTCCAGGCGGCGCTACAGACAATCCTCTTCTATATAACGGTCGGCATCAGTTGGGCCGTGGTCCTCATCGTGCCCTTCTTCAACGAGCGCCGCCGCGGCCTGCACGACTTCCTCTGCGGCACGGTCGTCGTCCATCGCGAGCCGGTCTGAGCCGCGCAAGGGGGCTCGTCATCGGGCGCCTTCGCCATTATCCTGTGTCCATTGAGGATCAGGCATCGGTGTGCAAGGCGATCGGGACGCAGACGTGACAGAACATTTTGGCAACCGCTTTCCGCAGTTCTACATCACGACGCCACAGCCTTGCCCTTACCTGCCCGGCCGCTACGAGAAGAAGGTCTTCACGCATCTCCTCGGCGAGAATGCCGTCGCGCTCAACAATGTGCTGACGCAATCGGGCTTTCGCCGCAGCCAGAACATCGCCTATCGCCCGGCCTGCGACGGCTGCGCGGCTTGCGTATCGGTGCGCATCGTCGTCGATGAGTTCGAACCAAATCGCAGCTTCCGCCGCGTGCTGGCCCGCAACGAAGACCTCAATGGCGAGGAGAAGCCCGCGCGCGCGACGCCGGAACAGTTCTCACTGCTGCGCGTCTATCTCGATGCACGCCACGCGGAAGGCGGCATGGCGGACATGACATCCCTCGATTATGTCTCGATGATCGAGGACACCAACGTCATGACATCGGTGGTCGAGTATCGTTCGCCGCCAGCATCCGACGAGGAAAAGGCCCCGCTCATCGCCGCCGCGCTCACCGACACGCTCGAAGATGGACTCTCCATGGTCTACAGCTTCTTCGACACCAGCGCGGAGGAGCGCAGCCTCGGCACCTTCATGGTGCTCGACCACATCAGGCGGGCGCAGCGCAAGGGCCTGCCTTACGTCTATCTCGGCTATTGGGTCGCCGATTGCCGCAAGATGGCCTACAAGATGCGCTACCGTCCGCTTGAAGCGTTGGGAATGAACGGCTGGGAACGCCATCCCGCCTGAACCCGGAAAACACCCACCCCGGAAAAATAGAAGAAGCACCGGAGAAGAGATGACCGATCCGAAAACGCCGTCCGATCTCGGAAAGCGGATGATGAACATGTCCTTCGCGATGCTCGCCGCGATCGGCGTCATCGCCTATTTCATCTACACAGGCGCGGTGAAGCCCGACGAGCCCGTCACGCTCACTCTGACGACGGAGCAGCCCGAGGCGTCCGCCGCCGGCAAGCCCATCAATCTCGACGTGACCGTCCGGCTCGAGAACAATACGAAAGAGACGCAGGCCCTGACCGCGTCCACGCAATGCGACGTGTTCCGCTGGTTCCTGACCGACGACAAGAAAGAATTCGTGCAGTCGCAGGCCGACGACAAGGTTTGCGCACAGGTTACTGTATCCACAGTGCTCGCCGCTCGTAACATCATGACCGAAAAGTTCCCGATCGCGCTCGACCCGAAGCGCGTTCATCCCGGCGACTATCACATCTTCGTCCGCTATTGGGGACATGAGACGAACGCCGCCGTCACCATCCGCTGAAAAGCAAACGGCCCGGCAAAACTGCCGGGCCGTTTTCCAGCTCACGTTTTGGTGCGTCACGCCGCGCCAAAATCTCCGCCAAACTTGTAGCCCGACGGATAGCCCTTGGGCGGCAGGCGCCCCGCTTGCGCGCGCTGGCCGAGCCATTCCTTCAGATCGGTGAAGAGGCGCGCCCGTGCGGAGCGATCATAGACCGTCAGGCCTTCCTTCAGATGGAAGCACTTGATATCGCCAAGGCCGCCATCCTTGTACTTCTGGAGGCGCACGCCCTTGCCGCGCGTCATCTCATTGACCTCGGCAAGCGGGAAAATAAGCAGCTTTCGGTTCTCGCCCATCGCCGCAACGTGATCGCCCTTCACCACCACGCAGGCCACCGCCTCGTCGGTGCCCGAGACATTGAGCACCTGCTTGCCCGCGCGGCGCATCGCCACCACCTCGTCTTCCGGCACGACGAATCCGTTGCCCTCATGGGAGGCGACGAGAAGCTTGCGGCCCGGCTGATGAACGAAGAGCGCCACGATCTCGCGCCCCTCCTCCATGTCGATCAACAGACGCAGCGGCTCCCCATGGCCGCGCCCGCCCGGCAGCTTGTCGGCAGTGAGCGTGAAGAAACGCCCGTCCGTCGCGAACAGGATCAGCTTGTCCGTCGTTTCGGCGTGGATGACGAAACGTTCGTTATCGCCTTCCTTATATTTAATCTCGGTGTCGGGCCCCACATGCCCCTTCATGGAGCGTATCCAGCCCTTGGCCGAACAGACGACCGTGATCGGCTCGCGCTCGATGATCGCTTCCGGCGGCACGTAGGTCATGGCGGGCGGATTCGAGAAAGTCGAGCGGCGGCGGCCGAGTTCCGTCTTGGGGCCGAACGTCGCCCTCACATCCTTGATCTCGTCCGCAATCCTCGCCCATTGCGCGTCCTCGGACTTGAGCAGGGTCTTCAGCGCCTTCTGCTCGGCCGAGAGTTCCTTGTGCTCGGTGCGGATCTCCATTTCCTCGAGCTTGCGCAAGCTGCGCAGGCGCATGTTGAGGATCGCTTCGGCCTGATTGTCGCTGAGCTTGAACGCCTTCATCAGTTCGAGCTTGGGCTCGTCCTCCTCGCGGATGATGCGGATCACCTCATCGAGGTTGAGATAGGCGATCAGATAGCCTTCGAGCGCTTCGAGACGTTTGGCGATCTTGTCGAGGCGGAAGGCGGAGCGGCGCTGCAGCACCACCTGACGATGATCGAGCCACGCCTTGAGCACATCGCGCAGGCTCATCACGCCAGGCACCTGTCCCGCCGAGAGCACGTTCATGTTGAGCGGGAAGCGCGTTTCGAGTTCCGTCGCGCGAAAGAGCGACTCCATCAGATGGTCGGCTTCGACAGCTTTGCTCTTGGGCACGAGCACGACGCGGATTTCTTCCGCCGACTCGTCGCGTACGTCTTCAAGCAACGGCAGCTTCTTCGCCATCAGAAGCTCGGCGAGCTTCTCGATGAGCTTCGACTTCTGCACCTGATAGGGAATTTCCGTGACGATGATCTGCCACATGCCGCGTGGCAGCTCCTCGATCTCCCAGCGCGCGCGCACACGGAAGCCGCCGCGGCCGGTCGCATAGGCCTCCGCGATCGACTCCCGGCTTTCGACAATGATGCCGCCTGTCGGAAAGTCGGGGCCGGGGACGAATTCGATGAGCTTCTCCGTCCGCGCATTGGGATGCTTGATGAGATAGAGCGCGGCGTCGCAAAGCTCAGCCGCATTATGCGGCGGAATGGAGGTCGCCATGCCGACCGCAATGCCCGCCGAGCCGTTCGCCAGCAGGTTCGGGAAGGCGCCGGGCAGGACGACCGGCTCCTTCTCACTGCCGTCATAGGTTTCTCGGAAGTCGACCGTGTCCTCGTCGATGCCGTCCAGCAGCAGCGCGGCGACGTCGGTCAGCCGCGCTTCCGTGTAACGCATGGCGGCCGCGCCATCGCCGTCGACATTGCCGAAATTACCCTGACCGTCGACCAGCTGATAGCGGACCGAGAAATCCTGCGCGAGGCGCACCAGCGCGTCATAGACCGACTGGTCGCCATGCGGGTGATACTTACCAATGACGTCGCCGACGACGCGGGCCGACTTCTTGAAGCCCGAACCCGGATCGAGCTTCAGCTGCCGCATGGCATAGAGCACGCGGCGATGCACCGGCTTCAAACCGTCGCGCACATCCGGCAGAGCGCGATGCATGATCGTCGAGAGCGCATAGGCGAGGTAGCGCTCTTCCAGCGCCTCGCGCAGATTGATGATGTGTTCCGGTCCCTCGGGCGGGGGGGCGAGTTTGCTCATATCGGACTTCCAGTCGGCTCGGCCCAGTCAGCCTGGGTCAGTCTCTTCGGGTAGGTGATTCTCCGGCAACCCTCCCGGATTGCCACATCTGTCGCGTAAATGCAGCCTAGTTCGCCACCGCCCGGCTTCGGGTGAACACGCGCTCGGCAAGGCGAATCCGCGCGTCGGGCAGATGCCGGCCATGCGGCGTGAAAAGATGCCGGTCGAGGAAATGGCCTGTGATTCGGAACCCTTCCGCCACATCGTCGGGCGTCGCGGCGCCAGCCTGCGCCCCGATCAGGAATTGGGGTAGCCGGAAGAGCCGCTCCTTGTATGGATCGCCCGCCTCCCGGCTCACGGCGCCGCCGCTGCGGGGCGAGATATAGACGAGATCGTCGCGCGAGCCGGTCGCCGCGCATTGGCCGAGGTCGAGACCGAAGCCCAACTCCTGAAGGAGTCCCAGCTCCCAGCGCACGAAAACCGCGGGCCAGATGTCGGGGTCATCCATCGTGTCGAGCAGAAGCTCGAAGCCCTCGTAAAGCGCCGGATGCGCCTCGCGTTCGGGGATGATGCCCGCCACCGCGCAGGCCGCGCTGAGGCCCATCAGAGAGAAGGCATCTTCCATCAGCAGCCCCGCGCGCGGCTTCATCAGCTCCGCCGTATAGGTGCCGAGATGCTCGGAGAGCCTCGCCCGCCAATGTGCGGCGAGGCTGTTTCCGGCCTGTAGCGAGCTCTTGTGACGACGGCCCGCGCCGCCGCGCACAAGGCCCAAATGGCGGCCATGCTCGCGGGTGAAAAGCTCCAGGATGGCGCCCGACTCGCCATAGCTTCGCGCCGAGAGGATGATGCCCTCGTCACGCCATTCCATGGGGACAGCCTCTGTTGAAGCGGTTTCTCAACATGGGCCGATTATAACGGAAAAACGGGTGCTTGCGCGTTCTATCGAACCCTATAGCTCCACTCAATCCTTCGGATAATCGAGACCCATCTCGCGGTAACGCTCGCGGTCGTCGCCCCAGTTCTCACGCACCTTCACGAAAAGGAAGAGATGCACTTTCGTTTCCAGCATCTCTTCAAGTTCCTGGCGCGCCAGCTGGCCGACCGTCTTGATCGTCTGCCCGCCCGCACCGAGCACGATCTTCTTCTGGCTGTCGCGCTGAACGAAAATCACCTGCTGAATGCGGATGGAGCCATCCTTCTTCTGCTCCCAGCTTTCCGTTTCGACGGTGAGTTCATAGGGCAGTTCGTCATGGACGCGCAGAAAGAGCTTCTCGCGCGTCACTTCCGCCGCGAGCGAGCGCATCGGCACGTCTGCTGTCTGATCTCCAGGATAGTGCCAGGCCCCCTTGGGCATCTGATCCGCGATATAGCGCTTGAGGTCGCTCACGCCGTCGCCGGTCAGCGCCGAGATCATGAAGGTCCGGGTGAAGAGGCCCGTCTCGTTGAGTTCGGCGGCGAGCTTCAGCAGCTTCTCGCGGCCCTTCTCGCTCGTCATGACGTCGGCCTTGTTGAGCACCAGCACGGCCTTGCGCCCCTGCTCCTTCAGCCCTTCGAGTACGCGCTGCAGATCTTCGCCGCGCTCGCGCTCGGTATCGACCATCAGGATGATGACATCGGCGTCGCCCGCACCGCCCCATGCGGCCTCGACCATCGCGCGGTCGAGCCTGCGCTTCGGCTTGAAGATACCGGGCGTGTCGACGAAGACGATCTGCGTATCGCCCTCGATCGCGATGCCGCGAATGCGGGCGCGCGTCGTCTGTACCTTGTGGGTAACGATCGCCACCTTGGAGCCGACCATGGCATTCAGAAGCGTCGACTTACCCGCATTCGGCGCGCCGATGATGGCGACAAAGCCGCACTTCGTCTCTTTGGGTTTCGCGGTATCAGTCATTTTCGGTCCATACACTTTCACGTATCAGCATGGCGCGCGCTGCGGCCTGCTCCGCCTGACGTTTCGAGCTTCCACTGCCCGTCTCCGCCGGCAATCCCTTCACTTCGATCTGCACCTCGAAGACGGGCGCATGATCCGGACCCGAACGGCCGATCTCCTTGTAAACGGGTACGCCGCGTCCGCGCGCTTGCGTCCATTCCTGCAGCGCCGTCTTGGCGTCGTTGCGAAGCTGCGTCGGCGTGGCGACGAAATGCGCCCATTCGGCGGCGATGAAGCGTGTCGCCGCTTCGAGCCCGCCATCGAGATAAAGCGCCGCGATCACCGCCTCGCAGGCATCCGCCAGAATCGCCGCCTTCTGGCGTCCGCCAGCCCGCTCTTCGCCGGGTCCAAGCGCCAGATGCGCACCAAGGCCGACACGCTCCGCAACAGCGGCGCAGGCTTCCTTGCGGACCAGCGCATTATAGCGCACCGCAAGCTCGCCCTCATCGGCCTTGGGATATTCGCGTAGCAGCCATTCGGCAACGGCAAGCCCAAGCACACGGTCGCCCAGAAATTCGAGCCGCTGGTTACTGAACAAGGCCGGAGACTGTGTCCCCGTCAACGCGCTCGGATGACTGAGCGCCAGATCGAGAAGCGACTTGTCGGCGAACACATGACCGAGCCGCGCTTCCAGCGCACGGCTCTTGTTGCGGCGGTCCCTGCTCAATCGACCCACTTGAAAATGCGGTTCCAGCGGATTGATGACGGCCAGTTCCAGATTTCCCAGAAATGGGCGCTGCCATCGGTCGAGAAGAAAATGATCTGTGCCTTGCCGACGAGATTTTCGAAGGGCACGTAGCCGACGACACTCGGAACGCGGCTATCGGCCGAGTTGTCGCGATTGTCGCCCATCATGAAATAGTGTCCCGGCGGCACGACATAGACGCCGGTATTGTCCGTCACGCTCTCCTCGATCAGGTCGAGCGTCGTGTAGGAAACGCCATTGGGCAGCGTTTCGCGGTATTGCGGGATGCGCTGCACGTTCCCGAGATTGTCACGCGCCACGAAGTCCTCGACGCGCACACGCGGAACCGGCTTGTCGTTCAGATAGAGAACGCCATGCTTCATCTGGACCGTGTCGCCCGGAAGGCCGATCAGCCGCTTGATGAAGTCGGTGCGATTGTCGGTCGGCTTCTTGAACACCACCACATCGCCACGGGCCGGCTGGCGGGCGAAAATACGTCCGTCGAAAAGCGGCGGGCTGAAGGGCAGCGAGTGCTTGGAGTAGCCGTAGCTGTATTTCGAGACAAAGAGATAGTCGCCGATGAGCAGCGTCGGCACCATCGAGCTCGACGGGATATTGAACGGCTGGAACAGAAGTGCGCGAATGACGAGCGCAATCAGCAGCGCATAGCCAATCGTCCGCGCGTTCTCCCCAACGGAGCTCGTTCCGGCCTTCTTGATATTGTCAGTCATCGTCATCATCGAGCTCCTGGCGCCCCGCCTGCCCCGCAGGCCGTCCCGACAAGGGACGGCGGACCATATCACACCGTCGCGGACGGCCAACCGTCTCCGGGCTTCAACCTTGCCCTTCGGCCAAATTGCGGGCCGGAATGGCCGAAATTATGACGAAAGCCTGGGCGAGAGGAAAATCGTCGGTAATCGTAATGTGGATAACGGCCTCCATCCCCGCCGGGGTGAGGCTCTCGAGGCGCTCCGCCGCTCCTCCGGTCAACGCCATGGTCGGTTGCCCACCCCGAAGGTTAACCACACCCATGTCACGCCAGAACACGCCCCGGTTGACCCCGGTGCCGAGCGCCTTGGCGCAGGCTTCCTTTGCCGCGAAGCGCTTGGCGTAGGAAGCGGCCCTGTTACGGCGGCGGTCCGATTTCTGCCGTTCAATATCGGTGAAAATGCGTCGGACGAAGCGGTCGCCAAAGCGTTCGAGCGTTTTCTCCACGCGACGAATGTCGATCATGTCATTGCCAATGCCGATGATCATGCGACCTGCGCTCCGGCGCGAGCCTGATCCATCAACTCGCGCATATGCTTGATCGTCGAGTCGAGCCCGCCGAAGATCGCCTCCCCGATAAGGAAATGACCGATATTGAGCTCGGCCACCTGCGGCAGCGCGGCCACCGGCTTCACATTGCCGAAGGTGAGCCCGTGGCCCGCATGAATTTCGAGGTCGAGCTCGGCCCCTTCCCGCGCCGCCCTGGTAAGCCGCGCAAGCTCCTCGGCATGCGCCGTGCCCGTCGTGTCGCAATAGGCGCCTGTATGCAGCTCCACCACCGGAGCACCGAGCGCGCGGGCCGCTTCGAGCTGCCGGCTATCGGGATTGATGAAGAGCGAAACCCGAATGCCGGCGTCGCCGAGGCGCCGGATGATGGGCGCAAGATTCTGCCGCTGGCCTGCGGCGTCGAGCCCGCCTTCCGTCGTCACCTCTTCACGCCGCTCCGGCACGATGCAGCAGGCGTGGGGACGATGGCGCAAGGCGATCTCGAGCATCTCTTCGGTCGCGGCCATTTCGAGATTGAGCGGCAGGCCGATTTCCTTCATCAGCTTGTCGATATCCTCGTCGCGAATATGGCGTCGATCTTCGCGCAGATGAGCAGTGATCCCGTCCGCGCCCGCCGCCGCAGCTGCATGGGCCGCGCGCACCGGATCTGGATGATCGCCGCCACGGGCATTCCGGATTGTCGCGACGTGGTCGATATTCACACCGAGGCGCAGACGCGCCGTCTTTGTCCCGCTCATGCCTCGAAACTCCCGCGTGCCTTATTCCTGCTCGTCATTCTCGTCGTTCATCGCATCCCGCTCGGTCATGCGGGCGAGGACACGGGCCTCCAGCTGCTCACGACGGCGAAGCTGATAGGCCGCGACCGCCGTTTTCACGATGAAATATGTCACGACCGCGCCCGCAATGCCGAGCGGCAAGGAACCCACGGCCATCGGCACAAGCACCGGCAGGATCATGTCGAAAGCCTTGTGGCTCATCAAAAGCTCGGAGAAGTTCACATGAGTCCGGCCCGACATTCCGAGGATCCAGTTGCCCACATCATAGGTCGCGATCCAGATCGGCGGATAGCTCAGCGGATTGCCGACAAGCGTTCCGAAGGCAGCCGCAATGAGATTACCGCGGAGCACCCAGGCGATCACGATCGCTGACATGATGTGGAAGCCGAGGAACGGCGTAAAGGCTGTGAAGGCGCCTGCCGCCACCCCAATGGCAATCGTGTGCGGCGATCCAGTCAGCCGCCAGACGCGCCGCCAGATATATTGGCTCGCACGAATCCAGCCGATGCGGGGCCAGAGCGACTCTCGCAGCTTTTGCAGCGGGTGAAGTTCGACCCTACGCCGGAACACCGATCAATCCTTACTTGAGACCTCGGCTGCCCGGTTTCGTCGCCGGGATCTTCGCAAGTTCCGGCGGAAGCTTGTCCGCCGGATAGGCCGGCACGTCGATCTGCGCAAGCGAGATGAGTTTGACGCCGACTTTGGCCTTGCCGCCGGAGCGGTCGATCAGACAGGCCGCCGCGACGACGCGGGCGCCCGTCTTTCGGATCGCGGCGATGCATTCGCGCGAGGAAAGGCCCGTCGTCACGATATCTTCGACCATCAGGACATTCATGCCCTTCTTGAGTTCGAAGCCGCGCCGCACTGCGAACTCACCGTTCTCACGCTCGACATACATGGCGGGTACGCCGAGATGCCGCGCCGTTTCGTAACCGGGAATGATGCCACCGACCGCGGGCGAGACGATCGCGTCGATCGGCTTGTCGATCTCGTCGCGGACCTTGGCCGCCAGCGCCTTGCAGAGCTTGGAGGTGCGCTTCGGGTTCATGAAGACGCGCGCCTTCTGCAGGAAGAGCGGGCTGTGCAGCCCCGACGAAAGAATGAAGTGCCCACGCAGCAGCGCACCCGATTTCTCGAATTCCTTGAGAACTTTTGCCTCTTTCATGGCGCTCCCCATTTTTTTGCCGCTACGGGATAGCAGATTTCTACTGCGATGACCCGGAAATTAAATGACACATCCGCCGCTCAGCGGCGCGGTCTGGAAACCTTGCTTACCGCCGACAACCCGTTCAGCGCCGCCATGATCCGCGTCAGATGCTTGAAGTCGCGCACTTCGAGATCGACCTGCATGTCATAAAAGTCCGCATCCCGCTGGGTCATCGAGAGGTTTGTAATATTGCTGCCATAATCCGCGATCAGCGAGGTGATATGGCCGAGCGAGCCCACCTCGTTGCGCGCCGTGATCATGAGCCGCGCCGGGAAAACCTGCGGATGCTCGGCGTCGATGTCCCATTTCACGTCAAGCCAGCGCGTCAGGTCGCCGTCGAACTCCTCCAGCGCCGGCGAGTCGATCGGATAGATCGTGATGCCCTTGCCCGGCGTGACGATGCCGACGATGCGCTCGCCCGGCAGCGGAAAGCTGTTCGGCGCCATACTGATCGCGAGACCAGAGCCACGCCCGGTGAGCCGCACCACAGCGCGTTCATCGCCGGTGCCAATGCCCTTTACGGACTTGCGCTTCGTGCCCTTCTTTACCGGCAATTCGGGATAGACGGCTTCGAGCACCTGCTCGCCGGTGATTTCGCCCGCACCTACGGAAGCCAGAAGATCGTCAACATCCTCCTGATGCAGGGCACCCGCCGCACGCTGCAGAATGACATCGCTCATTTCCTTGGCCGCCGCGTCGAACACACCCTTGAGGATTTGCCGCCCGAGGCGTCCGAACTCGGCAAGCTTCACCTGACGGATGGAGCGGCGGATGGCGGAGCGCGCCTTGCCTGTCGCAACAAAGGCTTCCCAGGCAGGCGACGGGCGCTGCGCCTGCGAGCGAATGATTTCGACTTCATCGCCGTTCTGCAAGACGCTGCGCAGCGGCATGTGGCGGCCGTTGATCTTGCAGCCCACGCAACTGTCGCCGACATCGGTATGCACCGCATAGGCGAAGTCGATGGGCGTCGCGCCACGCGGCAGCGTGATGAGAAGGCCCTTCGGCGTGAAGCAGAAAACCTGATCCGAAAACATCTGAAGCTTTGTGTGCTCCAGAAATTCCTCAGGCGTACTGCCATGCTCCAGCATTTCGATGAGCTGACGCAACCATCGGAAGGTGCTGGCGAATTCCGCCGACTTTTCGGCCCCGCCTGCGCCTTCCTTGTAAAGCCAATGGGCGGCGATACCGAGTTCGGCCAGCTCGTGCATCTTGTGCGTACGGATCTGCACTTCGACGCGCTTCTGCTCCGGCCCGATCATGGTCGTGTGGATGGAGCGATAGCCGTTGTTCTTCGGCGTCGAGATGTAATCCTTGAAACGTCCCGGAACCATCGGCCAGTTCGTGTGCAGAATGCCGAGCGCGCGATAGCAGTCGGCCACATCGTCAACGATGACGCGGAATCCGAAAATGTCGGAAAGCTGCTCGAGCGAAATGGCGCGGCGCTCCATCTTGCGCCAGACCGAATAGGCGCGCTTCTGCCGCCCGTCCACTTCGCAGGCAAGCCCCGCTTCCTGCAACTTGGCCTGCAGGTTGCTCGCGATGCGCTCTACGATGTTGCCGCTCGCGACACTGAATTCGTTCAGCCGCTTCATCAGCGTTTCGCGGGCTTCCGGGTTCAGCTCCTTGAACGCCAGATCTTCCAGCTCTTCGCGGATCTCCTGGATGCCCATGCGGCCCGCGAGCGGCGCGTAGATGTCCATCGTCTCCTGCGCGATGCGCGCCCGCTTCTCGGGCGAGGAGATGTATTGCAGCGTCCGCATGTTGTGCAGGCGGTCTGCAAGCTTCACCAGAAGCACGCGAATGTCGTTCGACATGGCGAGCAGGAACTTGCGGAAGTTTTCCGCCTGCTTGGAATGTTCGGACGTCAGCTCGATGCGGGTGAGCTTCGTCACGCCATCGACAAGATTGGCAACTTCCGCGCCGAAGAGCTTGGTCAGCTCTTCCATCGTCGAGCCGGTATCCTCGATTGTGTCGTGGAGGATTGCGGTGACGATCGTCGCAGTATCGAGCTTGAGATCGGTCAGAATGCCGGCGACTTCGATGGGATGCGAGAAGTAGGGGTCGCCCGAGGCGCGCTTCTGGCTGCCATGCTGCTTCATGGCATAGACATAGGCGCGGTTGATCAGGGCCTCGTCCGCTTTGGGATCGTAGCCGAGTATCCGATCGACCAACTCATACTGACGCAGCATTCTCGACCCTGCCTGCCTCCGTTCAATTTCGCCCGAACAACTCAAAACAAAAGCGCCGCCCTTACCTTCCGGCCGGGGCGGCGCTCTAAACCGATTAACGCACGGGAGCGGAAATCATCTCCGCCTTGCGGTCGCTTAGTCTTCCCCGTCCATGTCGTCCGCGTCGGCAGATTTCTGCTGCGGCGAGTCGATCTGGCTCTGGATGGCGCGGAGGAGTTCCTCTTCGCTCATACGGTCGCCGCCGGCGCCCGCGCCGAAGGTGTCGATGTCGGCGGCGCTCACTTCGCCGGCCGTCAGAAGCTGCAGGCTCTCGGCCTCCGGCTCGTCCGTCTCGACGCGCTTCTGCATGGTGCCGATCAGGTCTTCGCGAAGATCGCCCGGAACGATGGTCCGCTCGGCGATCTCGCGCAGCGCCACGACGGGATTCTTGTCGTTGTCGCGATCGACAGTCAGCTCGGCGCCGGCCGACATGGCCCGCGCGCGATGAGCGGAGAGCAGAACCAGCTCGAAGCGGTTCGGCACCTTGTCGACGCAATCTTCAACGGTCACACGCGCCATGATCGCAACTCCGGGTAAGGCGGGAAATCTATTGTGCTGTGTATGTAGGGGCTGAGCAAGGAGAAAGCAAGCAGAAACAGGCTCTTAGGCGGAAGCGTCCCGTTCTAGGCGGTGATTTTCTCAATTCCGGCAAGCGCGCCAATGCCTTGCGCCGCCTGGAGCCGCTGGAGAAGTTCCTCCGGCCCCTGCCCGGTCACGGGGTGGCGCCACTCCGGCGCGACTTCGGCCAGCGGAACCAGCACGAACCCCCGGTCGGGAATGCCCGGATGCGGCAGAGCCAGCGGCAACTGTCCGAGCCCCGCATCGGCGCCCCGACGCCCGACGGGCGGGACCACCAACCCGTCATAATCGAGCAAATCGATGTCGATGATCCGCTCCCCCCAGCGCACGCGGCGGACCCGGCCGAACATCGCCTCGATCCGGTGAAGCATCTGGAGAAGCTCCACCGGCGGCAGCGCCGCTTCGACCACGGCAACGCCATTCACATAAGGCGGCTGGGCATAAGGCGTGATTGCAGGCGTCCGGTACCAGGAGGAGCGACGCCGAACGGATATGCCAAGCGAAGGCATCAATTCGAGCGCCTTCTCCAGCACCGTTATCGGCTCGCCATGAACAGACGTAAGATTTGCGCCGAAGGCGAGCAGGATCATTTCAAATTGTCCATGTAGCCCGAATACCCATTTTCAAAGCAAACCGGCTTCTATATTTTCTCGCCATAAATGGCCACCCCAAGCCGCACAGCATCGCCAGGCCTTTCTACTTTTCAAATCATCGAAACGCATTAGCTACTCTCAGGAGTGCAGCATGAATTTCTATCCACAGGAACGCATCGCGCTCTTCATCGACGGTGCGAACCTCTATTCTGCCGCGCGCGGTCTCGGCTTCGACATCGATTACAAGCGCCTTCTCGAACTCTTCCGTTCCAAGGGCACTTTGCTCCGCGCCTTCTACTACACGGCCCTGCTTGAAGATCAGGAATATTCGCCGCTTCGCCCGCTGATCGACTGGCTGGACTACAACGGCTTTTCAGTGGTGACGAAGCCCGCCAAGGAGTTCACCGACGCCACGGGCCGCCGCCGTGTCAAAGGCAATATGGACATCGAGCTGGCCATCGACGCGATGGAAATCGCCGACAAGGTCGATCATGTCGTGATTTTCTCCGGCGATGGTGATTTCCGGCGCCTCGTCGATGCCATCCAGCGCAAGGGAAAGCGTGTCTCGGTCGTCTCCACGACGCGCAGCTCTCCGCCCATGATCGCCGACGAGCTTCGCCGTCAGGCGGACCAGTTCATCGACCTCGAAAGCTTGCGGGGCTTCATCGGCCGCAATGCGGACAACCGGCCTCAGGTGGTCCAGCCGGTGGACGAGGATGACGACTATTACGACGATGAAGACGAGGACGATATCGACCTTCCCGCGCGGGCCTGAACGCGCTAGAAAGCGGCATGTCCGACATCGAAGCTGCGGCGCCCGAAGCGCCGCGCGATTGCCAGCTCTGCCCCCGCCTCGTCGCCTACCGGCGCGAAAATCAGGCCGCTCATCCGGACTGGTATAATGGCCCCGTGCCGTCCTTCGGCGACGAGAAGGCGCGCCTTCTCATCGTCGGCCTCGCCCCCGGCGTTCAGGGCGCGAACCGCACCGGCCGGCCCTTCACCGGCGACTATGCGGGCGACCTTCTCTATTCGACGCTGATCGAGTTCGGCTTCGCCAAGGGCGAGTTCAAGGCACGGCCCGATGACGGGCTGACGCTGCATGACGCGATGATTTCCAACGCCGTGCGCTGCGTGCCGCCACAGAACAAGCCGACGCCGCTTGAAGCGAAGACCTGCCTGCGCTTCTTCTCCGCCCGCCTCGCCGCCCTGCCCAAACTCGCCGCCATCCTCGCGCTTGGCCGCATCGCCCATGACAGCGTACTGACGGCGCATGAGGCGAAGCGCTCCAGGTTTCCCTTTGCCCATCAGGCGAGCCACGACATCGGCAACGGCCTGCGCCTCTTCGATAGCTATCATTGCTCGCGCTACAACACGAACACGCGGCGACTGACGCCGGAGATGTTCCATGCGGTGTTCAGGGATATCCGGGCTTATCTGGATCAGCGCTGAGAATATTCTCAGCTATACCGTTCTTCCGTCCACGGATCGGCCTCGTTGTGATAGCCGCGCTCTTCCCAGAAGCCGGGCTTGTCGACCGGGCTGAACTCGATCCGCTCGATCCACTTCGCGCTCTTCCAGAAATACCATTGCGGCACGATGGCGCGCACGGGCCCACCATGTTCGCGCGTCAGCCGCTCGCCTTCCCAGGCATGGGCAAGCAGGACATCGGGTTCTGCAAAGACTTCGAGTTTGATGTTGGTCGTATAGCCGTCATGCGAATGGAAAATGACGTGCCGCGCCGCGTCGGTTGGCTTCACCAGATCGAGGATCGTCTGTGACGAAACGCCGTCCCAGTTGTTGTCGTAGCGGCTCCATGTCGTCACGCAATGAATGTCGCTGACGTAATGGACCTGCGGCAGCGCCATGAACTCATCGAAGCCAAGCGTAACGGGATTCCGGACAGCGCCGTCGATAACGAGGGCCCAGGTGTCGAGCGGAATGTCGGGTTGAATGCCGAGGTCGAGCACGGGCCACTTCTCGACGAGATGCTGCCCGGGCGGCAACCTGTTCTCGCGGCGAAGATCGGCCTTGCCAGTCAGGTGACGCCCTTCAGCCGCCGTCCTCTCCTTGGAGTGGATCAGCTTGTCCTTGATCTGCCCGATCAGGCTGGGCTTCTCGCCGTCGCTCATTTCCCGCCTCCTCGCCGCGCCTCCGCGAATGCCAGCCCACCCAGGATCAGCGCCATGCCGATGGCGTGATAGAGGTGGAACGGTTCTCCCAAAAGACCGACCGCGAGCAGGCTCACCATCATCGGCACGAGATAGATCGCAACGCCTGCGCGCGCCGGCCCAAGCAATTCAATGCCGCGATTGTAGCAGAAATAGGCTGCGACTGCCGGAAAGAGCGCCACATAGAGGATGGCGCCAAGGCTCACCTCGGTGAGGGGGACCGGCCGCCCGTTCATCGTCTCGACCAGATACAGCGGCAGCAGCGCCATCGAGGACACGCCGAATATCCCGGCGAGCAGGCTTAGCGGATGCACCTTCGGCTTCCACTTCAGCACGATGGAGTAGAAGGCGTTGAGGACGACGCCCGCCACGATCCAGACGTCGCCGCGCGTGAAGGAAAGGTCGAGAAGCCTCGCAATATCGCCCTGAAAGATGATCGCCAGAACGCCTGCAAAGGCGACAACCATGCCGGACACCTGCCGCACGCTCGTCCGCTCGCCCAGAATCGGAATGGCGAGCATGAGGATCGTCACGGGAATGAAGGCCTGCAACAGACCGGCATTGATCGCCTGCGTCGTCTGGAGGCCGATATACATGCAGAGATTGAAGCTCGCTCCGCCAAGCGTGCCGAGGCCGAGCATGACGGGCCAGGTGTCGAGCATGCTACGCCACTCGATGCGCAGATGCCGCCACGCGAAGGGAAGCACGATCAGGAAAGCGAGAAACCAGCGCCAGAAGGAAAGCCCTATGGGCGGCATGCCCTGCTCGATCGCGGCGCGACCGACAATTGCGTTACCGCTCCAGAAAAGCGCCGTCAGCGAAAGAAGAAGATAGGGTTGGTTGAACAGGAAGCTCAGCGCATACGCCACAATTCCGCGCCGTTTCACATCTTCCACACGTCACCCCCGTTCGCGCATCACGCGAGCCTTGTCGCGCTCCCAGCTACGCTGCTTTTCCGTCTCTCGCTTGTCTGCAAGTTTCTTGCCTTGTGCGAGACCCAGCTCGACCTTCACCCGGCCCTTGTCGTTGAAATACATCTTCAACGGAACGAGCGTCATGCCCTGGCGCAGCACGGCCTGCGAGAGCTTGTCGATCTCGCGACGATGCAGCAGCAGCTTTCGCGGCCGCCGCGTCTCGTGGTTGAACTGATGCGCCTGCAGATAGACGGGGATATAGGCGTTGACGAGCATGATCTCGCCCTGCTTCGTCGCCTGCGCATAGGCCTCATTGAGGCTGCCCTGCCCGACGCGCAGCGACTTGACCTCGGTGCCCTTCAGTTCGACGCCCGCTTCATAGACATCGGAGATCGAATAGTGGAATCGCGCCTTGCGGTTGTCGGCGATGATCTTCCGGCCGTCTCCCAGCTTCTTTTTTGCGCCGCCGCTCTTCGATGACATGTGATCCCGGTTCGGAAACTCAGTTGATAAGGCCGGCGTGGCGCATGGCGCCGCGAACCTTCTCGCGCGTCGGTTCGGTCACCGGCACGAGCGGCAGGCGCAATTCTTCACGGCAAAGGCCGAGCAGGCTCGCCGCATACTTGATCGGGCCGGGGCTCGGCTCGATGAAGAGATTGTGGTGAAGCGGCATGAGCCTGTCGTGAATCTCCAGCGCCTTCTTGTAGTCGCCGGAGAGCGAGGCATTCTGGAATTCGGCGCAGAGCTTCGGCGCGATATTCGCCGTCACCGAGATACAGCCCTGTCCGCCATGCGCGTTGAAGCCCAGCGCCGTCCCATCCTCGCCCGAAAGCTGGATGAAGTCGGGGCCCATGGCCTGGCGCTGAAGGCTCGCGCGGGCGAGGTTCGCGGTTGCGTCCTTCACGCCGACGATGTTCTTCAGCTCGAAGAGCCGGGTCATTGTCTCGACGCTGATGTCGACAATCGTGCGGCCGGGGATGTTGTAGAGAATGATCGGCAGCTCGACCGCATCGTTCAGCGCCTTGAAATGCTGGTAGAGGCCTTCCTGCGAGGGCTTGTTGTAGTAGCCCGTCACGCAGAGCGCGCCGTCCGCGCCAACCTTCTTGGCATGGTGCATCAATTCCAGCGCTTCGGCCGTGTTATTCGACCCGGCGCCAGCGATGACCGGCACGCGCTTCTTCGTCACCTCGACGCAGATTTCGACGACCTTGCGGTGCTCTTCATGGGAAAGCGTCGGCGACTCGCCCGTCGTTCCGCAGGGAACGAGCCCGTGCGTACCTTCGGTGATCTGCCATTCGACCAGTTTGGCGAACGCGTCCTCATCCACCTTGCCGTCCCTGAACGGGGTGATGAGAGCGACGTACGATCCCTTGAACATGTTCCTCAAGCTCCAAAGCCCCGCCTTGCCGGGGACGCCCGCCTTTCGGGCGGCGCGCACGATAACCATAACCCACGGGCGCGGCAAGAAATCCGCCGAAAACGGCAGGCGATGCGACTTGCGGCCCATTGCCGTGCTTGTTACCACAACGCTAATCTCAATGAACGACAAACCGGCAGTGAGTCGCAAAAATGCCGGCTGCCGTCGAAGGGGTCGAAGGCGTTCCTCAGGGGGGCGATCCGGCCGAAATTCATGAATTGGAACGCGTCATTGCCGGTTATTGAGCGCGATGGTAGGCCGAACCGGGCAAAGGTCCGGAGGTCGTGGAGCGCCCGGCACGTCCTCGCGCTGATGCTCGGCGCATGCCTGGCTTTCGGACCAGCGGCCCTCACCGGGGCCGAAGCCGCGCAGACCACCTCTGAAAAAACCACAACGGCCAAGAACAAGAAGAAGACGGCCGCCAAGTCGAAAACCGTTAGCAAGAAGAAGACCGCGTCCAAAAAGACCACCACCAGGAAGGCGGCCTCGAAAAAGACCACGAAGAACAAGAAGACCGCGAAAAAGGCCGCCCCGAAGCGCCATCTCGCGGTCGTAAGTTCGACGCTGCTCACCAAGGCGGACCTCGCCGCCCTGAACGACGCCTATGCCGAAGCGGACCGGGGACATTGGCCTGAGGCCATGCGCCATGCGGCGCGGGTCGCCGATCCCGCTGCCGCGAAGCTCGTTCTCTGGTCGCGCCTCGTTGCGCAGGATTCGGGCGCGACACTGGCCGAGATTGTTGCTTTCCAGCAGCAAAACCCCGACTGGCCTCGACAGGCAATCCTGTCCCGCCGCGCCGAGGAAGCGCTTCTCGCCTTTTCGATGAGCGATCAGGACATAATGTCCTGGTTCGGCGAACATCCGCCCATGACGGGCGAAGGACGGCTGCGTTATGGAAAGGCGCTCATCGCCAATGGCCGCGGCGACGAGGGCAAGGAATGGATCCAGCGCGCCTGGGTGGAAAACGACTTCACCCTCTCCCGCCAGAAGGAAATCCTGAGCAGCTTCCGCCCCTACCTCACGGCCTCCACCCACAAGGCGCGGCTCGACCGCCTGCTTTTCGACGAACGCAGCGCCGACGCCCGGGCCACCGCGGCGCTGATCGGCGCCGACGCGCAGAAGCTCGCCGATACGCGCATCAAGCTCATGACGGGTTCGTCGCTCGCCCCCGGCGCGCTCACGAGCCTGCCATCCTCCTTCAAATCCGATCCCGGTCTCATCTACGACCAGATCCGCTACGAGCGCCGCCGCGGCAATGACGACAAGACCGTCGCCCTTGTGCTGACCGCGCCGAGCGGGCCCCATGCCATGATCGAGGCAGACGCCTGGTGGATCGAACGCAAGATCGCGGCGCGCAAGGCGCTCGCGTCAGGCCAGTACAAGCAGGCCTATCAGATCGTCTCCAAACACGGGCTGAAGAGCGGTTCTGACTTCGCGGAAGCTGAATTCATGTCGGGCTGGATCGCGCTTCAGTATCTGAACAATCCGGGCAGCGCGCTTGCCCATTTCGCACGCCTCAACGATGCCGTATCGACCCCGATCAGCAAGGCGCGCGCAGAATATTGGTGCGGCCGCGCCGCCGAAGCCGGCCGCGACAAGGCCGTCGCCGAACTCTATTACCGAAAGGCGTCAGCCTATCCGACTACCTTCTACGGTCAGCTCGGCACAGCTGCGCTCGCGGGCATGAAGGGCGAAACGGCGCGCCTGCGCCTGCCAAAGGACCCTGCCCCGACGGCGGGCGCGAAGGCCGCCTTCGAGAAGCTCGAACTCGTCCACGCGACGAAGGTGCTGCACGACCTCGGACGGACGGACCAGATGTGGAGCTTCATGCTTCACCTCGCGGACATTCTCGACGACCGCGGAGAGCTTGCCGAGCTTTCCGACCTGGCGGTCAAATATGGCGAGCCGAAGCTCGCACTGCGCATCGCGAAGGCGGCCTCCCAGCGCAATATCGTCCTGCCGCAGCGCGCCTATCCCGTGGCGCTGATGCCGGCCTACCGCGTAAAGGGCCCGACCGTCGAAAAGGCGCTCGTCTATGGCCTCTCGCGTCAGGAAAGCGAATTCGATGCCGGTGTCGTCAGTCCCGCAGGCGCGCGCGGCCTGATGCAGCTCATGCCCGGCACCGCCAAGATCGTTGCCAGGCAGATCAAGGTTCCCTATTCGACCGACCGCCTGACCAGCGACCCGGCCTATAACGCCATGCTCGGCTCGGCCCATCTCGGCGATCTCATCGAGAACTATTCGGGCTCCTACATCATGAGCGTCGCGGCCTATAACGCTGGCGGCTCGCGCGTTGGCGAATGGATGGGTCAGTTCGGCGATCCGCGCTCTGCCGCCGTCGATCCGATCGACTGGATCGAAAACATCCCCTTCTCGGAAACGCGCAACTATGTTCAGCGCGTGATGGAAAACACCGAAATCTACAGAACGCGGCTCAACGGTGTGCCGGGCAGGATCCGGCTCAAGGAAGATTTGAGCCGCCATACCGGCGCGCCGATCACGACGCCCTCGCCAATGCCTGCGGCCACGGCGGACCCTATGCCGCTTGAGCCCTCGCTGGTGCTGCCCGCCTCCGGAATGGCGCCGGTTGCCGATGAGGACGAGAAACCCGCCGCTGCAAAGCCCGTGACTGAGGCCGCCGCAGATGGCAATGCAGTGCCCATGCCCGTCGCGCCCAAACGTCCGCATTCAAAGCAATGACCGCACTTCCCTATCGCGAATTGTTCTACACCACGCAGGACGGACTCCGCCTCTTTGCGCGTGACTATGGCGCGCGCGCATCGCGGGCAACGCCCGTGATCTGCCTTCCGGGCCTCACCCGCACCTCGCGCGATTTCGAAGCCTTCGCCGAACGCCTCGCGGCGACGCGGCGCGTCATCTGCGCCGACCTGCGCGGACGTGGCCGCTCGCAATATTGCGGGAGCTGGACCGATTACACGCCTGCCAACGAAATGCTCGACACCTTCGACCTGATGGGCGCGGCGGGCATTCACCGCGCCATATTCGTCGGCACCTCGCGTGGCGGCCTTGTCACCATGCTCATGGCGGCGCAGCGGCCCAACGCCATCGCAGGCGTCGTCTTCAACGATATCGGCCCGGAAATTGCCATTGCCGGGTTGCAGCGCATCGCCGGTTATGCGGGCGTGGGCGAAGCGCCGCCGGACTGGACGGAGGCTGCCTTCCGCCTGCGCATGGCCAATGAGCGCGAATTCCCCACCCTCACCAGCGAGGAATGGTACGCCTATGCGCGCCGCAGCTTCGCGGAGGAAAACGGCGCGCCGAAGATCGACTATGACGCGAAGATCGGAACGGCGCTCCGCAAAGGACTCGAGGCTGCGAATGGCGCCCTTCCCGACATGTGGGCCCAGTTCAGGACAATTGGCCATGTGCCCGCGCTCGTCATTCGCGGCGAGAACTCGGACATCCTCACGGCGGAGACCGTAAAGCGCATGGAGGCCGCCCATGCCGATCTCCAAAGCGTCACGGTCAGGGATCGCGGCCATGTGCCCTTCCTCGACGAGCCGGAAGCCGTGGCCACTCTCGACACGTTTTTCGAGCGCATCTGACTATTCCTTTCTGATGCGGAGCATCCGGGTCGCACCGCGCTGAAACTCGAAGGGTACGCGCACGAGTTCCGGAAACAGCCCCGCCGCCTCCAGCGCATCCATGACCGCCGGCAGATGGCTGGATGGACGCCCGTCGAGATTGACCAGCGGGAATATCCTCACCTCGCGCGCGACCCGCGCGAGTTCGAGCGCCGCCGAGACATGAAACGCTGCATCGAGATCGTCCCCATAGAGAAAGAGGAGATGGGAACAGAGCGCTGTTTGAAACGCATCATTGCCGAAGGGCAGAGCCGGCAATGATGCAGGCACATACCGCTCGCGGCCACAAGCCTCGAAGTCTGCAAGGAACAGCTCCAGCGCCTCGCGCCGAATCTTTTCGATCCGCTCCGGCGAACCGTATCGCTTCCAGTTGAAGCGGTATTGCGCGACACGCAGTCCCGCCATCATGTCGTTGCGGGTTGCCTCGAAGCGCTGCCGGATCGCCTCGCCACTCGCCGCGTAGATCGGATCGCAGGCGACAACATTGAGCCCCCGCTCCGCGGCCTCCGCCGCGAAGGACGCAGGGCCCCCGCCTACGTCGAGGACTGGCCCCTCCGGCGGCATGTCGGCAAACGCGAAATAGTCCGCGTACTCGTCATATCGCCGCCCCCAGGGCACGATGCCCCCGAGGTCGAATTCCTTTCGTGCTTCAGCTTCCTTGATCATTTTGCGCTCCGTAACGGCGCCGGAGGCTGCCCCTGAAGGCGCCTTCCATCCGGTTACGGAAATAAAAAGGCCGCCTCCAAATGGGGCGGCCGATCCGGCAGGTCGATAGACGACATGACTGGGCCACCCTTCAGGTGGTCCACCAAGCCTTGTTGCAAAGAAACATGCGCGTCATCGGTCTATCCTCGCCCGGCAAATCCGGGAATGGCCGGCAATCTACTCCCGGTCCGAGGGCTTGCCAACCCCGCCCACTCACTCCGGCTCCGTCGGCTCGACCTTGAAGGTCGGGATCGACCAGCGCATGGCGAGCGCGGCGAGACGGATCGCCAGAGCGACGGCGATGGAACCCCAGAGGTCCAGCCCCGCCGGGAGATCGAACTGGCGCAGCAGCACGAAGAGCGCCGCCCCGATCAGGGCGGCAATCGCATAGACCTCGCGCTTCAGGATGATCGGAGTCCGGTTGGCCAATACATCCCGGATAAGACCGCCAAAGACCCCCGTGACCACGCCCATGATCACAGCAACCGAGCCCGAGATGCCCATGTCCAGCGCCTTGCGCGTTCCGAGCACGGCAAAGACCGCAAGGCCGATGGCGTCCGCGATCAGCATGGGGCGGCGGACATCAATCCCCCACATCACGAGGGGGATTGTCGCCAGCGCGAATCCCGATGCCACGGCGACGTACCAAGGCGAGACAATCCAGAAAACCGGCGTCGCGCCAAGCATCATGTCGCGAAGCGTCCCGCCGCCGACGGCGACAATGACACCGAGAACCACAACCCCGAACCAGTCCATTTCCCGCTCGCCCGCGACCAGTGCTCCGGACACGGCGAAGGCGGCAACGCCGATGAATTGAAGAAACGCTAGTAAATTGATAGCAAGCATGCCGTTTCGCCTCCCAAATCGCTGCCACCCCTTGCTACGCGGCAGCACTGCCTTTAGTAAAATCGGCAGATGCTCTATTTTAAATGTCGGGCCGATCCCCCATATGGACTTCGGTCCTGCCCCCCCCCGCTCGCCGACACCATTCTGTAACCTTAGCTGAAATTGCACCTGGAGAAGCCCATGATGACCAGACGCATGGCAATCATGCTCGCCATAGTCGGCGCCATTCTTGCGCTGTTCATCGGCTACAAGATCTTCATGGGCATGATGATCAAGAAGTTCATGGCGTCGATGGGCAACAAGGCCGAAACGGTCGCCGCCATGACCGTGACTCCGCAGAACTGGGAACCGACGATCAGCGCCGTAGGCAGCCTCCGCGCCGTTCGGGGCACCGACATCGCGCCGCAGCTTGCAGGCGTGGTTGCCTCCGTCCCCTTCAAGTCCGGCGATGACGTCAAGGCGGGCGACGTGTTGCTGCAGCTTGCCGATGAAGACGACGTCGCGAACCTGAATTCCCTCAAGGCTTCGGCCGAGCTCGCGCGCATCACCTATGAGCGCAACAAGGAACTCGTCCGCACGCGCGCCGTCAGCCAAGCCGCGCTGGACAGTGCTGTTGCCACCTACAAGAGCGCGCTGGCGCAGGTCGCTGCCCAGCAGGCGCTGGTCAACAAGAAGCAGATCAAGGCGCCCTTCGCGGGCCGCGTTGGCATCCGCCTCGTCGATGTCGGCCAGTATCTGACGGCAGGCACCAAGGTCACGACCCTTCAGGCGCTCGACCCTATTTTCATCGACTTCTCCGTCCCGCAGCAGTCGGTCCACCTCGTGAAGCCGGGTCAGAAGATCACGCTGACGACCAATGCCTTCCCGGGCGAAACCTTCACGGGCGAGATTGCCGCCATCGATCCGAAGCTCGATTCTGAAACGCGCAACGTCGCGGTCCGGGCCGAACTTCCCAATCCCGACCGCAGGCTCCTGCCCGGCATGTTCGGCTCGGTGAAGGTCGTTACAGGCGAACCGGAGAAGATCATCGCACTGCCTCAGACGGCCATTACCTTCAATCCCTATGGCCAGTCGATCTTCATCGTGAAGAAGGGCGAGCCCGGCGCCGACGGCAAGCCTGTGCTCACCGTGGACCAGACCTTTATCACGACGGGCGACACGCGGGGCGACGAGATTGCCGTGTTGAAGGGCCTCAAGGATGGAGACATGGTCGTCACCTCCGGCCAGATCAAGCTGAAGAACGGGTCGCATATCGTCATCAGCGATAGCGTGAAACTGCCCAACGATACCTCGCCGACAGTACAGGACCGCTAAGGCCGGAGTAAGCCATGCACTTCACGGACATCTTTATCCGGCGTCCCGTCCTTGCCACGGTGGTGAGCCTGCTCATCCTCGTGCTCGGGCTCCGCTCGGTCTCGTTGCTGCCGATCCTGCAATATCCGCGCACCGAGAACGCCGTGGTGACCGTGACGACGTCCTACTACGGCGCCAGCGCGGATGTGGTGGCCGGCTTCATCACCACGCCTCTCGAGGCCTCCATCGCGCAGGCCAACGGCATCGACTATATGTCGTCGAGCAGCCTTCAGAGCCTGTCACAGATCCAGGTGCAGATCCGCCTCAACTACGACTCCGCCAAGGCGCTCACCGAAATCAACACCCGCGTCAACGCGGTCAAGAACCAGCTTCCCGCCGAAGCCCAGGAACCGGTCATCACCATCGCCGTCGGCGAGACGATCGACTCCATGTATCTCGGCTTCAACAGCGAAGTGCTGGCCACGAACCAGATCAGCGACTATCTGCTGCGCGTTGTCGTGCCGAAGCTGCAAGCCGTCGAAGGCGTGCAGCAGGCCGAATTCCTCGGCGAAAAGCGCTTCGCGCTTCGCGTCTGGATGGATCCGGACAAGCTCGCCGCCTATGGCCTCACGGCCACCGACGTCTCGACGGCGCTCGCCCGCAACGACTTCCTCTCCGCCGTCGGCACCACCAAGGGCCAGATGGTGCAATACGACCTGACGGCTTCGACGAGCATTCACACACTCGACGAGTTTCGAAACCTCATCATCAAGAACAAGGGCGGCACCTCGGTCCGCGTTCAGGACGTCGCCAATGTGACGCTTGGCGCGGAGGACTATGAGTCCGCCGCCGGTTTCGACGGGAAGCCTGCCGTGCAGATCGGCATCAAGGTCGCGCCGACAGCAAACCTGCTCGACGTCATCAAGCGCCTGCGCGCCATTTTCCCGGAAATTGAGGCGCAGCTCCCCGAAGGCCTCCACGGCGCCATCGCCTATGACGCGACGAAGTTCGTCAACAGTTCCATCTCGGAAGTGGTGCGCACGCTTGTCGAGTCGCTGATCATCGTAACGCTCGTCGTCTTCGCCTTCCTCGGCTCGCCGCGGTCTGTGCTTATCCCGACGCTCGCCATTCCGCTGTCGCTGATCGGCGCCTTCGCCTTCATGCTGATGTTCGGTTTCTCGATCAACCTGCTCACGCTGCTGGCCCTGGTTCTCGCCATCGGACTCGTGGTGGACGATGCGATCATCGTGGTCGAAAACGTGAACCGGCATCTTGAGGAAGGGCTCCCTCCACTACAGGCCTCCGTCCTCGCCGCGCGGGAGCTCAGCGGCCCGATCATCTCCATGACCGTGGTTCTGATCGCGGTCTATGTCCCGATCGGCTTCATGGGCGGTCTCACCGGCGCGCTTTTCACGGAATTCGCCTTCACACTGGTCGGCGCGGTCACGGTTTCCGCCATCGTCGCCCTCACCCTTTCGCCGATGATGTGTTCGCGCTTGCTCAAGGCGCATGATGCCGAGAAGAGCGACTGGGAACAGCGCCTCATCCGCTACATCGACCGGCGCTTCGAGCAATTGCACCGGGGCTATTCGCGCGCCCTCTCGGCGAGCCTCGACCAGATTCAGGTCGTGGTCGTCTTCGCGCTCATCGTCATCGGAAGCCTTTACATCTTCTGGTCCTTCGCAAAGACGGAACTTGCCCCACAGGAAGACCAGGGCATCGTCATCAGCATGATCACCTCGCCGCCCACGGCGACGATCACGCAGCGCCAGATCGGACAGGCGGAGGTCTACAAAGCGATCCGAAGCCACAAGGAAACGGATCACGTCTTCCAGGCGATCATGCCGACGCAGGCGATCGCCGGCCTCGTCACCATTCCCTGGGACGAACGTTCGAAGACGGCCACACAGATCCAGACGGAACTGCAGGGACAGCTCAACCAGATTCCGATCGTTCGCGCCGTGGCCTTCCAGCCGCCACCGCTTCCCGGCGCGCGCGGCCTTCCGGTCGACTTCGTCATTCAGACGACAGAGCCTTTCGAGCGGCTCGACGAGGTCTCTCGCAGCTTCCTCGCCGAAGCGCAGAAGAGCGGCAACTTCATCTTCCTCGATACCGACCTCAAATTCGACAAGCCGCAGGCCCAGATCGTCATCGACCGCGACAAGGTCGCGGACATGGGCCTGACCATGACGGATGTCGGCGCAGCGCTCACCTCGATGCTCGGCGGCGGATATGTGAACTATTTCAGCCTGTCCGGCCGCTCCTACAAGGTGATCCCGCAGGTGCAGCAGCAGTTCCGCCTGAACACGGACCAGCTGACGAACTACTACATCCGCACATCATCAGGTAAGTCGATTCCGCTTTCCACCATCGCCCATATCGAGATGAAGACAGTGCCGGAGGCGCTGAACCACTTCCAGCAGCTCAACGCCGCCTCGATCACCGGTGTGCCGAGCCCGAGCATCACCACGGGCGAAGCGCTCAACTACCTCCGCGACCTTGCAGCCCGGACCTTGCCCGCCGGCTATACGGTCGACTTCGGCGGCCAGTCGCGTCAGTTCGTGCAGGAAGGCAGTGCCCTTCTCATCACGTTCTTCTTCGCCCTCGTCATCATCTTCCTGACGCTGGCGGCGCAGTTCGAAAGCTTCCGCGATCCGGTTATCATCCTGATCACGGTGCCGATGTCGCTTTGCGGCGCGCTGATTTTCATCAGCCTCGGCATCGGCGGCGCGAGTCTCAACATCTATACGCAGGTGGGCCTCGTGACGCTGATCGGCCTCATCAGCAAGCACGGCATTCTGATCGTGGAATTCGCGAACAACCTTCAGCTCGAAGGCAAGAAGAAGCGCGAAGCGATCGAGGAAGCGGTCGGCATCCGTCTCCGTCCCATTCTGATGACCACCGCCGCCATGGTGCTCGGCGTCATGCCGCTCATCCTCGCAAGCGGCGCGGGCGCGGTGTCGCGTTTCAATCTCGGCCTCGTCATTGCGAGTGGCCTTGCCATCGGAACGCTCTTCACGCTCTTCGTCGTCCCCGCCATGTACATGCTGATCGCCGAAGACCATCAGGCGATCAAGGCCGAGGAAGACGCACTGGCCGCCGCCGAGGCTGAGGTCCACTAGAGCCTCGGGCTGCTCCCGCCTCTCAAACCGGCCCCATCCGTCAATGACAGGTGGGGTCGACGCGGACGCTCAGCACTGGTCGGGAAAATAGGATTGGCGTTCGACCCGGCCACCACTGAACCAGAGATAGACCGTCTTCTCGCCATTGCAGTCGCCGCAGCCTTCCTCGGCACTCACGCTGTAGCGCACGGGAACCCGCCAGCCGAAATGCTTGCCGAGTACGCTGATATTGCAGGCCGCGATATCGGGCGAGGCCGGAAGCACCGTCAACGTTCTCCTGGGGTCCTTCAGCGAGGCACGGACCCACTCCGCCGCCACCGCATTGTAGTCAGCCGGCAAGGGTCCCACCGTGTCCGGCGTGTTGAAGCCCGCCGATGGCCCGAGCTGGGATGTACATCCCGCCAGCACCAGCGTCGCAACCGCAAGCGCCAGCCTGCCCCTCGTCATTCCCAGCATATGAATCGTCCCTCCGGCTCGGTGTGCGCGAGTTTATCCGCATCGGCGGCGGCGGCGCAAATGGCGGGACATCTCCGTAACGGGGGAAATCCGGGCAGTTTTCGGTTCTTGCCGCCTTCGGTCCAACTTATCGCCGCATTTCCCGGGTATCAGAGCCACCCTCCGGGCGGCATAATCCGCCACCATGCCGCACAGCCAAGGACCCTCTATGCGCCGTCTCTTGACCCTGCCCATGATTGCGGTTGCCAGCGCGACGCTGGCGGCTTGCGCCTCGTCGCCCGCCCGTGAAATCGCCGTGCCAGCGGAGCCCTTGACCTACACTCCCCGCGCCCATTCTGCGCCCTACCCCACATTCGCGCCGCCTCTCGTCGAGGTGCCCGATCTTCCGCTCCGGCAACCCCTGCAATTGAACGCAAAGGACCGCACCTGCCTTGTCGCTGTGATGTACTACGAAGCCCATGGCGAAGGCCAAAAAGGCATGGAAGCGGTCGGCCATGTCGTGCTCAACCGTCTCGGAGAGAGACCGGAAGGCACCACTGTCTGCGACGTCGTCTATGAGAAGAAGCAGTTCGGCTGGACCCGGAAGATCTCGCGCAAAAGAGTCGCCATCGGCAAGACGCGCGGATGGAAAACCGCCGCCACCGTCGCCGACAAGCTCATCGCCGGCTACAGCGAGGACCTGACGCAAGGCGCGACGTCGTTCTATTCCGTCTTCGAATTCAGGGACGGCCCGCCCGAATGGGTGGAGAACGACGAAAAGACCGTGCAGATCGGCAACCACGTCTTCATCGCGCCCTGAGCGGGTTCCTCGCGCGCTGGTAAGGCTCACTCACCCTTGAAAACCGGCGCACGCTTTTCGCGGAAGGCGGCCACGCCCTCGCGATAGTCGGCGCTGTCATAGACCTTGCGGCGCATGTCCTGAATACGTTCGAAGGTCTGGGCGGGAATGGGCACATAGTCGCTCATCACCCGGATCTGCTCCTTGATGATGGCCATCGCAAGGGGCGCCTTGGTCGCCATACGCCGCGCCATATCCATCGTATAGGTCTCAAGCTCCGCTTCCGGCAGCAGATGGTTGATGATGCCCCATTCGAGCGCCGTCTCGGCATCGACAGGCGCCGCAGTGAAGAAGAGTTCCTTGACCACGTTGAGCCGCAGCCGCCCGATGAAATGCAGCAGCCCGGTCGTGTTGTAAGGCAGACCCAGATTGACCGGCGTAATGGCGAAGGTAGCGGTCCCGTCCGCGATCACCATGTCGCAACTCAGCACGAGGTCGAGCGCACCGCCCCAGACCGATCCATGCACCATCGCGATCACCGGGCCGGAAAACAGGCGGACCGCGCGCAGCGTTTCTTCCATAGGATCGGCATAGTTCAACGGATCGAGCCCACCGATCGGCAGCTCTCCGATGTCGTGGCCCGCCGACCAGACCTTCTGGCCCGGCTCCGCGCGGATGATCACGACACGCGCCTTCGCGCCGCCAAGCGCTTCAATCGCCTCGGTCAGGCCGTTCATCATCTCATGCGTCAGCGCGTTGCGCTTGGCCTGGTTCGCAAGAGTAACGATGCCGATATCGCCAACCCTCTCCATCCGTACAAGCGGCGTCGCAGCGTAGCGTTGAGCGCGAATATTATTTTCAGCCATGAATGTCACACCACTCCGATTTACCGGGATTTGCGTAAAGGGAAACGCGGGTGCGAATACTCCGCCGCTTCTGAAATGATCGCCCTTGCACAAGCGCTTGACCACTAAGGAGGACTACCTATCCGCCCGCGGGTTGCACGCGGACACGAACAAACGGCGTAATAAAAAAGGTGACGGCCCCCGTTCCCAATGGCATCGTCGCTCCCCGTAAATCGGGCATGGCGACCTGATAGGTATTCGCAACTGGTGCCGGACCGGCCGGAGTACGAGCCTGGTGACGACACCCGCGATTGAACAATGCGTTTAAACAGGTTGAGTTGACCGTGCATAAACTGAAATACAGACACGTCCTTGCCAGTGAATTGCGCCGCGCGTGGTATTTTTTCAAATTGCTGGCAAGGCAGAACGTGGGGACGGATAAGAACTTCTTCACGAGCGACGCTGCCGTAAAGCTCTCAAGAGGCGTTCTGCCGCAAGGTGTGAAGATAACCTGTAGCGGGCGCGCCGATGGAATCGGCATGCAGGCCCTTACCCGGATGTCCACCATCAGCTTCGCCAAAGCCTTTGGCGCGACCTATGTTCACTCCCCCTTCACAGATATCGACCACTCCGACGGCGATCCTGAAGAGTGGGTCAGCAGCTGGGAGCGCTTCTTCAATTTCGGCAAAGGTGAAGAAGTCGTGACGGACAGGCATTCCGTTATCGACTACGCGGACTATTTGACCGGGAAAGAGAAGCTGACCGAAAACTCGGTTCTGAGATTTCAGCAATGCTGGTATTTCACGCGCCGCTATCCAAATTCATTCCTCGACGTGCGGGACCTCTTCAGAAAAAAGATGGGCCTCAGTGAGCAACCGGGAGACACCCTGTCTGTCGCCGTTCACGTCAGACGAGGAGATGTCGGGCAGGAAAGCAATTCGCTTCGTTTCACCCCGAACAGTAAAATTCTTCAAACGATCAAATGTCTGAAAGAAGCTGCGGCGCTGGCGAATACAAGACTGTCGATCGCGGTTTTTTCGCAAGGCAGCAAAGACGACTTTCAGGAGTTCGTCGAGCTTGGGTGCTCGCTTCATCTCGATACGGATGCTCTCGACACGTTGAGGGGCCTCATTGAGAGTGACATTCTGGTGATGTCGAAGAGCTCCTTCAGCTACGTCGCTGCCTTGTACAACAACGGCGTCGTCATTTATGAGCCCACCTTCAATCCGGCGCTGGACGGCTGGTTGATCAAAAGCCCTGACGGAAGCGTCGATCCGAAGTTGGTGGCGGACAGGATCAAGAAGCATATTGCCCAATCGCCCGCCCCTGCTTTGGCGAAGAGCGCGGCAATGACGCCAGTTATCGCCTAGACGCGTGAGGCCTGCTCGGCGCGTTCGAGCGCTTGCGCGAGAATGCGGCGCTTGCCGAATGAAAGCGTCTTGCGCAAGAAGCGCTCCACACCCTTGAGCGACCACCGCCAGCCACCGGGAACGACAAAACCGCTCCACGGCGTGCCCGAGAGACTGTCCTGATAGAAGGCACGGAACTTCCTGTCGGCAAAACGCGGCGCTTCGGCCCACGGTTTCGGCGAACTGGTGAAATGTTTGATGCCGATCTCACACGACATGTATTCGGTGATGAGCGCAATAACGTTCCATTTTGGGGGCAGCACCCGCCACCGACCGCGGAAGACGATGTTCAATATGTCCTGCTCGGAAAAAAGCGACTTCTCCACCGTCGGCAACAGCGCAACCGCCTTCTGCAGATATTGCCCGGACAGGCACTGCCGCCAATCGAACAGGAGAACGCCCGAATTGAAATAAGGCGTCACCTCATCGAAGCCAATATCGGCGCGGTGCGTGGCGGCAGTGGTCACAAGATCGGGCATGAAGCCGACATCAATGGCCGCTCCGAGGGGATAACCCTTCAAGTCCGTTTCGAGCAGGTCATCAATGGGCTGAAGCGCGAGCACATCGCTATCGAGGTAGAGAACCCGGCGGTAACGCTCATCAAAATACCTGCTCATGGTCAGCCGGATGCCGTGGCCTAGCCACCGGCCAAGATTCAGAATTTCCTTCTCTACGATCTCGACATGCTGAAGCCTGATCGCGGTCGAGTGCCTGGCGTTGAAGGCTTCCAGAGCCGCCTCGTCGGCGGGCCCGCCCCCGACGAGCATGATGACGAAATCGGCATTGGCAGGGACGCCATGGCGAAGGCATGACAGCAGGGTCACTGCGGCGGCGGGAAGCCAGTTCGACGTCGCGCAGCACACGACGGCGACCTTCTCATCTTCAATTGCTTGCGTTTGCATCAGGTGGGGCCCCGGGTGCCGCTGCAGCGACTATCGCACATGATGACACGCCCCGGACCGCGCGCAAGCCGGCCGCTTCGCCTGCCCCGTGTACAGCCCGCAAAAATATCTTTAAAAATCAATGATTTAAAAGGGGGAATGGCGGAGAGGATGGGATTCGAACCCACGATACGGCTTTTGACCGTATAACGGTTTAGCAAACCGCCGCCTTCAGCCTCTCGGCCACCTCTCCGTAGGCCCGTGTATGCCCAAGATTGCCGTTTGCTTCAAGGGAGAAGTCCCTCTCAGGCGCATTTCCGGGGCGAAAAAGCATGGAAATCTTATCCGTGGTAGCGGATCAGCCCTTCTTGGGCCACGGAAGCGACAAGCCGCCCATCCCGCGTATAGATGCTGCCCCGGTTGAGTCCCCTGGCGCCTGAGGCACTTGGGCTGTCCTGCGTATAGAGCATCCACTCATTGACGTTGAACGGCTGGTGGAACCACATCGCATGGTCGAGGCTCGCCGATTGCAGCTTGCCCGACACCCAGCTCACGCCATGCGGGCGAACGCAGGTATCGAGCAGCGTCATGTCGGAGGCATAGGCAAGGATGCACTGGTTGAGCGCGATGTCGTTGCCGATCTCCTTGCGCGCGCGGACCCAGACATGCTGCACCGGCTCCATCGGCGCCGGGTCGATATAGTGCTGCGGATTGACGGGGCGAATCTCGATCGGGCGCGGACGCGCGAAATGCTTCTGGATCGCTTCAGGCAGCTGGCCTTCGATCGCCCTCCTCAGCTCGCGCTCGCTCGGCAGGTCTTCGGGCTGCGGCACGTCGGGCATCGTCGACTGATGCTCGAAGCCCTTCTCCGGCGTCTGGAACGAAGCGGCGAGATTGAATATCTGCTTTCCGTGCTGGATCGCCACGACGCGCCGCGTCGTGAAGCTCTTGCCGTCGCGCGAGCGATCGACCTCATAGACGATCGGAATTTTCGGATCGCCGGGCCGGATGAAATAGGCGTGCAGCGAATGGCACACACGATCCTCGACCGTGCGATAGGCGGCGACCAGCGCCTGCCCGATCACCTGCCCGCCAAAGACGCGCTGCCAGCTCGAGTCGGGGCTGTGGCCCCGGAAAAGATTCACCTCGATCTGTTCGAGGTTGAGTAACTGGATGAGGTCTTCCACGGCGTCGGCCATCATCGCTCCTGTCGCGTCTCGTTTCGCGCGAACATAAAGCGCAAGCCGTCGCCTGTCATCCGGTTCAAGGCGGTGCGATGACGCTAGCAAAGATCAGTGCGTGGCAAGCCACTCGCGCGCCTGCCGCTGCGCCTCGGCGACTTCGGCCGGGCCCATTTCCCGGGCAAGTTCGGCGCGATAGGAGCGGGCCGCCTCGCTGCCGCGCATGGCCGCAAGGTTGAACCATTTGTGCGCCGTGACGAGATCGACCTCGACGCCATTGCCGGTTGAGTAGATCAGCCCCAGTTCATAGAGCGCGTCGCACTTGCCGCCTTCCGACGCAAGTTCGCTCTCCTGAAGCGCTTCGTGCTGCATGCGAGCCATTGCCCACCTCTTCCCAAAGTGGCGGCTCGCCTGATTCCAAACCCACTCGGCGCCGCCCGTCAGCCGCAAGGAATTCCTTGCCCCTGAGGAAAGCATTTCATCGCTACGCTGAAAAAATGGTTAACGCACCATTTGCCATATGCGGACCAGGTCCGCGCGTTGGAAGGCGTGGGACGTTCAGCCGAGCTTCGGCACAGCCATGCCGCGCTGAACGGCGGGGCGCGCGCCGACCTCGGCGATCCAGCGCCGCGTGTTCGCTGCCTCGCCCACCATGTCGGGCTTCGCGGCCGCGATAAGGTCTATCGCCGGCGCAATCCAGGGATAGGTGATGATGTCCGCGACCGAATAATCACCGCCGAGGAACCGCGCTTCGCCGAGGCGTTTGTCCATCACGCCGACGAGGCGCGCCGCCTCGCTCGCGTAGCGATCTGTCGCATAGGGGATCTTTTCCGGCGCCGTGTTGATGAAGTGATTGAGCTGTCCGAACATCGGCCCGACGCCGCCCATCTGCCACATCAGCCATTCGAGTGCCTGGGCGCGCTGGCGCCCCTTCGGCGCGAGGAACTTGCCGGTCTTCTCCGCGAGATAGATGAGGATCGCGCCGGATTCGAAAACGGCGAGCGGCCCGCCATCGCCTTCCTGATCGACGATAGCCGGGATGCGGTGGTTGGGGCTGATCTTCAGAAATTCCGGCGCGAACTGCTCGCCCTTGCCGATGTTGATCGCATGCGCCGTGTACTCGAGGCCGCACTCCTCCAGCATGATGGAGACCTTGCGCCCGTTCGGTGTCGTCCAGGTATAGAGATCGATCACCCTCGCCTCCTCCACCGGATTGCGGCTCGCCGCTCAATATTCCGCGGTCACTTCCACATGGTGATGGCGATGGCGTGTGCAGACATAGGGGTCAAGCACATAGTTTCCGGCGGCCAGCTTCAACCCGACTGCCTGCTGCGGATCAAGGAAATTCGCGACCTCCTCGCCCTTGGCGTTGCGGATCGCAAATCCATAGGTGCCGTCCATGACGCGTGTGATCTTGCCGGCGCGCGGCAGCGAGAGGCCCGAACCCCACTCCGTCTGCGTGTGATATTTGTCCTTCATGACAAGGGTGCCTGTGCCAGTCACCTCTGCCGCCTGCGCCGTCCCGCCGACCAGAGAGATGCCCAGAACCACAGCTCCAGCGAGTCTCATCACACGATTATTCATCGGACACCGACCTCCGCGTCGGGCTTTCGCGAAGCGAAGCCCATGAGAGCAACCCCATAAAGACAAACAGCGTGTCCGGGTTGCCGGACACGCTGCAAGTTTAGCATAAGCGGGACGCGACGTAAGTCGGCCCTTTATTGTGCGCGTTGCCCGAACAGAATCTTCCGAGCCTGTTCGGCTGCTTTGGTCTTGTCCCCAAGGGTTCCCTGGCGCAATTCGCGTCCAAGGGAGAAGCCTCTTTTGACGGCCGGTCGGGCGCCAACCCGCTCGAACCAGTCTTTGAGGCGGGGAAAGTCTTCAAGCTGCTGACCCTGGTTCTTGTAAGGTACGACCCAGCACCAGCAAGCTATGTCTGCAATCGAGTATCGCCCGGCGAGATAATCGCGGTCCTTGAGGCGTCTGTTCATAACGCCATAGAGCCGGTTCACCTCGTTTGTATAGCGGTCGATCGCATAAGGGATCTTCTCTTGTGCGTACTGCCGGAAATGATGGGCTTGGCCCGCCATGGGACCAAGCCCAGCCATCTGCCAGAACAGCCATTGGTCGACCTCAACTCTCTGCCGTTCATTCGACGGATAAAACTTCCCCGTCTTGCGGCCGAGATATTGAAGGATTGCCCCCGACTCGAAAATCGAGATCGGTTTTCCCCCTGGACCATCCGGGTCCACGATGGCTGGCATCCGATTGTTCGGAGCTATCCTTAAAAAGGACGGCTTGAACTGGTCGCCAACTCCGATATTCACCGGCCTGACCACATAGGGCAGCCTGCATTCCTCCAGCATGATCGATATCTTCCAGCCGTTTGGCGTCGGCCAGTAATAGAGATCGATCGGCTTCGGCCCATCCCGCACTGCGGGAGAGGCCTGCTTGGGAGAGCGCTTGCCTGCCGCAGAAAGCGCGGCAGGCCGGCGATTACCGGTCACTAATCAGGCCGCCTTCTTGACCGCCGGCTTCCGCTTCGCGGCAACCTTCTTGGCGGCCGGCTTCTTCGCAGCCGGCTTCTTGGCGGCGACTTTCTTGGCGGCCGGCTTCTTCGCGGCAACCTTCTTGGCGGCCGGCTTCTTGGCGGCAACCTTCTTTGCGGCGGGCTTCTTCGCCGCAGGCTTCTTCACAGCAGCCTTCTTCGCCGCGGGCTTCTTCACCGCCGCCTTCTTGGCGGCCGGCTTCTTCGCCGTGGTCTTCTTCGCCGTCGTCTTGGCGGCGAGCTTCTTCACAGTCTTCTTCGCAGCCGTCTTCTTGGCGGCGGGCTTCTTCGCAGCCGGCTTCTTGGCGGCGGGTTTTGCTTTAGCTTTCGTAGCCATGTTTCTCTAGCTCCTGATGTGCCGATATCGTTGGCGACAATCCATTGACTCGCAACGCACACACTTTTCTTGCGCCCTCGTACCCCTCAGGCGCGATGAATAATATGAGCGCGGTCAATGCCCTCCGCAACACAGTGTTGCATTTTTGTGCAAGCGTCGGCGCGCCACTCTCTGTCGAAAGTGGTTGACAAACGGTTCACAGGGAGCCGTGAAAAATTGATCAGCCGTCGGACGAAAGGCCCAATTTGCGCGCGAGGATTTCGTTGACGACTTGCGGATTTGCCTTGCCAGACGTGGATTTCATGACTTGTCCGACAAACCAGCCCGCGAGAGACGGCTTTTCTTTTGCCTGCGCGACCTTGTCCGGGTTCGCCGCGATGACCGCGTCGATTGCGGCCTCGATGGCGCCCGTATCGGTCACCTGACGCAGACCTTCTTTTTCGACGATTTCGGCGGGGTCGCCGCCGGTTTTGTACATTGATTCGAAAATCTGCTTCGCGATTCGTCCGGAGATGGTGTTGTCCGAGATCAGATCGATGAGCTTTCCGAGGTGCTCCGCAGACACCGGAGAGGTCTCGATCGAGTGTCCTTCCCGGTTCAGCGCGCCGAACAATTCCACCGTCACCCAGTTCGATGCGAGCTTCGCATCGCGCCCCTTCGCCACCGCTTCATAGAAGTCGGCGGTCGCTTTTTCGCCGACGAGAACGGTCGCGTCATAGGGAGACAGACCGTATTCGGCGATCAGGCGCGCCTTCTTGTCGTCGGGAAGTTCGGGCAGGCTCGCCTTGATCGCGTCGACGTCGGCCTGCACGATTTCCAGCGGCAGAAGATCGGGATCGGGGAAGTAACGATAGTCATGCGCCTCTTCCTTGGAGCGCATGGAGCGCGTCTCGCCCGCCTTCGGATCGAAAAGGCGGGTTTCCTGATTGATCTTGCCGCCCTCTTCGAGGATTTCGATCTGACGGCGCGCTTCATATTCGATCGCCTGGCCGATGAAGCGGATCGAGTTGACGTTCTTGATCTCGCAGCGCGTGCCGAGCGGACCGCCGGGGCGGCGCACCGAGACGTTAACGTCCGCACGAAGCGAACCTTCTTCCATATTGCCGTCGCAAGTGCCGAGATAGCGCAGGATCGTCCTCAGCTTCGTGACGTAAGCCTTTGCTTCGTCAGCGGAACGCATGTCCGGCTTCGAAACGATTTCCATCAGCGCAACGCCCGACCGGTTGAGGTCGACATGGCTCACCGATGGTCCGAGATCGTGGATGCTCTTGCCCGCATCCTGCTCAAGATGCAGGCGCTCGATGCCCACGATTTCCGAGCGGCCGCCCGCCAGGTCGATCACGATTTCGCCCTCGCCGACGATCGGATGCTTGAACTGCGAGATCTGATAGCCCTGCGGCAGATCGGGATAGAAATAGTTCTTCCGGTCGAAGATCGAGCGCAGGTTGATCTGCGCCTTGAGGCCGAGGCCGGTCTTCACCGCCTGCTCGACGCAGTAACGGTTGATGACGGGCAGCATGCCGGGCAGCGCGGCGTCGACGAGGCTCACCTGCGTGTTCGGCTCCGCGCCGAACGCGGCCGACGCGCCGGAGAAGAGCTTCGCATTCGACGTCACCTGGGCGTGGACTTCGAGACCGAGCACGATCTCCCAGTCGCCAGTCATGCCTTTGATCAGATCTTCGTTACGGGGTTCGCGGTTGCGCATTTGGATCACGACCTCCACCAGACTGCCGGTTCGGCCTTGAACTGGGCCGCTTCCTCAAGCGCGTAAGCCACGCGGAACAAGGTTTCTTCGTCGAACGTCTTGCCGATGAGCTGCAAGCCCAGCGGCAGACCGTCACTCGACAGGCCAGCCGGCACCGAGATGCCGGGAAGCCCCGCCAGGTTCACCGTCACGGTGAACACGTCGTTCAGATACATCGACAGCGGATCGGCGGTCTTCTCGCCGATGCCGAAGGCCGCCGAGGGCGCCGTCGGAGTCAGCAGCACGTCGCACTTCGCGTAAGCCTCGGTGAAGTCCCGCGCGATCAGCGTGCGCACCTGCTGCGCCTTCAGGTAATAGGCGTCGTAATAACCGGCCGAGAGAACATAGGTGCCGATCAGCACGCGGCGGCGAACTTCCGTCCCGAAGCCCGCCGCGCGGGTCTTCTCGTACATGTCGGTGATGTCCTTGCCTGGAACGCGCAGGCCATAGCGGACGCCGTCATAGCGCGCGAGGTTCGAGGAACATTCGGCAGGCGCCACGATGTAATAGGTCGGCAGCGCATATTTGGTGTGAGGCAGGCTCACATCGACGATCTCCGCGCCCGCAGCCTTGAGCCACTCGATGCCTCTCGTCCACAGCGCATCGATCTCGGCTGGCATGCCGTCGACGCGATACTCTTTCGGAATGCCGACGCGGAGCCCCTTGAGGCTCTGGCCGAGCGATGCCTCGTAGTCGGGCACCGGGCGATCGACGCTGGTCGAGTCCTTGTCGTCATAACCCGCCATCGAGCGCAGCATGATCGCCGCGTCGCGCACGTCGCGGGCGATCGGGCCCGCCTGATCGAGCGACGAGGCGAAGGCGACGACGCCCCAGCGCGAGCAGCGGCCATAGGTCGGCTTGATGCCGACGGTGCCGGTGAAGGCCGCGGGCTGGCGGATAGAGCCGCCCGTGTCGGTCGCCGTCGCGGCAAGGCAGAGCTTCGCCGCCACCGCCGCCGACGAACCGCCCGACGAGCCGCCCGGCACGATCTTCGTCGTGTCGCCGTTCCGCCGCCACGGGTTCACCACCGGGCCGTAGAAGCTCGTCTCGTTCGACGAGCCCATGGCGAACTCGTCATTGTTGAGCTTGCCCAGCATCACCGCGCCGTCGTGCCACAGGTTCTGCGTCACCTGCGACTCGTAGGGCGGCTTGAATCCGTCGAGGATGTGGCTGCACGCCGTCGTCAGCACACCCTTCGTGGCGAAAAGATCCTTGATGCCGAGCGGCAGGCCTTCGAGCGCGCCGCCCTGGCCCTTGCCGAGCTTCAGGTCGGAGGCCTTCGCCATTTCGCGCGCCTGATCGGCCGTCACGGTCACATAGGTGTTGAGCGGAGTCGCCGCCTCGATCGCGCCGAGATAGGCGTCGGTCAGCTCGAGCGAGGTGAATTCTTTCTTCTTCAGCGCGTCGCGCGCGCCGGCCAGCGTCAGCTTGGTCAGATCGGTCATGATTTACTCCACCACCCTCGGCACGACATAGAAGCCGTCTTCGGAACCGGGCGCGTTCTCCGTGACTTCCTTCTGGAGGTTGCCCGAGGTCACGACGTCGTCGCGCATCTTCATGGTCACGGCGACGGCGCTCGTCATCGGCTCGACACCATTGGTGTCGACCTCGCCGAGTTGCTCCACCCAGTCGAGGATGGAGTTGAGTTCGCCTGCGAGAGCCGAAAGCTCATCGTCCCGGACTGCGATCCGCGCAAGCCGGGCAATGTGCCGGACCGTGTTCTGATCGACCGACATAAGCCTGCCTTTGGTTGTGGTTCGGAGAAGGGCCGCCCGTTCCGGGCACCCTTGGCTGCCGACCCCGTATTGGAGAGGATTCGATGCGGGCAACATAACAAAGCCGGAGCGTCGGGGGCAACGCCGCCGCCACCCTATATAGGGAGATATAGGGAGATATGGGAGGTTTGTGGGGATATCGTTGCGCACTTTCGCCTCACCCCCTATCTTCCTGACAAATAAGCGATTTCTGTGAATGGAGCGCCGTTGAGCGACAATCTGAAGACGCCGGGCGAGTTGAAATCCGCCCTGAAGCGCGGCGAAAGGCTGATGGGGGTCGATCTGGGCTCAAAAACCATCGGCCTCGCCCTCTCCGACCTGTCGCTGACCGTGGCAACGCCGCTGGAGACGATCAGGCGCGTGAAGTTCACGGCGGACGCCAACCGCATGCTCGAACTCATCGCCCAACACGGCGTCGGCGGTCTCGTCGTGGGCCTTCCCCTCAACATGGACGGCTCGGAGGGCCCCTCCGCCCAGTCGGCCCGCGCCTTCGTCCGCAATTTCGAAAAGCTCTCACCCTTGCCACTTGCCTTCTGGGATGAGCGCCTCTCCACCGCCGCCGTCACCAGGACGTTGCTCGAAGCCGATACGAGCCGTGCGCGCCGCGCCGAGGTTGTCGACAAGATGGCCGCTGCCTACATCCTCCAGGGGGCGCTGGAACGGATGCGGAGTTTGTAACCGCATCGGCGGAGCGCCGTCCACTGGGGGGATACGAATTGACCGACACTGCCGTTCAGAAGCTTCCGCGCGAGCAACGCCTGCTGCTCCTTCTCGTCGGCAGTTCCCTCCTCATCAACAATTACGATCTCGGCATCTTCGCCCTCGCCCTGCCGCAGATACAGGCCTCGCTCCATATCCCGGAAGAAAACCTCGGCCTCTATACCGGCATCATCCGCTTCGGCGTGCTGCTCGCCTTCCCGCTTGCCTTCATGGCCGATGTCGTCGGCCGCCGGAAGCTGCTCCTTTTCACCGTCATCGGCATGACGCTGTCGACGGTGCTGAGCGCCTTCGCCCAGAACGCGCCGCAATATCTCGTGCTGCAGACCTTCGCCCGGTGCTTCTCCTATGCCGAGGAAATGATCTGCTATGTGATCATCGCGGAAGAGATCGCGCCGCATCTGCGCGGCTGGGCGCTTGCCCGCCTCGCGGCGCTCGGTACGCTCGGCTATGGCCTCTCATCGCTGCTCTATGGACAGATCGGCGCGCTGCCGCATGGCTGGCGCGACTTCTACCTGATCGGCGGCCTTGGCCTCATCGTCATCATGCTGGCGCGGCGCAGCCTCAAGGAGACGGCGCGCTTTTCCGAACTCAAGGCGTCGCGCGGCGCGACACAGAGCTTCCGCGACCACCTGAGGCCCATCGTCTCCCTCGCCCGCGCCTATCCGGGCCGCTTCGTCGCGCTGGTCGGCACCACTGCGCCCTACGCCTTTGGCATTTCAGCGGCCTTCGCCTTCATCTCGAAGTTCCTGCAGGAGACGCATGGCTTCTCGCCGGCTCAGGTCGGCTATCTGCAATTCTTCGGCGGCGCGCTCTCGATCCTCGGCTTCTTCACCGCAGGCCGCATCGGGGACTTCGCGGGCCGGCGTCTCGTGCTCTGCATTTGCATCCCCCTCGTCGTCGGGCTCTTCCTCGCCTTCTACCTGACCAACGACCCGACGTTTCTCGTCGCAAGCTGGATCGGCTGCCTCTTCTTCTATTTCGCCTCCGAGGTCACGCTGTCGGCCATGGGCAGCGAACTCTTCCCGACCTCCTATCGCTCGACCTCCTCGGCCGCGCGCGGCGTCATCAACACCGTCTCGGGCATTGCGGGCCTCGCCGCCGAAAGCGCGCTCTACGCCTTGGTCGGATCGCATGCGCTTTCGGTCATCATCCTTCTGGCGCTTGCGCCGCTGGCCATCATCCCGGTCATCTTCTTCCTGCCCGAGACCGCGCGCCGCTCGCTCGACGAGATTTCTCCCGAGGTCGAGCTCGATGTCGACACCGCGCCCAAGCCGTTCCTTTGAAGCGCAAACACCTTGAGCCAGGTGTGAAATCGGCTAGAAGAAAGAAGCGCCGCCGCACATTCATAAAAACAAGGCGGAGTGAGGAAACGATCCCACCATGCTCGCCATTCTGAACTCGCTCGTTCCCATCTTCCTCGTCATCGCGCTCGGCTTCGTGATCCGGCGCAAGGGCTTTCCCGGCGAGGGTATCTGGCTGCCCCTCGACCAGCTCAACTACTATGTGCTGTTCCCGGCCCTGCTGCTGAACACGCTGGCGACCGCCGACCTGCGCAGCTTCGACATCTGGCCCATGGCCTTCGCGCTCGCCTGCGGCATGTTCGCGATGGTCGGCGTGCTGATGCTCTCCAAGCGCCTCCTGCCGGTCTCCGGCCCCGAATTTTCGAGCATGTTCCAGGCCGCCGCCCGCTGGAACAGCTTCGTCGCGCTGGCCTCCATCGCTTCGCTCTATGGCAAGCAGGGCGTCACCATGGCCGCCGTCTCGGTCGCCGTGCTGGTGCCGCTGGCGAACATTCTCTCGGTAACGGTGCTGACGCGCTACGCCCTCAATCGCCGTGCGGAGCCGTTGGAACTCGCGAAGCTACTCGCGAAGAATCCGCTCATCCTCGCCTGCGCTGCCGGCATCTTCCTCAACGCGACGGGCATCGGCCTGCCCGGCCCCCTCGCCGTCACCGCGAAGATCATCGGGGACGCCTCGCTGACGCTCGGCCTCATCGCCGTCGGCGCCGGGCTTCGCATCGGCCATGTCTTCGAGGCGAAATGGACCGTGCTCTATACGAGCGCCCTGAAGCTCCTCCTCATGCCCGCGATGATGATGGGCTTCTGCTTCCTCTTCGGCGTCACCGGCCTCCCCCGTCTCGTCGTCCTCATCTGCGCCGCCGTCCCCGGAGCAACGTCGTCCTACGTCCTCGCGCGCCAACTGGGCGGTCATATGGAACTGATGTCGAGCCTCATCACCGGCGGCACGGTGCTCGCAATCGTCACAATGCCGTTGATGCTGTGGGTGTTCGGGTAATCGCAAACCAATGCTGTCATCCCGGGACTAGCCCCGGAACCCAAAGACCGCCCGACATGACGCGGCGCCCATGGGGCCCGCAACAAGTGTCGGGACGACATATGTGTAATGAGCATCCCCACCAACCGTCATGCCGGACCCGATCCGGCATCCATCTTCCCTTCAAACAACGCAGCAAAGATGGATCCCGGCTCGAGGCCGGGATGACGAAGCTGAATGGACGCACTTCTGAAGATTACGAATAAATGGGAAGCAGCGTCACGCTCGTCAATAGGTCGTCTTTACCCGGACGAAATTTAGAACGGGGATAAGTCTTTTAGCAGCTTCGCTTTCTTTGAGCGAAGGATAGCGTTGGAAGAAACTTCGACTGCAATATCTGGCCGTCCACCTGCTGCCCAAACCACTGTAGCGCTTCGCTATATTGCCGCTGATACCGTACCATATCTTTGAAGCTTTGAACTGCAGCCGCCTGCTTGCGCAATTCTGTAAGATACAAATTTGTCTTCTCGTCTAAAAGAAATGGAGCATCCTCAACGCCTAAATTGAATGTCCTCATCGCCTCAATTGAAACTTCCACCTTCGAAACCACCTCTCCAATAAGCGTCCGCGCGGCCACAAAAACTGCAAACCTCCGATCATAAAGATCGAAATCAAGCCTCCTTGACGAAATTCTCATCTGTTGCCAAGCCACCCATGAACCTATTACGGCAATGGTTGGCGTGGCCAAAGCCTGCATCCAAAGTACCCAATGAGGCAGCGTATCAGAACCCATTATGTTCCTCCCACTATTCTTGCAGTCCTCACCGCACCACTCGTGCCCGCTCCAAAATCGCGCGCTGATCGACACCCGCGGGAAGCGTCCCGTAAATATCGCCCCAGTCGCGGCCGAGCCGCGTCGCGCAATAAGCGTCCGACACATATTCCGGCGCATGGCGGATCAGGATCGCGCCGGCTTCGAGCTTCGCCATCATCTCGACGATCTGGCGTGAGCGGCCTTCCAGTCCCGCGAGATCCGTGAACGCATCCTTCAGCGCATCGAGCGCGCCGTCAAAGGCGCGGTTTGCGCCGCGCGAGGTTTCGAGCTCGTCGATCACCACGTTCAGCGCATCGGGCTCGCGCGACAGCGCCCTGAGCACATCAAGGCACATGACATTGCCGGAGCCTTCCCAGATCGCATTGACCGGCATCTCGCGATAGATGCGGCCCGCAATCCCTTCCTCGACATAACCGTTGCCGCCCAGACACTCCATGGCCTCATAGGCAAGGTTCGGCGCGCGCTTGCAGACCCAGTATTTCGCTACCGGCGTCATGATGCGGCGGAAGGCCGCTTCCTGCTCGTTGCTCTCCGCACGGTCGAAGCTCCGCGCCACGCGGAATGACAGCGCCGTCGCCGCTTCCGTTTCGAGCGCGAGATCGGCCAGCACATTCGCCATCAGGGGCTGGTCGATCAGCTTCTTCTGGAACACGGTGCGATAACTGCAATGATGCACCGCCTGCGCCACCGCCTGACGCATCATGCCCGCCGTCGCCACCGCGCAGTCGAGCCGCGTATAGGTCGCCATTTCAATGATGTTGCGAACGCCGCGCCCTTCCTCGCCGATGAGCCATGCGCTCGCCGCCTGAAACTCCACTTCCGACGAGGCGTTGGAGCGGTTACCCACCTTCTCCTTCAACCTCTGTATACGGATCGGATTGACCTCTCCATCCGGCGTGAAACGCGGCATCAGGAAGCACGAGAGTCCACCCGGCGCCTGCGCGAGCACGAGAAACGCGTCGCACATGGGCGCGGAGAAAAACCACTTGTGGCCTGTAACGCGATATTCCGCGCCCGGCCCGCCCGCGCCCACAGGTTCGGCGACCGTCGTATTCGCGCGCACATCCGTGCCGCCCTGCTTCTCCGTCATGCCCATGCCGAAGGTGACGCCGGTTTTCTCCTTTGCCGGAATGAAGCGTCCGTCATATTTCCGCGACAGGATGCGCGGCACCCATTCCTTGGCAAGGTCATGCTGGAAGAGCAGCGCCGGCACCGCCGCATTGGTCATGGTGATCGGACAGCCGTGCCCCGCCTCGATCTGGGTCATCATGTAGGTGCCCGCCAGCCGCGCCACCACCGCGCCGGGCTGCGGCTGCCCACCCGTCAGCAGATGCTCCCAGGGCGATCCCTGAAGCCCCTGCTCCACCGACAGCGCCATGAGCTGATGATAGGAAGGATGGAACTCCACCCTGTCGGTGCGATGGCCGAAACGGTCGAAGCTCTTCAGCACCGGCAGATAGGTATTGGCCTGACGCCCAAGGTCGATCACCTCCGCCGTCCCGAGCTTCGCGCCGAAGGCCGTCAGCGAGGCCGCGGCGTCGCCCGCGCCCTCCCGCTCCACCGTTTCGGCGAGCACACGGTCGGATGTAAAGAGGTTGTAGCCTTCCAGCGCGGGCGGCTGGTTGAAGACCTCATGCGTGGCAAAATTGCTGGGGCTGGTCATACGCATTCCTCCATTTCCGATCGGCCCGAAGCCTAGCATGGCCGCCGAAAACGGGGATAACTCACTTGCCGCACCCCTCGATACTTGCCGCATTCCGGAATCGGCCCTATACAATGCGGCTTTAATGACCAGCGCGGAAAAACAGCTCCCCCCGATCTTTCCACACCGGCACCTGCTGGGGATCGAAGGGCTTTCTGCTGCCGACATCACAGCCCTTCTCGACCTCGCCGACACCTATGTCGAGCAGAACCGCCAGGTCGACAAGAAGGGCTCCGTCCTTCGCGGTCGCACACAAATCAATCTCTTCTTCGAGGCCTCCACGCGCACGCAAAGCTCCTTCGAGCTGGCGGGCAAGCGTCTCGGCGCCGATGTCATGAACATGTCGGTCGGCTCGTCCTCGGTCAAAAAGGGCGAGACGCTGATCGACACCGCGGTCACGCTCAACGCGATGCACCCGGACCTCATCATCATCCGCCATGCTTCTTCCGGCGCGGTCGAGCTTCTGTCGCAGAAAGTCTCCTGCTCGGTCGTGAATGCGGGCGACGGTGCCCATGAGCATCCGACGCAAGCGCTTCTCGACGCGCTTACCATCCGCCGCCGCAAGGGCCGCATCGAAGGTCTCACCGTCGCGATCTGCGGCGACATCCTGCATAGCCGCGTCGCGCGTTCGAACATCCTGCTTCTCGGCGCCATGGGCGCGCGCGTCCGCGTCATCGCGCCGCCCACGCTTCTGCCCAGGGGTATTGACCGTTTCGGCGTCGAGGTTTTCCACGACATGCGAAAGGGTCTCGAAGGCTGCGACATTGTAATGATGCTGCGCCTCCAGCTCGAACGCATGTCGGGTTCCTACGTGCCCTCGCAGCGCGAGTACTTCCACTATTTCGGCCTCGACTACGAAAAGCTCGGCCATGCGAAGCCCGACGCGCTGGTCATGCATCCCGGCCCGATGAATCGCGGCGTCGAGATCGACAGCGCCGTTGCCGACGACATCAACCGCAGCGTTATCCGCGAGCAGGTCGAGATGGGCGTTGCGGTCCGCATGGCGGTTCTCGATGCGCTTGCCCGCAATCTGCCGAACGAGTTGCGCATATGAGCCGCACAGCCTTCATCAATGCGCGACTGGTCGATCCGGCCTCCGGCCTCGACGTAAAGGGCAACCTGCTCGTCGCCGACGGCAAGATCGCCGATCTCGGCCCCGACCTTTTCAGCGACGGCATTCCAGACGGTGCGGAGATCGTCGATTGCCGCGGGCACATTCTGTCTCCCGGTCTCATCGATTGCCGCGTCTTCACCGGCGAACCCGGCGCAGAACATCGTGAAACACTGCGCACCGCGAGCCTTGCCGCCGCCGCTGGTGGCGTCACCACGCTCATCGTCATGCCGAACACGCATCCCGTGATCGACGATGTCGCGCTTGTCGATTTCATCGAGCGCCGCGCCCGCGACACCGGCATCGTGCATATCCATCCGATGGCGGCGCTGACCAAGGGCCTTGCCGGTGCCGAGATGACCGAGATCGGCCTCCTCAAGGAAGCCGGCGCCGTCGCCTTCACCGATGGCGACCGCGCCGTGGCCAACGCGCAGGTCATGCGCCGCGCCATGTCTTATGCGGGCCTTTTCGGTGCGCTCATCGTCCAGCATGCCGAAGTGCCCGAGCTTGCGACCGGCGTGATGAACGATAGCGAGCTTGCCAGCCGTCTCGGCCTTTCCGGTATTCCGGCGATTGCCGAAACCATCATGATCGAGCGCGATCTGCGCCTTCTCGAAACGACCGGCGGTCGTTATCACGTCGCGCAGGTTTCCTGCGCGGCTTCCGTCGAGATCATCCGGCGCGCGCGCCATAACGGGCTCAACGTCACCTGCGGCGTCTCCGCCGCGCATCTCGCGCTCAACGAGAACGACATTCGCGGCTACCGCACCTTCTTCAAGGTCTCGCCACCGCTCCGTTCGGAGGAAGACCGCAAGGCGCTCGTTGCCGGTGTCGCCGATGGCACCATCGACGTCATCGTCTCGGGCCACAATCCGCAGGACGCGGACGCGAAGCGCCATCCCTTCGCGGAGGCTTCCTTCGGAGCCATCGGTCTCGAAACGCTCCTGCCCGCGAGCCTCGCCCTCGTTCATGATGGCGACGTGCCGCTCACCCGCCTTCTCGGTGCGCTGACCTTCGCGCCCGCAGACCTTCTCGGCCTCCAGACCGGTCGTCTGGCTGCCGGTCTTCCCGCCGATCTCGTCCTCATCGACATGGGGATGCCCTGGGTCGTAGAATCCGCCAGGCTGCGCTCGACATCCAAGAACACGCCTTTCGAGGATCGCCGCGTTCAGGGCCGCGCGCTGCGCACCATGGTCGGCGGACGCACGGTCTATATTCACGGGGACGGGGGACACTAATCATGATCGAGGCATTGAACACGGCAGCGCCCTGGGTTCTGGCGGCGCTGGCCGTCGGCTATCTTCTTGGATCAATCCCGTTCGGATTGATCTTCACACGAATGGCTGGGCTCGGCGACATCCGCGATATCGGCTCCGGCAATATCGGCGCGACCAACGCGCTGCGCACCGGCAATAAGTGGGTCGCGGGCGCCACCTTTCTCTGCGATGCGGGCAAAGGCGCCGCCGCCGTGCTGCTGGCGCGTCAGTTCGCGCCGGAAGCCATCGCGCCAGCATTGTCGCTATTCGCGGGCGCAGGCGCCGTCGTCGGCCATCTCTTCCCCATCTGGCTGAAGTTCAAGGGGGGCAAGGGCTTCTCGACCTTCATCGGCATCAACCTCGCGCTCTACTGGCCTGTTGTCCTTCTCTTCGGCGCGACATGGCTGCTGATCGCCGTCATTTTCCGCTACTCGTCTCTCGCCACCCTCGTCGCGGTGGCGCTCACGCCCGCCTATCTTTTCCTCCTTGGGCAGAACTCCATCCTTCCCCTGAGCATTTTTCTGGCTATCCTGATCTTTGTCGCCCATCGCGGCAATATCGGTCGGTTGCTTTCGGGCACCGAGTCCCGCATCGGTTCCAAGAAGTCCTGAGGCTAGCCCGTATGAGCGCTCCGCTCTCCGCGGCGGAACGTCTGGCGAGGCTGCGTCTTGCGCGTAGCGACACCGTCGGCCCCGTCACATTCCGAGATCTGCTCCAGCATTTTCCAAATGCCGTCGAAGCACTTGACGCGCTGCCTTCGCTCGCCGCGCGTGGCGGGCGGAAATCCGCGCCGCGTATTCCGAGCCGCGCCGAAGCCGAACGCGAAATCGCCGCGACCGAAAAGCTTGGCGCGCGCCTGATCGTTTTCGGCGAGTCCGATTTTCCGCGCCGCCTCGCCGCCGTGGACCCCGCCCCGCCCGTCATATCGGTCCTCGGCTCGCTCCATCTCGCCGAGCGCCCCGCCATCGCTCTCGTCGGTTCGCGCAATGCCTCGGCGGCAGGCGCGAAGCTCGCCAGCACCATCGCCCGCGATCTCGGCCAGCGCGGTTACACCACGGTCTCCGGCCTCGCGCGCGGCATTGATGCCGCCGCGCACAAGGCATCGCTCGACACCGGCACGATCGGCGTCGTCGCAGGCGGCCTCGATGTGGTCTACCCGGAAGAAAACCGCGCGCTCCAACTCGAAATCGCGGAACGCGGCGCATTGATCAGCGAAATGCCGCCGGGCACGCGCCCCCAGGCTCGCCACTTCCCACGCCGCAACCGGCTCATCTCCGGGCTCTCGCTGGCGGTCGTCGTGGTCGAAGCCGCCATGCGTTCGGGCTCGCTCATCACGGCGCGCTTCGCACTTGAGCAAGGCCGCGATGTGTTCGCCGTGCCGGGATCGCCGCTCGATCCACGGGCGCGCGGTTCCAACAGCCTCATCAAGGATGGCGCAGCGCTGGTGGAATCAGCCGACGACATCATAGCCGCGCTCGCTCAGGCGCCGATGCTCCCCTTCTCGGAACCCGCGCCAGATCGCTTCGACTCCGCAGGCGGAACTGCGCCAGAGCCCGACGCCGCGACGCGCAAGCGAGTCCTTTCCGCGCTCGGGCCGACGCCCACGCCTGTCGATGAAATCCTGCGAATGACGGGCGCGAGCGTGCCCGTCATTCGCATGGTGCTGCTGGAGCTCGACCTCGCTGGCCGCCTCCACCGCGATCCGGGAGACCGCGTCAGCCTATTGCCCGAAGGCGATATCTGAGCCTCAGGGCCGCGCCTTGCGCGATCCGTCAGCCGCCGAGCGGCCCATGGTAAGGAGCCGCGCTTCCTCCAGCGCCATGCCGATCAGATAGGCGAGAAACCGCTGCCGGCGCGAGGTTGCAAGCCGCCTCGCCCCGACGAGAAGGTCAAAGAGATAGGCCGCGACATCCTCTTCCTCCATCTCGCCGGACCGGGGGGCCGCTTCGACTGCCCCCGCCAATGCCGATGCTGGTTGGAAGCTCCGCTCCAGGCCGACGCCACTCGTCGCATTCCGCATCGCTCACACTCCCCTGCCTGGCCTTCAAGCCAGATAACCAACCCCATTGACATACGCCTTTTGGATTATATGCACGAGTATCCAAACAGAGAAATAGATATTTCTCATCGGCTCGTGTTTAGATCTTTTGTTATATAAAATGCCGTGACATCCGGGCGTTGTGTCATTTTCTGGCAGTTTTCTGCGGGATTTGACAGTACCTCGCCTTTTCACCATGTTCTGCCTGCGGCCGATGGAGCCGGCGGCGGCGTGACTCCACGCCTTCTCATTTCATCGGTGACCAGGCGATCTGGCCCGCCCACGGCAATGGGGGCGGCCCCCATCCCCTGCGCGGTCGCGGAATTGGAGACGAGTGCGCCCGATGGACGTTGTTATTGTTGAGTCGCCGGCCAAGGCGAAAACCATCAACAAATATCTGGGCAAGGGCTTCAAGGTCCTGGCATCATACGGACATGTCCGCGACCTGCCCTCGAAGGACGGGTCCGTCCTGCCCGACGACGATTTCGCCATGGCATGGGACGTTGACCCCAAGAGCCAGAAGCGCCTCAACGACATTGCCGCCGCCGTCAAAGGCGCGGACAAGCTCATCCTTGCAACCGACCCTGATCGCGAGGGCGAGGCGATTTCCTGGCATGTGCTGGAAGTCCTGAATAAGAAGAAGGTGCTTCAGGGCGTCGATGTCGAGCGCGTGGTCTTCAACGCCATCACCAAGAATTCCGTGCTGGAGGCGATGAAGCATCCGCGCGGGCTCGACAAGGAACTGATCGACGCCTATCTCGCCCGCCGCGCCCTCGACTATCTCGTCGGCTTTACGCTTTCGCCCGTACTCTGGCGGAAGCTGCCGGGCGCGCGTTCGGCGGGCCGCGTGCAGTCTGTCGCGCTTCGCTTGATCTGCGACCGCGAACTCGAGATCGAGGCTTTCCGCGCGCAGGAATACTGGACCATCGAGACCGATTTTCAGACCGGCTCGGGTTCGCCCTTCACCGCGCGCATTGTCAATCTCGACGGCAAGAAGCTCGAGAAGTTCGACATTCCGAACAAGGAAACCGCTGACGACATCGTGAAGCGCATCAGGTCGTCGCGCTTCACCGTGAAGTCGGTCGAAAGCAAGCCCGCCAAGCGCAATCCCTACCCCCCCTTCACCACCTCGACACTGCAGCAGGAGGCCTCGCGCAAGCTCGGCTTCTCCGCGAGCCGCACCATGCAGATCGCACAGCGCCTCTATGAAGGCGTGGAGATCGACGGCGAGACCGCCGGTCTCATCACCTATATGCGAACCGACGGCGTACAGATCGCCGACGAAGCGATCGCCCAGGCCCGCACCGTCATCAATAATGAATTCGGTGAGGCCTATCTTCCGTCCACGGCGCGCATCTACAAGACCAAGGCGAAGAACGCGCAGGAGGCCCACGAAGCCATCCGCCCGACCGATCTCTCGCGCCTGCCGAAACATGTTGCCCGCGCGCTCGACGAAGATCAGCGCCGCCTCTATGAACTCGTCTGGAACCGCACCATCGCGAGCCAGATGGAGAGCGTGCAACTCGAACGCACGACCATCGAGATCGAGGCCGAGGAGCAGCAGATCGGCCTTCGCGCAACCGGCTCCGTCATCACGTTTGACGGCTTCCTGCGTCTCTATCAGGAAAGCCGCGACGAGGCGGAGGATGGCGAGGACGGCGGACGCCTGCCCAAGGTTTCGCGCGGCGACAAGCTCGGCCTCAAGGATGTGCGGCCCGACCAGCATTTCACCGAGCCGCCGCCCCGCTTCACCGAAGCCTCGCTCGTCAAGCGCATGGAAGAGCTCGGCATCGGCCGCCCTTCGACCTATGCCTCGACGCTGCAGACGCTGCGCGACCGCACCTATGTCCATATGGACAAGGGCCGCTTCGTGCCGGACGACAAGGGCCGCCTCGTCACTGCCTTCCTTGAGAACTTCTTCAACCGCTACGTCGAATATGACTTCACGGCGGATCTCGAAGAGAAGCTCGACAAGGTTTCCGCCGGCGAGATGAACTGGAAGGACGTGCTGCGCGACTTCTGGAAGGACTTCACCGCCGCCGTCGGCGAGGCGATGGAGCTTCGCATCACCGAAGTCCTCGACCGTCTGAATGACGTGCTCGGGCCGCACGTCTTCCCCGACAAGGGCGACGGCACCGATCCACGCAAATGCCCCTCCTGCGCCGATGGCCGCCTCTCGCTCAAGGTCGGCAAGTTCGGCGCCTTCGTCGGCTGCTCGAACTATCCCGAATGCCGCTTCACGCGCCAGCTCACCGTCGGCGCCGATGGCGAGGAAGGCGCGACGGGCGACCGCAATCTCGGCGTTGATCCCGAGAGCGGCAAGCCCGTACTCGTGAAGTCGGGTCGTTTCGGTCCCTATATCCAGCTCGGCGAAGCCGAAGAAGAAGGCGAGAAGCCGAAACGCGCGGGCATCCCGCGCGGCACCTCCGCAGCCAACATCACCTTCGAACGCGCCGTCGAGCTTCTCTCCCTTCCGCGCGAAGTGGGCATCCATCCCGAAACGGGGCTTCCGATCACCGCCGGGCTCGGCCGCTTCGGTCCTTTCATTCTTCATGATGGCGTCTATGCCAATCTGAAGGAGCCGGAAGAAGTCTTCACCATCGGCATCAACCGCGCCGTGGATCTTCTCGCCGAGAAGGCCGCCAAGGCAAAAGAGCGCGCGGGCAAAGCGCTGCGCGACATGGGTGCCCATCCGCAAGACGGCAAGCCGATCCTCATCATGGAAGGCAAATACGGTCCTTACGTGAAGCATGGCCGCACCAACGCCACGCTTCCGAAGGAAGCCAACGTGCAGGCCATGACGATGGAAGAAATCGTGGCCCTGCTTGCCGAGAAATCCGGCAAGGGCGCGAAGAAGGCCCCTGCAAAAAAGGCCAAGGCCGAACCGGCAGAAAAGCCTGCGAAGAAAGCGGCGGCAAAGAAACCCGCCGCCAAAAAGCCGGCTGCCAAAAAGGCCGCACCGAAAAAGACAGCAGCCAAGAAACCTGCCGCGAAAAAGCCTGCCGCCAAGGCGAAGCCACGCGCCGCCAAGCAGGCCGACTGACGTTCTATCGGCCGCTCTTTCTCCGGCCGGCCAAGCACTGGATAATGTCCCGGCGCGCGTCGCCGGGACCCGTTCGGCGGCGCGGCGGATGGCGAGGAGAATGGAGCCTGGGGACGAGCCCCGGGACCACACAGCATTCCGGGCGAATTCCACATGACCGATAAGCCGAAGAAGCCCTCAAAGAAGCCCGCGCCGAAACCAGCGCTAAAAAAAGACGCGCCCAAAAAACGCGAGCGCTCGAATGGATTGCCCTCGCGAGAGCAAATCCTCGAATTCGTTTCTTCCGCCACCGGCAATATCGGCAAGCGCGAGATCGCCCGCGCCTTCAACGTCAAAGGCGCCGACCGCATTCCGCTGAAGCAGATGCTGAAGGCGATGGCCGAGGAAGGCGTCCTCGTGAAGAGCGAGAAGCGCAAGCTTCATCGCGCTGGCGAGCTGCCGTCCGTCGCCGCCATCGAGATCACCCACACCGATCCCGACGGCGAACTCGTCGCGCGCCCCGTCGACTGGAAGGGCACGGACGCTCCGCCCTCGATTGTCGTCACGCCCCAGACAAAAAAGCATCACGTCAAGGATCGCGAGGCCGAGCCACCGGCAGGCGTCGGCGACCGTGTACTTGCGCGCCTGACGCGCACGACCGAAGTCAACGAAATCTACGACTACGAAGCGCGTGTCGTGCGCCGCCTCGACAAGGGCGCGGAGCGTGTGCTCGGCCTTTTCCGCAGCGGGTCCGAGGGTGGACGGCTCGTCCCGGTCGACAAGCGCGAGCGCAACGAATACGAGATCGCGCGCGACGATACCGGCAACGCGAAGGATGGCGACCTCGTTCTCGCCGAAACCGTGCCGGGCAAGCGCTACGGGCTTCTCCGCGCCCGTGTGCGCGAGGTCTTCGGCCGCAGCGACGATCCGAAGTCTATCAGCCTCATCGCCATTCACACGCATGGCATTCCCGACCGCTTCCCCGACAACGTCATCACGGAAGCCGAAGCCGCGAAGCCCGCGGGCCCGGAAGGCCGCACCGATCTGCGCGACATTCCGCTCGTCACCATCGACCCCGAAGATGCGCGCGATCATGACGACGCCGTCTGGGCAGCGCTCGACACCGATCCGAAAAACGAAGGCGGCTATGTCGCCATCGTCGCCATCGCCGATGTCGCCGCCTATGTGCGCCCCGGCTCGCCCATGGACCGCGAAGCGAAGAAGCGCGGCAACTCGACCTATTTCCCCGACCGCGTCGTGCCGATGCTGCCGGAGCGCATCTCAAACGATCTCTGCTCGCTGCGTGAAAAGGAAGAACGTGCCTGTCTCGCCGTGCGCATGGTCTTCGACAGCGAAGGCAACAAGCGCAGTCATGAGTTTGTGCGCGGCATCATGCGCTCCGCCGCCCGCCTCACCTATCGCCAGATGCAGATGGCGATAGACGGAAGGCCCGACGACAAGACGGGCCCGATCCTCGAAACAGTGCTGCGCCCGCTCTGGGACGCCTACAAGACGATTTCGCTCGCGCGCGAGAAGCGCGGACCGCTCGACCTCGATCTGCCGGAATACAAGGCGAAGCTCGACGAGCGAGGTCGCGTCGCTGCGATCAACATCGCAGCCAAATACGAGTCGATGAAGCTCATCGAGGAGTTCATGATCCTCGCCAATGTCTGCGCTGCCGAAACCGCCGAGCAAAAGCAGACGAAGCTCGTCTATCGCATTCACGACGTGCCTTCCCGCGAGAAGCTCGTGGCGCTTTCAGAGTTCCTGCAAACGCTCAATCTGAGTTTTCCAAAGGGCCAGCTCGTCAAACCGGCGAACTTCAACCGCATCCTGGCCGAAGTGGACGGCACCGAATTCGACCAGATGGTTTCGACCGTCGTGCTTCGCTCGCAGTCGCAGGCGGTCTACTCGCCCGACAATATCGGCCACTTCGGTCTGAACCTCCGGCGCTATGCCCATTTCACATCGCCGATCCGCCGCTATGCGGACCTTATCGTCCATCGCGCGCTCGTCTCGGCGTTGCGCTTCGGCGGCGACGGACAAAGCGCAGAGGAATTGGGCGCGTTGGCGGAAATCGCCGAGCACATCTCCGGTACGGAGCGGCGCTCCATGCTTGCGGAGCGCGACTCGACGGATCGTTTCATCGCCGCCTTCCTCGCCGATCGCATCGGCGCGGAATTTCCCGGCCGCATTTCCGGCGTCACGCGCTTCGGCCTCTTCGTGAAGCTCGAAGAAACCGGCGCGGACGGCCTCATCCCCATCGGCAATCTTGGTACGGAATTCTTCCATCACGACGAATCAGGCCACGCGCTGATCGGCGAACGCTCCGGCCTGACCTATCGTCTGGGCGAGCAGGTCCGCGTTCGGCTCGCCGAAGCGGTTCCCGTCACCGGCGGATTGCGCTTCGACATCGTCGAAGGTGGTTCGGAGGGAAAACCCGCCGGACGTCAGGGCTTTAAGCGAAGCCAAGGCCGCCCCGGCGTAAAGGCGAAGGCCGGCGGCAAGCCCCGTGGCATGAAGCCGCGCGGAAAGCCGAAAGCGGCGCGAACCAGCAAGAACCGGTCCACAAAACATTGATCGGGATCAACACGCGTCAACCTGACGCATTCAATCTTCTCTGGAATGCGACAAATCTGCGGTAGCACTTTTGCCACATACCCAGGGTCAGAATGAGCTCCGTATTGGATATCGACCAGCCCACGATCTACGAGCCTGTCCGGCTTGCACCGCGCGCTTTTGGCCGCTCCATCTGGCGCGGCTTCCTTGAGCGCTGCCCGAACTGCGGCAAAGGTCATATCTTTCGCGCCTTCCTCAAGGTCGCGGACGAGTGCCCGCATTGCGGTGAGGCCCTCTATCACCACCGTGCCGACGACGCGCCTCCCTATTTCACCATGTTGATCGTCGGCCACATCGTCGTGCCGATCATCCTTGCGGTCGAACTCGAATATGCGCCGCCGGTGTGGATCCAGATGACCGTCTGGCCCCTCCTCACCGCCGCGCTCTCGCTCCTTCTGCTCCCGCGCATCAAGGGCGCCGTGGTCGGCCTGCAATGGGCCCAGCGCATGCACGGCTTCGGCGGCGAAGTCCACGACTGATCCCGCGACGGGGCCCGCTATGCCGCCAGTCAGCTGGCTTCGGACGCGGGATAATTCAGTTCGATGGTGACCCCCGACGGGTCCCTCAGGAAAACTTGAAGCAGACCGAGTATCGGCACCGTTCTCTCGACATAGGGAACGGCCATCCGGTGCAGACGTCCGCGCATCTCGCGCCAGTGCCTCGCGAGAAAGGCGATGTGATCGAGAGCGCCCGTGCCATCGCCGCCCGCCCGATCGCCGAGATAATCCACAAGGCCGGAGGCTTCCTCCGGGTCAACGCCGATGATGTGCACGATCCCGTAATCGCTCTCGTCGGCGTCCTCATAGAGCCAGAGACCAGGGAAAGGAAAACCGGGCCGATAGCCGACCCGAAATCCCATCACCTCCGTATAGAACTTCTCCGACGCGGCAAGATCCTGCGTCCGGATCGAATAATGCGCGAGCTTGCGGATCGACATGGGCGTCAGGCGACCCGGCGCTGATAGCTCAGGAGATCCGCAAAGACCTTCTCCTCGCGTGTTTTGAAGAGAGCGGCGGCGGCTTCTCCGTCGAGGCCAAGGTCGGGATCCAGGCCTTCCGCAAGGCACTCGAGTTGAGCGTTGTTCCAGCCCAGCAGATGGAAAAGGTTGATCCTGTCCTCTGGCGTCGGCGCGCGGGTGACTTCACCGCTCAGGATGCGCTTCGGCAATTCGGGGTCGGCGATCATTGGACGGCCGATGCCCACTGCGTCGAGATCGCCATTCGCCAGCGCATCCTCCATAACCGAGACCGTGCGGAAACCGCCCGTCACCATGACCGGCATCTTCGCGGCGGCACGGACGCTCGCCGCATAGTCGAGGAAATAGGCCTCGCGCTTCTTCATGCTTTCGGGACGCGCATCCTCGCCCTCGTCCTTCAGGCTGACGCCGACGACCTTGGGCTGCTCAAGGCTGCCGCCGGAGAGTTCGAGCAGATCGAGCGAGCTTTCGTTGAGCCAGCCGACGAGTTCGATGCATTCGGCATTGGTGAAAGCCCCCTTCTGAAAGTCGGACGAGTTGAGCTTGATCGAGACCGGAAAATCCGGACCGACCGCTTTCCGCACGGCTGCGATCGTCTCCAGCAGAAAGCGTGCGCGGCTTTCAAGCGAACCGCCCCAGGCATCGGTTCTGCGATTAGTCAGTGGGCTGAGAAACTGCGACAGGACATAGCCATGCGCAGCATGGAGTTGGACGCCCGTGAACCCCGTCTCACGCGCCATCTTCGCGGCATAGGCGAATTGCCCGATGACGTGAAGAATATCCGCCTCCGTCATCGCGCGCGGCTTTGCGAAGGAATAGCCTGCGCCGCGTGCCACATCGAGTTCGACTTCGGAGGGCGCCAGCGGCGCCGCATTGATCTTCTCATCGACCTGACGGCCCGTATGGCTCAACTGCATCCACAAATGATTGCCGGCGCAGGTCCCCGCCTTCGCGAAGGCGCGGAGCGCGGCAAGGTCCGTCTCGGCGTCGAGAACGACATTGCCCGGCCGTTCCAGGTGATGACGATCGACCTGAACATTGCCGGTAAGGAGCATGCCCGCGCCGCTCTGCGCCCAGCGGCGATAAAGCGTTTCGAGGCGCGGCGTCGCGTCGTTATGCGCGTCGGCTATGCCTTCGCTCATGGCGGCCTTGATGATGCGGTTCGGCAGCGTCGTACCAGAGGGAAGATTCAGGGGCGTGGAAAGGGTCGGGATCATGGGCCGGTTCCGATCTGTTGCGGTGACGGTCCTGTGGAGATCGCATACATCCTTCCTCTTAAAAATAGGCTGACATAAAACACATTCATTTGTATATTTAATGAATGATCGACCGCTTCGCGGATTTACAGCTATTCATTCTGATCGTCGAACGCGGCTCGCTGACAGCGGCGGCGCGTGAACTCGGCCTGTCGCAAGGTGCCGTCTCGCTCCGCCTTGCTGCGTTGGAAAAATCCGCCGAGGCTCAATTGCTGCGCCGCTCGACGCGGCGGTTGCAGCTCACCGAAGCCGGCGACCAGTTCTACCGAACGGCAAAGCGCGTGCTCGCCGAGATGGACGACCTCAGAGGGCTCCTCTCCGGCGACCAGGGCGCGCTCAAGGGCCAGGTGCGCATCTCCGCGCCGATCGACCTCGGACGGCGCTACGTCGCCCCGGCGATGGACGCTTATATGCGCGACAATCCAAGATTGTCCGTGAGCCTATTATTCTCCGACACGATGCTCGATCTCAATGAAAACGGGATCGACATCGCCATTCGCTACGGGCGACTACCCGACAGCGCCCTGCGAATCCGGCGCATATCGTCGAACAGACGTCTGCCCGTCGCCGCCCCGGCCTATCTCGACCGCGTGGGCCGCCCACAAAAGCCCGATGATCTCCGTGCGCTCAACTGCATGACGCTCTATCGCGGCGGCGGTCGCTTCGATCTCTGGCCCTTCCTCGTCGATGGAGCGGCAACAACCGTGAAGGTGACGGGCGACCGCGACGCGAATGACGGCGGCCTTCTTCGCGACTGGGCCATTGAAGGCAAGGGCGTCGTTCTGAAATCGGCGTGGGATGTGGCCGACGACATCAAGGCGGGGCATCTCGAAGCCATACTCGCACCCTATTGCGCGGCGGATGTTGATCTCCAGATCGTAATGCCGCCGAGTCGCCAGAGGCCGCACCGCGTTACCGCCCTTGCGGACTATTGCACCACGATGCTGCGGCGGCTCGACGCCTGTCTCAACGAGCTTGGGATCGGCTCGATGGATCTTTCCGGGCATGTGCAGGGTGCCACTGCAGAAGGCGACCCCTGGATTACCCCCCTTGCTGGACAGGCAGGAGCCGGGCGGGCATCCTGACGGGAAACGATATTCAAGAAACCGGGACGGAAACATGGCAGAGGGACAGACGGGCGCGTTCGACCCAAAACAATCGCGCGACCAGGAATATCGCGACGGCAGCGCAGGGCGCGCCGTACGGCCGCGCGACGCGGCGACGCTGATCCTGGTGCGCAATGATGGCGCGAGCCCTCGTGTGCTGATGGGTCAGCGCCACGCCAATCATAAATTCATGCCGAACAAGTTCGTCTTCCCCGGCGGGCGCGTCGATCCGGCCGATAGCCGCATTCGTCCGGTCGAGGATCTGCGCCCCGAAGTCGCGCGGCTTCTCCTCTCGCGCATGCGCGGCACGCCTTCGGAAAATCGCGCCCGTGCGCTCGCACTCGCCGCGATCCGCGAAACATTCGAGGAAACGGGGCTCGCGGTCGGCCGCTCGATCGGCACGCGTCAGACAAGCAAGCACAAGGACTGGAACGCCTATTTCTCGGTCGGCGTGTCGCCCGCGCTCGGCGCGCTGGAATTCGTCGCCCGTGCCATCACGCCGCCCTATCGCACACGCCGCTTCGACACGCGCTTCTTCATCGCGGATGCCGAACATATTCATGGCGATCCGGCAAATGTTGCAGGCTCTGGTGAATTGCAGGGCCTGCACTGGATCGGCATCAAGGAAGCCGAAGAACTCGACCTGCCGAACATCACGCGCGTCGTGCTTGCGGAGATTGACGAACGTCTGCGCCAGAGCGCTGCCGCCCAGCGCACGCGGCCTGTGCCCTTCATCCATTTCCGCAGAGGCGAAGCCGTCCGCGATACGCTGGAGGGCTGATGACCAGCGAAGTTCCCCTGCGCCCGCGCAGCATCCGTCCGCGCGATGCGGCAAGCCTCGTCCTCGTCGATGATCAGGGCGATGAGCCGCGCATCCTGATGGGACGCAGACATGCCCGCATGGCTTTCGTTCCCGATGCCTTCGTCTTTCCGGGAGGCAAACTCGATCCCGACGACTTCATCGCGCGCCCCGCGACCGAACTTCCCGCTGCCGTGAACTTCGGACCAAAGGCGCGCGCGCTCGCCATGGCCGCGATCCGCGAGACATTTGAAGAGACCGGCCTCCTTCTCGCCGCGCCAGGCGAAGTGGGAGCGGAGGCCGCACAAAGCTGGGCGCATTTTCGCGAATGCGGGATCGCGCCGCGCCTCGACGCACTCTCGGCGCTTGCCCGCGCGATCACACCGGTGGGAAGCCCCATCCGCTTCCATGCCCGTTTCTTTACGGCCTCGGCCTCCGCCCTCGAAGGAACGCTCGCCGGCAGCGGCGAACTCGAAGATCTCGACTGGTATCCGCTGTCGGAAGCACTGAAGCTTCCGATCATCGACGTCACTGAATTCGTGTTGCACGAGGTTGCGCAGCGTCGAAACGGAGGAACGGACCGCGTTCCGCTCTACAGCTACCGCAACGGACAACCGCTCAGGCGCCCCTGAACCTGCGGCACAGAATCGCGGGCGGCTGGAAACTTCGCTTCCCCCCGGCTAGACTGCACCGGCATCCCGACAGACGATGCAGTCACAACATCAAGGGCCGTCATCCGTGCGCTTTCCTGCGCAGCGAAACTGACGATGACGCATGACCTCTCAGATAAGCTTTTCCTCCCACCTCACATCCGCTGAGCGCCGCCGCGGCATTGCCGCCGCCATTGCCTGCCTCACGGTCGTTGGCGCCTGCCTCGGTGCCTCCATGCCCTTCCTCGCGCTGGTTCTGGCCAGTCAGGGCGTGCCGCCGGCGATGATCGGGCTCAACTCGGCCATTCCGTCGCTCGCGGGGCTCATCGCCACGCCCTTCATTCCGAAGCTGATGCAGCATGTGCCTGCTAACCGGCTTGTCGTGGTGAGCCTCATTCTCTCCGCCGGGGCGATGATCGGATGCTACCTGGTCCCCAACTACTGGGCCTGGTTCCCGCTACGCGCGATCAATGGTGCTGCCATTACCATCGCCTTCGTCATCAGCGAGATCTGGATCAACGCGCTGGCCGATGAGAAGACGCGCGGCCGCATCATGGGCATCTATGGCGCGGTGCTGGCCATTGGCTTCGCCGCCGGTCCAGTGGTGCTCTTCCTCGCGGGGTCTGAGGGCTTCTTGCCCTTCGGCCTCATCGCGGGCCTCGCGCTCATGGCCTGCGTTCCGGTGCTCATGGCGGGCAACACGGCTCCCGGCGGCGAGGGCCACGCGCCCAGCCGCTCCTTCGCGGCCTTCCTGACAGTCGCACCGACGGCAACGCTCGCCGCCCTCGTCTTCGGCGCGGTCGAACAGGGCGTGATGAACCTCCTGCCCATCTACGGGGTCAAGATCGGTCTCACGCCGCGGGTGGCGGCGCTGGTGCTCACTGCCTTCGCGGCGGGCAACATTCTCTGCCAGATCCCTCTCGGCATTCTGGCCGACCGGATGAACCGCCGCCTGCTGCTCGCCATCTGCGGCGGACTGGCCGGGGGAATCATTGCCTTGCTCCCGCTCGTTGCGGGCACCTTGCTCGTCTTTCCGGCGATCTTCGTTTTCGGGGGTATGGTGACCGGCCTCTATTCCGTGGGGCTGACGCTTCTCGGCCAGCGATTCCATGGGCCCGACCTCGCCGCCGCCAATTCGGCCTTCGTCATGTGCTACAGCATCGGCGCACTGATGGGCCCGCCCATCGGCGGCGCTGCCATGCAGGCCTGGGTTCCCCACGGACTCCCGGCCTCAATGGCCGTTTTTGGCCTCGGATACATGCTTTTGGCCCTGTGGCGCTGGCAAATGGTAAAGGACGACCCGACCGCCGGTTGAGGGGAAACTCAACGGACGGCTTGACTTGACGCCCGTGGCGAGTAGTCTCCGGCGCAATCCGCACATCCCACCGATGGCGAGACGAACCCTCGCGGGCGCCTCAGGCCGACCCGCCCAATTCAAGGATTTCGCGCCATGGCGAAGCCGGCTTCCATCAAGATCAAACTCGAGAGCACCGCGGACACGGGTTACTTCTACGTGACGAAGAAGAACTCGCGCACGATGACCGAGAAGTTCGTGATCAAAAAGTACGACCCGATCGCGCGCAAGCACGTCGAGTTCAAGGAAACAAAGATCAAATAAGGCTTGATGGGACTTGCTCCCGTCGCCTTATGAAGCAAAAAGGCCGGTCCATTGGACCGGCCTTTTCGTTTGCCGTGACGGCGGCGCAGAAGCGCGAAAAGTGGCCGGCCGGAAATTTCATGGCTTAACAGAGGAGGCCACTCCACTGCCACGTTCCGACCGGCCGTGCCCCACGGACCCAGGAGATGCGGCGGACCTGAGCGCCCCGCGAGGACACACATCGCTGCCATCGGACCCGGTTTCCTTCACCCCCCAGCTAGGGAAACCAGCGCGGCAGCGAAACGTATTCGATTAAAATTGAGCGTATCATTCCGGGGCATTCAAATAAAGCCGGATGGCAGCGAACACCCTCAATTCAATGATTAACCATGAAGAAACGTGGTTAATGATCTCTTCGATGAAGCAGCGGGCAAGCAACTCCCGCGCACCAATCAGGTGCAGCATTGCTTCAACAACTGCCTTCAAAGCATTGATCAGAAGGAAAAATATTCAGGCCGCTTCCGCAACCACGCGATTTCGCCCATCGCGCTTGGCGCGATAAAGCGCGGTGTCGGCCCGGACCAGAAGATCCTGCGCCTTGTCGGTGCCCTTCTCGGTCACGGCGATGCCGATGCTCACGGTCACGTTGAGCGTGACGGTGGGTTCGACACGGAACGGGACCTCGGCCACCTTTTGCCGGAGCCGCTCACCGACCATGAAGGCGTAGGACATGTCGGTGTCCGGCATGACGACCACGAACTCCTCGCCGCCGAGGCGGCAGGCCAGATCGACGCCGCGGACATTCTGCTGGATGCGCTGCGCAAATTCCTTCAGCACCGCGTCGCCGGCCGCATGACCATAGGTGTCGTTGACCGACTTGAAGAAGTCGATGTCGAAGATGAGCAGCGAGACGGGCTTGCCGGACTGGATGCCCTCATCGACCAGCGAGTCGAGATGGCTCTCCATGTAGCGGCGATTGTAGAGGCCCGTGAGGCCGTCCGTGATCGCCAGTTCGAGCCCCCGCTGGAACTTGTCGCGCAGATAATCCTGATAGCGCTTGCGGCGAAGCTGCGTGCGGCAGCGGGCCACCAGCTCGTTGCGATCCACCGGCCGCAGCAGATAGTCGTTCACGCCCATGTCGAGCGCGCGGACGAGGCGCGTCATGTCGCCCTCCTCCACGATGGCGAGAATCGGCGTCTGGCGCGTCGCCTCGAGCGAGCGGAGCTGCGAGCAGAGGCGCAACCCGTCGAATTCCTGCAACGTCAGGCTGACGATCAACAGATCGAAATCGCCGACGCTGGCGAGCTGCAGCATCTCTTCCGGCGTTTCGGTGACAGTGACCGTATGTTCGATCGAAAGTGCCTCGCTCATCCGCTTCAGCGATGTCGGGCGATCGTCGAGAACGAGGGCGCGGCCCGGCTCAACCATGAGCATCTTTTCGGTGCTGGTGCCGATAAAAGCGCCGATGCGCTGCCCGGTGGCCTCGCGCATGCGCAGCTCGTCCGTCACCATCTTGAGGCGAACAAGGCTCTTCACGCGGGCAAACAGCGCCAGATCGTTGACGGGCTTGGTCAGGAAATCGTCGGCGCCCGCTTCGAGACCCTGCACGCGGTCGCGCGGCTGGTCGAGCGCGGTCACCATGATGATGGGAATATGCTCGGTCTGGGGCGCGGCCTTGAGCCTGCGGCACACCTCGAAACCGTCCATGCCGGGCATCATCACGTCGAGCAGGATGATGTCGGGCTGCTGGGCGGTCGCGACCTCGATCGCCTCGGGCCCGCATGAGGCCTTGAGCACATCGAAATATTCAGCCGTCAACTTCGCGTCGAGCAGCTTCAGATTTGCGGGAACGTCGTCGACGATGAGTACGCGCGCGGTCACGGGCTGCCCTTATCTCAGGAAACGCTGCACCGTCTCCAGAAACTGAGTCACGGAGATGGGCTTGGAGATATAGGCCTCGCACCCTCCCTCGCGGATCTTCTCCTCGTCGCCCTTCATGGCGAAGGCGGTCACCGCCACCACCGGAATGGAGCGCAGGTTGTCGTCTTCCTTGATCCACTTGGTGACTTCGAGGCCGGAGACTTCGGGAAGCTGAATGTCCATGAGGATCAGATCGGGGCGGCTCTTGCGCGCGATCTCCAGCGCCTCGATCCCGTCGCGGGTCTGCAGCGTCTCGTAGCCGTGCGCGTCAAGAAGGTCGTGGAAGAGCTTCATGTTGAGCTCATTGTCCTCGACGATCAGAACTTTCTTGGTCATCGCATCCATAGCTCCAAGACTCCACCTGTTGCCGGATTTGGCCGGCGCCACGATACTGCCCAAGGCAGGTCGGGCTTGATTCCCGGTCCTCTGGCGTTCCATATGACGTCAATATCCTTAACTAAGTCTTTAAAGAGCTGGTCGATTTGCAGCGTTTTGTTTCGAACCTGCGCCATGCTTAACGAGCTATTGGAGAGCGGGATTTGAGATGAAGCCCGAACAGGCTGAAATCATTGCCATTCAAGCACTTGGCCATATCGCCGGTGACGACGAGCTTCTGTTTGCATTTTTCGACATAACCGGGCTCGCTCCCGACGACCTGCGGGCCCGCGCCGGCGAGCCGGAGATTCTGGGCGGTGTGCTCGACTTCCTGCTGATGGACGAAGCCCGCCTCCTCGCCTTCTGCGATGCGGTGGACCTGCGGCCCGAACTTCCCGGCATAGTGCGCAAGGTCCTTCCCGGCGGCGAAGAGGTGCACTGGACATGACGACGACCGCCCCTGCCACGCCGCATCTGCGCGGCCTCGATCCGCTCGCGCTGCACGAGGAGGTGCTGCCGCAGATCGAAGCGTTGAGCCTCGTGCGCGGAAAGCCCATTATCGTCTCCGATTGCGACGAAGTGCTGATGCAGTTCATTGCCGGGCTCGAGCTCTATCTCGAAACGCAGGGCCTCTGGCTCGATCTGCAGAGCTTCGCCCTCACCGGCAACATCAAGCGCAGGGACACGGGCGAGGCCCTCCCCGCGTCCGAGATGCCCGCGCTGATGCAGGGCTTCTTCGCCTCCTCCACACATTCACTGATCCCCGTACCCGGCGCAGCGAAGGCGCTCACCGCGCTTTCCAACCGCGCACAGGTCGTCGTGCTGACCAATGTGTCCTTCTCGGAAAAGGAAACGCGCGTCCGGAACCTCGCCGCGCATGGCATGGCCTACCCCGTCATCGCCAACAAGGGTCTCAAGGGCGGCGCGGTAAAGCGGCTCGCCGAAATCGTCGAGGCGCCGGTTGTCTTCCTGGACGATATTCCGCACAACCTCGCCTCGGTGGCGGCAGCCCATGCGCCGACGCATCGCGTGCATTTCATCGCCGATCAGCGCCTCGCCAAACTCCTCGGCCCCTCCGAGCACAGCCATTTCCACACGACCGACTGGGCAAAGGCGCATGACTTCATCTCGGCCCGGCTCGAAGAGGACGGGTTCTGATTTATGCGTATCGGCATCGACCTCGGCGGCACCAAGATCGAAGGCATCGCGCTTGGCGCGGGTGGACGCGAACTGGCGCGGAAGCGTATCGCGACGCCGGGCACCTATGACGCGACCGTTGCCGCGATCCGCGACCTCGTTGCCACCCTGGAGCAGGAGACGCAGTCTCGCGGCACGGTCGGCATCGGCATGCCGGGCGCGATCTCGCCTGCGACGGGCCTCGTGAAGAACGCCAACAGCACCTATCTCATCGGCAAGCCCTTCGACCGCGATCTCGAGGCGGCGCTTGGGCGCGAGGTGCGCCTCGCCAATGATGCCGACTGTTTTGCGCTCTCGGAGGCGACGGATGGTGCGGGCGCAGGCGCGGCGAGCGTCTTCGGCATTATCCTCGGCACGGGCGTCGGCGGCGGCATTGTCGTCAATGGACGCCTCCTTTCCGGTCCCAACGCCATCGCAGGCGAGTGGGGCCACAACCAACTGCCCTGGATGTTGCCCGACGAACTCCCCGGCCCGGACTGCTACTGCGGCAAGAAGGGCTGCATCGAAAGCTGGAACTCGGGGCCGGGCTTCGCGGCGGAATACGCGGCCTCCGGCGAAGAACCGCTGATGGCGCAGGAAATCGTCGCCGCCGCGGAAGCGGGAAGCCGCCCCGCCCGCTTCGCGCTGCGCCGCTATGCCGACCGCCTGGCCCGCGCACTGTCCCACGTCATCAATCTCATCGACCCGCATGTCATCGTGCTTGGCGGCGGCATGTCGAACGTGGCCGCGCTCTATGACGAAGTCCCCGCGCGTTGGGGCGCTTATGTCTTTTCCGATCGCGTCGACACAAGGCTCCTCCGCAACATGCATGGCGACTCGAGCGGCGTTCGCGGCGCGGCATGGCTCTGGCCGGAGAGTGCGTCGGGGGACGGGATCGCATGACGGAAGCGGCGCCACGGCCCGGTTTCTGCCGCGACTGCTTCACGGCTGTCGCGGAGGGCATGACGCGCTGCCCCGCCTGCAACCGCCCCCGTCTCGTCTTTCACTCGGAAATCCACGATCTCGGCATCGCGCATCTTGATTGCGACGCCTTCTATGCGTCAGTCGAAAAGCGCGATAACCCCGAGCTTCTCGACAAGCCGCTCATCATCGGCGGCGGCAAGCGCGGCGTTGTCTCAACCTGCTGCTACATCGCCCGCATTCGCGGCGTGCGTTCCGCCATGCCGATGTTCAAGGCGTTGCAGGCCTGCCCCGAAGCCGTCGTCATTCGCCCGGACATGGAAAAATACGCGCGCGTCGGGCGCGAAGTGCGCCAGATGATGCGTGACCTCACGCCGCTCGTCGAGCCGCTCTCCATCGACGAAGCCTTTCTCGATCTCACGGGCACCGAACGGCTCCACCATTCCGCTCCCGCCATCACCATGGCCAAGCTCCAGGCCCGCGTCGAAAAGGAGATCGGCATCACCGTTTCGGTGGGCCTCAGCTATTGCAAGTTCCTCGCGAAGATCGCCTCGGACATGGACAAGCCGCGTGGCTTCTCCGTGATCGGCGAGGCGGAGGCGCCCGGCTTTCTCGCAACGAAGCCCGTCTCGCTGATCTGGGGTGTCGGCAAGGCTTTCGAGCAGAAGCTCACCAGGGACGGCATCAGCCGCATCTCGCAACTTCAGAAGATGGACGAAAGCGACCTCATGGCGCGCTACGGCAGCATGGGACGGCGGCTCTGGCGGCTTTCGCGCGGGCTCGACGATCGCTCTGTTTCGAGCGCCAATGTGGCGAAGAGCATTTCCGCCGAAACGACTTTCCTCGACGACATTTTCGACGCCGCCGAGCTCGAACGACGCTTATGGCCGCTCTGCGAAAAAGTGGCGGAGCGCACCAAGGCGGCGGGCGTTTCCGGGCAGACGGTCGTGCTGAAACTCAAGACCGCCGACTTCAAGACGCGAACACGGAGCGTCACGCTCCCCGATCCGACCCAGCTTGCCGAAGTGATATATCGCATCGGCGCGCCGCTGCTCGCCAAAGAAGCGGACGGCACAGCATTCCGACTTCTCGGCATCGGCCTTTCGCAACTCGGCGAAGGCGAACTCGCCGATCCCCCTGACATGCTCGATCCAGCCGCGACGCGGCGCGCCACCGCCGAAAGGGCGATGGACAAGGTGCGCGCCAGGTTCGGTGCCGACGCGATCATCAAAGGGCGCGGGATCAGGAAGTGAGGTTGAGGTCTGCCTTCACGCGGTCGACCCACGACCTCACATGCGGAAATTCAGCAAGGTCGAAACCCGCCTCATGGGCAAAGCGCGTATAGGCGACGAGCGCAAGATCGGCGAGCGTCAGCTTTTCACCGACGAAGTATCGGCGCGTCGCAATATGCCCTTCCATGACGCCAAGCGCCCGCTTGCCCTTATCCATCAGCGCCGGGTCGATCTCGCTTTCCGGCTTCTTCAGGATATGCGCGTAAAAGCGGCGCACCGCGATGGCTGTTTCGTGACTGTATTGCTCCCAGAAAAGCCATTGATTCATCAGTGCGCGGTCGAAAGCATCCGCCGGAATGAGGTCTGAGCCATCGGCGAGATAAAGCATGATCGCGTTAGACTGCGCGAGCGACCGGCCATCCTCGAACCGGACGGTCGGCACCTGCCCAGCGGGGTTCATCGCCAGAAATTCGGGCGTCCGCGTCTCGCCCCTCAGAATATCCATTTCGATCCAGCGATAGGGAATACCGAGACGGTCGCAGACGAATTTCACCTTGTGGCAATTGCCCGAAATCGAATCTCCGTAAATCGTCAGCACACACCTCTCCCTCAGCAAGTCCCCGGCTTGAAATATTCGATTTGGGAGAGCTCCCCCTTCAGGACCACATCGTCATAATTCATCTCCAGCGAGCTCATGACGCCGTTCGGGAACATGCGGAACCCCATTTCGAAGCTCGGCGTGCCATCCTGCTCATCATTGTCCTTGTCGAAATAGCTCATATGCACCGGCCAGGCATGGACCGCCGCGAGCGCGTCGCCCGCGCCCCTGTTCTTGACGCGGACCTTGCGCGCATCGATGGGCGCATCGCCTGCCGCGCCGATAAAGGCGGTAATGGCGGTGGGCCCATCCTGGGTACCGTCGAAGAGCGGGCCGGAGAACACACCCTTGCCATCCGCCGCCGCCTTCAACAATGCGATATTGAAGGCCGTGGGAAACAGCACATCTTCGGGCAGTTTCTCGGCGGCCTTGCCCTGCTCCTCGATCAGTACGTGGTCATCCTCACGGACCGCATGGCCGCTGACATGAGCCGTGACCTTGCCGTCCGTATATTCGGTCCTGTCGAAGCGGAATTCATTGCCGTCGAGCGACTCCCAGGAACTCAGCCGAATGTCGCTGGTCGTCGTGCCGCCGCTACCATCGCCCAGATTGGTCACGACGCGTTGCTCGGACGTGTAGCCTTCGCAGCGCGGGCCGCCTCGCCATTCGACGACCATGCGGCCCGACACGGCATCGGTGTCACCTGTCGATTTCGCTGCATCTATGGACAGGTCATAGACCGCGCGATGCATCTGCATGGCAAGCGCCGGCCCTGCGTTTCGCGTTTTCGCAGCCCAGACCAGCATGGCCACCAGGGCAAGGGCGACCACTGCCGCGCCGATGAAGAGGCCGCGCGCGCCTGCGACGCCCCTCTGCCGAATTCCAAACCCGTCCCACATTTATGGGTATCGTCCTTCCGAAGTCGCCGTCGCCCGCCAGACAGTCCTTTTTCTACCCCAACCCATCGGATAAACCAAAGCATCCGGTATCAGACCCCAGAGGCCCGCCGTGCCAACTTCGCTGCCCCGCCTGCTCGTCACCAGAAAGCTGCCCGCCGACGTCGAGGCGCGGCTTGCCCGAAGCTATGACGCGGACACCAACCCGACGGATGCTGTGCTAACGGCGGATGAGCTCGTCGCCAGGGCCGAGGGCAAGGATGCGCTTCTGGTCACGCCTGCCGACAGGGTCAATGCCGCCTTGATCGTCCGCCTGCCCGCTTCCATTCGCGTCATTGCGAGTTTCTCGGTCGGCTACGACCATATCGACGTGAAGGCGGCCGATGCGCGCGGCATCCCCGTCACCAATACGCCGGACGTGCTGACCGACGCGACGGCGGACATTGCCCTTCTCCTCATCCTCGGAGCGGCGCGGGGTGCGGCGGCGGGTATGGCGGCCATCCGCGACAACACATGGAAGAACTGGGCCCCCACGGGCATGCTCAGCACGGACATCAAAGGCAAGCGGCTCGGCATCCTCGGCATGGGCCGCATCGGCCAGGCGGTGGCGCACCGTGCCCGCGCGTTCGGCATGACGATCCACTACCACAACCGCAAAAGGCTCGACGCGGCGGAGGAGCAAGGCGCTCATTTCCACGCGACCGCGGATGAGCTTTTCGCCGCCTCGGATGTCCTCTCCGTCCATTGCGCCTCGACGCCGGAGACGCGCCTGCTCGTCAACGCCCGTACGCTCGCCCTGCTGCCCAGGGGCGCCATCGTGATCAACACCGCGCGGGGCGACATCGTGGACGATGAAGCGTTGATTTCGGCGCTTCAGGGGGGGCATCTCCGCGCCATCGGTCTCGACGTCTACGCCAACGAGCCCAATATCGATCCGCGCTACCGGACGCTCGAAAACGCCTTCCTGCTGCCGCATCTCGGCAGCGCGACCCTCGAAACCCGCAACGCCATGGGCTTCCGCGCGCTGGACAACCTCGACGACTTCTTCGCGGGCCGGGAACCGAGGGATCGTGTGAAAGGCTGACCGCATGATGCGGCCTTGATAAAGACCGACGAGAGTCCACATCGAATTTTTATGCGCATTCCGCGCATTATCCGGGCGTCAACAAGCAGATCCCGGCAATGCCCGAACGCAACATTGAGCCATATTCTTCCCTGCCAGCTCCGCGCAGCGAGGAGCCGGTCTCATCCCATGGCTCCGACGATCGGTCCGGGCCGGTCGAGGCCTTCTGGGAAACACTCGCGATACTGACGATCGTTTTCATGCTCGTCATTGTCGTCAATATTACCCTTGAAACGCTTCAGTCGAGCCAGATGAAGCCACCGGCTCACAATACCATCATGTCCCCGGCAGGCAGCGCCGAGCACCTGGCCCCGCGCAATTGAACGAATTTCATTTCCCTTCCCCAATCGGCATCGACGGATTAGGTATTACTCCTGTTCATCGAGATGAAACGAGGCGGAGACGGAAATGACAGGCAGGATCGACGCGCGGCTTTCGGAACTCGCAATCGTGCTCCCCAAGGCAGCGGCCCCGATGGCGAACTACGTGCCTTGGGTGATCACTGGCAACCTCGTCTTTATCTCGGGTCAGGGACCGGTGGGACCCAACGGCGTCGAATATGCCGGCAAGCTCGGCCGCGACCATGACGTCGAAGCAGGCCGCAAGGCCGCCCGCCTCACCGCGCTCAACGTCATCGCCCAGCTTCGCGAGGCCGTCGGCGGCAATCTCGACCGCGTAAAGCGCTGCGTGAAGCTTGTCGGTTTCGTCAACTCGACGCCTGAGTTCAACCAGCAGCCCGCCGTCATCAACGGCGCGTCGGACCTCATGGTCGAAATCTTCGGAGATGCCGGCCGCCACGCGCGCTCCGCCGTTTCCACGCCGAGCCTCCCGGTCGACATCTCGGTCGAGGTCGAAGCCATTTTCGAGATTGAATAAAGGCCTCACCGTCATGCCCTGCTTCATGCAGGGCATCCACGTCTTTGAAGCAGTCAAGAAAGACGGGGATGGCCCGGACAAGCCGGGCCATGACGGCAATGGAAACATGCTTTAAACTCGCCGCATGGGTGACGCCGAACAAGCCATCATCAAAGTCGCGCAAGGCCTCGGCGCCGTCGATCCGGCGGCGTGGGATGCTTGCGCGAACCCTGCCGACGAGCCTTTCAATCCCTTTGTCTCCCATGCCTTTCTGAGCGCACTTGAAGATAGCGGCTCGGCCACGCGGCGCACGGGCTGGGCGCCCTATCATCTGCTCCTCGAAGATGGTTGCGGCGGGCTCGCGGGCGCCATGCCGATGTATCTGAAGAGCCATAGCCGCGGCGAATACGTCTTCGACCATGGCTGGGCCGACGCCTATCAGCGCGCGGGCGGAAACTACTATCCGAAGTTGCAGGTGTCGGTTCCCTTCACACCCGCAACGGGCCCGCGCCTGCTGACGCCTGCGGGGCCGGGCCGGGAGGCGGCGGAAGATCAGCTGCTTGCGGGCGCAATCGAGGTTGCGCGGCGCATGGGCGTATCGTCCATCCACTGGACCTTCCTGCCGGAGCGGCAATGGGCGCGGCTTGGCGCGCAGGGTTGCCTGCAGCGCCTCGACCAGCAATTCCATTGGCACAATCGCGGCTACGCGACATTCGACGACTTCCTCGCGGACCTCTCCTCGCGCAAGCGCAAGATGATCCGCAAGGAGCGCGAACGCGCACTGGAAAACGGTGTCGAAATCGAATGGATGACGGGTTCCGACCTCACCGAAGATCACTGGGACGCCTTCTATGCGTTCTATATGGATACCGGCAGCCGCAAATGGGGCAGCCCCTATCTCACGCGCGAATTCTTCAGCCTCATCAACGAGCGCATGCCCGAGCAGACGTTGCTCGTCATGGCGAAGCGTGCTGGCCGCTACGTCGCGGGCGCGCTCAACTTCATTGGTGGCGACGTTCTCTTCGGGCGGAACTGGGGCGCGGTGGAGCATCACCCGTTCCTGCATTTCGAATGCTGCTACTATCAGGCGATCGACTTCGCCATCAGCCGCGGGCTCTCCCGCGTGGAAGCTGGCGCGCAAGGCGAACACAAGCTCGCGCGAGGCTACCTGCCCTCCAGAACCTACAGCGCGCACTGGATCGCCAATGCCGCCTTCCGTGAGGCCGTTGCCGATTATCTGGAGCGCGAGCGGATTTACGTGGATCGCGATGTCGAGGCCCTTGGCGAATATTCGCCCTTCAGGCACCATCTCGCATCTGACGCCGCCGGTGCGGATATGCAAGAGGACGATTTCTGAGAATGGCCTACGACAACAACAATATTTTCGCGAAAATCCTTCGCGGCGAGGCTCCCTGCTTCAAGGTCTATGAGGATGAGCGCAACATCGCCTTCATGGACGTGATGCCGCAGTCCGAGGGACATACGCTGGTGATCCCGAAGATGGCCGCAGAAAACATTTTCGACCTTCCGCCCGATGACGCCGCGAGCCTGATTCAGGCAACGCAGAAAGTCGCAGCCGCGGTCAAGCGGGCGATCAAAGCGCCGGGACTGATGATCGCACAGTTGAACGGCGCGGAGGCCGGGCAGACCGTCTTCCACATCCACATGCACGTCATCCCCCGCTGGAGCGGCGCGGACCTGAAGCTGCATGCGCGAGAACTGGCTGACTTTGAGGTTCTGAAGAAGCAGGCCGAATTGATCAAGGCGGAGCTTGAAAGGCACTAACGTCTCGTCTCTCCATTCGTCATGCGCGGTTCATGTCCGCGCATGACGATGAAGAGCTTCCGCTCTTAGCCCATATGGAAGGCGCAGATCTTGTTGCCTTCGAGATCGCGGAAATAGGCGCCGTAGAAATTGCCGCCGCGCAGGCCCGGCGCACCTTCGTCCGAGCCGCCCAGCGCAAGCGCCTTGGCGTGGATCTTGTCGACATTCTCGCGCGAGCCGACGGCAAGGGCCACCATGTTGCCGTTGCCGGCCTTGGCCGGATTGCCGTCATAGGGCGCGATGACGCCGAGCATGGGGCCGCCATTCGACCAGAGGATCAGGCGGTCGCCATCCTCCATCACGCGCTTCGCGCCGAGAAGGCCAAGCAGTTCGTCATAGAAAGCACCCGCCTTTTTGCGGTCGTTGCTGCCGAGCGTTACGTATCCGATCATCTGATCGTTCTCCCTGTCAGTTTATGGTTGTTGCCGTCTTGTCCGGACCGTCAGGGTGCGAAGCTCGATCGCGCCTTGATGCCCCAGTGCCCGTTTTCGTTCGTCACGACATAAATGGAATCGTAGTGCCCGATCACGCTGCCGTCAGCACGATAGCGCGTGAAGCGCGTATCGAAATGCACTTTCTCACGGCCGGCATGGATAACCTCGCGGCGATCCCATGCCGAGTGGTGCCACCCCTCTCCAAGCGAGTTGTCGAACATCGAGGGCTTGTGATGCCCGGGCTCGATGATCGTCAGCGTGTTTGATGCCAGCCGCACGCTCGGAAAATTGAACGTCGCCTCAAATGCCACGACGTCCCGGGCATTGAAAGCGGCCATGAAGTCGTCGAGACACTTCATGGCCGCATTGATGCTATCGGTATGGTCACTCATTCGACGAGAAGCGGAACCTTGGGCGTCGCGCTGCCGTCATTGCCATTGTCACCGCCGCTTTTGGGCGCGCCGGGCTTTTTCGGCGAACCGGGGTGCCGGGGCGTCGCCTCTTCGATGTCGAAGACCAGCGTATCTTCTTCGTCATCCACCTTGACTGTGACATGCCCGCCCTTGATGAGGCGGCCGAACAGAACTTCGTCGGCGAGCGGCTTCTTGATGGCCTCCTGAATGACGCGGGCGAGAGGCCGCGCGCCCATCAGGTCGTCATAGCCGCGCGTGGCGAGCCACTTGTTCGCTTCCGGCGTCAGCGAGATGGTCACGTTGCGGTCGGCAAGCTGCGCGTCGAGTTGCAGCACGAACTTCTCGACCACGTTCGCGATGACGTCCGACGACAGGGGCGCGAAGGGAATGACCGCGTCGAGACGATTGCGGAACTCCGGCGTGAAGAGCCGCTTGATCGCATCCTCGTCCTCGCCGACGCGCTTGCCGGCGCCGAAGCCGATGGCGTTCTTCGCCGCTTCCGACGCGCCCGCATTGGTCGTCATAATGAGGACGACATTGCGGAAATCGATCTTCTTGCCGTTATGGTCGGTCAGCTTGCCGTGATCCATGACCTGCAACAGGATGTTGAAGAGGTCGGGATGCGCCTTCTCGATTTCGTCGAGCAGCAGCACGCAATGCGGATGCTGATCCACTCCATCGGTAAGCAGGCCGCCCTGATCGAAGCCGACATAGCCGGGCGGCGCGCCGATGAGGCGGGAGACGGTGTGCCGCTCCATATATTCCGACATGTCGAAGCGCAGCATCTCGACGCCCAGGATGGAGGCAAGCTGACGCGCGACCTCCGTCTTGCCGACGCCCGTGGGACCGGAGAAGAGATAGGACCCGATCGGCTTTTCCGCCTCGCGCAATCCGGCGCGGGCAAGCTTGATCGAGGCGGCAAGCGCGTCGATCGCCTTGTCCTGACCGAAGACGACACGCTTCAGCTCCTTGTCGAGGTCTTTCAGCTTTTCGGTATCGGTCTTCGACACGGACTTTGGCGGAATGCGCGCCATGGTCGCGACGACGCTTTCGATCTCTGTCACGCCGATGGTTTTCTTGCGGCGCGATTCCGGCAGCAGCATCTGCGAGGCGCCCGCCTCGTCAATAACGTCGATCGCCTTGTCGGGCAGCTTGCGGTCGTGCATGTACTTCGCCGACAGCTCGACAGCCGACTTGATGGCATCGTTGGTATAGCGGACCTTGTGGAAGTCCTCATAGTAAGGCTTCAGACCCTTCAGAATCTTGATCGAGTCCGGCACCGTCGGCTCCGCCACGTCGATCTTCTGGAAGCGGCGGACGAGCGCCCGGTCCTTCTCGAAGTGCTGGCGGTACTCCTTATAGGTGGTCGAGCCGATGCAGCGCAGCGTGCCGCTGGCCAGCGCCGGCTTCAGCAGGTTCGACGCATCCATCGCGCCGCCCGATGTGGCGCCTGCGCCGATCACCGTGTGGATCTCGTCGATGAACATGATCGCGCCCGGATAGGCTTCGAGTTCCTTGATGACCGCCTTGATGCGTTCCTCGAAATCGCCGCGATAGCGCGTGCCCGCGAGCAGCGTGCCCATGTCGAGCGAGAAGATCGTCGCATTGAGCAGCACCCCGGGCACCTCGCCCTTGACGATGCGGCGCGCGAGGCCCTCGGCAATGGCTGTCTTGCCGACGCCCGGATCGCCCACGAAGAGCGGATTGTTCTTCGAGCGGCGGCAGAGGATCTGGATCGTGCGCTCAACTTCCTTCTCGCGCCCGATCAGCGGGTCGATCTTGCCCGCCTTCGCCTTCTCATTGAGATTGACGCAATAGGCGTCGAGCGCCTCGGTCGAGCGCTCCTTGCCGCCCTTCGGCTTCTCGCGGGGTTCGCCCTCGCCTTCCGACGCGCCGCGCACAGGGCGCTGCTCGTTCATCTCCGCGCGCTTGGCGATGCCGTGGCTGATGTAGTTCACGGCGTCGTAGCGCGTCATGTCCTGCTCCTGCAGGAAATAGGCGGCATGGCTCTCGCGCTCGGCGAACATGGCGACCAGCACATTGGCGCCCGTCACCTCGTCGCGGCCTGACGACTGGACATGAATCACCGCGCGCTGGATCACGCGCTGGAAGCCGGCCGTCGGCTTCGAATCCTCGCCGTCATCGACGACAAGGCTCGACAACTCATTGTCTATGTAATTGGTGAGCTGCTGACGAAGGACGCCCAGATCGACATTGCAGGCGCGCATGACGGCGGCGGCGTCGGAATCGTCGAGCAAGGCCAGCAACAGATGCTCGAGCGTCGCATATTCGTGGTTACGGTCATTGGCCAGCGCCAGTGCCCGATGTAGGCCTTCCTCCAGACTGCGTGAAAATGTCGGCACTTAAGACCTTTCCTTCCGCTGCGCGTCAGCCCAGTGACTCAACGAGTGACTTAAACAAGCGCTCTAAATGTTACTCTCTCTCCATCGTGCATTGCAGCGGATGTTGGTGCTGCCGTGCGAAATCCATGACCTGGGTGACCTTCGTCTCCGCAACCTCATACGTATAGAGACCGCAGATTCCGACGCCGTGCTGATGCACATGCAGCATGATCCGGGTCGCATCTTCCCGCCCCTTGTTGAAGAAGTGCTCGAGAACCAGAACCACGAACTCCATCGGCGTGTAGTCGTCGTTCAGCAGAAGCACCTTGTACAAAGAGGGCTTTTTCGTTTTCGGCTTCGTTTTCGAGATGACGCCGGTATTCGTACCCTCGTCATCTCCCCGCCGCGTGTCGTCAGACATGCCCCGATCCTGCCAAATCACTCAAACCGGCCAATCTCCCATCCCGGCAAGCCGGATTTCGACGTTCGACCTTCAATCCAGGCCGGGAAGCTCTTTCCCGGCTCTCCTATTAGATAAGCCAAATTCGACAATTTCAAAGCCCGATCCATCGCAATGACCGGGCGTTAATCGACCTGGCGCAAACAAGATGCGGAACAGCTTCCGCTGAAATTGATCATATGCTGAGTCGGATGTGCCTCTCCGTCGCGGCGCCAACAAACAGAGACGGCGCCGCCAAGGTGGTTCAATTTGGGCAAAACTTGTCCAAGTCACGGGAATCTCGACGTTTTTTTGACGTTTTCATGGTTACGAGGGATTCACAAGGCGACTCGCAGCGGGTAGAGTATTCGCAAGGTGGCGTTGCGTATTCGCCTTGCTTGTCCGGCAGGGGCAGGCTGAATGAAGGGGTCATCGGGGTATGTTTTCGTCTGCACTCGCGATTGCACCGTCAGGCCGCGGCTTTTCCAGGCTGCGCCGCCAGAGCATGGCAGTCCTCTGCGCCGTCCTCGTTGCGTGTCTGGCGTTCTCGACCGTCGCGGAAGCCAAGACCAAGAAGCACCACCACCGACAGAGCGCGGGCGGAGGCTTCACGCCCACCGCAGCGTCGTTCGTCATCGACGCCTATTCCGGCCGCGTCCTCTATTCGAGCAACGCCGACGCTCAGACCTACCCTGCGTCGTTGACCAAGGTGATGACGCTTTATCTGCTGTTCGAGCGCCTGCAACAGGGCAAGATCTCGCTCAATTCGCGCGTTCCTATTTCGACTCATGCAGCCAACCAGGCGCCCTCGCGCCTCGGCATCCGGCCTGGCCAGACCATTCGCGTCGAGGATGCGATCCTCGCGCTGGTCACGAAATCAGCGAACGATGTAGCGGTCGCCCTCGGCGAATATATGGGCGGCACAGAGAAAGACTTCGCCCGCCTGATGACGGCGAAGGCCCGCGCACTCGGCATGAGCCGCACCCAATACATGAATGCTTCGGGCCTGCCCAACAGGGGTCAGCTCACCACGGCCCGCGATCAGGCCATGCTGGCGAAGCGCATGCAGACCGACTTCCCTCAGTATTTCCGCTATTTCAGCACCGAGGAATTCGCCTGGAACGGCATGGTCATCAGGAACCACAATCACCTGCTCGGCAAATATGAAGGCGTGACGGGACTCAAGACCGGCTATACCGCCGCCTCCGGCTTCAACCTCACGACGACCGTCAAACGCGACAACAAGTCTCTCATCGGCGTCGTGCTCGGCGGCAAGACATCGCGTGCCCGCGATCTGCAGATGGTGTCGATCCTCGACCGCGCCATGCCGAGCGCTATAGCCATGCGCGACACTGGTACGCGCGTCGCCTCCGCCGCTGCTCCGCGCCCGGCTACCAAGGCCACGGGCGTTTCGGATAGCGACCGTCTGGCGCTGGCTTCGCTCGCTTCCCGCGACGAGCCGGATCCGGATGAAGAATCCTATACGGGCACCGACCAGGTTGCGAGCCTGACCGCCCCTGCACCCGCACAGCCGCTCGTCGAAACGACGCGTCCGGTCGTGACGCCCGCGAAGCCCGCGACGGTGGTTCAGTCGGCCGCCATCGGCACACCTGCCCCCTCCACGCCGGCGGCCGTGCTGAACGCGGAGCCCGCGCCACAACGCGTCGCTTCCATCGAGCCCGCTGCTCCGGCGATCATCCCTGCACCGCGCCCCGTTGTTGCGGCGGCGGCAGCAGCACCGGCACCGGCCGCGCCCGTCGCGGCAACGCGTACCGCCTCGGCCCCCATCGACCGCGCCACGGCCTATGCGCTTGCGGCGCTGCACAAGGCTGAAGGCCCGGTGAGGACCGCCAGTCGCGAAATCGGCGGCCTGATCGTAACGCCCGCGCAGGCCAGCGAAGGCAATCAGGCGACGCAATTGGCCACCGGCCAGAAAATCGACCTCAGCCAGGCGACGGCCAATCCCATCCTTGCGCGCACGAACCATGGCTGGCGTGCCGGCGACCCGCTTATTCCGGAGGGTTCTTGGGTTATCCAGATCGGCGCCTATGCAGATCAGGCCGATGCGGTTGATCGCATCCGTTCCGCGATCAAGGCCGCGCCGGAACTCGGCAAGGCTGTTCCGGTGACGCTCGCGGTCAAGACGGCGGATAATCGCACGCTCTATCGTTCCCGCTTCGCCGGATTTGACGACGAACGCGAGGCCCGCAATGCCTGCGGCCGCCTCGCCCGTGAGAGCATTTCCTGCATCGCGATCCCGCCGGCCAATTGGGCGATGCCCAAGGGCTCGACCAGAGAAAAGCAGCAGGGCTAACCCGCGTTGGAGCCCGTGGCTTCGTCCGCGGCCTCTTCAGAGGATGACGCCGATTCCGCCTGAGCCTCGGGCGCTGTTTCGGCCACCAGCTTATCGGCCCGCGCTGCCGGCATTGGCAGATCGAGCACATCCAGAAGCGCCCTCACCTCCGCTCGTGCAGCGACATGAGACATCGACATCTGTGCCTCGACGCCCTCCTGACGGAGATCGAGCAGCGTCAGGCCGGAGGGAAACATTTCACGGAAGATCACACGCTCGCCAACGCCCGGTGCGAGCCGGAAGCCGATGCGAGTGGCCAGCGCCTCCAGGACTCCCTCGACGCGCCGCTTGTTCTTGGCGGCAAGCGACGACAGACGGTTTCTCATCACAACCCAGTCGATCTTGCCGCCATCGCGCATGACGCGGCGCTTGCGGCTCTCCCAGACCATTTCGCTATAGACGCTGGGGCCCTTGATCTTCCAGCTCTGCGGATCGACACGGCCCAGAAGGTCGAAATCGACAAAGCTGTCATTCATCGGGGTGATGAGCGTATCGGCATTGGCGTGGCCAAGTCGTGACAGATATGAGTCGGCGCCCGGGCAGTCGATCACGATGAAGTCATTGTTGGCCGCCAGCCGGTTGAACTCCGATTCGAAGGCCGCCCGCTCTATCGCCTGCGCTTCGCTGACCGTGTCCGCATCCGAGCGCGGAATGACGACATGATCCGGCATGACGAGATTGACGCCATTCGCCTCGGCCCAGGCCTTGCGGTTTTCCACATAGCGGGTAAGCGAGCGTTGCCGGCTGTCGAGGTCCATGGACCCGACCCGCGCGCCCTCATGGAGCAGCAGCGCAATCAGATGCATGGCCGTCGTCGTCTTGCCCGACCCGCCCTTTTCGTTGCCCAGCACCACAATATGGGCTGAACCTTTGTCCGGCATAGCCTCCGGCATCGTCTCCGTCATCGCCCCGTACCTGTACGCCTGATGAATCTGTAGCAGAGTGTGGGTTCGGCTGTCCCGCGTCAATCGCGCCGCCCGCCAACCCCGAATCCCTCACACCCTTCTGATAATGCGATTAACAGCATTCTCAAAATCAGACCTTGCCCATTTAATAATCCTGATGAAACGGCAGGCAAAACCGTGCAGACTTCTTGCGGGAAGTCCGCGCGGTTTCGCCAAGGGGGGCCGCAGATGATGACGCTGTTGCAATTCAGACTGAGAAATATGGAGAAACGTATGGTCCATCGGTGAAAGCCGGGGACTAAACGGCTGCGCGTCGTCTTCCCGTTCTGTGGTTTAAGCGGTGGATCGTCGATCCTCCGACGCAAAACATTTTGAACGAAAATGAGGGGACGATGACTGCAAATCCGAATTCGCCAGGGGCTGGCGACATTTCCGAAGACGTCAAGATTCTGCATGACATGGGATATGCGCAGGAGCTGAGCCGCTCGATGGGTGGTTTCTCGAACTTCGCGATTTCCTTTTCCATCATCTGTATTCTGTCCGGCGGCATCAATTCGCTCGCCCAAGCGACGTCGGGTGCTGGCGGCTTCGGCATCGGCGTGGGCTGGCCGCTCGGCTGCGCCATCTCCGGCGTCTTCGCTCTCGCCATGGCGCAGATCAGCTCGGCCTATCCGACGGCCGGCGGTCTCTATCACTGGGGCTCACTCCTCGGCAACCGCTTCACCGGCTGGGTGACCGCCTGGTTCAACCTGCTCGGCCTCATCACCGTTCTCGGCGCCATCAATGTCGGCACATGGACCTTCTTCGTCGGCGCCTTCGGACCAGCGCTGGGAATTGAGGGCACACTAACGAATCAGATGATCTTCCTTGTCATCGTCACCGGCGCGATGGCGCTCATCAACCATTACGGCATCAAACTTACGGCGATGCTGACCGACTTTTCCGGCTACCTCATCTTCGCGACCGCCATTGCGCTCACGATCGTCTGCTTCATCTTCGCGGAGAGCTGGGACTTCTCCCGCCTCTTCACGTTCCACAACTATTCGGGCGACGTCGGTGGCGGCGTCTGGCCGCAGGTCTCCAACAACTGGGTATTCCTGCTCGGTCTGCTGCTGCCGATCTACACCATCACCGGCTATGACGCCTCGGCGCATACATCGGAAGAAACCGTGAAGGCGGCGCACGCCGTTCCGCGCGGCATGGTGCGTTCGGTGATCTGGTCGGCCGTCTTCGGCTACATCATGCTCTGTTCCTTCGTGCTGCTCATTCCGAACATGGACGATGCAGCCAAACAAGGCTGGAACGTCTTCTTCTGGGCCATGGACGCGCGCGTCCCGGCTGGCCTGAAGGAAGTCCTCTACGTCGCCATCTTCATCTCGCAGCTCCTCTGCGGCCTGGCAACGGTGACCTCCGCTTCGCGCATGATCTTCGCCTTCTCGCGCGACGGCGGCCTTCCCTTCTCGAAGATCCTCTCGAAAGTCTCGCCGAAGCACCGGACGCCGGTGGCTGCGATCTGGGTCGGCGCGACTCTCTCCGTGCTCTTCGTCTGGGGCTCCACGGTCGTCTCCATCGCGGGCACATCGGCTTACGCCATCGTCGTGTCCTGCACGGTCATCTTCCTCTTCTTCTCCTTCGCGATCCCGATCACGCTCGGTCTCTTCGCCTACGGAACGTCGAAGTGGCCGAAAATGGGCCCATGGAATATCGGTCGTGCGGCATACTCGCTCGTCGCACTACTTTCGATTGCGTCGATCGTCCTGATCTTCATCATCGGCGTACAGCCGCCGAACGACTGGGCGCTCAACATCACAGTCGGCTTTCTCATCCTGACGGCTATCGTCTGGGTGATCTTCGAAAACCGGCGCTTCCAGGGTCCGCCCACCGGCGAACTTGCCGCCGAACGTCTCGCCAACATCAAGGCGGCGGAAGCCGCTGTCGGCGAGACCACGAAAGTCTGACGTTTCAGATTCTAGCCGCATGAGAGGGCGTCAGGTCTCACCGGCCTGACGCCCTTGGCGGTTCGAGCGGGCTATCCAAACCCGCAGAGCAAGCACAATGGAGTTACTCCGAATGCCTCAACCCGCTCTAGGTAAGCTCACTCTCGACCAGTTATCCGACCTCGTCAGCACGGGCGACATCGACACCGTCGTCATGGCCATGCCCGACATGCAGGGCCGCCTCGTCGGCAAGCGCATGCAGGCCGGCTATTTCCTCGATACGGCCGTGCATGAAACCCATGCCTGCAACTATCTGCTCACCGTCGACACCGACATGGAGCCGGTGCCGGGCTACAAGGCCGCGAGCTGGGCGCAGGGCTATGGCGATTTCGTCATGAAGCCCGATCTCGGCACGCTTCGCCGTATCCCCTGGCTTCCCGGCACCGCCCTTGTCATCTGCGACACGCTCGACCATCACGGCGAAGACGTGCCGCACGCGCCGCGCGCGATCCTGAAGAAGCAGTTGAAGCGTCTCGCCAAGGCGAAGATGACGGCGATGACGGCGTCGGAGCTCGAATTCTATCTCTTCGACGAGACCTACGAGGCCGCGCATGAGAAACACTACAAGGGCCTCAAGACCGCGAACTGGTACATCGAGGACTACCACATCCTTGGCACGACCAAGGAAGAAGGGATCATGCGCGCGATCCGCAACGGGCTCGAAGGCGCAGGCATTCCTGTCGAGAATTCCAAGGGCGAATGGGGCCCCGGTCAGGAAGAGATCAATATCCGCTATGCCGAGGCGCTGGAAATGGCCGACCGGCATACGATCCTGAAGAACGGCATCAAGGAAATCGCCCATCTTCACGGCAAGGCCATCACCTTCATGGCGAAGTGGAACTATGCGCAGGCCGGCTCCTCCTGCCACATCCACGTTTCGCTCTGGGACGACAAGGTGAAGAAGGCGCTCTTCCATGATGACAAGAGCAAGCTCCACGGCCTTTCGGATCTCGGCCAGCAATTCCTTGCGGGCCAGCTCGCCCATGCGCGGGAACTCACCTATTTCCTCGCGCCCAACATCAACTCGTACAAGCGCTTCGTGAACGGGACCTTCGCGCCGACCAATATCGTCTGGTCGAACGACAACCGCACGGCGGGCTTCCGCCTCTGCGGGCACGGCAAGAGCCTGCGTGTCGAATGTCGCATCGGCGGCGCCGATCTCAACCCGTATCTCGCCTTTGCGGGTCTGATCGCAGGCGGCCTTGCGGGCATCGAAAAGAAGATGAAGCTCGAGCCCGAATTCTCCGGCGACGCATATGTCGGCGAAGGCATTCCCTCGCTACCGAAAAGCCTTCGTGACGCACTGACCGAGCTTGAAAACTCGGCTACTCTCCGCGCCACGCTGGGCGACGAGGTGGTCGAGCATTATCTCCACACCGGCCGCTGGGAGCAGTTCGAATATGACCGCCGGGTCACAGATTGGGAAATCATGAGAGGTTTCGAGCGCGGATAATGGCTGAAACACTGAAGGTAATTTCTCCCGTCGACGGGAGTGTGTATGTCGAGCGGCCTCTCGCCACCTGGGCAGAGGTCGATGAGGCGCTGTCCGAGGCGAAGCGCGCCCAGGCGGCGTGGAAGCTCGTGCCTGTCGCGGAACGTGCCGCGCTCGCGCTTCGCTTCGTTGAAGCCTTCACCGCGATGAAGGACGAAGTCGTGCCCGAGCTCGCCTGGCAGATGGGTCGTCCCATCGCCTATGGCGCGGGCGAAGTCCGCGGCTTCGAGGAACGCGCGCGCTACATGGTCGATATCGCAGCCGACGCGCTCGCCGATATCGATGTCGGTCCGAAGGAAGGCTTTCATCGCTGGATCAGGCGCGATCCGCTCGGCGTCGTGCTCGCGGTCGCCGCGTGGAACTATCCCTACCTCATCTCGGTCAATGTCGTCGTTCCAGCGATCATGGCCGGCAATGCCGTCATCTTGAAACATTCCGGCCAGACGCCGCTCTGTGCCGAACGCTTTGCGCAGGCTTTCGAAAAGGCCGGCGCGCCGGATGGCCTCTTTCAGGCGATCCACATGAGCCATGAGATGACGGAGAAGACGATCGGCGATCCTCGCGTCGATTACGTCGCCTTCACGGGCTCCGTCTCCGGCGGACATGCCGTGGTAAAGGCAGCCTCCGGCCGCTTCATCAATGTCGGCCTCGAGCTCGGCGGCAAGGACCCGGCCTATGTCCGCCCCGATGCCAACCTGCCCTTCGCGGTCGAGAACCTCGTCGATGGCGCCTTCTTCAACTCGGGCCAGTCCTGCTGCGGCAAGGAACGGATCTATGTGCATGAAGCGGTCTATGACGAATTCGTCGATGGCTTCGTGGACCTGACGAAGAAATACAAGCTCGGCAGTCCGCTCGATTCCTCGACCACGCTCGGGCCGATGGTCCGGTCTTCCGCCGCGGCTTTCGTCCGTGGACAGATCGAAAGCGCTGTGTGCGGCGGCGCGAAGGCGCTGATCGACGAAAAGCTCTTCCCGGCGTCGAAGGCAGGTACACCCTATCTCGCGCCGCAGGTTCTCGTCGATGTGAACCACCAGATGGAAGTGATGCGCGAGGAGAGCTTCGGCCCCGTCATCGGCATCATGAAGGTGCGCTCCGACGATGAAGCCGTTCAGCTGATGAACGACAGCCCCTATGGGCTCACCGCCTCTGTCTGGACGGAAGACGAAGACGCCGCCATCGCCATTGGCGAGAAGGTCGAGACGGGAACATTCTTCATGAACCGTTGCGACTATCTAGACCCGGCTCTCCCCTGGACCGGCGTCAAGGACACGGGTCGCGGTGCGACGCTTTCGAGCGTCGGCTATGAATTCCTGACGCGGCCCAAAAGCTATCACCTGCGGACAAAAACAAAATGATCGACAAGTACCCTTCCCTTTCCGCCAACTGGAACTATCCGACGAAAGTTCGCTTCGGTCCGGGCCGCATCAAGGAACTGGCGGATGCATGCCGCGCCGCTGGCATATCGCGCCCTCTGCTCGTCACCGATCCCGGCCTGAAGCCGATGCACATGATCCTCGATGCCATCGGCTCGCTCGAACAGAACGGCTTGCCGAGCGCGCTTTTCGCCGATGTGCATCCCAATCCCATCGGCGCCGATGTCGAAGCGGGCCTCAAGGTTTTCCGCAACGGCAAGCATGACGGCGTGATCGTCTTCGGCGGCGGCAGCGCCATGGATGCGGGCAAGGCCATCGCCTTCATGTCAGGTCAGACGCGGCCCATGTGGGACTATGAGGACCGTGAGGACTGGTGGACCCGCGCCGATGCGAAGGGCATCGCCCCCATCGTCGCCGTGCCAACGACTGCCGGCACGGGCTCTGAAGTCGGTCGCGCCGCCGTCATCACCGATGAGCGCGACCACACAAAGAAGATCATCTTCCATCCGAAGATGCAGCCCGTGGAAGTGATCGCGGACCCGGAACTCACCGTCGGCCTCCCCGCCCACATTACGGCGGCGACGGGCATGGATGCCCTCTCGCACAATCTCGAAGCCTATTGCTCGCCCTTCTGGCATCCGATGGCGCAAGGCATCGCGCTCGAAGGCATGCGGCTCGTAAAGGACTGGCTGCCCACCGCTGTCAAACAGGGCAGCAATATCGAGGCGCGTTCCTACATGCTGGCGGCATCCTCGATGGGCGCGACCGCGTTCCAGAAGGGCCTCGGCGCCATGCATTCGATGAGCCATCCCTGCTCGTCGCTGCGCGGCACGCATCACGGCCTCACCAATGCCGTCGTCATGCCCTATGTGCTTGTCCACAACAAATCCGCGATCGAGGAAAAGCTCGCCGCGGCGGCGCGCTACATGGGCCTCAAGGATCAGAGCTTCAACGGCTATGTCGATTGGGTGCTGGCGATCCGCGAGGAAATCGGCATTCCGCACACGCTGAAGGAAATCGGCGTCGATCTCGACGCGATCCCGGAAGCCGCGCCCATGGCGCTCGAAGATCCGTCGACCGGCGGCAACCCGTTGCCCATGACCGTTGGCGATTATGAAAAGCTCTATCGCAACGCGATCGAGGGCCGCCTCGTCTGACGACTACTCGGGATGGCCCGGCACCCATGCGCCATTGGCGTCGTGGTGGCCGGGCACCCATCCTTGCGATTTCTGCCCCGGCTCGGCGGGCGCGTGCACCGGCCCCGTACTCTCATAGGTCGGCACGTATCCCTGCTTGCTCTGATGCCCCGGCACAATGCGGCTCGGAGGCTCGACAGCAGGCGGCTTTTGCTGCTGCGTTTTCGGCTGCGTCGAAATGACCGGAGGCGTCGCGGGCCTCACCGGCTCCCACGGAAATTGGCCCGCATATAGCGGCGTCATCGCGCCAAAAAGCGCGAAAAAAGCTGCAATCGTTTGAATCCGGATACGCATGGCACACATATGGGAAGCCTCCTCGCGCTTCGCCAGCCTCGTTGAGGACACTAGCTCAATCGTTTAAGGTCCGCCCGGATTTCCCGGAGAAGCGACCATGACCATCGACACGACCAGCTATGCCATCCCCGTTGCGCGCAGCGTCGCGAGCCTTCGCGCCGTCATTGCGGACTGGCGCAAGCAAGGACTGAAAGTCGGCCTCGTTCCGACCATGGGTGCACTTCACTCCGGCCACCTTTCGCTCGTCGATCTTGCAAAAACGAAAGTCGACCGCGTCGTCGTCTCGATATTCGTCAACCCGACGCAATTCGCGCCGAACGAGGATTTCGGCGCCTATCCGCGCACCGAAGCCGCCGATGCCGAAAAGCTCGCCGGACATGGCGACCTCATCTTCGCCCCCTCGGCTGCGGAAATGTATCACCCCGGTTTTTCGACCACGGTTTCTGTCGCAGGCGTTTCCGCGCCGCTCGAAGGCCAGTTCCGCCCGACGCATTTCGCGGGCGTCGCCACCGTCGTCGCGAAGTTGCTCATTCAGGCGCTTCCCGATATTGCCTGTTTCGGCGAGAAGGACTGGCAACAGCTCGCCGTCATCCGCCGCATGGCCGAAGACCTCGACATTCCGGTCGAAATCCTCGGCGGCGCGATCCTGCGCGAAGCCGACGGCCTCGCCATGTCGTCACGCAATGTCTATCTCTCGGAACGGGAGCGGGAGGCGGCAGGCCAGTTGAACGTGATCCTGCGCGAAACGGCGGCGAAGGTCGCGGCCGGCACGATCATTCCCGAAGCGACAAGCGAAGGCGCGGACCGCATCCGCGCGCTTGGCTTCGACCATGTGGATTATCTGGAAGTGCGCGACGCCGCATCGCTGGAGATTTTCCCGTCGGGCCATCCAACCGCGCCCGCACGCATTCTCGTCGCCGCTAAGATCGGCCGCACGCGCCTCATCGACAATATGCCGGTCTAGAGCAAGCCCAGCTCCTCCAGCTCGCGACGCATGTCTTCCGGCATGTCGTCAACCTCATCCACGCCCTTCACATCCTCGGGCGCGTCCTTCGGGTCGAGATAGCGCCATCCCTGAAAGGGGCGGCGCTCGCGGCGGCGCACCAGCACGATTTCAGGATCGAGCACCAGGCGGCAACGCTTGATGCCCTCGCCATCGACGAAGGGTTCGATCTCCACGATCCGTTGCCGACAGCGGATGATGCCCTTCATCACCCAGTAGAGCGATCCGCCTTCGAGGATTTCCGCCGCCCGCGTCGGCACCATTCGTGTGACGTGCGCGAGCATGGGCTTCTCCTTGCGCTTGCGCTTCTCCGCAAGACGCTCGGCCTGCCAGGACCGCAGATCCTCGACGTCGTCCGCGCCGACACAAAGCTTGATGAGATGAAGCGTCACGCCTCGTCCTTCTTGACCTCGAACACGACCAGCGCCGCACCCGCCTCCACCTGATCGCCGGGCGCGACATTGACTGAGGCTATGATGCCATCGGCCGCCGCCGCAAGCGTCTGCTCCATCTTCATCGCTTCCATGATGACGAGGCCCGTGCCCTTCTTCACATGGACGCCCGCCTCCGCCATGACGGCCACGATCTTGCCCGGCATGGGCGATTTCAGCGCGCCCGTGTCGCCCTCCGTCGCCACATCGACATCGAGCGGATCGGGAATGGTGAAATCGCGGGTAGCACCGCGCAGGATCACGCTGAAGCCGCACCCGACGCTCACGAAGCCCGCCTTGAACCGCAGACCATCGACCGTTGCGACGATCTCGCCTTGCGCATTCATCGCGCCAGCCAAGAGATGCTCAACGCCGTGATGCGTGAAGCGCCACCCCTGATCCTCTGGCGTAACACGAATGCTCAGCACCTCATCTCCCAGCATAAGCTTCAACGTCTCGCTTCGGGCGCCGCCAAGCGTCCAACTATCCGAGGCTACCCAAGGCGACCGGCGGTCGCCTGCAAGCGCCTCCGCACGCGCCAAAAAATGGCCAACCAGCGCTGCGCCGATCACATGCGCATCAAGCGTCTCCACCGGTACAAGCGCGGCGATATGACGGTCGATATAGCCCGTGTCGATATCGGCCTCACGGAACGGATCATGCCCCATGATCTCGGCAAGGAAAGCGAGATTGGTGCGCGGGCCCGCCACTTCCGTATCGAGCAGGAAGCGACGCATCTTCGCCAGCGCCGCCGTGCGGTCCTCGCCATGCGCGATGATCTTGCCGATCATCGGATCGTAGAACATGGAAACTTCGTCGCCCTCCTCCACGCCCATATCGGCGCGAATGCCTTCTTCTTCCGGCAGGCGCAAGCGCGTCAGCTTGCCGGTCGAGGGGAAGAAGTTTTTTGCCGGGTCTTCGGCGTAGAGACGCACTTCGACGGCATGACCGTTGAGCGGAATGTCCTTCTGCGCCAGCGGCAATCTCTCGCCGGCTGCGACGCGGAGCTGCCATTCGACGAGGTCGGTGCCGGTGATCGCTTCGGTCACGGGATGCTCGACCTGAAGCCGCGTGTTCATTTCCATGAACCAGAAGGCGTCAGCGCGAAGCCCGTTGGAACCGTCGGCGATGAATTCCACCGTGCCCGCGCCGCGATAGCCGATGGCCTTGACCGCCGCCACCGCCGCCTCGCCCATGGCGCGGCGCATCTCTTCGGGCATTCCCGGTGCAGGCGCTTCCTCGATCACCTTCTGGTGGCGCCGCTGCAGCGAGCAATCGCGCTCGTGCAGATAGACGGCATTGCCATGCGCATCGGCAAAGACCTGGATTTCGATATGGCGCGGACGCGTGACATATTTTTCGATCAATACACGTTCGTCGCCAAAGGCGGCCAGTGCCTCGCGCTGCGCGCTCTTGAGTTCCGTCGCGAAGGAGGCCGGCTCGTCCACGCGGCGCATGCCCTTGCCGCCGCCGCCCGCCACCGCCTTGATGAGAACGGGATAGCCGATCTTCTGTGCTTCGCCCTCAAGAAAGAGCGCATCCTGCTCCGCGCCGTGATAGCCCGGAACGACGGGAACACCCGCCTTCTCCATCAGCGCCTTGGCGGCATCCTTCAAACCCATCGCCTTGATCGCGGATGCGGGCGGTCCGACGAAAATCAGTCCCGCCTTTTCGCAAGCCTCGGCGAAGGCGACATTCTCGGAGAGAAAACCATAGCCCGGATGGATCGCCTCCACGCCGGACCGCTTCGCGGCCTCGATGATCTTCTCGATGACGAGATAGGAATCCTTCGCCTGGGCAGACCCGATGTGAACGGCGGCGTCCGCCTGCCTGACATGATAGGCGCCAGCATCGGCATCGGAATAGACGGCCACGGTGCGCAACCCGAGGTGCTTTGCCGTGCGCATGACGCGCGCCGCGATCTCGCCGCGATTGGCGATGAGGAGTGAAGAAAACATCAGACGAGACCCTTCTTATTTCCCGTCATGGCCCGGCTTGTCCGGGCCATCCACGTCTTCCGAACGGTTGCGATCACAGAAAGACGTGGATGCCCCGCATGAAGCGGGGCATGACGCCCGAGTTCAGGTGAGGAAGAATGCATGGCCCCTCACATCCGGAACACGCCGAAGCGCGTATCCGGTACTGGCGTGTTGAGCGTGGCGGAAAAGGCAAGCGCGAGGACGCGGCGGGTTTCGCGGGGCGTGATGATGCCGTCATCCCAGAGCCGCGCCGTGGCGAAATAGGGATGCCCTTCCTTCTCATATTGCGCGCGGATCGGCGCCTTGAAGCTGTCTTCGTCTTCCGCGCTCCAGCTTTCCCCGCGCGCTTCCATGCCTTCGCGCTTCACAGTGGCGAGAACGCTTGCCGCCTGTTCGCCGCCCATGACGGAGATGCGCGCATTGGGCCATGTGAAAAGGAAACGTGGAGAGTAGGCGCGTCCGCACATGCCGTAATTGCCCGCGCCGTAGGAGCCGCCGATGACCAGCGTGATCTTGGGCACATCGGCGCAGGCAACCGCCGTCACCATCTTCGCGCCGTCCTTCGCGATGCCGCCGGTTTCATATTCGCGGCCCACCATGAAGCCCGCGATGTTCTGAAGGAACAGAAGCGGGATGCGGCGCTGGCAGCAAAGCTCGACGAAATGAGCAACCTTCAACGCCGACTCCGAAAAGAGAATGCCGTTATTCGCAACGATACCGATGGGAATGCCATGAAGCTTGGCAAAGCCGGTAACGACGGTCGTTCCGTAAAGCGCCTTGAACTCGTCGAACTCCGAACCGTCGACCAGCCGCGCAATGACCTCGCGCACATCGTACTGGATCGAAAGCGCGTGCGGCACGACGCCATCGAGTTCCGCCTCGTCGTAAAGCGGCGCAACCGGCTCTGAAAGCGGGATGTTCACTTGCTTCTGGCGGTTGAGCGTCGAGGCGATCTGACGCGCGATGGCAAGCGCGTGATTGTCGTCCATAGCGTAATGGTCGGTAACGCCCGACTTGCGCGAATGGACATCGGCGCCGCCGAGGTCTTCCGCCGTCACCACCTCGCCCGTCGCCGCTTTCACCAGCGGCGGCCCACCGAGGAAAATGGTGCCCTGCTTGCGCACGATGATCGTCTCATCCGACATGGCCGGCACATAGGCGCCGCCCGCCGTGCAGGAGCCCATGACGACTGCGACCTGCGGAATGCCCTTCGAGGACATGCGCGCCTGATTGTAGAAGATGCGGCCGAAATGCTCGCGGTCGGGGAAAATCTCCGCCTGGTTTGGCAGGTTCGCGCCCCCGCTATCGACGAGATAGAAGCATGGCAGATTGTTCTCGAGCGCGACCTCCTGCGCGCGGAGATGCTTCTTCACCGTCACGGGATAATAGGTGCCGCCCTTGATCGTCGCATCGTTGCAGACGATGACGCATTCCTGCCCCGCCACGCGGCCAATGCCAGTGATGATGCCCGCCGCGTTGATCGCTTCGCCATACATGCCATGCGCGGCCATGGGCGACAGTTCGAGAAACGGCGTACCCGGATCGATGAGGCCATGCACGCGGTCGCGCGGCAGGAGCTTGCCCCGGGACACATGCCGTTCGCGCGAGCGCTGGTCGCCCCCCTCCGCCGCCTTTGCCCGTTCGGCCGCAAGCTCGGCGACGAGCCGCGACATGGCATCGGCGTTTTCCCTGAAGCGCGCATCGCGCGGATTGATATTGGTCTTGAGAATGGACATGGGCGCGACCGGATGATTGAAGATGGGGCCGGACTGGTATAAAAACGATCATACGTTCGTTTCCTGATCCCCACAAGGCCGCCATTCATGAGCAGAACCAGAGGTTCCTCCGGCCCGAAAACGCTGGCCGCCATCAACGAGGCCGGCCTCGACCTCATCTATACGGCCGGCTACGAGGCCATGAGCCTTCGGGAACTCGCCGCCAAGGTTGGCCTTCAGCCGGGGTCGCTCTACAACCACATCGAAACGAAGCAGGACCTCCTCTTCGACCTCATCCACAATCACATGGTGATGCTGCTCGCCCGCGTCGATGCGGAGCTTGAGGGCGTCGAGGGACCGGTCGAGCGGCTCAAGGCCTTCGTTGCCTTCCATCTCGACTATCACATCGAGCGCAAGCGCGAGGTCTTCATCGGCTCTGCCGAGCTGAGGAGCCTGACCCCGAAGAACCGCAAGACCATCGTGACGCTGCGCCGCGCCTATGAAGACCGGCTCTGCGATATTCTGAAAACGGGTGCAGCAAAAAGGCTCTTCGCGGTCTCGGATATTCGCGTGACGGCCTATGCCCTGCTCGCCATGCTCACGGGCATCTGCACGTGGTACGATCCCAAGGGCCGCGTCAGCCGCCGGAAGCTGATCGACATTCACACGCGCCTCGTACTCGACGGCGTGACGGCATAAGAGGGAGAAGACATGTCCAGCGAAGCAAAGGCGTTTCTCACGCGCTGGTACGCCTATATGGAAAATCCGACACCTGAGGTTCTCGACGATCTGGTCGCCGAGGATGCGGGCATTTCCTCGCCCGCCTTCTACAAGCCGAAATATTCAAAAGCCTACGTGATCTCGATCCTCAATGCCGTCAACGAGGGCTTCGAGGATTTCGTCTACAAGAAGGAATGGATCGACGGACGCGACATCATCCTCGAATTCGAGACGAGGATCGGCGACGTCAATCTGAAGGGCATCGACCGTATCACGGTGGATGAGAACGCGCAGATGAAGCACATCGAAGTGCTCATCCGCCCGCTCAATGGCCTCATCGCGCTCGCCGAACACGTCAAGGCGACGCTGGCGAAAGCCGCCGCCTGATTACATCAGTTCGACCGCAAGCGCCGTCGCTTCGCCACCGCCGATGCAGAGCGAGGCGACGCCGCGCTTGCCGCCGCCCTGCTTCAGCGCGTTGAGCAGCGTCACGACGATGCGCGCGCCCGACGCGCCGATGGGATGGCCCAGCGCCGTCGCGCCGCCATAGACGTTGATGTTGTCATGGCTGAGACCGATCTCCTTCATCGCCGCCATGACGACGATGGCGAAGGCTTCGTTGATCTCATAGGCATCGACGTCGGTGGCCTTCCAGCCCGTCTGCTCGAAAAGCTTGTTGATCGCACCGACTGGCGCGGTGGTGAACCAGGCGGGCGCTTGCGCGAAACCGGAATGGCCGCGGATCGCGGCGAGCGGCTTCAGGCCGCGCTTTTCCGCCTCCGAAAGACGCATGAGGACGAGCGCGGCGGCGCCATCCGAAATCGAGCTGGCATTGGCCGCCGTCACCGTGCCGTCTTTGGCAAAGGCGGCCTTCAGCGTCGGGATCTTCGCGGGGTCGGCCTTCAGCGGCTGCTCGTCCTGAATGACCTCGATCTCACCCTTGCGGCTCTGCACCGCGACGGGAACGATTTCAGGCGCGAAACTGCCGCCCTCGATGGCGCGCCTGGCGCGGGCAAGCGACTCCATCGCATAGGCGTCCTGCGCCTCGCGCGAGAACTGATAGTGCTTCGCCGTCTCTTCGGCATAGGTGCCCATCAACCGGCCTTCATAGGCGTCCTCAAGCCCGTCGAGGAACATGTGGTCCTTCACCTCGCCATGGCCGAGGCGATAGCCACCGCGCGCCTTGGGCAACAGGTAAGGCGCATTGGTCATGCTCTCCATGCCGCCCGCGATGATGACGTCGCCATGGCCGAGCGCCAGCGCGTCATGGGCAAGCATGATGGCCTTCATGCCCGAGCCGCAGACCTTGCTCACCGTGGTGCAGCGCGTCGACTGGTCGAGGCCCCCCTTGAGCGCCGCCTGCCGCGCTGGCGCCTGCTTCGCGCCGGCCGAGAGCACACAGCCCATCATCACCTCATCGACACCTCCCGACGAAAGCCCAGCCCGTTCCGCCGCCGCGCGCACGGCGACCGCGCCGAGGTCGGGGCCGGAGATGTCCGACAACGCGCCCTGAAACCCGCCCATGGGGGTCCGCGCCGCGCTCGCGATGACGATCGGGTCGGTGCTGTTACGGGTCTGTGTCATGGCTGCGTTTCCACGTTAAATTGTTTCCGAAGGCTTGGATTCGGGGGGAACCCTAGCCCAAAACTCATGAGGGGGGAAAGTTCGCGTGGAATTTCTGCACAATATGGAGTGGGTGCTGCCTTTGCGCAGCGATGCCGCTACGGCAATTGCCAATGGCTTCACCTGGCTCGGCTATACGACGTTCTTCCTGATCGCCCTGCCGCTCGCCTACTGGTTCTGGGGCCGTGACCGCGCCATGCGCATGACTGTGCTGATCGCCATCACGGCGATCCTCAATGGCTGGCTCAAGGACCTCTGGCAGGATCCACGGCCCAACCCGAAATACTGGCTCGATCAGCGCGTGTTAGGCTCTTACGGACGGCCCAGCGGCCATGCGCAGGTCGCCTTCGCCATGTGGTCGCTGATCGCATGGGAGATCCGCCAATACTGGGCCTACGCCGCCGCGGCGATCATCATCACTGGCGTTTGCTTCAGCCGTCTCTATCTCGGCGTCCATGATGTCGACGACGTGCTGACGGGCGTCGGGCTTGCCATCATCGGGCTCGCGATCTTTGCCTGGCTTCTTTCGCCAAAGCTGGAAGCAGCACACAACTGGCCTATGCTCACGCATCTCGCGATCATCGTCGTCGCGGGCGCGGTTCTTTTCATCACATGGCCGAACGGCGAAAAGCCGGACAGCACAGTCGGCGTCCTGGCTCTTCTTTTCGGCTGGGTTCTTGGTGCGAATATGGATCGCAAGCTCGCGCCCGCCGAACCCGTGCTACCCGTCTGGTGGCTTTGCGTGCCCATGGGCCTCATTGGCCTTGTGATCCTGTTCGCGCTCCAGAGCGGCCTCAACCATGCAGCCCATGCGCTCGGCGCAGACGGCACGGTCGCGCGATACGCGATCAACGCCGCCCTTGCCTTCTACATGACCGGCCTCGCGCCCCTCGCCTTCCGCAAGCTGGGGCTCGTGAGGTAGCCTCAGCGCTTCTCGACCACGAGGCTCTGGACGGCGCGGCCGAAATAGCCGCGTTCATCCGCGAGCTTGCCCGCCGCAATACCGACGCCGCGCTCATCGATCCATGTTTCGGCATCGAGCGCGATCCACTCGCCCACCGGCATGCGGGCAAAGTTGATCGACAGGTCGCCATTGAGGAAAGTCCATCCCCGATCGAGCACCGACGAAACGCCATTGCAGAAGTCGGACGTCAAGGCGGCGCGCATCAGCGGCGTGTTTGCCTCGCCCGCAACGATCGGACGGACGGAGCGAAACCAGCAGGCGGCGGGCCCACCGCCGCTCAAGAGACCGAAATTACCGATGGCATTTCGCACCTCGACGCCGGAGATGAAGCCGCTGCTGCGACGGACCACCTCCTCGATGGGTGCGGATTCCGCAGGAGACGGAAGGCTTGCCGCCGCCTCGGCCACGCCGTTGAGCTCCGGATAATCGGCCACGCGAATCTTCAGCGCGCTCGCCCGCACGCATTCCTTACCACCCGCGAAAAGGCTCACGCCACAAAGCTGGATCTTCTTTCCCTCGCGCACGACCTCGGACCTGATTTCCAGCGGCGCGATGGGAACGGGCCGCAACAGGTCGATGGTCATCCGCGCGACCTGCATCGGTGCCGCGGTCGGAATGTTCTCCACCACCCAGGCGACGAGCGCGGACGGCGCGCCGCCATGCTGCATGGACGGATCCCACGGTCCCGCCGCATGGGCGGTGCTGTGTGCGACATTGCCTTTGACTTCGAATACGGCGTCGACGCTCATCAGGCGGTCTCGTTGAAAAGTTCGCGACCGATCAGCATACGGCGGATTTCGCTCGTGCCCGCGCCGATCTCATAGAGCTTGGCGTCGCGCAGCAATCGGCCTGTCGGATAGTCGTTGATATAACCATTGCCGCCCAGCGTCTGAAGCGCTTCGAGCGCCATCCATGTCGCCTTCTCTGCCGCGTAAAGGATCGCGCCCGCCGCATCCTTGCGCGTCGTCTGTCCGCGATCGCAGGCCTTGGCCACCGCATAGACATAGGCGCGGCAGGCATTCATGGTCGAATACATGTCGGCGAGCTTGCCCTGCATCAGCTGGAACGTGCCGATCGGCTCGCCAAACTGCTTGCGTTCATGCACATAGGGCACAACAACATCCATGCAGGCCTGCATGATGCCGAGCGGACCGCCAGAAAGCACGGCGCGCTCATAGTCAAGGCCGGACATCAGCACGCGCACGCCTTCGTTGAGCTTGCCGAGCACGTTCTCCTCGGGCACTTCGCAATCCTCGAAGACGAGTTCCGCCGTGTTCGAGCCGCGCATGCCGAGCTTGTCGAGCTTCTGCGCCGGGGTGAAGCCCTTGAAGCCCTTCTCGATGATGAAGGGCGTGATGCCGCGCGGACCGCCCTGCGGATCGGTCTTGGCATAGACGATCAGCGTTTCGGCGTCCGGGCCGTTGGTGATCCACATCTTGTTGCCGTTGAGGACAAAGCGGTCGCCCTTCTTCTCGGCCTTGAGACGCATGGAAACGACGTCCGAGCCCGCGCCCGGCTCCGACATGGCCAGCGCGCCGACATGCTCGCCTGAAATAAGCTTTGGCAGATATTTGTTCTTCTGCGCGACCGTGCCCCAGCGGCGAAGCTGATTGACGCAGAGATTGGAATGGGCGCCGTAGGAAAGGCCGATGCTTGCCGAGCCGCGGCTGATCTCTTCCATCGCCACGACATGTTCGAGATAGCCGAGCCCCGCCCCGCCGAATTCCTCTTCCACCGTGATGCCGAGAAGGCCGAAATTGCCGAGTTCGGGCCAGAGGTCGCGGGGGAACTGGTTGGTGCGGTCGATCTCCGCCGCGCGAGGCGTGATCTTGTCGGCCGTGAAGGCGCGCACCGTATCGCGGATCATGTCGGCGGTTTCGCCGAGATCGAAGTCGAGGGACTGGAAATTCGCTGAAGACATGTCGGCGGCTTTCTTGATGTTCTATTTGCCTGAAACGTAGATATCGACCGCGTCGGACTGCGTAAAGACCGTAAAGACGCCCGCCCCCGGACTTCCGCCAATGACGAAGAGCTTGCCGCCTGTCGCTGCCGCAACGGCGGCGTGGCGCGGCGTCGGCAGCGGCGCGGCTTTCACCCACGCTCCGCCTTCAAGCACAAAATGATCGGCAAAGGTCTTCGGCGGCGAAAGGCTCTGCCCGCCGGTCACATGAATCTTGCCGCCGAGAACCGCCGCGACATGGCCTTCGCGCGGTGCGGGCAGCGGAGGCCCGACGCGCCAGGTGCCCGTATCGGTATCCAGAATATTAACGCGGGCCGAGGGCGCGCGCCCTTCGAGCCCGCCGATCACGTAGATGTCGTGGCCCAGCGCAACGATCGCGGCGTCGCTGCGCGGCGCCGGCAGGCTCGCCCTGGCGACGGACCAGGTATCGGCGGCGGGATCGTAGACGAAGACCCGCGCCGCATCGTTCCCCTTGCCGCCCAGCGCATAGAGCTTGTCGCCTATCGCTACGAGCGCAAGGCCGACACGCGGCGCGGGCATGGGCGCCACATTGCGCCAGCCACCCACGGCCCGATCGAAAACCCATGTGGCGGCGCTCTCTTCCAGCATCGGCGCGTCCCGCGTTCCGCCCGCTGCATAGCCGCCTGCCACATAGATTCGCCCGCCGCTCGCTGCCATGCCGAATTGCTCGAGCCCCACGGGCAGCGCCACATCCGCCCGCCAGATGTCGCCGATCGTGTCATAGACCTCGGTGAGCGCGCGCGGGCCCGAAGCGCTGCCGCCGCCGACTACATAGAGATCCTCGCCCAGCAGCGCGGCGCCTGCATGCGCGCGCGCCGTCGTCATCGGCGCGCCTTCGTGCCAGCCATCGGCCCAGGCGGGCCCGGCGAGCCCCGCCAGCAGTGCGGCAACCACTGAGCGGCGGCGGAAAGCGGAGGGACAAAACGAAGACGAACGCATGAAGGCCCCGGTAAAGCGCGACCGCCCCGGTCGGCGGACCCCGGACGGCGGCGAATGGGTTGCGAGTGTGCGTTATTTGCAGGCGGCTCGCCAGCGGGCTGCCGCGTTCCTCAGACGGCGAAGCGCCAAAGAAAAAGCCGGCCGCTTGAGGTGCGAGCCGACTTTTCATTTTCGTCCCAAGATCATGGTGCGGTCGAGAAGACTCGAACTTCCACGGGTTGCCCCACAGCGACCTCAACGCTGCGCGTCTACCAATTCCGCCACGACCGCGCATGACTTGGGATGCGCCGATGTAACAAATCCCTTACCGGTACTCAAGCTGCAAATTGACGAATTCGGTGAATAACCGAAAGCCGGTCAGATGCCGTCGCCACCCGTATTGAGGGGCAGATGGATGCCGCACTCGTCCTTGTCGCGACCGACCCAGCGCCCGTCCCGATAGCTGCCCCCTTCCGGAACGCGTTCCGTGCAGGGCATGCAGCCGATGGAGAGGTAACCATCCTTGACCAGCGGGTGCCGGGGCAGCCGGTTGGCGTCTGTGTAGCGCTCCAGCTCCTCCTGCCCCCAATAGGCCAGCGGATTGAGCTTGAAGCGGGTTCCCGTGGCGCTGCCGGGCTCGCCCGTGCCGCGCACGGCCTCTTCCTCGATAGGGTCCATGCCGGTTCGCGCCGAGGTCTGGAAGCGCTTGCGGCCCGTGATCGAGGCCTCGAAGCCCTTGAGGGCGCGCTCGAGCGGCAAAACCTTGCGGACGAAGCAGCAGGCGTCGGGATCGGCATTCCAGAGCGTACCGTTCGGGTCTCTGGCCATCAGATCTGCCGGGTGAGGACCCGCGGCACGAATATCGGTCAGGCCAAGGCGTTCCTGCAGCCGGTCGCGATAGCGCAGTGTTTCACCGAAAAGCTTGCCCGTATTGAGAAAGATGACCGGCGTCGTCGGATCGATCTCGGCCACCATGTGCAAGAGCACGGCCGATTCGGCGCCGAAGGAGGAGACGACGGCGATCTTGCCCGCGAATTCGTGCCGGATCATGACTTCGAGCAGCGCCTGCCCGCTGAGACCCTGATAGCGCGCTCGCAGATCCGTCAGGCGCGGCGACGTAACGGTCGCCGCGTCCATGGCGGCGGCACGGTTCTCATGGCTCTTGAGCTGAATGACTGTCATGGGAGCCAACCTTCTTCCTCGATATATGCCTCGCTACGCCGTCCGACTTCGGACAGATCGAGGCCCTCCGCGCGCCAGACTTCGCGGCGCTCCGCCAGTTCTTTGAGCCGCCCGGACCATTCCGGCCCGAACAGCCCCTCGAGATAGCGCCTGAGGCGCCGCGCGAGGCCGGGAGACTGCCCCCCGGTAGACACCGTCAAAAGCAGATCGCCCCGCCTGACAGTCGAAGGAATGTGGAAGTCGCAAAGCGGTTTCCGGTCTTCCGTATTCACCAGCCGTCCCGCCTTTCGGGCAGCGGCGGCCAAGGCCTCGGACCCGGCCTCGTCGAGACCGGCAATCAGCACCAGCCCAGCGGCCTCCAGAGCCTCGCTGGAGGGCCTCGTGCCCTTCAACCGCGTACCGGCCCGCCTCGCCAAAGCCCCTTCCAGCGCCCCGGAATAGACCTCCACATTGGCGGCCCCGGCAGCATCCAGAAGCTCCAGCCGCTTCAGACCGGCCTCACCCTCCCCGACCAGCACGATCCGGAGCGCGCCGACATCGAGCACGATGGGAAGCATGATGTCTCCTGACGGGAGCCAAGGGGTTGAACGCCCCATGAGGGTGCGCGGCCTAATTCCCGTAGAAATAGGACAAGCGCCCGAATAATTCAATATCCGGACGTACTATTATGTATTTCACGTCTTTTTTAAGTATTTATAGGAAGGCCGCTTAGTTCCGGATCGTCTCGGTAATCGAGATGGCGATGCGCTCGCCCTGCACGACGATTTCGCCGCGCGCGATGGGAATGTTGTTGGCAAGCAGCCAAACCTCGTCGTCATGATGCGCGTCGAGTTCGATGACCGCACCGCGGCCCATTTTCAAAAGCTGATGGATCGGCAGGGCGGTTTTGCCCAGCACGACGGAAATCTCGACAGAAACGTTATTGACGGAATTCATTCCCGCCCCCAATTGGCATCACGCGACCCGCATCAAAGTCGCATGCTAGAGTTACCCCATGGTTAAGACATCGAGCCTGGCGGAGCCGCTTGCCGCCCACACCGTCGAATGGCGCATCTCTGACGCGCCTGTGCCCTACGACGTCGCCGTCGCGGAGATGGAAGCACGCGCCGCTGCCATCGCGGAAGGCAAGGCGAACGAACTGGTCTGGCTGCTCGAACATCCTGCCCTCTACACGGCGGGCACCAGCGCGGATGAAAAAGATCTCCTCGCGCCGGATCGCTTCCCTGTGTTCAAGACCGGGCGCGGCGGGCAATACACTTATCACGGGCCCGGACAGCGCGTGGCCTATGTGATGCTCGATCTGAAGCGTCGCAAGCCCGACGTGCGCGCCTATGTCCACGACCTCGAACGCTGGCTGATCGCCACGCTGGCGCGTTTCAACGTGGTCGGCGAAGTGCGCGGGGATCGCGTCGGCGTCTGGGTGCGCCGTCCGGACAAGGGCATTGGCCGCGAAGACAAGATCGCCGCCATCGGCGTGCGCATCCGCAAATGGGTGACGTTTCACGGCATCAGTATCAACGTCGACCCGGCGCTGGAACATTTCTCCGGCATTGTGCCTTGCGGTATCTCGCAGCATGGCGTGACGAGCCTTGCCGACCTTGGCCATGTGGTGAGCATGGAAGAGGTCGACATGGCACTGCGAGCGAGCTTCGAGGAAGTGTTCGGCGCCAGCCGCTAGTCCAGCCGCACCGACAGCACCAGCGCGCCGACGCCGAAGGTGACGGCAGCGAGCCACACGAACCCTCCGAGCGCCGGAAGCGAAATCCCGATCCAGAGCAGAAGCGTCGCCGCGACGATGCCGCCGATCACGCGCGCGGTTCTATCATAGGTCGTTCCGATGCGACCCGCGACAAGCTCGCCTATCGCCATGATGGCGATGACGAGGCCGATCACCATGCCGAGCGGCCAAAGCAGAATAACGATGAAGGCGAGCGGCAGGCCGATGATGGTAACGGCGGATATGACCGCCAGTATGGGCGTGCCGATCAGCCAGACGAGACCGACAAGAAACGCAAAGGCCGGTTGCGCCCCGGCCGCCTCGCTGAGACGCGCGGCGCCTGCAGGCGCGGCCAGCGCGACGATCCCCGCGAGAAGACCAAAGAAAATGGCCCCCGGCCACGAAAGCCGGTAGCCGGGCGCCGGCCAGCGGTCGCTCCAGTTTCTCTCCGTATACGGCCTGTATGGCTCCGACCCATCATAATGCGGCTCGCGAGGCTTCGTCGCCTCGTCCCAAACCTTCGAGCGCATGGCGCCCTTGATTCTCGCTCCGGTATCGACTTCGGCAGGACCGGCGGAGAAGTAGTTCACATTGCCCTCGACCCACGCATCGGGACCGAAGACCACATGAACGCCATAAAACGTGACGTCGCCCTTCACGTGGCCGTTGATGAGCGCGTCCTGCGCGCGGATGGAAAGATCGCCCTTGATGTCGCCTTCCGTCGCGACGCGGCGTCCGGCGATCCAGACATCGCCGCCCACCTTCACATCGCGCGTGATGGCAACGGTCTCGCCGGTAATGGTGAGCGCCCCCGCGACATTGCTATCGACCGTTACGTCCCGCCCGGCGAGATAGACCGTGTCGCCGCTGCCCCATTCAACGGAGGCAGGCGTCGCGCCCTTGGCGATGGCAGCGTCTGCAGGGACTGCAAACAGAAGCAGACCCGTCAGCGCCATGAATGCGGCTGGAAATCCGGTACGCATGGAACCCTCCTCCTTGAGGTCAACCAAGGCTCGCGTCATTGCGCGGGGGTGTCAACCGCAAGCCCATAAAAGCAAACACCCCGGCACAAGGCCGGGGTGAAAGTGTTCGATTTATGCGCTCGCTTCTTACTTCGTCTCGAAGTCGAACTCCATGATGACGGCATCGACCGCCAGGCTGTCGCCCGGTTTCGCCTCGATGGAGGCAATCGTGCAATCCTTCTCGGCGCGGAGGATGTTTTCCATCTTCATCGCTTCGACGATTGCCAGCGGCTCGCCGGCCTTCACTTCCTGGCCGACTTCCACCGCAATCGACTTCACGAGGCCGGGCATGGGGCACAGCAGATACTTCGACGTATCGGCGGCGACCTTTTCCGGCATCAGCAGGTTCAGGCGATGGCCGAGCTGCGTACGCACCACGGCCGCAACCGTCGCGCCACGATAGCGCAGGCGATAGCCCTGCTTCGCGCGATCAATCTGCACAGCGATTTCCTCGCCATTCACCGTGCCAACAAAAACCGACTGTCCCGGCGTCCATTCGCTGTCCACAACGAAGGTCTGAGCGTCGCTGTCGTCAAGACCGGAAAGCGTGATCTCCAGACCGTCCTCGACGAAATCGGCCTTCGCCCTCTGGTGCCACGTATCAAGGCTCACCACCCAATCCTCGGGCAGCTTGCGCGGACGGCCCGAAAGCTGGCCGCTGATCTGCACAGCGCGGGCGGCATGAAGCTCGTTCATGTAAACCGCGATGGCAGCGAGCTTGCGGCGGCGTTCATCACCCAGTTCGACGCCGTGAAAACCTTCCGGATATTCCTCGGCGATGAAGCCCGTCGTGATGTTACCCGACCGGAAGCGCGGATGCTCCATGATCGCGCCAAGGAAGGGGATGTTGTGCTGGATGCCGTCGATGCGGAACTCGTCCAGCGCGATGGACATATAGTCGATGGCGCTGGCGCGATCCGGACCGTGTGTGCAGAGCTTGGCGATCATCGGATCGTAATAGATCGAGATTTCGCCGCCTTCATAAACGCCGGTATCGTTGCGGATGGTAAGGCCGTTCTCGGCGCCTTCCGCCGGCGGCTGATAGCGCACGAGGCGACCGGTCGAAGGCAGGAAGTTGCGATAGGGATCTTCCGCATAGATGCGGCTTTCCATCGCCCAGCCGTTGATCTTCACATCGGCCTGCGTGATCGAGAGCTTCTCGCCTGCAGCGACGCGGATCATCTGCTCCACAAGGTCGATGCCGGTGATGAGTTCGGTCACCGGATGCTCGACCTGAAGGCGCGTGTTCATTTCGAGGAAGTAGAAATTGCGGTCCTTGTCGACGATGAATTCGACGGTGCCCGCGCTTTCGTAATCCACGGCCTTGGCGAGCGCGACGGCCTGCTCGCCCATCGCCCGCCTTGTCTTCTCATCGAGGAAAGGCGACGGCGCCTCTTCGATGACCTTCTGGTTGCGGCGCTGGATCGAGCACTCGCGCTCGTTCACATAGATGACGTTGCCATGCTTGTCGCCGAGCACCTGGATTTCGATGTGGCGCGGCTGCGTGACGAACTTCTCGATGAAGACGCGGTCGTCGCCGAAGCTCGACTTGGCTTCCGACATCGAAGCAGCAAAGCCTTCCGCCACTTCCTTCTCGGACCATGCGATGCGCATGCCCTTGCCGCCGCCGCCCGCCGACGCCTTGATCATGACCGGATAGCCGATCTCATTGGCGATCTTCACGGCTTCGATGGCATCGACGATCACGCCGAGATAGCCCGGAACGGTCGAGACTTTCGCCGCATTGGCGAATTTCTTCGACTCGATCTTGTCGCCCATGACCTCGACGGCTTTGACGTTCGGACCGATGAAGGCAATCCCTGCCTCCTTCAGCGCGACGGCGAACTTCGAGTTCTCGGACAGGAAGCCGTATCCCGGATGAACCGCTTCGGCGCCCGTCTGCTTGCAGGCGTCGATGATCTTTTCGATGATCAGATAGGACTGAGCAGCTGCGGGCGCGCCGATATGGACGGCTTCATCCGCCATCTCGACATGCAGCGCGTCCTTGTCGGCGTCGGAATAGACGGCGACAGTCTTGATGCCCATCTTGCGCGCCGTCTTGATGACGCGGCAGGCAATCTCGCCTCGGTTGGCGATCAGGATTTTCTTGAACATGCGATCGCCCTCAGAGCGGAATGTTGTCGTGCTTCTTCCACGGGGCTTCGACTTCCTTGTTGCGAAGGAGAGCCAGCGCCCGCGCCACGCGCACTCGCGTCGAGTGCGGCATGATCACTTCGTCGATATAGCCGCGTTCGGCGGCGACGAAGGGATTGAGGAAGCGATCTTCATAGGTCTTGGTGTGCGCGGCGATCTTCTCCGGATCGCCGAGGTCCTGGCGATGGATGATCTCGACCGCGCCCTTCGCGCCCATGACCGCGATTTCAGCGGTCGGCCAGGCGTAGTTCAAATCGCCGCGAATATGCTTCGACGACATGACGTCATAGGCGCCGCCATAGGCCTTGCGCGTGATGACGGTGATTTTCGGCACCGTCGCCTCGGTATAGGCGAAGAGAAGCTTCGCGCCGTGCTTGATGAGGCCGCCGTACTCCTGCGCGGTGCCCGGCAGGAAGCCCGGCACATCCACGAAGGTGACGATCGGAATGCTGAAACAGTCGCAGAAGCGCACGAAGCGCGCGGCCTTGCGGCTGGCGTCGGAGTCGAGCACGCCCGCAAGAACCATCGGCTGGTTCGCGACGACGCCGACAGTGCGGCCTTCGATGCGGGCGAAGCCGGTGACGATGTTCTTCGCGAAGCTTTCCTGAATCTCGAAGAAATCGCCCTCGTCCACGACCTTAAGGATCAGTTCCTTCATGTCGTAGGGCATGTTCGGGTTCGCCGGGATCAGCGTGTCGAGCGACATCTCGATGCGCTTGGCGTCGTCGTAATAGGGACGCTCCGGCACATCGTCGCGGTTCGACGATGGCAGGAAGTCGATCAGGCGGCGGATCTGGCCGAGCGTGATGACATCATTGTCCCAGGCGCCATCGGCGACCGACGACTTGACGGTATGGACAGACGCGCCGCCAAGCTGTTCCGACGTAACGGTTTCGTTCGTCACCGTCTTCACAACGTCCGGGCCGGTCACGAACATGTAGGACGTGTCGCGGACCATGAAGATGAAGTCCGTCATGGCCGGCGAATAAACGTCGCCGCCCGCGCATGGTCCCATGATGACGGAGATCTGCGGAATGACGCCCGAGGCGAGCACATTGCGCGTGAAGACCTCGCCATAGCCGCCGAGCGCGTCCACGCCTTCCTGAATGCGCGCGCCGCCCGCGTCGAAGAGGCCGATGATCGGCGCGCCATTGCGCAGCGCCATATCCTGGATCTTCGTCATCTTCTTCGCATGCGCTTTGGAGAGCGAGCCGCCGAAGACGGTGAAATCCTTCACGAAGATATAGACGGGACGGCCATTGACCGTGCCCCAACCCGTCACGACGCCGTCGCCCGGAATCTTCTGCTTTTCCATGCCGAAGTCGTGGCAATCATGCTCGACGAACATGTCGAACTCCTCGAAGGAGCCCTCATCGAGCAGAAGCTCGATGCGCTCGCGCGCCGTGAGCTTGCCGCGTGCATGCTGAGCGTCGATGCGCTTCTGGCCGCCGCCGAGTCTGGCAACGTTCCTGCGCTCTTCGAGCTGGCGAATAATCTCTTTCATTCCGCACCCTGAGACCCTGGGCCGAACGTACCGGCCGGGCATTGTCGAGATGGTGGTTGACCGGAAAACGGGGCTCCAAAAGGCCACCGCCCGGCTCCTTGCGAGGGCCTTGAATAGCACCCAAAGCGTAAAATTGCCAATGGCTTGGCGGGTGTTTTGGAGCCCCGGTTTTACGCAGCGTCAGACGGCAATCCCGCCGAGAAGGTCCAAAAAACGGGCAGTATCGGCGAGTTCTTCGCGCCGCATGGCGAGTCGAACCGCCTCATCTTCGTCCTCACCGCAGAGCTCCGCCTGCCACGCCTCATCCACATGGGAAGCGTCGAACGCCTGCCCTACATCGAGCCTGCCCTTCAGCAGCGCGAGGCCGATAATGGCCGAGCCAGTCAGCGTCACGGCGTTATGGAGTGCCGCGAGCGAAAAAGAGCCAATTTCGGTCAGGGCTGAACGGAGCGCGGCGAGCGCCTCCTCGTCCTGCGGAATGTGGGTAATGGCCTCGGTCACGCGGAGCCTGGCGCCGAAGGCCTCCGCCGCCCAGTCGACCAATGGCTGCCAATAGGCGGCATGGCGCCGGGCCAGTTCCGCCGGATTGTCGGTCCGATAGCAGATGAGGTCGGTGCCCGCGAAGGCCATGATGTCGGCAATCACCTCGCCGCGGCGCGGCTCCACCCGGTCGATCGCCGTGTTGGCGAGCTTGGTCAGCCACATGGTGCGAGGATCGATCTTCTCGCCTTGCCTCCCCCATTCCTCGGCCATGGCTTCCGCCAGCGCCGGCGTCGGCACCTTGAGGGGTCTGCGGGCGGGCGTTTTCACGCCGCGTCCGTCGAGCAGCACCGTGAAGCCATCGTCCAGCGGCGCCGCCTTCGCCTCCTTGTAGAAGCGTTTGGGCAGAGGCCGGAAGGTGTTGCGCCCCGGATGCTCGACCTGCTCGCCGAGCGCCCGGTTGCGCCCCAACTCCGAGAAGAGCGGGCCGAAAATGGAATCGTCGTCACTCATATTGGTTACTTTGCTATCGCTTACTTGCCGAAGAGGCCGCCAATGCCCTCGCCGATGCCTTTGACAGCACCGCCGACACCCTTGGCCGCACCTTCCGCTGCACCGCCAACCGCGCTGCCGACGCCCTTCACCGCGCCGCCGACGCCACCAGAGTCCTGAGCCGCCGCAGCCGCAAGCTTCGCGCAGCCACCCGAACTCGCCGCGCCTCCATTGCCGCTGCTCATCAGCGGCAGGAGCGCGCCGACGCCGCCGGTCAGCGCCACGCCGCCAACCGCAGTCGCCACGCCGGTGACGACGCCCGTCCTGTCGAGCCCCGCCGAAGGGGCCGAAAGCGGACCCGAGACGCGGATCGGGAAAGCGACACTCATCAGGCTCGGATTCTTGGGCTTCGGATTGAGCAGCAAGTCGATCTGCTCCGTACCAAGATTGATCGTGCCGCCACCCGTAGTGATGAGGCTGTCGGTTTCCACAGCCAGCGCCTTGGAGGTGCCGACACCACCCTGGAAGTTGAACGCGCTCAAAGCGCAGACGAGCCTTGCCTTATCGCCGCTCTGGCCGCTCGGAATGATCGCCTTGGCGAGATCGTCCGACACGATCGCAAACATCTTCGAATTGACCGTGCCCTCACCCGTCGCAAGGTTGGTCATGCCGTTGAGGTTTGCCGCGATGTCGTGCAGCGACCTGCCGCGACCGCTAAGCTTTGCCGCAATATCGGCCTTGACGGAAAGAAGGTCCGTCACTTCGAGGTCTTTGAACAGCTGGCCCAGATCAAGCGATGTCGTGCGCGCATCCAGCGACACAGTACGCGACCCGCCATTCGCCGCCACCGTCGCATTGATCGGCACGCCGCGATAAGCCGCACTTAACGGCGCATTGAGCTGGCCGTCCTTGAGCTTCACCGGCAGCTTCACATTGGTAAGTTCGACCTTGCCAAAGACGAGTGAACCGACGCTGACGGCCACATCCGCATCTGCCGCACCGAGCTGATCGAGCGGAAGCGGATCGCGGCTGAAGACCGGCCCGCCTTTCGACTTGCCGCCGCCATCGCCCTTGGTGAAGGGCGTGAGGTCGAATTTGGGGCTCGTCAGCGCGCCGGTGATGTTGGGCTTCGCACCGCCAAGCGCCAGCGTAAGATCGCCCTTGGCGCTCGTGCCTGCCACGGTCACGGACACGTCTTTCAGCGAAATGTCGCCCACCGCCTGAAACACATCGGAGTCGAAGGCAACAGCAGAGCCGTTGACGTCGCCCTCGATCGTGGCATGAACACCACCGACCTTCTGCGCGATGCTGACCTTCTTGAAATCCGCCGTCGTTACCTTCTTCGTCGTGCCATCACGATAGGTAATCTTGAGGTTCGAGATCGCGACATTGGGAACGCCCGCGAGCGCCGGAGTGCCGCCCGCCTTGGTCGTGGCCTCTGCCTGCGCGGTACCGAACTCCCAGTTGCCCTTACCGGCCTTGTCCGTTTCGACATAGATGTCGGCATCGTCGAGCTCGACCGACTTCAGCGCTACCTGCCCCTTCAGCAGCGGCAGCACGGCGATCTTCAGCGCCAGCCGATCCGCCTTCATCATCTCCGGCTTCGTGCCCCAGTCGGCGTTGGCGAAGCTCACTTTCTCGGCGACCAGTTCAGGCTCCAGCGAGATGCCGATATGGAGGCGCCCGTCGATCTTGAGGGCGCGTCCCGTCGCCTTTTGCGCCGCCGCCTCGATCTGCGGCGAGAAACGCCCGAGATCGACGAAGCTCAGGCCGACAACGCCGACGACCAGAACGATGATGACGAGAAGAAGCAACCGGCCAATGAATCTCATTTAATTGTCCCCTTCGACAATGGCACCGTCCAGATCGTCTCCAGCGCTGGATGAAGCTCGGCGAAGTCCGACAGGATCACCGCCGCCCCCGACTGCGCGAGAACATCCGTGTCATGATAGCCCCAATCGACGCCAAAGGCATGCGTCCCGGCAGCGCGGGCCATATGAATATCGTATGACGTGTCTCCCACCAGAACCGTATCTCGGGGGCCGGCGCCCGCTTCCGCCATGGCGCGCTCCATCATCATGGGATGGGGCTTCGAGGGCGCATCATCCGCCGTCTGAAGGGTAACGAAGAGGTGGATAAGATCATGCTGTTCGAGGGCGAGGCGCAACCCCTTCTGCGACTTGCCCGTGGCAATGCCGAGAAGCACGTCGTCCCGCGCCGCCAATTTTTCGATGGCTTCACGCGCGCCGGGGAAAAGCGGCTCGGCAAGCTCAGGCCGCGCGCGCAGATGATGGAAGGCGTCCTTGTAACCCTCGGTCACGGCCTTCCTGAGCAGCGGGTCCGTCTCCGGCAGAAGCGCCGCCAGCGCCTCGTCCAGCGAGAGGCCGACGATGGACAGAACCTCCTCGCGCGGCAGAGCCTCAAGCCCATGCGCCTCGAACGCATGGTTCATCGCCGCCACGATCATGTGCTGGCTGTCGATCAGTGTGCCGTCGCAATCGAAGACGACAAGGCGCGAGCTCATGGCTCCAGCCCATCAAAAGCGTGTTTCGCATCGCGCTCTTCGAAGGCAAGCAGCTCCCACGTCCTCTTCATATGCGGCGGAAGTTCCGCCTCCACAAAGAGGCGCTTGCCACCATCTGGATGCGCGATGTCGAGCGAGCGCGCATGAAGGTGAAGCTGGCGCGGAATTTCGCCGCCCGGATGCGCATCGACACCGCCATATTTTCCATCGCCGACAATCGGCGTTCCCATGGCGGCGGCATGAGCGCGGATCTGGTGGGTGCGGCCCGTCATGGGCATGAAGGCGACCCAGGCGAATTTCTGCGCCACGGTCGTCACCACCGAATAATGCGTGACGGCATATTTCGCGTCCTCGTCGCCCTTCTCGGCGGCGAAAACGCGCTCGGCGCGCGGTCCACCCTGCTTCGTCAGTGCAAGGTTGATCGTGCCCTGACGCGGGCTCGGAACGCCGACGACGAGCGCCCAGTAAATCTTCTGCGCATCCTTCTGCTGGAAGGCGCGGGCAAGCGCCGTCGCCGCGCGGACATTCCGCGCCAGCACGATGACACCCGAGGTATCGCGGTCGAGCCGGTGAACGAGGCGCGGGCGCTCCTTCGCCTCGAACATCAGCGCGTCGAGCATGCCGTCGAGATGCCGCTCCGTCTTGGTGCCTCCCTGCACGGCAAGCCCCGAGGGCTTGTTTAGCACGATCACCGACTTGTCCTTGTAGATGACGCAGGCGCGGATCATTTCCGCATCGGCCTCGCTCACCGGCTTTTCAAGCTTGGGCGCGGGTTCCAGCGCCTCGCCGAGCGGCGGCACACGGACGATCTGCCCGGCCGCAAGTCGCGCGCTTGCCTTGGCCTTGACGCCGTCGACACGGACTTGCCCGGTACGCAGCAGCTTCTCGAGACGTCCATGCGTCAACGACGGGAAGCGGCGCTTGAACCAGCGGTCGAGGCGGATGCCGTCCTCCTCCTCCGTCACGTCGAGTTGCGCGACAGCACTCATGAAAACACCGCCCTTACAGTCCAAAGTCCGAGAAAAAGCGCCAGGATCGATCCGCCGACCGACCCCGCCAAATAAAGACCAGCAAGGCCGAAATCGTTCCGCTCGATCATGTTGCCCGTATCGAGCGCAAAGGCCGAGAATGTCGTGAAGCCGCCGAGAATGCCCGTCATCATGAAGCTGCGCATTTCCTGCGGTGCGTTGAACTTCAGCGCGAAGCTCTCCGCAACGGCACCCATGACGAAGCAGCCAAGAATGTTGACGACGAGGATGCCCCAGGGAAAGCCGGTGCCGAGCGCCTTCGTCACCTCGATGTTGAAGAGGTAGCGCAGCACGGAACCAATGGCGCCACCGACCGCAACGGCGAAAATGCTGTTCACTTCGACTTCTCCTGTCTCAATCTTTGCCAATAGGCGAGGCGTTTGGAAATCTCACGCTCGAAGCCACGTTCGAAAGGTTCGTAGAACTGCTCGCGTTCCATCTCGTCCGGGAAGTAGTCCTGCCCCGAAAATCCTTCCGGCGTGTCGGGATCGTAGACATAGCCTTTGCCGTAACCGAGATCCTTCATCAGCCGCGTTGGCGCATTGAGAATATGCGCAGGCGGATTGAGCGAGCCCGTTTCCTTGGCTGCGCGCTTCGCTGCGCCGAAGGCCATGTAGGCCGCATTCGATTTCGGCGCCGTGGCGAGGTAGATCAGCGCCTGCGCGATAGCGAGTTCGCCTTCGGGACTTCCCAGAAAATCATAGGCCTCTTTCGCGGCGAGCGTCTGGTGGAGCGCTTCCGGGTCGGCAAGGCCGATATCCTCCACGGCCATGCGCACCATGCGGCGACAGATGTATAGCGGGTCCTCGCCGCCTGCGAGCATCCGCGCGAGCCAGTAGAGCGCGGCGTCGCAATCCGATCCGCGTACGGATTTATGCAACGCACTGACGAGATTGTAGTGCCCTTCCCGCCCCTTGTCGTAGAGCGGGGCGCGGCGCTGCACGGCGCCGATGAGGCCTGCCGTATCGAGCACATGATCGCCCGCCACCTCGAAGACTTCTTCGGCAAGACCCAGCATGTAGCGTCCATCGCCATCCGCCATGGCGCGCAGCGTCGCCCGCGCATCCGCGTCGAGCGGCAGCTTGCGTCCGACATGGACCTCCGCGCGCTCAAGCAGCTTTTCGAGTGACGCATCGTCGAGCCGGTTCAGAACCAGCACCTGCGCACGCGAGAGAAGCGCCGCGTTGAGTTCGAAAGACGGGTTTTCCGTCGTCGCGCCGACCAGCGTTACCGTGCCATCCTCCATCACGGGGAGGAAGCTATCCTGCTGGGCGCGGTTGAAGCGGTGGATTTCGTCGACGAAGAGCAGCGTCCCCTTGCCGACCGCACGACGACCCCGCGCCGCGTCGAAGACCTTTTTCAGATCCGCAACCCCGGAAAAGATCGCCGACATAGGTTCGAAATGGAGCCCTACCTTGTCGGCCAGAAGCCGGGCAATGGTCGTCTTGCCGGTGCCGGGCGGCCCCCAGAGGATGATCGAGGAAAGGTGCCCCTTGGCGAGCATCCGGCCGAGCGGCCCCTTCGGCCCGATCAGGTGATCCTGGCCGACCACTTCCTCAAGCGTCTTCGGGCGCAGCCGGTCCGCCAACGGACGCGGGGCGCCCTCATCCAGACCTGCGGCTTCGAAAAGGTTGCTCATGGGCAGGGTTTAGCATGTTTCCCCTGTCCGCTGCATCACCCACCGACCGTCGCCGTGAAGGTCCGATCGCCGCGCCGGATCGCGAAATCCCATTGCTCGCGCGTGCCGGCGGTGGCGCCCAAAAGCTCCTTCACCGAGCCGATCTTGGTCTCTCCCACCTGAAGCACGATGTCGCCCGGCTGGAACTGGAGCCTTTCCGCAGGCGTCCCATCCTCAATCTTCAGGACCACGACGCCCTTGCCCCCAAACGTATCAAGGTCGAGTTCGTCGGCTACGGCAGGCGAGAGATTGGCAACGGTCGCCCCGGTAAAGGGATTGTGGCCCTTGATAAGTGTGCGATCGGCAGCCGGCTTCTCCGGCGCCGCTTCCAGCGCCACCTGCGTCTCGAAAGAGCGGCCGTCGCGCTGGTAGCGCACGGTTACCTTGCCATCGAGCCCCTTGGTCGCGAAGCGATAGCGGACGGCTTGCGGGTCTTCGACATCGTGATTGTCGACAGAGCGGATCACGTCACCTTCCTTGAGGCCCGCGCGCGCCGCCGGTCCGCCCGGAAAGACTTCCTGCACCAGAGCGCCGCCCGGCCTGTCGAGACCGAGCGTCGAGGCGAGTTGCGCATCGACCGCCTGCAGCTGCGCCCCCGTCCAGGGGCGCTTCACACGGCCGCCATTCCTGGCGCTGTCGACGATCAGCCGCACCATGTTCGACGGGATCGCGAAGCCGATGCCGACGCTGCCGCCAGACTGCGAATAGATGGCGCTGTTGATGCCGATGAGCTTGCCGTCGGTCGTCACCAGCGCGCCGCCCGAATTGCCGGGATTGATCGCCGCATCCGTCTGAATGAAGAACTGATAATCCGACACACCGACATGTGTTCGCGCCAGCGCCGAGACGATACCCGTTGTCACCGTCTGCCCGACGCCGAAAGGATTGCCGAGCGCCAGCACAAGGTCGCCGACCTCCACCGAGTCCGAGTCCTTGAACGACAGGAACGGCAACTTCTCGCCCTTGGTGTCGATCTTCAGCACGGCAAGATCCGTGCGCTCATCGGCGAGCACCACCTTGGCCTCGAATTCGCGCCGGTCGTTCAACGCGACCTTGAACTGATCGCCGCCCTGAATGACGTGGTTGTTGGTTACGATGAGCCCGTCCGCGTCGATGATGACGCCCGACCCGAGCGACTGCTGCACACGCTCGCGTGGCACGCCAAAACTGAAGCGGTCGCCGAAAAAGCGCTGGAAGAAGGGATCGTTGAAGAGCGGCGACGGCGCCTGTGCCCGGACCACACGCTTCGAATAGACGTTCACGACCGCAGGCGCGACCCGTTTCACCACCGACGAATAGGAAAGCGTCACCTCGCCCGCCGACCCCGGCAGGGCGCGTGTCTCCGCCTTCACATCGTGCGGAAAGAAAACCAGTGTCAGGCTGAGCGCCACGGCGCCAAGCGCCATCGCGGTCCAGCCGCCAACGGAAGATTGAGTCATCAATTCGATCACCACTTGATGCGCCCCGGCCCGGAAGCGCCGCATCCTTTTCATGGATTTTGTTGAGCCAATGTGACGCTGGCAAGGCGGAAAGTGCCGCCGGTTCCTTACGAACTCTTCAGCTACCGGCCAGCTTGCCCCCCTTGATGGCGCTCCAGACGCAAACAAAAAGGGCGGCCCGAAGGCCGCCCTTGATTGTCGCCAGACGCGCGATCGGCTTACGCCGTCGCCAGCGCTTCCTCTTCGTCACCCTCGACCAGCACCGGGCCCGAATCCTGGCCCTTGGCGCTCTCGTCGCGGTCGACGAATTCGATCACGGCCATCGGCGCGTTGTCGCCAAAGCGGAAGCCCGCTTTCAGCACACGGATATAGCCGCCGGGACGCTCCTTGTAGCGCGGCCCGAGAATGTCGAAGAGCTTCGCCGCCCACTTCTTGTCGGGCAGCTGCGCATAGGCCTGACGGCGCGTGTGCAGCGTGTCCGTCTTGCCGAGCGTGACAAGCTTCTCCACGTAGGGGCGCAGCTCCTTCGCCTTCGGCAGCGTCGTGACGATCTGCTCGTGCTTGATCAGCGCGACGGCCATGTTGGCCAGCATCGCCTTGCGGTGGCTCGCCGTCCTGTTGAGCTTGCGGCCGGAATTACCGTGACGCATGACCCCTTCTCCTTACATTCCTTGCGGCGTCTTCTGCGACGCGGCGTTCAAATATCAATACTGGTCTTCGTAGCGCTTCGCGAGTTCTTCGATGTTCTCCGGCGGCCAGTTCGGCACTTCCATGCCGAGGTGGAGACCCATCTGCGCGAGCACTTCCTTGATCTCGTTGAGCGACTTGCGTCCGAAGTTCGGCGTACGGAGCATTTCGGCTTCCGTCTTCTGAATGAGGTCGCCGATATAGACGATGTTGTCGTTCTTGAGGCAGTTGGCCGAACGGACCGAAAGCTCCAGTTCGTCGACCTTCTTGAGCAGCGCCGCGTTGAATTCGAGTTCCGGGCGCGTCTCTTCGATGTGCTTCTGCTCCGGCTCTTCGAAGTTCACGAAAATCTGGAGCTGGTCTTGCAGGATTCGCGCGGCATAGGCAACCGCGTCGTCCGGCGTCAGTGCGCCGTTCGTCTCGATCTGCATGGTGAGCTTGTCATAGTCGAGGATCTGCCCTTCGCGGGTGTTCTCGACCTTGTAGGAAACGCGCTTCACCGGGCTATAGAGGCTGTCGACGGCGATCAGGCCGATCGGCGCATCTTCCGGACGGTTGCGGTCCGACGAGACATAACCCTTGCCGAGCGCGACCGTGAATTCCATGCGGATGTCGGCGCCCTGGTCCAGCGTGCAGAGCACGAGGTCCGGGTTCAGCACTTCAATGTCGGCACCCGTCGTGATGTCGCCAGCGGTGACGACTCCCGGGCCCTTCTTCGTCAGCGTCATGCGCTTCGGGCCTTCGGCATGAAGGCGCAGCGCAAGCTGCTTGATGTTCAGGATGATGTCCGTCACGTCTTCGCGAACGCCCGCGATCGACGAGAACTCATGCAGCACGCCGTCGATCTGCACGGCGGTGACGGCGGCGCCCTGAAGCGACGACATCAGGACGCGGCGCAGCGCATTGCCAAGCGTCAGACCGAAGCCGCGCTCAAGCGGCTCCGCGACAACCGTCGCGAAGCGGCCGGCGTCATGGCCCGGATTGATTTCGAGCTTGTTCGGCTTAATCAGCTCTTCCCAGTTCTTCTGGATCAATTTCAAAACCTCGTGCCGTTTACGGGCGCCAAACCGGCGCGCCGGGCGGGAGACATCCGCCACTTGGTCTCTTTAACGTCCACCCCACCATTCTATCGTGCGAGCAGACGGACCAGAAAAGGTCGAGTATCGAATGCTGGTTACACGCGACGACGCTTGGGCGGGCGGCAGCCATTGTGCGGAATCGGCGTGACGTCACGGATCGTCGTCACGGTGAAGCCGACCGACTGCAGCGCGCGCAGAGCGGACTCACGACCCGAACCCGGACCCGTCACCTCGACTTCGAGGGTACGCATGCCGTGCTCCATCGCCTTCTTGCCGGCGTCTTCGGCGGCCATCTGCGCGGCGAAGGGCGTCGACTTGCGGCTGCCCTTGAAGCCCATCATGCCGGCCGAGGACCAGGAGATCGTGTTGCCCTGCGCGTCTGTGATCGTGATCATCGTGTTGTTGAACGACGAGTTCACATGCGCCACGCCGGACGAAATGTTCTTCCGTTCCTTGCGCCGAATACGGGTCTTTTCCTTAGCCATCGCTCTCAAACCTTGCCTGTCGCCCGAGCTCATGCCCCGGCGTAAAAATTACGTGGAGCTCTTACTTCTTCTTGCCGGCAATCGCCTTGGCCGGACCCTTGCGGGTGCGGGCGTTGGTGTGCGTCCGCTGGCCATGCACCGGCAGGCCCTTGCGGTGACGCAGACCGCGGTAGCAGCCGAGATCCATGAGCCGCTTGATGTTCATCGCGACTTCGCGACGAAGGTCGCCTTCGACCATGTAATCGCGATCGATCGTTTCGCGGATCTGGATGACTTCGCTATCGGTCAGCTGGTTCACACGGCGCTCAGCCGGAATACCGACCTTCTCGCAGATTTCCTGCGCCTTGGCATCGCCGATGCCATGGATATAGGTCAGCGCGATGAGCACCCGCTTGTTCGTCGGGATGTTGACACCAGCAATACGAGCCACTTCAATTCTCCTGCTCTCCGTATCGGCGCTTCAGCCCGATACAACCCTCATTCGGTCCGGCGACCCACCTGGGTCACCGCCACATGGGGAATCGCTTAAGACGGCGCCTACGTCAAAACCCGGATGGACCCTCCGAAAACCCGCGGAATTCCGCCAATTTTCGGCCCATACCGGTATTTGCCCTGAAAGTGCCGTCGCGAAGGCCGGGATTATAGGATTTAACCCTTCCCAGTCAACCGCTTAAGCCAATTCCCCTTTTTTCGCTCCAAGTCCGAGCACCGCCTCGATCTGGCGGGTCACGTCGTCGATATCCTTCATGCCGTCCACGCCCTTCAGCGCGCCCTGCTTCTTGTAGTAAGCAACGAGAGGCGCCGTCTGTTCGTGGTAGACCTTGAGCCGCTTTGCCAGCGCCTCGGCATTGTCGTCCGCGCGGGGACCGCCAGCCGTCTGGGCAGCGCGGTTCTCGATACGGCCAAGCAAAATCTTGTCGTCGACTTCGAGCTCGACCACGGCATCGAGCTTCGTACCCTTGCCCGCGAGCATCTTGTCCAGCGCTTCAGCCTGAGCGACGTTCCGGGGGAACCCGTCCAGGATGTAGCCTTTCTTCGCGTCCGGCTGCTCGATGCGGTCGCTGATGATACCAACCACGACATCATCAGGCACCAGATCGCCGCGCGCCATGATCGCCTCGGCTTTCTTGCCGACTTCAGTGCCCGCCTTCACGGCGGCGCGAAGCATGTCGCCCGTCGAGAGCTGCACCAGACCATAGGTCTCCTGCAGACGTTGAGCCTGCGTACCCTTGCCGGCGCCAGGCGGCCCGAGAAGAATAAGCTTCATCGACGCGCCCCCCTCAGCTTCGACTTCTTGATCAGTCCTTCATACTGGTGCGCGAGCAGATGGCTCTGGATCTGCGCCACAGTGTCCATGGTGACGCTCACCACGATCAGCAGCGAGGTACCGCCGAAATAGAACGGCACCTTGTATTGCGAAATCAGGATCTCCGGCAGCAAGCAGATCGCGGTGAGATAGGCTGCGCCGAGAACGGTCAGGCGGGTCAGCACGTAGTCGATATATTCCGCCGTGCGCTGGCCGGGACGAATGCCGGGAATGAATCCGCCATACTTCTTCAGGTTATCGGCTGTGTCCTTCGGGTTGAACACGAGCGCCGTGTAGAAGAAGGCAAAGAAGATGATGCCAGCTGCGTAGAACACCATATAGAGCGGCTGACCATGGCCGAGCATTGCCGTCACAGTGTTGAGCCAGTCGGGGCCCGCACCTGCAGTGAAGTTCGCAATGGTGATCGGCAACAGCAGAAGCGACGAGGCGAAGATCGGCGGAATGACGCCGGACGTATTCAGCTTCAGCGGCAGATGCGAACTGTCGCCACCATACATCTTGTTGCCAACCTGGCGCTTGGGATACTGGACGATCAGGCGGCGCTGAGCCCGTTCGACAAAGACGATCGCCATGATCACGGCAACGACCATCACCGCGACAAAGAGAATGACGCCCGCCGACAGCGCGCCGGTGCGGCCGAGTTCCAGAGTGCCGGCGATAGCGTGGGGCAGCTGGGCCACGATGCCCGCGAAAATGATCAGCGAAATACCGTTGCCGACGCCACGCGACGTGATCTGCTCACCGAGCCACATCAGGAACATCGTACCGCCGACCAGCGTGACCACAGTCGTCGCGCGGAAAAAGATGCCCGGATCGATGACGACATGCTGCGCATTCTCAAGGCCAACTGCAATCGCGTAGCCTTGAAAAGCGGCGAGGATCACAGTGCCGTAGCGCGTATACTGATTGATCGTCTTCCGGCCCTGCTCACCCTCCTTCTTCAGCGCTTCCAGATGCTTCGAAACCGAAGTCATCAGCTGAAGAATGATGGAGGCGGAGATGTAGGGCATGATCGCGAGAGCGAAGATCGCCATACGGCCAACCGCGCCGCCCGCGAACATATCGAAAATGCCCAGGATGCCGGACTGCTGCTGCTTGAACACCTGGGCCAGCGCGGCCGGATCGATGCCGGGCAGCGGGATGTAGGTGCCGAGACGGTAGACAATGAGCGCGCCCAGGGTAAACCAGATGCGCTTCTTCAGCTCGTCGGCCTTCGAGAAGGCCGAAAAGTTCAGATTTGCCGCCAGCTGTTCAGCCGCTGATGCCATCTCGTCCTACTCCGTGCATTGCGCGCTTGGCACAAGCGTGGCCAAAGTCTTCGCGGCCTTATTCAGCGGCCGCTACCTTCGCTGCGATGACCGTGACAGAGCCGCCGGCCTTCTCGACCGCGGCCTTCGCGGCTTCCGACGTGCCGGCAACTTCGAGAGCGAGCTTCGCCTTGAGTTCGCCGCGCGCCAGGAGACGCACACCGTCCTTGGCACGGCGGAGAATGCCTACGCTCACCAGCGTCGCGACATCGACCTTCGAACCGGCAGCAAACTTGCCGTCATCGACGGCCTTCTGCAGCTGGTCGAGATTGATGACGTTGTAGTCGAGGCGGAACAGGTTCTTGAAGCCACGCTTCGGCAGGCGCATGTGGATCGGCATCTGGCCGCCTTCGTAGCCTTTGATGGCCACGCCGGAACGGGATGTCTGACCCTTGACGCCACGGCCGCCGGTCTTGCCCTTCGTCGAGCCGATACCACGGCCGACGCGGATGCGCGATTTGCGGGCGCCCTGATTGTCGCTGATCTTGTTGAGAGTCGTCATCTTAGCCTCGCAAGCCTCAAGCTTCGTCAACGATACGGACGAGATGGGCTACCTTGTTGATCATGCCACGCACAGCAGGCGTATCCTCGAGCGTGCTCGTCCGGCGCATCTTGTTGAGGCCGAGACCGATCAGCGTCTCGCGCTGGCCGGGCTTCTTGCGAAGCGTGCTTCCGGTCTGCTGGACGGTCACGGTTTTCTTGCCGTCTGTCTTCTTCGCCGACATGTCTCGATTCCTCTAAACTTGGAAGTCTCTAGTTCCGTCCGGTTTATTCGGACAGGGCTTCGCCTGCGCCGTCCGCACGGCGACCGACGATATCACTGACCTTCTTGCCACGACGCGCCGCGACCATGCGGGGGCTCTGCTCGTGCTTCAGCGCATCGAACGTCGCCCGCACCATGTTGTACGGATTGGACGAGCCGAGCGATTTCGCAACGACGTCCTGCACGCCAAGCGTCTCGAAGACGGCGCGCATCGGGCCGCCAGCGATGATGCCGGTACCGGCAGGAGCAGCGCGGAGCACGACGCGACCGGCGCCATGACGGCCGTCAATGTCATGATGCAGCGTCCGGCCCTCACGCAGCGGCACGCGGATCATCGCGCGCTTCGCCGCCTCGGTAGCCTTGCGGATCGCTTCCGGCACTTCGCGCGCCTTGCCGTGGCCGAAGCCAACGCGGCCCTTCTGGTCGCCGACGACGACGAGCGCCGCAAAGCCGAAGCGCTTACCGCCCTTGACCACCTTCGCGACGCGGTTGATGTGGACCAGCTTGTCCACAAACTCGCTGTCGCGCTCTTCCCGGTCCCGATCTCGTGTTCTTTCGCGTGCCACTGTCAAATCCTTTAGAAGTTGAGACCGCCTTCGCGGGCGCCATCAGCGAGCGCTTTGATGCGCCCGTGGTAAATATATCCGCCGCGATCGAAGACAACGTCCTTGACGCCCTTCTCGAGTGCGCGCTGTGCAACGAGCTTTCCGATCTCGGTCGCCCCGTCCACATTGCCGCCCTTCCCGCCGAAATCCTTCTCCATGGTGGAGGCGGCGGCGAGCGTCACGCCCTGAACATCGTCGATGATCTGGGCATAGATGTGCTTGGAAGAACGGAACACGGATAGACGCGGCCGTCCGTTCGCGATCTTCGCGAGCTTGGTGCGGTTGCGCTGCGTCCGGCGCTGATGAAGATTCTTGGTCATAGCCATCCGCTCACTTCTTCTTGCCTTCCTTGCGGAAGATGAATTCGCCGGCGTACTTCACGCCCTTGCCCTTGTAGGGTTCGGGCCCGCGATAGCCACGGATCTCCGCAGCAACCTGGCCGACTTTCTGCTTGTCCGTGCCGCTGATCGAAATCTCAGTCGGCTTTGCGATCTTGACTTCAATGCCTTCGGGGATCGGATAGATCACGTCATGGCTGAAGCCCAGGCTCAGCTGAATGTTCTTGCCCTGCAGAGCGGCGCGATAGCCGACGCCGTTGATCTCCAGGTTCGTCGTGAACCCGTCGGTCACGCCGATCACCAGGTTCTGCACGAGCGTGCGGGACAGACCCCACATCGCGCGAGCCCGCTGCGTGTCATCGCGCGGCTTCACCGAAATGCCGTCAGCGCCCTGCTCAACCGTCACATCTTCGACGAGCGTGAGCTTGAGTTCGCCCTTCGGACCCTTCACGGCCACTTCCTGGCCGTTGATAGCCACGGTCACCCCTTTCGGGATTTCGATGGGCTTCTTACCAATTCGCGACATGGTCGTCTCTTTCCCGTCGTCTGGCGGAGCTGGCGGCGTCTTAGAAGACGCGGCACAGCACCTCGCCGCCTACATTCTTCTCACGTGCAGCCGAGTCGGACATCACACCCTTCGGAGTCGAAAGGATCGAGATGCCAAGGCCGTTGTGCACGCTCGGCACTTCCTTGACCGACGAGTAAACCCGACGGCCCGGCGTCGACACGCGTTCAATCAACTGAATGACCGGCGCGCCTTCGTTGTACTTAAGTTCGATCTCGAACTCGCTCTTGCCGTTCGGGTAATCAACCTTGGCATAGCCACGGATGAAACCTTCGTCCGCCAGAACGTCGAGCACCCAACCGCGGAGCTTGGAGGCAGGCGTCGCCACCTTGCCCTTGCCGCGGAGCTGCGCGTTCCGGATGCGGGTGATCATATCACCCAGTGGATCAGTCATCGTCATGCGCGCGTCTCCTTACCAGCTCGACTTGACCATGCCGGGGATCTGCCCACGGGACGCGAGGTCCCGGAGGGCGATACGCGACATGCGCAGCTTGCGGTAATAGGACCGGCTACGGCCCGTAAGCTCGCAGCGGTTGTGAATACGGGTCTTGGACGAGTTGCGCGGCAGCTCATTGAGCTTCAGCTGCGCGTTGAAACGCTCATCCACAGACAGCGACTGGTCGACCGTCATGGCCTTCAGCTTCGCCCGCTTGTTCGCGAACTTCGCCGTCAGCTTCCGCCGCTTCTGGTCTCTATTAATGGCGCTCTTCTTAGCCATCCAAACCTCCGTCGGGTCCACGTCCGTCGCGGACCACAGAAAATCTTACTTCGAGAACGGGAAGTTGAAGGCACGCAGCAGTTCGCGCGCTTCGTCGTCCGTTTTCGCCGTCGTGCAGACGATGATGTCCATACCCCAGACCTGGTCGACCTTGTCGTAGTCGATTTCCGGGAAAATGATATGCTCTTTCAGACCCATGGCGTAGTTGCCACGGCCGTCGAAGCTCTTCGCATTGAGGCCGCGGAAGTCGCGGACACGCGGGAGAGCGATCGTCACCAGACGGTCGAGGAACTCGTACATCCGGTCCTTGCGGAGCGTGACCTTCACGCCAACCGGCATGTTCTCACGCAGCTTGAAGGTCGCGATGGAGGTCTTCGCCTTGGTGATCACCGGCTTCTGGCCGGCAATCGCCTGCAGGTCGTCGAACGCGCTCTTGATCTTCTTGGAGTCGGCAACGGCCTCGCCCACGCCCATGTTGAGCACGATCTTGTCCAGCGCCGGCACCTGCATGGTGTTCGGGTACTTGAACTGCTCCTGGAGCGCCGGGCGAATCTTCGCCAGATACTCCGACTTGAGCCGCGGAATGTATGCTTCAGCCATCGATCGTTTCTCCCGACGCCTTGGCCACGCGAACCTTGCGGCCATCTTCCAGCGTCTTGAACCCAACTCGAGTCGGCTTGCCGGTCTTGGGATCCTCGATCGCGAGGTTCGAAAGATCGATCGCCGCTTCGCGCGCCACGATACCGCCCGTCGTCGTCTGGGACGGCTTCGTATGACGCTTCACAATATTCACGCCCTGAACGAGCGCCCGGTTTTCCTTCGGCAGCACGGACAGAACGGTGCCCTTCTTGCCCTTATCCTTGCCAGCGAGGACGACGACCTTGTCGCCCTTTTTAATCTTCGCAGCCATCAAAGCACCTCCGGCGCGAGCGAAACGATCTTCATGTGGTTCTTCGCACGGAGCTCACGAGTGACCGGGCCGAAGATGCGCGTGCCGATGGGCTCGCCCTGGTTGTTGATGAGCACGGCCGCGTTACGATCGAACCGGATCACGCTACCGTCGGCGCGACGGATGTCCTTCGCGGTGCGAACCACGACGGCCTTCATCACCTCGCCCTTCTTCACCTTGCCGCGCGGGATCGCTTCCTTGATGCTGACGACGATAATGTCGCCAACGGAAGCGTACTTCCGCTTGGAGCCGCCCAGAACCTTGATGCACATGACGCGGCGCGCACCAGAGTTGTCGGCGACGTCGAGGTTCGTCTCTTGCTGAATCATGACTTCATCCGCCTTGCTCGGAAGAGCCTGGCCCCTCTAAAGGGATCAGGCTTCGTCCGTAAATACTTCCCACTTCTTCAGCTTCGAGATCGGCCGGCACTCGCGGATCTTCACGATATCGCCAACCTTCACCGAGTTGCTCTCATCATGCGCGTGGTACTTCTTCGAACGGCGCACGATCTTCCGAAGGACGGGATCGCTGAAGCGGCGCTCGACGTTGACCACTACGGTCTTGTTGTTCTTGTCGCTAACCACGACACCTTGCAGAATTCTCTTCGGCATTTGTAAGTCCTCAGCCCTTGACCTGCGCGGTGGCGCGCTGCCGCTGGATCGTCTTGATGCGCGCGATGTCGCGACGCACCTGCTTCTGACGCGAAGTCTTCTCCAGCTGTCCGCTCGCGCTCTGGAAGCGCAGGTTGAACTGCTCCTTCTTCAGCTTCAGGAGCTGGTCCTGCAGCTGGTCCGGCGTCAAATCTTTTACTTCGCTGGCCTTCATGGCCTCACCCTTTCGTTCTGACCGCGCTTGGCGGATTGGTCGCCTTACGCGTGCTCGCCGGGACGAGCCACGAACCTCGTTTTGATCGGCAGCTTCGCCGCACCGAGGCGAAGCGCCTCCTCGGCGACCGCAAGCGGCACGCCGTCGAGCTCGAACATGATCCGGCCCGGCTTGACGCGGGCAGCCCAGAACTCAGGCGTGCCCTTGCCTTTACCCATTCGGACTTCGGTCGGCTTCTTCGAAACCGGCACGTCCGGGAAAATGCGGATCCACACGCGGCCTGCGCGCTTCATGTGGCGGGTGATCGCGCGGCGAGCCGCCTCGATCTGCCGCGCCGTCACGCGAGCGGGCTCCTGGGCCTTGAGGCCAAAGGCCCCAAAGTCGAGGTTCGTGCCACCCTTGGCATTGCCATGGATGCGGCCCTTGTGAGCCTTGCGGAACTTAGTGCGCTTCGGTTGCAACATGGTCGAAACTCTCTTCGCTCAAATCTTCAGGCGCTTAGGCGCGGTCTTCACGGCGCGGACGACCGCCCGTATCGGCGCCACCTTCAAGCGCACGGCGCTCGGAGGCCATCGGGTCATGCTCAAGGATCTCGCCCTTGTAGATCCAGACCTTGACGCCGCAGGTGCCATAAGCCGTCTTCGCCGTCGCAACGCCGTAGTCGATGTCGGCGCGCAGCGTGTGAAGCGGAACGCGGCCTTCACGATACCATTCGGTACGCGCGATTTCCGCACCGCCGAGACGACCGGCGCAGTTGATACGGATGCCGCCGGCGCCGAGACGCATGGCCGACTGCACTGCCCGCTTCATCGCACGGCGGAACGCAACGCGGCGCTCGAGCTGCTGCGCGATGTTCTCCGCGACAAGCGTCGCGTCGATCTCAGGCTTGCGCACTTCAACGATGTTGAGATGCACTTCAGAGGCCGTGACCTTGCCGATGTCCTTGCGGAGCTTCTCGATGTCCGCGCCCTTCTTGCCGATAACGACGCCGGGCCGCGCGGTGTGGATCGTCACACGGCACTTCTTGTGCGGACGCTCGATCACGATCTTCGAGATGCCGGCCTGCTTCAGCGTCTTGCTGAGGTATTCGCGGATCTTGATGTCTTCATGCAGCAGCTTGCCGTACTCGTGGCGACCCGCGAACCAGCGCGAATCCCAGGTGCGGTTGACGCCAAGCCGCAGTCCGATCGGATTGACTTTATGACCCATCAGGCCTGCTCCTCGACTTGCCGTACGACAATGGTGATCTGGCTGAACGGCTTTTCAATCCGGCCCACGCGGCCACGCGCACGCGCATGCCAACGCTTCATCACCAGGTTCTTGCCCACATAGGCCTCAGCGACGACGAGCTCGTCGACTTCGAGATCGTGGTTGTTCTCGGCGTTCGCGATCGCGCTCTGAAGCACCTTCTTGACGTCGCGCGCAACGCGCTTGTTCGAGAAGGTGAGATCGGCGAGCGCGCTGTCCGCCTTCTTGCCGCGAATGAGCTGCGCGACGAGATTGAGCTTCTGGGGGCTCACCCGGATCATCCGGCCGACAGCCTTCGCTTCATTGTCGGCGAGCGCCCGCTTGTTTGCTGGTTTGCCCATGACTTAGCCCTTCTTGGCTTTCTTGTCAGCCGAGTGGCTGAAGAACGTGCGCGTCGGCGCGAACTCGCCGAGCTTGTGCCCGACCATGTCCTCGGTGACGAGCACCGGGATATGCTTCTTGCCGTTATGGACAGCGAAGGTCAGGCCGACGAACTGCGGCAGGATCGTGGAGCGGCGGCTCCACGTCTTGATGACGTCTTTGCGGGCCGATGTACGCGAGGTTTCTGCCTTCTTGAGAAGGTAGCCATCGACGAAGGGGCCTTTTTTTACGGAACGTGCCATGTCGAGTGTCCTCAACCCTTCTTCTTGTGACGGCTGCGCAGGATGAACTTATCCGTCGCCTTGTTCTGCCGCGTCTTCTTGCCCTTGGTCGGCTTGCCCCACGGCGTGACCGGATGACGGCCACCCGAGGTACGGCCTTCGCCGCCGCCGTGCGGATGGTCGACCGGGTTCATGGCGACGCCTCGAACCGTCGGGCGCTTGCCGAGCCAACGATTGCGACCGGCCTTGGCGATAGTGATGTTGCCGTGGTCCGGGTTCGACACGGCGCCGATCGACGCCATGCACTCACCGCGCACCATGCGCTGCTCGCCCGACGACAGACGCAGGAGCGCGTAGCCCTGGTCGCGGCCGATGAGCTGAACATAGGTACCAGCCGAACGCGCGATCTGACCGCCCTTGCCCGGCTTCAGTTCCACATTGTGGACAATCGTGCCGACGGGGATCGACGAAAGCGGCATCGCATTGCCCGGCTTCACGTCGACGCGCTCGCCAGCGACCACCGTGTCGCCGACCGCCAGGCGCTGCGGCGCCAGAATGTAGGCGAGCTCGCCGTCCGCATATTTGATCAGCGCAATGAACGACGTACGGTTCGGATCGTATTCGAGCCGCTCAACGGTCGCCGGCTGATCGAACTTCCGACGCTTGAAGTCGATGATGCGGTAGCTGCGCTTATGCCCGCCGCCCCGATCGAACGAGGTGATGCGGCCATGGTTGTTGCGACCACCCGACTTCGTCAGACCATGGGTCAGGCCCTTCACGGGCTTGCCCTTGTAGAGGCCCGACCGGTCGACCAGCACAAGGCCGCGCTGTGCGGGGCTTGTCGGTTTATATTTCTTCAGTGCCATCGGTACGAGCTCTCTTTAGAGACCAGTCGTCACGTCGATCGAGTAGCCCTCTTCGAGGGTCACGATCGCTTTCTTGAAATCGCTCTGCTTGCCAGCGAAGCCGCGGAAGCGCTTCGTCTTGCCTTTGCGGAGCAGCGTATTTACCGCCTTGACCTTGACGCCGAAGAGCTTTTCGACGGCTTCCTTGATCTGCGGCTTCGTCGCGGGGCGAGCAACCTTGAAGATGACCTGGTTCCACTCAGAAGCCATGGTCGCCTTTTCGGTGATCACCGGCGAGACGATGATGTCGTAAATGTGCTCGTTCGTGATCATTTGAACCGAGCCTCCAGGCTCTCAACTGCGGCCTTGGTCAATACGAGCTTCTCGCGGCGCAGAATGTCGTAGACGTTGATGCCCTGCACCGGCAGCACATCCACATTCGGGATGTTGCGCGCGGCGAGCGCGAAGTTCTCGTTGACCTCGGCGCCGTCGATGAACAGAACCGACTTCAGGCCAAGCTTCGCGAAGGCTTCCTTCAGCGCCTTGGTCTTGGGCGCTTCGACCTTCGTGTCCTCGAGAATGACGAGGTTATCGGCCTTCACCTTCGACGACAGGGCGTGACGCAGCGCGAGCGCGCGAACCTTCTTCGGCAGATCGATCGCATGGCTGCGAACGACCGGACCGAACGCCTTGCCGCCACCGCGGAACTGCGGAGCCTTGCGATCGCCGTGACGGGCGCCGCCAGAACCCTTCTGCTTCACGAACTTCTTGCCCGTGAGCGAGATTTCCGAGCGGCCCTTCGACTTGTGCGTACCGGCCTGACGCTTCGCGAGCTGATAGCTCACCATGCGATGCAGGAGATCCTGGCGCGGCTCGAGCCCGAAAACCTCATCGGACAGCTCGACCGTACCGGCCTTGCCTGCGGCGAGAGTTGTTACATCGGCCTTCATTACGCACCTTCCTTCTGGGCAGCGGCTTCACCGCCGGCGCGACGGAACGCACCAGGGGTCGGGACGCTGTCCGGCAGCTTCGACTTCACGGCGTCGCGGACGAGCACATAGCCGCCCTTGGAGCCCGGAACGGCGCCCTTCACCATGATCAGGCCGCGCTCGACATCGGTGCGGACGACTTCGAGATTCTGCGTCGTCACACGCTCGGCACCGAGATGACCGGCCATCTTCTTGCCCTTGAACACCTTGCCCGGATCCTGCCGCTGACCGGTCGAACCGTGGCTACGATGGCTGACGGACACACCGTGCGTCGCGCGAAGGCCACCGAAATTGTGGCGCTTCATGACACCGGCGAAGCCCTTACCGATCGAGGTGCCGCTGACGTCCACGTACTGACCCTCGACGAAATGATCCGCCGTGATCTCGACGCCGACATCGAGCAGGTTTTCCGGGCTGACCCGGAACTCGACCAGCTTCAGCTTCGGCTCCACCTCGGCACGAGAGAACTGGCCACGCTGAGCGTTCGCCACGTTCTTCACCTTGGCGAGGCCGGTGCCGAGCTGCACTGCCGTATAGCCGTTCTTTTCCTCCGTGCGCTGGCTGACAACCTGAAGGTTGTCCAGCTTCAACACGGTGACCGGTACATGACGTCCGTCTTCCATGAACAGACGGGTCATTCCGACCTTTTTGACAATAACTCCGGAACGCATGGTCCCATTCCTCGTTCTAATCGGCGGTCAGGCTCTAAAGCCCGCTGCTTTCAGCTCAGAGCTTGATCTCGACGTCCACACCGGCGGCCAGGTCGAGCTTCATCAGCGCATCGACCGTCTGGGGCGTGGGATCCACGATGTCGAGCACACGCTTGTGCGTCCGAATTTCGAATTGTTCGCGGCTCTTCTTGTCGATATGCGGACCACGAAGCACGGTGAACTTTTCAAGCCGCGTGGGCAGCGGGATCGGGCCCAGTACCTGAGCGCCGGTGCGCTTCGCCGTGTTGACGATCTCACGCGTCGAAACATCGAGTACACGATGATCGAAGCCTTTCAACCGGATGCGAATCTTCTGCCTTTGCATTTTCATCCTCGTGCCTGTCGGCCGAATTAAGCGGGGCGCGGGCTTTTCCGCGCCCCGTAACTATTACTTCAACACCTTCGAGACGACGCCTGCGCCGACGGTACGGCCGCCTTCACGGATGGCGAAGCGGAGCTTCTCTTCCATGGCGATCGGCGCGATCAGCGTCACGTTCATCTTCACATTGTCGCCCGGCATCACCATTTCCGTGCCGGCCGGAAGCGTGACGACACCCGTCACGTCCGTCGTGCGGAAGTAGAACTGCGGACGGTAGTTCGTGAAGAACGGCGTGTGACGACCGCCCTCTTCCTTCGTCAGAATGTAGGCTTCCGCCTCGAATTCCGTGTGCGGCGTGATCGAACCCGGCTGGCAGAGAACCTGACCGCGCTCCACGTCCTCGCGCTTCGTGCCACGCAGCAGAACGCCGACATTGTCGCCTGCCTGACCCTGGTCCAGAAGCTTGCGGAACATTTCAACGCCCGTGCAGGTCGTCTTCACCGTCGGCTCGATACCAACGATTTCGATTTCCTCGCCGACCTTCACGACGCCGCGCTCAACGCGACCCGTCACAACCGTGCCGCGGCCCGAAATCGAGAACACGTCTTCGATCGGCATCAGGAACGGCATGTTGATCGGACGCTCGGGCTGCGGGATGTAGTCGTCAACCGCCTGCATCAGCGCCAGGATCGAGTTCTTGCCGATCTCGTCGTCACGCCCTTCGAGAGCCGCCAGCGCCGAACCCTTCACGATCGGGATCTCGTCGCCCGGGAAGTTGTAGACTGACAGAAGCTCGCGAACTTCCATCTCCACGAGCTCAAGCAGCTCAGGATCGTCGACCTGGTCGACCTTGTTCATGTACACCACCAGCGCCGGAACACCGACCTGACGGGCGAGCAGGATGTGCTCGCGCGTCTGCGGCATCGGGCCGTCGGCGGCCGAAACCACCAGGATCGCGCCGTCCATCTGCGCCGCGCCCGTGATCATGTTCTTCACATAGTCGGCATGGCCGGGGCAGTCGACGTGAGCATAGTGACGGTTCGCCGTCTGATACTCGACATGGCTCGTCGAGATCGTGATCCCGCGCGCCTTCTCTTCCGGCGCCTTGTCGATCTGGTCATAGGCCGAAAACGTCGCCCCGCCCGATTCCGCCAGAACCTTCGTGATCGCAGCCGTCAGCGTCGTCTTGCCATGATCGACGTGACCAATCGTCCCGATGTTGCAGTGCGGCTTATTGCGCTCAAATTTCTCTTTGGCCATCTCGGCGCTCCAATCCTTCTGGAACTAACTTCGATTAACTGATTAGGCGAGCTTCGCCCGAACTTCGTCGGACACCGCCTGCGGAACCTGCTCGTAGTGATCGAACTGCATCGAGTAGCTCGCACGGCCCTGGCTCATCGAGCGCAGCGTGTTCACGTACCCGAACATATTGGCAAGCGGCACCATCGCGTTGACGATCTGCGCATTACCGCGCTGATCGGTGCCCAGAATCTGGCCACGACGCGAGTTGACGTCACCGATGACGCCGCCGAGGAATTCCTCAGGCGTCACAACCTCGACCTTCATGATCGGCTCGAGGAGTTTCACACCGGCCTGCTGCGCACCTTCACGGAAGGCAGCGCGGGCGGCGATTTCGAACGCGAGCGCGCTCGAGTCGACATCATGGTAGGCGCCGTCGATCAGCGTCGCCTTGAAGTCGATCATCGGGAAGCCCGCGAGCGGACCCGAGTCCTTGACGCTCTCGATGCCCTTCTGGACGCCGGGAATGTATTCCTTCGGCACCGAGCCGCCGACGATCTTGCTTTCGAACACGAAGCCCGCACCCGGCTCCAACGGTTCGAGAACGATCTTGACGCGGGCAAACTGGCCCGAACCGCCCGACTGCTTCTTGTGCGTGTAGTCGATTTCGGCGCGCTTGGTGATCGCTTCGCGATAGGCAACCTGCGGAGCGCCGACATTGACGTCGATCTTGTAGGTACGGCGAAGAATGTCGACCTTGATGTCGAGATGGAGTTCGCCCATCCCCTTCAGGATCGTCTGGCCGCTTTCCGTGTCGGTCGAGACGCGGAATGACGGATCTTCACCAGCGAGCTTGTGCAGAGCAACGCCCATCTTCTCCTGGTCGGCCTTTGTCTTCGGCTCGACAGCGATCTCGATGACCGGCTCCGGGAATTCCATACGCTCAAGAATGACGGCATTCAGCGGATCGCAAAGCGTGTCGCCCGTGCGCGTATCCTTCAGTGAGGCGAGCGCGACGATATCGCCGGCATAGGCCTCTTTGATGTCTTCGCGGTTGTTGGCATGCATGAGAAGCATGCGGCCGACGCGCTCTTTCTTGTCGCGCGGCGAATTCAGAAGCGTCATGCCGCTTTCGACCTTGCCCGAATAGATGCGGCAGAAGGTCAGCGAACCGACGAACGGGTCGTCCATGATCTTGAAGGCGAGCAAGGCAAGCGGCTCGTCATCCGACGACCTGCGAACCGTCTCCTGTTCCGTCTTGACGTCGATGCCCTTAATGGCGGGCACGTCAACCGGCGACGGCAGATAATCAACAACGGCATCGAGCAGCGTGTGCACGCCCTTGTTCTTGAAGGCCGTGCCGCAGAGAACCGGGTAGAAGGCGCTCGTCTGCACAGCCTTGCGGATGAGACGCTTCAGCGTCGCGTTGTCCGGCTCGTTGCCTTCGAGATAGGCCTCCATCACCGTGTCGTCCAGCTCGACCGCAGCTTCGATGAGCGCGGCGCGAGCGGCAGCGGCCTTTTCCTTGAGATCAGCCGGGATCTCAATGATCTCCATCTTCAGATCTTTGTCGTCGCCCGACCAGATCACGCCGTTCATCTCAACGAGATCGACGACGCCCTTGAAGTCGCTTTCCGCGCCGATCGGCAGCTGCAGCGGCACCGGGCGCGCGCCAAGGCGCTGTACGATGTCGGTGACGCAACGATCGAAATCCGCACCGATCTTGTCCATCTTGTTGACGAAGACGATGCGCGGCACATGGTATTTGTCACCCTGGCGCCACACGGTCTCGGTCTGGGGCTCAACGCCTTGGCTCGAGTCGAGAACGCAGACAGCGCCATCGAGCACACGCAGCGAACGCTCGACTTCAATCGTGAAGTCCACATGGCCGGGAGTGTCGATGATGTTGAGGCGGTGGCCCTTCCAGTAGCACGTCGTCGCGGCGGACGTGATCGTGATGCCGCGCTCCTGCTCCTGCTCCATGAAGTCCATGGTGGCAGCGCCGTCATGGACTTCGCCGATCTTGTGGCTCACGCCCGTGAAGTAAAGAATGCGCTCGGTCGTCGTCGTCTTACCGGCATCAATGTGCGCCATGATGCCGATATTGCGATAATCTTCGAGCTTGGTCTGACGGGGCATGACTAAAGGCCTCAGAAGGACTGGTTACCAGCGGTAGTGCGAGAAGGCGCGGTTGGCTTCGGCCATACGATGCGTGTCTTCACGCTTCTTGACCGCGTTACCGCGATTATTGGCAGCGTCGAGCAGCTCGCCCGACAGACGACCGATCATGGTCGTCTCATTGCGGGCACGAGCCGCAGAGATGATCCAGCGGATCGCGAGAGCGCGCCGGCGATCGGGACGAACTTCGACGGGGACCTGGTAGGTCGCACCGCCGACACGCCGCGAGCGAACTTCGATCGCAGGCATCACGTTCTCAAGCGCCTCATGAAAAGTGCGAAGAGCATCGACCTTCGCCTTCTTTTCCATCTGGTCGAACGCGCCGTAGATGATGCTTTCGGCGGCGGACTTCTTGCCGTCGTACATCAGGCTGTTCATGAACTTCGCGAGGATCACGTCGCCATACTTGGCGTCCGGAATCACTTCTCGTTTTTCTGCGCGGTGGCGACGCGACATGTTCTAGTTCCTTACTTCGGACGCTTCGCGCCGTACTTCGAACGACGCTGGCGACGATCCTTCACGCCCTGCGTATCGAGCACGCCGCGGATGATGTGGTAGCGAACGCCGGGAAGATCCTTCACGCGGCCGCCACGGATCAGAACAACCGAATGTTCCTGAAGGTTGTGACCTTCGCCGGGGATGTAGCTCGTGACTTCAAAGCCGTTCGTTAGGCGCACACGAGCGACCTTACGAAGAGCGGAGTTCGGCTTCTTCGGCGTCGTCGTGTAGACGCGGGTGCACACACCACGCTTCTGCGGGCACGCCTCCATCGCCGGCACCTTGTTCCGCTTCACAAGCGGCTTCCGCGGATTGCGGATCAATTGGTTGATCGTGGGCATTGCTGCTCGCCTACTCGATCCAGTTGTTCAAAACAAAAACCTCGCGACATCCCTTTATTGAAGGGCTGCGCGCGGTCATGGGCACCACCCCCGAAGGTTTAGTGCCCAAATGCAGAGGACTCTGACATCGCGCCAGAGTCATGCGCCATTCCTCGTAGTCTGTTTACTGGCCCCAGTGTCTAGGTCCGGCCGGTATCGGCTCGGGTGCCCCTACTACCTGCGGCGAAAGTGGGCGGAAGTTACCCGCCACCCCGGGGGTCGTCAAGCCTGTTCCTTAAGAAAAGGAATGAAATCAGGGCTTTTCATCTTTTCGGGCGGTTTGTCGCGCTTTTATAGCCGAAATGGCGCACTCAAACCACTCTGACGGGGACAGCCCTGACCGTTTTGCGCCAGAATCAGCCGAGTCCGGGCCGAATCCGCGGGTCCCGCTACCCCGGGGGGCAGAATCAGTGCTTTCCCTTGGCTCCAGGCGCCTGGCACCCCAACCTGTCTCCCATGAGGCGTCTGATCGCGGGATTGCGGCATAGCCTGTCCGAGCCCTGGTCGATCTGGTAGTCCGCCATGCGGCCAAACTGAGCAATCAGACCGGCACATATATAGATGCCTTTGACCCGCTCATTGTAATAGGCCTCAGTACTCGCACCGCAGTTGACGAAGTTGATGCTGACCGGATGGGGCCAGGCAAGCAGCTCATTGAGGCGTGCCGCCATCTGGTCGACCAACCCGTCAGCCTTCAGGAGCGCATAGGCCGCCCGCGCCTCATCAGACTCCGGAGGATCGTATTTTACCGTAATCATAGGCAAGTCGATGCCCCTGCCCTTGTCCGGATGTGCCGGGCGCTTGCGATAGTGGTCATAGAGCCAGAATGTGGCCGCCCTGGCGCGGGCGAACTCGCGGTCGCAGAACCAGCCGCGCTCGACCGGCAGCAGCTCAGAGGGGCTGTCGAGAAGCAGCCCCAGCATCTCCTCATTAGCGCCGAAGACAAGGCAGTTGATGTTGTAGAAGCGCTGGATGGATAGCGGGTGATCATCCCAGTAGGAGCGCGCTTCGTCGCGGGATCGAGCACCTGCCATTCGTCGTACCATTCGGCGGAGACCATCAGCAGCCTGTCCATGCGCTGCGGGTCTGTGTCGACGCCATAGCGCAGGATCATCAGCATGGTGGCCAGCGTATCGGCAGACTCCTCCTCCCGGCCAAAGAGCGGCACGGCGAACTCCTGAAAGACGACATGGCCGACTTCGTGCAGCACGGTGAACTCGGTATTGGCGAGGATGAACTCGCGTCTGAGGTCGGCCCTCTCCGCCTCCGGGATCGCTCCAGCCTGCGCAGCAGCCACGCATAGCAGCGACAGCGCCATAGCCAGCGCAGCCCGTCCCAGACCCCCCATGTCCCCTCCAAATGAAACAGGCCGCCATGTTTCCATGACGGCCTGCAACTTCATAGCTGATTGGCGTCCTTAGCCAGCGTGAGTGCCGGCCGTCGTGGTGACGTCGACAACCACAGGCTCGCTCGCCTGAGCAAGCTGCGTGCCGCCCTGCTCCGCCGCGATCTTCTCGTCGCGCTTGTGCGCTTCCGCACGCAGGCGCTGGAGCATGCCGCCAGTACCAGCCGGGATGAGCCGGCCGACGATGACGTTCTCCTTGAGACCGATGAGCTGGTCGACCTTGCCGTTGACCGCCGCCTCGGTGAGCACGCGCGTCGTTTCCTGGAACGACGCCGCCGAGATGAAGGACCGCGTCTGCAGCGAGGCCTTGGTGATGCCGAGGAGCACGGGGCTCGCCGTCATCTGTTCCTTGCCCTGCGCAGCGAGCTTGGCGTTGATCTCGTCGAACTCGCTCCGGTCAAGCTGTTCGCCCGGCAGGTTGGTCGAGTCGCCCGAGCTTGTGATTTCCACCTTCTGCAGCATGTTACGCACGATCACTTCAATGTGCTTGTCGTTGATCGACACGCCCTGCAGGCGGTAGACGTCCTGGATCTCGTTGACGAGATAGGCCGCGAGCATTTCCACGCCCGAAATCGCAAGAATGTCGTGCGGTGCGGGGTGACCGTCGAGGAGGAATTCGCCCTTCTCGATGACATCGCCTTCCTGCACGCCGATATGCTTGCCCTTCGGGATCAGATACTCGATCGGCTCGAGGCTCTCATCGAGCGGGTGCACAATGATGCGACGCTTGTTCTTGTAGTCCTTGCCGAATTCCACCTTGCCGGTGACTTCAGCAATGATCGCATGGTCCTTCGGACGGCGCGCTTCGAAGAGTTCGGCAACACGCGGCAGACCGCCGGTGATGTCGCGCGTCTTCGCGCCTTCCGTGGGAATACGCGCCAGCACGTCGCCGGCATGAACTTCCGAACCGTTCTCGACGGACAGAATGGCGTCGACCGAAAGCAGGTAGCGGGCATCGTTGCCGCTGGCGAGCTTCAGGATCTTGCCGCTCTTGTCCTTCACGACGACGGCGGGCCGGAGTTCGCTGCCGCGCGGAGAAGCGCGCCAGTCGACCACGACGCGGCTCGAGATGCCGGTCGCTTCGTCCGCAACTTCGCGGATCGACACGCCTTCGACGAGGTCCTCGAACTCAACATGACCGTTGACTTCGGTAAGGATCGGCATGGTGTACGGATCCCACTCGGAGATACGCTGGCCACGTTCGATGTGATCGCCGTCGTCCACCTTGAGGCGCGAACCGTAGGTGAGCTTCTGGCTCGCCCGCTCGCGTCCCTGCTCGTCGAGAACCTGGACCTGCACGTTGCGGCCCATGACGATGAGCTGGCCTTCGGAGTCCTTCACGACGTTGCGGTTGACGATACGCACCGTACCCGAATGGTTCGACTCGACGAAGGACGAGTCGACCACCTGCGCCGTACCGCCGATGTGGAAGGTACGCATGGTGAGCTGCGTACCCGGCTCGCCGATGGACTGCGCGGCGATGACGCCGACAGCCTCGCCGAGATTGACCGGCGTACCGCGCGCAAGGTCGCGACCGTAGCAGGCGCCGCAGACGCCCGTGACAGACTCGCAAGTCAGCACCGAGCGGATACGGATCGACTGAACGTTCGCCGCCTCGATCACGTCCACATGGGACTCTTCGATGAGCGTGTTCTTCGCGACGAGAACGTCGCCCGTCACCGGGTTGAGCACGTCTTCCGCGGTCGTGCGTCCGAGGACGCGCGTACCGAGCGAGACGATGACTTCGCCGGAGTCGATCACGGCCTGAACCGTGATACCGCCCTCGGAGCCGCAATCGAACTCGGAGATGATCGAGTCCTGCGCGACGTCGACGAGACGACGCGTGAGATAACCCGAGTTCGCCGTCTTCAGAGCGGTGTCGGCGAGGCCCTTACGCGCACCGTGGGTCGAGTTGAAGTACTCGAGAACGGTGAGGCCTTCCTTGAAGTTCGAGATGATCGGCGTCTCGATGATTTCGCCCGACGGCTTGGCCATGAGGCCGCGCATACCGGCGAGCTGCTTCATCTGTGCGGGCGAACCACGAGCACCCGAGTGAGCCATCATGTAAATCGAGTTGATGGGCTTCTCGCGCTTGGTCTCCTGGTCGACCTGAACGGCCGAAATCTTCTGCATCATCACATCGGCGACACGATCCGTGCACTTGGCCCAGGCGTCGACGACCTTGTTGTACTTCTCGCCCTGAGTGATCAGACCGTCGATGTACTGCTGCTCATATTCGGTCGCGAGCGCGCGGGTTTCGCCCACGAGCTTTTCCTTCTCCTCGGGGATGACCATGTCATCCTTGCCGAACGAAATGCCTGCGCGGAAGGCTTGGCGGAAGCCGAGCGCCATGATCTGGTCGCAGAAGATGACCGTCTCTTTCTGACCGCAGTGGCGATAGACCGCATCGATCATCTTCGAGATGTCGCGCTTCGTCAGCAGACGGTTCACGAGATCGAACGAGACGTTCGGATGGCGCGGCAGGAGATCACCCACCATCATGCGGCCCGGCGTCGTATCCACGATCCGCGTGATCGGGTTGCCTTCGGAATCCACCGTCTTGTAACGCGCCTTGACCTTGGCATGCAGCGTGACGGCCTTGGCCTGCAGCGCGTGCTCGATTTCCTCCAGGCCGGAGAAAACCATGCCCTCGCCCGGCTCGTTGTCCTTGGCGATCGTGACGTAGTAGAGACCGAGAACGATATCCTGCGACGGCACGATGATCGGCGAGCCGTTGGCAGGATGCAGGATGTTGTTCGTCGACATCATGAGGACGCGCGCTTCGAGCTGCGCTTCAAGCGACAGCGGAACGTGCACGGCCATCTGGTCGCCGTCGAAGTCGGCGTTGAACGCCGCGCAGACCAGCGGATGAAGCTGGATCGCCTTGCCTTCGATCAGCGTGGGTTCGAAAGCCTGAATGCCGAGGCGGTGAAGCGTCGGCGCGCGGTTGAGCAGCACAGGATGCTCGCGAATGACCTGTTCGAGAATATCCCAGACCTCGGGACGCTCCTTCTCGACCAGCTTCTTCGCCTGCTTGACCGTCGCCGAAAGGCCCTTGGCTTCAAGACGCGAATAGATGAACGGCTTGAAGAGTTCGAGCGCCATCTTCTTCGGCAGGCCGCACTGGTGGAGCTTCAGCTCAGGGCCCACGACGATGACCGAACGGCCCGAATAGTCGACGCGCTTGCCGAGCAGGTTCTGACGGAAGCGGCCCTGCTTGCCCTTCAGCATGTCGGCGAGCGACTTCAGCGGACGCTTATTGGCGCCCGTGATGACGCGACCGCGGCGGCCGTTGTCGAACAGAGCGTCGACGGCTTCCTGCAGCATGCGCTTTTCATTGCGGATGATGATGTCCGGCGCGCGGAGCTCCATCAGGCGCTTCAAGCGGTTGTTACGGTTGATGACGCGACGATAGAGGTCGTTGAGGTCGGACGTCGCGAAGCGGCCGCCATCGAGCGGAACGAGCGGACGCAGTTCTGGCGGAATGACCGGAACGACCGTCAGGATCATCCATTCGGGCTTGTTGCCGGACTCGATGAAGGCCTCGATCAGCTTGAGGCGCTTTGCGAGCTTCTTCGGCTTCAGTTCGGTCGTCGCCTCGGCGATCTCCACACGAAGATCGGCGGCGATCTTCTCGAGGTCGAGCGCCATCAGGATTTCGCGGATCGCTTCGGCGCCGATGGCGGCCGTGAAGCTGTCCTCACCATACTGTTCCTGCGCGTCGAGATATTCCTCTTCCGTCAGGAGCTGACGCTCCTTCAGCGGCGTGAGGCCCGGCTCGAGCACGATGTAGTTCTCGAAATAGAGAACGCGTTCGAGATCCTTCAGCGTCATGTCGAGCAGAAGGCCGATGCGGGACGGAAGCGACTTCAGAAACCAGATATGCGCGACGGGCGCCGCGAGTTCGATGTGGCCCATGCGCTCGCGCCGGACCTTCGACAGCGTCACTTCAACGCCGCACTTTTCGCAGATGATGCCCTTGTACTTCATGCGCTTGTACTTGCCGCACAAGCATTCGTAATCCTTGATCGGCCCGAAGATACGCGCGCAGAAAAGACCGTCACGTTCCGGCTTGAACGTACGGTAATTGATCGTTTCGGGCTTCTTGATCTCGCCATAGGACCACGACAGGATCCGCTCGGGGCTCGCGATCGAGATCTTGATCTGATCGAAAGTCTGCGCGGGCACAGTCGGGTTGAAAATGTTCATGACCTCTTGGTTCATGCACGTCTCCTAGGGCCTCCAGGAAAACGGGGTTCGCATCTTCACGCATCCGTTGGGGCCGGCCGGATACGTTTGCCCCGTATGTCTAATTCTCACTTCCTCGCCGTTGGGCCGGAAGCTTGCGGCGCACACCGCATTCGGTGTACGCCGCATTGCGTTCTCTAGCTCGCCTGCGGAACCAGCAGCTCGACATTGAGGCCGAGCGACCGCATTTCCTTCACGAGCACGTTGAAGCTTTCGGGAATGCCGGCCTCAAAGGTGTCGTCGCCGCGGACGATCGCCTCGTAGACCTTGGTGCGGCCGGCCACGTCGTCCGACTTCACCGTGAGCATTTCCTGGAGCGTGTAGGCGGCGCCGTAAGCCTCGAGCGCCCACACTTCCATTTCGCCGAAACGCTGGCCGCCGAACTGGGCTTTACCGCCCAGAGGCTGCTGCGTGACAAGAGAGTACGGCCCGATGGAGCGCGCATGGATCTTGTCATCGACGAGATGGTGCAGCTTCAACATGTAGATGTAGCCGACCGTGACCTTGCGATCGAACTGCTCGCCGGTACGGCCGTCATGAAGAACGACCTGACCCGAGCGGTCCATACCCGCAAGCTCAAGCATCTCGACGATGTCGGGCTCATGGGCGCCGTCGAAGACAGGCGTTGCGATCGGGACACCGGCCTGAAGATTGCCGGCCATCTCGACGAGCTGTTCGTCGTCAAGTCCGGCAACCGTCTCGTCCTTGCCGTAGATCGTCTTCACCAGATCCTTGAGGTCCTTGATCTTCGCTTCGCGACGATAGACGTCGAGTGCGGCGGAGATCTTCTTGCCGAGTCTTGCGCAAGCCCAACCAAGATGGGTTTCGAGAATCTGACCGACGTTCATGCGGCTAGGCACACCGAGCGGGTTCAGCACGATGTCGACCTGCTGGCCGTCTTCGAGATACGGCATGTCTTCCAGCGGAACGATACGGCTGATGACACCCTTGTTGCCATGACGGCCGGCCATCTTGTCGCCCGGCTGCAGCTTGCGCTTCACCGCGACGAACACCTTGACCATCTTCATGACGCCGGGCGGCAACTCGTCGCCACGCTGCAACTTGTCGACCTTGTCGGCGAAGCGCGCTTCAAGGCGCTCCTTGCCTTCATCGAACTGCTTCTTCAGCGCTTCGACGTCAGTCATCGCCTTCTCGCCATCAACGGCGATCTGCCACCACTGCCCCTTCGTCAGACCGTCGAGCGTGGCCTGACCGATCTTCGAGCCGACTTCAATGCCCTTCGGACCCGCGACGACCTGCTTGCCGATCAGAAGCTCGGCAAGGCGGCCGAACACGTTGCGTTCGAGGATCGCGAATTCGTCGTCGCGGTCCTTCGCGAGACGTTCGATTTCCTCGCGCTCGATCGCCATCGCGCGCTCGTCCTTGTCAATGCCGTGCCGATTGAACACGCGCACCTCGACGATCGTGCCGGCGACGCCCGGAGGCAGGCGCAGCGATGTGTCGCGCACATCCGACGCCTTCTCGCCGAAGATGGCGCGCAGAAGCTTTTCTTCCGGCGTCATCGGGCTCTCGCCCTTCGGCGTGATCTTGCCGACGAGAATGTCGCCAGGGTTCACTTCCGCACCGATATAGACGATGCCGGCTTCGTCGAGGTTCTTCAGAGCCTCTTCGCCGACGTTCGGAATATCGCGCGTGATTTCCTCAGGCCCGAGCTTCGTGTCGCGCGCCATCACTTCGAACTCTTCGATGTGGATGGAGGTGAACACGTCGTCGCTGACGATACGTTCGGAAATCAGGATCGAGTCTTCGAAGTTGTAACCATTCCACGGCATGAACGCGACGAGCACGTTGCGGCCGAGCGCGAGATCGCCGAGTTCGGTCGAGGGACCGTCCGCGATGATGTCGCCCTTCTTCACCTGATCGCCCACGCGAACCAGCGGACGCTGGTTGATGCAGGTGTTCTGGTTGGAACGCTGGAACTTGCGCAGATTGTAGATGTCGACACCGGACTTCGCGCCGTCGAGCTCTTCCGTGGCGCGCACGACGATACGCGTCGCGTCGACCTGATCGATCACACCCGTGCGGCGCGCCGCAATCGCGGCGCCCGAGTCACGCGCCACCACTTCTTCCATGCCGGTGCCGACGAGCGGCGCCTCGGAACGGATGAGCGGAACGGCCTGACGCTGCATGTTCGAACCCATGAGCGCGCGGTTGGCGTCGTCGTTCTCGAGGAACGGGATCAGCGCCGCGGCCACGGAAACGATCTGCTTCGGCGACACGTCGATGAAATCGACCTGCTCCGGCGGCACCATCTCGAAGTCGCCGTCGATACGGCAGTTGACGAGTTCGCCTTCGATCTCGCCCTTCTTGCCAAGGGCGATATTCGCCTGGGCGACGCGGTAGCGCGCTTCTTCCATGGCGGAGAGATAAACGACCTCATCGGTCACCTTGCCGCCCTGCACGCGCCGGTACGGGCTCTCGATGAAGCCGTACTTGTTCACGCGGGCGAAAGTCGCGAGTGAGTTGATCAGACCGATGTTCGGGCCTTCCGGCGTCTCAATCGGGCAGATGCGTCCGTAATGCGTCGGATGCACGTCGCGCACTTCGAAGCCGGCACGCTCGCGCGTCAGACCGCCAGGTCCAAGCGCGGAGAGACGACGCTTGTGCGTGATCTCGGAAAGCGGGTTGGTCTGGTCCATGAACTGCGAGAGCTGCGACGAGCCGAAGAACTCGCGCACGGCAGCTGCCGCGGGCTTCGCATTGATGAGGTCATGCGGCATGACCGTGTCGATGTCGACGGAGGACATACGTTCCTTGATCGCCCTCTCCATGCGGAGCAGGCCGACGCGGTACTGGTTCTCCATGAGCTCGCCGACCGAACGCACACGGCGATTGCCGAGATTGTCGATGTCGTCGATTTCGCCCTTGCCGTCGCGCAGGTCCACCAGCGTCTTGATGACCGCGATGATGTCGTCCTTGCGAAGAACGCGCACCGTGTCCTCGGCGTCGAGGTTCAGGCGCATGTTCATCTTCACACGGCCGACCGCGGAGAGATCATAGCGCTCGCTGTCGAAGAAAAGGCTCTGGAAGAGCGCTTCGCCCGTTTCAGGCGTCGGCGGCTCACCGGGACGCATGACACGGTAGATGTCGATCAGCGCCTGGTCGCGGCTCGTGCACTTGTCCACCGCGAGCGTATTGCGGATAAACGCGCCCGTGTTGACATGGTCGATGTCCAGCGTGGCGATCTCGTCATAGCCCGCCTCGACCAGCGTCTCGAGGAGCTTCGCGGTCACTTCTTCGCCGGCCTCGGCGAAGATCTCGCCCGTCTCCATGTTGACGATTTCGTCGGCGAGGTAGCGGCCGAAGAGATCCTCGTCCTGGACGCGGAGTTCCTTGAGGCCGTCTTCGGCAAGCTTGCGCGCGAGGCGCGGCGTCATCTTCTTGCCTGCTTCGACGACGACCTTGCCGGTCTTCGCGTCGATGAGGTCGCGCTCGGGCTTCACGCCACGGAAGCGCTCCGCATCGAAAGGCACGCGCCAGCCGTCCTTCGCCTGCGAATAGACGACGCGGTTGTAGAAGGTGTGCAGGATTTCTTCGGCATCGAGACCGAGCGCAAAGAGAAGCGTCGTCACCGGCAGCTTGCGGCGACGGTCGATGCGCACGAAGACGATGTCCTTCGCGTCGAACTCAAAGTCGAGCCAGGAGCCGCGATAGGGAATGACGCGAGCTGCAAAAAGCAGCTTGCCCGACGAGTGGGTCTTGCCCTTGTCGTGATCGAAGAAAACGCCCGGGCTGCGGTGCATCTGCGAAACGATGACGCGCTCCGTGCCGTTGACCACGAAGGTGCCGTTCTCGGTCATGAGCGGCATATCGCCCATGTAGACATCCTGCTCCTTGATGTCCTTGACCGACTTGGCGCCCGTGTCCTCGTCCACCTCGAACACAATGAGGCGCAGCGTGACCTTGAGCGGCGCAGCAAAGGTCATGCCCCGCTGCTGGCACTCATCGACGTCGTATTTCGGCTGCTCGAATTCGTAGCGCACGAACTCAAGAGTGGCCGTTTCGGAAAAGTCGCTGATCGGGAAAACCGATTTGAAGACGGACTGAAGGCCCTGATCGGGGCGTCCGCCTTTCGGTTCTTCAACCTGCAGGAACTGGTCGTATGAATATTTCTGAACTTCGATGAGGTTCGGCATTTCCGCGATCTGCGGAATGCGCCCGAAGGATTTGCGAACCCGCTTGCGACCAGTGAAGGACTGCGTCATCTGTGCTCCTCGCAACGCTCTCATAAGAACGGCGGCCGGGCCTTGCTTCTGGACACCGAGCTGCCCGGTCAGTCTGCTCGGTCGTTTCACACGCCTCCCCCATTTCGGGGAGAGGCCGGGGCGAAGGATCACCTTCGCCCCGTCTCATGCAACAAGTCGAATTACTTGAGTTCGACCTTGGCGCCAGCCTTCTCGAGCTGGGCCTTGAGCTTGTCGGCTTCTTCCTTCGACGCGCCTTCCTTGACGGTCTTCGGAGCGCCTTCAACGAGGTCTTTCGCTTCCTTGAGGCCAAGACCGGTGATCGCGCGGACTTCCTTGATCACTTCGATCTTCTTGTCGCCAGCGGCGGCGAGAACGACCGTGAACTCGGTCTGGGCTTCGGCGGCCGGAGCGGCGGCGCCACCGGCAGCGGCGGCAACGGCGACCGGAGCGGCAGCGGAGACGCCCCACTTCTCTTCGAGAAGCTTCGACAGCTCAGCAGCCTCAAGCACGGTCAGGGCCGAAAGGTCTTCGACGATTTTTGCAAGATCAGCCATTTTTCATATCTCTCTAGGTTCGGTTGGTATCGGGTATCACGACAGCAGTCCCGTTCGGGGATCAGGCTGCTTCGCTCTTGGTGGCATAAGCGTTCAGCACGCGCGCCAGCTGGGCCGCAGGCGCCTGCACAACACCCGCAATGCGGGTCGCAGGCGTCTGGATCATGCCCAGAAGCTTCGCACGAAGCTCATCGAGCGACGGCAGTTCAGCGAGCTGCTTCACTGCATTCGCATCAAGGAGCGTCTCGCCCATCGCGCCGCCAAGGATCACCAGCTTCTGGTTGGTCTTGGCGAACTCGGCGGCAACCTTGGGGGCTGCGACCGGGTCTTGCGAATAAGCGATTGCCGTAGGCCCGGCGAACAGATCAGCGATCTTTGCGTTCGCCTTGGTGCCTTCCAGAGCGAGCTTTGCGATCCGGTTCTTGGTAACCTTGAACTCGGCGCCAGCCTTGGCCATCCGTTCACGGAGATCAGTCATCTCCGTCACGGTGAGGCCGCTGTAGTGGGCGACGACGACCACATTGGCGTTCGCGAAAACGCCGTTGAGGTGCGTCAAGAGCTCTGACTTTCCAGCTCTATCCACTTGCTCTCTCCGTGCGCACGAAACCCTCGTGCGCCTGGGGGCGGCTTCGCTCCGCACTTTGTGGAGCTCCGTCCGCCATTGGCATTTGCCGCCGTCTCGTCCCTCGAAGGCCAGCTTCGCGGGCTCTGACGAGCGGCGCTCACTTGCCTGTCCCGGGTTCCAACCGATCCCATTGGCCCTGAGGCCGATGAAACCGTTCAAACTCCCGTCTATTGCCGGCCGCTCTCTTCAGCGATTAAGCCTTGGCTCGCGCCTCGGCACCCGCAGTCTCGGACAGGTAAACGGACGATGGCGTAGCCACTCCGATCCAAGGATCGAAGTGTCCACGCTTCCCGTCCGCCTTGCCGCCCCGCCTCCGAAGAGGCGAAGCGGTAACTCTTGGGCCGCCAGCCCTCAGGCTGCGGCGATGCTCGCCGTATCGACCTTGAGCCCGGGGCCCATAGTCGAACTGATCGCGATCTTCTTGATGTAGGTGCCCTTGGCACCCGCCGGCTTCGCCTTCTGCACGGCGTCGATCAGCGCACGGATGTTCCCGGCAATCTGGTCTTCCGTGAAGCTGGCCTTGCCGACACCGGCCTGAACGATACCGGCCTTCTCGACGCGGAACTCGATGGCGCCGCCCTTGGCCGCTTTCACGGCTTCGGCGACATCTGGCGTCACCGTGCCGACCTTCGGGTTCGGCATCAGGCCGCGCGGGCCCAGCACCTTACCGAGACGGCCGACGAGCGGCATCATGTCCGGGGTCGCAATGCAGCGGTCGAAGTCAACCTTGCCCGAGAGGATCGTCTCGGCCAGGTCTTCCGCGCCGACGATATCGGCGCCCGCCTTCAGAGCGGCGTCCGCCTTGTCACCCTTCGCGAAGACCGCGACGCGAACCGTGCGGCCCGAGCCATTCGGCAGCGCGCAGACGCCACGGACCATCTGGTCGGCATGGCGCGGGTCGACGCCGAGCGCGATCGCCACTTCGATCGTCTCATCGAACTTCGCCGTGGCACGCTCCTTAACGAGCTTCACTGCGTCGTCAAGCGTGTAGGCCTTCTTGACGTCGATGCCCTCACGGGCCTTATCAATGCGCTTTCCAGCTTTGCTCATCGCCCTTACTCCACAACCTGCAGGCCCATGGAACGGGCGGAACCGGCAATAATCTTCGTTGCCTGATCGAGATCCTTCGCGTTGAGATCCGCGATCTTGGTCTCGGCGATTTCGCGGCACTGCGCGATCGTCACCGAACCGGCGGGAGCGCCGCGGCCCGGCGTCTTCGACGCAGATTCGATCTTCGCTGCCTTCTTCAGGAAGAAGGACGCCGGAGGCGTCTTCATCTTGAAGGTGAAGGAGCGGTCGGAGAAAGCCGTGATCACGACAGGAATGGGCGTACCCGCTTCCATCTTCTGCGTCGCGGCGTTGAACGCCTTGCAGAATTCCATGATGTTCAGGCCGCGCTGACCGAGCGCGGGGCCGATGGGCGGCGACGGGTTTGCTTGGCCCGCCTTCACCTGCAACTTGATGTAGCCTTCGATTTTCTTAGCCATTTCAATCCCCTTCCGGAAAACCCGGAGACATTGGGTTAGTGGTCAGCGACGCATCGGATCGAATGGGCCGATGCGTCTCCCACATAGAAGAACGGGTCAGAGCTTCTCGACCTGTCCGTACTCAAGCTCGACCGGCGTAGCGCGGCCGAAAATCGACACGGCAACCTTGAGCCGCGCCTTTTCTTCGTCGACTTCTTCGACGAAACCATTGAACGACGCGAACGGACCATCCGCGACGCGAACCTGCTCGCCGATCTCGAACGTGATCGACGGCTTCGGACGCTCCACGCCCTCCTGCACCTGATGCAGGATGCGATCGACTTCGCCCTGGCTGATCGGCTGCGGCTTGTTATCCGCGCCGAGGAATCCGGTGACCTTGGGCGTGTTCTTGACCAGGTGATAGGTCTGGTCCGTCAGATCCATCTTCGCGAGCACATAGCCCGGGAAGAACTTGCGCTCGGCATTGATCTTGCGGCCACGGCGCACTTCCACGACTTCTTCGGTCGGAACGAGAATTTCCTCGAACTGATCCGCAAGACCGTGCTGTTCAGCCTGCTCGCGGATCGACTCCGCAACCTTCTTTTCGAAGTTCGAGTAGGCGTGAATGATGTACCAGCGTTTGGCCATATGTCTTTCTTCCGAGGGACGTATCCCTGCTCTCAGCTTCCGATGCCCAGCACGAACGCGACGCCTGCCTTCAGGCCAAGATCGGCCAGAAAGAAGAACACCGTCGCAAAGGCCACCATGAGAAACACCATGACGGTCGTAATAACGGTTTCGCGCCGCGTGGGCCACGTGACCTTCGAGGTCTCGGACCGCACCTGCTGAATGAACTCAAGCGGATTGGTTTTCGCCATGATCTCTACAAGAGTCCCTTTATACGTACTGGCCCGCGGTTGGCAGGAGTGGAGGGGCTCGAACCCCCAACCCCCGGTTTTGGAGACCGGTGCTCTACCAGTTGAGCTACACTCCTAGTCCCGCCGACGCGAACGGATTACTTCAACACCTTCGAGACGACGCCTGCGCCGACGGTACGGCCGCCTTCACGGATGGCGAAGCGGAGCTTCTCTTCCATGGCGATCGGCGCGATCAGCGTCACGTTCATCTTCACATTGTCGCCCGGCATCACCATTTCCGTGCCGGCCGGAAGCGTGACGACACCCGTCACGTCCGTCGTGCGGAAGTAGAACTGCGGACGGTAGTTCGTGAAGAACGGCGTGTGACGACCGCCCTCTTCCTTCGTCAGAATGTAGGCTTCCGCCTCGAATTCCGTGTGCGGCGTGATCGAACCCGGCTGGCAGAGAACCTGACCGCGCTCCACGTCCTCGCGCTTCGTGCCACGCAGCAGAACGCCGACATTGTCGCCTGCCTGACCCTGGTCCAGAAGCTTGCGGAACATTTCAACGCCCGTGCAGGTCGTCTTCACCGTCGGCTTGATACCAACGATTTCGATTTCCTCGCCGACCTTCACGACGCCGCGCTCAACGCGACCCGTCACAACCGTGCCGCGGCCCGAAATCGAGAACACGTCTTCGATCGGCATCAGGAACGGCATGTTGATCGGACGCTCGGGCTGCGGGATGTAGTCGTCAACCGCCTGCATCAGCGCCAGGATCGAGTTCTTGCCGATCTCGTCGTCACGCCCTTCGAGAGCCGCCAGCGCCGAACCCTTCACGATCGGGATCTCGTCGCCCGGGAAGTTGTAGACCGACAGAAGCTCGCGAACTTCCATCTCCACGAGCTCAAGCAGCTCAGGATCGTCGACCTGGTCGACCTTGTTCATGTACACCACCAGCGCCGGAACACCGACCTGACGGGCGAGCAGGATGTGCTCGCGCGTCTGCGGCATCGGGCCGTCGGCGGCCGAAACCACCAGGATCGCGCCGTCCATCTGCGCCGCGCCCGTGATCATGTTCTTCACATAGTCGGCATGGCCGGGGCAGTCGACGTGAGCATAGTGACGGTTCGCCGTCTGATACTCGACATGGCTCGTCGAGATCGTGATCCCGCGCGCCTTCTCTTCCGGCGCCTTGTCGATCTGGTCATAGGCCGAAAACGTCGCCCCGCCCGATTCCGCCAGAACCTTCGTGATCGCAGCCGTCAGCGTCGTCTTGCCATGATCGACGTGACCAATCGTCCCGATGTTGCAGTGCGGCTTATTGCGCTCAAATTTCTCTTTGGCCATCGGATTCTCTTACCTCGGTTGGTCTGATCGACTGGTCGAACGCTTCTAGTTACTGCCACGCGACGGACGACGGATTGGAGCGGGTGAAGGGAATCGAACCCTCGTCGTAAGCTTGGAAGGCTTCTGCTCTACCATTGAGCTACACCCGCCTGACCGTATTCCCTCGTTCCGCTACATCGGATCCCTTTAACAGGGATGGTGGAGGGGGTTGGATTCGAACCAACGTAGGCTTAGCCAACGGATTTACAGTCCGTCCCCTTTAGCCACTCGGGCACCCCTCCGTGTCCGATGTCAAATGTTGTGAAATCCCAATAAGTTCGCTGCCGCCGCCGTGCTTGGAGCACGGGCCGCTTTATTGAGCTTTGCCGCCGTGCTGTCAACTCATTTCCAGTCTCAAAAGCGTATAACGCCCCGCAGCGTCCTCAGCTTTCTGGTCGTCTTGCTGAAGGCACTGTTGGGCGAGGCGTTTGCATGAGCCCGGACGGCGCAATATAAGCGCCCCTATGAACAAGCGCAAGCGACCCGGCTCGGCCGGACAAAAGCCTTCGGGCCTCGAAGACCGGAATCGCGGCCCTCGCGGCCAGGGCGGAGCCCATTCGCAGCCCCGAGGGCCGCAGCGCGGCCACAAGGGCGGCGGAGATGAGGGGTTTCTTTATGGATTTCATGCAGTTAGCGCCGCACTCCGAAATCCTGTGCGAAGAGCGCAAAGGCTTCTCCTCACCCGGAATGCGGAAGCAGAACTGGCCTCGCAGGGCCTCAGCCTCGGCAAGGACCTGCCCATTCAGGCCGAAATCCTCGGCGGAGACGAGATCGCCGCCCTTCTCCCGCCGGGCGCCGTGCATCAGGGAATCGCGCTTAAAGTAACGCCCCTGCCCGAGCTCACCGTGGATGAGGCCTGCGACGGTGCGTCCCGAGTGGTTGTGCTCGATCAGGTAACGGACCCGCATAATTTCGGGGCGATTCTGCGCTCTGCGGCCGTTTTCGGCGCCGGCGCCCTCATCACGACCGACCGGAACAGTCCGCCTCTGGGCGGCGTACTCGCCAAGGCGGCCTCGGGCGGACTCGAAAAGGTACGAATCGCCAAGGTGACAAACCTCGTCCGGGCCATCGACGAGCTGAAGGATCTCGGTTTCGAGGTCATCGGCCTTGATGGCGAAGGCGAGGTCTCGCTGCCTGAGTTCAAGACCGGGCCGAAGACCGCCCTCGTCCTCGGCGCGGAAGGTGCGGGGCTCCGCCGCCTCACCCGCGAGCATTGCGACGTCCTGGCCCGCCTGCCCGCTTCCGGCGAGATGAGAAGCCTCAACGTCTCGAACGCAGCCGCCGTCGCGCTCTACGAACTGGCTCGCCGGGCCTGATCGGGCGCCCGATCAGCGCGGCGGCTGATTGAGCAAGTATGGCGCGACGATGATCCGCTTCAGCCGCCAGCCGAGATTCCATTCGAGCAGATAGATCGTCTGGTGGTCGGTGGCGGAGCCTTCCGGTCCGATATCCATGCGGAAGACGAGCGGGCTCCCTTCAAAGAAGGCATATCGAATCTGTCCCATCGGGTCAGAGCCGCCAAAGCCGCTCCTCGCCATATCGGAAAGGGTGCTCGGATTAATCTGCGCGTCGACCATACGGTCGATCATCGCGCCGCTCATCGCCTGAGAGAGCGCCTGAACGCGCGGATCGGGCGCGATGATCTTGTTCGTATATGCGGCCTTGAGATCGTCGCGGATCCCCTCACGCACCGAGGTCCAGTCTACCAGCGAGGCGAGCCGCACCTTGTCGCCGCGGTCGAGCGATATCTGGAGATCGTAGATCGCCCAGTACGCCCAGGCCGTCCAAAGCGTCGCGAAGACGACGAGGCATACGACATAAGGCGCAGAGCGCCCAAGGCGCCCGCTGGCGACCGTCCAGGCCAGACCACCCGCGAGAGCAGCGGCAAGCGCCGTTCCCAAGCCCCAATAAACCGGATTACCCACGCTGATCCCCCCAACACGCGACGGCGCAATCTACGCTGTCGTGCGCGGGAGTTCCAAAGCTCATTTCCAGCCCCCACCCCCGACGCTGCTTGCAGCCACGCAATCATGAAAGTATGTTCCGCCCGCAATCACCCGCGCCAAGGCCGGGACGGTCGCCCTTGTAGCTCAGTTGGTAGAGCACCTGATTTGTAATCAGGGGGTCGCGGGTTCGAATCCTGCCGGGGGCACCAGTCTTTTCAATGACTTAGATAGCGCGGACTTACGACGCTTCGGTGGTTAGCTACCATATAGCTACCAAACGCTGGCTCCGCGCTCGCCTCCCGAGTTCCACGTCCTATTGCACTTGCCGGTCTGCCTCTGCCGCGGACTGGAGCGCCCCCTAAACTTACTTGACATTCTGTCTGTAAGAGGGCGGCTTTGCGCCGATATCGTTGAAAAACTCAGCCCAATAACTATTCATTGAGCTGTTTCAGCGGCTCTCCGGTGATGAGGATCGGTTATCTGCCCCGCACTTTCGCGCGGGGTATCCATTCGGGCCGCTTTTATACGGCGATGGCGCCATGTGGTGGCGTTGGTGGCCTGAGCTTCGCCAGCCTCCTCAGGTTCTGGGCGGTTGCGGCAAGCAGGAACTCGTCTCGCGCACCACATGGACCTCGCAGCCTCAAACGCGCCATCCGGAGAATGCGTTTGAGGTGAGCAAAGAGCATCTCGACCTTCTTGCGGCGATGCCGGGAGC
>NZ_WESC01000008.1 GCF_009184905.1 Parvibaculum sedimenti
GATCTGCTCTTCCGTAAAACGCTGCCTCTTCATCGTCCGTCTCCCTTCCATAGGGCCGGACTCTAAATCCTTCTGGACGAAAATCTCAGTGGCACGTCAATTAGTCCAAGTACTTCCGGCGAACGACGTTCAAAACTGTCGAACGTAGTGTAGTCTTGCAGTATGGCGACCGCCTCGCATGGGCGCCCCAGTTTTGCGGCGTCCTGAGCTAGGGACTCAAACGCTCGGTAAAGGATTGTCGAAGGGTCCGAGAAAACATAGATCGCCTTGCGAATATCCTCGTAGGAACCGGCAATATCGCCGTGTAATGCGCGGACCTCGCCGCGATTGAAATAGGCTTTGCCAGAGCTCGGGTAGATTTCCACCACTCGTGTAAGGGTCTGTTCCGCCGCTTCAAAATTGGACAAACCTTTTTGAGCGACGACGAGGGGTTCCATCAAGTCAACATTGGAGCCACATTTCTTCTCTGTATTTTGAATGAAGGAAATCGCGGCCGCATATTCGGAGGCGCCTGTCAGTGAAGCGCTTAGCCGCCTTGCCAGCATCCGATTGCAGGGTTCTTCATTTAGCCGAATCACGATCTGGCGCGTCGACGCATCAAGGCGCGAGAAGGTATTTGCGGATATGGCGTACTCGGTCTTCGGCAGAGTTAGATAATACCAAAGCCCAATAGCGCCGGACGCCAATAACATGGCGGCAAAAATCAGGAGTGCGTAGCTCTTCTCCGAAGAACCGCTCCCATAGCTCCGTTCTCTGATGTCGTTCAATGGATCCCCCCATACCTTTCCCGACGTCGATTATGAAGCGACGCTGCGAACAGTTTCAATCCGGGAGTTTTGAGCAGGGACCGCCAGGCGACCGCATCGTATCGCAAAGCAAAAGGGCCGGTGTTTCCACCGGCCCTTCGCATCCCGTAGCGTCGTCTGAGCGCTGGACTTAGAAGTCCATTCCGCCCATGCCGCCCATACCACCCATGCCGCCGGGCATGGCGGGGGCGCCGCCGTCCTTCTTCGGGGCTTCGGCGATCATGGCTTCCGTCGTGATGAGGAGGCCGGCGACCGAGGCCGCGTCCTGAAGCGCCGTGCGCACGACCTTGGTCGGGTCGATGATGCCGGCGGCGACGAGGTCGACATACTCTTCGTTCTGCGCGTCGAAGCCGAAATTGGCGACTTTCGACTCGAGGACCTTCTGCACGACGATCGAGCCTTCAACACCGGCGTTCTCGACGATCTGACGGATCGGAGCTTCGAGAGCCTTGCGAACGATGTTGATGCCGGCCTGAATGTCCGGGTTGTCGCTCGTGAGCTTGAAGACGGCCTTGGTGGCCATCAGGAGAGCCGTGCCGCCGCCGGGGACGATGCCCTCTTCGACAGCCGCGCGGGTCGCATTGAGCGCGTCGTCGACGCGGTCCTTGCGCTCCTTCACTTCGACTTCCGTCGCGCCGCCGACCTTGATCACCGCAACGCCGCCCGCGAGCTTCGCGAGACGTTCCTGCAGCTTCTCCTTGTCGTAGTCCGACGTCGTCTCTTCGATCTGACGTTTGATCTGCGAGACGCGGCCTTCGATGTCCTTCTTCTTGCCGACGCCATCGATGATCGTCGTGTCGTCCTTCGTGATGCGGACGCGCTTGGCCTTGCCGAGCATGTCGGGCGTCACGTTCTCGAGCTTGATGCCCAGTTCTTCGGAGATAACCTGGCCGCCCGTGAGGACCGCGATGTCCTCGAGCATGGCCTTGCGGCGGTCACCGAAGCCCGGCGCCTTCACGGCGGCAACCTTGAGGCCGCCACGGAGCTTGTTGACGACGAGCGTGGCCAGAGCCTCGCCTTCGATGTCTTCCGCGATGATGAGGAGCGGACGGCCCGACTGCACCACGGCTTCCAGGATCGGGAGCAGCGGCTGAAGGTTCGTGAGCTTCTTCTCGTGGAGAAGGATCAGCGGCTCGTCCAGTTCCGTCACCATCTTGTCGGCGTTGGTGATGAAATAGGGCGAAAGGTAGCCGCGGTCGAACTGCATGCCTTCGACGACTTCGAGCTCGCTGTCGAGCGACTTGGCTTCTTCAACCGTGATGACGCCTTCGTTGCCGACCCTGGCCATCGCTTCGGCGATCATCTTGCCGATTTCAGCTTCGCCATTGGCCGAGATCGTGCCGACCTGGGCGATCTCGTCGTTCGACTTCACCTTCTTCGAACGCTTCGTAATGTCTTCGCGCGCCGTGGCAACGGCGAGGTCGATGCCGCGCTTCAGGTCCATCGGGTTGAGACCGGCAGCAACGGCCTTCGCGCCTTCGCGAACGATCGCCTGCGTCAGAACCGTCGCCGTGGTGGTGCCGTCGCCGGCCGTGTCGTTCGTCTTCGAAGCGACTTCCTTCACCATCTGGGCGCCCATGTTCTCGAACTTGTCTTCAAGTTCGATTTCCTTGGCGACCGTGACGCCGTCCTTCGTGATGCGCGGCGCGCCGAAGGACTTGTCGATCACGACGTTGCGGCCCTTCGGACCGAGCGTGACCTTTACCGCATCGGCGAGAATGTCGACGCCGCGGAGCATGCGCTCGCGGGCCGAACGGCCGAATTTGACTTCCTTAGCCATGTTTTGGTTCCTCTAGAATTCTGTGCAGGTTCGGATGCGGGACATGAAAAATGCCCGCGAACCGTTCACCGGTTTCACGAGCCTTAGGCCTTCTTCTTGGCGCCTTCGACGATGCCGAGAATGTCGGACTCTTTCATGATCAGCAGATCCTGGCCGTCAATCTTGACTTCCGTGCCGGACCACTTGCCGAAGATCACCCGGTCGCCGACCTTGACGTCGAGCGCGACGATCTTGCCGTCTTCGCCACGGGCGCCGGGGCCCACGGCGAGAATCTCGCCCTGCGAGGGCTTTTCCTGGGCCGTCTCGGGGATGATGATGCCGCCGGCGGTCTTCGTATCTTCCTCGACGCGCTTGACGACAACGCGGTCATGCAGAGGACGGAATTTCATCTCTGTCTTCTCCTGTTTCGGAACCGCGGGTTTCGCGGGAAACTTTAGGGATTATGGATTGTTAGCACTCACCCTCCGGGAGTGCTAACAGCCCGACAGAGAGATAGTGGCGACCCTCCATTGAGTCAAGGAGGGCCACAAAACCTTCTTGTTTCCAAAGGTTAACGTGTGCGTCAGGCTGATTTTTTGAGACCGCGGAGGCAGAGGCGGACGATCCGGGCCAGCCTGTCCTGAAAGTTGGCCTCGCTCCCGGCTCCGCTTTCGGCGCCATAGGCGGCGGCGATCAGCGTCTCGGCAGCGCTTTCGACGGAAAATCCGGCCGATTTTGCGTCCAGTTCGCCCCGGCGGATGCCATCCCGGAGGACCTTGGCGATGGATGCCCGGAAATCCCGGTCGACCGATTCAAAGATCGTGGCCGAGAGTTGGGCCTTGGAATCGATGAGTTCCGCCGCATGGGGGCTCGACAGGACCCAGCGATAGAGGAAGCCAAGCTTGGCATCGAAAAGGGCGAGAATCTTTGGCTCGGTGTCGAGGTCGCGGGCCGCTACCGCCTTCAGATTGGCCTCGATCAACTCGGCGAGCCGCCGGGCCAGCGCTTCGAAAAGCTCGTCCTTGCTTTTGAAATAGAGATAGAGCGTACCCTTGGCGACATTGGCCGCCCGGGCGATGTCTTCCATCGAGGTGCGGCGGAAGCCGTAATGGCGAAAGAGGTTGAGCGCAGCGTCGAGGATCAGCGCGTGTTTGTCCGCGCCTCCCGCCTTCACGCCCATATCTTCCTTCACTCGTGCTGCCATAGCTGTTGCGGACTGCGCCGCTGACCCTTTGACTGATGCTGCTTAATTATTCGCATATAGAAGTTCGCCGCGCAAAGTCATGGGACGCGCGGTCGCAGCCAGGTGGAAGGCGAGTTGCGGTTTGGAGAAGCCCCGTTAGGATGGCGCCTCGTTTCAAATCGCGGGGAGAGCAGAATGGCGGGCCGTTTCGTCAATGAGGGGCTGATTGGAAGGCCGGGTTCGAGAGGCAAGCTTCAGACGCCCGCGCTGGTACTCGATCTCGACGCCTTCGAGCGCAACGTCGCCGCCATGGCCGAGCATTGCACGCGGAACGGTATGAAGCTTCGCCCCCATGCGAAGACGCACAAGAGCGTCGCCATCGCGAAGAAGCAGATCGCGGCAGGAGCCGTGGGACAATGCTGCGCCAAGCTCGGCGAGGCGGAAGCGATGGGCGAAGGCGGCATTGAAAGCCTGCTCATCACTTCGCCGGTCGTGACCGAAGGCGCGATCATGCGCCTCATGGCGCTCAATGCGCGCGTAGCCGATCTCATGGTCGCCGTCGACAATCCGCAGAATGCCGAGGCGCTCGCGGGTGCCGCGAAGGCCGCGGGCAAAAAGCTCAAGGTTCTCGTCGATCTCGATCCGGGTCTGCACCGCACAGGGATAGCGCCGGGAGAGCCGGTGCTGTCGCTCGGCCGTCAGGTCCATGCCTCCGAATGGCTCGAGCTTCGCGGGCTTCAATGCTATGCGGGCCATGTCATGCATATCGAGGACTTCGTCCAGCGGCGCGAGCAGTCGCTTGCGGCAATGAAGGTTCTCGGCGAAACGCGCGACGCTTTCCGCGCGGCGGGCCTGCCGGTCGATATCGTGTCGGGCGGCGGCACGGGCAGCTTCAACATCGACCCGGAAGCGAAGGTGCTGACGGAGCTGCAGGGCGGCTCCTACATCTTCATGGACAAGCAATATAATGATGTCCATGTCGGCAATGGCGCGCCGATCCCCTTCGAGACATCGCTCTTTGTGCAGATGAGCGTTGTCTCGAACAATACGAAGAACCTCGCAACGACCGATGCGGGCTTCAAGGCCTTCTCGACCGATGCGGAGGCGCCGATGCTTCTGTCCGGTGCGCCGGAAGGCTCGGCCTATTTCTTCTTCGGAGACGAGCAGGGTGGTATCGCCTTGCCGCAGGGCGCCTCGCTTTTGCTTGGCGCCGCGCTCACCGCGATCACGCCGCATTGCGACCCGACGGTCAATCTCTACGACGCCTATCATGTCGTGCGCGGCGATACGCTCGTTGACATCTGGCCGGTCGAGGCGCGGGGCAAGAGTGCCTGAGAGTCCTCACCGCACCAGCATCATCATCTTGTCGGCCTCTTCGCCGGCGATGAGCGAGAAGCCCATGCGCTCGTAGAGCGCGTGGGCGTCCCTGGTGCTGAGTATGATGCGGCTGATCCGGGCAAGCGCCGGATCGTTCACCACCGTTTCGACGAGCCACTTGCCGAGGCCCCGCCCGCGATGCACGGGCAGGACATAGACGTCGCTGAACCAGGCAAAGCGCGTCATGTCGGTGACCATGCGCGCGAAGCCTGCCTGCTCGCCATCCGGCGAGTACAAGCCGTAGGAGCGTGAGTTCAGAATGCTTTCCCACAACTCCTCGGCCGGAACTTCGCTTGCCCAATAGGTGGCGCGGAGCATGCGAAGGATCGAATCCCTGTCGAGTTTCGTCTTGTCGGTATTTATCTCGAAGCCGTGACGCGACCAGTTCATCGTTTCGACAATCCCTGTTTTTGTTGTTATTGGGGTTGTTTGTTATTGGGTTATTTGGCGCCGGCGCGCTGGGCGTATTTCCATGCTTCCACAGCCAGAGGCCTGACGTTCTGCGACATGGTCTTCGCATGTTCGCTCGACGCCGTGCCGTCGCGTACGCGGCCCGCGATGCCCTGCAGAATCCCTGCGAGGCGGAAGAAGTTGTACGCGAAGTAGAAGTCGAGATTGTCGATACCGGAGCGGTTTGTGCGCTCGCAATACATCTTGATGTATTCATCGAGCGTCGGGATGCCGAGGCTCTTGAGGTCGGCGCTCGCGATAGAGCCCGTGCCGCCACCCGTGCCCTGACCCGGCATCACCCATTGCATGCAGCTATAGGTGAAGTCGCCGATCGGATGGCCGAGCGTCGAGAGCTCCCAATCGAGCACGGCGATGACCTTCGGTTCGGTCGGATGCAGGATGGTGTTGTCGAGCCGGTAGTCGCCATGGACGATCGAGGTCGAGTCGTCGGTCGGCACGTTCTCCGGCAGCCACTCCATCAGCCTGTTCATCTCGGTGATGGTCTCGGTTTCCGATGCGACGTACTGCTTCGACCAGCGCGAGATCTGGCGCATGAAGTAATTGCCGGGCTTGCCGAAATCGCCGAGGCCAATGGCTTCGTAATCGACCGTGTGGAGGCGCGCCATGGTCTCGTTGAGCGAGTCGTAGATCTTCCAGCGCGTGGCGGGGTCCTGCCCGGGCAGTAGCGGCTCCCAGAGCACACGGCCCTCCACCATGTCCATGATGTAGAAGGCTGTGCCGATGACGCTGTCATCCTCGCAGAGGCAGTAGGTGCGCGGCGCGGGAAAGCCGACGCTATGGAGCGCCGTGATGACCTTGTATTCGCGGTCGACCGCATGTGCGGAGGGAAGGAGCTTCCCCGGCGGCTTGCGGCGCAGCACATATTTGCGGTTCGGCGTCACAAGCTGATAGGTCGGATTCGACTGGCCGCCCTTGAACTGGCGCACCTCGAGCGGGCCGGTGAAACCCTCGACATGCTCGCGCATATAGGCTTCGAGGCTGGCGGCGTCGAAGCGATGCGATTCGACCACGTCCTTCGTGCCGGAAAACTGGTCCTGCCGGCTCGCTTCAGTCGGTGTCCCGTTGCTCATGGCCTTGCTCTCCCGATAGGTTTTTATTTGTATACGGATTTTGATGAAGGAACGGTTTCACTCCGTTCCGCGTTCGCGCTCAATCGCGCGCCAACCGATATCGCGGCGGCAGAAGCCTTGCGGCCAGTCGATGAGGTCGACGGCGCGATAGGCCGTTGCCTGAGCCTCCGAAACCGATTTTCCGGTCGCGGTCACGTTGAGCACGCGGCCACCTGTGGCCAGAATGCGCCCACCATCGGCACGGGTGCCTGCATGGAAGACCTGCACGTTTTCGATCGCGCCGGCCTGGTCGAGACCCTTGATCCCCGTGTCCTTCACATAGTCACCCGGATAGCCCTTCGCGGCCATGACGACAGTGAGCGCCACTTCGTCTTTCCAGCCGAGCGCGATCTTGTCGAGCGTGCCGTCATGCGTCGCGATAAGTGCAGGCAGGAGATCGGATTGGAGTCGCGTCATCAGCACCTGAGTTTCGGGATCGCCAAACCGGGTATTGTATTCGATGAGCTGCGGGCCCTTCTTCGTGATCATCAGCCCTGCAAAGAAGACGCCCTTGAAAGGCGTTCCGCGCTTCTGCATGGCGGCGGCTGTCGGCTCCACGATCTCGCGCATCACGCGGTCGATGAGTTCGGGCGTGAGAACGGGCGCAGGCGAATAGGCGCCCATGCCGCCTGTGTTCGGGCCCCTGTCGCCATCGAAGACGCGCTTGTGGTCCTGCGCGGTTGCGAGCGGCAGCACGGTCTTGCCGTCGCAGAGTGCGAAGAAGCTCGCTTCCTCGCCGTCGAGAAATTCCTCGACCACGACTTCCGCGCCCGCTGCGCCGAAGCGCCCGCTGAAAATCTCGTCGATGGCCGAGTCGGCCTGTTCCACGGTTTCGGCGACGGTCACGCCCTTGCCCGCGGCGAGACCGTCAGCCTTTACGACGATCGGCGCGCCATTGGCCTTCACGAAGGCTTTCGCGTCGACGGCATTGGAGAAGCGTCCATAGGCTGCGGTCGGAATGTTGAATTCGGCGCAGAGATCCTTGGTGAAACCCTTGGAACCTTCGAGACGGGCGGCCGCCGCGCTCGGTCCGAAGGACTTGATGCCTTCGTGGTCAAGCCGGTCGACGAGACCGTTGACCAGCGGGTCTTCAGGGCCGATGACGACGAAGCCGATGTCCTTCTCGCGGCAAAAGGCGACGATGGCGTCGAAATCGAGGGGCTTCAGAGATACGCATTCAGCGACTTTCGCGATGCCGCCATTTCCCGGCGCGCAGTAGAGCCTGGTCAGAAGGGGGCTCGATGCGAGCTTCCAGCAGAGAGCATGTTCCCGGCCGCCGGAGCCGATGACGAGTACGTTCATGCCAAGAGTGCTTCCCTGATTTCGTGAGCGAGGCCGCGACCTTAAGGTTACGGCCGAAGAGGTTTTCCTTGTAACATGAGGGCCGATTCAGGCAAGTCTGCGCCTCTTTATTAACCATATCCTTTCCCGCCCGGAGTCCGATGGCCGAACCAGTGTCAGGCAGGCGCAAAGCCCCCGCTTCCGCCTCGGGCGAAGCGGGGGGTAACGCCCATGAATTCTCGGTCAGCGAGCTTTCCTTCGCGCTGAAGCGGACGGTTGAGGAAACCTTCGGTCATGTGCGCGTCCGGGGCGAGATCACGGGGTTTCGCGGCGTCCATTCCTCGGGCCATTCCTATTTCGCCCTGAAGGACGAGAACGCCCGGCTCGAAGCCGTGATCTGGAAGGGCGTCTATTCGAAACTCCGCTTCAAGCCCGCCGAAGGGCTCGAGGTGATTGCGACGGGCAAGCTCACCACCTATCCGGGCAGTTCGAAGTATCAGATCGTCATCGAGCAGCTGGAGCCCGCAGGCATAGGCGCCCTGATGGCGCTTCTCGAAGAGCGACGCAAGAAGCTCGCGGCGGAAGGCCTCTTCGCGCCGGAGCGCAAGAAAAAGCTGCCGGACATTCCTGATGTCATCGGCGTTATCACCAGCCCGACCGGTGCTGTCATTCGCGACATTCTGCATCGGCTGGCAGATCGTTTTCCGCGCCATGTCATCGTCTGGCCCGTGCGCGTGCAGGGCGAAACGGCGGCGGCGGAAGTTGCAGCCGCTATCGAAGGCTTCAACAAGCTCAAGCCCGGCGGCAAGATTCCGCGGCCCGATCTTCTCATCGTCGCGCGTGGCGGCGGTTCGATCGAGGATCTGTGGGGCTTCAATGAAGAAGTCGTCGTCCGTGCCGCAGCCGCCAGCGACATTCCGCTCATCGCGGCGGTAGGCCATGAAACCGATGTGACGCTGATCGACTACGCTGCGGACAAGCGCGCGCCGACGCCGACGGCGGCTGCCGAAATGGCAGTGCCCGTGCGCGCCGATTGCATCGCAACCGTGCTTGATCTCCAGCGAAGGCTCTTGCGTGCCGAGGTACGGCTTGTCGACAACAACCGTTCGCAGTTGAGGGGCCTCGCGCGGGGTCTGCCGCGTCTGCAGGATCTCATTGCGCTGCCGCGCCAGCGTTTCGACCATATCGGGGAGCGGCTCGGCCTCGCGTTGAGGCGCGCAGCGGAAAACAAGCGCGCGCGGCTCAGCCGTATCGAGGGCAAGCTTTCGACGCAGTTCATCCGCTTCAAGATCGCAGATGGGAAGAAGCGTCTCGAACAATATGACAAGCGCGCGGTAATGGCCGAGTGGCGGCATCTCGCCGATCTTGCCCGCCGTCTCGGCGGTGCGGGAAAGCTCCTTCAATCCTATTCCTATCAGGGTGTGCTGGAGCGCGGCTTTGCGGTGGTACGTGGCGCGGATGGCAAGCCGGTCCGCGCGTCGGCGGGGCTCAAGCCAGGCGCTGTGCTTGCCATTGAGTTCGCGCATGAAGACCGCGTCGGCGTTGTGGTCAGCGGCATGGATGCGCCGAAGCCGGCGGTCCGAAAAAAAGAGAGCGGCGGTTCGCAGGGCGGCGGTTCGCAGGGAAGTCTGCTCTAGCACCTTTGAAGTTTCGGCGGCAGCCGGTTAGAATGCGCCCATGAACAGGATTGATAATACGGGCAATGGCGGAGAGGCCGAAATCGTCTATGGCGATGGCGATTTTCACGTCGTGCGTCCCGGCGCCTATGTGACTTGTGCGGTCACGGGCCACCGCATTCTTCTCGACGATCTGCGCTACTGGAGTGTCGATCTCCAGGAGGCTTACGAAAGCCCCGAAGCCTCGCTGGAACGTCATCAGCAGAAATATCCTGCACTTTTCCCGCGCAAATGAACCGCTTCGCTGCGCTTCTTCTTTTGGGCGCGGCGCTTGCCGGTTTTCCGGCGCGCGCCGAAACCATGCTCACGGGCGCGGTGGAGCAGGGCTCGCTCGTCGTTGGGCGGGCTGAGCCGGGCGCGAAAGTTGCGCTTGATGGAGAGGCCTTGCCGGTATCGCCGGACGGCGTCTTCGCCATCGGCTTTGACCGCGATCATGGGCGCAGCGCGAAGCTCGTCGTGACGCTGCCGGACGGACAGGTCGAGACGAAGGTACTCGCCGTCGCGCCTCGCGCCTGGCAGATCCAGCGCATCGAAAAAATCGCGCCCGCCCTTGTCACGCCGCCGCCGGAGGCGATGGCGCGGATCAAGCGCGAAGTGGCGATGAAGGCGGCCGCCCGCCCGACGGATACGCCGCGGGAATGGTTCGCCGGTCGCTTCATCTGGCCTGCGAGGGGCGTCATCTCAGGCGTTTTCGGCAGCCAGCGCTTCTATAACGGCACACCGAAAAATCCGCATTACGGCGTCGATGTCGCCGCGCCGACCGGCACACCCATCGTTGCGCCTGCCGACGGCATCGTGCGGCTTGCTGAGCCCGACATGTATTTCGAAGGCGGGCTCGTCTTTCTCGATCACGGGCAGGGCGTTATCAGCATCATGATGCATATGTCGCGCATCGACGTGAAAGCGGGGCAGCACGTTCATCAGGGCGACCCGATCGGCGCTGTCGGCCAGACGGGTCGCGCAACCGGCCCGCATCTTCACTGGGCGATGGTCTGGCGCGCGGCGCATATCGATCCGTCGCTGCTCGTGCCGGGCGTTTCGACGGCGGGCGCCGCTTCCGGTGCGGCAGTCGGCGGCGACTGACCGTCCTCAATCTCTCCAGCGATTGTGCAGCCAGAACCATCCTTCGGGATGTTCGCGGATGCGCGCCTCGAGGAAGTCGTTCAGCAATTGCGTCACGCGGAGGATTTCGCCTGTCGGTTCGGCATCCTTGTCGACGACGACGGGTTCATGGACGGTTATGCGAAAATGCGCGCCTTGTGTGCGAACGATCGACGCCGGAATGAGCGCTGCGTTATAGCGCAACGCGAGGACGGCGGGCGTCGGTGTCGTCATTGCGGGAAGGCCGAAGAGCTTCGCTTCTATGCCTTCGGTCAGGCGCTGGTCGATCAGCATGGCAACGAAGCGCTTGTCGCGAATGGCCTGGATCAGCAGGCGCGCGCCCTTCGGGCCCTTGGCGATCTGCTCCGGGACGATGAGCTCGCGCCGCATCGTCACCATCCAGTCGTTCACATAAGGATTGTTCGCTGCGCGATAGACGCCGCCACCGTCGAGCCCTTCGAGCCGCATGACAAGTGGCATGAGTTCCCAATTGGCGAAATGTCCCGATACCAGCATGCCGCCCTTGCCGGTTGCGGCATAGGCGAGCAAGCCCTCGATGCCCACGACTTCGACGCGGTGGCGTTCCTCCGGCCGGCTGAATTTGTCGAGATGGGCATATTCGAAGGCGGTGCGGCCGAGATTATCCCACATGCCGACGACAATGCGCTCAACCTCTTCGGTCGAGAGTTCGGGCATGGCGCGTTTGATGTTGCCGCGCGCCCGACGCGTGATGCCGAGTTTCGGCCCGACATTGCGGCCAAGCCAGCCCCCCAGCGCCGACGAACGGTCGAGACCCAGCAAGCGGCAGAAGGCGAGCATCGCCTTCAGAGCCGCGATTTCCGCGAGGTACTGGATTTTCTTCGCAAACATCTGTTTGGGGTGCCTTGCTGTCTCGCCGCCGCTTATATCAGCCGGGCCGCGCCTCTGGCGAGCCTAATGCCTCAGCCCGCTTGCGCGGCGCGCTTGGCTGCGCGTTGACGTGCGAGCCTGATCTGATCCTGAAGCAGCCGTTCGAAGCTCGCAAAGTCGTCGATCAGGGCGCGAACCGAAATCGTCTTCGCGGCATCGCGGAGTTGCGCGCGGGCGCTTCCGGCAGGTGCGTTGCGGAGCCGGGCAAGATCCTTCTCGGTGGTGACAGGTGTCGCGTTGAGGTCTCGGGCGCGGACGAGAAGGTTCAGCGCCTCGCGCTCGGTGAAGGCGTGATGGTCGGGGAAGTCTTCGGTTGCCACGATGTCGGCATGGAGCTCGCGGAGCGTCGCGTAGAATTTCTCGGGCCGCCCGATGCCGGCAAAGGCGAGCACCGGCAACCCGTCGAGCTCCGGCGCGGGCGCGGCGCGGAGGATGGCGCGGAAGGCCGGAATGGCGCGGGCGCGGGCGCGGGCGGCGAGCCCGTCCGCCGCGTGGCCGCGGCCGATGATGACGACGGCGCCGACACGCGAAAGCGCATCGTCCATGCGCTCGCGTAGCGGCCCGGCAGGAAGGAGCCGCCCATTGCCAAGACCCGCCGCGGCATCGATCACGAGGATCGAAAAGTCCTTTTCGATCGTCGTGTTCTGGAGCCCGTCATCCATCATGACGAGCGATGCGCCGTCGAGCACGGCGGCGGCGGCACCCTCAGCGCGGTCGGCGGAAATCCAGGTCGGTGCGACGGCGGCAAGCAGCAGCGGCTCGTCGCCCACATCTTCGGCACTGTGCTTTGCGAGATCGACGCGGAGCGGCCCCTTTTCGGAACCGCCATAGCCGCGCGAGAGGAAGTGGAGCTTTTCGCCCTGTCCGACAAGGCGCGACGCGAGCGTTAGTGCCAGCGGCGTCTTGCCGGTGCCGCCCACCGTCATGTTGCCGATGCAGATGACGGGCACGGGCGCGCGTTCGGGCGTGGCGAAGCGTTTGCGCAGGCGACCGGCAAATCCGTAGAGGAGGGCGGCAGGCGCGAGAAGGCGCGGCATGATGCGGATTTCGCCGGCGCGCGGTGCCTGCCAGAAGCGCGGTTCACGCATCGCTTCCTCCCGTTGCGGGAGTTTTCAGCAGCGCGCGCAGCGCCGAGACTGTGCGATCCGTTGCGCCACTCGATGTGCTGGCAATGATTTCCGCCGCATCGCTGCGGCGCGTACGCTCGGTTGCATCGTCCAGAAGCCGCGCAACCGCCTTCGCGAGTGTCGAGGCGTCTTCGATGCGGATCAGCGCATCGGCCTTTTCGAAGCTCGCATAGCTCTCGGAGAAATTGAAATCGCTAGGGCCCGCGATCAGTGCCGAATGGAGCCGCGCCGGTTCGAAGGGATTATGTCCGCCCGTATTCGTCAGTGTACCACCTATAAAGGCGATGTCGGCAAGGCGATAGAAGAGCCCGAGCTCGCCCAGCGTGTCGGCGAGATATATATCGGTCGCAAGGCTTATCGCTTCGCCGAGCGAACGCCGCGCGACATTGAAGCCGCGTTTCTTCAGCTCAGCGGCGATGGCGGTTCCACGCGCCGGGTGGCGCGGAACGATCAGCGTGAGAAGGCCGGGATGAGATGCTGCGAGCGCCTGATGCGCATCGGCGGCGGCTTTTTCCTCGCCCTCATGTGTGTTGGTTGCGATCCAGATCGGGCGAGCGTCGATGGCGGCGCGGAGCGCTGCAAGTTCCTTCTCGTCAGCGGTGAGCGGCGCGGCGTCATGCTTCAGGTTGCCGGGTATGCCAACCGTATGCGCGCCGAGCCCTTCGAGGCGGCGCGCGCTCGCCTCGTCCTGCGCGAGGAGTAGCGAGAAGCGGTCGAGAAGATTTGCGATAAAACGCGGGAAACGCTGCCAGCCCTCGAAGGAACGCTGCGTGATGCGCGCATTGATGAGCGCGAGCGGAATGCCGCGTTCATGGGTGGCGACGATCAGGTTCGGCCAGAATTCGGATTCAACCCAGACGGCGAGATCGGGCTTCCAGTGGTCGAGGAAGCGCGCGGCGTAGTCCGGGTGGTCGAGCGCCGCGAATTGATGGATTGCGCCTTCGGGCAGGCGCTCCCCCATGAGATGCGCGGAGGTGACAGTGCCTGTAGTGATGAGAACATGGAGGTTTGCCGCGATCAGCCGGTCGATCAGCGGCAGCACGGAAAGAGACTCGCCGACGCTTGCTGCGTGAATCCAGACGAGCTTTCCATCCGGCCGGTCGAGAGAGGGAATGCCGCAGCGCTCGGTCAGGCGGCTCGCATCTTCCTTGCCGCGCCGCATGCGCAGTGCAAGGAGCAGCGGAAGCGCGGGGCCCAGCGCGCGCGTCGCAAGACGATAGGCGGCGAGGCCGAGCCCGGCGCTCTCGCTTCGATGAGAACGGCCGGTCGTCATGTCCTTCCCGGTCGTCATGTCTTTCAAAGCGCAGCCGCCCCGGCGCCAATGGGCTTCGGCTTGCGGCCGACGATAATCTCAGCTTCTTCGCTGACCGCGTTGAGTTCCTCCTCGACGCGGCGGCGGACCTCTTCAAGCGTGTCGGGGTCGGCATCGCGGGGCACGTAGATGGGCTCGCCCCAGACCAGCGCGCCCTTGGAGAAGGGCAGGTTGATCGTGAACTTGTCCCAGTTGTTCAGCTGAATGCGCGCGCGCGTCGTCGCGGCAACAGGCACGATGGGGCAGCCGGAAAGCCGTGCCAGCATGACGATGCCGTCGCCTGCCTTGCGCGCGGGGCCTGGGGGGAGGTCAGCCGTCATGCCGACGGAAACGTTCTCACCGAGCGCGCGCACCATGGCACGCAGCGCGCCCGCGCCGCCTTTGCCCTTGTGCTTCTCGCGGCGCTCTTCGCCCTTCGGGACGCCGGAGCCGCGGATCGTACCGACACCGAGGAAATGCATGATCTGGGAAACGATCTCGCCATCGCCATGACGCGAGACGAGGATGCGCATCTCGCGCCAGTTGTGCCAGAAGGTCGGCAGGATCAGGTTCTGCCCGTGCCATGTCGCGCCGATGAACGGCTCATCGCCGGTCCAGAAGCGGGCTGCGATGTCGCCGCGCCGCACCTCAAAGCGGCTGGTCCGGCGCACGAGCCTTATCAGCATGGCCGCGAGAAATGCCAGTGCCGTCTGTACCCATTCGCTCTTAGCGATGTCCTTGCCGAACGACATTCCTTCGTGCCTCACACGCCTGCGACGGCTTTGACGGCGCCGCCGGAGGATACAGTTACTTCATCATCGGGGATGTCGTGGTCGAATTGCGAGTGCGACAGTTCGGCATAGAGGCCACCTTGCGCGACCAGCGAGGCATGGTCGCCGGATTCGAGGACGCGCCCGTCGTCGATCACATAGATCATGTTCGAATGCTTGATGGTCGACAGCCGATGCGCGATGACGAGCGTGGTGCGGCCCTGCATCAGCGCGGCGAGCGCATTCTGCACTTGCAGTTCAGAAGCCGTGTCGAGCGCCGAGGTCGCTTCGTCGAGAAGCAGGATCGGCGCATTCTTCAGCATGGCGCGTGCGATGGCGATGCGCTGGCGCTGGCCGCCGGAAAGTTTCATGCCCGCCTCGCCGACGCGCGTGTCATAGCCTTTGGGTAGCGCCATGATGAAGTCGTGTGCCGCCGCGTTGCGGGCGGCGGTTTCGATTTCGGCTTCGCTCGCGCCGGGGCGGCCATAAGCGATGTTCGCGCGCACCGTGTCGTCGAAGAGGAAGGGTTCCTGCGTGACCAGCGAAATCGCGTCGCGCAGCGAGTCGAGCGTTACCTCGCGGATATCCTGACCGTCGATCAGAACGCGGCCCGATGAGGGGTCGTAGAAGCGCGGCACCATGTTGAGCGTCGTGCTCTTGCCGCCGCCCGAGGGGCCGACCAGGGCGACCGTATGGCCCCTTGGCACCTCGATGCTGACGCCTTTGAGCGCGTGGGTCCCGTCGGAATAGGCGAAGTTCACATTCTCGAAGCGGATCGCGCCGTCCTTCAACTGGAGCGGCTTTGCGTCCGGGCCGCTCACAATGGTGGGCTCTATGTCGAGGATCGGGAAAACGCGGGCGGCCGCGGCGACGCCTTCCTGCATGATGGTCTGCGTGTTCGCGACCGCCTTCAGTGGCTGGTAGGCGAGCATCATGGCGGAGATGAAGGCCATCAACTCACCCTTGGTCAGATGGGCGTCGATCACGGCCATGCCGCCGAAATAGATGACGCCCGCAATGCCGACGCCGGAGAGCGATTCAGTCAGCGGGCTCGCCTTCGCCTTGGCGCGGAAGCCACGCATGGCGTGGCCGAGCACGGTCTGCACCGTGGCCGAGACGCGCGTGATCTCATGCTGTTCCTGGCCATAGGCCTTGACGACGCGGATGCCGCCCAGCGCTTCGGAAATGAGGGCGGAGAGATCGCCTGTGCCTTCAAGCCCCTTGCGCGATGCCTTGCGCGTCTTCTTGCCGAGCTTTCGCATATAGATCATGCCGAAGGGAATGACCGAGCAGCCCATCAGCGCCAGTTTCCAGTTCATGAAGAACATGCTGCCCATGAGCGCAACGACCGTCAGCGAATTCTGCGTAAAGTCGATGACGGACATGGTGACCGTGTCGCGGACGCGGCCGGCATCGGTCATGAAGCTCGATATGAAGCGGCCGGAATGCGTCTTCGCGATCCAGGCGAGGTCGGCCCGCATGATCCGCGCGAACATGCGGGTCTGGATCGCCGAGATGATCCTCTGGCCGATCGCGTTCTTGGTCATGTTCGTCGTGTAGGCGGCAAGGCCCTTGAAGGCCGAGACGCCGATCGTGCCGAGTGCGATCAGGACGAGTTTCGTCACGTCCTTGTGGTCGAGAACTTCGTCGAAGACCTGTTTGATGAGCCAGGGGAGAATGCCGGTGGTACCGGCGACGACGACACTGCCGACCAGCGAGGTCACGACGAGGCGCCAGTTGGGTAACAGATATTCAGTCGTGGTCCGCTTCAGGACCTCGAGTGTTTTCAGTTCCTCATGCCCCTTGTCGACGGCGGGCCGCGGCAATGACTTCTGCCCGTCGGCCTTCGTCTCCGGTGCGGTCGTGTCGCTCAACTGCGGCCTCGTCACATGGTGTCTGGCGGGCGTGGGAGAATGGTAAAACGCCGGGGTTTCAGCGGCTTTAAGGCCCAAACCATATCATGGCGGGGGCCGAGCCGCCACCGCCATGGACCCGCCTTATATAAGGTAAACTCCCGCGCTGGCTAGGTTTTTTGGCCCTACGCGCATTTCTGGCTCAGTCGTTCAGGAGCCAGACCATGGCCGTCAGATAGGTCGCGAAGAGGCTCCATGCAAGGTAGGGGAGCAGAAGCAGACCCGCGAGCATGTTGACGCGCCAGAAGGCGATGATGTTGGCGACGATGGCGGCGAGCAGCACGAAAATCTCGACGAGGGCGCCGCCCGGGCTATGCAGGCCGAAGAAAACCACGCTCCAGGTGAAATTGAGCATGATCTGGGCGCCGAAGATCGAGAGCGCGGCGCCGCCCGGGGCAAAGCCGCCCGCGCTGCGCCAGACGAGCCAGCCGGAAAGGCCCATCAGGAAGTAGAGGAAATTCCAGACGACCGGAAAGACCCAGTTCGCGGGGGTAAGTGACGGCTTCTGGAGGTCGACGTACCAGCTCTCGATGTTGGTCGACGTCACATAGCCGCCAAGGCCCGCAAAGGCGAAGACGAAGGCGAGAAAGCCGAAAAGCAGCAGGATCGACTGAATGGTGCCGGGCGTTTGCGGGGAGGGAGCAGGCGGTATGCGCCCGCTCGGTGAAGCAACGTCGCCCGTCATTCATCATGCTCCGTGGGGCCGTGGGTCGGATCGAGCAGGCGATGCAGATGGACGATGAAGTAGCGCATATGGGCGTTGTCCACCGTGCGCTGCGAGGCGCCCTTCCAGGCCCGGTAGGCGCTGGCATAATCGGGGAAGATACCGACGACATCGAGGTGGGACGTATCGCGGAAATCCGTCCCTTCGAGGTCCTCAAGTTCGCCGCCGAACACAAGATGGAGAAGTTGATGGGACACGCGTACTACCTCGGGCCGTTACTAAGGCGGCGGAGTTTAGCACGGACCGTTCAGGATGGTAGTGCCAGTTGGGCGACACGGCGGTAGAGTGCCTCATAAAGCCGGGGGCCCGCCGCGATGAGGCTGCGATGGCGGGGCAGTTCGCGGTTATAGACGAAGGGCTTGCCGTCATGGGTGGTGAAGCACCCGCCTGCCTCGCGCAGGATGAGGTCCGCGGCAGCGAGGTCCCAGTCGTTCTTCGCGGTGAGCGCCAGTGCCGCGTCGGCCGCGCCGCACGCGACCAGCGCGATGCGGTAGGCAATGGAATTGCGCTCGATGATTTCCATTTCGGGCCAGGGGGCGGGCCAGGCGGGATGCTTGAACATCGCCCCGTGAGCGGCCATGCGGCAACCTTCGATCTTGGTGCGCTCGCTCACAGAAATCGCCGCGCCGTTCAGCGTCGCGCCTGCCCCGAGCGAGGCTTCGAAGAATTCATCGGTCGCAGGATTGAAGAGAACGCCCATCACCGGCGCGCCGTCCTCAACCAGCGCGACGGAGAGCACGAAATGCGGCTTGCCCTTGGCAAAGGCGCGGGTGCCGTCGATCGGGTCGACGACCCAGACGCGCGAACGCTTGAGACGGGAGGGATCGTCCTCCGTTTCTTCCGACAGCCAGCCGTAATCCGGCCGCGTCGCGGCGAGGCGCTTTTCGAGGAGGTCGTTCACGGCGATGTCGGCCTCGGTGACGATGCTGTCGCCGAGCTTCATCCATTTCTTGAGTTCGGTCTGATAATAGCTGAGCGCCAGCGCTCCCGCCTCGCGCACGGCATCGACCATCAGATCGCGATCTTCGGCGCGCGTGGGAAGCGTGTCAGGTGCCTGCAACTGTCATTCCTTCGACGCGAAGAGTGGGCGCGTTGGTCGCATAGCGGAAGACGAGATCGTTGGCGGGAACGATGTGAAGGAACATGTCCCTCAGATTGCCAGCGACGGTGATCTCGCTCACGGGGAAGGCGAGCTTGCCGTTCTCGATCCAGAAGCCCGATGCGCCGCGGCTGTAGTCGCCGGTGACGCCATTGATGCCCATGCCGATCATCTCGGTGATGTAGAGGCCTTCCTTGATGTCGGCCATCAGCTCTTCTGGCGAGAGCGTGCCTGCCGCCATGTGGAGATTGGTAACGGAAGGCGAGGGCGGGCTGCCCGTGCCGCGCGCGGCATGGCCCGTGCTCTTCAGGCCGAGCTGGCGGGCGGAGGACGTGTCGAGAAGCCAGGTCGTCAGCACGCCATCATCGATGAGTTTCATCATGCGGTTCGCCACGCCTTCGCCGTCGAAAGGCTTGGAGCGGAGGCCGCGCTTCCTGTGCGGATCGTCGACGATCTCGATGCCCGGGGCGAAAACCGGCTTGCCGAGCGCGTTTTGCAGGAAGCTCGATTTCCGCGCGATGGCGGCGCCCGAAATAGCGCCGACGAAATGACCGACAAGGCCCGACGAAACACGTGGATCGTAGATGATCGGCACGGATTGCGATTTCACCTTGCGGGGGGCGAGACGGCGCACGGCGCGCTCGCCCGCCGAGCGGCCGATGGCGGCTGGCGCTTCCAGATCGGCGAGATGTCGGGCCGAGGAATAATCGTAGTCGCGCTCCATGCCCGTGCCCTCGCCCGCGAGAACCGAGCAGGAAACGGAGAAGGAGGTGCCCGCATATCCGCCCGCGAAACCTTCGCTGGTGACGAGCGCCATGCCGGAACGGCCCCATTGCGCGCCGGCTCCGCCGGAATTGGTGACACCCTTGACCGCCAGCGCAGACTCTTCGGCCTCGGCTGCAGCTTCGGCCAGCGCTTGGGCGCCGGGCGGCGTCACCGGATCGTCGATGTCGAGATCGGGAAAGTCGCGGGCGAGTAGTTCACGGTCGGCGAGCCCCGCATAGGGATCTTCCGGCGCGACCTTGGCCATGGCGACGACGCGCTCGACCAGCGGCGCGAGGGATCGCTCCGACAGATCGGTGGTCGAGACGACGGCCTGACGGTGGCCCATGAAAACGCGCAGGCCTACATCGCGGCCTTCCGAGCGTTCCACATCCTCGAGCTTGCCGAGATGCCAGGAGACGCCGACCGACTGCCCCTCGAAGACGATGGCCTCGGCCGCCTCCGCGCCCGCCTTCAGGGCGCGCTCGACCAGCATGGCGGCTGCGTCGAGAACGCCAGAGTCGGCGGACGTCGAGGTGGTGGCGGGCTTTGTCTCGGCCATGAAGGGAATTCCTGTTGAGGGACGGGCCCGGCATGGGAAGGGCCTCGACCCTTATACAGATCGAGGCCCTCAGCGAAAAGACAAGTGGGCAATTCGGGGCGAAGCGACGCGGGGCGCCGCCCCTCGCGCCTACATCAGCGCGTAATAAAGGCAGGCGGCGCCGGAAATGAGCTGTCCTGCCCAGGTGAGCACCGTGCCGACAAGGCGGGGCGGCGTCGATTTGCGTGCGGCGTTGGTCAGGCCGATCGCATGGAGGAGGCGCCCGATCGTCAGGCAGATGCCGGCGAGATGGATCACATAGATCGAGGCCGAAAGAAGATGCAGTGTGACGAGGCCGATAAGCGCAATCGGCGTATATTCGACATTGACCACATGGGCCCGGTTCGCATTGTAGAGCTTCTCGTCCTCGCCCGTGCCGGTCATCACGTCAGAGCGGACGCGGTTCGCCGAAACGCGATAGGCGAGAAAAAGGTTGATGAGGAGATTGAGGCCGACATAGACGCCGACGATTTCCAGCGAATAATTCAACATGAGGCCCTCCGATGGTGATCACGCTCCGCCATACGCAACGCATTGGCGTGATTCGCTTGTGCCGCAGGGACGCTAGCATGCCGAGGTCCACATGACATCCGCAGAGGCGAGGATCGAAATCCATGTTGGCGACATTACGCGGTTGCCGGTGACGGCCATCGCAAATGCAGCAAATGAGGCGCTGGCGCCGGGCGGTGGCGTTTGCGGCGCGATTTTTCGGGCAGCGGGGCCAGGGCTTGCCGAGGAGTGCCGGGCGCTGCAGGGGTGCATGACGGGGGATTGCAAGCTCACCTCCGGTTACGGCCTGCCCGCCCGATGGATATTGCACTGCGTCGGGCCGGTCTGGCATGGCGGCGGGCGCGGGGAGGCCAGGCTCCTCGCCTCCTGCTACACACAGGCGCTGGCAATCGCGGCTGAACGGAAGTTCGAAAGCGTCGCCTTTCCGGCGATCTCGACCGGCATTTACGGCTATCCGCCAGCCGAGGCGGCTGCTGCAGCGGTCGGGGCGGTCAGGGCACATCTGGCGACGCATGAATGGCCACGCCGTGTCGTGCTGGTCGCGTTCGACGAGGCGGCGGCGAGCCCCCTCAGGGCCGTACTTTCGAACTGATCTGCTTGACCCCCATCCTTAATGCAACCATTGATACCGGCCACATATACCGCCGGATGCCCGGTGCGCTTTATATGGCGCGATTTTGATCACGATGGAATTTTTATGGGTCGCCGATCTAGTGTCGTGCGCCGGCGCAAAGCCGCCTGCATATCCGCCGGATCATCATCATGCGCTTCATTGCCTATCCGCTCGAATATTATCTCCTGCGCGATGTGACTTCCGATGGGCCGACCATAGGCCACTATGCAGGGCGACACGTCCCCGAGGCTGTCATCGACGCCTATGGACGTCGTTATGTCTTTGGGGGATTGGCGCCGCGGCGCGCGGACGGGCGCTACGACATCGGGCGGTTGCGGGACGGCGAATTTCTGCTCGAGCCCGGCCTCGTCTACACTCTGGAGCAATGTTCCAAACAGAAAATGTGAAGGGACGCTGGCCGGAGAGCAGGCCCGCGTCCCTTCATTGCCACTCCGGGAAAGTGGAGCGGCTGTAGGTCAGTCGTCCCCTTCCAGGCGGGATTTCATTTGCAACACAAAGCCGCGATAGGTTCGGCCTTCCTCGATGGCGAAGCGAAGAGCATGCTCATTTGTGCGAAAGCGTCCGCCGAAGAGGCCTCGATCGCCGCGGACTTCCCACAGGCCATTGGGGAGTTCGATTACATCGATGGTGGTGAATCCGTTTTTTGGTTTTTCCGCCTTGCGCAACACGCTATGCGCGGGATCGGCGGGAAAATCCGGAAGAAGATGGGCGCGAGCAGACATGAAACCACGTCCTGGCTGTTTCAACGGTACCGCGGTGCCGGAGCATGAGGCGTCGCGGATGATGGTAGGGTAGAAAAAAGCGCATAAATGATCGAGACGGGTTTCTTCTTCCGCGCATAAAGAGGCGGCAGGTGGTTGCTTGATTTTCAGAATTCGCGCCTTATTTTTATTCCAATGAGGAGGTCCGGGCCCCTCTGGCGGTGGAGGCGTCCACCGCGATGTCGGACCTGATCTGACATGCGCTGCCGCGGCGCGTTGAGAACCGGGATTTTCATGGAACTCTTCGGCACCCCCATCTGGGCCTGGGGCGCCTTCGCTGCAATCGTTGCCGGACTTCTCGCCTTCGATCTCGGCGTTCTTCACAAGGAAGACCGGGAAATCGGCGTCCGCGAGAGCCTCTGGCTATCGGCGGGCTATATTGCCGTCGCCTGTCTGTTCGGCACGGGTGTCTGGTATATCCTTGGCGCGGAGCATGGGCTCGATTTCTTCACTGGCTTCTTTGTCGAGAAATCTCTTTCTCTCGACAATGTCTTCGTCATTTCGCTGATCTTCAGCGCCTTCGCCATTCCACGCCTCTATCAGCATCGTGTGCTCTTCTGGGGCATTCTCGGCGTGATCGTGCTGCGCGGCGCAATGATCGGTGTCGGCGCGGCGCTGATCGCCGAGTTTCACTGGGTGCTCTATTTCTTCGGGGCCTTCCTCGTCGTCACCGGCATCCGCATGGCCTTTGCCGAGGAGCATGACCGGCCGATCGACCAGCAGCCGCTGGTCAAGTTCCTCCGGCGCCATATCCGCATCACGGACAAGCTCCACGGGCATGATTTCTGGGTCTGGGCGAACCATGACAAGAGCGGCCGCGTGGTGCGCCACGGAACACCGCTTCTCCTCGCGCTGGTCCTGATCGAGTTCACGGACCTCGTCTTCGCAGTTGATAGCGTGCCCGCCGTCTTCGCGATCACGCAGGATCCCTTCGTCGTCTATACGAGCAATATCTTCGCGATCCTTGGCCTGCGCGCGCTTTACTTCGCGCTTGCCGCCATCATTCACCGCTTCGCCTATCTTAAATATGCTCTGGCTGCGGTGCTCGTCTTCATCGGCGGCAAGATTTTCTATGCCGAGTTCGTCGCGAAGGTACCGGCCGCTCTCTCGCTCGGCGTCACCTTCGGGTTACTTGCGGCCGGCGTTCTGGTTTCGCTTGCGAAGACAAGGGCGACTTCTGCCTGATCCACGTTCGCCTGAGCTACGTCGCGCGGGTGGAAATCAGGGGGCGGAAACGGCGCCCGTGTCTGCATTCTGTTGTGGCTGCGCGATATTGCGCGCGGCAAGTATGAAGGGCGGCGTTTCGCCGAGTGCAGGCAGCGTGTCGTTACCTGCGGTCCGGAAAGTACCGCGGTTGAGATTGACCCAGATATAGGACCGCTCGCGCGACTGGCGCTTCTTCCAGATATAGGGCGCCTCGTTCCATGCGACGATTTCCCTATTCAGGTTATCGAGCACATATTCGCCCCGATCGGTTTCGACGATGACGACCGTATGGAGGCCGCGGTTCCATTGCTCGACCGTCGCGAGGAGAACGGCGCTTGCGGGCCAGCCGCGCTCGATCAGCATCTTGCGCTTCAGCAGCGCGAGGTCTTCGCAGTCGCCGCCGCGCTCGTTCGGATAGGTCCAGTATTCGCTGCGCTGGTAATTGTCTTCATCGGCGATCTGAGGCAGGCGGTTGACATAATCGTTCACCGCGTCGAGCTCCGACCACCGCCCGGGCGTGAGTACAGGCGTGGCGGGCGTGTCGGTGCCGATCTCGCAGTCCTTTTCGCTGCGCAGACAAAAGTCGATGAAACCGAAAGGTGGTACCACCTGCTGCCCCACCGGCATGTAGGAGGCGAGCACGACACTGCGTCCAGAATCCCGATGAGCCTCACCGTTTACGCCACTGCAACCCGTCAGCATCGAAGCGAGAAACAGCCCGCTCACAATGCGCTTCCACCACATGCCACTCGTCAATCTCAAGCACTCCAGAACTCACACGGCAAATTTTGCCAGCGACTACATACGCGAAAAATAATGGAGGAGATTAGCGAGCGTCGAATTCACCATACGAATCTGTCAAAATTGACGAGGAAATTTTGTCGCAGTCCCGCGATGAAACAGGGTTTGTGTGAGTGAAATAAAAAAACGAATATTCCCCACAAGGAATAAATGACGAGACGGAGCGGCGCGTCTAATCAAGAGACGCGCCGCGGCGGCTTCTCAGGGGCTATTTCCAGATCGGCTTGCCCGTGCCCGGAAGTCCGAGCGAGCTCCATTTGCGGGTCACTTCGTCGATGACGTTCTGATCCATGCGGATCTGGGTGCCCCATTCGCGTTTCGTCTCGGGCGGCCATTTGTTGGTGGCGTCGAGGCCGATCTTGCCGCCGAGGCCTGACTCGGGCGAGGCGAAGTCGAGATAATCGATGGGTGTGCCTTCAATGAGTGTCACGTCGCGCACGGGGTCCATGCGCGTGGAAATCGCCCACATCACGTCTTTCCAGTCGCGCGCGTCGATGTCGTCGTCCACGACGATGAGCCATTTCGTGTACATGAACTGGCGCAGATAGGACCAGGCGCCCATCATCACGCGCTTGGCGTGGCCCGGATAGGCCTTCTTCATCGAGATGACGGCGATGCGATAGGAGCAGCCTTCCGGCGGCAGCCAGAAATCGACGATTTCGGGGAATTGCTGCTGGAGAAGCGGAATGAAGACTTCGTTGAGCGCTTCGCCGAGCACGGACGGTTCATCCGGCGGCCTTCCGGTGAAGGTCGAGAGATAGATCGGCTTCTGCCGCATGGTGATCGCGGAGATGGTGAAGACCGGGAACTTCTCGACCGAGTTGTAATAGCCCGTGTGGTCGCCATAGGGACCTTCATCGGCATATTCGTCGAGCGAGACATGCCCCTCGAGCACGATCTCGGCCTCGGCGGGAACCTTCAGCGGTACGGTCTTGCAATCGACAAGCTCGACCTTCTGCCCACGGAGAAGCCCCGCGAACTGATATTCCGAAAGTGTATCGGGAACAGGCGTGACGGCGGCGAGGATCGTTCCCGGATCGGCGCCGATGACGGCGGCGACGGGAAGCGGCTCCGATTTCTCGTCCTTCCAGCGGCGATGATGCTGCGCGCCGCCGCGATGAGCGAGCCAGCGCATGATGGTCTTGTTCTTGCCGAGCACCTGCATGCGATAGATGCCGAGATTGTAGTCGTCCTCGCGCTTGGTGCCGGGGCCCTTGGTCACGACGAGTGGCCAGGTGATGAGCGGCGCGGGCTCGCCCGGCCAGCAGGTCTGGATGGGCAGTGCGTTCAGGTCGATGTCGTCGCCCTTCAGCACCACTTCCTGACAAGGCGCGGAAGAAAGCGTCTTCGGCTTCATCGCCATGACGGTTTTCAGAAGTGGCAGCATGGAGAAGGCCTCGCGGAAGCCACCCGGCGGTTCCGGCTGACGAAGGAAGGCGAGGAGCTCGCCCACCTCGCGCAGGTCCTTCGCCGTTCGCCGCTCTACGCCGTCCATGGTCACGGCAAGCGCCACGCGCTCCACGGTGCCGAAGAGGTTGATGAGCACCGGCATGGGCGAGGGGCTTCCATCGGCCTTGGTCGTATTCTCGAAAAGGACGGCCGGTCCCTTTTCGGCGAGGAGCCGCGTCTGGATCTCCGTCATTTCGAGCACGGTCGAGACGGGTGCCTTCACACGGGCGAAATCGCCTGTCTGGTCGAGCCGGTCGAGAAAGTCGCGGAGGGAGGAATAGGACATGGGGATTCCGGAATAGGCGCTTCTGTTGGCGGGGAGAATGCCGGAAAGACGGGTTCAAGCCAAATCGGGGCAGACCGAAGCCCCGTTAAGAGAATGCCAACCTTGGGGGCCTAGCTTCAATTCGAAACAAATTGGAGCCAATTCATGGGCCGGGCAACCATTGCTCCGCTGACGCGCAAACGCTGGGCTGGCGGCGAGATCGACGCTGATCCCTTCGCGCTGCCGCAGCGAGTGACCATCCCCGCGCCGGACCTCGTGCCGCGGCTTTTTGGCTTCATCCGCTATGCCGATATCCGGAACGATGTGGTGAAGGCGACCGACTCGTCGCCCATTCTCGGTCTTTTCGATTGGACCGAGCCTTTGTCCGCCTATCGCGGCGTGGCGCTGCGCGTGGCGCATCGCAAGGCGTCGGGCGCGAAGCCCGTCATTCTTGTCGAGATAGTGCATGAAACGAACGAGAAGCATTCGGTGGTACTCCACGCCTCTTTCGACGGCGCGGATGTCGCCGCGCGCTGGCGGAGCTGGGCGCGGGTGCTGCGCCTGCCTCTTCTACTCGAAGATCGCGGCGGCGAATTGCAGGAGGCCGAACGACGTCTCGGCTCCCTGCGCATCGACGTGCCGCAGCCCCATGCCGGGGCCAATCCGCTTTCCACGCGCCGCCCGATGACCTTCGGCCATACGGGCCGCCCGCGGCTTTTCCAGCAGCGGCTTTCAACGGGTACACGGCCGCTGGCCTATTGAGGCGTGGTGTTTCTCATCAGAGAAAAATTTCTAGAGTCCATCTGAGTGTTGTGCCGATATCACTTCAAAATTTCAATGCTTCTATTTCTGCAGATATCGGAGAAGTCACGTTCATTGTAAGTGGCTAGATAGCGGATTTTCATATCAGGTTCGTCGAGTAGTATGCGGATAAGGCAATCGACAAGGCTAAGTGGCCTGTTCTTGCGCAAGGATGACTCAAGCGAGAGAGCAAGTGCCTCATCCCTATAAGGAGTATCTTCTACAAGTATGATATTTGGAGACTTTAGCTGTTTCTCGAATCCTTCGAGAGCGAGGCGATTCTTGACAAATCTTGACCTAAGCGTTTCGTAAGTAACTGGCCAAGGGACTATAATGTGAAATCGCGCTATTCGATCTGCCAACCGGTCGACCGCTTCTCGCTCTTGAGGTCGATCACGTTGGTCAAAAATGGCGTACCAAACGCCTGTGTCAACGAGAATTGCATTCATGGGCTAAATCTCATCATCGACTGTCTCCGAGTCTCTGGAGGAGTAACCCGTCCATGGTGGGGTACGTCTCCCCCCGAAAATGAAATTTCCCTTCATTTTCTTGGTCGACGGCTCGCGATAAATGACATAGAGGCGGGTGCGCTTGTCAGTGGTAATGGTTCTTCCGAGTTCCTCTTTGAGCATCTTTACCAATGAGCCTTGGTACTCATAAGCCAAAACCGCTACTGAATCGCCGCACTCCTTAGCGTCGTGGGAGTCGAGCCAAGCATAGAGGCTCTCATAGTCTCCTCGCACGCCAAGATCGTACGATATCCAGATCGTTCTCTTGTTCATTCGTGTTTTCTCCATCAAGTGTATTGGCTATTTGATGGTGGTTTTCATTATATATCCGTAGGTTGATATACTTAAGATTTTATCTGCCTCAGATCGAGCCGATGAAATCGCGCTTGCCGATCTGGACGCCTGCATGGCGCAGGATGTCGTAGGCGGTGGTGGCATGGAAATAGAAGTTCGGCAGGAAGAAGTGGAAGAAATACTGGCTGCCCTTGAGCTTCAGCTCGTTGCCGCCGATCTTCAGCACGACTTCGCGATCCTCTGAGCCGACGATCTGATCCGGCGTCACGCTCTTCACGAAATCGGCGGTCTTGGCGATGCGGGCCTTCAGCTCGTCGAAGGTCTTTTCCGTGTCTGCATAGGAAGGGATGTCGATTCCGGCGAGGCGGGCGGCGCAGCCCTTGGCCTGATCGGTCATGATCTGGATCTGGCCCGACAGCGGGATCATGTCCGGCGCGAGGCGGTATCCGACGAGGATGGCCGGGTCGATCTTGCGCTCCTCGCAATGCGCCGCCGCCTTGTCGAGCACGGCGGAAATGCTCCCGAACATCTGGAGCATGAGCGGGATCGATGCCTGATGCATGTTGAGCTTCATGGGGTTTCCTCTGTCCTGTTTTGATTATTGGCAGCGGAGGCTCATGTCGGGTGCGCTTTGCCCCGTATCAAGAGACTTTCGAAAAATCAGGCGCGCGCTTTTCGAAAAAGGCGCTGATCGCTTCCTTGACTTCCGCCGAGCGGAGCTGGGCGGCGAAATGGGCGCCCTCCTTCTTCTGCTGCGCGAGCACGGCGGCGCGGTCGTCGCCCTTGAGGAGCGCCTTGGTGAGTTTCACGGCGGTGGGCGCCTTGGCAGCAAGCGTCTCGGCGCGAGCGAGGGCTTCCGCCTGTAACTCCGCATCGGGGAAAACGTCGGCGATGATGCCGATCGCTTCGGCCTTGGCCGCGCCGATCTTCTTGCCGGTGAGGAAAAGGTCGGCGGCCTTCTGCAATCCGACGAGGCGCGGCAGCAGCAGCGTCGAGCCCGCTTCGGGGATAAGGCCGAGATTGACGAAAGGCATCTGAAGGGTCGCGCTCTCGCCCGCATAGGCGAGGTCGCAATGTAGGAGCATCGTCACGCCGACGCCGACTGCGAGCCCGTTCACGGCCGCAATCAGCGGCTTCTCGGCCTTGGCGAGATTTTCGAGGAAGCGAGTGACGTTCGACTGGAGGCCACCATTGCCGCTATTCGCCGGAGCGTTGCCTGCGGCGGCAAAGTCGGCGAGATCGTTGCCCGCCGTGAAAGCATCGCCATTGGCACGGAAGAGGACGACACGGATCGCCGGGTCACGCTCGGCCTGTTCGATGCCGTCGGCCAGGGCCTTGTACATCGCGTCGGTCAGCGCGTTCTTCTTTTCGGGACGGTTGAGCGTCAGCGTCAGAACGCCCTTGTCGACGGCGGTGATCACATGGTCGGTCATGGCGGCTGCTCCCTCGAATGAATGACGGCGTGAACCCTGCCGCAGACCGGGCGCTGTCGCAAAGCTCAAATCTGCACAAGGGGCAGGCGAAATTGTTTCCTGCGTGTCGTGCAGCGGCGCATCAGGAGACTTTCGGTAAATCAACTTCACGCGGTGTATAGTTTCGGGAGCCGCAAATCAGGAGGACGACATGAGCGATCGCAGGGGTGACCAGGGGGCAGCCAATCTCATCCACCGTTTTCGGACGGGTTACATGGTTGCGGGCGGCATTCTGATCGCGGGCGGCGTCCTCGCCATCCTCTTCCCCTATTTCGGAACGCTGGCGACGACCATTTTCGTCGGCTGGGTTCTCATCATGTCGGGCGTGGTCGAAATCCTTCATGCCCTCAGCGTGCGCGGCGCGCCGACCATCGTGCTCAACATGCTTGCCGGGCTTCTCAGTCTCGGCGTCGGCACCCTCATCCTGACGGACCCAATGTCCGGGGTCTTCAGCCTGACGCTGCTGCTCGGGGGCTTCCTTGCCGCCGATGGCGTCATCCGCATTCTTTCGGCTGCGCAGATGGGCGGTGTACCGGGACAGGGCTGGGTTATTGTGAACGGCGTTTCAAGTCTTGCGCTGGCAGGTGCCCTGCTCTGGTTCCTGCCGACGGCTTCGCTTTACGCGCTAGGCATCCTTTTGGGGGTCGATCTCATCGTGGCGGGCAGCACGCTCTTTTTCCTCGGCAAGGTGGCCAAGGTTTTCGAGGATCTGGTCAGTGGAAAAGAGTGAACATGAGTTCACAGATCAGACGACGCGCCAGACACTCGTATTGCGGACATCTGTGTCCTCGAGTTCCCGAGTGGTCTTGACGGCGTAGGAGATAAGTTTCTCCAGCCCGGATTTCGGCAGATAGGTGCGGCCGGGATCGCCGATCAGGGCCGTGGCGCCACCATCGACCAAGGAATGAACCCACTTCTCAATTCGTTCCGCCAATGGGCGCTCATAGCACATGTCGCCGATCAGGATGACGTCCCAGCCCTGATTGGGCGAACCGACAATGTCCTCGGTCGTGACGTCGAGTGAAACGCCGTTCACTTCGGCGTTCAGGCGGATCGACGCGGCGGCGAAGATGTCGATATCGGCGGCAAGAACTGAAACGGCGTTCGCCTTCATCGCGGCAATGCCGATCATCCCCGACCCTGAGCCGAAATCCAGAACGCGCTTGCCGCGCACGACTTCCGGATGGTCGAGGATATAACGCGACAGCGCCTGACCGCCTGCCCAGGCAAAGGCCCAGAAGGGCGGGGGCAGGCCCGACTTCTCGAGTTCCTCTTCCGTCATCTGCCAGATGGGCACGATCTCGCTGGCGAGGTGAAGCTTCACCTCCGGCACCAGTGGCGGCTCATGAAGCGCCGTATTGGCGCGGATGAAGGCGGCGGGGTCTTGCGATGTCATGCGGGCGTCGTGGCGAGGATTTCGCGCGCCCTGGCGCTGTCCTTTGCGATCTGCTCCTTCAGCGCATCGAGGCCTGAGAATTTCTGCTCGGGGCGCAGGAAGCCTATGAAGGAGACGGCGGCGTGGTTGCCGTATATATCGCCCGCGAAATCGAAGATATGAACTTCGAGCAGCACGTCTTCCTTGTCGAAGGTCGGGCGGCGGCCGAGATTGGCGACGCCGTCATAGACGCCCTTGTGGGGTCCGTCCTCGAATTCGATGCGGACCGCATAAACGCCGAAGGCGGGCTGCACATAATCTTCGAGCGCGAGATTGGCGGTCGGAAAGCCGATGGTGCGGCCGCGCTGGTCGCCGCTGCGCACATGGGTTTCGATCGTCCACCAGTGACCGAGCAGCCGCGCCGCGCCTTTCGGATCGCCCTTGCCGAGCAGATCGCGGATGCGCGTCGAGGAAATGGTTTCTCCGTCGAGCGTGGCTTCCGGAACGATGGAAACGCCGAAGCCTTCCATCTCGCCCATATAGGAAAGCACGCTGGCGTCGCCCGCGCGGGCCTTGCCGAAGCGGAAGTCGTAACCGGCCACGACATGCGCGGTGCGCAGCCCGTTCACCAGCACATCCATGACGAATTCCGGCGCGAGCTTTTTCGACATGTCGGCGTCGAAGGGCAGGGCGGCGAGAACATCGACGCCGAGGGATTCGAGGAGCCGAGCCTTGGCGCGGAAGGGCGTCAGGCGGAAGAAGGGTTCATTGGGAAAGAAGAACTGCTTGGGATGAGGCTCGAAAACCAGCACGCCGAGCGGCACGCCCAGTTCCCGCGCCACGCGCGCCGCCTCGCCGATGACGCGCTGATGGCCGAGATGCACGCCATCGAAATTGCCGAGCGCGAAAACGCCGCCCTGAAGCGGCGCCGGCACAGCGGCATATTGGCGGATGATCTGCATCAGGCCGCAAAGCTCCGCAGCGCGGGGAGAGGGTTCCCCATACGCCTGTTCAGAACTTCAATGCTGCAGCCGATGTCGACAGTCATCGCGGACTCGCTTGGGCTCAGTGTTTGCGGCGCGCACTCTATCGCGTGCAGGTGCGAAATCACAAGCGATGAACGTGAATTCAGGTCAATATCTCGTGCAATAGATGCACTGGCCAACGGGGCGCGCCTTTACCAGATCAGGCGGGGCATGGCCGCTACAGGCTGAACATCGGCCCCGGCGCAGACCTTCGCCACCAGTTCCGCCTGTGGGTGCTCGGGATCGGGCCCGCAGGCCGTAGCGGCAATGCCGCCCGTGATGAAGAGCCCGTCGATTCCCTGACCCTTCGCGCCCTTCATGTCGGTCGGGAGCCCGTCGCCCACGGCGAGAATATGGGTGTCGGGGATGGGGCGCCCGGAAATTTCCATCAGCCGGTGCCGCGCGATGCCATAGACCGGGCCATGCGGCTTGCCGAAATAGGTGGCCGCGCCGCCGAGCTCTTCATAGAGCCGCGCCAGTGCGCCCGCGCAATAGATGTGGCGGGGTCCGCGCTCCACCACGATGTCTGGATTGGCGCAGACGAGCGGAAGGCCGCGCGCGACGAGGCGGGTGAACTGCTCGCGATAATCCTCCGGCCCTTCGACCTCGTCGTTGAAGGGGCCGGTGACGAGGATGAAGCCCGCATGATCTTCGTCGACGAGCGAGACGTTCGTCCCGTCGAAAAGCGGCAGGTCGCGTTCCGGGCCGATGTGATAGCAGGCGCGGCCGAATGTGTGGCTGGTCAGAAATTCGCGCGTCGCATCGCCCGAGGTGAGAATGCCGTCATACGCCGTAGACGGAATACCCATACGCTGGAGCATGGCGGGGAGTTCGGTCGACGGGCGCGGTGCGTTCGACAGAAGCAGCACATGCCCGCCCTTGGCGCGAAATTTTTCAAGCGCCTCGGCGACACCCGGATAGGCCTCGCGGCCATTATGCAGCACGCCCCAGACATCGCAGAGCAGCGCGTCGTAGCGATCGGCGATGGCGGAGAAGCCGGGAATGAGGGGCACGGATTTATCGGCTGTCACGCTCGTCTCACGCCTGTTTCAGAAACACGATTTCGGTGATGCCGTATTTGCGGCGGTCCAGTTCCTCGAAGCCTTCGGGTGCTGCAAAGCGCGAGCTTGCGGCTTCCTCGACGACACAGAGCGCATCGGGTTCGAGCCAGCCGCCATCGCGCGCGGAGACGAGAGCAAGTTCGGCCAGGCCCTTGCCGTAGGGCGGATCGACGAAGAGCAGCGAGAAGGCGGGGCCGACGCTGCCGGGCCTGGGGCCGAGCGTGGTCGCGTCGCGCTTGTAGATCTTCGCATGGCCGGTGAGGCCGAGCGCTTCCATGTTCTCGCGGATCGCGCCCCGCGCATCGGCGTCTTCTTCCACAAAGAGCGAGAAGACGGCGCCGCGTGAAATCGCTTCGAGGCCGAGCGCGCCGGTTCCGGCGAAAAGGTCGAGCACGCGCGCGCCTTCGAGGTCGAAGCCGTCGAAATCGGCATGGGCCAGAATGTTGAACAGCGCCTCGCGGATGCGGTCGCTGGTGGGGCGCACATTGTGGCCGGGCGGCGCCGTGATGGCGCGGCCCTTATGGGTTCCGCCGACTATTCTCATCTCTTGCCATTCGGTTTGCCGCGAGAGGGCCTGCCGCCACCGGACGGCTTTCCTGCTCCGGGCTTGCCCGCGAAGGGTTTACCGCCTGTCGGCTTTCCGACGAAAGCCTTGCCGCCCGCGGGCTTGCCGCCAGCCTTGCGCAGATCGGCGCGCGTCTTCTGCTTGGGGCCGCCGGGCTTTCCGCCCTCCGCTCGCTTGGGTGTGTAGAAACTGTCTGTGCTGGGACCGCGCTCGCGCTCCTGCCTTCTGCCGCCCGCGCGGTCCGGCTTGCTGCCGAAAGCCCGGTCCTGCTTTTTGTCGCGCGCGACCTGCAACCTGGCGGGCTTGGCGCCTGCCAGGGCGCCGGGCTTTTTCGCGGGCGCTTTGCCTGCGGGCTTTCTGGTGGGGCTGAACGTCACATCTTCGGCGAGGTCGATCTTCGCCTTGAAGGCTTCGCCATGCGCGCCGAGCTGATCCATCAGCACACGGTTCGGCACCTGCTTGACCTCGCCCTCCAGCAGATCGCCGATCTGGAAGGGACCGAAGGAAAGACGGATCAGCCGGTTGACGGTGAGGCCGAGCGCGCCGAGAACACGCTTCACTTCACGGTTCTTGCCTTCCTTGAGGCCGACAGTGAGCCAGACATTCGAGCCCTGCACCTTGTCGAGCGAGGCTTCGACGGGCCCGTAGCGCACGCCTTCGACTTCGATGCCGTCCTTCAGCTTGTCGAGATCGGCCTCCGTGATGTCGCCCCAGGCGCGCACGCGGTAGCGGCGCGTCCAGCCGGTGGCGGGCAATTCGAGCAGGCGCGCGAGTTCACCGTCATTGGTAAGAAGGAGAAGCCCTTCGGTATTGATGTCGAGGCGGCCGACCGAGACGACGCGCGGCATGTCCGGCGGCAGATGCTCGAAAACGGTCGGGCGGCCTTCCGGGTCCTTCGCGGTGGTCACGAGGCCGGCGGGCTTGTGATAGCGCCAGAGCCGCGTCGGCTCGAATTGGGGCAGGGCCTCGCCATCGACCGTTACGCGGTCGCGGGGGGTCACGTTGAAGGCTGGCGACGACAACACCTTGCCGTTGACGGAGACCTTGCCCTCTTCGATCAGGCGTTCAGCGTCGCGGCGCGAGCAGATGCCGGCACGGGCGATGACCTTGGCAATGCGCTCGCCCTCCCGGGCCTCGCCGGAGGCGGGGGCGGCTTTGCGTTTCTGGTCGGGTCTGGCCGGACGGGGACCGGTCTGGCCGGGTTTGGCGGTTCTGGGGGCGTTCATGGCCCTTCTTTATCAGGCGCGCGCGCGGGCCGAAAGCCACGTCTTGACGAGGTTCGGCCTCGCGGGCACGGTCCGGGTCATGACCGAAGCGCCGAAAGCCGCCCCGACCTTCATGGATCTCGCCTTTGCCGAGGCCGAGGCTGCCGCCCTGCGGGGCGAGGTGCCCATCGGCGCGGTGATCGTCGATCGCTCGGGCACTGTCATCGCCGCGGCGGGCAACCGCACGCTCGAACTCAAGGACCCGACCGCTCATGCGGAGATGCTGGCGATCCGGGAGGCTTGCGCGAAGTTTGGGTCAGAGCGTCTGACCAGTTGCGATATCCACGTAACGCTCGAACCGTGCCCCATGTGCGCAACGGCGATTTCCTTTGCGCGGTTGAGGAGAGTCTACTTCGCCGCGTCCGATGAGAAGGGCGGCGGCATCGAGCATGGGCCGCGTATTTTCGCGCAACCCACCTGCCATCATCGCCCCGATGTCTATGGCGGCATCGGCGAGCGGCGCGCCGCCGAGATGCTTCGCAATTTTTTTGCAGTGCGGCGAAACTGAAGAGACTGCATCTTTCGGTCGCGGCGCGATTTGACTCGTGATTTGCGGAGATCAACCCGCTACAGTCCCTCCCATTCGCTATTGGAGCGGGGAGGCTGCGAAGCACCCTCGTTCAAACCAAACTACGAGGGAGACGATATGGACTTCGAATATTCCGACAAAACAAAGGAACTGATGGCTCGCCTGAACCGGTTCATGGACGAGCACATCTATCCGAACGAAAAGACCTATGACGCGCAGATGGCCGCGTTCCGCGCGCAGGGCAATCCTTGGCAGGTGCCGCAGATCCTCGAAGATCTGAAGCCGAAGGCGAAGGCCGAGGGCCTCTGGAACCTGTTCCTGCCCGAGTCCGAACTCGGCGGCGGCCTGACCAACATGGAATATGCGCCGCTCTGCGAGATCATGGGCCGCGTCGGCTGGGCTTCGGAAGTATTCAACTGCTCCGCGCCCGATACCGGCAATATGGAAGTGCTGGAGCGCTACGGCTCCGAGCGTCACAAGAAGGAATATCTTGTACCGCTGCTCGCCGGCGAGATGCGTTCGGCCTATCTCATGACCGAGCCGGATGTCGCTTCGTCGGATGCCACCAATGTCTCGACGCGTATCGAGCGTGACGGAAACGAATATGTCATCAACGGCCGCAAGTGGTGGTCGTCGGGCGTCGGCGATCCGCGCTGCAAGATCGCGGTCGTCATGGGCAAGACGGATCCGAAGGCGGACACCTATCGTCAGCAGTCGCAGATCCTCGTGCCGCTCGACGCGCCGGGCGTGAAGGTTGTGCGCATGCTGCCGGTGTTCGGCTATGACGACGCGCCGCATGGCCATGCCGAGGTCATTCTCGAGAACGTCCGCGTGCCTGCCGAGAACCTGCTTCTCGGTGAAGGCCGCGGTTTCGAGATCAGTCAGGGCCGCCTTGGACCTGGCCGCATTCATCACTGCATGCGCACCATCGGCGTTGCCGAACGCGCCCTGGAACTCATGGTGAAGCGTCTGCTCACGCGCGAAGCCTTCGGCAAGAAGATTGCCGAGCATTCCGTGTGGGAAGAGCGCGTGGCCCGCGCCCGTATCGACATCGAAATGGCGCGCCTGCTCACGCTGAAGGCCGCCTACATGATGGACACGGTGGGCAACAAGGTTGCCCGTGCCGAGATTGCGATGATCAAGGTTGCGGCGCCGAATGTCGCGCTCAAGATCATCGACGACGCGATCCAGGCGCATGGCGGCGGCGGTGTGACCACCGATTTCGGTCTCGCCAAGATGTATTCGGGTATGCGTACCCTGCGTCTGGCGGACGGTCCGGATGAAGTCCACGCCCGCACCATCGCCAAGCTCGAGTTCAAGAAATACTCGAACAAGGTACGCGCCGCTGCCGAGTAAGGCAGGCATAAAGAAACTGAACGGCCGGTCCAGACAAAGGATCGGCCGTTTTGGTGCCGAGGGAAGTTTCCATGAGCATGAAACTCTACAACGCCCAGCTGTCGCCCTTTTCGGCGCGTGTCCGCCTTGCCATTTACGCGAAGGGACTCGACGTCGAGATCGTCGAGGGATTCAGCACCCCGGAACTTGAAGCCGAGGTTGAAGCACTCAATCCGATGCACAAGGTGCCGACGCTGGTTTTCGACGGCAAGGCGTTGCCCGAGTCGGAAGTGATCTGCGAATTTCTCGAGGATCTGGGGCGCGGGCCTTCGCTCCGGCCCGCGGACCCGCTCGAAGCCGCTCAGGTGAGGCTCCTCGCGCGCATCGGTGACCTCTATGTCATGGAGCCGATGAACCACCTCTTCGGTCAGGTGAACCCCAAGGGACGCGATCAGGCGCTGGTCGATCGGGAGCTGACGGAACTCCGCAAGGGTATAGGCTGGCTTTCCTTCTATCTCGACGGCTCGCCCTACGCAGTCGGCGGCAAGCTTTCGCTCGCGGATTGCACACTGGCGCCGATGCTCTTCCTCTATGTCGAGGTCGGGCCGATGTTCGGCATTGCTGACGTCTTCCAGAATGCGCCGACGCTCAGAAGTTATTACGAGGGGTTGAAGCAAGACCCTCATGTCACGCGCGTCCTCGTCGAGCTCGAAACGGCGCTGCGCAAGGCGATGGGCCGTTGACGCTCTACTGAGCGGCCGCCATCACGGGCATCAACGGCAGGTCGACACTGACGCTCGTTCCGTGGCCGAGATCGCTTTCGATGCGGATCGAGCCGCCATGAAGCTCCGCCAGAGAGCGGACCAGCGCGAGGCCCAGCCCCGTCCCCTGTTTGGATAGATCGGCGTCGAGCGAGACCTGCTCGAAGGGCCGCGCGAGACGCGGAAGATCTTCCTTCGCAATGCCACGCCCCGTATCGGTGACATTGAAGCGGACGCCGCCCTCGATCGCTGCGACGCTTGCCTGAACGCGCCCGCCTGCGGGCGTAAACTTGATGGCATTCGACAGAAGATTGAGCAGTATCTGCTTCAGCGCGCGCGTGTCGGCGATGAGCGGTATGGCGGCGATATTTTCAGGCATGCAGACTTCGAGCGCGAGGTCTCCTTCCTCGGCGCGCGGGCGGACGAGGCTGACGGCGGAAGTCATCACCGTTTCGACGTCGGTGCGCTCGTAATGGAGATCATATTTTCCCGCCTCGATCTTCGACATGTCCAGAATGTCGCTGATGAGATCGAGCAGAAGTGCGCCGCTTTCATTGATGAGATGCGCATATTCGAGATAGCGCGCATGGCCGAGCTTGCCGAACATTTCGAGCTTCAGCATTTCCGAGAAGCCGATGATGGCGTTGAGTGGCGTGCGAAGCTCATGGCTCATATTGGCGAGAAAGCGCGACTTGGTGCGGCTCGCGGCTTCCGCCCGTTCCCGCGCTTCCAGCAGTTCGAATTCCTGCAGCTTGCGCTCGGTCATGTCGCGCGTGGTGCCGATCAGCTCGGTGATCCTGCCGGTGCCCGGGTCGCGTACCGGGCGCATGGCCGTTTCCACCCAGACGTAATGGCCGACCTTGTGCCGGAAGCGATATTCGACGCGGGTCGTGCCGTCGCGTTCGAGGAGGTGCTGCCTGTATTCGATGACACGGTTGCGATCTTCGGGATGTATGTGCGGCAGGACATCGTCAATCAGCGCCATCTCTTCGGGCGAGTAGCCGAGAACGCCTTCGACCGAGGGCGATATGAAGACGAGCTTTCCGTCCGGCCGGAGGTGGTGAATGATGTCCGAGGCGCGCTCCGCGAGGAGGCGATATTTGGCTTCGCTCTGGCGCAATGCCTCTTCGGCCCTGATCTCTTCGGTTACGTCTTCCGCAAGACCCACCAGCGCGCCCACTTCTCCCTGCGCATCGAGTTCGCCATAGGCCTGGGTCTTGATGTGCCGGTAGCTGCCGTCGCCAGCGAGGAAGCGCGTGACCGAAGTAACCCGATCCTTCGTCTCGAAAGCGTCGAGGAATTTCGACAGGAGTTCGTCGCGGTCATCTGCGTGGATGAGGTCCAGATACCAGTCGCCGCCGACGGGCATTTCCGCGAGAGGCCGGTCGAGAATCTTCGCGACACCCGCCGACCATGTCGGCGCCATCGCGCCTTTCGCCCAGCGCCAATGGCCGAAGCGGGCGAGACGCTCGGCTTCGTGAAGCTGCTGTGCGAGCCGCCACGCTTCCGTGACGTCGCGCGACACGCAAAGGACCGCGCCGACATTCGGATCGCCGAGCAGGTTCTTTGCCCGCGCTTCCATCCAGCGCCAGCTTCCATCGATATGGGGAAGGCGGAATGTCTCCATCGACACCCAGTCGGGCGAGCGGGTGCAAGCGTCGAGCCGCTCGCGAACCCGTTCGCGGTCGTCCTGATGAACGGCGTCGACGACGGGTGTGCCGACCATGAGGTGGGCATCGACCCCGAGAACTTCATGAACTGCGGGGCTGTTGTAGATGATACGGCCATCGGCATCGAGAAGTGTCAGGATGTCGCCGGCATTTTCGACGAGGGCGCGGAAGAAATTCTCGCTGGCGCATGGCGTCCGGGCGTCGCCGCGCAATGCGGGCGACAGATCTTCCTCCGGCTGCACATTCTTGCGACGAGCCATCTTCCTACCCCGAAGTCCGGCCTTGGCGGCCATCCGGTCGGTGGAAACACTTCCTGTGCGCCACGCCGGACTGGGAGGAGATTAAATGTAGAGCTTTAATATATGTTGAAGCGTAGGGGTTTACGCTTCGCTAACCATGCGCGCTTCGGCACTAGTCCTTACGCTGAAGAATCTCCCAGGCGTTATCCGCGAGATTGCGGCAGGCATCGCCAAGGGTCATCGCGCGTTCCGAACTCGCATTGCCATCAAGCCCGCGCTTGTAGACGCCCTGGCTGATGGAAGCGAGGCGGAACATCGAGAAGGCGAGGTAGAAGTTCCAGTCTTCAATGCCATCGCGGCCTGCATGGCGGCAATATTCGGCGGCGAATTCCTTGTCCGTCGGAATGCCGGGTGTCGCCGTCCGGTCAATCGGGCCGACGCCACCCGCGACGCCGAGCAGGTCATACATGCAATTATAGGCGACATCCGCGAGCGGGTGGCCGATGGTGCAAAGCTCCCAGTCGAGCACCGCGATCATGCGCGGCTCGGTGGCGTGGAACATGGTGTTGCCGAGGCGGTAATCGCCATGGGCGATCGTCACCGACTGCTCGTCAGGAATATGCGCTGGCAGATATTTGATCAGCTCTTCCATCGACGGGATATCGGTCGTCTGTGCGCCACGATACTGCTTGATCCAGCGGCCGATCTGACGCTCGAAATAATTGCCGGGCTTGCCGAAGTCGGCGAGGCCGATCTTCTCGTAATCGACCTTGTGAAGCCGCGCGAGATTCTCGGCGAGGTTCGAATAGATCGCGCGGCGCTCTGCTTCGCTCGATCCGGGCATGGTCGAGTCGCGGAAGACGCGGCCGTCGAGATATTCCATGACGTAGAACGAGGTGCCAATGACGCTGTCGTCCTCGCAGAGCGCATACATGCGCGGCACAGGCACGTCGGTGTCGGCAAGCGCCTTCATGACGCGATATTCGCGATCGATCTGGTGGGCGCTGGCAAGCAGCACGCCCGGCGGCTTCTTGCGCATCACATAGCGCTTAAGCCCTCGCGGCCCTTCCTCCGTCAGCAGGAATGTCGGGTTCGACTGACCGCCTGAAAACTGGCGCACGTCGAGCGTGCCGCTGAAGCCTTCCACTGCGTCGCGGCAATAGGCTTCAAGCCGCTTCACATCGAAACGATGCGCTTCGCGAACTTCGCCGATCTCGCCATCCTGCTGAGCCGCTTCGGCCATGGCCGTCTCTCCCTTGCGAATTTCTTGTTGGGAGAGATTTAGCAGGTCGGGGCGAGGAAAAACAATGTTGGGGAGGCGGCCCCCCGGCGCAATGCCGGGGTGACGCGACGGAATGGGCGTCAGGCTGTCTCGTCCGTCGGCGTGAAACCTTCGCCCATCGTGCCTTCGACGCGCTGCCTGCGCGCATTGTGGACCAGCGTGCCAGGCTTGTCCTCGTCCTCGGGCCGCGAGGTCGCCATGCGCAGCACTTCGGCGTAGCTCTCCTTTGTCTCGATGCGCGGGCCGAAGCCGTTGGCGATCAGGAAGGCGCGGGTCTTGGGCAGATTGTAGCAGGGCACCCACATCAGTAGATGGTGCTCGACGTGATAATTGACCCAGTAGGGCGCGATGAGGGCGCGCATGACGAGGCCGGCCTTGGTGGTGCGGGCGTTGCGGAAATCGTCGTTGCCGTCCGGCACCATCGCATGCTCCGCAATATTGCGGATACGCGTGATCGCCTGCTGCCAGGTCAGGAAGGGGAGCAGCCAGAGAGCGAAATAGAGGTACCAATGGCCGCTCGCAGCCAGGATCGCGAAGATGACAAGCTGGCAGATGGTGGCGCGGCCAAGCTTCGACCAGTAGTTGCGCAGGCGCCGTTCGAGCGGCCATTCGGGACGCCCGAGCGCGTTCAGGATTTGCGCCTTGCGCTGCTGGTAACCCGTCTGGCCGGTGAGGTCGCGGATCATCTTGCGGCGGAAGCTGGACTTCGTGATCGGGAAGGGCGCAGAGAGGACGAGGTCCGGGTCGTCGGCCTGCTGTGTATGGGCGTGGTGCTTCAGGTGATAGCGGCGATAGGCGCCGGTCTCGGCCATCATCGGATAGGCGCAGAGCCATTGGCTCAGGAACATGTTGAGCTTCTGGTTGTGGCAGAGAACGCCGTGCGCGCCGTCATGCATCAGGATCGCGAGGCCGAGCTGGCGCGCGCCGATCAGCGCCACGGCGACGAGGAATGTCACCGGATTGGGTAACCAGACGAAAAGCGCCATGGAGCCGAAAATCACACCCCAGGCATGGACGACGCACCAGAGGCCGCGCCAGTCGGAGCGGGTGCGGACGATGGAAAGCTGGGCGGGCGTCAGGAGTTCGCTGGCACTTATCATGCTCTGATCCTCGGTTCGCCAGTTCTGGCGTCTGGGGCTTTCACTTTAATGCGGGGCTGGAGCAGGCCGACGCCTGCGAGGCAGAAGGTCATGATCTCGTCGACGACCTTGTCGCCCTTTTCGTCGAGTTCATGGGATTCAGGCGCGAGCGGGCCGATCAGTGCTGTCGGTATCGCGCCCGCGATGCAGGCCGCCGTGACCTTCACGTCGCGCGCCGGGAAATCGCCCGCGGCGATGCCCTCTTCGAGGAGCCCTGCGAATATCTCGCCATGGGTGCGGCGGAAGCGGGCGCGTTCCTCGGCGAGGCCGACATCGACGGGCTCGGCGAGCAGCGCAAAGGCAAGCCTGCGGCCACGTACGGCGCGGGAGGCGAAGGTGCGTAATACGGATTCAAGTCTTTTGGCGGCAGTCCCCGGTCCTTGCGCGATGCCGGCCAGCACATTCATCTCGCGGGCCGAAACCTCGCGGAAAACCTGGCGGCAAAGCTCTTCCTTGGAGGGGAAATAGCGATAGAGCGTTCCTGTGGCGACGCCCGCCTTGCGCGCCACTTCCGTCATCTGGGCGGCAGCGAATCCGCCCTCAGCGACAAGCTCGCGAGCCGCATTCAGAATATGCCGTCGCGTATCGGCGAGCCGGGCGGCAACGGTATCTGTGCGTCTATAGGCCAAAGCGTGAACCTCCATTCGAATGGAGAGAATGAACTATGATTCAGGTTTGGGGTCAAGGCCCCACGTGAACGCCTTCACAAGAATCTCGTGAGCGCCATTTCGAGGCGAGCCCGCGCCTATGACTGAATTTATATTCATTTCTATCTACATAATTGGGGCGAGCGGTGTCGAACTTCATCTGGATGGGTGGGGCGGCTTATATATATGAACTATAATTCATTTTTTGCGCCAAAGGCTTTGCTTTTCCGCCAAGCGAAGGGCCGCGACAGGACGCGAATCCTGGGCCATAAAGCGCATCGCGGGGCGAGGGGGCCCGCCGGGCCGCGCCGTGGCTGCGGGGGTTCCAGTTTCGAGCGACATCCATGGACACGACCTCCACTCCTCATGTTTCCCTCAAAAGCGTCCTTGGGGTGCGGGATTTCCGCTTCTTCCTCGCGGGGCGGTTTCTCGGAACGCTGGGCTCGCAGATCCAGTCCGTCGCGGTCGGTTGGCAGATCTATGACCTCACCCATAGCGCGATGGCGCTCGGCTTTGTCGGACTCGCGCAATTCCTGCCCATGGTGCTGCTGATCCTGCCGGCGGGCGATGTCGCCGACCGGATCGATCGGCGGATCATCGTGGCTGTGAGCTATGGGCTTCAGGCGCTCGCCATCGCGTTGCTCATCGCGTTGACGCACATGGAGTCGACCAATGTCTGGCCCTTCTATCTCGTGCTGGTGCTGACGGGCATTTCGCGCGCCTTCGCGGGGCCTGCGCTGCGCTCCTTCGTGCCGCTGCTTGTTTCGAAGGAACAGATGCCGCGCGCAATCGCGCTGAGTTCATCGTCCTTTCAGGTTGCGGTCATCGGCGGTCCGGCGTTGGGCGGTATCATCTATATCTGGGGACCGACGGCTGCCTATGGCGCCTGCCTTCTCTTCTTCGTCGCGGTTGCTGTCGCCTTCGTCGCGCTGCGGACGCAGCACCAGCAGCAGCCCGTCGATCCCACCATGGGGGCCTTTGCCCGCGCCATGGCGGGTATCGCCTATATCAGGACGCAGCCCATCGTGCTCGGCGCGATCTCGCTTGATCTCTTCGCGGTGCTGCTCGGCGGCGCGACTGCGCTTCTGCCGATCTATGCGAAGGATATTCTGCATGTGGGACCGGAAGGTCTCGGCCTCATGCGTTCGGCGCCCGCCATCGGCGCTGTCATCGTCAATTTCCTGCTGATCTGGCGGCCGCTCCATCGGCATACGGGGCTTGCGATGTTTGCCTGCGTCGCGTTGTTCGGCGTGGCGACCATCGTCTTCGGGCTCTCCGAGACCTTTATGCTGTCGCTTGCGGCGCTTTTCGTCATGGGCGGCGCGGACATGGTGAGCGTCTTCGTGCGTTCGACGCTGATCCCGCTGGCGACACCGCCGGAAAAGCTCGGCCGCGTCAGCGCCGTCGATCTCATCTTCATCAGCGCGTCCAATGAATTCGGTGAGTTCGAAAGCGGCATGGTCGCAGGCTGGATCGGCGCGGTGCCCGCAGTTGTCGTCGGCGGGCTTGGCACCATCGGCGTCGTTGCGCTCTGGATGTGGCTCTTCCCCGATCTCAGAAAGATCGACCGGCTGACCGACGTGAAGCCCGGCTAGGTGAAAAGCCGGGCGAGCGCGATCGCCGCGAAGACAATAAATCCGAAATCGCGATTGGACCGGAAGAGCTTGAGGCAGCGGCCTGAGTCGTCGATATCGAGCGAGCGGATCTGCCAGATGAGATGCGCCACGGCGAGCGCAATGCCGACGTAATAGATCGGCCCCAACCGCGCTGAAATGCCGACCGCGACGAGCGTGATCGCCATGACGCCGTAGAACATCCACATCCAGCGATGCGTCGCCGCGCCGAAGCGTAGCGCGGTGGATTTCACGCCGATCAGCGCGTCGTCATCCTTGTCCTGATGCGCATAGATCGTGTCATAGCCGATGGTCCATGCGATGGAGCCGAGATAGAGCAGCACAGGCGCCAGCGCGAGACGGTCTGTCGCCGCGGCATAGCCCATCAACGCACCCCAGTTGAAGGCGAGACCGAGCACGAATTGCGGCCAGTAGGTGATGCGCTTCATGAAAGGATAGGCAGCGACGATGGCGAGCGAGGAGACGCCAAGCAGGATCGCAAGCGGCGACAGCGCCAGTAGCACCGCGAGGCCGACGAGGCATTGCAGGACGAGAAAGGCCCATGCCTGTTTCACGCTCACCGCGCCGCTGGGGATCGGGCGTGAGCGCGTGCGCTCGACCCGGCCGTCGAAATCGCGGTCCACAATGTCGTTGAAGGTGCAGCCCGCGCCGCGCATGACGACGGCGCCGATGACGAAAAGGATGAGCAGGCGGAAATCCGGCAGCCCGTCGGCGGCCAGCGCAATAGACCACCAGCAGGGAAGCAGCAGCAGCCATGTGCCGATCGGCCGGTCGAGCCGCGCGAGGCGCGCATAGGGGCGCAGCGGCGCTGGCGCCCAGCGGTCGACCCAGTTTTGCGCGGGTGCGTCGGCGACGCGGGTTTCGCTGGCGGATGTGGACATGAACTCAAAGCCCGATAGTGATCGTGTCGGCAGGATAGTCGCCCTTGAGAAGGGGCGGCAGATGTTCCTTGAGGCAGAGCGGATAGAAAATCTCGTCGCTCGCCATCAGCTCATCCATATCCCACCATTTCATGTCTTTTATCACGGCGCGTTCGAGTTCGGTCCAGTTCTCGCTGCGCAAGGCGGTTTCTTCGGTCCGGGCGAGGAAATAGGTCTCTTCGAAAAGCCGCTTCTCGCCTTTGACGGTGAGGACACATTCGCGATACCAGACCGGCGGTCCGAGGCGGACCTTGGTGTGTCCGGTCTCCTCGCCGATTTCGCGCAGAGCCGCCGTGGGGAGGTCCTCGCCGTCTTCTACGCCGCCGCCGATGGTGAACCAGTAGGATGTGTCAGAGATGCGGCCTTCGTGGTCCCCGACATCCGGATCATGCGCGCGCATGAGGAGAAGCCGATCCTCGGCGTCGAAGAACAGAATTCGCACGGTGGGTCTGGTTTGCATGGGACGAATTTTTGTTTCCGATTGTCTTGTGATTACCATAGCTCTAATCGTCATGGCCCGGTCAAGCCGGGCCATGACGGAGAGGGTGACAGCACAATGCGCAACGACGAAGACGACGACAGCCCCGCGCATTGCGGCACCGGCAAGACGCGGCTCTATGTCGATGCGCCGATGGCGGCGGGCGGCGATGTCCAGCTCGACAAGGACCAGTCGCATTATCTCGTCAATGTACTGCGCATGGGGCAGGGCGAGCACGTTCTCATCTTCAACGGGCACGACGGCGAGTGGGCGGCGGAGATTGCCGAAGCCTCGAAGAAGGCCGCGCTTCTCCGCGTGATCGAGCGGACGCGGGCGCATCAGCCGCTTCCCGACATCTGGCTTCTCTTCGCGCCGGTGAAACGCGCGCGGCTCGACTTCATCGCCCAGAAGGCGACCGAAATGGGCGCCGCGATGATCCAGCCCGTCATCACGCGGCGCACCATCGTGTCGCGCGTCAAGGATCAGCGCTTGCAGGCGAACGTCGTCGAGGCGGCCGAGCAATGCGGGTTGGTGGCGCTGCCGGAGGTGCGCGAGGCGGAGAAGCTCGACGCGCTGCTCGATCGCTGGAGCGAGCGCGAAGGCCCAAGGCGCATTCTTTTCTGCGATGAGGCCGCCGAGCCCGGCGGCTCGAAAGTGGCGCTCGAACGTCTCGCGGCGGAAGGCGGCAAGGGCAAGCCTTACGCGCTGCTGATCGGCCCCGAAGGCGGCTTCGATGCGGAAGAACGGGCCCGGCTCCACGCCCGCAAGGACACAGTCGCGATTTCGCTGGGGCCTCGCATCCTGCGGGCCGATACCGCGGCCATCGCGGCGCTTGCCGCCGTCCAGATGATTCTGGGGGACTGGTAGCGGGCGGACGCCTTTTGCGTAGCGTTCGCAAGTTCACGGAGGCAATTCTTTAGCGCTTGTCAGGTCGCGGCGGCGCTCCTACATGTTGGCGACGTCAAAAAAGGGCCGGGGACCGGGCAGGGGCGATGCGGCCTCGCGATCAACGACACGGCCTGTCCAACCCAGGGGGCTCTTCATGAGCGTACTCGTCGCAGGGCCCGAGCCCATCACGAGCCGGGACGATCTCGTCGCCGCGCTCGAACGTGGCTCCAAGCCGAAGGCCGAATGGCGTATCGGCACGGAGCATGAGAAGTTTCCGTTCTATCTCTCCGATCATTCGCCCGTTCCTTATGAGGGCCCGAATGGCATCCACGCCATGCTGGAAGGCCTGCAACGCTTCGGCTGGCTCCCCGTGCGCGAGGGTGAGACGCTGATCGGCCTCGAAAGCCCGAAGGGCGGCGGCAATATTTCACTGGAACCCGGCGGACAATTCGAGCTTTCGGGCGCGCCGCTCGAAACTCTGCACCAGACCTGCGCGGAGCTGCATGACCACCTCGCCCAGGTGCGCGAAGTCGGCGGCGAACTCGGCCTCGGTTTCCTCGGCCTCGGCTTCACGCCGAGCTGGCGGCGAGATCAGATCCCGGTCATGCCCAAGGGCCGCTACAAGATCATGACCGAGTACATGAAGAAGGTCGGGACCATGGGTCTCGACATGATGTACCGCTCCTGCACCGTGCAGGTGAACCTCGATTTTGCCTCCGAAGCGGACATGGTGAAGAAACTGCGCGTCGCCGTCGCGCTCCAGCCCATTGCCACGGCGATCTTCGCCAATTCTCCGTTCACGGAAGGAAAGCCGAACGGCTATCTCTCCTACCGCTCGCATGTCTGGACCGATACGGACCGGGCGCGCACGGGCATGATCCCCTTCATCTTCGAGGACGGTTTCGGCTTCGAGCGTTATGTCGACTACGCGCTCGACGTGCCGATGTATTTCGTCCACCGGGAGCAAGGCTATATCGACGTGACGGGCCAGTCCTTCCGCGACTTCATGGAAGGAAAGCTCAAAGGTGCGGAAGGCGAGACGCCGACGCGGGGCGACTGGATCAACCACCTCACGACCATTTTCCCGGAAGCGCGGCTGAAGAATTACATCGAGATGCGCGGCGCAGACGGCGGGCCCTGGGCGCGGATCTGCGCGCTGCCGGCCTTCTGGGTCGGGCTCACCTACGACCAGTCGTCGCTCGACGCGGCCTGGGATCTCGTCAAGGACTGGACGGCGCAAGAACGGCAACAGCTCCGCGACGACGTTCCGCGTCTTGGGTTCAAGACGCCTTTCCGCAATGGCACGCTGCTCGACATCGCGCGCCGCGCGGTCGAGATTTCGCGGGCGGGCCTCAAGGCGCGAGCGAAGGGCGATGGCGCGGGCTCGGAAAACGAGACCGTGTTCCTTTCCACCGTCGAGGACATTGTCGGCAAGGGCAAGTCGCCCGCCGATGAAATGCTCGAGGCTTTCCATGGCCGTTGGGGTGGCAGCGTCGATCCGGTGTATACGGAATACGCGTTCTAGCCGCTCTTTCCGGCTGTCATGCGCGACCGTCTCTGAATTCAAGGAGACTGGCCAGCCACGTCTTGCCTTTTGCTCTCAATGCGAACAGCGGCCGGTTTACCTTTTGTTTGCAATTGAGGTCGATCCTTCTCCCATCAGGGAGACAGAGATGGTCAGCATCTTCATCACTGCGTTGGGTTTGAGCTTCTTCCTCGTCCGTCTGGCCAAGGGAAGCTGGGTCCGCAATCCTGCCTATCTCGCGCTCGCGATCTTTGGCAGCATGGCGGGACTGCTCATCCTCATGCGGGTGTCTCCGGGCGCCGAGGACAGCATGATCTACGGCAATCTGGCAGCCTTTGCAGGGGCCGCGAGCGCGATCATGGCCTACGATCTGACGATCGGGTAGCCGTTCGGGCGATATGCCGGGGACATGCCCGAGGCTTGGCACCGCGGTTGGACAGGCAGCATCGATCCAGTATGCGCTCCAGTCTTTTGGCTTTTCTTATTCGTCATGCCCGGGCTTGACCCGGGTATCCACGTCTTCTCTGATCAGAAACGGTAAGAAAGACATGGATGGCCCGATCAAGTCGGGCCATGACGGAATGGGAAAAGGGAGGGCATCCATGTTCAGTCATGTGACCATCGGATCGAACGATCCGGGAGAGCTCGAAGCCTTCTACGACGCGGTGCTGGCGACGCTCGGCATCCATCCCTTCTTCAAGATTGAGGGTACGCTGAGCTACGGCACGGCGGCCGGCCCGAAGGTCTTTATCCTGAAGCCGTTCAACGGCCAGCCTCATCAGCCGGGCAATGGTGGTCATGTCGCCTTCCTCGCGCCGAGCCGCGGGGCGGTGGATGCGTTCCACGCCAAGGCGCTCGAACTCGGCGGCACCAGCGAAGGCGCGCCGGGGCTGCGCCCGCATTACCATCCGAATTATTACGGTGCCTATGCGCGTGATCCCGACGGTAACAAGATCCAGGCGGTCTGCCATAGTAAGAACGGATAAGCCAATTGGGAGTTGAGGCGAGATGAGCGCTCTAAGTCCTGAATTTTTGGAATGGATATGGTCCTACAGACAAGTATTCAAATGGTTTGACGAGTTTGATGCTGCTGCTCTTAAGCTTAATCCGGCTGAATGGGACGGAGATACTCAGCTAAAATTCCTTACGACATATGGGCTGACGCGCGGCGTTGCCCACCAAAGCTTGCAATCAAATTTCACGAGGATTGTCGATAAATTACATGCACTATTTGGTAACAGACTTGACGAAGGCAACGCTCTAAATGATTTAAATAATCGTTGGAGCGAGGGAATAAATGTGGTTCGAGATATTCAAAATGGCCGTGATCTAAAATCCTTCACATCGAAGCTATTGTGGTTTTATCAGCCCAAACACATGACGATGTTTGATGAATTTGCGCGGTGTGGCTTGCGAAAGTGGAAACTCAGCCAGACTGCAAAAGGCGCGCTCAACGTCAACGAGAAGAATTTTCTAGAATTGTTCGACGATTTCTACCTCGGAAGTGCGAGTTGGATCGAAGCGGCAGCCCGTTATTGTGATCGCTCTTATCCATACCCTCGGCGGATTGCCGATCAATGGCTTTGGTTGAACGGAAGGCCTGCTCGTGAGAAGAAGGCCATCCTGGACCGGTTTCGGGTATCAATAGAGAGTTCGCCTATCTTCGAGCATTATTGATGGGCGGCCTCACGCCGCCTTCGCCGTTCCGCCGACCGTCAGCCCGTTGATCCGCAGCGTTGCCTGACCGACGCCGACGGGGACGCCCTGGCCGGCCTTGCCGCAAGTGCCGATGCCCGGATCGAGTTTCATGTCGTTTCCGATCATGGCGACGCGGGTGAGCACATCCGGTCCGTTGCCGATGAGGGTTGCGCCCTTCACCGGCGCGCCGATCTTGCCGTTCTCGATGAGATAGGCCTCGGTGCAGGTGAAGACGAACTTGCCGCTGGTGATGTCGACCTGTCCGCCGCCGAAGGAGACGGCATAAAGGCCCTTCTTCACCGAGCGCAGGATTTCGTCGGGCTCGTGGTTGCCCGAGAGCATGTAGGTGTTGGTCATGCGTGGCATGGGCTGATGCGCGTAAGATTCGCGCCGCCCGTTGCCGGTGGGCGCCATGCCCATGAGGCGGGCATTCATCCGGTCCTGCATGTAGCCCTTGAGGATGCCGTCCTCGATCAGCACGGTGCGCGAGGTCGGTGTGCCTTCATCGTCGACCGAGAGCGACCCGCGGCGGTTCGCCAGCGTGCCATCGTCGACGACCGTGACGCCGGGGGCGGCGACGCGGCTCCCGAGCAGGCCGGAGAAGGCGGAGGTCTTCTTGCGGTTGAAATCGCCTTCAAGCCCGTGACCGATCGCTTCATGAAGCAGGATTCCCGGCCATCCCGGCCCGAGCACGACATCCATCTCGCCGGCCGGTGCCGGAACTGAATCCAGATTCACTAAAGCCTGACGCAAGGCTTCGTCGACCTGCGCCTGCCATTGCAGCGGGTCTATATAAATGTCGTAGCCGGTGCGGCCGCCGACGCCGTAGCTGCCGGTTTCCTGCCGGTCGCCCTGACCGGCGATGACGGAGACGTTAAGCCGGACGAGGGGGCGGATGTCGCGAACGGAGCTGCCATCCGGACGAAGAATCTCGACGGCCTGCCACTCGCCGACCAGGGACGCCGAAACCTGCCGGACGCGGGAATCCTTGTCGCGGGCATAGGCGTCAATATCTGAAAGCAGCTTCACTTTTTGCTCGAAGCTCTGGGCGCCGAGCGGGTTCTCGTCGGAATAGAGATGAATGTTGGTTCGCTTCGGGCCATCGGCCAGTGTGAAGCTTCGCCCCTGCTTCACCGCCTGCACGGCCTCGCCTGCGCGCTTGATCGCGCCTTCCGAAAGGTCGGACGCATGGGCATAGCCGGTCGATTCGCCGACCACGCAGCGCAGGCCGAATCCCTGCGACGTGTCGAAATTCGCCGTCTTGAGTCGGCCGTCATCGAAGGCAAGCGCCTCTGATTGGCGATATTCGAGGAAGAGCTCGCCATCCTCCGCGCCGTCGAGCGCATTGCCCACGAGTTTCTCGACCCGTGAACGGTCGAGCCCGGCTTGCGAGAAGAAAAGGTCGTCAGCGGAGTTGCTCATGGATATTCCCGATCTTGCCGTCAGGGGTTGCCGGAACGGCAGTTATTTGCGCGCGAGCCATTCCTCGACCGGCACCAGCCGCCGGGGCAGGCCCGACAGGTCGCAGCGCACGATGCTCGAGCCGCAGCTATAGAGCGGATATTGCACCACGCGGAGCAGCTTCAGATCGACCAGAAAAACGCCGTTGATGCGGCCGAACCAGTTGTCCCACTCGGTGAAGCGCCAGTCTTGCCAGCCCGCGGGCGGGGGAGCGATCACGTCTTCCACCATATCGGGATGACAGGCGCAGAATCCAACCACGGAGCGGCCCGGATTACGCGGATCGAGATAGGGCGCGGCTTCGCTGATGAGATCGGGCGCCGCCGAACCGTTGGCGGCAAGGACGAGTCCGGCCGAAATCTGCCGGCCATAATGGAAATGGATCAGGGCCTCGTCACGCATCTACACCTCGCCTCCTGAGAGTGACTATCACTTTACTCTTTTGCGACGCAGCGTCGATCCCCTTCCCGTAATGCGCGGTGGGGTCGGCGAGGGGCCGGACAAGCAGTCCTGATTGTGGCAAAACGTCGCAAAAGGCCGTCGAGGGATGTGGCCGATCGCCGCTGCGTGTCTATACTCGCGGCACGACTCGGCAAGAACGAAAATCAAGAGTGATCCGCCTCTTCCTTCCGTTCTCCGAAAGGCGGCAGCAATTTCAGGCATCGAGGTGCTTGCGGCGGGCATCGGTTTATGTTTTCTGACGCCCAGAATTCGGAGTGCGGCTTTTCGCCCCGCGACGGCGCGGCCTATTGATCGGGTCGGCGACTTGCGAATCGAGGCGAGAGGATGGACGGGGGGAGTTCCGTAAGTCCGGGGGGACGGGCAGCGGACATCTCAACCAAGAGACAAGGCCTGCGGTTTCGCAGGATCGGTATTTGTGTTGGCAGGTCGAAACTTCTTCGCAAGGCGACGCTCTTCGGCAGGAAGACGTCCGTCTCAAACGGGAAGACACTGGGAGCTGGGAACGAGCATGCGGTTTCTGATTGGTATGGGCCTTTTCGCGTTCGCGCTGGCGATCGGTCATCTGGATGGCGGGTTCATCGCCTCGGCTCTCGCGGACGGCATGCCGGCGCCCAGGGAAATGGGCATGCAGGCGGCAGCGACGCCGGTCATGGAAGACCTGGTCGCCTTCCACAACCTGCTCCTCTACATCATCACCGCGATCGTCATCTTCGTTACGCTGTTGCTCATCATCGTGATGGTGCGTTTCAACAGCAAGGCGAACCCGACGCCGTCCAAGACGACGCACAACACGCTCATCGAAGTGCTGTGGACCGTTCTGCCGGTGATGATCCTCGTCGTCATCGCAATCCCGTCCTTCCGTCTCCTCTACAAGGAAGTCGTGATTCCGAAGGCCGACCTCACGGTGAAGGCGACCGGCTACCAGTGGTACTGGGGCTATGAATATCCCGACAATGGCGGCCTCTCCTTTGATTCCAACGTCGTCGCCGATGCGGATCTGAAACCCGGCCAGCCGCGACTTCTCACCGCCGACAATTCGATGGTCGTTCCCGTCGACACCACGGTCCGCGTGATCGTCACCGGCGCCGACGTGATCCACTCCTTCGCAGTTCCCTCTTTCGGGGTGAAGATCGACGCCATTCCGGGCCGCCTCAACGAGACGTGGTTCAAGGCGACCAAGACCGGCATGTATTACGGCCAGTGCTCCGAGCTTTGCGGCCAGGCCCACGCCTTCATGCCGATCAGCATCAAGGTCGTGACGAAGGAAGAATTCACAAGCTGGCTCGCGGAGCAGAAGAAGTCGGCCGATGCAGGCTCGTCTTCCGCGACGGTGAAGACGGCGCAAGCCGACATCGCGCACTGAACCCGGCTTTGGCTTTGACAGACAACAGAACAGTTAAGAGCGAAGGATAAGACAGATGGCAGGGCAAGCTCACGCCGCGCACGCCGGTCACGCCGACCACCCCACGGGCTGGAGGCGATACGTCTATTCGACCAACCACAAAGACATCGGCACGATGTACCTGATCTTCGCGATCTTCTCGGGTCTCGTCGGCGGTGCGATGTCGGTGATGATCCGCATGAACCTGATGTATCCGGGCGGCGGCATCCTTCACCTCGATCACAACCTCTACAACGTGCTCGTGACCGGCCACGGCCTGATCATGATCTTCTTCATGGTCATGCCCGCCATGATCGGCGGCTTCGGCAACTGGTTTGTGCCGATCATGATCGGCGCGCCGGACATGGCCTTCCCGCGCATGAACAACATTTCGTTCTGGCTGCTGCCGCCCGCGCTGGCGCTGCTATTCATTTCGATCTTCGTGCCCGGTCAGCCGGGCGGCGATGGCGCCGCCGGTGGCTGGACGATCTATCCGCCGCTCTCGACCACGGGCACGCCCGGACCGGCGATGGATTTCGCGATCCTCTCGCTTCATATCGCCGGCGCCTCGTCGATCCTTGGTGCGATCAACTTCATCACCACGATCTTCAACATGCGCGCCCCGGGCATGACGCTGCACAAGATGCCGCTCTTCGTCTGGTCGGTTCTGGTGACGGTGTTCCTGCTTCTTCTCTCGCTCCCGGTTCTTGCCGGCGGGATCACGATGCTCCTGACGGACCGCAACTTCGGCACGACTTTCTTCAAGCCTGAAGGCGGCGGCGATCCGGTGCTCTTCCAGCATCTCTTCTGGTTCTTCGGTCACCCCGAAGTGTACATCCTCATCCTGCCGGGCTTCGGCATGATCAGCCAGATCATCTCGACCTTCTCGCGCAAGCCCGTCTTCGGTTATCTCGGCATGGCCTATGCCATGGTTGCGATCGGTGTCGTCGGCTTCGTCGTGTGGGCTCACCACATGTATACGGTCGGTCTCTCGGTCAACACGCAGGCTTATTTCGTCGCTGCGACGATGGTCATCGCGGTTCCCACGGGCATCAAGATCTTCTCCTGGATTGCCACGATGTGGGGCGGATCGATCGAGTTCCGTGCGCCGATGGTCTGGGCGATCGGCTTTATCTTCCTCTTCACCATCGGCGGTGTGACGGGCGTCGTGCTCGCTAATGCCGGCGTCGATCGCGTGCTGCAGGACACTTACTACGTCGTCGCGCACTTCCACTACGTGCTGTCGCTCGGTGCCGTCTTCGCGATCTTCGCGGGCTGGTACTACTGGTTCCCGAAGATCACGGGCTACATGTACAGCGAGTTCCTGGCGAAGCTGCACTTCTGGACGATGTTCGTGGGCGTGAACATGGTGTTCTTCCCGCAGCATTTCCTCGGCCTCTCGGGCATGCCGCGCCGCTATGCGGACTACCCGGATGCCTTCGCCTTCTGGAACTACGTTTCGTCGATCGGTTCCTACATCTCGGTCGTCGGCGTTGGCGTCTTCCTCGTCTGCGTGATCCACGCCTTCGTGAGGAAACAGAAGGCTGCGGACAATCCGTGGGGCGAGGGCGCGACGACGCTGGAGTGGACGCTGTCCTCCCCGCCGCCGTTCCATCAGTTCAACGAATTGCCCCGCATTAAGTAAGCAAGGACCGGTCCCGAAAGATGTCGGACAGTTCGATCGCAAGCGAACGCCTCGGAAGCGAAGCCCTGCCGCAAAGCGGCATGGCCTCGCCCCGGGACTATTTCGAGCTCCTGAAGCCGCGCGTCATGTCGCTGGTGGTCTTCACGGGGCTCGTCGGGCTTGTGGTCGCGCCTGGACACATCAATCCGGTCATCGCCTTCACGGCGCTGCTCTGCATCGCGATCGGCGCGGGCGCGTCGGGCGCGCTCAACATGTGGTACGACGCCGATATCGACGCGAAGATGGCGCGTACCGCGAACCGGCCCATTCCGGCAGGCCGCGTCACTCCGGGCGAAGCTTTTGCCTGGGGCATCACTCTTTCGGTCGGCTCCGTGTTGACGATGGCACTTGCCGTCAATAACACCGCGGCCTTCCTGCTCGCATTCACGATCTTCTTCTATGCCGTCATCTATACGATGGGGTTGAAGCGCCGTACGCCGCAGAATATCGTCATCGGCGGCGCAGCCGGCGCTTTCCCGCCCATGATCGGCTGGGCGGCGGTTACGGGCAATGTCACGATCCCCTCGATCGTGCTCTTCCTCATCATCTTCATGTGGACGCCGCCGCATTTCTGGGCGCTCGCCCTGTTCCGCTCCAAGGATTACAAGGATGCTGGCGTGCCGATGCTTCCCGTGGTCGCGGGCGAGGCGGAGACGCGGCGCCAGATCCTGATCTATTCGGTACTCCTCGTGCCTGTAACGCTGGCGCCGGGCTTTCTCGGCTTTGCGGGCTTCATCTATACGGGCGTGACGGCGGTTCTGGGCGCTGTCTTCCTTGTCTTCGCGTGGCGGGTCTTCGCATCGCGCGCGGATACGGACGTGGCCAAGGCCGCGCAGGACAAGGCGGCAAAGCATCTATTCGCCTATTCGATCCTCTATCTGTTCCTCCTGTTCAGCACCTTGCTGGTGGAACACGCTTTCGGCTTCTCAATCCCATTTGGCATGTGAGGGGAACCCCATGAGCGAAGACAATAACCACGGCGCGCCGCAAGTGCCGCAGCAGTGGACCGAAGAACAGTTGAAGCGCCGCCGCCAGCGCAATCTGGCGCTGGCCTGGGTACTCGGCGCGCTGGTGACGCTGTTTTTCGTCATCACCATCGCGAAGCTCGGCGGCAATGTCGCGAAGCGGCCTGTCGTCGGAGCTGCGGACAGAATTGAACAAGTTGGTTAAGAGCATTCGGCGATAGCTCGCCGGACGGGAAGTGGAGAACAGGGGACATGGCTGACGCTCACGCCAAACATCACGACTACCATCTCGTAGATCCGAGCCCGTGGCCATTCGTTGCCTCGGTCGGAGCCTTCGTTCTCGCCGTTGGCGCGGTGCTCTACATGCATGGCGACCCGCTCTGGTACATGGCGCCCGGCTTCGCCATCGTCATCTACACGATGATCGGCTGGTGGAGCGACGTCGTGCGCGAAGCGAACCACGGCTTCCATACGCCGGTGGTTCAGCTTCACCTGCGTTACGGCATGCTGCTTTTCATCGCTTCGGAAGTGATGTTCTTCGTCGCCTGGTTCTGGGCATTCTTCGACGCGAGCCTCTTCTCCGGCGAAGTGAAGCAGGCCGCGCGCACCGCCTTCACCGGCGGTCACTGGCCGCCCCAGGGCATCGAGGCCTTCGACCCCTGGCACATTCCGCTGCTGAACACGCTGATCCTGCTCACTTCGGGCACGACGGTGACCTGGGCCCATCACGCGCTGCTGCATGACGACCGCAAGGGTCTCATCCAGGGCCTCGTGCTCACGGTGGTCCTCGGCCTGATCTTCACCTCGTTGCAGGCATTCGAGTATTACCACGCGGAATTCTCCTTCGCGGGCAACATCTATGGCGCGACCTTTTTCATGGCGACCGGCTTCCACGGCTTCCATGTCATCGTCGGCACGATCTTCCTCGCGGTGTGCCTTGGCCGCGCGATCAACGGCCAGTTCACGTCGAAGCAGCATTTCGGCTTCGAGGCGGCGGCCTGGTACTGGCACTTCGTGGACGTGGTCTGGCTCTTCCTTTTTGCCAGCATCTACATCTGGGGCTCGCACGGCGCCGTTGTTCACGGCGGCTGAGCGGCGCGAACGCTCATTGAACAGGGCGGCTCCGTTTGATACGGGGCCGCCTTTCTTCTTTCAGGAGGTTGATATGGACGACCGCTTTTATCCGCCGCAATCCTCACTGAAAGTGGGCCTCAAGAATTGCTGCCCGCGCTGCGGTGAGGGGAAGCTCTTCACAGGCTTTCTTACCATTCCGCCGAAATGCGACAAGTGCGGCCTCGACTATGATTTTGCCGATGCGGGCGACGGCCCGGCGGTCTTCATCATGATGATCGCCGGCTTCATCGTTGTCGGCCTCGCGCTCTATGTTGAATTCACCTATCAGCCGCCTTACTGGGTGCATGCGGTGTTGTGGATTCCGCTGACGCTTCTTCTTACCGTCGGTCTGCTCCGTCCGCTCAAGGGCTGGCTCATCGCGCAGCAGTACAAGCACAAGGCTCGCGAGGGGCGGCTCGAGAATTGATGGCGAGTGGAAATCCATATTTTCGGCCGCTCCTCTGGCCGACGATTGCGACGGCGATCGCGCTGGCGATCCTGATCGGTCTCGGCGTCTGGCAGATTGAGCGCCTCCACTGGAAGCTCGATCTCATCGCCACTATCGACGCGCGCATGGCAGCGCCCGCTGAGTCCGCGCCCGCACCGGCGGCATGGGCGGGCCTCGATCCAAAGGCGCTCGAATATCATCACCTGCGCCTCGTCGGCACCTTCCGCCACGACAAGGAACTTTTTTATTTCGGTCAGGGTGACGAGGGCGTCGCGGGCTATGACGTCATCACGCCGCTCGTCCTCAAGGATGGCGGCGGCATCGTGCTCGTCGATCGCGGCTTTATCCCCGAGGAGTTGAAGGAACCGGCGCTCCGCAAGGCGGGGGAGGTCGAAGGCGAGGTGACGGTCGTCGGTGTCGCCCGCGCGCCGCAGGCTCGGGACGCGTTCACGGTGGCGGACGATGCCCGGCGCAATATCTGGTTCACGCGCGATCCGCGGACCATGGGTGCGGCCGTCGGTCTCGGGCCGGTAGCACCCTTCTATGTGGAAGCCGACGCGACGCCCAATCCCGGCGGATGGCCGAAGGGTGGACGTACACGCGTTGACATACGCAATGAGCACTTCCAATACGCGCTGACCTGGTTCGGTCTCGCGCTCGGCCTGCTCGCCGTTTATCTCTTTTATCATCGCTCGCAGGGACGCATCGGACGACCGAAAGCATGAACGCGCTCAACTCGATTTCCGCCTATGAAACCTTGAAGTCGCGCTTCCATCGCCTCGCCGCCCTGCAGGGCGCGCAGTCGGTGCTGCATTGGGATCGCGCGACCATGATGCCGGAAGGCGGCGCCAAGGCGCGCGCCGAACAGCAGGCGGCGCTGGCGATGATCTGCCACGACATGCTGACCTCGCCACAGCTGGCTGAACTCGTCGCGAGCGCTGAGGAGACCGCATCGTCGCTTCCCGAATGGGATCGTGCCAATCTCGCCGAGATGCGCCGTCTTCTCGTTCATGCCAATGCGACGCCGGCCGATCTTGTCGAGCGGCTCGCGCGGCAGCGCTCCGAAACGGAAATGGTGTGGCGCCACGCGCGCGCCGCCAATGATTATGCATCGCTCGCGCCCGGCCTCGACAAGCTCATCTCGCTTGCCCGCGAGCAGGCGGCGGCGAAGGCCGATGCGCTCGGCCTCGATCCTTATGATGCGCTGCTCGACGGTTACGATCCCGGCCGCCGCTCCGTGGAGATCGACAGGCTCTTCGCCGAACTCGAAAGCTTCCTGCCGTCGCTTCTGCAAGAGGTCATGAAAGCGCAGAAGGCTGCGCCACAGCCTCTCGCGATCGAAGGTCCTTTCCCGATCGCTCTGCAGGAAAAACTCGGCCGCGAGATCATGGGCGTGCTGGGTTTCGACTTTCAGCATGGCCGGCTCGATGTCAGCCACCATCCCTTCAGCGGCGGCGTGCCCGACGACAGCCGCATCACCACGCGCTACGACGAAAGTGACTTCACCGAAAGCCTCATGGGCATCATCCATGAGACTGGCCATTCGCTATACGAGCGCGGGCTTCCGGAGGAGTGGCGCCACCAGCCGGTGGGCCGCTCGCGCGGCATGACGATCCATGAGAGCCAGTCTCTGCTGTTCGAGATGCAGGCGGCGAGATCCTCAGCCTTTGTCGGCTGGCTAACGCCGCGCCTCAAGGCGGCCTTCGGCGGCGAGGGGCCGGCCTGGTCGCCCGAGAATCTCCTTCGCCACTACCGCAAGGTCGGCCCAAGCCTGATCCGCGTGCAGGCCGACGAGGTCACCTATCCGCTGCATGTGATCCTGCGCTACCGGCTGGAGCGCGCGATGATCGCGGGCGAGCTTGGCGCGGCAGACCTTCCCGCCGCATGGAACGAGGGCATGCGGCGCTATCTCGGCATCACCCCTCCGGACGACGCTTCTGGCTGCATGCAGGATATTCACTGGCCGTCCGGCTCCTTCGGTTATTTTCCCACTTATACGCTCGGCGCGTTGGCCGCAGCCCAGCTCTTCGCGGCGGCAAAGACCGCGGTGCCGGGGCTTGAAGAGGCACTGGGGCGGGGCGATGTCGCGCCGCTGCTCGGCTGGATCAGGGAAAATGTCCATGGGCGCGGCTCGTCGCTCATGCCGGATGACATCATCGCCTCTGCGACGGGTGGTCCTCTTGGAACGGGGGCCTTCCGGCGCCATATCGAGGTTCGGTATCTGGGCCGGTGAGTCTTCTGGAGCTTCTTTCCTGAAACCCCATCGGCTGTTTGCCTCTGCCAGCCGGCAGGGCTAGGTTACGGCCTGTCGGGTCACAGAGACCGGCTATCCTGGAGATTATGGTGAAGTACGTCAGCACAAGGGGACAATCCCCCGAGCTTGAATTCGAGGACGTATTGCTTGCGGGCCTGGCTCGCGACGGCGGCCTTTATGTGCCCGTTGAGTGGCCGCAGTTCTCGGAGCGCAAGATCAGGGCGCTGGCCGGGCTCTCCTATCAGGAGGTCGCCTTCCGCGTCATGCGGCCCTTCATCGGGCCGTCGATCTCGGATGCAGAGCTTTCGACGATGATCGGCGAGGCCTATGCGAGCTTCGGCCACAAGGCCGTGGTGCCGCTGGTCCAGACCGGCTCGAACGACTGGCTGCTCGAACTTTTTCATGGGCCGACGCTCGCCTTCAAGGACGTGGCGATGCAGATTCTCGCCCGGCTTTTCGATCATGTGCTGGCCAAGCGCGGCCAGCGGATCACGGTCGTCGGTGCGACGTCGGGCGACACGGGTTCCGCCGCCATCGAGGCTTTCCGCGGCCGTGACACGACCGACATCTTCATCATGCATCCCAAGGGCCGCGTCAGCGAAGTGCAACGCCGCCAGATGACGACGGTGCTCGACGCGAATGTCCACAACATCGCCATCGAAGGCTCCTTCGACGATTGCCAGGCGCTGGTGAAGGCGATGTTCAACGACCATGCCTTCCGCGACGAGATTTCGCTGGCAGGCGTGAACTCGATCAACTGGGGCCGCGTCATGGCCCAGATCGTCTATTTCTTCACGAGCGCCGTGGCGCTTGGCGCGCCTGCGCGACCTGTTTCCTTCTCGGTGCCCACGGGCAATTTCGGCGACATCTTCGCGGGCTATGTGGCGAGCCGCATGGGACTGCCGATTTCGCGGCTGCTCGTTGCGACCAATCAAAACGACATTCTTGCGCGCACGCTTCACACCGGGCGCTACGAAGTCGGTCAGGTCATGCCGAGCATGAGCCCGAGCATGGACATTCAGGTCTCGTCGAATTTCGAGCGCCTCGTCTATGACGCCTATGGCCGCGACGGCGCGGTGGTGCGGCGTCTGATGCAGAGCCTCGCGCAGTCGGGAGCGTTCGAGATCGACGCGCTGCGTCTCGATACGATCCGCACGCTCTTTGCCGCAAAGCGCGTGAGCGAAGAGGAAACGGCGCGGACCATTGCCGAGACGCTGGCGGAGACCGGCGAACTCGTCGATCCGCATACGGCAGTGGGCCTTGCCGCGGCGAAGGCTGAACGCGGCGACGGCGCGACGCCGATGGTGACGCTGGCGACGGCGCATCCGGCTAAATTCCCGGATGCGGTCAAGCAGGCGACGGGCGTTCATCCCGAACTTCCGCCACGCATGCAGGATCTTTTCGAACGTCGGGAGCGTCTCGATGTGCTGCCCAACGATCTTCAAGCCGTGGAGGGGTTCATTCGGGAGCGGGCGCGGGCAGTTGTTGCGTAGCAAGGTCTGGAGTTTCTAATGGCTGTCAGTGTGACGAGGCTGGAAAGCGGCCTTACCGTCGTGACCGATAACATGCCGCATCTCGAAACTGCGTCGGTCGGCGTGTGGGTCGACACGGGTGCGCGCAACGAAAGCGTCGATCAGCACGGCGTTTCGCATCTGCTTGAACACATGGCTTTCAAGGGCACGCAGCGCCGTTCGGCACGTGCCATCGCGGAAGAAATCGAGAATGTCGGCGGGCATCTCAACGCCCACACGACGCATGAATCGACCGCCTATTACGCGCGTGTGCTGAAGAACGATACGCCGCTTGCCGTCGACATCATTTCCGACATTCTCCAACACTCCGTTTTCGAGGCAGGCGAGCTCGAGCGCGAGCGCGGCGTCGTCATTCAGGAAATCGGGCAGTCGCTCGATACGCCGGACGATCTCGTCTTCGACCATTTGCTTGAAGCGGCCTATCCGGGACAGGCGCTCGGGCGCACCATTCTCGGCACCGTCGATACGGTGAAGAGCTTCGGCCGCGAGGCGTTGCAGGGCTATATGGACGAGCGCTATCAGGCGCCGCGCATGGTGCTTGCGGCGGCGGGCGGTGTCGATCACGACGAACTCGTTTCACTCGCGCAGGAGGGTTTTGCTGCGCTTCCGAGTGGAAAGGGCGAGGGCGCCGAGCCTGCAAAGTTCCGCGGTGGCGAGAGGCGCGAAACGCGCGATCTCGAACAGGCGCATGTAGCGCTGGCCTTCGAGGGCCCCGCCTATGGCGATCCCGATTATTATACCGCGCAGATATTTTCGAGCGTGTTGGGTGGCGGCATGTCTTCTCGCCTCTTCCAGGAAGTGCGGGAGAAGCGCGGCCTCTGCTATTCGGTCTTCGCCTATTCCTGGTCCTTCGTCGATACGGGTGTGCTCGGCATCTACGCGGGCACCTCGCCGGACGATCTCGCGGAGCTCATGCCCGTGATCTCGGGCGAGATTACGCGGCTTGGCGAGGACGCGACCGAGGAAGAGACGGCGCGTGCCAAGGCGCAGATGAAGGCCGGGCTTCTGATGAACCTCGAATCCTCCGCATCGCGCGCCGAGCAGATCGCGCGCCAATACATGATCTATGGTCGTGTGCTGACGCTCGACGAGATGATCGCCAAAGTGGATGCGGTAGATGCCGCGTCGCTCCGCCGCTTCGCGAGTCGGTTCCTTTCGAAGGCGACGCCGGCGCTTGCCGCCGTGGGGCCTCTCGAGGGCGCGGGCGGCGGGCTTGAATCCTATGAGCGTCTCGCGGCAAGATTTGCATAAGATCGTGTGAGAGGCGCCGGTTCGATTGTGGGACCCGACGGGCTCACACTTGCAAAACCGGTGCGGCATGGCCTTTCTGAGATCCATATCGAAGCCCGAGACGCCGCCGGTGATTCTCGGCGATGGCGTCTTTCTGCGTGGACCCCAGATGGGCGACTATGCCGAATGGGCCTCGCTCCGCGACCGCAGCCGCGATTTTCTCACGCCCTGGGAGCCGACCTGGCCGGTCGACGACCTCACGCGTCAGGCCTTTCGCAGACGGCTCCGTCGCTATCTGCGCAGCGTGAGGGAAGATCAGGCCTACCCCTTCTTCATATTTCGCGAGCATGATGAGGCGCTGCTTGGCGGCTGCACGCTTTCCAACGTGCAGCGCGGCGTGCAGCAGTCCTGTACACTCGGCTACTGGGCGGGCGAGATCCATGCGGGGAAGGGCCATGTCACGCAGGCCGTGCGGGCGCTTATCCCCTATGTGTTCGAAGAGTTGAAACTGCATCGGCTTCAGGCGGCGTGCTTGCCTGAAAATGAGCGATCCAAGGCGGTCCTGCGGAAGTGTGGCTTTCACGAAGAGGGTTATGCGCGGGGCTATTTGAGAATTAACGGGATGTGGCGCGACCATGTCGTCTTTGCCATTCTGCGAGACGATCCGCGCTTGTGAGCGTACGAGAGGGGGAGTGATGCCAAGAGGCCTGAAGGGCATGCGCGCGGCCGGTGCGCTGGCTGCGCTTTTGTTTACGCTCATGCCCGGAGTTTCGCACGCGCTCGACGCGGTTGCACTCGACGATCCGCGCGCCGTCGTCAATCTGACGCCTTTCACCGAGCGCTATGAGGAACATGGGCAGAAGCTGACCATTGAAGCGCCCGACAGCGGCGCCGATAATCAGGAAACGCCCCCGCCGGCCAACGCCGCGACTCCGGCAGCGCCCCAAACGTCGGCGCCGGCTGAGGCGGCCGATGGCGAGGGGGCGGATGGCGTGCCGGAGGATAACGGCTCGGTCACGCTCTCCGACGGCTCGCCCGAGGCGAAGGGCGTCTGGCTCGCGACCGCGCTTCGCAACCGGGCGCAGGACCCGGTCACGCGCTATCTCGTTGCCGACCGTCGGGGTGAGGGCTTTCTCAATCTCATCTGGCCGCACCCGGCGCCAGAGATCGATCGCGCCTATGCGGCTGGCGCCGAAGATCCGATCCCGCTGCCCACCGAGGCGAGGGCGGGCTTTTCCGTTCTCTCGCTCACCGTCGATCCGGTGACGAGCGTGACCGTGGCGCTCCATTCCGAAAAGCCCGCGCCCGCTTCGCTCTATATGTGGAACCCGACCGCCTGGCAGGCTTTCAACAGGCGGCTCTCGCTCATCGAGGGGGGCATGCTCGGCGTGGTCGCCGGGCTCGCAATCTATCTTGCCGCGCTCGCCGTTCTCACGCGGATGCCTGCGGCCCGGGCAACCGCCGTTTTGCTCGGCACGGGCTTTTTCGTCGAGCTCGCGGAGTTCGGCTATCTCTCGATGATGGTCGGCGCTTCGGCCAGGTGGGATCTCATTTTCCGAATTTGGACGCTTGCGCTTTTCGCCAGCGCCACCTTCGCGCTCGAACGCTATTTCCTCGATCTCGAAAGGCATTTTCCGCGCGCGTCGCGCATCGCCCGCATCATGAGCCTTGCGGTCCTCGCCTGCATTCCCGTTTCGATAGTCTGGCCCGAGGCAAGCGGATTGCTCGTGCGGCTTTGCCTGGCCGTCGCGCTTTTCGGCGGCGCGCCGCTCGTCGTGCTGGCGGCCCTCAGGGGCATCAGGCCCGCGCAGCTTCTCATTCCGGGTACGGTGCTTTTCGGTCTTGCCGGGCTGGTCGGCGCGCTTTACGCGGCGGGCTGGTTGCCGGGAACCTTTATCGGAACGTCGCTCGCCGTGGGTATCTTCACCATTGCGCTGGTGCTCTTCGCCTTTGCTGCCGCCTATCAGGCGCAGGGTGGCCGCCGCCGCACCGATGTCGGAACGGTGCGGAGCGAGCAGCGCCATGCCTTCGCGCTATCGGGTGCGCGGCAGGGCGTCTGGGACTGGGATATCGTTACCGACACGCTCTATGTCTCGCCCTCGGTCGAGGCGTCGCTCGGCCTTGAAGCGGGAACATTGGGCGGGAATGAGCTCTCCTGGCGCGAGCACATGCATCCCGCCGATCGCGAAACCTACCGCAATGCGCTCAACGCCTATATCGGGCGCGGCAATGTTTCATTCATGCTCGAATTTCGCATGCGTCATTCGGACGATGATTTCCGCTGGGTGGCGCTCAATGCGAGTTGCATTGCGGGGCCGGAAGGTTTTGCCACGCGCTGTGTGGGCACCGTGAGCGACATCACGCCGCGCAAGATGGCGGAGGAACGGCTGTTTCACGACGCGGTACATGACAGCCTGACCGGCCTTCCCAATCGCGCGCTTTTCATGGACCGTCTCGACCGGGCCATTCATCGCACGGGGCACATGGACAGGCCGCGCGCGGCGCTGCTGTTGCTCGATCTCGACCGCTTCAAGAACGTCAATGACAGCCTTGGCCATTCGGGCGGGGACGCGCTTCTCATTGCCGTGGCGCGGCGGCTCGAATCCATGGTGACGCAGGAAGACACGGTAGCGCGCATCGAGGGAGACGAGTTCGGAATTCTGCTCGCGACGCGCACCTCGCGCGCCGATGCAAAGGCCTTCGCGGAATCGCTTGAGGAGTTCCTGTCGCAGCCGATTGAAATTGGCGGTCACGAAGTCTTTCCGTCTTCGTCAATCGGCGTTGCCGTATGCGAGGACAGTCACGAGCGGCCTGAACAGCTTCTGATCGAAGCGGAAATCGCCATGTACCGTTCCAAGCGGTCAGGCAAGGCGCATATCGAGGTTTTTGAATCCGGCATGCGCGGTGAGGCGGACGACAATCTGAGCCTCGATGCCGATCTCAGGCATGCAGTGGAGCGCAAGCAGTTCGAACTCTATTATCAACCGATCATGTCGCTCGTCGACGGAACCGTGCGCGGCTTCGAGGCGCTGGTGCGCTGGAACCACCCCGAGCGTGGGCTTCTCATGCCCGACGATTTCGTTCCGTTTGCGGAGGAGATTGGCCTCATCCACGATATAGGCCGTTTCGCGCTCCGGTCGGCAAGCGAGGAGCTTGCGACCTGGCAGAAATTGTTCCCGCAGGAAAAGCCGCTCTTTGTCAGCGTCAATGTTTCAAGCCGTCAGCTTCTGCGACACGACGTGATCGATGACCTGAAGCGCGTTCTCCATCGCATCGACATCGTGCCGGGGTCTCTGAAACTTGAGGTGACGGAATCTCTGATCATGGAGAACCCCGAATTCTCCGCCCAGATGCTGAGCCGCGTGAAGGCGCTGGGCGCCGGACTGTCGCTTGACGACTTCGGCACCGGCTATTCGAGCCTCTCCTATCTGCAGCGCTTCCCCTTCGACACGCTGAAGGTCGACAGATCCTTCGTGGCAGGGATGTCGACCGACCGCGAAACGCCGGTCATCATTCGCTCGATCGTGCGGCTTGCGCATGATCTCGGCATGGAGGTCGTGGCGGAGGGAACGGAGAGCGAGGAGCAGGCGCGCGATCTATCCGTCATGGGTTGTGATTATGCGCAGGGTTTCTATTTCGGCCAGCCCATGCGCGCGGCCGAGGCGCTCGACTTCATCGCGCGTTACACGCACAGGTAAACACGATCAGGCGTGACCCGCTTCGCCGGACAATAGCGAGAGGTCGATGCCGATTTTCGACAGGGCGGAGTAATATTTCCGGTCGAGATTGATGCCGAAAAGAAGCTCCGGGTCCGGATCGCAATGGAGCCAGCCATTGGCCTGTATTTCGGCTTCGAGCTGGCCCGGCGCCCAGCCGGCATAGCCAAGTGCGAGCAACGCGCGGCTCGGGCCGCGGCCGCGGGCGATGGCGCGAAGAATGTCGAGGCTTGCGGTAAGGCCGACATCCTCGTCCACCGGCAGCGTCGAATCCTCGGAGAAATAATCCTGCGTATGCAGCACAAAGCCGCGCCCGGCCTCGACAGGTCCGCCGACAAGCACGGGGCAATTCGTGGTGCCCGGTACGCGCAGCGGGCTTTCGCTGGGCACGGGAATGGCGAGCTTGTCGAGAAGATCCGGAAGCGTGATATTGGGTGCAGCCTTGTTGACCACAATCCCCATCGCGCCTTCGGGATTATGCACACACAGATAAATGACGGTGCGTTCAAAGCGGTCATCGCCGATCTGCGGCATGGCGATAAGCATCTTGCCTTCGAGGAAACCCTCCTCGACGGGCTTGCAGGATAGAGGTGGCGAAATCTGGCTCATGCATACCTACTTGTGCTGTGCCGCGCCGTACTCAAGGCCTCATTTAAATATTGTTGACCCTTGCGCCGTCGATGTCACGCGAGAATCCTGCATGATGCCGCGCTGGGCGCGCCGAGGCATGATGCTCTATCATCAACGCTTGGTATTGTGGGACGTGGACATGGCTACGATGAGAGCAGGAATATTGGCGGCAGCGGCGCGGATTGCCGCCATTTTTCTGCTGCTCGGCGTCGCGCCCGCGCGGGCGGCCGATACGACCGAGGCAGCGCGGCTGCAACTTCTCGCGGGGGCGACGGGACATGGGGCGGGGCCCTTCCTCGCCGGCCTTCGAATGGAGATTGCAGCGGGCTGGCACACCTATTGGCGCCTGCCGGGCGATTCGGGTTTCGCGCCGCACTTCGACTGGTCGGCGTCGCGCAATGTCGCGTCGGTCGATCTGCGCTGGCCCGCGCCGGAGCGCTTCGACGCGCCGGGAGATTCAACTTTCGGTTATGCCGGGGAAGTCGTCTGGCCGCTTCTTGTCACCGCGAAGGACGCGACGAAGCCGGTCAAGCTTGCGGTGAAATTTTCCTATGGCGTCTGTTCCAACATCTGCGTGCCGGGCGAGGCCGAACTGAGCCTCTCGATTCCCGTTTCGGCGGATGCGGCCGCAACGCCGGAGTCGAAACTTATCCGTCGTTTCCTGGCGTGCATTCCGGAAGAGCCGGCCGATCCTTCCATCCTCTCCGCGCGTTTGGACGGGGCGGCGCTCCGCATCCGCTACCGGGCCGAGGGTGAGGCACCGCAGCTCATTATCGAAGGGCCGAAAGGGTTCTGGTTCGACAAACCGCGGGTGGCGAGGGCGGGCGGGACGATCGAATATGCGGTGCCGTTTGAAGCGTCGAAAGGGAGGGCGCTCAAGGGCGCGCGCGTCAAGCTCACCTTGTCGGGCCCCGAAACCGCCATCGAGGCCGTGCGTTCCGTCGAGTGAGCCATGCTCACGTCTTCGTGAGCGGATGGCTTCAACGCCGACTGGCGGCGGGCCTCGAATGCGGCTTTAATGCCCGCCGAACCGCGGGCCCCCGTGAGGGGCGCCACAAACATTGGAGGCTGCAATGACCATCAACGTCGGAGAAAAAATCCCGGACGTCACGCTGATGAAGCTCACCGAGAAGGGGCCCGTGCCGGTCAAGACTGCCGATCTTTTCAAGGGCCGCAAGGTCGTCGTCTTCGCGCTTCCCGGCGCCTTCACGCCGACCTGCTCGAACCAGCATCTGCCGGGCTTCATTCAGAAGGCCGACGAGATCAAGGCGAAGGGCGTGGACGAGATCGTCTGCCTCTCCGTCAACGATGCTTTCGTCATGGGCGCCTGGGGCAAGGCTCAGGGCACCGGCGACAAGGTGACGATGCTTGGTGACGGCAATGGTGAGCTGACGAAGAAGCTCGGTCTCGATTTCGACGGTTCGGGCTTCGGCATGGGCACGCGCAGCCTGCGCTACTCGATGCTTGTCGACGACGGCGTCGTGAAGTCGCTCAACAAGGAGCCGAACCCCGGCGAGGCGAAGGTCTCGGGCGCGGATAACATTCTGACCCAGATCTGAAGCGTTCGGCAGAAATGCAAAAGGGCCTCTCTCGGGAGGCCCTTTTGTTTTCGGCGTTCATTTGCCCTTCTGATAGGGCTCCATGCCGCGCCGTGCGAGTTCGTCAGCGCGCTCGTTGCCGTCGTGGCCGGAGTGACCTTTCACCCAGTGAAAGCTGACGTCGTGCGTTTCGAGCGCCAGTTCGAGGCGCTGCCACAGCTCGGCGTTCTTGACGGGCTTCTTGTCCGCCGTGCGCCAGCCATTGCGCTTCCAGTTGTGAATCCATTTGGTGATGCCGTCGCGCAGATAGACGGAGTCGGTGTGAAGCCGTGCATGAGATTCACGCTTCAGCGCCTCAAGCGCCATGATCGCGGCCATCAGCTCCATGCGGTTGTTGGTCGTCAGCTTCTCGCCGCCGCACATTTCCTTCTCGACACCCTTGTAGCGCAGCAGCGCGCCCCAGCCGCCCGGCCCCGGATTACCCGAACAGGCACCATCCGTATAAATCTCGATCGTCTCTGGAGTGGTCATCAGTCGAGGCCGTAGGCAGCGGGCGAGGAAAGGCTGCGGTGGAAGCGCAGGCGCTTGAGATATTCGAGTGGGTTCTTCGGTTTGACGAGCGCACCCGGCGGATGGTGGAGCCAGTCGTAAAGCCGCGTCAGCAGGAAGCGCATGGCGCTGCCTCGCGCCAGCAGCGGCAGCGCCGCAAGCTCCGCCGCATCGAGCGGGCGCACATGATTATAGGCCTGCGTCAGGGCGCGGGCCTTGGTGATGTTGAACGAACCATCATGCTCGAAGCACCAGGCGTTGAGGCAGATGGCGAGGTCGTAGGCGAGCGTGTCGTTGCAGGCGAAATAGAAGTCGATCACGCCGGAGAGATGTTCGCCGATGAAGAAGACATTGTCGGGAAAGAGGTCGGCATGGATCACGCCTTGCGGCAGATCATGCGGCCAGCTCGCTTCGAGTGCTGAAAGCTCGTCGGCAAGCTCGGCGGCAAGACCGCGCGACACTTCGTCGGCGCGGGCGCGGCTCGCTTCGAAAAGCGGACGCCAGCCGGAAACGGTCAGCGCATTGGCGCGGCGAAGCGGAAAATCAGCGCCGGCGAGGTGGAACCGCGCGAGTCCCGCGCCCAGTTCCGCGCAATGCTTCGGCTGCGGCTTGCGGACCGAAAGCCCTTCGAGAAAGCTGACGATGGCGGCAGGGCGGCCTGCAAGCGTGCCCAGCATCTCGCCCTTGCGGTCGCGGATCGGCACGGGGCAGGCGATGCCCTTCGAGGCGACATGATTCATCAGCCCAAGGAAGAAAGGCAGGTCTTCGGGTGCGACGCGCTTCTCGTAAAGGGTCAGCAGATAGGTGCCCGCAGTCGTATGAAGCAGGAAGTTCGAATTCTCGACGCCCTCCGCAATGCCCTTGTAGGAGCGCAGCTCGCCAATGTCATAGGTGGCGAGAAAAGCTTCGAGCTCGTCGTCGTCGACTTCCGTGTAAACAGCCATTCGAGAGTTCCTGTCAGCCGGCGAGGGCGCGGGGCAGCTTGAACTGCACGGATTCGCGGGCGGCTTCCACATCTTCGACCGTCACGTCGAAATGTTCGCGGAAAGCGGCGATGACTTCGTCGACCAGCACATCGGGCGCGCTCGCGCCCGCCGTCAGTCCGACGGTGCGCGGATGCCCAAGGGCTGCCCAGTCGATATCGACGGCACGCTGCACCAGCATGGATTTTGAGCAACCCGCGCGTTCGGCGACTTCGACGAGGCGCATCGAGTTCGACGAGTTCGGCGCGCCGATGACGATGACGGCGTCGGCGCGGGGCGCAATGGCCTTCACCGCTTCCTGCCGGTTCGTCGTCGCATAGCAGATGTCTTCCTTGTGCGGACCGACAATCCGGGGAAAGCGGCGGCGCAGCACGGCGACGATTTCCGCCGTGTCGTCGATCGAAAGCGTCGTCTGGGTGACGAAGGCGAGCTTTGCCGGATCGCGCGGCTCGAAGGTTTCGGCATCCGCCACCGTCTCGACGAGGCACACCGCGCCTTCGGGCAACTGGCCCATGGTGCCGATGACCTCCGGGTGGCCCGAATGGCCGATCAGGATGATGTCGAGGCCGCGCTCATGGTGGCGCTCCGCTTCGACATGGACCTTCGAGACGAGCGGGCAGGTGGCGTCGAAATAGATGAGCTCGCGCGCCTTCGCCGCTTCGGGCACGGATTTCGGCACGCCATGGGCGGAGAAGATCACGCGCGCGCCTTCCGGCACTTCGTCCAGCTCCTCGACGAAGATGGCCCCCTTGCGCTCCAGCGTTTCGACGACGAAGCGGTTGTGGACGATCTCGTGGCGCACATAGACGGGCGGGCCGAATTTCTCGATGGCCGTTTCGACGATCTGGATTGCCCGGTCCACGCCCGCGCAGAAGCCGCGGGGCGAGGCGAGGATCAGCGTCAACTTCGGCTTCGGGGCTCGCTCGGTCATGGTCGTACTCATGGGGACGTGCTTGTCTCGTAAGGCCACCGGGCGCGCGGTGAGCGCTCCGGCCCCCTGCTTGTGGCCTCGCCGACACTTCGATAAAGTGCCCGCGCCGCCTCAAGCGGCCCTGTCGACCTGCCTAACCATCTGAAAAGCAAGGCTTTCGGGGGTCTTCTCTGCCGGTAATAGAGGGGGCCGCCCGGCGAAAGTCAAGAAACCGGGCATAGGCGGCAGGCGGGGCTTTCACATCCTTACCCAGCGAGTGACACGACGATGCCGTTTCCGATCGAGCCGACCGGCCTTCCGCGCCATGCAGGTGTCTTCTCCCTCCGGGGCCTCGGCCTCGCCGCGCTTCTCGTCATGCCGCTGGCGCTGGGCGGCTGCTCCATGTTCGGTGGGGACGACGAAGCGGTCGATGTCGTCGAGAAAGACGCGCCGAAGCCTTGCCCGACGGTGGGGGTGCTCGACGGTGCCGACCACATGACCCTGTTCAATGGCCGCGGCAAGGATCTGACGGATGTGGTGCTGCGCGCTGAGATTCGCAAATCTGTGCTTCAGTGTGAATACGACTCCGACAACTCCGAGATCTCGGTCAATGTCGCCTTTGACGGCACGGTCGATCTGGGGCCCGCCGCCACGTCGCGCGAAGCCAATATTCCGGGCTTCATCGCCATCGTGCGCCACGGATACATGTTATCGAAGCAGCAGCTCGACATTCCGGTCACCTTTGACGGCGCGGCCCGGACGGTGAAGTTCCTGAAGACCATCGAGGATACGAAGATCCCCATCGGCGGCGAGATCAACGGGGCGGCCTATGAGGTCATCGTCGGCTTCCAGCTGACCCAGGACCAGCTCGACTACAACAAAAAGGTTCCGGCCACCCCCTTGCGCTGAAACAGCCAAAAAGCCGATTTCCGTGGAAAACTCCGATTCGTTTTGGGGTTTTTCACGGGCCTGATTGACTCCATCGGGGCCCTCCATATGATCGGCCCCGGCTTCACCGCTTGAAGCCAGACGTCATACAGATGATCCCTGCGGGAGAGATCGGATCGAAAGATCCGGCGCCGAAGGAGCAACCGCCCCGGAAACTCTCAGGCAACCGGACCGCAGGGGGATGAATCTCTGGAAAGCAGGCCGTCCAAACTCGGATGGGCCTCACCGAAGGGCGTAAGCGGCGGGTTCTTCCCGTTCCGCGAAATCTCTCAGGTTCCGCGACAGAGGGGGCGCTGCCGGCATTTCGCCGGACGGCAGCCCTTGATGATTCGCGCGCAACCGAGAGAGGCTCATGTCAGCTCCCCATTCCGAAGAGACGCTTCAGGTCACCCCGCTGCATGCGCTCCATATCGAGCTTGGCGCGAAGATGGTGCCTTTCGCAGGCTATGACATGCCGGTCCAGTACAAGGACGGCGTGCTGGCCGAACACCTCCACACGCGCGAGGCGGCAGGCCTTTTCGACGTGTCGCATATGGGGCAGGCCTGGATCGAGGGGCCTGATTTCGAGACGGTCGCCCGCGCTCTTGAGGCGCTTGTCCCCGGCGACCTGTTGGGCCTCGTGCCCGGCGCCATCCGCTACACGCTTCTGCTGAACGACAAGGGCGGCATTCGCGACGACCTGATGGTCACGCGCCCGGCCGAAGCGGCGCACGCCAACTCGCTTTTCGTCATCGTCAATGCGGCCTGCAAGGAAGCGGACTTCGCGCATATCGCGGCGAACCTGCCTGCGGGGATTGCGTTGAAGCCGATCCGCGACCGCGCGCTCATCGCGCTGCAGGGGCCGAAGGCGGTCGATGTCTTCAGGCGCTTCGCGCCCGCCGGTGCCGACATGCTCTTCATGACGGCACAGGCGATGGACGTTGCCGGCATTCCCTGCCTCGTCAGCCGTTCGGGTTATACGGGCGAGGATGGCTACGAGATTTCGGTGCCGGAGAAGGATGCGGTCGCGCTCACGAAGAAGCTGCTCGGCGAGCCGGAAGTGAAGCCCATCGGCCTTGGCGCGCGCGACTCGCTGCGCCTCGAGGCGGGGCTCTGCCTCTATGGCCACGACATTGACGAGACGACGACGCCCATCGAAGGCGCGCTTGCCTGGGTCATCGGCAAGCGCCGCCGCGAGGAAGCGAATTTTCCCGGCGCGAAGATCATTCTCGACCAGATCGCGAATGGTGCGCCGAGGAAGCGTGTCGGCCTGTTGCCGGAAGGAAAGGCGCCCGCGCGCGAAGGGACCGAGATCGTCGCGGGCGGCAAGGTCATCGGCTCGATCACCAGCGGCGGTTACGGTCCGACCGTCGGCGGGCCGATCGCCATGGGCTATGTCGATGCAGCCCATGCCGGGGTCGGCACGGAAGTTGAATTGATGGTGCGGGGAAAGGGACGGCCGGCAAAGGTCGTCGCCATGCCCTTCACCACGAAACGTTTTCACAAGACGAAATAAGTCAGGGGACAGAGAGATGAGCGAGATCCGTTTCACCGACCAGCATGAATGGGTGCGCGTCGACGGCGATGTTGCCACGGTCGGCATCACCGACTACGCGCAGGAACAGCTGGGCGACGTCGTTTATGTCGAGCTTCCGGAAGTTGGCAAGACCATCGCGCAGGGCGACGAAGCTGCCGTGGTCGAAAGCGTGAAGGCCGCCAGTGAGGTCTATGCCCCCGTTTCCGGCGAGGTCGTCGAGGTCAATGCCGATCTCGAAGGCGCACCAGGCGGCGTCAATGAAGATGCGATGGGCAAGGGTTGGTTCGTGAAGCTGAAGCTTTCCGACAAGTCCGAGCTTGCGAAGCTGATGGATGAAGACGCCTACAAGAGCTTCGTCGAAGGTCTCGCCTGATTTCTTTCAAAATAACGGTGCCACCATGCGCTACCTGCCACTGACCCCTGCCGACCGCCGCGAAATGCTCGGCGTTATCGGCGCGAAGAGCGTCGACGATCTTTTCCGCGATGTGCCGGAGCGCGCCCGGCGCGACGGTTTCGTCGATCTGCCACGGCGACAGGGCGAACTCGAAGTCGAGCGCGCGCTGACCAAGATGGCGGCGAAGAATGTTTCGGCGGGCTCCGTTCCCTTCTTCATCGGCGGCGGCGCCTATTGCCATCATGTGCCATCGGTGGTCGATCATCTGATTCAGCGTTCGGAGTTCCTGACCTCCTACACGCCCTATCAGCCGGAGATCACGCAGGGTACGCTGCAATATCTCTTCGAGTTCCAGACGCAGGTTGCGCTGCTGACTGGCATGGATGTCGCCAATGCGTCCATGTATGACGGCTCGACGGCATGTGCCGAAGCGGTGCTGATGGCGCATCGCGTGACGAAGCGGAAGAAGGCAGTGCTTTCCGGCACGCTGCACCCGCATTATCGCGCCGTCGTCGAAAATCTCTGCGAGGCCGGTGGCGATCCCGTCGAGGCGCTGGCGCCCGCGCTGCCCGGCAAGACCGAAGACATCATCTCGCGCATTGCCGACGACACGAGTTGCGTCGTCGTGCAGACGCCGTCTTACTTCGGCGAACTCATCGACCTTCGCGCCATCGCGGATGCCGCGCACGCCAAGGGCGCGCTGCTCATCGCCGTGGTGCCGGAAGTCGTCTCGCTTGGTCTTGTCACGCCGCCCGGCGAGATGGGCGCCGACGTCGTGGTTGGCGAAGGTCAGTCGATCGGCAACGGGCTCAACTTCGGCGGACCCTATGTCGGCCTCTTCGCCACGCGCACGAAATATGTGCGCCAGATGCCGGGCCGCCTCTGCGGTCAGACGGTCGATGCAGAGGGCAAGCGCGGCTTCGTGCTGACGCTTTCGACGCGCGAGCAGCATATCCGCCGCGAAAAGGCGACTTCGAATATCTGCACCAATTCCGGTCTCTGTGCGCTCGCCTTCACGATCCATCTGTCGCTGCTGGGCGAGGACGGGTTCAAGCAGCTGGCGCGGATCAATCACGCGAATGCGGTGAAGCTCGGCAGGGCGCTTTCGGGCGTTGCGGGTGTCGAACTCCTGAATGGAGCCTTCTTCAACGAATTCACGATCCGGTTGCCGAAGTCAGCGACGGCTGTCGTCGATGCACTGGCGGACAAGGGCGTGCTCGGCGGTCTGCCGGCGAGCCGGCTCATTCCGGGCGATGCTTCGCTTGAGAATCTGCTTATCGTCGCTTCGACTGAAATCAATACCGATCACGACCGCGCCGACTTTGTGGCTGCGCTGAAGGAGGTGCTCTGATGTCCGGCATGAACAATCAGGGCCGTCCCACGGCTGCGGGTGAAGCTGGATCGAGCGATTTCGAAACCTTCACCGGAAACAAGGGGCTTCGCCTCGAAGAGCCGTTGATTTTCGAACTCGACAATCCGGGCGCGACCGGCGTCGATCTCGACGAGCCGGAGGGCTATGAGCCGAAGCTCGGCGCTTTCGAGCGCAAGGCGCGGATCGGTCTTCCAGGCATGTCGGAGCCCGATGTGATGCGCCATTACGTGCGCCTCTCGCGCAAGAACTACTCGATCGACGCGGGTCTCTATCCGCTCGGTTCCTGCACGATGAAGCACAATCCGCGCCTCAACGAAAAGATGGCGCGGCTGCCGGGCTTCGCGGATGTGCATCCGCTCCAGCCGCAGAAGACGGTGCAGGGCGCGCTGGAGTTGATGGACACGCTCGCCCATTGGCTGAAGGAGCTGACCGGCATGCCCGCGGTTGCCATGTCGCCCAAGGCAGGCGCTCATGGCGAGCTATGTGGCATGATGGCGATCCGCGCCGCGCTGGTCGCACGCGGCGAAGGCGACAAGCGCACACGCATTCTCGTGCCGGAATCGGCGCATGGCACCAATCCGGCGACCGCCGCGCTTCTTCAGTACAAGGTCGATGCGATCCCGGCGACGGCGGACGGACGCGTCGATCTCGCGGCCTTCAAGGCGAAGCTCGGACCGGATGTCGCCGCGATCATGCTCACCAATCCGAACACTTGCGGATTGTTCGAGCGCGATATCATGGAAATTGCCGACGCCGTCCATGAGGCAGGCGCCTATTTCTATTGCGACGGCGCGAATTTCAATGCCATCGTCGGCCGCGTGCGTCCCGGCGATCTCGGCGTCGATGCGATGCATATCAACCTGCACAAGACCTTCTCGACGCCGCATGGCGGCGGCGGTCCGGGCGCGGGTCCGGTGGTGCTGTCCGAGGCGCTCGCGCCTTTCGCGCCCTTGCCTTACGTCGTACACGGGGCGGATGGCTTCCGCCTCGTTGAGACGGCGGGAGAGGCCAAGGCCGACGGTTCACATCCCTTTGGCCGCATGGTCGCCTTCCATGGCCAGATGGGCATGTTCGTGCGCGCCATGGCCTACATGATGAGCCACGGTTCGGACGGTCTCAGGCAGGTTGCGGAGGACGCGGTGCTGAACGCGAACTACATTCTCGCTTCGCTGAAGGACCATCTCTCCGCGCCTTTCGAAGGGCCCTGCATGCATGAGGCGCTTTTCGACGATCGCTTCCTCAAGGGCACGGGCGTTGAGACGCTCGACTTCGCCAAGGCGATGATCGACGAAGGCTACCATCCGATGACCATGTATTTCCCGCTGGTCGTTCATGGCGCTCTCTTGATCGAGCCGACAGAAACGGAATCGAAGCATACGCTCGACCAGTTCATCGGCACGCTGAAGCATCTCGCTCAGGCGGCGAAGGGCAACGACAAGTCGCGCTTCACCGGCGCGCCGCATTTCGCGCCACGCCACCGCCTCGACGAAACGCTCGCCGCGCGCAATCCTGTTTTGCGCTGGCAAGCTGAAACGCCGAAACAAGCGGCGGAATAATGGAAGAAAGGCGCTTCATCGATCTCGCGTTTACCAATGACGTGAACGCGGAGATTCTGGAGCGCCTTTCATCCCTCTCGCTTCCCGATGCCTGGCTCGTTTCGGGCTCGCTGTTCCAGACGGCATGGAACGCGCTAACGGATCGGGCGCCTGACTACGGCATCAAGGATTACGACATCTTCTATTTCGATCCCGACACGAGCTGGGAGGCGGAGGATGACGTCATCAGGCGCTGCGCCGCACTGTTCGCCGATATCGACGAGACGATCGAGATCCGCAATCAGGCGCGGGTGCATCTCTGGTATCCGGAAAAATTCGGACAGGCCTATACGGCGCTCTCGTCGTCATGCGAAGGGATCGATCGCTTTCTGATGTCCGTGTCCAAGGTCGGACTGGCGGACGATGGAAGGTTCTACGCGCCGGAGGGACTTTCGGACGTTGAGGCCATGACGATCCGTCCCTCCGGAGGGCCGTTCTTTCATGCCGGCGTCTATGCGCTGAAGGCCGCGCGGTGGAAGGCGAAGTGGCCGGAGCTGACGGTGCTTCCGGCCTGACCTCAGGCGGATTTCAACCGCTCCACGAAAAACGCGATCACGCGCTTGGCCGCCTCCTTTGTCGGCTGGCCGTCTTCGTCGATCAGGTCTTCGGTCAGCACCGAGTGGGGCCTGGGCTCCGGCGATTTGGGATTGGCATATTTGTCGTCGATCTCGATTCCCTCGAATGCGTCGCCCAGCTCGCGCTGCAGGGTTTCGAAGCGCTCATGCGGCGAGGTGGCGTCGCCCTTGAAACGCAGACCGAGCACCTTGTCGCCTTTCGCGCAGCGGTCCTTCAGGCAGGCGAGTTCTTCCGGGCTTACATGAAGCGCTGCCTTGCGCTCGGCTCCGAAGGGGAAGGGGAGCGAAGGCTGCGAAAGCACCGGCGCCATGAGTACCGGCTCCATCATCATCGACAGTGCGAAATTGCCGGAAAAGCACATTCCGATGGCGCCGACGCCCTTGCCGCCCGCTTCTTCGTGGGCGTGGCGGGCAAGCGCGCGCAACCAGTCCGTCACGGGGCTCGAGCGATGGCTTGCGAGCACATGGAATTCGCGGCTGATACAGACCTTGGCGAGCGACTTCACAACGTAGGCGACGCTCGGTCCCGGTCCAGCGTCTCCGACGAGGAGGGGCATGTAGACCCGAAAGCCTGCCTCAACGACCCAATCGGCGAAGCGCACTACGTTTGGCGTAATGCCCGGAATCTCATGGATGACGATGACTGCGGGGCCTGACCCTCGCACATAGACAGGCTTCGTCACGCCCTCATGGGTGAACTCGGTTGGCGTGTAGTCGCTGAGCATGTCGCCCTCCCCTGCGGCCTTGCGATGAGGCTAGCGGAGGGGAAGGGAAGGAGCCAAACAAAAACCCCGCCACGAGGGCGGGGTTCTGGTCTCGGCTGTTTCGAGAAAGCTCAGTGGAGCTTCGACGAAAGTTCCGAAATCGAGGCTTCCACGATGCCGGCATCTTTCGCGGCATCGACCTTCTCCGCGATCAGCTTGTACGCGGCGCTGACGGCGATGTCGGCGGCGACGGCACGAACTTCCTGCAGGGCCTGGGTCTCTGCCTGACGGATCTTGTCCTCGGCAACCTGCTGACGACGCTCGACGAGCGCCTTGAGGTTGGCCTGGGTGTCGGCCGCGAGACGTTCCGCTTCGGCCTTAGCCTGGGCGACGATCTCGTCAGCTTCTTTCATCGCTTCCGTCTGCTTGCGCTGGTAGGAGGCGAGGAGCTGTTGCGCCTCTTCACGCAGACGGCGAGCTTGCTCAAGTTCGTCGGCGATCTCGGTCGACCGCTTGTCGAGCTGAGCCGCGAGCATGCCCGGCACCTTCATATAGATCAGGATGCCAATAAAGATGAGGAGCGCGACAAGGACCCAGAACTGGCCAGTGGCGAGAAATTCCATGTTCCTAGCTCCGCTTCAGGGCGGCATCGACCGCGTTTTCGGTCGCTGCCTTGTCGGCATCCTCGCCGAGCAGGCGAGTGACAATGGCGCCGGCGACATCGACCGCCACGAGACGGACATTGGCAAGAGCCGCTGTCTTCGTCGCGGCAATGCTCGCTTCCGCAGCAGCGATCTTCCCGGCAAGGCTGGCTTCAGACTCGTGACGCTGCTTGTCGGTTTCGGCCGTCAGACGGTCGCGCGTTTCCTGCGCGATCGCATGAGCCTTGGCGCGAGCCTCGGCAAAGGCCTTTTCGTAAGCCGCGATAGCTGCGTCGGTCTGCGCCTTGGCGGAACCCGCCTGCTCCAGATCCGACGAGATACGTTTACGCCGTTCCTCGATCACGCGGGCGATACGCGGCAACGCGAGCCGCGACATCAGCAGATAGAGGACGCCGAAAACGAGAACGAGCCAGATGACCTGCGAAGAGAAGGTCTGGGCATTGAACGGAGGAAACCCTCCGCTATGCGCCTCTTGCGGCACACCCGTTTCCGTCGTGACGTGCTCATGTGCAGCGTCTGCCGCACCGGGCATCTCGCCGGTCGGGGTGTCGGTGGTCACGCCTTCATTGACCGCCATATCTTGGGCCATTTGGGACTCCAGTCAGGCTCAACTCAAGCTGGCCGCCCGAAAGCGGCCAGCATTCCGCGGAAGATCAATCAGACTGCGAAGAGAAGGATCAGCGCGACGAGCAGCGAGAAGATGCCGAGCGCTTCCGTCACGGCGAAGCCGAAAATCAGGCGGCCGAACTGGCCGTCAGCGGCGGACGGATTGCGCAGCGCGCCAGCGAGGTAGTTGCCGAAAATCGTGCCGAGGCCGATGCCCGCGCCACCCATGCCGAGGCAAGCGATGCCGGCGCCGATGTACTTTGCTGCGATGGGATCCATAGTGAAGTGCTCCTTCAGGGTTGTCCGGTTAGTCCTTGGGAACGGCGAAATGCCGAACCAAACTCTTTCATTCAAATACAGGCTTCGCGTCGCGCCTCAGTGGCCGGGGTGCATCGCGTCGTGGAGATACATGCAGGTCAGGATCGCGAAAACATAGGCCTGCAGCGCGGCGACCAGAAGCTCAAGTCCCGTCAGCGCCACGATCATCGCCATCGGCAGAACGGCGCCGACATAACCGACCGTGCCCATTGCACCGAAGGTGAGGACGAAGCCGGCGAAGACTTCGAGCGTGATGTGACCCGCGAGCATGTTCGCGAAAAGACGGACGGAGTGGCTGATCGGGCGCGAGATGTAGGAAATGACTTCGATCGCGACCACGAGCGGCAGAAGGACCACTGGCACACCCGACGGCACGAAAAGGCGGAAGAATTTGAAGCCGTGGAGGTAGATGCCGGTAAGCGTCACGCCGAGGAACACGGTGATCGCCAGCGCGAAGGTGACGATGATGTGGCTCGTGGCGGTGAAGGCGTAGGGGAAGAGGCCGATCACGTTCGTGCAGAAGATGAACATGAAGAGCGTGAAGACGAAGGGGAAGAAGCGGATCGCCTCATGGCCGGCATTGTCGCGGACCATGTTGTAGATGAATTCGTAAAACATCTCGGCGGCGGCCTGGAAGCGGCCGGGAACCATCGCCTTGCGGCCCATCGCCAGAACCGTGAAAGCGGTCACGACGCAGGCCGTCACCACCATCCAGAGGCTCGAATTGGTAAAGGAGGCGTCATAGCCCCCGATCTGCAGCGGAACGATCTTGTGGATCATGAACTGGTGCAACGGATCGACGGGGAAACTACCCGCGTGTTCGGCTTCTGCTGCCACGGCGCCTGACCTTACTTTCTGTCGACGGGCGATTGCCCGCTCTGATCCTGCTTCACCCCGCCGCTCTTATGGGCTTCATCGTAAGCCCTTGTCGCGCGGAGCACATTTCTCACACCGGCTACCGTGCCAAGCCCCGTGAATATGACGAGGCAAAGAGGCATGGTGCCAAAAACCCGATCGAGCCCCCATCCGACGGCCGCCCCAACCACGACGCCCGAAATGAATTCCGAGGACAGGCGGAGAGCGACGCTCATATCGGACGGCTTGCTCGGGGCCGTCTCCTTATCCGGCTGAGGACGAGCCCATTTTGCCGTTTTACGCGCCGCCTGAATCCGTTGATCCAGATCGGCAAGCAATTTGTCGTCGGCAGGCGGCCTGCCTCCGCCATTTCGAATTTCTGTGTCCTTTTTGTCAGCCAAACTTCCGCTCCGCCGTCAAAAAGGCCCAGCAAAATTGCTTCGAAACCTCGAAAGCCCCGCCTCAAGCCGCGCGCACCCTACTTGCGGGGCAATAGGCTGTCAAGAACCGGGTAACTGTTCTTAAGTCTTTGTGATGAAACGATAATTCGGCGCTCTCTGGTGCTGCGGCAATCGGCGCCACGCCAAGGCCGAGTCGCGCCGCCGGAAGCGCCCCCTTTGGAGGGGGATTCCGGCGGCGGAATGCGTGTTTCCGGCTCAGAATTCCCTTAGTGTGTCCTTGAGCAGCGTCCTGGTGTAGGCCGTACGGGTCAGACCGCGCTTCTGAAGGGCGGGGACGAGACCCTCGGTGATCTCGATGAGGTATTTCCGGTTGATCCGGTTCGAGGGCGAAGTGATGAGGAAGCCGTCGCCACCCACGGCCTCCATGGCCTCGCCCATCTTGTCGGCGACCTCATCCGGCGTGCCGACGAGCTCCAGCGAGGCGGAATTGCCGCCTTCGATGGTCAATTGACGCAGCGTCTTGTTGCTTCCCCACTGCATGAACTTGTCGAGCGAGCCCTGCTCGCCATTGGTGGTGAGCTTGTAGGGCAACGGTTCATCGAGGTTGAAGGGAGAGAAGTCGACCTCGGTAAAGGAGCCGTAAAGCGCCAGCGCGCGCTTCAGGAAGAGATCGGAGTGGAGGAGGCGTTCGTGCTTGGCGCGGGCTTCCTCACTCGTTTCGCCGATGGTGGGGGCGATGAGGAAGAGGACCTTGATGTCGTCCGGGTTGCGTCCCGCCTCGACAGCCTTGGCGCGCACGTCGTCGCGATAGGCCTTCATGCCCTCGACGCCGTTCGCGACCGCGATGATCGAATCGGCGTGCTTGCCCGCAAAGGCGCGTCCGCGCGGCGAGCCGCCGGCCTGCAGATAGGTGGGCTTGCCTTGGGGGCAGCGCACGGTGTTCAGCGGCCCGCGCGAGCTGAAATATTTGCCCTTGAAGTTGATGGGCCGGACCTTGGTGAAGTCGGCATAGGTGTCCGTTTCGTAGTCGCGAACCACCGCGTCCTCATCCCAGCTGCCGAAGAGCTGGTTGACGAGTTCCACATATTCATCGGCCATCTCGTAGCGCAGTTCGCGCGGCGGGAGCTTGTCCATGCCGAAATTCTGCGCCGCCAGGTCTTCGCCCGAGGTCACGATGTTCCAGCCGAAACGGCCATGTGCGATGTGGTCGAGCGTGGCGCAGAGACGCGCGAGCAGAAAGGGCGGATAGGCCATGGTGGAAAGCGTCGCGATAACGCCAAGGTTTTTCGTGGCTGAGCCGATGAGTGCGGCAAGCGGCGCCGGATCGTGCTTCGGCGCCATGATCGCCCACTTCAGATAGGCCTCGGTGCTGTGCTGATAAACGTCGGACAGCATCAGCGTGTCTTCAAGCATGAGAAAATCGAAGCAGGCGCGTTCGAGTTGCTTCGCCATGTCGACATAGAAATCGCCGTCCCACGGCATGCCGTCCGAATGGAACTGGGCATTCCATTCATCGACGCCGAAATTTGTGAACCAACCCAGATGAAAACGCTTCTTCGACATCAAAACCCTCTAGTGAACGATACGCCGTTACAGAAAAAGCATGTCGGTGCTGGCGTTGCTTGAAAAGCATCAAATTGTTTGCAAACCTCTGCCATAAAGGCATCGCTTAAAAAGGGGTTCCCCGTGCTTCATTCGCGGCTGTTGCGCTATCTCGACGAGGTCGCCCGCAGCGGCTCGATCCGCAAGGCGGGGCACAATCTCAATATCGCTGCCCCTGCCATCAACCGGCAGATACTTGCGCTGGAACAGGAACTGGGCACGCCGATCTTCGAGCGTCATCCGCGCAAGATGGTGCTGACGGCGGCGGGCGAAATCCTCATCGATCATGTGCGCCAGACATTACGCGCAATGGACCGCACACAAAGCGCCATCGAGGAATTGAAGGGGCTGCGCCGCGGCGAAATCTCGCTCGCCATGGTGAGCGGCCTTGCCGCCACGCTGACGCCGCTCGCGATCGCGAAGTTCCGCGCGGCGCATCAGCGGGTGAAGATCAATGTGGCGCTGGTCGACGAGCCGGAAATATTGAAGCGTCTTTCGGCGGGGGAGGCGGATCTCGGCCTTGCTTTCGACCTCAAGCTCGGCGCGCGGGTGCAGCTTCTCGCATCGACGCCATCGCGGCTCGGCGTGGTGGTGAGCCCGCGCCATCCGCTGGCCTCAAAGGCCTCGCTCCGCGTCAGCGATTGCGTCGGCTATTCGCTGTGCATTCCCGATCGCAGCATGACCATGCGGACGCATATCGACGCCGTCTTCGCCGAGGCTTCAATCGAGCCCGAACCGTTCATAGAGACTAACGCGATCGAGGTCATGCGGCATATGGCGATGACGGAAAACTGCGTGACCTTTCTCAGCCAGTTCGACGTTCATTTCGAACGGGCGAATGGGCAACTCGTCTATATTCCGCTCAAAGGTCTGAAGCTTCCGCCCGAGACGCTGATGCTCGTCGGCAATGCGCGGCGCATCACGCCGCTGGCGCGGGCCATGGCGGAAAACTTCAAGGAGGTCATGGAGACGCTCCGGTAGCGACTCCATGAGGCATTGAATATCAGGAGGCTTCGAGGAAGCGCTCGGCGCGTTCGAGGTCGACCGACACCAGCGTCGAGACGCCGCGCTCCTGCATGGTGACGCCGAAAAGGCGGCTCATGCGGGCCATGGTCAGCGCATGGTGGGTGATGATGAGGAAGCGGGTGTCCGTCGTCCGCGTCATCTCTTCCATCAGGTCGCAGAACCGCTCGACATTGGCATCGTCGAGCGGCGCGTCGACTTCGTCCAGCACGCAGATCGGTGAGGGGTTCGTGAGGAACACCGCGAAGATCAGCGACATGGCGGTCAGCGCCTGCTCGCCGCCCGAGAGCAGCGACATGACCTGAAGGCGCTTGCCCGGCGGACGCGCATAGATTTCGAGGCCGGCTTCCAGCGGGTCTTCGGATTCGGTGAGCTTCAGATGGGCTTCGCCGCCGCCGAAGAGATGCGTGAAGAGGCGCGAGAAATTCGAGTTCACCTTCTCGAAGGCTTCGAGCATGCGCTCGCGGCCTTCGCGGTTGAGGCTGCCGATGCCCTGGCGCAGCTTCGCAATGGCGCTGACGAGGTCTTCACGCTCGGTCGTCATGGTTTCGAGCTGCTCGGTCAGTTCGCGCGATTCCTCTTCGGCGCGGAGGTTCACGCCGCCGAGGCTTTCGCGCTCGCGCTTCAGGCGATCGAGCTTCGCGTCGATCTGTTCGACGGTCGGCAGTTCCGTGCCTTCCTCGAGATTGGCCTGTGCGAGCGCTTGCGCCGGTTCGCATTCGAGCACTTCGCGCACGCGCGCTTCCGATTCAGCAAGGCGTTCACGCGCGCCTTCGACGAGGCCGTCGATGCGGGCGCGTTCCTCGCGCGCCTCGCCGAGATGGGCCTGGAATTCACGGGCGAGCTTCGCGCATTCGGAGAGGCGGCGTTCGGCTTCTGCCAGCGCATCGGCGGCGCTGCCGCGTGCGGCCTCCGCTTCACCGATCAGGTCGAGAAGGGCATGGCGCTTTGCCTCGATTTCGGCGGGCACACCTTCGAGCGCCTGCAATTCGCCAAGCGCTTCATCCTGACGCTCTTCAAGCGTCGTGATCTGGCGCTGCGCATTCGCGGCGCGGCTCTCCCACTGGGTGCGGTCTTGCGCAATGGTGGCGAGGCGGCGCGTACGCGCCTCGGATTCACGGCGCAGACTCTCGTGCTGCGCGCGAGCTTCCGCGAGGCCGATGCGGAGCGCGGCAACCTGATCGCGCATTTCGCTGGCGCGGATGTTGAGATCGGCATCGGGCTGGAGGCTGGCAAGCGCCACTTCAGCTTCTTCGAGCGCGCGGGTCGCTTCGCCGTGATCGCCGGAAAGGCGCTCCTGCGCTTCCGTGAGCGCGGCGAGGCGGTTCAACTGCGCCGACGCCGCGCGTTCGGCGGCGGCGAGCTGCTCGCGGATGCGGTTGTGTTCGGACTGCGCGTCGCGCTGGGCGCGGCGAGCTTCCTGTTCGGCAGCGGCGGCGGTCTCCGCCATGACGCGCGCTTCCTCGAATGCGGCGCGGGCTTCGGCGGCGGTTTCGCGGGCGGCCTGAAGCTCGATCTGGAGATCGGCGAGGCGATTGCGCTGTTCGAGGCGGCGGGCGGCGGCCGTCGGTGCATCGGCTGCTGCCGTGAAGCCATCCCAGCGCCAGAGCGCGCCTTCGCGGGTGACGAGACGCTGGCCGGGCTTGAGTTCCCGCTGCAGGCGCTTGCCATCGGCGGCTTCGACGACGCCGATCTGAGAGAGGCGGCGCGAAAGAGCCTCCGGCCCCTTCACGAATTGGGCGAGCGGCGTTGCGCCATCGGGCAGCGAAGGCGCGAGATAAAGTGCGGGCAGCGTGTCCCAATGGACGGGCGCCGCGACGTCGCCCGGCACGGCAAGGTCGTCGCCAAGAGCGGCACCCAGCGCCGTCTCGAAACCATGCTCCACCTGCACGGCGTCGATCATCGGCGGCCAGAGGTCGCTTTCGCCGCCGGTGAGAAGATCGGCGATGGTCTTTGCCTGCGCGGCGAGATCGCCCGCATTGCGTTCGGCAAGCTGCATCGGCTCGCGCGAGGCTTTTTCAGCCTCCTGCGCCATGCGGCGGGCGTCTTCCGCTTCAAGTGCGGCGCGCTCGGCTTCTTCAACGCGGTCTGTCACCATTTCGAGTTCGCTCGACTGGAGCGCAATCTCGGCCTGCTTTTCGGCTGCATCGGAGAGCGAGGCCTGCTCGACCGCAATCTCGTCCATCTGGCGCACAAGCCGCTCGATGCGGCCACGCGCGGTTTCGATGGTGCGCTCAAGGCTCTGGCGTTCGGCGGTGAGCCGCGCAATTTCCCGGTTGAGATTGTCGAGTTCGCCTTCGCGCGTGGCCAGCGAGCCTTGCGTCTCCTCGACGCGCATCTCGGCCATCATCTGCGCTTCGCTCTGACCATCGGCGGCGGCGTTGAGTTCTTCCGCTTCGGCGTCGAGGCGCTGGATGGCGCTTTGCGTATCCTCGATCAGGTGACGCTCGCGGGAGAGGTCCTGTCCGATCTGGTCGAGGCGCGCGGTGAGGCGCTGGGCCTCTTCGTGGGCGCGGGCTTCCTCGGCATCGAGATTGCCGCGCTCGATGGTGAGGCGGTGGAGCTTCGCGGCTTCCTGCGCTTCCGTGTCGCGCAGCGAAGGCAGCACAGCAGCGGCGTCGGCTTCCGTGACCGAGGCGGCGGCGGCCTCGCGTGTGAGTTCGGTGACGCGCTGGTCGGTGGCGACGAGGCGATCTTCCTCGCGCTTCAGGCCTTCGACGGCCTGCGTCCATTTCAGATGCAGCTGGATTGATTCCGTCTCGCGGATCTGGCCGGAGAGATTGCGGTAGCGCACGGCCTGCCGCGCCTGGCGCTTCAGGCTCGCGAGCTGGGATTCAAGCTGCGCCACCACATCGTCGAGGCGGGTGAGATTGGTTTCGGCGGCCTTCAGGCGAAGCTCTGCTTCGTGGCGGCGCGTATAGAGGCCGGTGATGCCTGCGGCCTCTTCAAGGATGCGGCGACGGTTGATCGGCTTCGACGAAATGAGCTGCGCGATCTGGCCTTGCCGAACGAGGGCGGGCGAATGCGCGCCGGTCGAGGCATCGGCAAAGAGAAGCTGAACGTCACGGGCGCGGACTTCGCGGCCGTTGATGCGATAGGTCGAGCCCTGTTCGCGCTCGATCTTGCGCGAAACCTCGATCGTCTCGCAGTCATTATAGGCGGCGGGCGCCGAGCGGTCGGCATTGTCGATGATGAGCGTGACCTCGGCGTGGTTGCGCGCCGGACGGCCGGCGGTACCGGCGAAGATCACGTCTTCCATGCCGGTGCCGCGCATGTTCTTGAACGAGTTCTCGCCCATCACCCAGCGCAGCGCTTCAAGCAGGTTCGACTTGCCGCAGCCGTTCGGGCCCACGACGCCGGTCAGACCGGGCTCGATGATGAGGTCGGTCGGATCGACGAAGGACTTGAAGCCTGAAAGACGCAGCCGGTTGAACTTCACGTTGATCTCGATCTTTGCTGTGTACAGGTCTTGTTACTGAACTCGAAACTGCCGCGCGGGCCGCTTATTGCTGCGGTGCCGCCGGGGTTGCCGCGCCCGACACGGGAGCCGCGGGCGCCGTCTTGTCGCCGCCCGGTAGGTGCTTCTTCAGCAGGGCGTCGAAATCGGCATAGGGAATGGCGCCGTCAACCTTCTCGCCATTGATGAAGAAGGTGGGCGTCGAGTTCACGCCGAACTTCTGGCCGCCGCGCTCGGCAACCGATTTCACATGGTTGAAGACTTCCTGGTTCTTCATGCAGGCATCGAACTTCTCGTCCGAAAAGCCGCCCTGCTTGGCGAGGTTCTTCAACGCTTCCATCGGCGTATCGACGAAGGCCCATTGCGCCTGGCTGGCAAAGAGCACTTCGATGAAGCCGAAATAGCGCTCCGGGCCCGCGCAATGCGAGAGCATGAAGGCCGCCGTCGCGATCGGGTCGAAGGGGAAGTCGCGCAGCACGTAATAGACCTTACCCGTGTCGATGTAGTTCTTCTTGATCAGCGGGAAGGTGTCCTTCGAGAACTCGGCGCAATGCGAGCAGGTGAGGGACGCATATTCATAGACGGTGATCGGGGCGTTCTTGTCGCCGAGCGTCATGTCGCCCATCGGACCCGGCACGGCCAACTCCTTCTCGAAGGCCGTTGTGTCCTTGCCGCTGAGCGAGCCCGTGTCGGCGACTTCCTTGTGGCCGAAGGTCCGCCAGGCGCCATAGCCGAGCGCCGCCACGGCCAGAACAGCCACCACCGCAATCGCGATAACCCGATTTTGATTCACTTTGAACGATCCCCACTAGATGTTGAGGCATTATGGCCCCGTGTGCCGGGCCCCTCAATCAAACCTTTCGGTTGCGCGGGCCCGAGAATCGGCCTGTCGGGCACTTGTCCCCAGGATTCTTTGACCCAGCCGCTCCAGCGCCGACCGGACGCCCGGCTCGGAGATGGGGGCGAGGCTGTGGATAAGCGCGTCGCGTTCGGCCTGTGTGAGCGGCCTGAACTTCTTCCGGCGGCTTTTCGGCCGCGGCGGCAGCGGCCCTTGAACGAGCTTCAGCCGGGCGACCGCCGAATATCCATAATACCGGTTGATGCGCTCGATGATCTGCGGTTCGAGGTGGCGGATTTCCAGCGCCACCGGCCCGTCGACCCGGGTGGTGAGCGTCGCGCCCTCCTGGGGCCCTCGGCCTTCATTGGGCATCCGGGGGAAGGCAAGCTTTTCGGGCGAGGAATATTCCGCCAACCCCTCCCCGATGATGGCAGGCCAATGAGCGAGGATGTGGTTTTGCCCGAAGCCGCGCTTCTTGAAGATGTCGCGCGTGATCCCCGCCACCCGCGCGCCTATGGGCGGCGTCTTGTAGCGCATAGGAGCGATGGGGCGGCCATATTGGGTCATGGCTGCATTCTGACTCGAAAACGGGCAGGGGGCGAGGGGAGGAAGATCAGATGATTGACGCCTCTCCATCCGCAAGCCATCACTGGCTCATGGCGAAACGGTCCACCGAAATAAAGAGCGAAAGCCGCTCCGTCGCTGAGCGGCTGCTGGCCTGGTATGACGTTCATGCGAGGGTTCTGCCCTGGCGGGCGCGGCCCGGCATGCTGGCGGACCCTTATGCCGTCTGGCTTTCCGAGATCATGCTGCAGCAGACGACGGTGGCCGCCGTCGGCCCCTATTTTCGCAAGTTTCTCGCGCGCTGGCCGAGTGTTGCCGCGCTCGCCGCCGCGTCTATCGACGATGTGATGCGGGAATGGGCGGGGCTTGGCTATTACAGCCGGGCGCGAAATCTCCATGCCTGTGCCGTGGCTGTGGCGAGCGAGCATGGCGGAGAGTTTCCGGATACGGAGGAGGGGCTGAGGTCGCTTCCCGGCATCGGGCCCTATACGGCGGCGGCGATCGCGGCCATTGCCTTCGGCCGCCGCGCGACGGTGGTGGACGGCAATGTCGAGCGCGTCGTCTCGCGGCTCTTTTCCATCGAGACGCCGTTGCCTGCGTCGAAGCCTGAAATTCGTGCGAAGGCAGATACGCTGACGCCCGACGAGCGCGCGGGCGATTTCGCGCAAGCCATGATGGATCTTGGCGCGACGATCTGCACGCCGAAGCGGCCATCCTGCAATCGCTGCCCGATTGCGTCGCTCTGTTCCGCCCATGCGGCAGGAATCGAAGAGACGCTGCCGCGACGGCTCGCGAAGAAGGAGCGGCCTGTCAGGCGCGGCGCCTGTTTCGTCCTCATCCGGGCCGATGGCGCAATGCTTTTGCGCAAGCGCCCGGCAAAAGGGCTTCTCGGCGGCATGATGGAAGTGCCGACAACGCCTTGGGACGGCGCGGAGATCGACGAGACGGCGCTGCTTTCACATGCGCCGGCGAAACTCCCGTGGCGTCGTGTGCCGGGACTCGTCGAACACACCTTCACGCATTTCCATCTGCAACTCGCGGTCTTCAAGGCGAAGGCGAGCGCGAAAGCGGCGAGGGATGCGGAAGGAATATGGGTGAGTACGGATGAACTCGGCGGCGAGGCGCTGCCCTCCCTGATGCGCAAGGTTGTCGATCACGCGATGCCCGATCTCGGGCCGCTGTTCGGGAAGAGATAATTCCGTCATCGCCCGATTTATTCGGGCCATCCACGTCTTTGCGATCAATGAAGGAAGGCGTGGATGCCCCGGACGAGCCGGAGCATGACGTGCGATGTGAGGCGCCTACCCCTCGCCCATCTCCGCGCGGACCTTCTGGCGCAGGATGTCGATGGGCTTGAGCTTGCCATCGGTCTTGAAGTGCCAATAGGTCCAGCCGTTGCAGGCATCGAGGCCCTGCACATGGGCACCGATCTTGTGGATCGAGCCCGTGGCGTCGCGGCAGACGATGGAGCCGTCGGCGCGGACACGGGCAGCGTGGCGGCGTGACGGGTCGGTGAGCACGGCGCCGGGTTCAAGCAGGCCGCGCTCGACGATGACGCCGAAGGGAACGCGCGGTTCGGCCTTTTTCGAGGTCGTGACCTTCAGGTCTTCTGCTGCGCCCGGAATGATGCGGGCGATGCGCTGGCGTGCAACTTTCAGATATCGCTCGTCGCGCTCGATGCCGATGAACTTGCGGCCGAGCTTCTTCGCCACCGCGCCCGTGGTGCCGGTGCCGAAGAAGGGATCGAGTACCGTGTCGCCGGGGTTGGTCGTCGCGAGCAGGACGCGGTGAAGCAGCGCTTCGGGCTTCTGCGTCGGATGCGCCTTGCCGCCGTCTTCGTCCTTCAGCCGCTCGCCGCCCGTGCAGATCGGCAGCACCCAGTCGGAACGCATCTGAAGATCGTCGTTCAGCGCCTTCATGGCGTCATAGTTGAACGTGTATTTCTTCTGGTCGGCGTCGCGCGTCGCCCAGATCAGCGTTTCATGCGCATTGGTGAAGCGCGTGCCGCGGAAATTGGGCATGGGGTTCGACTTGCGCCAGACGACATCGTTCATGATCCAGAAGCCCAGATCCTGAAGCGTCGCGCCGACGCGGAAGATGTTGTGATAGGAGCCGATGACCCAGATCGCGCCTGTGTCCTTCAACACGCGCCGCGCTGCCTTCAGCCAGTCGCGCGTGAAGCGGTCATAGACCTCGAAGCTTTCGAACTTGTCCCACTCGTCATTGACCGCGTCGACCTTCGACTGGTCGGGCCGCGTAAGGTCGCCGCCGAGCTGAAGGTTGTAGGGCGGATCGGCGAAGATGAGATCGACCGATTTTTCGGGCAATGAATTCATCGCCTCGATGCAATCGCCCTCGATAATCCGTTCGGCCGGATTTTTGGCCGTCTCGCTTTGCGCGCGCCCCACGATGAACCCCTCGTTTGAATAAGGGCGCGATCATGAGTCAGTGATGATTCTGCGTCAAGAATCAAAGGGTTAAGCGATTCTCGACCACTAGATCGAGTCATTCCGGAATCGCGGGACTCAACATGTTGCGTATGGGCGCGAAGCTTTTGCGGTGGTGCGGCGTCACTCCGAGCCGATTCAGTGCATCAAGATGCTCCGGCGTCCCGTATCCGCGGTTGGTTTCCCAGCCGTAGCCGGGGTGTGCTGCTGCCAGTTCGTTCATGATCCGGTCGCGCGTCACCTTGGCGATGATGGAGGCCGCCGAGATCGACAGGACGCGCGCGTCGCCGCCGATGATGGCGCGGGCAGGACAGTCGAGTTTCGGCACGCGGTTGCCGTCGATGAGCGCGAAGCCGGGCGGGTTTTCGAGCGCGGCGCAAGCGCGGCTCATCGCGAGCATGGTCGCCCAGAGAATATTGAGTTCCTCGATTTCATCGATGCTCGCGATGCCGACGCCGATTTCCGCGCGCGTTGAGAGTTCGGCGAAAAGCGCCTCGCGCTTTGCCTCGTCGAGCTTCTTGGAATCGTCAAGGCCCTCGGGGCAGTTCTCCATGTCGAGGATAACGGCCGCCGCGACCACCGGACCCGCCAACGGCCCTCGCCCCGCCTCGTCGATGCCGCAGACGCGGGCTTGCGGCGCGCCATGCTCCCGCTCGAAGGCATAGTCGGGCTTCAGCAGGATCATGCGCGACGCGGGCTTCACGCGCGCCTTCGGCTTCGTTGTTGTCGAATCTGTTTTCGGGGGACGAGTCATGCGGCGGAGTTTGCCGCATAGGCAATGGCGTGTCATCTGACACTGTTTATCTTCTCGATATTTAAAACTGAAATGTCATCCCGGCGAAAGCCGGGATCCACTCGCCTATCGGTTGAGCATAACAAAGAGATCGTCCCATTCGGGATTGGCGCTCTCGATCAATTGTATCTTCCACGCGCGCTTCCATTCCTTAATCGCCTTCTCTCGCCAGATAGCTTCCCCAACATCCTCGTGTTCCTCCGCATAGACGAGCATGTGTACGCGATATTTCTTCGTGAATTGCGATCCCGTGCCCGCGCGATGTTGGGCAATGCGGAGTGCGAGACTATTCGTTACGCCGACGTAAAGCGTTCCATTCTTGCGGCCGGCGAGGATGTAAACGTGGTAGCTCATCGTTTGCGGGGCTGCCAATGGATCCCGGCTTTCGCCGGGATGACACATAGAAATTCAAAGAAGCGCCAACTGATCTCCCACGTGCGGCGGCACCTTGAACTTCGTGCCGTCGAGCTGCCATCCGCCGCGGTCGAGGCCAAGACGCTTCGTTGCGATTTCGAAGCGGCGGCCGATCTGCCAGGCATAGGGGCCGGTGCCGCGCATGCGCTTGCCCCATTCAGCGTCATAGTCCTTGCCGCCGCGCATGGAGCGGATGAGCGACATGACATGTTCGGCGGCGTCGGGCCTGTTCTCCTCCAGCCATTCGCGGAAGAGGTCCTTGATCTCGAGCGGCAGGCGCAGCAGCACAAAGCCCGCCGATTGCGCGCCAGCGTAAGCAGCACCAGTGAGGATCTTCTCGATCTCGCTGTCGTTGAGCGCGGGGATCACGGGCGCGACCATGACGCCGGTGGGCACGCCCGCTTGCGAGAGAAGCGTCATCGCTTCGAAGCGGCGCGATGGTGTCGAGGCGCGCGGCTCCATCGTCCGGGCGAGCCTGGCGTCGAGCGTCGTCACCGAGATCGCGACCTTGACGAGATCGCGTCTGGCCATGTCGGACAAAATGTCGAGGTCGCGCGTCACGCGCGCCGACTTGGTGACGATGGTGACGGGATGATTATAGGCCGACAGCACTTCCAGAATGCTGCGCGTGATGCGGTAGCGTTGTTCGATCGGCTGATAGGGGTCGGTGTTCGTGCCCATGGCGATGGGCGCGACTTCATAACCCTTGCGCGAAAGCTCCTTCTCCAGAAGCGCCGCTGCATTGGGCTTGGCAAAGAGGCGGCTTTCGAAATCGAGCCCCGGCGAAAGCCCCATATAGGCATGCGTCGGCCGTGCGAAGCAGTAGACGCAGCCATGCTCGCAGCCCCTATAGGGATTGATCGAGCGGTCGAAGGAAATATCGGGCGAGGAATTGCGCGTGATGATGGTGCGCGGCGTCTCGGCCGTCACATGCGTCTTCAAGGGCGGCGGCGCATCGATCGTGCCCCAGCCATCGTCGAGCAGCACGCGGCGCTCGGCCTCGAAGCGACCGCTTTCATTGGTAAGCGCGCCCCGGCCGCGGCGGCCATTCTGGGGAACCCCGGGCTTTGCGAGAGGGGCGGGGTCCGTCAGGCGGGGAGGCCGTGCTGCCGGCGCGGGGCCAATCGGGGAATTGGCTGGGGTGCGGGCAGGGCGGCCGGGGCGTGCTATGTCGTGACTCGCTGTCATGCTCAAAAAACTAGCGTAAAATTGAGAACATAACAAGAACATTAGCGCTCTTTGTCTCGCCTTCGCACACGCAGCAGCTATGATGGCGAACGCATGATCAGTGTTGTCATTCCCACTTTGAATTCCGAAGCGAGCTTGCCGCGCGTTCTGTCGTCGCTGGTGTCCGCCGCCGTGCGGGGCACTGTGCGTGAGGTCGTCATCGCCGATGGCGGCTCGACTGACGCGACGGCAGAGATCGTTGAGGCGGCGGGCGCGCGTTTCGTGCGGAGCCCACGTGGCCGGGGCAGCCAGCTCGCAGCGGGCGCGAAGGCGGCGAAGGGCACATGGCTCCTTTTCCTCCATGCCGACACGGTGCTTCAGCCGGGCTGGGAAAACGAAGTCGAAAAGCTTTTCGAGCAGATCGCCAATGGCCGCTTTCGTGGACCGGAGGTCGCCGCTGCCTTCCATTTCGCGCTGGACGATTTTTCGGGCGCGGCGCGTTTCGTCGAATTTGCGGTCGCGCTGCGCTGCGCACTCTTCAAGCTTCCCTATGGCGATCAGGGATTGCTGGTGAACCGCCGTCTCTATGAAAAAACTGGCGGCTATCGAGAAATTCCGCTGATGGAAGACGTCGATCTCGTCCGCCGCATCGGACGTCGCAGGCTCGTGATGCTTCGTGGCCGCGCGGTGACGAGCCCCGAACGCTACGTGCGCGACGGCTTCGCGCGGCGCATCGCGCGAAACGCGCTCTGTCTTGCGCTCTATTATATGCGTGTGCCGCCGCGTGTGATCGCGCGCATCTATTCCTGAATGTCGCTGACGCGCCAGCTCGTCGTGATGGCGAAGGCGCCGCGCATGGGCCGTGTGAAGACGCGGCTCGCGAAGGGCATCGGCGCGGTTGAGGCGACGCGCTTCTATCGCTGCGCGAGCCTCGATCTTCTGTGCCGCGTCGGCGCGGATCCACGCTGGCAGACAGTGCTAGCGCTCTCGCCTGACAGGTCCGTGCATGAAAATGGCGTTTGGCCCGCGCACCTGCCGCGCATCGCGCAAGGGGAGGGTGATCTCGGGCAGCGCATGGGCCGCCTGATGCGCGATCTGCCGCCCGGGCCCGTCGTCATTGTTGGCTGCGATATTCCAGACATTGACGCGCATCACATCGCGTGTGCCTTCGAGGCGCTGGGGCAGGCCGATGCCGTGTTCGGTCCGGCGGATGATGGCGGCTACTGGCTTGTGGGAATGCGCAGACGCCCGCGCGTCGTCGAGATTTTCGAGCATGTGCGCTGGTCGAGCGAACATGCGCTTGCCGACACGCTCGCCAATGTCGAAGGCGCCGGTCTCCGTGTGTCGCTGCTCGAAACGCTGTCTGACATCGACACGGCGGAGGATTATCTGCGATGGCGCGGTAGAGATTAGCTGCGCGCCTTCAACAGATCGCGGATTTCTTCCAGCAGAGCTTCCTGGCGCGGCTTTTCTTCCACAGGAGCCGCTTCCTCGCCCTTGGCGATGCGCTTCTTCAGATTGCTCATCTGGCGGATGACGATGAAGAGGGCGAAGGCCACGATCGTGAAGTTGATGATGGCGTTGATGAACTTTCCATAGGCGAGCACGGGAACGCCGGCGGTCTTTGCCGCTTCGATAGAGGCAGGCGCGTGGTCCATGGTGAGTGCGAGGAAGTAGTTCGAGAAGTCGACGCCGCCGAGGAGAACGCCGATCGGCGGCATGATGACGTCGTTGACGAGCGACGTGACGATGCCGGTGAAGGCGGCGCCGATGATGATGCCGACCGCCATGTCGAGCACATTGCCCTTCAGGGCGAAATCGCGGAATTCCTTGAACATTCTACTTTCTCCCGTGTGACCGATCTTGTTCGCCAGTTCCCTGCCAGATTGGAGGGCGGGGCGAACCGGATCAAGCCGACTCAATTCATTTATGTTCCTGAAGGCGTGGCAGGATTTCCACGAAATTGCACGGGCGGTAGCGATTGTCGAGCTGGTACTGGAGGATTTCGTCCCAGCCGTCCTTGCAGGCGCTGGGCGAGCCGGGCAGTGCGAAGAGATATTTTCCGTGGGCGACGCCGGCCGTCGCGCGGGACTGGATGGTCGAGGTGCCGATCTTCTCGTAGCTGATGCGGTGGAAGATCGCGGAGAAGCCGTCGATCTCTTTTTCATAGACCGACTTGAAGGCTTCCGGCGTCACATCGCGGCCGGTGAGGCCGGTGCCGCCCGTCGAGATGACGATGTCGATATGAGCGTCGGCGATCCAGGTGCGAAGCTGGTTGCGGATCATCTGGAGATCGTCGGTGACGATGACACGGTCTGCGAGATGATGGCCGGCCTTCTCGATGCGTTCGGCAAGCACGTCGCCGGAGGTGTCCGTTTCGCTCGTGCGCGTGTCGGAAACGGTCATGACGGCGATGTTCAGCGGGATAAAGGTACGCGAGGTGTCGATGCCAGGCATGGGGGTGCCTTTCCTTGGTTACTGAAACGTGGATGGGGCGGCGTTCCGTGCTCAGCGCAGCGAGAGCGATCCGCCCTGGGATTCTGCCGTATCGTAAACGGGCCAGTCGCCGGAGGCGGTGGCGTCGAGAGAGTGAAGCGGCTGGCCGAGCCTCGACCGGTAGATCCAGAAGTTCGTGAGCACACGTTCGATATAGCCGCGCGTCTCGGGTGCCGGAATGCTCTCGATGAAGAGGAACGGATCGCCCTTGAAGTTGATGCTGTCGAGCCAGCGGCTCAGATTGCCGGGCCCGCCATTATAGGCCGTCGTCAGCATGAAGAGATTGCCGCGCGGTTCGGCCGAGTTCATCAGCGTTTCGAGATATTGCTGGGCGAGCGTCAGATTGTAGGACGGGTCGAAAAGCTTGTCCTTGTTGGCGCTGGCAAGCGTCGTGTCGCGCGAAATGTGGCTCGCCGTGCCGGGCATGATCTGCATCAGCCCGCGCGCGCCTGCGGGCGAGGTGAGGTCCGGGCGGAACTTGCTCTCCTGCCGCATGAAGGCGAAGAAAAGCGCGCGGTCGACGCGGAAGCCGTCCGCCGGGCGATAGTCGGGCACGGGAAAGAGCCCGGCATTGATGGCGATCTCGCCGTTCCGGGGACGAAGCGGCGGCAGGTTGGCGGCGCTTGCAACCTGCAATTCCACGGCGGAAAGATCGAAGGTCGAAGCGAGCGCGATCAGCGCGCCGTCGAGCGCAGGGTCGAGCCAGCCGTGCGCGCGCACGAGTTCCTGCTCCGCGAGATCGCGGCGATTGATTTGTGCGAGTGCAACGGCGCGGGCGACGGCGGGATCGGCGATGAGCGCCTCATAGGCCGTGCGATCGAGCTTCGGCTCCACCCATGTGATGCGCGGCTCGCGGCCAAGCTGGCGGGTGGCGAGCAGGCCGTAGAACGTCGCGCCGGTGTCGGCGGCTGCTTCGAGCATCTCGGCCACGCGGGCAGGCTGGCGGTTGGCGAGGTAAGCGCGCGCGGCCCAGAAGCTGCCTGCAGCCTTCGACCAGTCCGCTACAGTGTCGGAACGCGCCAGACGCTCGAAATGCCGCGCCGCGTCGGCGTAATGCTCCATGCGCCAGGCCGCGAGGCCCGCATACCAGTCCGCCAGCGGTACCTGCCGCGCGTGGCGATCCGAAATCTCGTTCGCGACCTTATAGGCACGCTCGTTGTCGTTCTCGATGAAGAAGGAGCAGGCGATGCGCTCCATCACCTTGTCATATTCGATATCGGTCAGCGCCAGACGCGCCGAGGTGGATTTCAGGTAGTTGAGGGCGTCGGCTGCCTTCTCGTCACGCACCATCTCGCGGATACGGGCGTCGACCTTGGCGAAGCGCTCGGAATTGACGACATCGGCGCCGTCATCGACGGAATAGATCGCATGGGCCGGTTGGCGGAAGCGCTGAGCGGTGGGACGTTCGGGCGCGGCGGCTTTGCGCGGCTTCTTCTTCATTGCCAGCGCGTAAATCTTGTTGGCGCCCGGCACGCTCGAATAGCTGGCCATCCAGGCCTTCAACTCGGCGTATTTCGCCTTCGCGCGCGGATTGAGATAGCGCTCCTGAAGCACATAAGGCATCAGCCGCTTGTCGGAGAGGGTGGCCGCGATCTTGTCGGCCTTTTTCCAGTCGGCCCGCTTCTGGGCAGCGAAAATCTTCAGATAGCGCTCGCGGTCGCCGCCGCTCAGCACTTCGGGGCTCCAGATCAGGGCGCTGGCGGGCTGGGGATCGGCGGCAGGCCTCGGGGCGGCCTCCCTGAGGCTCAGCGTGCCCAACGTCCCGGCGGCGACAACCGTGGGTAGTGCGGAGATAGCGACAAGGCAGCCGAAAACAAGGACGGCGACGCCGGCAAGCCGACGGCCGTACTTTCCTCTCATCGCAGCCTCGCTTTCGCGAGAGACCGCATCGTTTTGGGACACCCCCGTGTTCATGGGGGCATCTTAGCTGTGAGGTCGCCCCCCACAAGCACGCATGAGTTGAATCTTTTGCGGGTGCGAAGGGTTTTCCGGCCTAGTCCCGCGGCGGCAGGGAATCGATTCGCATTTTCAGCGAAATCAGGTCGTGCCAGGCGAGCCGCTTCTGGGCGGGTTGGCGGAGCAGGTAGGCCGGGTGAAAGATCGGCAGGGCCGGGATTTCGCGGGCAGGCGTGGCGTAGCTCGACCAGCGACCGCGAAGCCGCATGATGCCCGTGTCGGTGCCGAGAAGCTGCTTCGCCGAGACGCCGCCCACCAGCACCAGGATTTCCGCCTTCGACAGCTCGATCTGGCGCTCGATGAAGGGTGCGCAGATGGCCTGCTCGGCGGGCGTGGGCGCGCGGTTGCCCGGCGGGCGCCAGGGCAGTGTGTTAGCGATATAGACCTGTGTGCGGTCGAGCCCGATCGAGGCGAGCATGCGGTCGAGAAGCTGGCCCGAACGGCCGACGAAAGGCAGGCCCTCCTGATCCTCGTCTTTCCCCGGCGCCTCGCCCACCAGCATGATGCGGGCTTCGGGGTTGCCGTCGGCAAAAACGAGGTTCTTGGCGGTATAGCGCAGCGCACAGCCTTCGAAATTGGCTAGTGCCGCCTTCAATTCGTCGAGCGTCTGGCAACTGGCGGCCAGCGCCCTCGCATTCGAGACGGCCTCTTTATCTTCCAGCGGGATAGTCGTCGGCGGTTGGGTGCGAAGGGGAGCGGGCGCTTCCATCTGCCCGACGGGGGCGCGGCGTGGCTCGGCGGCCTGTGTGCGTTGCGGCGCTCCGCGTTCGGCTTCCGGGGCGGCATTCTGGTTCGCGAGCTGGTAGCGATCCGCCGCCTCCTCGGCCAGCGCTTCGGTCACCCCCGCCTCGACATAGAAGGCAAGCAGGGCCGCCGCCTCGTCAGGCGTCAGAGGACCGGAAGGTTTCCCCAACTGCGGCATAAGGTTAAGGCTCTGCTGGATCGGATTTGAACAGGATAGGGCACAGACTAGCACGGCCCTCCCGACTTGTTGACCAATCAGATACGAAGCACCATAAAGTGCCGGCATAAAGAGGCCCGACGGTCCCAGGAGATATAGTGATGAGCGAACCGCTGCCCGAACGCGAATTCATGGAATACGACGTGCTCGTCGTCGGCGGCGGCCCGGCTGGCCTGTCGGCTGCGATCCGCCTGCGCCAGCTGGCGGCTGAGCAGGATTTCGACATCTCTGTCTGCCTGATCGAAAAGGGCTCCGAGGTCGGAGCGCATATCCTGTCGGGCGCGGTCATCGATCCGATCGGCCTCAACAAGCTGATCCCGGACTGGAAGGAACAGGGCGCTCCCATCGATACGCCCGTCACCTCCGACCATTTCATCGTTCTCGGGCCGTCCGGCAGCCTGAGCATTCCGAGCTTCCTCTACCCGCCGCTGATGAACAATCACGGCAACTACATCGTCAGCCTCGCCAGCGTTTCACGCTGGCTGGCGACGAAGGCGGAAGAACTCGGCGTCGAGATCTATCCGGGCTTCGCAGGTGCCGAAGTTCTCTACAATGAGGACGGCAGCGTGCGCGGCGTTGCCACGGGCGACATGGGCGTCGGCAAGGATGGCGAGCTGAAGGACAGCTACACGCGCGGCATGGAGCTGCGCGCCAAGTACACGCTGTTCGCCGAAGGCGCGCGCGGATCGCTCTCCAAGGAGCTCATCCGCAAGTTCAAGCTGGACGAGGGCCGCGAGCCGCAGAAGTTCGGCATCGGTCTCAAGGAACTCTGGGAGATCGATCCGCAGAAGCACAAGAAGGGCAAGGTTCAGCACACGCTCGGCTGGCCGCTCGACAATGCGACCGGCGGCGGCTCCTTCCTCTATCACTTCGGCGAGAATCTGGTCTCGGTGGGTTTCGTCGTCCACCTCAATTACAAGAACCCCTATCTCTCGCCCTTCGACGAGTTCCAGCGCTTCAAGCAGCACCCGGCGATCCGCGAGACGCTGGAAGGCGGCAAGCGCATTGCCTATGGCGCGCGCGCCATCACCGAGGGCGGCTTCCAGTCGGTGCCGAAGCTCACCTTCCCGGGCGGCGCACTGATCGGCTGCTCGGCCGGTTTCGTCAACGTGCCCCGCATCAAGGGCAGCCACAACGCCATGCTCACCGGCATGATGGGCGCGGAAGCAGCCTTCGACGCCGTGAAGGCGGGCCGGCAGGCCGACGAGCTTACGGCCTATGCCGAGGCTTATGAGCACAGCCCGGTCTACAAGGACCTGAAGCGCGTCCGCAACGTGAAGCCCTTCCTGTCGCGCTTCGGTACCATCATCGGCATGGCGCTGGGCGGCCTCGACATGTGGATGAACAATCTCGGGATCGGACTCCCCTTCACGCTGAAGCATGGCAAGGCGGACCATGAGTCGCTGAAGAAAGCGTCCGAGTGCAAGCCGATCGACTACCCGAAGCCCGATGGCAAGGTATCCTTCGACAAGCTCTCATCGGTCTTCCTGTCGGCGACCAACCATGAAGAAGACCAGCCGGTCCATCTGAGGCTCAAGGACCCGGCAATTCCGATCGCCTACAACCTGCCGACTTTCGACGAGCCCGCGCAGCGTTACTGCCCGGCTGGCGTCTATGAAGTCGTGCGGGATGCGGACGGTTCGAACCCGCGCTTCCAGATCAATGCCCAGAACTGCGTCCACTGCAAAACCTGCGATATCAAGGACCCGACGCAGAACATCACCTGGACTGTTCCCGAGGGCGCCGGCGGGCCAAATTACCCGAATATGTGATCGGCGACCTTACGCCGCTCATATCGCAAGCGCGACGAATGCGTTAAGCTCTCCGACAAAGGGGCCGGCGCGCCCTGAAAAGGGTCGCCGGCCTTTGTGTGTCCGCAAGGGCAGATTTGAGCGCGGATTCGGCGGGGCCACGGCGCAGCCAGGGCCCGCCTGTTCAGAGGCAAGGCGTTATATGGCGTCCATCTTCATGGCTCCGGAGACTTGCCGGGGCACAAACCGCCACCGGGGTTTGCCTCGCCGGGTGGCCGGCGCAACGGCGCTTCTGGCGCTGGTCTTTCTTCAGGGCTGTGCGAGTCTGAGGGGCGACGATGGCCGCGACGCCATCTATGGCGATTATCTCGCGGCGCGCTTTGCCGGCAGCCAGCACGAGACGAAAGTCGCAGATCAGTATTTCGACCGCACGCTTGAAGCCGAGCCCGCCAATCCCGTCGTTCTGGAGCGCGCTTTCATGGTGTCGCTCAATGGCGGCGACATGGACCGGGCGGTGGAACTCGCCCGGCGCCTCACCAAAATCGTCCCCGATCACCGCATGTCGCGGCTCGTCCTCTCGCTCGCTGCCATCAAGGATGGCAACTACAAGGATGCGCAGAAGGAAATCGGTAGCGCCGAGCAGGGAGCTTTCGTCGCCCTTGTCGGCTCACTCACCGAAGCCTGGGCCGCAGCGGGCGCCGGCAACGAGCAGCTCGCGCTCGAAAAATTGAGGGTCTTTGACGGCAAGCCCGCCTTCGGTCTTTTCAAGGCCTATCATGAGGCGTTGATCTACGATCTCCTCGGCGACAAGAAGAAAGCCGAAGCCGCCTACCGCGTTGCCATGGATGCGAGCGGCGGCACGTCGATCCGCATCGTTCAGGCCTATGCGAGTTTCCTCGACCGGCAGGGCCGCGCCAACGAGGCGCGCGCCGTGCTCGATCAATATGCGGCCATGGCTCCGGATCATCCGCTGGTGAAGAGCAGCCTGATGCAACTCTCCTCCGGCAAGACCATGCCGCCGCTCGTCTCCAGCGCGGCGGAGGGTGTCGCGGAGGCGCTGTACGGGCTCGGCAGCGCGCTGGCGCAGGATCCGAGCAGCGACGTCGCGCCGCTCTATCTGCAGCTTGCCATCTGGATGCGCCCGAATTTCAACGTGGCGCGGACGCTGCTTGCCGATACCTATGAGCAGAAGAAGCGCTGGGCGGATGCGATCGCGGCCTATGACAAGGTCGAGAAGGATTCGCCGCTCTACAACAATGCGCGGCTTCAAAAGGCGCTCGACCTCGACCGGCTGGACCGCCAGGACGAGGCGGTGGCGCTGTTGCGTGAGGCGCAGGCCGATAATCCCACCGCCGTCGAGCCCGTCATTGCGCTTGGCGACATTTATCGCGGCAAAGAAAAATACGCCGAGGCCGCCCTCGAATATACGCACGCAATCGCGCTTGCCGGAAAGCCCTCGCCTTCGCATTGGTCGATCTATTATGCGCGCGGCATCTGCAATGAGCGGCTCGGCAAATGGCCGCTGGCGGAGGCGGATCTGAAGATGGCGCTGAAGCTCTCCGGCGATCATCCTCTGGTCCTCAACTATCTCGGCTACTCCTGGATCGAGCAGGGGCGCAACCTCAAGGAAGCGCTGGCCATGATCGAGAAGGCGGTGGAACTGCGTCCCAATGACGGCTTCGTCGTCGACAGCCTTGGCTGGGCGCTTTATCGGCTCGGCGATTATCCGAAGGCGGCTGAATATCTGGAGCGTGCCGTCGAGCTTGAGCCGGGCGACCCGACCATCAACGAGCATCTGGGCGATGCTTTGTGGAAAGTGGGCCGCAAGATTGAAGCGCGTTTCCAGTGGAGCCATGCGCTCGACATGAAGCCGGAGCAGAAGCGCATTGCATTGCTCAAAAGCAAGCTCGAAATCGGCCTTGATGCCGCCGAACGCGCCGCGCCCCGCGAAGCCACTCCCGCCGGCTCCTGACGCCATGAACGCGGCGGCATCGGTCGAGGAGTTCGCGCCGGCAAAGGTCAATCTTTCGCTGAAGGTTCTCGGGCGCCGCAGCGACGGCTATCACCAACTCGAAAGCCTTGTCGTCTTCGCGCGCGCAGGCGACCGCTTGACGGCACACGCCGCCGCCGATCTCTCTCTGGATATCTCGGGCGCCTTCGGCGCCATGCTCGCAGGCGAGGGCGACAATCTCGTTCTTCGCGCGGGCCGCCTTCTCGCAAGCGAGCTTGGGCGCGAGGCGGGTGCGCATCTCCTGCTGGAGAAAAATCTTCCCGTCGCTTCCGGCATCGGCGGTGGTTCAGCCGACGCGGCGGCGACGCTACGTGCGCTGAAACGCCTCTGGGACGCGGATGTAAGCGAGGAACAGCTTGCCGCGCTCGCGCTTTCGCTGGGCGCGGATGTGCCTGTCTGTCTCGATGCGCGGCCAGCCTTCATGCACGGGCGGGGTGAGCAGATCGCGCGGCTCGAAGCCTTGCCGCATTTCGCGCTGCTTCTCGTCAATCCGGGGGTGGAAGTTTCGACGGCTTGCGTGTTCAAGACGCTTGCTGCGCCGATCGTCGCTGAACTCCCCACAGCTTCGGAAGCGCCGCGCTTCTCAACGCTCGATGCGCTGATCGGATGGCTGGAGGCAAATGGCAACGACCTCGAAGGTCCGGCGCGGGAGATTGCGCCCGTCATCGGTGAAGTCATCGCCGCAATTGGCGCGACCAGGGGCTGCCGTCTCGCCCGCATGTCGGGATCGGGCGCGACGTGCTTCGGGATTTATGCAAGCGAGGACGAGGCGCGGGGTGCGGCGGATGCGATCGCGCGGCCCGGCTGGTGGTTGGCGGCTGCCTGAGCCTTGCCGCTACTCCGGAACCAGCCCGGAGTGACAGGACTTTTTTGAGCTCAATAAGTCCGGCTGATGCAGAAATCGACCAGATCGAGCAGCGCCGTGGAGTAGGCGTTCTCAGGGAAGATCGCCAGCGCGTCCTTGGCGATGGCGCCATAGTGGCGGGCGCGGGCGATGGTGTCTTCGATCGTCCCATGCTTTGCCATGAGGCCCTGCGCATGTTCGAGGTCGCCCTCGCGCTGGTCGCCCTCGCGCAGTGTGCGCTCCCAGAAAGCGCGCTCTTCCTTGCCGCCGCGCCGGAAGGCGAGGACGACGGGGAGGGTGATCTTGCGCTCGCGGAAATCGTCGCCGACATTCTTGCCGAGCGAGGCGGCGCGGCCGCCATAGTCGAGCGCGTCGTCGATAAGCTGGAAGGCGATGCCGAGATTGCGGCCGTAGGATTCAAGCGCGGCGGTCTCGCCGGTGCTCCGTGCCGCGACCACAGCGCCGATCTCGGCGGCGGCGGCAAAAAGCGCCGCCGTCTTCGCGGCGATGACGCGCATATAGGCGTCTTCGGTGGTGCCGGTATCCTTGGCGGCGGCGAGCTGCATCACCTCGCCCTCGGCGATGACCGAGGCGGCATTGGCAATGATTTCGAGCGCGCGCAGGCTTTTCGTTTCGACCATCAGGCGGAAGGCACGGCCGAGCAGGAAGTCGCCCACCAGCACGCTTGCCTGATTGCCCCAGAGCATGCGCGCGGTCTTCTTGCCGCGGCGCAGATCGCTCTCGTCCACGACGTCGTCATGGAGGAGCGTGGCCGTGTGCAGAAACTCGACGCTGGCCGCGAGCTTGATGTGGTCCGAGCCCTGATAGCCGCAGAGCCGCGAGGCCGCGATAGTCAGCATCGGCCGGAGCCGTTTGCCGCCCGAATTGATGAGATGGCTGGCGAGTTCGGGAATCATGGGAACGTCGGAAGCCATCCGATCACGGATGAATTCGTTTACGTCTTCCATGTCCTCACGCACGAGGGCCTGCAACTGCGCTACGGCGTTCTGGCTCCGTACGCGTTCGTCCTCGAGGGGGACAACGACGCCCAATTTTTACTCCTGAGAAATGCCGTCCGGGAAAATACACTCCCGAACTGTGTTAGCCTATTTGGCAGCATAAGAGGGCCTTACTCTTGCGGCAAGTGTGGCGGCTATGCCGCTCCCTGCCCAGGATCATGCGGTAAACGGGGCATCCGGCGATATGGAAGAGCTGATTCGGACCAACGATATCGTCCTCATCTCCTATCTGGAGCACTGCCTGCGCGAGGCGGGCATCGAACCCCTCATCCTCGATGCCCATACGAGCATTGTGGAGGGCTCGCTCGGCGTTCTGCCGCGGCGTATCATGGTCGCGCCTGAGGATATCGCGACGGCGAGGCGCATCGTTAAGGATGCCGGCGAGGGTGTATGAGCGCCGGTGAACGGATCTGTGGCATGAACGGGCGAGCAACATGAGCGGATTTCCGGAAGAGACGGCGGAGAAAGTGCCTGCGGCAAAGGCTTCTTTTGAGGGCGCCTTTACGGATGACGGTTTTCTCGGCGGGCGTTTGCAACTGCTTCAGCCGGCGAAGGGCTACCGCGCCGGGATCGACGCGGTGCTGCTCGCAGCCTCCGTTCCGGCGCGTCATGGCGAGCGCGCGCTTGAGGCGGGCTCGGGCGTCGGCGTCGCCTCGCTCTGCCTCGCCGCGCGTGTCCCAGATCTCGCGATTGCCGGGCTCGAATTGCAGCCGGGCCTCGTGCGCGTGGCGCAGGAGAATGCGCGGCGTAACGAATGCCAGACCAGAGTCTCGTTCCATGAGGGCGACGTCGGCGCGTCGGTGCGCGATCTTGCCGCATTGGGACTGGCGCCACAGAGCTGGCACCACGTTTTTATGAACCCACCCTTTCACGATGCGGCCGCCTCGACCCTGCCGCCCGATGCAGGCAAGGCGCAGGCGCATATGACGCTTGGCTCCGACCTTGCCGACTGGGTGCGCTTTGCCTGCGTCATGGCGCGGCCCAAGGGCACGGTGAGCATCGTCCATCGCGCCGATGCACTCTCCCAGATACTGGTCGCACTGGAGGGCCATGTCGGCGGTATCGAGGTTTTCCCGCTCTGGCCGGCGGCGGGCAAGCCCGCGTCGCGCGTTATCGTACGGGGCATTCGCGGCTCCCGCGCGCCGCTCACCCTGCGGCCGGGCCTCGTGCTTCACGGGCGCGACGGACGCTTTACCGAACGCGCCGAAAACATTCTGCGCCACGGCGCTCCGCTTCTTCTCGATCAACCTGTCTGAAAGCCTCGATGAAAAAACTGATCGCGTCTCTGCTGCCCACTGCCTTGCGTAAGCGTATCGACCCCGAATGGAGTCCGCGCGTCACCGTTGCCGTGGTCCGGTTGAGCGGACCCATCGGCATGGCGATGCCGCTGCGCGGCGGTATCGACTTCGCCTCCGCCGTGGGGCCCATCGAAGGGGCTTTCGAGACACGGGGCGCGAAGGCGGTGGCGCTGGTCATCAATTCGCCGGGCGGTTCACCCGTGCAATCGTCGCTGATCTACAAGCGCATCCGTGCGCTGGCGAAGGAGAAGGAGCTTCCCGTCTATGCCTTCGCCGAAGACGTGGCAGCATCCGGCGGCTACATGCTTGCCTGCGCGGCGGACGAGATTTACGCTGATGAAAGCTCGATCATCGGCTCGATCGGCGTCGTTTCTTCGGGCTTCGGCTTCACCGGCCTCATCGAAAAGCTCGGTGTCGAGCGCCGTGTGCATACGGCTGGCGAGAGCAAGGCGATGCTCGATCCTTTCAAGCCGGAAAACCCGGAAGATGTTGCCCGTCTGGAGGCCCTGCAGCAGGAGGTGCATGAGAATTTCAAGGCGCTGGTCCGCAAAGCCCGCGGCGGCCGCCTCGTCGATCCGACGGAAGGCCTTTTCACCGGCGAGTTCTGGGCGGGGCAGGCGGCGCTTGACCGGGGATTGATCGACGGATTGGGCGATATCAGGAGTGTAATGAGGGCGAAGTACGGCGAGAATGTCCGGCTGAAGGTGGTAGGCGGGCGAAAACCCTTCTGGCGACGTGGCTTTGGTCTCTCGGGCCGCGCCGGCGGGGCCGGGCTCTCCGAACCGGTTGGACTCGGCGTCGGTTTGGCGCAAGGATTTCTGGCCGCGATCGAAGCCCGTTCCCTTTGGCGGCGTTTTGGACTTTAATGCGACACAGGGCTCGCAGTTGAGCGGCCCGGAATGAGGACGAAGGCGATGAGCAAGCTCGTCTTTGCCGCCGTGTTCATGGCGGCCTGCTACACGGCCTACAGGTCGATACTCCGCGCCGCCGAGCGTCAGCGCGAGGCGATGGTGAAAGCGCGCGCCCGCACTGGCGAGCCGCGCGATCTCGGTACACTGCGTGAGGTCGAAGACGGGCTCTACGTACCGGACAGCTTTAACGGCCGCCGCTGAACCCCGAGCGGGCCTTCAGCGCTTTGTCATGCTGCCCAGAATGGAGCGGAAGATCGCCCGGCCGATCTGCGTTCCGATGGAGCGTGCGGCGGACGAAGCCACATTCGTTATCACACGTTCAGTCGTAGAAGCGGTCCGCCGCGGCTCGCGCGCAGGCGCACGGGTCGGTGTGCGTGGTTCCGCGGGCTCATTGTCCCAGGGGCCGCTTCTCGGCACTGAGGTCGAGGACGCAGCGCCGCCCTTTTCGGGCGCCCCGTCGCGTTCAGCGCGCTCTTGCAGCATCTCATAGGCCGACTCGCGGTCGATCGGGTGGTCGTAGCGCCCGCGCATCGGGCTCGCGGCGATGATCGCCTGGCGCTCGGCATCGGTCGCCGGGCCGACGCGGCCTGAGGGCGGCGCGATCAGCGTCCGCTCGACCATGCCGGGGGCACCCTTGGCGTCGAGCGTCGAGACCAGCGCCTCGCCGACGCCGAGGGACATGATCGCCTCCTCCGTGCTGAAGGCCGGGTTCTGGCGGAAGGTTTCGGCCGCCGCGCGCACGGCTTTCTGATCGCGCGGCGTGAAGGCGCGCAGCGCATGCTGGATGCGGTTGCCAAGTTGGGCGAGCACTTGATCGGGCACGTCGAGCGGGTTCTGCGTCACGAAATAAACGCCGACGCCCTTGGAACGGATGAGCCGCACCACGCGCTCCACGGAATCGATGAGCGCCTTGGGCGCATCGTCGAAAAGGAGATGCGCTTCGTCGAAGAAGAAGACGAGCTTCGGCTTGTCGAGATCGCCCACTTCCGGCAACTCCTCGAAAAGTTCCGACAGGAGCCAGAGAAGGAAGGTCGAATAAAGGCGCGGATTGTCCATCAGCTTCGTCGCCGACAGGATGTTGACGATGCCGCGCCCCTCGCGGTCGGTCCGCATCAGCTCCGCGATTTCGAGGGCAGGCTCGCCGAAGAACTCACCGCCACGCTGATTTTCCAGCACCAGCAATTGCCGCTGGATGGCGCCGACCGATTGCTTTGAGACATTGCCATATTGGGCGCTGAGCGATGCCGCGTTCTCGGCCACATATGTCAGCATCGCCCGCAGGTCCTTCAGGTCGAGGAGCAGCAGGCCCTGTTCGTCGGCAAGGCGGAAGGCGATGTTGAGCACACCTTCCTGTGTGTCGTTGAGGTCGAGCAGGCGGGCGAGCAGCAGCGGGCCCATTTCCGAGATGGTGGCGCGGACGGGGTGGCCCTCTTCGCCGAAAACGTCCCAGAAGATCGTCGGGAAGCGGTCCGGCACATATTCGACGCCGATTTCCTTCGCCCGCTTCACGAAGGGCGGTTTGCCGTCGCCCGGCTGGCTGAGGCCCGAAAGATCACCCTTGATGTCGGCGGCAAAGACTGGCACGCCTGCATTGGAGAAACCCTCGGCCAGCACCTGCAGGGTGACCGTCTTGCCGGTGCCTGTCGCGCCGGTGACGAGGCCGTGGCGGTTGGCGCGGGCGAGAAGCAGGACTTCCGGTTTGGTGCCGCTCTTGCCGATCAGAATATCCGCCACGCGCATGTCCTCCCGACGACCGTCAGGGCCTCGAACAAGCCCCATTCCGCGCGACTATAGGGGGTGCCGGGGCCCCGCGTCACGCTGGGGAAGGGCAAAGAGGGCGGCTTGCTTGACCCTTATAGGCCCATGCCGCTAATTTGCGCCCGCCTAGCGGTACTCTGCCGCCGGTCACACCGGGCTCGAACCGGAAGCTGAATACACGGGCGACCATGACCGCGAAGCGCGACCACTCCTTTCAGTCCCTGATCCTGACGCTCCAGCAATATTGGGCGCGGCAGGGTTGCGTGATTCTCCAGCCTTACGACATGTCGATGGGCGCGGGCACCTTCCATCCGGCGACGACGCTCCGCGCGCTCGGGCCGAAGCACTGGAAGGCGGCCTATGTGCAGCCCTCGCGCCGCCCGACCGACGGGCGCTATGGCGAGAACCCGAACCGCTTCCAGCATTATTACCAGTTCCAGGTGATCCTGAAGCCGAGCCCGGACAATCTGCAGGAGCTTTACCTGCAGAGCCTCTACGAGCTTGGCATCGACCCGAAGAACCACGACATCCGCTTCGTCGAGGACGATTGGGAGAGCCCGACGCTCGGCGCATGGGGCCTTGGCTGGGAAGTCTGGTGTGACGGCATGGAAGTCTCGCAGTTCACTTACTTTCAGCAGGTGGGCGGCTTCGACTGCCATCCGGTTGCAGGCGAGCTGACCTACGGCCTCGAACGCCTCGCCATGTATATTCAAGGCGTCGATAACGGCTACGACCTCGACTTCAACGGCGCGCAAGGCGCGGACCGCGTGACCTATGGCGATGTCTTCCATCAGGCCGAGAAGGAATTTTCCGCACATAATTTCGAATATGCGGACACCGAGATGCTGAAGCGGCATTTTGTTGATGCGGAGAAGGAATGCGCTTCGCTGCTCGACAAGGGCCTCGCGCTGCCTGCCTATGACCAGTGCATCAAGGCGAGCCACAATTTCAATCTGCTCGATGCGCGCGGCGTGATCTCGGTCACGGAACGTCAGGCCTATATCGGCCGCGTGCGCGCGCTCGCCAAGGGCTGCGCCGAAGCCTGGCTGAAGACGCCGGCAGGGGGCGCCGAATAATGAGCGAGTTGCTTCTCGAAATTTTCTCGGAAGAAATTCCGGCCCGCATGCAGAAGCGCGCGAGCGAAGATCTTCAGCGCCTTGTCACCGACGCGCTGAAGGACGCTGGCGTCGATGCGGTGAAGGCGCAGGCCTTCGCGACGCCGCGCCGTCTTGCGCTCGTCATCGATGGGCTGCCGGAGAAAACGCCGGATGTGAAGGAAGAGCGCAAGGGGCCGCGAACGACGGCTCCCGATGTGTCTGTGCAAGGCTTCCTCACGTCGGTTGGCTTGTCCTCCATCGATCAGGCGACGGTGCAGGGGGACAAGAAGGGCGACTTCTATGTCGCCATCACCGAGAAGCCGGGCCGCGCTACTGCCGATCTCATCGCCGAGATCGTGCCGGAAGTCGTGCGCGCCTTCCCCTGGCCGAAGTCGATGCGCTGGGGCACGGGCACGCTGCGCTGGGTGCGTCCGCTGCATTCCGTACTCTGCATTCTCGACGGCAAGGTCGTGCCTTTCGAGATCGACGGCATTCGCTCCGGCGACATGACGCGCGGCCATCGCTTCATGGGCGGAGGTTCTTTCGCCGTGTCCTCCTTCGCGGACTACAAGCAGAAGCTGCACGGGCATCATGTGATGCTTGACCCCGCCGCGCGCGCCGCCGCCATCCATGAAGGAGCGCTGCATCTCGCGCAGGATGCGGGTCTTCATCTGGTCGAGGACGACGCGCTTCTCGCGGAAGTCGCAGGCCTCGTCGAATGGCCGGTGCCGCTCATCGGCAAGATCGACGATCAGTTCATGTCCGTGCCGCAGGAAGTGCTGACCAGCACCATGCGTGCGAACCAGAAATATTTCGCGCTGACGGATGACGCGGGCAAGCTCGCGCCGCGCTTCATCGTCATCTCGAACCTCATTGCGCAGGATGGCGGCGAGGCCATCGTCAACGGCAATGAGCGCGTGCTGCGCGCCCGCTTCTCCGACGCCCGCTTCCTGTGGGAACAGGACAAGAAAGCGACGCTCGAAAGCCGCTTGCCGAAGCTCGAGGAAGTTGTCTTCCAGGCGAAGCTCGGCACGGTGCGCGAAAAGGCCGAACGCATCGCAAAGCTTGCGCGCGAACTGGCTGCCGTCATTCCGGGCGTCGATCCGGTGAAGGCGGAGATTGCGGGCCGTCTCGCCAAGGCAGATCTCACCTCCGGCATGGTCGGCGAGTTCCCTGAGCTGCAAGGCCTGATGGGCGGCTACTATGCCAAGGCTGACGGATTGGGCGACGAAATCGGCGACGCGATTGCCGAGCATTATTCGCCGGTCGGCCCCTCCGACGCCGTGCCCGCTTTGGCGCTCGGCAAGACCGTGTCGCTTGCCGACAAGATCGACACGCTGACGGGCTTCTGGTCCATCGACGAGAAGCCAACGGGATCGAAAGATCCGTTTGCTCTGCGTCGTGCAGCGCTGGGTGTGATCCGCATTCTTCTGGAAGGGAAGTTGCGCCTTCCTTTGATTGCAGCGTTTGCTTCAATTATCGAGGTGCGGAAGGCTACCGCCGCTGGCGCTCTGCGTGCCGCGTATACCGATATGACGGGTCGGACTGAAGGTGAAGTCGTAGATTTCATCGAGAAATCAAGTTCGATGACTGCAAAGGATGCCGTCATCTGCAAAGACCTCCTCTCCTTCTTCGCCGATCGCCTGAAGGTCTATCTTCGCGACCGCGGCGCGCGGCACGACCTCGTCGATGCGGTCTTCGCGCTGAACGAACTTGGCCAGCCGCAGGACGACCTCGTTCTCATCGTGAAGCGCGTCGAGGCGCTGTCCGACTTCCTTGGCACCGAGGACGGCAAGAATCTGCTCAGCGGTTACAAGCGCGCGGTGAACATCCTCAATATCGAGGAGAAGAAGGACAAGGCGACTTACGGCGGCGAGCCTGATCCGGCCCTGTTCAAGCTCGGCGAGGAGCGCGACCTCTTCGACCGCATCGAGGAGGCCCGCGCCGAGGCGACCCACGCCATCGGCCGCGAGGACTTCGCCGCCGCGATGACGGCGCTGGCCCGCCTGCGTGCGCCGGTCGACGCCTTCTTCGACAAGGTCACCGTGAATGCGGACGAGCCGCAAGTCCGTGCGAACCGGCTCTGCCTGCTTTCGCTTATCCGTGCAGCTTTGCATGAGGTTGCGGATTTTTCGAAGGTCGAGGGGTAGGCCCCTCGGCGCTCAACTGTGTCACCGTCATGCCCCGCCCTCCTTTGATCTAAAGGCGGGCGGGGCATCCACGTCTTTTTCTGACGGCAGTTCAGCAGAAAGACGTGGATGGCCCGGTCAAGCCGGGCCATGACGAAAGTGGTAATGTAGAAGGCCAACCAGAGGCGTAAGCGATATGGCTGATAAGAAGTGGGTCTATTCTTTCGGTGACGGCAAGGCGGAAGGCGCGGCTTCGATGCGCAATCTCCTTGGCGGCAAAGGCGCGAACCTTGCCGAGATGTCGAATCTCGGTCTGCCGGTGCCTCCGGGCTTCACCATCACCACGGAAGTCTGCACCGCCTTCTACGCCAATGACCGCAACTATCCGGCCGAACTCGAAGGCCAGGTTTCGGCTGCGCTCGAAAATGTCGGCAAGACGGTCGGCGCGAAATTCGGCGATGCTGCAAATCCGCTTCTCGTCTCCGTGCGCTCCGGCGCCCGCGCCTCGATGCCGGGCATGATGGATACGGTTCTGAACCTCGGCCTGAATGACGTGACCGTCGAAGGTCTCGCCAAGCGTTCGGGAGATCGCCGCTTCGCCTTCGACAGCTATCGCCGCTTCATCCAGATGTATTCGGATGTGGTGCTCGAGGTCGACCACCACAATTTCGAAGAGATCCTTGAGTACTACAAGGAAGAGCATGAGCGTACGCTCGACACGGACCTTACCGCCGAAGACTGGCTGGCGGTGATCGAGCGCTACAAGGCGCGCGTCGCCGAAGAGCTTGGCCGTCCCTTCCCGCAGGATGTGAACGAGCAGCTCTGGGGCGCGATCGGCGCCGTGTTCGGTTCGTGGCGCAATGCGCGCGCGGAGACCTATCGCCGTCTTCACAACATTCCCGAAAGCTGGGGCACCGCCGTCAACGTGCAGGCGATGGTTTTCGGCAATATGGGCGAGACGAGCGCCACGGGCGTTGCCTTCACGCGCAATCCCTCGACCGGCGAACGCGCGATCTATGGCGAGTTCCTCGTGAATGCGCAGGGCGAGGACGTGGTGGCGGGCATCCGCACGCCGCAATCGCTGACGAAGAAGGCGCGTCTTGAATCGAAGGACACGAAGCCCTCGATGGAAGAGGCGATGCCGGAAGTCTTCGGCGAGCTGACCGCCGTTTTCGAGCGCCTCGAAAAGCATTACCGCGACATGCAGGACGTGGAGTTCACGGTGCAGAGCGGCAAGCTCTGGATGCTCCAGACGCGGTCGGGCAAGCGCACGGCGAAGGCCGCGCTGAAGATCGCAGTCGAGATGGTGGGCGAAGGTCTCATCGACGAGAAGACGGCGATCACGCGCGTCGATCCGGCGGCCCTCGACCAGCTTCTCCATCCGACGCTCGATCCCAACGCGCCGCGCGACGTCATCGCGACGGGGCTTCCGGCCTCGCCGGGTGCGGCGGCGGGCGAAGTCGTCTTCTCTTCCGACGAGGCGGCGGCCGCCAAGAGCGACGGGCGCAATGTCATTCTGGTCCGCATCGAAACCTCGCCTGAAGACATTCATGGCATGCATTCGGCGGTTGCGATCCTGACCACGCGCGGCGGCATGACGAGCCACGCGGCGGTGGTTGCGCGCGGCATGGGCCGGCCTTGCGTTTCGGGCGTGGGCTCGATCCGCATCGACTACAAGGCCGAGCAATTCACGGTCATGGGCGTCACCATCAAGAAGGGCGACATCATCACGGTCGATGGTTCGACCGGTCAGGTCATCAAGGGCGAGGTGCCGATGCTCCAGCCGGAGCTTTCGGGTGATTTCGCCACGCTGATGGCTTGGGCCGACAGCCACCGCCGCATGAAGGTGCGCACCAATGCCGAAACGCCGCTCGACGCGGCGACGGCCCGCAAGTTCGGCGCCGAGGGCATCGGCCTTTGCCGCACCGAGCATATGTTCTTCGACGAGACGCGCATTGTCGCCGTCCGCCAGATGATCCTCGCCGACGACTCCAGGGGCCGCCGCGAGCCGCTGGCCAAGATCCTGCCGATGCAGCGGGACGACTTCCGCCAGCTCTTCGTCATCATGAAGGGCCTGCCGGTCACGATCCGTCTGCTCGATCCGCCGCTCCACGAGTTCCTGCCCAAGACGCCGGAAGAGATCGCCCAGGTTTCCGAGGCGACCGGCATCGCGGCGGACAAGCTGGCCCGCCGCGTTCAGGAGCTTCACGAGTTCAACCCGATGCTCGGCCATCGCGGTTGCCGCCTCGGCATCACCTACCCCGAGATCTACGAGATGCAGGCCCGGGCGATCTTCGAGGCGGCCATCGAGGCCGCCAGGGAGACAGGCGAGGCCGTCATACCTGAGATCATGATCCCGCTCGTCTCCATGAAGGGCGAGCTCGATATGCTGAAGGAAAAGATCGTCGGCGTGGCCGCGGCGGTCGAAAAAGAGAAGGGCGTGAGCCTCGTCTACCAGATCGGCACCATGATCGAGCTGCCCCGCGCCGCCCTGATGGCTGGGCAGATTGCCGAATCGGCCGAGTTTTTCTCCTTTGGTACCAATGACTTGACCCAGACGACCTATGGCATCAGCCGGGACGACGCGGCCAATTTCATGAACGACTACATGGCGAAGAAGCTCATCTCGCAGGACCCATTCGTCTCGCTCGACACCGAGGGCGTGGGCGAGCTGGTGCGTATCGCAGCGGAGCGCGGCCGGGCGACCCGTCCCGACATCAAACTCGGTATCTGCGGCGAGCATGGCGGCGACCCGGCATCGATCGCCTTCTGCGAGGAGGTTGGGCTCAACTACGTCTCCTGCTCGCCCTACCGCGTGCCCATCGCCCGCCTCGCGGCGGCCCAGGCGGCTCTTTCCGTCGCCGCCAATGCCGGCCACGAATGAGGGGCGGCGGCCGCTGAAAGACCGATTTTCCGGGCATTTTAGCGATTTCGTTAACGATTTGAGGGGGCCGAAAGGCCCCCTTTTTCGTTGCCTCGGGAGGCGTGTCGGGGCGCCGCGCGAATGGGCCGATGGGCCGGAAAAACTTCCGCGCGGCTCTCGCTATATATCAGTATACGGATATATATCTCGATTGTCGTTGTCGCCATATAATCCGTAAACGGAATATATGGACTCGTCCTCGTTCAAAACCGATTTTTGAAACGTTCTCATGGTGCTGAGATGTGCGGGTGCGAAAGATGCATGGGCCCCATGCGCTTCTTCGCTCACGCGTGCCATGTTTCTGCCGCAGTTGTGCCTGAATCAGTCTGCGTATCAATGCGCGAGATGCGACGATTGGACACTTCTGGTCGCGCATAAGGTGGCAAATTGGCCGTATTTTCCGATTTATTTCTCCACAAAAGCCCCGGAAACCCAACGACATAGCGGAATCTTGCTGGGGCACAGCAATGAAATGGTTGTCGTGCCGTTTTGTGTGTGCTACTTCGGGGTCACTTGTTAAGTGTGTGAATGCCCAGGTGTCGGGATGGCATCGGGCTCTGGCACGTACTGTCGGCGCTGTCCGCAGTATCTCGGTAAATCCCCAGTAGGGGGCAAAGGCAAATCGCACGAGCGAGATGCTCCGGGGACTGATTGAACAACAAAGCGGTCGGATTGGAGAACGATGCGTAAGCTTCTCGAGTGGCTCGATGCGAGCCACATCATATCTGGTGCACTTCATGTGACGGTTGGCCTTATCGGGCTCACCGTCGTCTCGGCAACGCTTCTCACCAGCATTACTTCGACCGAAGCGCTTCCCGTCGCGAGTCTCGCGAAGCAGCTCGCTGCCGTGCCGCAGGACGGCGGGCGCGTGGTGCAGGCGAGCTTCGACGGCGCCGCGCCTGCGTCGATCGCCATTCCCGCGGTCTTCCGGCCGTCGAACACAAAATCGGCGCTTGTCGAAAATGCAGTTCCGCTCGCTCCCGCGATCAAGATAGATCTGCGCAATCTCGAGAAGGAAAGGCGCTGCCTGACCGAAGGTATTTATTTCGAGGCGCGTGGCGAGAGCGCGATCGGCCAGCTTGCCGTCGCCGAGGTGATCCTCAACCGCGTGACGTCGGGCCTTTATCCAACGAGCATTTGCGGCGTCGTCTTCCAGGGGCAGAAGTCGAAGCAGTGCCAGTTCTCTTTCGCCTGCAACGGTGATCTCGATCGTCCGCGCGATCCGGTGGCGTGGCGTAAATCGCAACGCCTGGCGCATTACGTGCTGTCGGGCAGGGTGCGCAGCAGCCTTGTCGGTCCGGCGACCTATTATCACGCGAGCTATGTGAACCCGAACTGGGCGCAGCACATGGTCGAGGTCGCGAAGATCGGACAGCACGTCTTCTATCGCACGGCCGATGTAAGCAATTCCAATCCGTCGTAATGGGTGCTCCTTTGGCGGATTGAAAATGGCGGAGCCTGAGGCTCCGCCATTTGTTGTTTACAAGAGCCGCGAAGCCGAAATTATCAACCGGCCTTCGCTGCCTCTTCCGCGAGTTTCAGCATGTCGGCGATGGGACCAGTGGTCGCGAGCTGTTCGCGCACGAGTTCCGGTGTGTTGCCAGCCGCCTTGTCGAGTTCGACGAGTTCCGGCGGAACATACCAGTGCAGCTTGTCGGAACCATAGGCTTCCCAAACGGTCTTTGCGACTTCGACCGGCGGAATGGCGCGGAAGATGCCTTCCTTCGGCGCATTGGCGGCAGCGCCCGGCGGCAGGATCGGCGTGTCGATGAGGCCGGGCAGAACGTCCGCGGCGCGCACGCCATGGCGACGGAACTCGATGGAGAGCGCTTCCGTCAAACCCTTCACCGCATGCTTCGTTGCGGAATAGACGGCAATGCCCGGCATGCCATAAGTCGCGGACGAAGAGGAGGTGGTGAAGCACATCGAATTTGGCGTCGCCTTCAGAAGTCCGATGGCCGAATGAATACCGTTCAGTACACCGATGAAATTGACATTGACGACGCGAAGCACATCCTCGAAGGGCTGCTCGTCGAAAAATCCACCCGCGCCGATGCCGGCATTGTTGAAGAGAATGTCCATCTTTCCGCCGGTAGCCGCGCCGAATTCGGCCAGCGCCTGCTCGTAGTCCTTCTTGTCGGTGACATCGAGGCGGCGTGTGACGCAGTTCTCTGCGCCAAGCTCGGCTTCGAGCTTCTTGAGGCCCTCGGCGTTAACGTCGTAGCCGCCGACGAACCAGCCCTTTTGGTTAAAGAGCTGGGCCGTTTCGAGGCCCATGCCTGACGCAGCGCCGGTGATGAAAATGGACTTACGCCCGTTCGCACTTCCCATAATACATCCCTATTGGTCGTTTCTGATTTTAATAGACCGCATCCTAGTCAAGGTGCGGCCTTAAAGGCGAATAGAAAGCCGCGGGAACGGGGCACATCTGAACATACTTGCCGCGTTCGCGTCGCGATGCGCTCCACGGACGCACAGAGGGCCGGGAAACGCCGTTACAGGGGGTGGGCGGAGCTCAGGCCCTCAGGCTGTCGAAATCGAGGCCGAGGTCGAGTGTTTTGGCCGAATGGGTGATGGCACCCGACGAAATAAGGTCGACGCCAGCGGCCGCGATGGCGGGTGCGGTTTCGACGGTCACGCGGCCTGAGGCCTCCGTGATGGCGCGGCCCGCGACGAGGTCCACTGCCTCGCGGAGCTGGGCGGGGCTCATATTGTCGAGGAGCACCAGTTCAGCCCTGGCGGCGAGCGCCTCGCGAAGCTGGTCGAGCGTATCCACCTCGACCTCGATCTTGACCATATGGCCGACATGGGCGCGGGCGCGCTCGATGGCGGCGGTGATCCCGCCTGCAACGGCGATGTGGTTGTCCTTGATGAGAACCGCATCGTCGAGCCCGAAGCGATGGTTCTGGCCGCCGCCCGCGCGGACCGCATATTTCTCCAGCGCGCGGAGGCCCGGTGTCGTCTTGCGCGTGCAACAGATGCGCGCCTTTGTCCCTTCGATGGCGCGGGCGATGGCGCGGGTCGCCGTCGCGATACCAGAAAGATGGCCCATGAAATTGAGTGCGACGCGCTCGCCGGTGATGATCGCGCGCGCGGAGCCTTCGATGGCGCAGACGATGTCGCCGGGCATGACGTCCGATCCGTCGGGCTTCTGCACGGCGACTTTCAGCGAAGAGTCCATCAGGCGGAAAGCGGTGCGGGCGCAATCGAGGCCCGCGATGCGGCCGTCTTCGCGCGCGCGAATGACAACGCGGGCTTTCGCGCTAGCAGGGATCGTCGCATTGGTGGTGATGTCGCCTGCGCGACCCAGATCTTCCAGAAGCGCGGCCTTCACCGCCGGCTCGATCAGCATCGAGGGCAGGGGTTCGAGTTCCAGTGCGGTCATGCTTACGCGCTCGCCTTGCGTGATTGGGTCGTTGCCTCGGCGGCGATCCGGTTCGCCTCCGCCAGCGTGATGAAGGTGCGGTGGCGCCAGGCCTCGCGTGGTTCGGGGAAATCGCTGCGGAAATGCCCGCCGCGGCTTTCCTCGCGGGCGTAGGCTGCGGCCGCGATGAGACGCGCTGTCGTCGTCATGTTGATGAAGATGCTTGTTTCGTCCGCAGCCGCTTCGAGCCGCGCAATTTCCTCAAGCGCATGCGCGATGCCGTCGCCATTGCGAATGACGCCGACGTAGTCGGTCATCAACCGGCGAAGCGCCGTGACGAGGTTGGCCGGGCTCGGCTTCACACCGGAAAGCGTCGGCGGCGCAATCTTTCCTTCGATGGCGGGAAGCTCGCGCCCGTCTATGTCTCCCGCGATGCGCGCGCCATAGACGATCGCTTCGAGAAGCGAATTGGAGGCGAGGCGGTTCGCGCCGTGCGCGCCGGTCGATGTGACCTCGCCGCAGGCCCAGAGGCTGTCGAGGCTGGTGCGGCCCGTCGCGTCCACGCTGATGCCGCCCATATGGTAGTGCTCGGCGGGCGCGACGGGGATCGGGTCGCGCACGGGGTCGATGCCCATGCCGACGCAATTTTCATAGACGGTCGGAAAAGCCTCGGGCAGACGTGCGCCGACGGCGGCGCGCGTGTCGAGATAGACGGTGCGCCCTGCGGCAATCTCGCGGAAGATCGCGCGGGCAACGATGTCGCGGGGCGCAAGCTCCGCATCCGGATGAATGGCCGGCATGAAGCGACGGCCCGTCTCGTCGATCAGGATCGAGCCTTCGCCACGCAACGCCTCGGTGACGAGGGGCGCGGGATCGCGTGTGCCGGCAATGGCCGTCGGATGGAACTGGACGAATTCCGGGTCCGCGATCACGGCGCCGGCGCGGGCCGCCAGAGCGACGCCCTGTCCGCGCGCCTGAGGTGGATTGGTCGTCACCGCATAGAGTTGGCCGATGCCGCCGCTCGCAAGCACTGTCGCGCGGGCGGTGAGCAGCAGGCTCTCGCCTGTCACGACATGGCGCGCATAGACGCCCGCGACGCGATTACCCGCCTTGGCAAGTTCATAGGCCGAATAATGTTCGATGACGGTAATGGAGGGCGTCTGGCGGACAGCGGCGATGAGCGATTCCATGATCGCCTTGCCCGCGCGGTCGCCGCGCACATGCACGATGCGGCGATGGCTATGCGCCGCTTCGCGACCCACCGCGAGATGGCCTTCGAGATCGCGGTCGAAGGGAACGCCATAGCTCAGCAGATCGGCGATGCGGGCCGGGGCTTCGCGGGCCATCGAGATTGCGACATTCTCGTCCACGATGCCCGCGCCCGCGATGACGGTATCCGCCGCATGAGACTCGGGCGTGTCACCCTGTTCAACGGCGGCCGCAATGCCGCCTTGCGCCCAGGCGCTCGACGCGCCATCGCCGAGAGGGGCGGCGGCGAGCACGGTGACGGGACGGGGCGCGAGTTTCAGGGCCGTAAAAAGACCGGCAAGACCTGCGCCGACGATGAGAACATCGCCGGCATCCTTGGCATCGACGTGGGACATGGGCTTTGGCCCCTCATGCGCGAGGCTGCGCGCTTCAGTTCCCGAGATTGATCATCCGTTCGACAGCCCGGCGAGCGGGAGCGGCGATGGCGGGATCGATCGTCACTTCCTCGCGCATATAGACGAGGCTTTCGAGAATGTTCTTGAGCGAAATGCGCTTCATATGCGGGCAGAGATTGCAGGGGCGCACGAATTCGACGTCCGGATTCTCAACCGCGACGTTGTCGCTCATCGAGCATTCCGTGACCATGACGACGCGGGCAGGCTTGTGTTCCTTCACCCAGGAGATCATGCCGCTGGTTGAACCGGCAAAATCGGCCTCCGCGACGACTTCCGGCGGGCATTCGGGATGCGCGATGATGACGACGTTCGGGTCGTCCTTGCGGTACTGGCGGAGTTCTTCCGGCGTGAAGCGCTCATGCACTTCGCAATGGCCCTTCCAGGCGATGACCTTCACCTTGGTCTGCTTGGCGATGTTCTGCGCGAGATATTCGTCGGGGATGCAAAGCACGCGATCGGTGCCGAAGCTCTCGACCACCTTCAGCGCGTTGGACGAGGTGCAGCAGATGTCGCTCTCTGCCTTCACTTCGGCGGAGGTGTTCACATAGGTGACGACCGGCACGCCCGGATATTTCTGGCGAAGCAGGCGCACATCGGCGCCCGTGATCGACTCGGCCAGCGAGCAGCCAGCGCGCATGTCGGGAATGAGGACGGTCTTTTCCGGGTTCAGCAGCTTCGACGTCTCGGCCATGAAGTGGACGCCGCACTGAACGATGACGTCGGCATCGACCTTGGTGGCTTCCTTGGCGAGCTGCAGCGAGTCGCCGCGAATGTCGGAGACGCAGTGGAATATTTCCGGCGTCTGATAGTTATGCGCGAGAAGGACCGCGCCACGTTCCTTCTTCAGGAGGTTGATGGCGTGGATATAGGGCGCGAAGAAAGGCCATTCGATCGAGGGAATGACATGGCTCACCTTCTCGTAGAGAGGTGCCATCTCCTTGGCCAAGCCCGGCGTGTATTCGAGATGCGGCATTTCGAGCTGCTTGAACTTGCGCGGCTCTACGGTCGGCGATTGGGGTTTGCGAACCACCGTGTCGCGCTGCATTTCACCTGCGAGGGCCATCCCTGCCTCCTTTATGCTCATTGTGAGCATATCTTAGGGATCAAAAACGCCGGCACCTCTTGTCAGGGCCGGTTTGTGATCTTGGGATATGCTACGGCTGAGCATTAGCTGCGGTCAACACCGAATATGAAGGGAGCGCGACAGGCAGATTCAAGGGCCGATTTCCCAGGAAGCCGGTCCTTTACGAAAAAGGCCGGGCAGTTCGCGACTCCGCCTGGAGAAATCAGCCCTCCGCCGGATTTCGGAACACGACCTTCTGGTAGAAAAGACCGATTCCGATCAGTGCTCCGCCCAGACCCAGGAACGATGCCGCCCGCAGAATGCCGGTGAGGCCTGCCATGTCCAATATGAAGACCTTGGCGACCACCAGCATGACCACGGCAAGGGAGGTGAACCGCACCATTTGCGAGCGCGTGACGAAGGCGGCAGCGAGAAGCGCGCCGCCAAGGATGAGCCACGCGGCTGAGAAAGCGTAGCTCTCCGCCTCCGAACCCGGCGCAACCGACAGTGCGATGCTTCCGGTGTGGAAGAAGCGGCGCACCTCGAGCGAATAATACGCAAATCCGGCGATGAACGAGGCCGATGCCATGATCAGCGCGAGCCGGTGCCGGCTATCGCGGTTGGCGAGCGCCGAATAACAGGCGGCGATGAGAGCGGGCAGGAAATAGGCGAGCAGCATTCTGTCGAGAAGCAGCGGCTCGGTGATCGGCTCGTCGTCGATCAGGGGGCTGAAGAACGTCAACCCAATGATCAGAAAGATGTATGAGAGGAAGCGAAGAATAGTGGCTCCCGCGCGATAATGAGCGCGGGGAGTACTCATGTTACGTCTGAAGAGCAGGGCCGACGCAAGGAGCCAGACGATCAGATGCGCGCCATTCTGGGCGAGATCGTATTTGGCCAATGTGAAGGCATGGCCGTGAGCGAAGGCGTGGTTGATTTCAAGGTTGCTCAGAACTACGGCAAGCAGAATGGCCGCCGCTTCGAGCGGATCGGCAATCTCGTCTCGCGCGAGGCGACGATAGAGCCACGCTCCCCATGCGAGGAAGGCTGCCGGCGCGCCATAGCCATAGAGCAGCGCGTTGAAGATGATCGTTTCTCCGATGTCGTGCTGGAGCAGCGCAGGATTGAAGATCAGCCGCACAATGACGACGCCGGTGAGGATCACGGCGAGCCGTCCAAGCATGCGGAGCGGCAGATAGCTCTGGACCCATGCGAGTCCCGGCACCAGAAGCGCGAGCGCAACCGTCAGCCATTCATTTCGCAGGATGATGGCGAATGCCGCGGCGAGAAAGCCGACCGTTGCTGTCGCATAGGAGGCGGTCGCGGTCTCATAGCCGGGTTCGCTCAGGCGCAGGCTCATCTGCTTGGTGAGCATGCCGCAAAGAATGGCCAGGCCGATTGCAAATCCGGCCCACGGCGCTTCTGGCGTGAAGTTCGTTACGCGCGCATAGGCGACGACAAAAAGAGCGAGCGGCGTCAGGGCGGAAGCCAGCGACCACGTTCTGTGCGGACGACCTGAGGCAAGTCTGGCATATCCCGCGATAGCGTAGAGCGCCCCGGCAAGCGCCGAAGCCCAAAGAAAGGTGGAGACCGCATCTGCCGGCAAGGGCTGCGCGAGGAAATGCGTGAACCAGAAATCCGGCTCGCCCATCCAGTCGCCAAGCGGGATCGACCAGAGCGAAATGCCGATAATGGCGATCGGCGCCGAGGTTGCGACGGCGGGCAGGAACTTCTCACGTGCCCATGCGGCGGCGACGGATCCACTCGCATAGATGGCGAGGATCGCGAGTGCAGCCGGGCCGTCATGGCCTGCATCCAGAAGGGCTACGACGAAAAGACCGGTCAGAATGGCGCTTGCGCGTATCAGAGCCCCGGTCGATATGCGCCTTGGAGCCTGTGTTCCCGTCTCTTCGCTGCTTTCGCCCAGGTTGAGAAAGAGGCGAAGGCCGTAAAGCGCGAGCAGGTGAAACCCGACGACTAGCTCGTCGCCCGGTTGCCACGGCCCGGCGATCCAGAGCACTGGCCATATGATGCTCGCCACAAGCGTCGCCGCATCGAGCCAGCGCCATCCCCTGATGTTGCTTGTCGCCATGGACGTGCCGAGCACGAAGGTCAGATAGAGAAAGAGGATCTCCGGCTTCGGGCTTTCGGACTGTACAAGCGCTGGCGTGAGTACGCTGCCCATAAGACCGATGGCACCGACATAGCTTGCATGCAATCCAGCGAGCAGCATGGCGGCGATGGAGAGAAGGCCGAGAAGGATGAACGCGGCCATCGGCCCGATCATGTCGTAAAGGGCATAGGCGGCATATGTCGTCGCATATGCGGCGACGAGGCCTGCCGCAGTCAGGATCGGCGGCACTTGCGCGGCCCTGTCTTGCGGCAGCGGCGCGATGTGAGGTCGGCGGCGCATGAACTCGCCCGTCGCCAGCAATATTGCCGAAAGCAACGTGCTCAGCGCGACGCGGACGCCGGGGCCGAAATATCCGCTCTGAATGGAATATTGGACGAGGAAAATCGCGCCGAGGGCGATAGCGACGCCACCGAGCCACACGGTCCAGCGTGTGCCGAAAGCCTTCTCGAGACCCTCCCTCGCGGCGATGGGCTTGGCAGGCGCGGATGCGGCGGGCTGCGGGGTGGCAGCGGGCGGCGCGACGCTCCAGCCCGGATGAGCATGCGGTTCTTCGGCGGTTGGTTCTTCCCGCGCCGCAACCTCGGCAGGGATTCCGGCGTTCGTCGTCTTCTCAGCGTCGGGCGCGGCCGCTCTCGTTTGTTGCAATTCGCGTTTGAGGGCGGCGACCTCGCGTGCGAGGCCGTCAATTCGGGACCGGGATGTGGCGGTCGAGACCGTGATCCAGATGAACCAGCCGACAAGCCCGAGCGCGAGTAATGAGAAGAATTCCATTCCATCCCCCCTCAAGGAGGGAAAAGCATAGCCACAGGTGAGACGGACGGCCAGCGAGGAAGGCTCAGGAGTTCGCGCGGCTCTTCGAAGGTGCGAGCCGTAGTCCAGGGGCGGGGCGCTCGTTCAGCACTTCGCGGCGGAAGCGGAACTGCTCGGCGGGGCGTCCGCCCGTGCGCGTCGTCATGCGGCCCGTGCGCTCGACAAGGCCCGCATTCTCGACGAGGCGGCGGAAATTCTGCTTGTGAACATGAAGCCCCAGCAGCGCTTCGACTGTCTTCTGCAATTCGAACAGAGTGAAGGTCGGCGGCATGAGTTCGAATGCGACCGGGCGATATTTGAGCTTGGCGCGAAGGCGGCTCATCGCGGTCGCAAGGATGCGGCGATGGTCGAACTGCATCGGGCGGCCGAGGACGGGATCGTTCGGCCCACCGCGGGCGATGGCGTTGGGGCGTCCGTCGCGTGCCGCCTCGCGCACAAGGCCCGCTTCGTAAAGCAGCTCGTAGCGCTCAAGCACCTTTTCGTCGTCCCACGGCACACCATCGAGGCCGAAGCAGAGGCGCATGCGGTCGCGGCGTTTGCCGCGCGTCAGCTCGTCGTCGCTCGCATCCGCCTGATGCGACGCCCATTCGCGCAGCAGCGGCGCGATCACCTGATCGATGATGGCAGGCTTACCCTGCCGCCAGTCTTCCCATGGGCAATGCTCATACCAATCGCGCCAGGCGGCGCCGGAAAGATCGCCGTCATGTGTACGCGTCAGCGCAAGATAGCCGACGGAAACGACATGCTCGCCCGGCGCTTCAACTTCAAGCGCATGGCGGCCGCGATCGCCGAATGTGTAGAGCTGTTCCACATAGCCGAGTGCCAGATGCGTCTGCTCCTGCACCCAGTCGCGCAGACCGATTTCGAGTGTGCGATGCTTCAGGGGGTCGAAGGGGCCGAAGGGCAGGGCGTCCCAGCTTCCGGCGGTATTGGAGCGCTCGGCGGCCTGTGGCACGACAAGGATCTTGGGTTCTTCTTCCGTGACGGTGACGATCGCCGCGTTGAGGCCGATAATGACGGCCTTGCCCGCAAGCCCGGCGCCCAGCATGGCGCTGTATGACGATTGGGACTTCGAGGCTGCGGCAGGCCGCTCGGTCGATGTCATGGGCTTTGGCGCTCGGGATGAACGGGGATGGCGAAGAGTTCGCCTTCCCAGGTCGCGCGGCCCGGACCCAGCGCCTCGACGGCAGTGCGCATGCGGCCCTCGCGACCGAGAAGGTCGTCGGCGATGCGGACCATCAGCTTGTTCGGATGGGCATGCGAGCCTCGCTCCCGGACGAGGCGGGCGAGCTGCTCCTCGGGATAGTCTTCATTCAGTGTACAGAGCGCGATGAAGGCGGCCGCCGTCGAGCGGCTGATGCCGGCCCAGCAATGGACAAGCATCGGGCTCTGCTGATCCCAGTCGCGAATGAAGGCGATGAGGTTCGAGACATGCGCCTCGCTGGGCGAAACCAGCATGTCGGTCGGCTCCGCAATATCGTTCACCGAGAGGCGCAGATGGCGCTCGTGGGCGATGCCTTCCGGCGTATCGATCATGCTTTCGGGATCGAGCAGGCTCACCAGATGCGACGGGCGGACCGTCCGGATCGCCTCTGTCACGGCGCTGAGGGGGCTTACATAAATCATTTGCTAACAATAGCACGGATTCGTGAAAAGCACCCTTAAAATGCCTTTAATTATACGCTTTTTGACAATTTGGCGACGGCGCGAGACCGCACACCACGGCGTCAGCCGGCGGAAAGCTCGGCAAAGCGCTTGAGGAAGCGCGCCTGCGCGTCGCGGGTCGGCAGCGGCTTCAGGCGGAAGGGTGTGAGGCCGCGCGGGCGGCCGAAGATCACGGCGGCCTCCTCGTCCTCGAAGCCGGCGATCTGCGTCGCCTCGAAAAAGGCGGAGGCCTTGTCGGCGCGCTTGATGAGGTCTTCGACCGACTGCGGCAATTCCGGCGGCAGGCCGAAACGGCGATGGATTGCGGCGGCGAGACGATGCTCGAACGCCTTGTAGTCGACGCCGAGCGCCGCCTTGAAGGGGCTGATCATGTCGCCGATCACATATTCCGGCGCGTCATGCAGCAGCGCCGCGAGACGCCAGCGCATGGGCCAGCCGGGACGGAGGCGGGCGCAGATGTCGTCGACGAGGACGCAATGTTCGGCGACGGTGAAGGCGTGGTCGCCTTTCGTCTGGCCATTCCACCGGGCGACACGGGCGAGCCCATGCGCTATGTCCTCAATCTCGATGTCGAGGGGCGAGGGATCGAGCAGGTCGAGCCGCCGTCCGCTCAGCATGCGCTGCCAGGCCCGGGGAGCTTTATGCTGTTTGCCATTCTTGCTGCGGGTCGGCTCGGCCATGATCTGTCCCATTTCAGAAAGGCTGAAACTTAAGGCGAGGCCGCGGTCTTGTCACCAAGACGCTCGGCCGGGCAAGGGGTTTGCCGGACGGCATCGATGGACATAGACTCCGGGGCCGAAGGAATTCGCCCCGATAAAAGTAATGCCGCGTCCGCTCGCGGCTGGCAAAAGGCGACAAAGGAAAAGCATGGCCGTCGATCCAATTCCGGTGGATCTTCTCTATCGCGCTTGCGATCTCACGCAGTTCACCTTCGACACGACGGCCGAGCTCGAAGAGCTGCCCGGCCTCATCGGACAGGAGCGTGTGCTCGATGCGCTGAAATTCGGCACAGGCATCAAGCGGTACGGCTACAACCTTTTTGTGCTCGGGCCGGATGGTGCGGGCAAGCATGAGGCGGTGACGCGCTTCCTGGGCACCGTCGCCGCGCGGCAGAAGGCGCCTTCCGACTGGGCCTATGTGAATAACTTTCAGGCGCCGAACAAGCCCATCGTGCTGGAGATCGCGGCGGGCTCCGCGCGGGCGCTGAAGGAGGGCATGGGCCGGCTCGTCGAGGAATTGAAGGCGACCGTGCCGAGCGTCCTCGAAAGCGAGGAATATCAAAACCGCCGTCAGTCCATTGATGAGGAATATCGCGAACGGCAGGAACGGTCCTTCGAGGCGTTGCGCGAAAAGGCGGAAGGCGAAGGCATCGCCCTCCTGCGCACGCCGGCGGGCTTCGCGCTCGCCCCTGTTCATCGCGGCGACGGGCAGGAAGGCGAGGTGCTGAAGCCCGAAGAATTCAACAAGCTCCCCGAGGCCGAGCGCAAGCGCGTCGAGATGACGATACAGGGCCTGCAGAAGGAGCTCGCCGACATCCTCGAACACATCCCCGGCTGGGAGAAAGAGCATCGCGGCCGCGTGCAAAAGCTCAACAGCGAAGTGGCGGAAAAGCTCGTCGAGCAGGCGATGCGCGACGTCAGGGCACGTTTCGACACCATGCCTGCGGTGCGCGACTGGCTTGCCACTGTCGCCGCCGATCTCATCGAGAATATCGCGATCTTCGCCACTCCCGGCGACCAGCAACAGCAGCAGGCGATGCTGGCGATGCAGGCGATGGTGCAGGGACAAACGGTGCCCTTCGGCGCCCTCAATCCTCTTCGCCGCTATGAGGTGAATGTCGTTGTCGAGAACAACGATCTCAAGCGGCGCCCCGGCAGTTCGCCCTGGCAGGCTGAACCGGTGGTGGATGCGGGCGGCTATATCGGCGGCGGGGCGCCCATTGTCTATGAGGATCATCCGACGCTTCAGAACCTCGTCGGCCGCGTCGAGCACATACCTCAGATGGGCGCGCTCATCACCGACTTCATGCTGATCAGGAGTGGATCGCTTCATCGCGCCAATGGCGGCTATCTGCTCATCGACGCGCTCAAGATCTTGCGCGAGCCGCTGGCATGGGATGCGCTGAAGCGCGCGCTTCATCGCCGTAAGGTTGTGATCGAATCGCCGGGCGAGTTCCTGAGCCTCGTCAGCACCGTGTCGCTCGAACCCGACCCGGTGCCGCTTGATCTCAAGGTCATTCTTCTGGGCGACCGCTATCTCTATTACGTGCTTTCGAATGCCGATCCGGAATTCGGCGAGCTGTTCAAGGTGGCGGCCGATTTCGACGACGAGTTCGATCGCGAGCCGGAAAACGATATTCTCTATGCGCGGCTGCTGGCGGGCCTCGCGCGGAAGGAAGAGCTTCTGCCGCTCGACAAATCGGCTGTCGGCCGCGTCATCGAGCGGGCGTCGCGGCTCGCGGAGGATGCGGAGAAAATCACCACGGCGGTGAGGCCGATCGCCGACCTTCTGCATGAAGCCGATTTTCTGGCGCGGCGGTATGAAGCGACGCGCATTTCCGCCAAACATATCGACGAGGCAGTGGATGCGCAGATCGCGCGGGCGGATCGCATGCGCGAGCGCAGCCTTGAAATGATCACGCGCGACATTGTGATGATCGACACCGAAGGCTCTGTCATCGGTCAGGTGAACGGTCTTTCCGTGCTCTCCATGGGCTCCGTTTCCTTCGGGCGGCCGAGCCGCATCACGGCGCGGGTGCGCATGGGGATGGGCGGCTCGCGCGTTCTCGACATCGAGCGCGAGGTGGAGCTTGGCGGGCCCATTCATTCCAAGGGCGTGCTCATTCTCTCGGGCTATCTCTCGGCGACCTTTCTGCCGGAAATCCCTTTCTCCATGAGCGCGAGCCTCGTCTTCGAACAGTCCTATGGCGGCGTCGATGGGGACAGTGCATCCTCTGCGGAACTTTATGCGCTGATCTCGGCGCTGGCCGAGGTGCCGATCGAGCAGGGGCTCGCAGTCACAGGGTCGGTGAACCAGCTCGGCGAGGCGCAGGCGATCGGCGGCGTCAATGACAAGATCGAGGGATTCTTCGACATCTGCATGCGGCGCGGGCTGACGGGCGATCAGGGCGTACTGATCCCCGCGGCCAACGTGAAGCATCTGATGCTCAGGCAGGATGTGGTCGATGCAGTCGAGCGCGGCATGTTCGCGATCTATCCGGTGGAGCGCATCGAGGAAGGCGTCGAGCTTCTGATGGGCAAGCCCGCAGGCGCACGCGGGCCCGATGGAAAATTCACGCCGGGTAGCGTTTTCGCGCTTGCCGAGGCGCGGCTCGCCGCTTTCGCCGAGAACCAACGCCGTTTTGCTATGCGTCCTGCCGACAGCAACGGAAAGAAATAGTCATGGCGGAGAAGAAGGGAGCAGCCCCGCTTTCCGTTTCTCCTCCTAAGGGGGAAACCGCCGCTGCGCCTGTCGGGACACAAAAGACGCAAAGCCGCATCGTCGTCGGCCTCGACACCAATACTGCGGCGCGCGAGGCACTTTCGCTGGCGGCACGTCTGGCCGCCTCTGTCGATGCAAGGCTCAAGGGCGTCTTCGTCGAAGACGAAAATCTGCTTTCGCTTTGCGGCCTGCCTTTCGCGCGGGAAATCTCTTTCTCCGGCGAGGTGCGCCAGATAGATCATGAGCGCATGTTGCGGGCGATCCGGGCGCAGGCCGAGACGGCGCGGCGCGTCCTTCAGCGCATCGCCTCGGAAACGCATGTGGACTGGAGCTTCGACATAGCGCGCGGGCGCCCGCTGGCATCGCTCGCGGCATCCGTGACGTCCGAAGACACGCTCGTCATTCGCTCCCCGGAGGGGACTGCGCGCGAAGTCGGCCGCGCCGTTCGCTCGGCGACACATGAAACGAAGGCCGATGTTCTGCTCGTCGCGCGGGGCGTCGCGGCGAGCGGTCTTTTCGGCGTCACGGCGTCGCGAGCGTCGGGCGCTGTGGTGCTGCAGCCGGCGCGGCCCATTGCCGCGGTCGATGACGGCTCCAGCATCGGGCAGGCTTGCAGCGGCTTTGCGGCGGCGCTGGCGGCGCGGGCGGGGCTTCCCTTCTATCGACTGGCCCTGGGCGGGCGTGACCCGGCTGAAATCGCGGCGGCAGCGCGGCGGGCCCATGCGGGATTGATTGTCATCAATGCGGAAAGGCTCGGTAGCGACGAGGATGCCGCGAGGCTTTCGGCGGCAGCCGGATGCCCACTTCTTCTTCTTGGGGCCGGGCGTGAGCCACGGGGGCCTGCCATCAGTACAGAGAACAAAAACAGGGAGACCGGGCGATGAGCGTTCGCAAGATTCTCGTGCCGCTTTCGGGCGTGAGTGTTGAGGCCCCGGTGATCGGAACGGCGCTGGCCGCCGCGCGGAAATTCGGCGCGCAGGTGGTCGGCCTCTTCGTGAGGCCCGACCCGACGGAAGCCTTGCCCTATCTGGGCGACGGCGTTTCGGGTCAGGTTATCGAACAATTGATGACCGCGGCGAAGGAGGCATCCGATCTTTCCTCCTCCAAGGCGCGCGAGGCATTCGCCAATGCGGCGCAGACGGCGGGCGTGCCGCTTGTGCAGGAAGGCGGCGCGGGTACGCTGCCGTCTGCGCGTTTTCTCGACGTCACCGGCCACCGCGATGATGTGGTGGCGGCGCATGCGCAGCTCTCCGACATCATCGTTTTCGGCGAGGCGACATCCGGCGTAGCGGGCGGCAGCACGCTTGAGGCGGCGATGATGAGCGCAGGTCGCCCGGTTCTGATCGCGCCCAAGACGGCGGTGCCCGCCATTGGCTGCACGGTCGCCATAGGCTGGGACGACAGCCCCGTCGCCGCGCATGCCGTTACGGCGGCCATGCCCTTTCTCGACGAGGCGAAGAAGGTCATCATTTTCAGCATCGGCCGCAAGGAGCTCGATCCCGCGCCCGCCAGCATGCTTGCCGACTATCTCGCGCTGCATGGCGTCGTGGCCGATATCCATCTCGTCGAGGCGCAGGGCCAGCCCATCGGTAGTGTGCTGCTCTCAAATGCGGAAAAGGCGGGCGCCGATCTGCTAGTCGTCGGCGGCTACGGGCATAGCCGGCTTCGCGAATTCATTCTCGGCGGCGCGACGCAGCATATCCGCTCGCACGCGACGATCCCGGTTCTGATGGCGCATTGATCCTCGCGCCGCATTGAAGGAAGAAAAATATGACTCTCTATCGCGTCCGCATGGTGCTGGCCCGCAACGATGAATTCCCGGAGGGCTCGAACGCCCATGGTTACGATCTCGTCGTGCCGCTTGACGAGGCGGGCAAGCTCGATCCCGTGTCCTGGAAGAACCATACGAAGGATTGCATCGTGCATCGCTTCTGGGCGAACGCGGAAGACCGCCGCGGCATCCTGCGCCATTCGGGCAAGAACTGGTTCATCGACTACGATACGAAGACCGAGGGCGACGAAGAGCCCTTCTTCAAGCTCGAACGGCATGAGGTGAAGATTGGCGAATATCTCTCCGTCACGGAACCCGATGGCGACAGCCACACGTTCCGCGTCGTCACTCTGGAGCCCTATGTGAAGAAGTGACCCCCGCCCCGCCCACCTCGGCTCAGCCCGGGGTGGGCGGGGGCGTAGCGCTTACGCCCGCTTCCGCAGCAGAATATTGCCGGCGGAATAGCCTGCCCCGAAGCTGCAGATCAGCGCGAGGTCGCCGGCTTTCAGGTCTTCATTGTATTTGCTGAAGGCGATGATCGAGCCGGCCGAGCTCGTATTCGCATATTCGTTGAGAATGTTCGGCTGTTCGCCGGGCTCCGGTTCGCGGCCGAGCACCTTCTTGCCGATCATGTCGTTCATGCCCTTGTTGGCCTGATGGAGCCACATGCGTTTCAGATCTTTCGGGTCGAGGCCCATGTCGGCCATGTGCTCGAGAATGAGCTTCGAGACCATCGGCACGACTTCCTTGAAAACCTTGCGGCCATCCTGAACGAAGAGCTTGTCCTTCGCGCCGATGCCTTCCGGCGTCGCGCGGTTGAGGAAGCCGAAATTGTTGCGGATGTTGTTCGAGAACTTCGTCAGCAGGCGCGTACCGAGAACTTCCCACGCGCCCTTCGCGGTGCAGGTCTCCTCACGCTCGACGATCATGGCGGTGCAGACGTCGCCGAAGATGAAGTGGCTGTCGCGGTCGCGGAAGTTGAGGTGGCCCGAGCAGATTTCCGGATCGACGATGAGGACGCAGCGCACCGAGCCCGAGCGCAGCATGTCATAGGCGGTCTGGATCGCGAAGGTGGCCGACGAGCAGGCGACATTCATGTCGAAGCCGAAGCCCTCGATGCCGAGCAGGTCCTGCACTTCGACGGCGATGGCCGGATAGGGGCGCTCCAGGTTCGAGCAGGCAACGAGGACGGCGTCGATCTCGGCAGCGGTCTTGTTCGCCCGCGCCATCGCCTTCTTCGCGGCGTCGACCGCCATTTCGGCGAGAATGCCGGGTTCCTCGTTCGAACGCTGGCGCAGGCGCGGCGCCATGATCTCGGGATCGAGAATGCCTTCCTTGTTCATCACAAAGCGGGCTTCGATGCCGGATGCCTTCTGGATGAACTCCGCACTCGACTCGTTCAGCGGTTCGATCTCTCCCCTGGCAATCGCTTCTGCGTTCTTCTCGTTGAAGTTCCGGACGTAGGTATTGAAGGATTCGACGAGTTCCTGATTGCTGATCGAATTGGACGGCGTGAAGACACCGGTCCCGCTGATGACGACTTTTGTCAATTGCTCACCTGATTATTGTCGGCACGATATCCGGCGGCCCGCGGGTTAGCTCCCGTTCTGGCTCGCCTGGAGGCAACGTCCCACCCCAGAATGGGCGCTAAACTAGAACACCCCGGTGATGGTTTCCACTCCCTAACCGTAATATGGGGCGTGGCGGGTGGAGCGCCGAAGGCGCCGAACCCTTCTCAGGGCCAGCGTTCCGCTGCGTCGGGCCGGGTTCAGGTGGTTAATCACGAGGACGAGGTTCGCCGTCGCGGACACCGGCGTGCGCGCTCCCGGGAGAGCGTCGGAATACGCGCACGCAGGCTGGGTCCCCTTGCGTCGGCCTATTCAGGCGATTCAACGGGACTTCTGGAGACAGGTGAAGCGGTCGACGACGTCGGACGGGCAACGACCGCGCCGGCTTCGGCGGCCTCCACCTGACCGGTCAGGCGGCCTCCCTGTTCGACCTTGAGCTCTCCATAACGGATCGTGCCGGTGACCTTGCCGGTCGCGTTGATCGTCAGGCATTTGCGGACGACGAGCGTGCCGTCGAAGCGGCCCTGGATTTCCGCCTGATCGACGGTGGCCTCGCCGCGCACTTCGCCTGTTTCGCTGATGGTGAGCGTTCCGCTTTCGATGGTCGCCTGCACGTCACCTTCGATAACAAGGCTGTCGCAGGACTCGATCTTGCCCTCGAGCCTCAATCCGCGGCCGACATGCAGATTGGCTGGCGTCGCGTTGGCGGAATAGGAGGGGGGGCTCTGAAGCGTTCGCACGGCTGGTTTCCTTATCTCGTAAGCGGGGGTCACTGCGCGATTGGCGGACGAAGCATCGCCCTCGGTCCGCGCCGTTTTCTCGACGATGCGAGTGCCAACTGGCGGCGACTTGTCTTCCGCCGGCTTTGAATCCGGCGTGTCCTTTGGGCGTTTGAACATCGTCCCAAGCCTCCCTACGTTGTGTTTCGATACGACGCGAAACTAGAGCGGCAACTTGACGTGCATGCGTCCACAATGTGGCGAAACAAGGCGAAGCGGAAATAGAGCCGTTATTTCAGCGTTTTTTTGAACGCGCGAGTTCTGCGCATTCCTTGTGTCGCGTGCATCCGATCATGTGATCGTTGACCATTCCGACGGCTTGCGCAAATGCATAAACGATTGTCGGGCCGCAAAAACGGAAGCCTTCGGCCTTCAGCGCCTTCGAGAGCTTCTTGCTCATCTCGGTTTCCGCCGGAACCTCGCGCATGTTTTTCCACCTGTTCTGCAGTGGTTTTCCGTCGACGAAGCTCCAGATGAAATTGGAAAAGCCATCACGATCCATAATATCGGCATAGGCGCGCGCGTTGCCGATGGTCGCTTCGATCTTGCCGCGATGGCGAATGATGCCTTCGTTCTTCAGAAGCTTTTCCACGCGGGCCGGCGTGTAGCGCGCGATGCGCTCCGGGTCGAAATTGTCGAAGGCTTCGCGAAAATTCTCGCGCTTGCGCAGAATGGTGATCCACGAAAGGCCCGCCTGAAATCCGTCGAGGATCAGTTTTTCGAAAAGCGCGCGGTCGTCATACTCCGGTACGCCCCATTCGGTGTCGTGATAGGTGAGATAAAGCGGATCGGTGCCGGGCCATGCGCAGCCCGTTGTGGCTTCAGGCTTCATCGATCGCGCCCTCGAGTGCGAAGCTGGCCCAGTCGGGCTTTTCGGGCGTGAGGCTCGCGTCGCCCGCTTCGAGCACTGCGCCGTCGATGAGATCGAGGCGAAGCAGAGCGAGAATGCGGCTCGTCGGCGCGTCGCCCGAGAACACCATGCCCGCCTCGCGGCCTGATGAGCGCACCGGTGTATGCGGCTTCGGCAGATCGCCTTCGACGCGGCAGGGGAGCAGGCGCTTTCTCACGCTGCCGCGCCGCTTTGTGCGCGAGGTGACTTCCTGTCCGACGAAACAGCCCTTCTTGAAGTCGATGCCGTTGAGTTCGTCGAGATTCACTTCGAGCGGGAAGGTGCGGTCGGGCTCGAAGTCGCGGGCCGCATCACCCACACCGAATGCGATGCGGTGGCGGTGATAATCGGCGGGCGTCGCCGGGGTGAAGCTTTTCAGCGTTTCATCCGGTGTCGAGGTGACGATGCGGTGGCCGAGCGCGGCAAGGCGCGGATCTGGGAAGGCGCCCGCGGGTGCCGCCTCGCCATCCCACAATGCGGCGACGGAATGGGTAGCTCCCAGATTTTCGAGCGTCACATCGGCGCGGAGCTTGTAGAAGGCCAGGCGCTTCATCAGATCGGCGGCGCGGGCGCCGTCGCAATCGAGAAGCAGCCCGTCACCATCGGCGACGATGAAAAAATCGAAGAGGAACTTGCCTTGCGGGGTGAGCAGTGCGGCGTAGATCGCGCGTGGCCCCTCCACCAGATCGATATTGTTGGTGATGAGCCCTTGCAGGAAGGGCCGCGCATCGGCCCCGCCGACCCTTAAAACCCCGCGCTCCGGCAATATCGACGCCTTCAAGCCACTCATGTCTCTTTTATGACTTCCGTTCTGGTGTCCCGCCCGGTCCGGGCCTCACGGGACATTTGGTGAGCCCATTTGTCGTCCGCAAGCACCCTGCCTTGGCAGGGGCTAGCGGCACTCCTATACTCCGCACCCTTTTTCATTTTACGGCAAGGTCGGCGTTCCGCCGGATGCGTATTCTCTTCATCACTTCGAACCGGATCGGCGATGCCGTGCTCTCAACGGGGCTTCTGGCCGGCCTGATGGAGCGCTATCCGGGCGCCAAATTCTGGGTGGCGTGCGGGCCGCTCGCGGTTCCCATTTTTGAACATGCGCCGGGCGTCGAAAAGGTCATCGTCCTCAAAAAAGCCCCCTGGGCCGGACATTGGCGCAAACTCTTGCGCGAAACCATGTTCCGGCGCTTCGAGGCGGTGGTCGATCTTCGCGGCTCGGCCACGGCTTATCTGCTCTGCGCGAGGAAGCGGCATGTGCTGAAGGCCAACCACACGCTGCACAGGGTCATTCACAATGCGGGCGTGGCGGGCTTCGACCCTGCGCCCTGGCCCCGCGTCTGGCCGGGGAAGGAGGCGCGCAAACGGGCTCGCGAGTTGATCCCGGATGGCCGCGTGGTGCTCGCCCTCGGCCCCTCAGCCAACTGGCCGCGCAAGATGTGGCCGATCGAATATGGGGCAGAGCTTGTTCGCCGCCTGACGGGCCCGGGCGGTCCGCTCCAGGGCGTGTATGTGCTCATTGCCGCTGCGCCGGGCGAGCGCGAGCTGGTGAAGCCGATCATCGACGAGGTGCCGGACGAGCGGCGCATCGAACTCATTGGCGAGAATCTGAGCCTCGTCGCTGCTTGTTTCGAGCGAGTGCGGCTCTATATCGGCAATGATTCCGGGCTGATGCATCTTTCCGCCGCGGCAGGCGCGCCGACGCTCGGTCTTTTCGGGCCGACGCCGGACGGACGCTACGATCCCTGGGGCACGAACACCGCCCGGGTGCGCGGCCCGCGTTCCTACGAGCAGATTTTGGCCGAAGAGGGTGAGAAATATGCGGGCGAGAGCGCCATGCGCGACCTCTCCGTCGACAAGGTTTATGATGCCGCCTGCGCCCTTCTCGCGCGGACGGAACCCAAATCTCAGGAAAAGGACATCGCGTGAGCGCCAGCTACGATCTCATCTTCCGGGGCGGCACCATCGTCAATCACGACGGCGTGGGCCGGGGCGACGTTGCGGTGAAAGACGGGCGCATCGCCGCCATCGGCGATCTTTCACAGGCCAGCGCCGGTGAAATCGTCGACGTGACGGGGCTTCATGTGCTGCCCGGCGTCGTCGACAGTCAGGTGCATCTGCGCGAGCCCGGCAACGAGCATAAGGAAGACCTCGAGACGGGCGGCCGTGCGGCGGTGCTGGGCGGTGTGACCTCCGTCTTCGAAATGCCGAACACCAAGCCGCCGACGACGACGCCCGAGGCGCTGGCCGACAAGGTGGCCCGCGCTCGCCATCGTATGTATTGCGACTTCGCCTTTTATGGCGGTGCGACGACTGAGAATGTCGATCTGCTGCCGGAGATGGAGCGGATGGCGGGCTGCTGCGGCATCAAGATTTTCATGGGCTCGTCCACGGGTACGCTTCTCGTCGCGAGCGATGAGGATGTCGCCCGCGTACTTGCCGCAATCAGCCGCCGCGCGGCGGTTCACTCGGAAGATGAATTCCGGCTACGCGACCGGCGCCCGCTTGCCGAACTCGGCAAGGTCGAGACGCATCCGGTCTGGCGCGATGCCGAGGCGGCGGTGCTTTGCACGACGCGGCTTCTCAGGCTCGCGCGTGAGGCGGGCAAGCGCATCCATGTGCTGCATGTCTCGACCGCCGACGAAATTCCGCTGCTCGCCGCGGCGAAGGACATTGCCAGCGTCGAGGTGACGCCGCAGCATCTGACGCTCGCCGCGCCGGAATGCTACGAGGAACTCGGCTCCTACGCCGTGATGAACCCGCCGATCCGCGACGCGCATCATCGCGCCGGGCTCTGGGCGGGGCTCGCCGCTGGTGTGGTCGATGTGATCGGCTCCGACCATGCGCCGCATACGCGCGAGGAAAAGGCCGAGACCTATCCGAAATGCCCTTCGGGCATGCCGGGCGTGCAGACGCTGGTGCCGATCATGCTCGACCATGTGAATGCGGGCAGGCTGACGATCGAGCGTTTCGTCGATCTCACCTCGCACGGGCCGCAGCGCATCTTCGGCATGGCGCGCAAGGGCCGCATCGCCGTCGGCTATGACGCCGACCTCACCATCGTCGACATGAAGGCGAAGCGCACGATCACCAATGACTGGATCGCCAGCAAATGCGGCTGGACGCCTTATGACGGCAAGACCGTTACCGGCTGGCCCATCGGCACGGTGGTGCGCGGACGGCGCGTCATGTGGAACGACGAGTTGATCGGCGCCGCGGCGGGCGAGCCGATAGTCTTCCTCGAGGCGCTGCCGAGAGGGTAACGCCCACATTACGAAAGCGGCGCTGCGTCAATGCAGCGTTGCCATGTAATTCGCATACGGAAATTCGGTCGGACCGATGATCCGCTTCGTGGCGACGCGCACGGAGTGGAGCGGACCGTCGAGGTTTTTCTCCCAATGGTCGAGGAACTTCGTCAGCTCCGGATAGCGCGGGGCGAGGTCGTATTCCTGCCATAGGAAGGTCTGGATGAGGCCGTGATGATCCGGCATGTGGTAGAGGATTTCGGCTGTCACCAGACGGTAGCCGTCGAGCATTCTGGCGAACTCGGAAACTGTCGTCACGCAAGCACCCCCTGCTGTCCAATGACGGACGCGTGAGGCCCAACGACTCGCCCGGCCTGACGCGCCGATGAACGAATCCTAACGAAGGGGCAGGCGGCTCGTCGATGCCGGCGCGATCGTCGATCCGTGATTTTTCCTTCGTGTGACATTCACATTGGCACTCGTGGAGCCGGATGGCTGCCTGAAGTCTCGGAGTGCCGGAAAGCGTCGCTTGACCGGGGCGGCGATTTGGGTTCGTTTGTTCCCCAAAATGCCGGGCCGTCAGAGGCCCTTAGCCAGAAAAAACCCACGGGGAAGCCCATGTCCGAGACATTTCACGCCATTCGCGTGTCGAAATCCGATGCTGGCCAGAAGACGGATTTCGTCGATATCACCCTTGCCGATCTCATGGAGGGCGATGTCACCGTCGCCGTCGATTACTCGACCGTCAATTACAAGGACGGGCTGGCGCTGACCGGCTCGGCGCCCATCATCCGCAGCTTCCCGCTGATCCCCGGCATCGATTTCGCGGGCACGGTCGAGACCTCGTCGCACGCGGGCTTCAAGCCCGGCGACAAGGTCGTGCTCAACGGCTACGGCGTCGGCGAGGGCCATCACGGCGGTTATGCACAGAAGGCGCGGGTCAAGGGCGACTGGCTGGTGAAGCTCCCGGCCAATATCTCGACCGCCCATGCCATGGCGATCGGCACGGCGGGTTACACGGCCATGCTTTGCGTGCTCGCCCTCGAACATGAAGGCGTGACGCCCGATAAGGGCGATGTGCTGGTGACGGGCGCGGCGGGCGGCGTCGGCTCGGTGGCCATCGCGCTTCTTGCGAAGCTCGGCTATCGTGTCATCGCCTCGACGGGCCGCGCGTCCGAGGCGGCTTACCTGAAAGGCCTTGGCGCCGCCGACATCATCGACCGCAACGAGCTTTCGGCGCCGGGCCGTCCGCTCGGCAAGGAGCGCTGGGCAGGCGCCGTCGATGCGGTGGGCAGCCACACGCTCGCCAACGTCCTCTCGATGACGCGGTATGGCGGCGCGGTTGCGGCATGCGGCCTCGCGCAAGGTCTTGATCTTCCGGCCTCCGTCGCGCCCTTCATTCTGCGCGGCATCACGCTTTGCGGCATCGATAGCGTGATGGCGCCGATGAAGAAGCGCGAAGCGGCCTGGGCGCGCCTCGCGAAGGATCTCGATCTGGGCAAGCTCGACGCCATGACCTCGCGTGCGACGCTGAAGGATGTGCCGCAACTCGGCACTGACATTCTGGCGGGCAAAGTTCGCGGCCGCGTCGTCGTCGACGTGAACGCCTGACGTATTGGGGGAGAGAAGTATGGATATGTCGAAGCCGCCGTTCCGCGAGCCGAAATATGTCGAGCGCAAGGTGGAGGTGGAGCACAAGCCCGACGGCTCCATCATCCTGCGCAATCCGCATCCGCTGCGCGGCGTGCCGGAAAACCTGATTGCGCCCTTCCGCCGCTGGGCGGTTGAAGCGCCGGATCGCGTCTGGCTCGGCATGCGCAAGCCCGCCAAGCAGGGCTTCGGCGAATGGGAGCTTCTCACCTACAAGGATGCCGAACGGAAGATCAGCGCCATTGCGCAGGCGCTGCTCGACCGCGGGCTGGGTCAGAAGACGCCGCTGATGATCCTGTCGGGCAATTCGATCGAACACGCGCTCATCACCTATGGCGCGATGCTGGCCGGCGTGCCGGTTGCGCCCGTGTCGCCTTCCTACAGCACGATCAGCTCGGCTTTCGACAAGCTCGAATATGTCTTCGAGCTGATCGAGCCGAAGATGATCTTCATGCAGTCGGGCGCGCCCTTCGAGCGCGCGCTCGGCTCGCTCAATCTCGAAGGTATTGAACTCGTCTCGGTGGATGGATTGCACGGCACGCGCTTTGCCGATCTTCTGGCGACGGCGCCGGGGCAGGCGGTGGAAGAGGCCTATGCGCGTCTCAACGACGACATGGTCGCGAAGTACATGCTGACTTCCGGTTCTACCGGCATGCCCAAGGCCGTCATCATGACGGCGCGCATGATGTGCGTGAATTCGGTCATGCCGCGAAGTCTGACGCGACCGGAAGAAGACAATGTGCCGCCGGTGCTGCTCAACTGGTTGCCCTGGAATCATTGCTTCGGCGCCAACGCCATTCTCAACAACAACACGGTTGCGGGCGGCACGCTCTATATCGATGGCGGGCGTCCCGTGCCGGGCGGCTTCGCGGAGACGGTGCAGAACTTGCGCGAAATCGCGCCGACCAATTTTTCGAGCGTGCCCGCAGGCTACAACATGCTGGTCGACGAACTCGAAAAGGACGACGACCTGGCGCGGCATTTCTTCTCGCGCCTTCGCACGCTTGCTTATGGCGGCGCGGCCCTGTCGCAGGATCTTTACGAGCGCATCCAGCAGGTCGCGATCCGCATCACCGGCGAGCGCATCGTCTTTTCGTCGGGATACGGCGCGACGGAGACGGCGCCGACCATCATGAACGTGCATTGGGCGACCGAGCGCATGGGCCTCATCGGCCTTCCGCTGCCGGGCGTCGAGATCAAGCTAGCGCCGGTCGGTCAGAAGCTCGAAGTGCGTGCGCGTGGCGCGTGCATCACGCAGGGCTATCTCAACAATCCGGTGAAGACGCAGGAAGCCTATGACGAGGAAGGTTTCTACCGCCTCGGCGACGGCGCGCGGTTCGTCGATCCGGAGCATCCGGAAGAGGGCCTCGTCTTCGACGGCCGCGTGGCGGAAGATTTCAAGCTCTCCACCGGGACATGGGTGAGTGCGGGCAAGCTGCGCGTCGATGCGCTGGCCTTCACGAACGGCCTTCTCCAGGATGCGCTGGTGGCAGGGCTCGACCGCGACTATATCGGCATTCTCGGCTTCCCGAATCTCGTCGCTTGTCGCGCAGCTGCCGGCAAGCCCGATCTCGACGCTGAGGATATCGTGCGACATCCTGCCGTCCTCGAAAGTCTTGCGGCTGGATTACGCGCGCATAACAAGGACAATCCCGGATCGAGCACGCGCATCGAGCGGGCGCTTCTGATGGTCGAGGCGCCAAGTATCGGCGCTGGCGAATTGACCGACAAGGGGTATATCAATCAGTCTGTCTCTCTGGCCCGACGCGCGGCGCTGGTGGAGAAGCTCTATGCAAATCCGCCCGGCAACGACGTCGTGGTTGTGTAACGAGGAAGACGGACGGCGATGCTGGATCTGGGGCTTGTGGCGAGCGGACTTGTGATCGGAATTGCGGTCGCCGCTCCCATTGGGCCAGTTAACCTTATCGTCATCCGCCGCACACTTCGCCTGGGCACGCTGGTTGGATTTCTTTCCGGTGCGGGCGCGGCCGTCGGCGACGGAGTCTTCGCGACGATTGCGGGTTTCGGCCTTACCGCTGCCATCGATTTCGTGGTGCGCCATGAAATGACGCTGCAACTCATCGGCGGCCTGTTTCTTGTCGCGCTCGGACTTCATACCTTTCGGGCGCATCCTCATCTGGAGGATGCCGAAAATGAAAATCCGTCGGGTGCATTGGCGCGTGTCTTTGCGACGACATTCGCGCTCACCATCACCAACCCCGCGACCATGCTGGGCTTCATCGCCATTTTCGGTGGCGTGTCCCGGCTGACGGTGCAGGGCAATGGGTACGGCCACGCGGCTATGCTGGTGGGCTCAGTCTTTCTCGGTTCGATGCTCTGGTGGGCGGGACTTTCCGGCTTTGTCAGTCTTTTCCGCCAGCGCATGAATGATCACCTGCTAGAGCTGGTCAATCATGTCTCGGGCGGCCTTATCACGCTGTTTGGCCTTGCCGTGCTTGGACGTGTGGCATGGCGCTTTTTCGGTTAAGGTCGCAGGCCAAACGAAGCCGCGACGACAATAAATGAATATGGGAGACGGCGATGAGTGAGATGAACGGCGCAGAAAGCCTTGTGCGGACGCTTGTGGCTTCCGGCGTCGAGGTTTGCTTCAGCAATCCCGGCACGTCCGAAATGCATTTCGTCGCCGCTCTCGACAAGGTCGACGGCATGCGCGCGGTGCTCGGCCTTTTCGAGGGTGCGGTGACGGGCATGGCGGATGGTTATGGCCGCATGGCGGACAAGCCCGCGGCGACGCTGCTCCACCTCGGGCCGGGCCTCGCCAATGGTCTTGCCAACCTCCACAACGCGCGCCGCGCCTCGACGCCCATCGTCAATATCGTCGGCGATCACGCCACCTATCATGCGCAGTATGACGCGCCGCTCGCGTCCGACCTCGCGGGCTTCGCGCGGCCCGTTTCCGGCTGGCTGCATTCGAGCCCCAACGCGAAGACGGTCGCCGCCGACGGTGCCCGCGCGGTGCAGGCGGCGCGTTCGGCTCCTGGCCGTATCGCGACGCTGATCCTTCCCGCTGACACGGCCTGGCTGGAAGCGGATGGCCCCGCGCCGGCGCTTCCCGTGGCCGATCCTGCGCCCGTCGCGCCCGAGATGATCGATCTCGTTGCCAAGGCGCTGAAGAGCGGCCGCAAGGCGGCGATCATCATTCGCGGGCCTGGTCTTCGCAAGCGCGGGCTTCATGCGGCAGGCCGCATCGCGGCAAAGACCGGCGCGCGCATCATGTGCGATACCTTCGCGCCGCGCCTCGAACGCGGGGCAGGCATCGTTGCCGTTGAACGCATTCCCTATTTTGCGGAGCAGATCGTCGATACCTTCAAGGATGTCGAGGAACTGATCCTTGTCGGCGCGCAGCCTCCCGTCTCGTTCTTCGCCTATCCGGGCAAGGCGAGCTATTGTGCGCCGGAAAGCGCGAAGATCCATTATCTCGCGCAAGCCTATGAAGATGGCGTCGCCGCGCTCGAGGCGTTGGCGGACGCGCTGGGCGCGCCGAAAGATCCGATCCATGTGGCGCAGGGAACGAAAGGCGATCTGCCCAAGGGCAGGCTCGATCAATTCAGCGCCGGCCAGATCGTTGCGCACTTCCTGCCCGAAGGCGCGATCATTTCCGACGAGGCGGCGACATCCGGCCTTGGCTCGATGATTGCGACGGCGGCAGCGCCGTTTCACGATTACCTGTCGCTCACCGGCGGCGCGATCGGTCAGGGCCTTCCGCTGGCGACGGGCGCGGCAGTGGCGAAGCCCGACCGCAAGGTCGTCTGCCTGCATGGTGATGGCGGCGCAATGTACACGTTGCAGGCGCTCTGGACGCAGGCGCGCGAAAAGCTCGACGTTGTGAACGTCATCTTCGCCAACCACTCCTATGCGATCCTGAATATCGAGCTCGCCCGCGTCGGCGCCGGCAATCCGGGGCCCAAGGCGCTCTCCATGCTCGACCTGCACAACCCGGAACTGAACTGGGTGCATCTCGCGCAGGGCATGGGCGTCGAGGCGACGCGCGTCGAGACGGCGGAGGAATTCGCCGACGCCTATTCGAGCGCGATCAAGGCCAAGGGGCCGCGCCTCATCGAAGTGATGCTCTGAAAAAGGTAGCCGGGGCTAGTTCATTACGCGGTTGAGCGTGAACTCGCCCTGGCGGACACGATCCGGGAGGCCGGCGGCCATTTCGGCCACGGCTTCCTCTCCATAAGCCTCTACCATGTCGGAAAGGGCGGCGAAGATCGCAGTCGTGGCGAGGATATCTGCGGAAACGCCTTCGGCCAGCGCTTCGTCCCAGGCATCCAGAATGTTCTGGAGCGCCATGCGGCGCTGCTCGCTCTCATTCGGGGCGGAAGGGTCGAGACCTTCGTCGTCGATCGAATTGAACCAGGAATCACCGGAAGAATCTTCGGCCATCACGCCCTCTGCTTGCGCCCTCGGAGAGAGGGCACGGGCGGCACGGCGATGGAGAACGTCCCCATCAGGCACCCAAACCACCCATATTTTGCTCTTGTAACATATTTTGGGCAAAAGTCGCCTGTGTCGTGAAAGAGAGGTTAACGGCCGTGATGCATCGGCCACAGCTTCTCAGGAGCCGATGCGTTGCGGCTCGTTCACTTTTTCGGGCCATTGGGACCCACAAATGGCGCGTCCCGCCCCTTTGGGAGCGGGACGCGACCTTGCGGACGTCGCTGCGGCGATCAGAAGATCGAGTAAGCGCCATCGATGATGAAGGTATCGCCTGAATGATAGGAGGACGCATTCGAGGTCAGGTAGACGGCGACGCCGCCGAAATCCTCCGGCTCGCCCCAGCGGCGGGCGGGGACGCGCGGGATCACTTTTTCGGCGAATGCGCTGTTGGCCTGCGCGCCCGCCGTCATGTCGGTGGCAATCCAGCCCGGCAGGATGGCGTTGGCGCGGATACCGTAGCGCGCGAATTCGACGGCGCAGGATTTGATCATGGAGATGACCGCGCCCTTGGTGGCCGCATAGGCCTGATTGCGCGCTGCGCCCTCAATGGCGGCGAGGCTCGCGACGCCGATCAGTGAGCCGCCCGTGTCGCCGGTCTTCGCGCGCTCGACCATGTGGCGCGAGGCTTCGCGCAGCGTCCAGAACACGCCGTCGAGATTGACGGCCAGCGTCTTGCGGTAGATCTCGGTCGTCATGCCGATGAAGGAGGGCGCGCCGAAGCCGACGCCCGCATTGGCGAAGACGCTGTCGATGCGGCCGAGTTCGGCAACCGTCGCGTCGATGCCGTCGATGACTTCCTGTTCCCTGGAGACGTCGACCTTGCGCGCATAGACCTTGCCGCCATGCGCCTTCAGCTTCTCGACGGCCTTGGCCGTCTTTGCCTCGTTGGTGCCCCAGATGGCAACCGAGCCGCCGGCCTGGGCGATGGCATCGGCCATGCCGAGCCCGATGCCGCCATTGCCGCCGGTGACCAGCGCAACCTTGCCCGTGAGATCGAAGGGTTTGTAAGCCATGCATATTCTCCCTGTTTTGAATTCCTTATGGGGCGTTTATGCCCTCTTGGCCGATTGCGCTCAATGCGTTCCGGGCGCGAGGCCGGGTTGCGCAGGGGCGGCAGGCTTTTCCGGCGTTTCTTCCTTCAGTTCCGAACAGACGAAGCGAGGCTGATAGCTCAGATGCTCGGGGTCGGGTGGGATCATGCAGGAAAAGATCGAAGGACCTTTTTGCAGCACCAGCGAGGTGCCCAGATTGCCGCGGATCTCGTAGCCATCTTTCGCAAGCTCGCCAAGCGACCGGGGGGTCACGACGAAGGGTCCGGAGCGTGTGCCCACGGCATAGGGCTCTCCGGCAAAGACCGGACTCGCTGCGAAAAGCGACGTGGCGAGAAAAAGGGCAGCCGAAGCCGCGAGGCGGAAAGTCATGATGGATCCTGATTGGGTCCGAAACGGAGAGGCGTTCATTCGCCTGCGCGGCGAGTCTAGCCGAAGGAGGGCCTTGCGTCAGCCCGCGCAGCGGCCGCAAAGGCCCGCAATCTCGACCACCTTGCGTTCGACGGTGAACCGGGCGCGCTTCGCCGCCGCGTCGAGCGCCTGATCGAGTTTGGGGTCGACGATCTCCTCCGTCGTGCCGCAGGAACGGCAGATGAGAAACTGGCTCGTATGGGCCACGCCCGCTTCGCCGCAGCCGAGATAGGCGTTGAGAGACTCGATCTTGTGAATGAGGCCCTCGGCGATCAGGAAATCGAGCGCGCGATAGACCGTGGGCGGCCGCGCCGCCTTGTGCGTGCGGGAAAGCTCGTCGAGCACCTGATAGGCGCCGACCGGCTTGTGCGAGCGCCAGACGATCTGCAGCACCTTCTCGCGAATGGGCGTGAGCTGCACCGAGCGTTCTTCGCAAAGGGCGCGTGCCCGCGCGATCGCCGTGTCGATGCAGGCGTCGTGGTCATGCGGCTTTTCGGCGGCCCGGCCAGGACCAGAGTGATGGGGGCTCGTGCGATGCTCAACCATGGGGGGATGATACAATATAACTTTGGGGCTTGTCGCCCTCCCGCTACACTCGGCCCATGTGCGGACGCTACACCATCACCACGCCGCCGGAGCCGATGCGGACGCTTTTCGGCTTCGTGGAACATCCCAATTTCCCGGCGCGCTACAATGTGGCGCCGACGCAGCCCGTGCCCATCATCCGCCTCGACAGCGGGCAGCGGCATTTCGCGCTGGTGCGCTGGGGCCTTGTTCCCTCCTGGGCGAAAGAAGAGCCGCAATCGCTGCTCATCAATGCGCGGGCGGAAACCATCGCGGAGAAGCCCTCCTTTCGCGGCGCGTTCCGGCATCGCCGTTGCCTGATGCCGGCGGACGGCTTCTATGAATGGCAGGCGAAGGGGAGGGGGCCGAAGCAGCCCTATTACATCCGCCGCCGCGACGGTAAGCCCTTCGCCATGGCGGCGATCTGGGACAACTGGATGCCGGCGGATGGAAGCGAGCTCGAGAGTTGCGCGGTAGTGACGACCGATGCCAACGCCACGCTCGCGCCGATCCACAACCGCATGCCGGTCATTCTCGATGAAAAGGACTGGGCGCTCTGGCTCGATCCGGCGGCAACACCTCAGGAACTCGCGGCGCTCATGAAGCCCGCGTCCGACGATCTTCTCGAAGCGATCCCGGTGAACGACGCCGTCAATCGCGTCGCCAACGATCAGCCGGGGCTGATTGTCGAGGCGCATGTCGTGTCGCCCGAACCCTTGCCCGAGAAGAAAAAAAGGAAGTCTACGGATGATCGGCAGAGCAGTCTGTTTTGATCAGCGCGGTGCATCCGGATCGATATGCGGCGCGGGCTGCAACCGCTTCGACAGGGGAACCGTCTCGTCTTCACCATAGCCGAGCGATTTGTAGAAATCGATGACCGGGAGGTTCGACTTGCGAACCTGAAGGTTGAGCTTCCAGACGCCGCGGTTCACCAGCCAGGCTTCGGCAGCCTCCATGATGAGGCGGCCGAGGCCTTGCCCGCGATGCTCCGGGTCTGCCGAGACGTAGTAGACGCAGCCCCGGTGGCCATCATGGCCGACAATGACTGCGGCGAGGAGCTTGCCCTCGCATTCCGCGACCAGAACGTCGGAGTTCGGCCCGCGGCGGGCGAAGGCTATGTCGGTTGGGGCATCGTTCCAGGGGCGGGTGAGGCCGCAGGCGTCCCACAGAAGGACAAGGGCGGGCACGTCGCCGTCGCGGGCGGGGCGGACGGAAATGCCGGGCTTTGATTCGAGACGGGTGGGCGGCGCGGTGTCGGTCATGGGGCTTCCCCGAAAAAGGCGAGAAAGCGCGGAAGCCTAGCATATATCGCCGTTCCGGCGAGGTTGATTTCCACATATGGGGTGAGGTCTTAAGTCATTCGCGTGAAATGCCCTTGTGCCTGTATAATGAAGATTGACCGTGGTCCCCGGGGACAAGATGCTATCTGACATAGTCATTCTGCTCGTGATGATCCTTCTGAACGGGTATTTTTCGCTCTCGGAAATGGCGATTGTTTCCGCGCGCCGTCAGCGGCTTCAGGCGCTTTTGTCCGCCCGCAAGCGCAATGACGGGAATACGGCGGGCTATGAGGCCGCGCTGGCCCTTCATGCGGAACCCGGACGTTTCCTCTCCGCCCAGCAGATCGGCATCACGCTGGTCGGCGTGTTCAGCGGCGCCTTCGGTGGCGCGACGCTTTCCGACCCCATTGCCAAGGTCATCGCGCCGCTGCCCCTCATCGGCGCCTATGCCGAGACGATGAGTCTCGCGGCGGTCGTCATCGTCATCACCTATCTCTCGCTCATTCTCGGCGAGTTGGTGCCCAAGCGCCTTGCGCTCGCCAACCCCGAAGCCATCGCGGGCACCATCGCCCGGCCCATGACGGCCCTGTCGCGCATCCTCAGCCCGGCAGTCGATCTGCTTTCGTGGTCGACGGAAGCGGTGCTGAAACTCTACGGCATCACCGGTCAGCAGGTGCCGAAGGTCACGGAAGAAGAGATCAAGCATCTCGTCGAAGAGGGCGCCGCCGCAGGCGCAATCGACGGCGTGGAGCGCGACATCGTCAACCGCGTCTTCCGGCTCGGCGATACGCGCGTCACCGAGATCATGACGCCGCGCGTGCAGATGGTGTGGCTCGATACGGATTTCACGCTCGAGGAAAATCTCGCGCTCATCCGTTCCGAGCAGAAGATGCGCTATCCGATCCGGCGCGGCGCGACCGGCGAACCGCTGGGCGTAATCAGGCTCGAGGATCTTTATCTGACGCCAAAGTCCAATGATGAGCTGATGCGGAAAATGTCTCCGCCGCTCTACATTCCGCGCACGACGTCGGTGCTCAAGGCGCTGAGCATTCTGCAGGCGGAAAGCATGTATATGGCGCTGGTCATCGACGAATATGGCGATGTCGTCGGCTCGATCACCATGGCCGAAATTTTCTTTGCCATGATCGGCGACATTGCCGACCATTCGGCGGATTCGAACCCTGCCGTCGTCACGCGCGACGATGGTTCGTTCGTCGTCGATGGCGTCGTGTCGGTCGATGAAGTGCGCCGCCTGCTCAACCTGACGAAGCTGCCCGGCGACGAGCATGTCGAAGTGAACACGCTGGCGGGCGTCATGTTCAACTGGTTCGGGCGTCTGCCGCGGGAAGGCGATTATTTCGGCTGGAACGGCTATCGCTTCGAGATCGTCGACATGGACGGGCCGCGCATCGACAAGGTGCTGATCGTGCCCGCGCAGAACCTGCCCATCGGCAGTCCGCTGGCGCGAACGGCGGACTGAGGCAAGGCCCTCAATCCACCGAGACAACCTTGCCCGGATTGAGGATTCCCTTCGGATCGAGCGCGCGTTTCAGCGTGCGCATCAGTTCCATCTCGACCGGAGATTTCGTCGCTGCGATCTCGTCGCGCTTCATGCGGCCGATGCCGTGCTCGGCGCTGATGGAGCCGCCGAGTTCGCGGACGATGCCATGCACGATGGCGCTCATCTCGTCCCATCGCGCGAGATAGGATTCCTTGTCGCTGCCCACCGGCTGCGTCAGGTTGAAGTGGATGTTGCCGTCGCCGACATGGCCGAAAGGCACGGGGCGGATGCCTGGAAGTGCTGCTTCGACGGCCTTGGTCGCGCGGGAGATGAACGCGGCCACGGCGGAAACGGGGACGGAGACATCATGCTTGATGCTGCCGCCTTCGAGCTTCTGCACATCGGACATGGATTCACGCATGCGCCAGAAGGCTGAACGCTGTGCCTGCGAGACGGCAATCGCGGCATCGGTGACGAGGCCCTTTTCCATCGCGTCGCCGAGCAGGGTTTCGAGTGTTGCGGTCAGGCCGCTGCCATTGCCCGCTGAAAGCTCAATCAGCACATACCAGGGCGAGGGCGATGTCAGCGGATCGCTCGCGCCAGAGAGATGCTTCACCACGAAGTCGATGCCGATGCGGGGCATGAGCTCGAAACCGGTGACGAGGCCGCCCGTCGCGGCATCGGCAAGGCGCAGAAGTTTCACCGCCGCTTCGACATTGGGGACCGCGACGTAGGCAGTCGTCATGGCGCGCGGGCGCGGGAAGAGCTTCAGCACCGCGCCGGTGATGATGCCGAGTGTGCCTTCGGAGCCGAGGAAGAGCTGCTTGAGGTCATAGCCCGTATTGTCCTTGCGCAGACCTTTGAGGCCGTTCCAGATGCGTCCATCGGCCAGAACCACTTCGAGGCCGAGCACGAGTTCGCGCGCATTGCCGTAGTGGAGAACGGCGGTGCCGCCGGCATTGGTCGCCAGGTTGCCGCCGATTTGGCAGCTTCCTTCAGAGGCAAGGCTGAGCGGAAAAAGGCGGTCCGCGTCTTCGGCGGCGGCCTGCGCCGCGGCGAGCGTGACGCCTGCCTCGACCGTCAGCGTGTTGTTGTCGACATCGAGCGCAAGAACGCGGTTCATGCGCTGGAGCGAGAGGACGACTTCCTCGCCCGTCTCGAACGGAATCTGGCCACCGACAAGGCCGGTATTGCCGCCCTGCGGCACCACCGGCGTTCCTGTCTCATGGGCAATGCGCATCAGCGCGGAGACTTCTTCAGTGGACGCGGGTTTCAGGATCGCCGCCGCGCGGCCCTTGTAGAGGTCACGGCGCTCGACGAGATAAGGCGCCATGTCGGCTGCGCCGTCGATGAAGCCCTTCGGCCCGACGATCGCCTTCATCCTTGCCAGCATCTCCGCGGAGGCCATCACGCACCAGGCCTTCCGCAGGGGCGGCTGCGTGTCAACTCGTCAAGCAGAGATTTCATATCCGGCATTGTCGTCTTCGTTCTTCGCATTATGTTTCGCGAAGTCTAGCATGGCTGCAACAAAATGAAGCGTTCGAGGGTGGAATGACGGGAGAGGCACTGGTCGACGGTATAGACCGGATCATGATCGGCGTGAGGGATGTTGCAGAAGCGGAGCGTATTTATACGCGCATGCTTGGCCGTTCGCCCTCATGGCGATATCGGGATGGCGGCACGGAGCGCGTCATATATCGCCTCGGTAACATGTCGGTCGATCTTCTGTCCTCCTCCGAAACAGGCGCGCCTTGGGGAAGCCTCCTTTCGTCCCAGCTCGACAAGGCGGGCGAGGGCATTGTCGGTATCGTTTTCTCGACGCCCGATGCCGCGCGGACTGTCGAGGGGTTGAAGGCCCGGGGGTTGCCCGCCGTCCTTTTTCCCGAGGCGGAGGTTTCGGGCCCGGCCGGAGAGCGGCGGCGCTGGCGGAGCCTGATGGTTCCCGCCGAGATCGCGCGCGGTCTCTTCATGATGGGGCATGAACAGCTTTCGCCCGAGCCATTGCCCGGGGCGGCGCTGCGGCCCGGCTTGCGCGAAGACGAGGCGATTTCCGCGCTCGATCATGTCGTGGTGATGACGTCGGACGCCGACGCCTGCAAGCATCTCTTCGGGGAGCAATTCGGCATCCGGCTGGCGCTCGACCAGTCGAAGCCCGAATGGGGCGTGCGGCAGCTCTTCTTCCGCCTTGGCGGGGTGACGCTTGAGGTCGTGCAGCCGCTCGACAGCGGCAAGGCGCCGGAACGCGATCAATATTGGGGCCTTGCCTGGAAAGCAGGCAATGTCGGCACCGTCCGGGATCGGCTCGCGCGAGAAGGGGCGGATGTGTCGGAAGTGCGCAAGGGCCGCAAGAAGGGCACCGAGGTTGCGACCATTCGCAAGCCAACATGCGGCGTACCCGTGCTTCTCGTCGGCCCGGCGGCGGAAAGCGCCTGATCCCTCTGGAAATCTGGCGCGACGACGTTATATGTCGTCGTCCGCCATCTATAGAGGGTCTCATGAAATCCGTTGAGTTGCTGATCGAGCGCGTCATCCTGTCGAGCCGCTGGGTGCTCGTGGTCTTTTATCTCGGACTTGCGGCGGCGCTCGCGCTTTATGCAGCGAGCTTCACGCTGAAACTCGCCAAGGTGTTCCTCAATGCCTTCAGCTACAGCGAAGCCGAAATGATCCTGGCCATGCTCGGCCTGATCGACGCGGCGCTGGTGGCGAGCCTCGTTCTGATGGTGATGATTTCGAGCTACGAGAATTTCGTCAGCCGTTACGATGCGAAGGTCGATCTCACCTGGCTCGGAAAGCTCGATGCGGGGAGCCTCAAGGTGAAGGTCGCCTCCGCCATCGTTGCCATTTCATCGATCCATCTGCTGCAGATATTCCTGAATGCCGCGCAGTACACGGGCACGCAGATCATGTGGATGACGATCATGCATATGGCTTTCGTGGTGTCGGCGGTGGCACTCGGCTTCCTCGATCGCATGTCGCTCAAGGCGCATTAGCGCGGGGCGCGGCGGCGCGGCGCAGGCGGTCGTTGATCGCCTCGCCAAGGCCATGCGCGGGAATGGGCGTCACGGCGATACCCTTCCCGTGCGCCTTTTCGTCGAGCGCGCGCAGCATGGTGAAGAGATTGGCGGCTGCCTCGCGCAGGTCGCCGGCAGGCGAGAGATTGAGCGCGGCATTTTCCACGGCCCCGAAGCCGAGCAGCAATTCGCCGTTTCGCGCTTCCGCCGCGTCCAGCCGGAGCGCCGCGCGGGGCGCGTAGTGGCTGGCGAGCTGTCCGGGCGAGGAGCGGCCCGCTTCGCCGGAAGCTACATCGGCAGACGCTAGTGGCTGCCCCAGCACATGTTCGATGTCCTCGCGCGGGATTGCGCCAGGGCGCAGAAGTGTCGGCGTGCCGCCTTCCGGAAAGCCGATGACGGTCGACTCGAGGCCGAGCGGGCATTGCCCGCCATCGAGGATCAGCGACAGCAGATCGGTATGTCCGAGCGAGGCCATGACATGCGCCGCGCGAGTGGGGCTCACTTCGCCCGACGCATTGGCTGACGGCGCGGCGATGGGCCTGCCTGCCGCGCGGATCAGAGATTGGGCGATTTCATGCGCGGGCGCGCGCAGCGCCACCGTGTCGAGACCGGCGCTGACGAGCAGCGAGATCGGCGTCGTCTCAAGGCGCGGCAGCACGAGCGTTATGCCGCCCGGCCAGAAGGCGCGGGCGAGCGCATCCGCCTCCGGCGTGAAGCGGGCGTGCCGCGCTGCCTCCTCGCGGCCGGAAACATGCACGATCAGCGGATTGAATGTGGGCCGCCCCTTCGCCTCGAAAATGCTCGCGACGGCGCGGTCGTTCGTCGCGTCGGCGCCGAGGCCGTAGACGGTTTCGGTCGGGAAGGCGACAAGCCGTCCTTCGCGGATGAGCGCGCCGCCGCGCGTAATGGCTTCTTCGTTCGCAGGCAATAGTTCAGGCGGCACGGGGCTTCGCCTTCGCATTGCGCTGGTTCCGCGCCATCAGGGAATGGACGAGGCGCTGGGGCAGGAGCCGCGCAAGCAGCGCAATGAAATTGTTGATGCCGCCATTGATGATGACGGGCCGTCCCGCCATCACCGCGTCAAAGGCCTGCCGAGCGACGACGTCGCCCGTCATCCAGATGATTTTCGGCAGCTTGTTCATTTCCTCGCGATTGCCCGCGACGTCATGAAATTCCGAATAGGTGAAGCCGGGGCAGAGCGCCGTCACATGGACGTTGTTGTTGATATTTTCGAGAGCGAGGCTCTCGGACATCTTGATGACGAAGGCCTTAGCCGCTGCGTAGAGCGTGCCGCCCGCCGCGCCCGGCAAGTGGCCCGCGAGCGAGGCGACGTTGATGATGCGGCCATAGCGCCGCGCGGCCATGCCCGGCCCGAACAGATGGCACAGCTCGGCGACCGCAGTCACCATAACTTGTATGAGGCCCTTCTGGTCCTCCCAATGCGTGTCGCGGAAATAGCCCGGAACGGAGAAGCCTGCATTGTTGACGAGGGCATCGACCATGATGTGGCGGCGGGCCATTTCGTCGAAGATCTGACGCGGTGCGGCGGGGTTGGCGAGATCGATGGTCATAATATGGGCTTTCACACCGAATTTGCCCTGCACCTCCTGCGCCAGCGCCTCCAGCCGCTCCTTGCGGCGGGCGACGAGCACCAGATCGAAGCCGTGTTCGGCGAAAACCAGCGCGAGTTCGCGCCCGATGCCCGCCGAGGCGCCGGTGACGAGCGCAGTGCGTGTTTTTTGGTCATTGCCCGTCGTCATGCGGGCCTCCTATCTGTCGCAGTTCAAACGCAGGCCAGAATAGATTAAAACGCCCCCGGCTGTTAGAACCGGTTCAATATTTGCTTGAGGATTTTCCATGACTTATCGCGCCCCCGTCCGTGACATGGCTTTTGTGCTTCAGGAAGTAGCGGGGCTCGGATCGCTCGCCGGGAAGGGCGACTTCGCCGAATTGACGCCCGATCTCATCGAGGCGGTGCTTGAAGAGGGCGCGAAGCTCGCGGGCGACGTTCTGGCACCTCTGAACAAATCCGGCGACCATGAAGGTGCCCGGCTTGAAGCCGATGGTGTGAAGACGGCGAAGGGCTTCCGCGAAGCCTATGCGCGCTGGGTCGACGGCGGTTGGGGAAGCCTCGCAGCCTCGCCTGAATTCGGCGGACAGGGGCTTCCGCTGGCGCTCTCCACGGCCATGCAGGAGATGTGGAACGCCGCCAATATGGGTTTCGGCCTTTGCCCGATCCTGAGCCAGGGCACCGTCGAGGCACTGACAGCGCATGGCACGGAGGAGCAGAAGCGGCTCTATCTTCCCAAGCTCGTCTCCGGCGAATGGACCGGCACGATGAACCTCACGGAACCGCAGGCGGGTTCGGATCTCAATGCGCTGAAGGCCAAGGCCGTGCCGCAGGGCGACGGCACCTATCTCATCACCGGCACCAAGATCTTCATCACCTATGGCGATCACGACATGGCCGAGAACATCGTCCATCTCGTTCTCGCGCGTCTGCCGGATGCGCCTGCGGGCACGAAGGGCATTTCGCTTTTCCTCGTGCCGAAATTCCTCGTCCATGCGGATGGATCGCTGGGCGCGCGCAACGATGCGAAATGCGTCGGGCTCGAAGAGAAGCTCGGCATTCATGGCAGCCCCACCTGCGTCATGTCCTATGGCGATAATGGTGGCGCCATCGGAACGCTGATCGGGCAGGAGAACAAGGGCCTCGCCTGCATGTTCACAATGATGAACAATGCGCGGCTTCTCGTCGGCACGCAGGGTGTCGCGGTGGCGGAGCGCGCCTATCAGCATGCGCTGGCCTATGCGACGGAACGCAAGCAGGGCAGGTCCATCGGTTTGACGCTCGCGCCGGGCGAGATGGAGCCTATCGTCGTGCATCCCGATGTGCGGCGCATGCTTTTCACCATGAAGTCGCTGACCGAAGCTTCGCGCTCCATCTGCTACGCCAATGCGGTGGCGATCGACCGCGCGCATCATGGCGCAACGCCGGCGGAGCGCGCCGAGGGCCAGGCCCGCGCCGACCTGCTGACGCCGATTGCGAAAAGCTTCTCCACCGATATTGGCTGCGAGGTCGCCTCCATCGGCGTGCAGATCCATGGCGGCATGGGCTTCATCGAGGAAACCGGCGCGGCGCAATATTATCGGGATGCCCGAATTCTGCCGATCTATGAAGGCACCAATGGCATTCAGGCGATCGATCTTGTGACGCGCAAGCTGCCGCTCGGCAATGGTGCGGTGGTGAAAGGCTTCATTGCCGAAATGCGTGAGACGGCGGCGAAGGCGCGGGGCGCGAACCATGAATGCCTCGCTTTGATTGGCGCCGCGCTCGATCAGGGGCTCGACACGCTCGACAAGGCGACGGACTGGATGCTCGCACGGCTGAAATCTGCGACCGATGATTGCCTTGCTGGCGCGTCGCCCTATCTGCGCCTCTTCGGCACGGTGGCGGGCGGCCATTTCCTTGCGCTGGGCGCGCTCGTGGCAGCGAAGGCCGAGGGCGACGCTTTCCTCGCGGCGCGGCTTGCGACGGCGCGCTTCTATGCAGTCCAGCAGCTGCCGCTCGCGGAGGGCCTGCTTGCGCCCGCGACAGCCGGTGCGGAGACGCTCTACGCGCTCGATGCCGAGGGCCTCGGCGCCTGAGATTCCCCAGCGGCGGCCTGCGGATAATTGCCAGCGTTTGACCTCTCCCGCCGACGCGCCTATCACGGGTGCAAGGAGAATTCATATGTCAGACGTGTCATTGACCGAACCGGTCGAAAGCGCCTTGCGCTATCCGTTGTCGAGGATTCCTGCGCCCGGAGAAGCGATGGAAGCGGCCCCGGGGATTTATTGGGTCCGTATGCCGCTGCCTTTTCAGCTCGACCACATTAACTTGTGGCTGCTCGAGGAAGATGACGGCTGGACGGTGGTCGACACCGGCGTCTCCAGCGACGAGGTCATGGATCTCTGGCGGCAGGTCTTCGCGACGGGCCTCAAGGGCAAGCCGATCACGCGGCTCGTCGTCACGCATCTTCATCCGGATCATGTCGGTCTTGCGGGCTGGTTCACGCGCGAATGGGGCATCGATCTCCATATGTCGCGCACCGATTTCCTGATGTGCCGCAACCTTGTTCTCGACACAGGCCGCGAGGCACCCAAGGCCGCGCTCGACTTCTACCGTGCGGCGGGCTTCAGCGAGCGCGGGCTCGAAAGCTATTCCAAGCGCTTCGGCGGTTTCGGCGAGCGCGTGTCGCCGCTGCCCGATATATTCCGCAGACTGAAGGCTGGAGACGAAATGACCATCGGCGGACGCCGCTGGCAGATCGTCATCGGCTCCGGCCATGCGCCCGAACATGTCTCGCTTTATTGCGAGGAAGCGAAGATCCTGATCTCCGGCGATCAGGTCCTGCCGCGTATCTCGTCGAATGTCAGCGTGCATCCGACCGAGGCTTACGAAAATCCGCTGGAGGACTGGCTCGAAAGCTGCCATCGCATACGTGCGACGCTTCCCGCCGATCTGCTGGTTCTACCCGCGCATAACGAGCCCTTCTACGGACTCCATACGCGCATGACGCAACTCATCGACGGCCATGAGGAAGGGCTTTCGAGGCTCCATGATCTGCTTGCGGAGCCGAAGCGCGTCATCGACGTTTTCCCGGCGCTCTTCAAGCGCAAGATCGGGCCGGAAGTCTTCTTCATGGCGACGGGCGAAAGCATCGCCCATCTCAACTGCCTGCTGGGGCGAGGCAAGGCAAGTGTCGAACGCAACGAGAAGGGCGTCGACTGGTACCGCGCCATCTAGACAGCGCGGTACCGCGTCGTTTGTCTAACGCTGCTCAGGCAGCGTTCTGGGTGCCGCTGGTCAGACCTTCGAGAATCGTTTCCATGCTCTGGCGCAGGCGGTGGGCAGCTTCGCTCACCTCGCCCGAGACATCGCGCAGATAGGTGCAATGCTCGGTGGCGGTGCGCGTCTGGCCCGCGACTTCGACGATCTTCGCCGAGACGTCCTGTGTGCCGGCCGCCGCTTCATCGACATTGTGCGAGATATGCGCGGCGGCGGCGGTCTGCTGCTGCACGGTCGCGGAAACCTCGATCGAAATGCCGTTGATTTCGCCGATCGTCTCGTTGATATCGGCAATTGCGCTCATGGCGAGGCCGGTTGCTTCGCGGATGCTGTTCACCTGACTGGTGATGCCTTCCGTTGCGCGCGAGGTCTGGTTCGCGAGAGCCTTAACCTCGGCGGCGACGACCGCGAAGCCGCGTCCCGCTTCGCCCGCGCGGGCGGCCTCGATGGTGGCGTTGAGCGCCAGAAGATTGGTCTGGCTCGCGATGTCGGCGATGAGCTTCACCGTGTCCGAGATATTTTCGCTGGCGCTGTGAAGCGCGGCGATGCTTTCTGCCGCGCGTTCGGCGCGGACCACGGCTTCCTGTGCGATGATCGCGGAATGGCCGACGCGCTGATCGACGTTTCTGACCGCATCGGAGAGTTCGCGCGTGGCCCGCGCGCTTTCCTGCACGTTGGTCGTTGCTTCTTCCGAGGCCGAGGCGACGGCGCTCGCGCGGTCCTCGACCGCGATCATCGCGTCGGTAATCTTCGCCGCTGCATCGCGCACTTCGTTGCCGCGCTGCGCCATCTGCTCGACGGCCTCGCCAATGCCGCTGCTGAGCTCCGCCGCGACGGTACGCAGGTCCATCAGGCGGCGTTCCTGACCTTTTTCGAGATAGACGGAGATCGCAAGTTCCATGTCGAGAGCGATGGCCTTCGACATAGCTGCGATGGCGGCGGCGAGCCGTGCCGGCTTCCAGCGATATTCGCTTGTCAGCGCAGGCGCGAGTTCAGACATCACATAGGCATAGGCGCCGATATACCAGCGCGGCGTCAGGCCGATGCGCTCATGCGCCTCGCCGATGCGGATGGCCTGTGCGATGAACTGCTCGCTGAAATCGCCCCTGAAAAGACCAGCCCAATGCTGCCTCTGGGCAGCCTTGAGCCGGGGAATGTTGGAGGGGTCGCCGATCAGTTTGGCGAGTTCCGGCTCGCGGCTCACATGAGCATAAAAGCCGTCGAGGATGCGCTCGATATGCTTGGGAAGAACGGCGTTGATATCGTCAAATGCTTGTTGGTCGGCGTCGCTGAGACGAACGAAGGCCAGATGCTCGAAGCGGGACATAATTGTTACCTTACTCACTTAATGGAGATCCCTTACTCAAATATGCAACGCTACGCGGACAAGGGACCGCGCTCGTTCATTTCGCCGGTCCAGACATTTGGAATGGTATCGGCAGCGCATTAACGAGGCGTTGAAACCAGGGGTCCTGCGACCTTTGACCGCGCCTCCCGCGCATCGTCACAAAAAAGACGGAGCGGGCGATGGGACGTTGGCCACGCGCCGGTGCTAGGATACGAAGTCTCAAGCTCCGGATTGTTCATGGATACTCTTCTCGTCAGCCATTCAGCCTGTCTCGCCCACGAGACACCCGAAGAGCATCCCGAATGCCCCGACAGGCTCCGGGCCGTGCTCGGCGTCCTGGAGGCGGAGGAGTTCATGCTGCTCCATCGGGTCGAGGCCCCGCGCGCGACGGTCGAGGCGATCGAACGTGTCCACCTGCCGATCTATGTCGAGGCGATCCTGAACGGCGCGCCCGAGCAAGGCTTTCGCCGCGTCGATGCAGACACCATGCTTTCGCCGGGCTCTGTCGAGGCGGCGCTTCGGGCCGCGGGCGCGGTGACCTTCGCCGTGGACGAGGTGATGTCGGGCCGGGTGCGCAATGCCTTCTGCGCGATTCGCCCGCCGGGGCACCATGCGGAACCCGACCGGGCGATGGGCTTCTGCTTTTTCAATAACGTCGCCATCGGCGCGCTTCATGCGCGGCATGTGCATGGGCTCTCGCGCATCGCCGTCGTCGATTTCGACGTACATCACGGCAATGGCACGCAGGCCTGCTTCGAGACGGACCCGAACCTCTTTTATGCGTCCACGCATCAATGGCCGCTCTATCCGGGTACGGGCCGGGCGGGCGAACATGGGCTCGGCAACATCCTCAACCGCACGCTGCCGCCGGGCTCTGGTTCCGCCGAGTTTCGCGAGGCGTTCAGCGATGTGATCCTGCCTGCGCTGGAGATGTTCCAGCCGGAATTCCTGCTGATCTCGGCGGGCTTCGACGCGCATACCGCCGATCCGCTTGCCAATCTGCGGCTCACGGAAGACGACTTTGCCTGGGTTACGACCGAGCTGGTGCGGCTTGCCAACAAGTTCTGCAACGGCCGCGTTGTTTCCACGCTTGAGGGCGGGTATGACTTGGCTGCGCTGGCTTCGAGCACCAGAGCCCATGTGCGGGCGCTGCAACTCGGGGCCTGACCGAAGGAGAATGACATGGCGGCTCCCGCATCCGACATCGAAAAACTGAGCTTCGAGGATGCGCTGGCGCAGCTCGAAAAGATCGTGAGCCAGCTTGAATCCGGCGAAGCGCCGCTCGAAAAGTCGATCGAGCTTTACGAGCGCGGCACGGCGCTGAAGGCCCATTGCGAGGCCCGGCTCAAGGCGGCGGAAGCCAAGGTCGAGAAGATCACGCTGTCGGCAGGCGGTGAGCCCACTGGCACCGAACCGCTCGACGTTGAATAAGCCCGCATGACCCGCTCAGACGCCGCGCAGAGCTTTGAAGAGGCCATGGCCGAGGTCGTGGCCAAGGTTGAGGAGGCCATCGACCGGTTCCTGCCGCGTACCGACGGTCCCGAAGGACAGCTCTTCGAGGCGATGCGCTATGCGGTTTTTTCGGGCGGCAAGCGTTTCCGGCCCTTCCTCGTTTGCGAAAGTGCGCGGCTTTTCGGCGTCGGCAGTCAATCGGCGCTCAGGGCGGCAGTCGCCATTGAATGTGTGCATATCTATTCGCTGATCCATGACGATCTGCCCTGCATGGACGACGACGATCTGCGTCATGGACAGCCGACCGTGCACCGGAAGTTCGACGAGGCGACCGCCGTGCTGGCGGGCGATGCGCTGCTGACGCTTGCCTTCGAGCTGCTTTCGGGCGTGGATACGCATGAGGATGCGCGGGTTCGTCTCGATCTCGTCCGCCGTCTCGCGGAGGCCGCGGGCGGGCACGGCATGGTGGGCGGCCAGACGATCGATCTGGCGAGCGAGGGCGTCACCCTCGATATCGGCTCGATCACCCGGCTGCAGCGGCTGAAGACCGGTGCGCTGATCGCCTTCGCCTGCGAGGCAGGCGGGGTGCTTGGCCATGCTTCCCCGGAAGCGCTGCATGCGCTCCATGCCTATGCCCATGATCTCGGGCTTGCCTACCAGATCGCCGACGATCTTCTCGACGCCGAGGGAGATGCCGAACTCATGGGCAAGGCTGCCCGCAAGGACGCGGAGGCGGGCAAGGCGACCTTCGTTTCGATCCTGGGGCTCGACCGTGCGCGGGACCAGGCTCGGCTACTGTCGGATCAGGCGATCCAACACCTTGATTTATTTGATGAAAAGGCCGACCTTTTGCGTGAGGCGGCGCGGTTCGTTATAAACCGCCGCAACTGAGCTTCCGGGGGTTCCGGAAGGTACCGGCTGCGGCCGAGGGTAGACTTGAGCAATATTTCCAAAACGCCTCTTCTCGACGGCATCAACAGTCCTGCCGATCTGCGCGCGCTGCCGGAATCCGACCTGCGCCAGGTGGCGGACGAGCTACGTGCCGAGACCATCGACGCTGTCTCCGAAACAGGCGGGCACCTGGGTGCCGGCCTTGGCGTGGTCGAGCTAACGGTTGCGATCCACTACGTCTTCAATACGCCTGACGACCGTCTGATCTGGGACGTGGGCCATCAGGCCTATCCGCACAAGATCCTGACCGGTCGCCGGAGCCGCATTCGTACGCTGCGGCAGGCGGGCGGGCTCTCCGGTTTCACCAAGCGCGCGGAGAGCGAATACGACCCCTTCGGTACCGCCCATTCCTCGACCTCCATTTCGGCGGGTCTCGGCATGGCGGTGGGACGCGACCTCAAGGGCGCGAAGAACAATGTCGTTGCCGTGATCGGCGATGGCGCCATGTCGGCCGGCATGGCCTATGAGGCGATGAACAATGCCGGCGCGATGGACAGCCGGCTCATCATCATCCTCAACGACAACGACATGTCGATTGCGCCGCCCGTGGGCGGCATGAGCGCCTATCTCGCGCGGCTCATTTCCGGCAGCACCTATCGTTCCGTGCGTCATCTGGGCAAGCAGATCGCCAAGCTCTTTCCGAAGGGCATCGAGGAAAGCGCGCGACGCGCCGAGGAGTTTGCGCGGGGCATGGCGACGGGTGGCACGCTCTTCGAGGAGCTGGGCCTCTATTACGTCGGGCCGATCGACGGCCACAATCTCGATCATCTGCTGCCCGTGCTGAAGAATGCGCGCGATGCGGGCGAGGGGCCGATCCTCGTTCATGTCGTGACGCAGAAGGGCAAGGGCTATGCGCCTGCCGAAGCCGCCGAGGACAAGTATCACGGCGTGTCGAAGTTCGATGTCATCACCGGCGCGCAGGCAAAGGCCATCGCCAATGCGCCGAGCTACACCAAAGTTTTCGGCGAAAGCCTGATCGCCCATGCCGAAAAGGACGACAAGATCGTCGCCATCACGGCGGCGATGCCTTCGGGCACGGGCATCGACATGTTCGGCGAGCGTTTCCCGACGCGCACTTTCGACGTCGGCATCGCCGAGCAGCATGCGGTGACCTTCGCGGCGGGTCTTGCGACGGAAGGCTTCAAGCCCTTCTGCGCCATCTATTCGACCTTCCTGCAGCGCGCCTATGACCAGGTCGTGCATGATGTGGCGATCCAGAAACTGCCGGTGCGTTTCGCCATCGACCGCGCCGGTCTTGTGGGTGCGGATGGGCCGACCCATGCGGGCTCCTTCGACCTCACCTATCTCGGTTGCCTGCCGGATTTCGTCATCATGGCCCCTGCCGACGAGGCGGAGCTGAAGCATATGGTGGCGACTGCGGTTGAGATCGACGACCGGCCTTCCGCCTTCCGCTATCCGCGCGGCGAGGGTGTCGGCGTCGAGATGCCGGCGATTGGAATGCCGCTCGAGATCGGCAAGGGCCGCATCGTCCGTGAGGGGACGAAGGTGGCGATCCTCTCGCTCGGCACAAGGCTTGCCGAGGCGATGAAGGCGGCGGAACAGCTCGCCGCACTCGGCCTTTCGACCACGGTGGCGGATGCGCGCTTTGCGAAACCCCTCGACGAGACACTGGTGGCGCGGCTCGCCCGCGAGCATGAAGTGCTCATCACGGTCGAGGAGGGCACGGTGGGTGGCTTCGGCAGCCATGTGCTCGACTATCTCGCGCGGTCGGGCGCTCTTGATCACGGGCTGAAAGTTCGGCCTATGGCCTTCCCGGATGTCTTCATCGATCAGGACAAGCCGGAAAAGATGTATGAGCGCGCCGGCCTCAATGCCTCTTCCATCGTCGAGACGGCGCTTTCGGCGCTCGGCCTGCAGAACGAGATCGCCGAACTCGCGGCGATCCGGGCCGCCACCCCGAAGCTCGTCTGAACATCATGAGCGAGCCACGCAGGCGCCTCGATCAGATGCTGATCGAGCGCGGCATATTTCCATCGCGCGCCAAGGCCCGAGCTGCGATCGAAGGCGCTCTCATCCATGTCGATGGAAAGCTCGTCACCAAGGGCGCGCAGATGGTCGGCGAGCATGTGACGATAGATGTCGACCCCTCGGCGCATCTCTATGTTTCGCGTGGCGCGTTGAAGCTCGAACATGCGCTGAAGAATTTCGCCATCAATCCGGTGGGGCTCGACTGTCTGGATATCGGCGCTTCGACAGGCGGGTTCACGCAAGTGCTTCTCGCTCATGGGGCGCGCCATGTGACGGCCGTCGATGTGGGCCATGGTCAGCTTGCCGCCGAGCTTGCGTCCGATCCGCGTGTCACGTCGCTTGAAAATCTCAATGCCAAGGACCTGACGGTGGGGCATCTCTCGCATGAAGTCGATCTCATCGTCGCCGATGTGAGCTTCATCAGCCTGACCAAGGCGCTGCCCGCCGCACTGGCGCTGGCCACGCCGGGCGCGAGGCTCATTGCGCTCATCAAGCCGCAATTTGAAGTCGGCAAGGGCAAGGTCGGCAAAGGTGGTATCGTGCGCGATGTGGCGCTACACGCAGAAGCCTGCGAAACCGTGACCGGCTGGCTCGCCGCCCTGCCGGGCTGGCGGGTGCTGGGCGTTACCGACAGCCCCATTGAGGGCGGCGACGGCAACAGGGAATTCCTTGTCGCCGCCGTTCTGGACAGAAAGAACACGTGACCGATATTCGCACTGCAGAAATTGAAGTGACTATTGCCTCGCTCGGGCATCTGGGCGACGGCGTTGCGGAGACACCCGCGGGCGAGGTCTTCGTGCCTTTCGTGCTGCCCGGCGAGCGTGTGCGCATTCGCCCGACAGGCGAGGGCAGGGCCGAGCTTCTCGGCATCGTCACACCGTCGGCGAGCCGGGTTGCGGCACCGTGCCGTCATTTCCGCCAATGCGGCGGTTGCGCCCTCCAGCATGTGGAGGCGAAGGCCTATGGCGAATGGAAACGGGAACAGGTCGCGGCGGCCTTGGCCCCGCGCAGCATTGAGATTGAGGTCGATCCGATCGTTCCCGCCACACCGAAGAGCCGCCGCCGCGCGACCTTTTCCGCGACGCGCACCAAGAAAGGTGTGACGCTCGGATATTACAGCCGATCCAGCCACACGATCATTCAGCTGACGGAATGCCCGCTGGTCGTGCCTGAGATCGAGGCGGCGTTGCAAGGCCTTGCCCATCTCGTCGAGCCCGGACTTTCGCGCAAGGGCCACGCCTCGGTCGCTGTGACGGCAACCGAGACCGGCCTCGATGTGGCAGTTACCGGCGGCAAGGATGTCGATGGGCCGCTGCGGGCGGAACTTGCCAAGCGCACATCGGCGCATGATCTCGCGCGGCTCGTCTGGAACGGCGAGATGATTTCCGAACGCCGCGCGCCTGTGGTGACGCTTTCGGGCCTCAAGGTCGCACCGCCGCCGGGAAGCTTTCTTCAGGCGACGGCCGATGGCGAGGCGACACTTGTTCGCCTTGTGGTCGAGGCGGTGGGCGATGCAAAGCGCGTCGCCGATCTCTTCGCGGGCTGCGGCACATTCACGGCTGCGCTGGCGAAGCACAGTTCGGTGCTCGCCGTCGAAAGCGAGAAGCCACAAATCGGCGCGCTCGACCGGGCGCTCCGCGAGCAGGGGCCGGCGCTCGGCCTCAAACCCGTCGAAATCCTGATGCGCGATCTTTTCCGCCGTCCGATCCTGCCGAGCGAACTGCTCAAGACCGACGCCGTGGTCTTCGATCCGCCCCGCGCGGGCGCCGCGGCGCAGGCCGAGCAACTGGCGAAATCGGCCGTGCCGCTCGTCATCGGCGTGTCGTGCAATCCGGCCACCTTTGCGCGGGATGCCCGGACGCTGATCGATGGCGGCTATCGCCTGACGCGCGTAACCCCTGTGGACCAATTCCTCTGGTCGCCCCATATTGAACTGGTCGGCATTTTCCGCAGGGAGTGACGGATGGCAGGGCCCTTGTCCCGGATCGGCTATGGCGTGCAGCAAGGTGCGCGGGTCGCCTGGTATGCGGGCCATTACATCGCGCTCAATCGCATGCGCGGGCCGCTGGTGCCGCCGGGCGAGGAGCCGGTATCCGTCAAGGGCAAGGTGCCGAAATGGCCGACCCTTGTCGCCGGGATGCGGGAGCTTTTCGAACGCGACTGGAAGAACATTGCGGCGGGGCTTTATCGCGCGCCGGACGGATTGCTTCCGCCGTCAGCCGCCATTCGCGCCAGCCTTCGTTTCTTCAAGGATGCGCGAAGGGTGGATGAGCGGCGCTTGTCGCGGCGCCATTCCGAAGTGCTGACGCCAGAGCTTCGCAAGCGCTATCCGCGCTACTATCTCCAGAATTTCCACTATCAGACCGGCGGCTGGTTCTCGGACGAATCCGCGAAACTCTATGACACGCAGGTCGAGGTGCTGTTCACCGGCACGGCGGACACGATGCGCCGTCAGGCGCTGGTGCCGCTCGCCAATGCGTTCAGGGGGCGCGACCAGCGCAAGCTGCATCTCCTCGACGTCGCTTGCGGGACGGGGCGGTTTCTCGATGACGTGACCGCGAATTATCCGCGTCTCAAGGCGGCGGGGCTCGAACTGTCTCCCGCTTATGTCGCAGAGGCGCGCAAGCGGTTGAAGCGGCGGCGTTCTGTTGAGGTCATGGAGGCCAATGCGGAAAAGATGCCGGTGGCCGACGCGTCGCAGGATGCGGTTACCTGCATCTATCTTTTCCACGAATTGCCGCCCAAGGTTCGCAAGATCGTGGCTGCGGAGATTGCCCGTGTGCTGAAGCCGGGTGGCATCGCCGTCATTGTCGATGCGCTGCAGACAGGCGACCGGCCTGATTATGACGGGCTTCTCGAATTCTTCCCCGTCGGCTTTCACGAGCCTTATTTCGGCTCCTATCTTGCCGAAGATTTCGCGGCGCTTTTCGCGCGCACGGGACTCGCTTTCGATGGTTCAACACCGGCCTTTCTGTCGAAGGTCATGGTCTTCCGGAAAGTTGTGGACTGATGGCTAGCCTCTTTGCGCGATATATCGTCTTTGCTCTTTGTGTGGCGGTGATGCTGCTGACATTACCCTTCGTCGCAGGGGTGAACGGGCTCTGGATCGTTACGCTTGGTGCTGCGCTCCTTTCGTTTCTCGGCATTGTCGATATCTCGCAAGCGCGGCATGCGGTCCGCCGCAACTATCCCGTCATCGGCAATATCCGCTATCTCGTCGAAGAGATCAGGCCTGAGATAAGGCAATATCTCCTTGAGGGCGATGACGAGAAACTTCCCTACTCGCGCGCGCAACGCTCGCTCGTCTATCAGCGTGCGAAAGATGTTGTAAGCGAAAAGCCGTTCGGAACGCTGCTCGACGTTTATGGCGACGGTTATGAATTCATCGGGCATTCGGCGCAGCCGGCGTTGAATGTCGATCCGTCGGGCTTCCGTATCTCGATCGGCGGGCCGCAATGCACGCAGCCTTATTCGGCTTCCGTCTTCAATATTTCCGCGATGAGCTTCGGCGCCTTGAGCGCCAATGCGATCCGTGCCCTGAACAAGGGTGCGAAAGCGGGTGGTTTCGCCCATGACACGGGCGAGGGAAGCATCAGCCCTTACCACCGTGAATTCGGCGGCGACCTCATCTGGGAAATCGGCAGCGGCTATTTCGGTTGCCGCACCAGGGATGGGCATTTCGATCCCGGGAAATTCGCCGCTCAGGCCACGACGCCGCAAGTGAAGATGATCGAAATCAAGCTGAGCCAGGGCGCGAAGCCCGGCCATGGCGGGATCCTGCCCAAAGGCAAGGTGTCGGCTGAAATTGCGCTGACGCGCGGTGTCGAGACGGGCGAGGAATGTATTTCTCCCGCGCGGCATTCGGCTTTCAGTACCCCCATCGAGATGATGCATTTCATTGCTCGGCTGCGGGAGCTTTCGGGCGGAAAACCCGTCGGTTTCAAGCTCTGCCTCGGCCACCCATGGGAGTTCATGGGACTCGTCAAGGCGATGCTCGAAACGGACATCCTGCCGGATTTCATCGTCGTCGACGGCGCGGAGGGCGGTACGGGCGCGGCCCCGGTGGAGTTTACCGACCATATCGGTGTGCCAATGCGCGATGGACTGCTTTTCGTTCACAACGCGCTGGTCGGCACAGGCCTTCGCGACCGGATCAAGATCGGCGCTGCCGGGAAGATTGTCAGCGCCTTCGACATTGCGAGCACACTGGCCATCGGTGCTGACTGGGTCAATGCGGCGCGCGCATTCATGTTTGCGGTTGGCTGCATCCAGTCGCAGAGTTGCCATACCAATCGGTGCCCGACCGGAGTTGCGACGCAGGACCATCTGCGGCAGCGCGCGCTTGTCGTTCCAGACAAGGCGACAAGGGTTTTCAACTATCACCGTCATACGATGAAGGCGCTGGCCGAGATCCTCGCCTCGGCTGGTCTCGACCATCCCGATCAACTGGGCCCGCATCATCTCGCGCGCCGGACCGGTTCGACGGAGATCAAGCTGTTCTCGCAGATTCATTATTTCGCCAAGCCCAGCGAGCTGGTCGCCGGTACATCGGCCAGCGAGTTCTATCGCGCGAACTGGGCGATGGCGCGGACGGACAGCTTCGATCCTATCCGTCTCTAGAAGCCGGCTTCAGCCGTTCTGGCCGCGATGGCGCAGGAAATGATCGGCCAGCACACAGGCAAGCATGGCTTCGCCGACCGGCACTGCGCGGATGCCGACGCAAGGGTCGTGACGGCCCTTGGTCATGATCTCTGTTTCCTCGCCCGTCACCGTGATCGACTTGCGCGGTGTGAGGATTGAAGAGGTCGGCTTCACGGCGAAGCGCGCGACGATGTCCTGACCCGACGAAATGCCGCCCAGAATGCCGCCCGCATGGTTCGTCGTGAAATAGGGGCCCTCATTGCCGATGCGGATTTCGTCGGCATTTTCTTCGCCGGTGAGCGCGGCGGCGCCGAAGCCTTCGCCGATCTCGACGCCCTTGACTGCGTTGATGCTCATGAGCGCCGCGGCGATGTCGGAATCGAGCTTGCCATAGATCGGCGCGCCCCAGCCTGCGGGAACGCCCGAGGCCACGAGTTCGATCACGGCGCCGCAGGACGAACCGCTCTTGCGCACACCGTCAAGATAATCTTCCCAGAGCGTGGCGGCTTTGCTGTCCGGGCACCAGAAGGGATTCCTCTCGGTTTCCTCCCAGCTCCAGTTTCCGCGGTCGATCTTGTGCGGGCCCATCTGCACGAGGGCGCCGCGAATGGTAACCCCGGAAAGGATCTTCCGCGCGATGGCGCCAGCGGCGACGCGCGCCGCAGTTTCGCGCGCAGAGGAGCGTCCACCGCCGCGATAGTCGCGGATGCCGTATTTCGCCATGTAGGTGTAGTCGGCATGGCCCGGGCGGAACTTGCTCGCGATGTCGCCATAGTCCTTCGAGCGTTGATCGACATTTTCAATCATCAGCGAGATCGGCGTGCCGGTCGTCACTTCCTCGCCCGTATCATCGGAAACGAAGGTGCCGGAAAGAATCTTCACTTCGTCGGGTTCGCGGCGCTGCGTCGTGAAACGCGACTGGCCGGGCTTGCGCTTGTCGAGATAGGTCTGGATGTCCTCTGCCTTCAGCGGAATGCGCGGCGGCGTTCCGTCGACCACGCAGCCGAGCGCGGGCCCGTGGCTTTCGCCCCAGGTCGTGACGCGGAAGAGTGTGCCGAAGGTGTTGTAGGACATGGTCTGTCAGACGATGCTGATGTCGGGCGCGTCTTCGGCCTTCATGCCGATGACGTGGTAGCCGGCATCGACGTGATGCACCTCGCCGGTAACGCCGGAGCCGAGGTCGGAGAGAAGATAGAGCGCGGTATTGCCCACCTCCTCGATCGTGACCGTGCGCTTCAGCGGCGAGTTCAGCTCATTCCACTTGAGGATGTAGCGGAAATCGCCAATGCCGGAGGCGGCAAGCGTCTTGATCGGGCCGGCGGAGACCGCGTTGACGCGGATATTGTTGCGGCCGAGATCGACGGCGAGATAGCGCACGCTCGCCTCGAGCGCGGCTTTCGCGACGCCCATGATGTTGTAATGCGGGATCACCTTCTCGGAGCCGTAATAGGTCAGCGTCACGATGGAGCCGCCATCCGTCATCAGCTTTTCCGCGCGCTGGCAAAGCGCGACGAAGGAGTAGCAGGAGATCGCCATGCTCGCGGTGAAGTTGTCGAGCGACGTGTCGACATAGCGGCCGTCGAGTTCGTCCTTGTTCGAATAGGCGATGGCATGGACGAAGAAGTCGATCTTACCCCAGTCCTTTTTCAGCGTTTCGAACACGGCGTCCATGCTGGCCGCGTCGGTCACGTCGCAGGGCAGGATGTGCTGGGAGCCCACCGATTCCGCGAGCGGCACGACGCGCTTCTGCAGAGCTTCGCCCTGATAGGTGAACGCGATCTCGGCACCCTGATCGGCGCAGGCTTTGGCGATGCCCCAGGCAATCGAGCGATTGTTGGCGACACCCATGATGAGGCCGCGTTTGCCGGCCATCAGGCCGCCCCTGGCGCCAGTTTGGGTGTTTGTGATGGCTTCGCTCATCGCGTCCTCGTGGTTCTTCGCTCGCAGCCTAAATTCGCGCGCATCCTACACAATAGCCGGGTTCGGTCCACCAAAAAGCCGGGGGCGAGCCGGGGCGCGTGTCGGATTTTGTCGTTGCTTCAAGCACTTGCACTGATCGGTTGTCAGAAGTTTCGCCGCGGGTCCTGCGAAAGCCCCGCCGCCCAGCCTGCCGCGAAGTTGCGGAGCGCGTCGTCCTGAACATCGGGAAGGACGAGTTCCAGCGTTACATACTGGTCGCCGGGCGGGGCCACGGTCTCGGGCGCAATGCCCCGCCCCTTGAGGCGAAGCCGCGTGCCCGTATTGGCGCCTTTGGGGATCGTGAGGCTCACCGGGCCGGAGATGGTCGGCGCATCGACCTTTGCCCCCAGCACAGCCTCGGGCAGCGTCACGGGCAGCGTCAGGTGGATGTCGAGACCGTCGCGTCGGAAATGGGGGTGCGGCTCGATCGAAACCTCAATCAGCGCGTCGCCCGGTTCGGCACCGCCATGACCTTCACCGCCCTGGCCGCGCAGCCGGATCTGGCGGCCTTCGTCGACGCCGGCGGGGATGCGAACCTCAAGGACCTTGCCGCCGCCCAGGGCTATGCGCTTTTTGCTGCCGCAGGCGGCCTCGAGGAAGGTGACAGGGAGGCGATAGGTCTGGTCTTGCCCGCGCGCGCGGAAGACGCGCTTGCCTGCGCTGCGCAGGCCCTGAAAGAGCTCGGAGAAGAGGTCGTCGGAGGGCTTTTCCGGGCCGGCCTCATAGGTCGCTTCGAAAATATGCTCGGTCTTGCGGGCGGAATTGGCGAAGGGCGCTTCCTCGAAGGGGGCGGGCTTCGCGGCGGATGCGGGCCGAGCGTGGGGCCTCGGACCGCGATGGCGTTCCGCGTCGAAACGCGCGCGTGCCGAGGCGTCCTTCAGAAGATTGTAGGCGGCGGTCACTTCCTGAAAACGCGCCTGTGCCTCCGCGCCCGCAGGATGACCTTGCGTGTCGGGGTGCAGGCGTTTCGCGAGCCGCCGGTAAGCGGATTTGATCTCCGCAGGGTCGGCAGCGGGCGTCAGGCCGAGAATTTCATAAGGGTCACGCAAAGCTCACTCCGGCGGGCCGAAAGCCTGAGCATAGGGCTCACGCCGATACGAATTCGTTAACCGTGCCGGTGGGGATTATTGGCTGTCCGTGCCGCGCAGTTCGAATTCGGGCAGAGGCGGAGCGGGCGCGACCTGCTGCGCCGGGGCATCGGCAGGCTTCGGCGGCTTGGGGCCTGCAAGGCTCGGGACAAGAACGGCGAGCCGGTCGAGCGCGAGTTGGCTACCGGAGCGGGACGCGATCGCATACCAGCCGAGTGCTTTCGGGAGATCCTTCTCCACGCCCTGTCCGCGCTCATACATGACGGCGAGGTTGTATTGGGCGATGGGGCTCCCGGAGAGCGCGGCGGCGTGAAACCAGAAGGCTGCGGCTTCGAGATTCTCGGGAATGCCGTCGCCCTTCAGATGCATGAAGGCGGCATTGAGCTGGGCGAGGCCGAAGCCCTTGCTGCCGGCCTCTTCGTAGAACCAGAGGGCGCGCTTCGGGTCGCGGTCCGTTCCCTTTCCGGTGCGGAGCAGCAATGCGACATTGCGCATGGCCGCGAGGTCGCCACCCTGGGCGAGCGGTAGCCAGATATCGAACGCTTGTTTGAAATCGCCTGAATCATATGCCGCCACGCCCTTGAGGAATCGTTCGCTGGGCGGCGGCAGGGGGGCGGGCTGTTTGAGCGTCTGGACGGGCTCTGCCAAGGCAACGGCTGCGCTCCAGAGGAACGCAGCCGCCACGAGGCCGAGCAGAAAGATGGCGGGCCTAGCCCGGATGACCGATGCCATGCCCGCGGTATCCGCTTACTGGTTCACGATCTGCCAGGAACCGTCCGGCTGACGGCAGGCCGTGCCATAGGCGCGTTCGGTCTTGCCGCCGATATTCACGGTCTGGGTGTATTCGCGGCAGTAGGAACCATTGTCCTGATACGCCTTCTGCGGCGTCACGGAGCCGTAATGGCCCGAATCCGGATTACGCCATTCGACGGCCTGACCCGAGGGGGCGCTTTCGAGCGCATACTGGGTCCGGTCGGACATGTACTGGCGGTCGGCGCGGTCGAGCGATTTGCCAATCTCGCTGCCGATCAGGCCGCCGAGAAGCACACCGGCACCGGTCGCCCAGAGGCGGCCCGTGCCGCCACCGATCGTGGAGCCCGCAAGGCCGCCAAGGACAGCGCCGCCGACGGTGCCGATATTCTGCTTCGGGCCTGCGCCCTCCTGGCAGCCAACGAGCGACACTGCGAGGAGGCCGATTGCCAAACCTTTGAAAACTTTCATCTCATTCAATCCTGTTTCTGCGTCCGCAACGGCCCCCCCAACTTGGCCAGCGGGACAAACCCCTATGGGGGACTATATAAGACATCAATTGTGGCAGGAAATATGGCAAGACCATAGAAGACCCGCCAGATTTACGCCCTCTTGTGCGTTGGAGTGACGAAGTGAGCGATCAGCCAGAAAATACCGAAAGAGATGACCCCGCCGATTGGGCAGCGGCCGGCGATCCCTTCCGGCTGTTTCACGAATGGCTGGACAAGGCCAGAGAGACCGAGATCAACGATCCCAACGGCGTGGCGCTGGCGACGGCCGATGCTTCCGGCTTTCCCGACGTGCGTATGGTGCTGCTGAAGGATGCGGATGAGCGTGGCTTCGTCTTCTACACCAATCTGGGGAGCGCAAAGGGGCAGGAACTGGCGGAAAATCCGCGCGCCGCGCTCTGCTTTCACTGGAAGAGCCTGCGCCGTCAGGTTCGTGTGCGCGGGCATGTCAGCCCGGTGACGCCGGAAGAGGCGGATGCCTATTTCGCCACCCGCCATCGTGAAAGCCAGATCGGTGCCTGGGCCTCGCGCCAGTCGCGCCCGCTGGAGACGCGCTTCGAGCTCGAAAAGGAAGTCGCCCGCTATGCGGCAAAATTCGGTCTGGGCAAGGTGCCTCGTCCGACGCATTGGTCGGGCTTCCGTATTGCGCCGGTGAGAATCGAATTCTGGCGCGACCGTCCTTTCCGCCTGCATGACCGGCTCGTCTTCGAGCGCCCCCAGCCCGAGGGCGGCTGGCAAACGATGAAGCTCTTCCCATGACCGCCCAGGTTTCGCGCAGCGAGAAGAATGGACAACTGATGCGGCGCGCGACCTATGCGGCCGTGCTGGTCGCGGTCACGCTGATCTGCATCAAGGGTGTCGCGTTCTACCTGACGGGCTCGGTGGCGATGCTGGGCACGCTGATGGACTCGCTGCTCGACGGCGCGGCCTCGCTCCTGAACCTCGTCGCCGTTGGTCATTCGCTGACGCCTGCCGATGACGAGCACCGCTTCGGCCATGGCAAGGCCGAGGCGCTGGCGGGGCTCGGTCAGTCGATCTTCATTTTCGCATCGGCCGGCTACATCGTCATTGAAGCCGTGACGCGCTTTTTCACGCCGGAGCGGGTGGAGAATTCGGGTATAGGCATCGCGGTGACGATCGCGGCCATCCTCATCACGCTCGCGCTTGTCGCGTTTCAGCGCCATGTGGTGGCGCAGACGAACTCGCTCGCCATCGAAGCGGATTCGACGCATTACCGCGGCGACCTCTTCATGAACCTTTCGGTGCTTGCGGCGCTGGCACTGTCGGGCCTTTTCGGCGTCGACTGGGCCGACCCTTTCTTCGGCATCGCCATTGCCGCGCTGATCGGCATTTCAGCGGCGCAGATCGTCTATGGCGCTTACAACCAGCTCATGGATCGCGAGCTTTCGGAGGATGAGCGCGAGCGCATCAAGGCGATCGCGCTTTCGCATCCCGAAGCGATCAATATTCACGATCTGAGGACGCGCACCTCCGGCACGAGAAGCTTCATCCAGTTCCATCTCGAACTGGACAGCTCCATCTCGCTGATGAACGCTCACCGCATCTCCGACGATGTCGAAGCGCGGATCATGGAGGCGTTCCCCGATGCGGAAGTCATCATCCATCAGGATCCGGCGGGACTCGAAGACCTGACGCTCCTGCAGCGCATTTGAGCGCCATGACGGACGAGGGCACCGGAGCAGATATCGCCGCCTTTCTTTCGCGGCCCGAGACCTATGGGCTTGGCGCCGAGGACAGGATCGGTTGCATAGAGACCCATGCCTCGCGTGTCTATCTCGCGGGCGAGCACGTCTACAAGCTGAAGAAGCGCGTCGATTTCGGCTTTCTCGATTTTACGACGCTCGAAAAGCGCCACGCGGCTGCCGAAAACGAAATCGCGCTCAACCGCCGTACGGCGCCGGATATCTATCTCCGCACGGTGCCCGTGCGCCGCAAGGATGGTGAGTTGCGGCTCGGCGGACACGAAGGCGAGATCGTCGATTGGCTGGTCGAGATGCGCCGCTTTCCCGCCGAGGGGCTTTTCGCGCGGCTGGCCGATGAGGGGCGGCTCACCCGCGATGAGATCGAGACGCTGGCCGCCGATGTCGCCGTGTTTCACGCGCATGCGGAAGTGAGACGCGAGCGCGGCGGGGCGGCGCTTTTCGCCCGCATCGTGGCGGGCAATGATGACAATCTGAAAGATTCGGCCGGTAAGGTTTTCGAGGCTGAAAAGGTCGCGCGTCTGAAGGCGGAGAGCGACCGCCTGATCGCGACCCATGCGGCGTTGCTCGACGGGCGGCGCGACGCGGGCTTTGTGCGCCGGTGTCATGGCGATCTGCATCTCGGCAATGTGACGCTGATCGGCAATCGGCCCGTCATTTTCGACTGCATCGAGTTCAGCGACGACATCGCCTCGATCGATATCCTTTACGATCTCGCCTTTCTGCTGATGGACCTTGCCTTCCGCGCGAACACCGATGCGCGGCTGGCGGGCTTCGCCAACCGGGCGCTCAATGTCTATCTCGATCATGTCGGTGAGGAAGCTATAGCGCCGACGCTTGATGGCCTTGCGCTGTTGCCGCTGTTCGTGGCGACGCGGGCGGCTGTGCGCGCGAAGGTGACGGCGGTGATCGCCGATACGGAAGAAAAACGCGACCGTTCCCGCTCCTATCTCGATTTCGCGCTGGCGGCGCTTGGCGCCTCGCCTCCGCATCTTCTCGCGGTGGGAGGACTGTCCGGCACCGGCAAGTCGACGCTCGCCGCGGCGCTTGCGCCCGGACTCGGCGGTCCGCTCGGCGCGATCCATCTGCGCACCGACATTATTCGCAAGCGTCTCTTCCATGTCTCACCGCTCGAGCGCCTGCCTGAGGCTGCCTATGCGAAGGAGGTGGGGCGCCGCGTTTACGACGAAATGCTGAAGCTCGCGGGCGTGGCGCTCAGGGCCGGTATGCCCGTCGTGGTTGACGCCGTTTTTTCGCGCGAAGGGGAGCGGGGACGAGCGGAACGCCTTGCGGCCGAGACTGGCGTTCCCTTCCGGGGGCTCTGGCTGGAAGCCCCGGCGACGACCCTTGAGGCGCGGGTCACGGCGCGCACGGCAGAAGCGCGCGACCCGTCGGATGCGGATGTTCGCGTGCTGCACCAGCAACTTGGCTATGATCTCGGCCTCATGCGCTGGGCGAAGGTCGACGCTTCCGCGACGCCGGGCGAGTGCCTTGCGTGCGCCATGAGGCTGCTCGAAAAGCCGCAGGACTGATGGTTTCCACCGCTGGCGCCTGTCGCGGCCATGGACTAGATTGCCCCTCATGAGCACCCAGGACAAATCCGAACGCAAGACACTGATCCTTACCGGCGCGAGCCGGGGCATCGGCCACGCCACCGTGAAGCGCTTTTCGAGCGCGGGCTGGCGGGTCATCACCTGTTCGCGGCACCCCTTCCCCGAGGATTGTCCCTGGGAGATGGGGCCTGAGGATCACATTCAGGTCGATCTCGCGGACCCGAAAAACACCGAAGAGGCCATCGCCGTCATGCGCGAGCGGCTGAAGGATCAAGGCAGCCGCCTTCATGCGCTGGTCAACAATGCGGCGATCTCGCCCAAGGGGCCGGGCGGCGCGCGGCTCAACGTGTTCAGCACCGACATGGAGACGTGGCACAAGGTTTTTCAGGTGAACTTCTTCGCGCCGGTCATGCTTGCCCGCGGCCTTGTAGATGAGTTGAAGGCGGCGCAAGGCTCGGTCGTCAATGTGACGTCGATTGCTGGCATGCGCGTTCATCCATTCGCGGGTTCGGCCTACGCGACGTCAAAGTCGGCGCTTGCGGGCCTCACGCGCGAAATGGCGGCAGATTTCGGACGGCTTGGCATTCGCGTCAATGCCATCGCGCCCGGCGAGATCGATACGGCAATCCTTTCGCCCGGCACGGAAAAGATCGTCGCCGAAATCCCGATGCAGCGCCTCGGCAAGCCCGAGGAAGTGGCTCGCACGATCTATTTTTTGTGCACGGATCAGTCGAGCTACGTCAACGGCGCCGAAATCCACATCAATGGCGGGCAGCACGTCTAGGCGGGCGCCTCACGCGAGAAATATCACCGCGCTCTGGCTGTCGCGCAGCATGGCGTTCTCGCCGACGGTGAAGGCGGAAACCATATAGCCTGTCGCGCCTTCGAAGGCGCCGGTGCCGCTGACGATGCGGCGAATGACATAGCCATATTGCTGCGAGGGATCGGGGCACTCGCCGATGAGGCCTTCGCCTTCATTGACGAAGTTCACCGTGCCGCCGCCGAAGACGATCTGGCCTTGCTCCGTGAAGTGGCCATATTGGTCGGGCTCCACTACCGCTTCGAGGACTGCCTGCGGTGCGCCAGTCGTGAAGACCGGGTCGAGGCCAGCGCCGAAGCTTGCGCGGGTTTCGATGCGCATGCGCGAGCCCATTTCGTCCTCGGGCGTAACCTTGCCTTCGAAAAGAAGCTGGTAGCGAACTTCCTTCATGGTCAGGCGCTCCTCAGACTTTCTTTCGTCACCGTCGCTTCCACATCGTCGAGTGCGTGTTCGGCGCGGTCGAAGATATCGTCTATATCGGCGTCCTTGACGATGAGCGGCGGGCAGAAGGCGACAATGTCGCCACCCAAGGCGCGCACGATGAGGCCGTGCTTCTCGGCGGCCTTCACCACGGCGGCGCCGATACCGGCCGCGGGATCGAAGCTGCGCTTCGACGTCTTCTCGGCGACGAGTTCGATGGCGCCGATGAGGCCCTTGGCGCGGGCATGGCCGACCAGCGGATGCTCGGCGAGGCGCGCCACGCGGGCTTCGAATTTCGGCGCGACGCTACGCACATGGCCGACGATGTTGCGCTTGTCATAAATTTCGAGTGTCTTCGCCGCGACGGCTGCAGCAACCGGATGCGCGGTATAGGTGAACCCGTGGCCGAAGGTGCCGATCTTTTTGCTCTCGTCGAGCATCGCCTGATACATGTCCTCACCGATGGTGACGGCGGCGATGGGGACGTAGGCGGATGAGAGCGCCTTGGCGACCGAGATCGAGTCCGGCTTGATGCCGAAGGTCTGGCTGCCGAACATGTTGCCGGTGCGCGCGAAGCCGCAGATGACTTCATCGGCGATGAAATAGATGCCGTATTTGTCGAGCACGGCCTGAATTTTCTGGAAATATCCTTCGGGCGGAATAATGACGCCGCCCGCACCCATGATGGGCTCGGCGATGAAGGCTGCGACCGTTTCGGGGTCTTCCTCGATGATCATCTTTTCGAGGTTCTGCGCGAGCCGCGTCGTGAACTCGTCTTCCGTCTCGCCCGGCTCCGCATAGCGATAGTAATGCGGGCAATCGGTGTGGCGCGCAAAGGAAAGCGGCAGGTCGAAATCGCGATGATTGGGCAGGAGGCCGGTGAGGCTCGCCGACGCCACCGTAACGCCGTGATAGGCGCGTTGGCGCGAGATGATCTTCTTGCGTTTCGTCTGACCCCTGGCGTTGTTGTAATACCAGACGAGCTTCACCTGCTGGTCGTTCGCTTCCGAGCCCGAACCGCAGAAGAGGATCTTCGATGCCTTGTGCGGCACGATCGCCTTCAGCTTCTCGGCGAGTTCGGCCGCGCGCTCATGGCTCTTGCCGCCAAAGACATGGGTGAAGGGAAGCTGGCGGAGCTGCTCGGTCGCCGCCTCGATCAACTCCGGCTCGTTATAGCCGAGCGAGGTACACCACAGACCGGCGAGACCTTCGATATATTTGCGTCCGTCCGCGTCCCAGACATGAATGCCTTCGCCGCGCTCAATGATCATGGGCCCTGTGCCGCGGAAAGCATCGAGATTGGTATAGGGGTGGATCACCGTCTCGATATCGCGGACAGCGGCGTTGCTCAAACTCGTCATCGTTAGCTCCCTCGGGCTTTGCGCCGAACGGGGCGTAATATGGGAGCGTTGGGGCAGGGTGTCAAAAGGGCTCAGAATCCCGGCGGGGCGCGGAAGCCGCCGAGGAGTTCTTCGAGCATGCCGGCCACTGCGATGGTCGTGCGGTCGCCGAAATGCGGGCCGATGATCTGGACGCCGACGGGAAGCCCTTCGCTGGTGAGGCCAACGGGCGCGACGCTTGCCGGGAGATGCGCGACCATGGCGGGGCCCGCCCAGATCAGCACGTCGAAATATTCGCGCTCCTTGCCGTTCACGGCGATGCGGCGCTTGTGCCAGTTCGATTGCTGGTCATGCGGGAAGGCGGGGCGCATCAGCATCGGCGCGAGGACGACGTCATAGTCGCGGAAGAAGTCGACCCAGGCCGCCTTCAGTCGAGCCTGATGCTCGTGCCAGACGAGACGGTCGGCATAGGAAATATTCGCGCCGCGCGCTTGCAGTGAGAGGTGGCTCCGGTCATCGGCGGGAAGTTTTGCGCGCATGTCGGAAAGGCGCTGCTTCACCGTTTCGGGGAAACGCGACGCGGTGATCGAGTGTAGCAACGTCAGATAAACCTCGTTCGACCATTCGAGCGTGAAGTCGGGACGCGCGGACCAGTCGACCTTCGCACCCGCATCCTCAAGCGCCTTCGCGGCGTTGTTCAGAAGAGCGGCGGATTCCGTGTCGATGTCGCAGAAGGGGTCGTCGATCCAGACGGCGACACGCAGGTTCTTCGGGCTTGTCGCGCGCGCCGGTGCAAGATCGAGCTTCCATCCCTCCGATGCGATCTCGTCGGGACCTGCGACGATGGAGAGCAGGAGGTCGAGGTCTTCCGCGCTGCGTCCCAACGGTCCGGCGACCGACAGATCGCCTTCCGCCAGATGACCGGGTGGCGGCGAGATGTGGCCGCGCTTGGGAATGATGCCGAAGGTCGACTTGTGCCCGAAAACGCCGCAGAGATGCGCGGGCGTTCGGATCGAGCCGCCTATATCGCTGCCGATTTCGAGGCCTGTCAGGCCTGCGGCCAGTGCCGCCGCAGAACCGCCCGATGAGCCGCCGGGACCGCAGGCGAGGTTCCAGGGATTGTTCGTCGTGCCATAGACATCGTTGAAGGTCTGGAGATCGCCGGAGAGGAAAGGCACGTTGGTCTTGCCGAAGATATTGGCGCCCGCCTTCTCGATGCGCTCCACTGGCGCCGCGCTTCTCTCCGGCACATGATCCTCATATTCGGGCGAGCCGCCCGTCGAGGTCAGGCCCTTTACCTCGTAGGCGTCCTTGATGGTCATGGGGAGACCGTGGAGGGGCCCCCAGACCTCGCCGCGTGCCAGCGCTTCATCGGCGGCCAGCGCCTTTTCGCGCGCGGCGTCGAAATCGCTGGCGACAATGGCGTTGATCTTCGGATTGTGGAGAACCGTGCGGGCGATGAAATGCTCCAGCAATTCGCGCGAGCTGATTTCGCGAGACTGGATCATGCGGGCGAGCTCGGCGGCGGATTTGAAGTGAAGTTCGGTTGCTGCGGCCATGTGGTCCTCGACTTTCCCTTTTCCGCCAAGATTAACGGTCAGCGGCCCGGCCGACGCAATAAAATTGCCGTCCGGCGCCCCTTCCGACGACATTGTCGGCGAGGGGCCGAGCCGCTAGACTGCGCCAAAACCTGCGCAAAACGCTGCGTCCGGCTGGAACGGCGCCGTTTTTCGCCAATTATTGTCAGGGACAGGGAACTATGAAGGGATTGATGCAGGATTGGCCGCTGCGCGTGTCGAGCATTCTCGATCATGCGGCGCGCTTTCACGGGGATCGCGAGATCGTTTCGCGCTCGGTGGAAGGGCCGATTGTCCGCACCACTTATGCCGAGATGGCCGTTCGCGCCCGCAAGGTAGCGCAGGCGCTCCGCCGGCTCGGGGTCAACGAGGGCGATGTGGTCGCCACGATGGCCTGGAACACAGGACGGCACATGGAGGCCTGGTACGGCATCATGGGCCTCGGTGCCGTCTGCCACACGCTGAACCCGCGCCTCTTCGCCGAGCAGCTCGTCTACATCGTCAATCACGCCGAAGATAAATATATCCTGCTCGATCTGACCTTTGTGCCGATCGTCGAGGCAATCGAGGCGGAGTGCCCGAATGTGAAGGGCTATATCATCATGACGGACGCGGCCCACATGCCGCAGACCAAGCTCAAGAACGCGCTCTGCTATGAAACGCTGCTCGAGGCGGAAGACGGCAAGTTCGACTGGGTCGAGGTGGATGAGAACGCGGCTTGTGGGCTCTGCTACACGTCCGGCACGACCGGCAATCCGAAGGGTGTTCTCTATTCGCATCGCTCCAATGTGCTGCACGCGCTGATTTCGGCGACGGCCGACGCGATGGGCCTGGGTTCGACGGATTGCGTGATGCCGGTGGTGCCGATGTTCCATGCGAATGCCTGGGGCATCACCTTCTCCGCGCCCATGGTCGGCGCCAAGATCGTCATGCCGGGCCAGAAGATGGACGGCGAGAGCATCTATGAACTTCTCGATACGGAGGGCGTGACCTTTACCGCCGCCGTGCCGACCGTCTGGTTGATGCTGCTCCAGTATCTCGAAAAGACGGGCAAGAAGCTTCCGCATCTGACGCGTGTCGTCATCGGTGGCTCGGCCGCGCCGCGCTCGATGATCGATGCGTTCGAGCGCAATTACGGCGTCGATGTACGCCATGCCTGGGGCATGACGGAACTTTCACCGCTGGGCACTCTCGGCAGCTTCAAGGCGGGCATGGAGACGCTTTCGTATGACGAGAAGCTCGACATCAAGGTGAAGCAAGGGCGGCCGCCCTATGGCGTCGAGATGAAGATCACCGACGACAATGGCAATGAGCTTCCTTGGGACGCCAAGGCTTTCGGCCATCTGCTCGTTCGCGGTCCGGCTATCGCCGGTGCCTATCTCAAGGGCGAAGGCGGCCAGATTCTCGATGAAGGCGGCTGGTTCGACACGGGCGATGTCGCGACGCTCGACCCGCTCGGCTTCATGCAGATCACCGACCGCGCCAAGGACGTCATCAAGTCGGGTGGCGAATGGATTTCCTCGATCGATCTCGAAAACCTCGCGGTCGGCCATCCGAAGGTTGCCGAAGCCGCCGTTATCGGTGTCGTCCATCCGAAGTGGGACGAGCGGCCTCTGCTTATCGTCGTTCTGAAGGAAGGCGAGACGGCGACCAGGGAGGAAATTCTCCATTACATGGATGGCAAGATCGTCAAGTGGTGGATGCCTGACGATGTCGCCTTCGTTGCCGAAATTCCACATACGGCGACGGGCAAGATCCAGAAGCTCGCGCTGCGCGAGATGTTCAAGGGTTACACGCTACCTTCCGCCACTGCGGCGGAATAATCGGCCGCGAGGCCAAAGGGGAGGACGGGATGGAAGGAAAATCACGCGCCGCGCGTTGGGGCGGGCGGATCGGCATCGTGGCGATCCTGCTGCTGGCCGCCGCCATTGCGGCCAACCATCTCGGCCTGCTCGGTTATGAGCTGCCGCTCATGGGCATCGCGGTTGCCGCGCTGCTCGGTGTCATAGCCATTCTGGTCTCGCTCATCGGCCTCATCATTACATTGCGTGGCAAGCCGGGCGCGGGGGCGGCGGTTCTCGGCGTGGTGCTTGGGGTGGTGGCGGCTGCGCCGCTTGCCTCCACCTTCGTTCTCGGTCGTGGCGTGCCGCGCATTCACGACATCACGACCGATCTCGCGAACCCGCCTCAGTTCGAGGCGGTCGTCGCTCTGCGTCAGGGCGCGCCGAATGCGCTCGACCGTTCGACGCCAGCCGATCTCGCGGAGCAGCAGCAGAAGGCCTATCCTGATCTTGTGACGCTCACCGTGGCGGAGCAGCCGGGCAAGGTCTATGTGGCCGCGCTCGAGACTGCGAAGGAGATGGGCTGGACGCTCGACCGCTCGACGCCTGAAAAAGGATTGATCGAGGCAACTGCGGTGACCAGGCTCATCGGCTTCAAGGATGATGTCGCGATCCGCATCACGGAGAAGGATGGCGGCACGGCAGTCGATCTTCGCTCCGTCTCGCGCGTTGGCGTGAGCGATCTCGGCGCCAATGCGAAGCGCATCCGCGCATTTCTCGATGCGCTGAAGGCGAAGCTCGCGACGCAGGGCTCCTGATCAGGGTAAGCGATATTCTGCACCGAGCGCGGGCTCGCCGTCAGTCACGACGCGGCCCTGCTGGACAAGCCGTCCCATATGCGCAAGCACGGAACGGGCGGCCGCCGGATAGAGCCTCTTGTCGACTGCGGCATAGATCACCGGCACCATGTCCGCGATGCGGGTGTGGCCCGCCTTCAATTGTTCGATGATCTGGCTTTCGCGATCCTCGCGATGGGCGATGAAGGCGCGGACGAAGGGCTTGGGGTCGCGGATCGCGGGCCCGTGCGTCGGCCAGTAGGTTTCGTCGTCACGTGTGAGCAGCAGTTCGAGCGAGTTCATGTAGTCGCTCATATTGCCATCGGGCGGGCTGACGATGCTGGTGGACCAGCCCATGACGTGGTCGCCGGAGAAGAGCGCCTTTTCCTCGCGGAGCGCGAAGCAGATGTGGTTCGAGGTGTGGCCCGGCGTATGGACGCATTCGACGCTCCAGCCCTCGCCCTCGATGATATCGCCATGCCGGATTTCGACATCCGGCACGAAGGACATGTCGCCATCTTCCTCGCCGGCGCCGCCGGCATGCGGACCGTAACCATAGGTCCTGGCGCCCGTGCGCGCCTTGAGCGGCGCTGCCGCCGGCGAGTGGTCGCTATGGGTGTGGGTGATGAGGATATGGGTAACTGTCTCGCCTTCGAGCGCGCGCATCAGCGCCTCAACATGCTTTTCGTCGAGCGGGCCGGGATCGATTACCGCGACCGTGCCACGGCCGACGATATAGGTGCCCGTACCCTTGTAAGTGAAGGCCGAAGGATTTTCCGCGACGACGCGGCGGATCAGCGGCGAAACCTGCTCGCTTTCGCCATAAGTGAATTCGATCTCGCGCACGTAAGGAATTTCGACGGCCATCGGAATATCTCTCATTTTGCCGCGGCTGTTTGCGACTGTGCCGCAGCATGGACCGGGCAGGCGGTCAGTTCAACGGCTCTCAGTCCATCACTGCATGGGCGGCCTGATCGGCGGGTATCGGGTTGGTCATCTTCGGCGAGCGCATCAGATAGACCGCCGGGACGGCAATCAGTGTCAGCCACATCATCAGCTTGAAGCCGTCGATATAGGCTATCGCGGCCGCCTGTTGCGTCACCAGCCCATTGATAACGCTCAGGCCCCGCGGGTTGTCGATCGAGAAGGAGGCGTATGCAGAGCCAGTGCGCAGCAGGGGATTGAACGGGCTTATATGCGCGGCAAGCTGCGCGTGGTTCACCTGCGTCATCGTTGCGATCATCGCCTGAGTGGTGGCGATGCCGATACTCGATCCGACATTTCGCATGAGGCTGAAGAAGCTTGTTCCTTCGGTGCGCAGATGTGCCTGGAGCGTCACGAAGGAAAGTGTCGTCAGAGGTGCGAAGATGAAGCCGAGGCCGAGGCCCTGCATGACGCCGGTGCGAACGATTTCCATCTCGCTCACATTGAGGTCGAATTTGCTCATTTCCCACAGCGTGAAAGACGTGAGAGCAAAGCCGCCAGAAATGATGAGACGCATGTCGACGGAGTTGATGATGCGTCCGGCGACCACCATGGCGACCATCGTTCCGAAGCCGCGCGGGGCGAGCACGATGCCGGTGGTGATGACCGGATAGCCCTTCAGATTCTGCAGGAAGGTCGGCATCAGCGCCATGGTGGCATAGAGCACGAAGCCGACCGCCATGGACAGGCAGAGGCCGAGCATCAGATTGCGATCCTTGAACAGATCGAGATCGATGAAGGGCTGCCGCGTCGTCGACGAATGTACGATGAACAGATAGAGGCCGAAGGCGGCGAGCAACGCCTCAAGGATGATCTCGCTTGATCCGAACCAGTCCTGAATGTTGCCGCGGTCGAGCATGAGCTGCGTGGCGCCGATGGCGAGGCTCAGAAACGCGAAACCGAGCCAGTCGAAGCGGCGCTCCTTTGAAAGCATCGACTCCCGCAATGCGCCGACAATTGCGCTGAAGGCCAGCACACCGAATGGTACGTTGATGTAGAAGACCCAGCGCCAGCTGTAATTGTCGGTAAGCCAGCCGCCGAGCGCGGGCCCGACGATTGGCCCCACCATGACGCCAACGCCCCACAGCGCCATCATCTTGCCGCGCTGCTCCATCGTGTACATGTCGAACATGATGGTCTGTGAGAGCGGCACGAAGGCGGCGCCGAACGCGCCCTGGGCGAGCCGGAAGAAGACAATCTGGTCGAGCGTTTGCGCCGCGCCGCAGAGCATCGACGTGACCGTGAAGCCGACGACTGAAATCGCCAGAAGCCGCTTGCGCCCGAAACGGATCGCAAGAAAGGCGGTGAGCGGCGTCGCGATGGCGGCGGCGATGATGTAGGAGGTCAGGACCCAGGCGATCTGATCCTGCGTCGCCGCCACGCTGCCCTGCATGTGGGGCAGGGCGACGTTCGCGATCGTTGAGTCGAGCGTCTGCATCACCGTTGCCAGCATGACGCCAGCGGTGACGATCGCTTTGCGCATCGTCTCGTTCATTGAGCGCCGCTCGCCGTCTGGAGAGACGTGACCGGCTCCGACTTCGTGTCGATCTCGATATTGGCGCTCATGCCGGCGCGGATTTCGGGGTCGCCCTGCTTGCGGTCGATTGCGATGCGGACAGGAATGCGCTGCACGACCTTCACCCAGTTGCCTGTCGCGTTCTGCGCGGGGAGCACGGAGAACTCCGAACCCGTCGCCTGGGAGATGCTTGCGACATGGCCGGTCCATTTGTGGCCCGGATAGGTGTCAATGTCGATCTCGGCCAATTGTCCGGCATGGACGTTGGTGAGGTCGGTTTCCTTGAAGTTGCCTTCGATCCAGACATTGTCATGCGAAACGACGCTCAGGACGGCCATGCCGGGCGCAATCTGATCGCCGACCTGGGGCTGCTTGCCAGCCACGCCGTCGAAGGGCGCGCGCACGGTCGTGCGCTCGAGATTGAGCGCGGCGTTGTCGCGCATGGCCTTGGCGGCAAGATAGGAGGCATGCGACTCCACCGGCGCGTCGGGCGCGCCGTCGAGTTGCGCCGAAATCTGTTCGAGGCTCTGCCGCAGCACGCCGTCAAGCTGGCTCGCCGTATCGAAATTATGACGCGCCGTGTCGAGGTTGGACTGGCTGGCGAAGTTGCTCTTGGCGAGCGCCGACTGGCGTTCGAACTGACGCTTGTAATAGGCGATGCTGGTCGCCGAAAGGCCGAGCTGCGCGACGGTCATTTCATACTTTGCGCGCAGCGCCTTCACATTCGCGGTCGCAGTGGCGAGCTGCGCCTCAGCCTGCGCGAGCGCGATCTGGTAAGGGGCGGGGTCGATCAGGAAGAGAGGATCGCCCGCCTTCACAAACTGGTTCTCCCTCACGAAGACCTTGACGATGCGCCCGCCGACATCGGGGCTCACCGAGACCATATCCGCCTTCGCATAGGCGTTATCGGTGCTCACGTAGCGACCGCCCGTAAAATAGAAATAGGCGATGAGCGCGATGAGGAGGGCTGGGACGCCGATCAACAGGATCGGGCGAAGCTGCGCCCTGTCGCTCAAGAGGCGCCGCGCCGTGTTCGAAACGGGGGCGAATGTCACCGACATGCTTGATGCCTTTCAATTCCAAATGACGAATATCGAGTGGTGGAACGGCGGACGGCCGTCAGTCGCCGCGCGTCGGCGCAGAAGAGGCGCCGAGATGCACGGCGGCGACATTGCCGCGTAACCGTTCAAGAAGGCCCGCGAGCGCCTCTACTTCAGAGCGCGCGAAACCACCAAGAATGGTGCCGTAGATTTCTTCCGCAATGTCCCAGATCTGATCAAGAAGCGGGGCCGCCTGCTCGGTGAGAAACAGACGTTGCGCGCGCCGATCCTTGGGGTCCGGGCGCCGCTCCACAAAACCCGCCGCGACGAGCTTGTCGATCAGGCGCGCGACCGTGATCGGCTGAACGTCCAGCAGATCGGCCAGGCTTACCTGGTTGAGCCCCTCATTGCGCGACAGGTGTACGAGCGCGCGCCACTGCGCCTGTGTCAGGCCAAGGGGTGCGATGCGCTCGTTGAAGATGCGTCGGAGCATCCGCGACGAGTCGCCGATCAGGAAGCCGATCCCGAGATCGAGGGAGCGGACGACGGGGAGAGGTTTATGCAGCATTGCTGTTTAAAGGCCTTACACTTAATAAGCCTTACTTATTATACAAAGACAATAAAAGCCTCGGCAAGGGGGCTTTTGTGGGGGGGGAGGGGCAGATTGATTTTGGCTCGGCTACCAATTCAAAGGGGCGATACTTTAGATGCCCTCTAAACTGGGCCGCCCGGTTTCCCGCCTCCATCTGTTCCTTGCTTTGGAGAGGGCGCTTGCATCCGGCGGCGGTTCCCAGCTCTTGCCGATCTGCTGCAGGGCAGGACGAATCCGTGGCATGAGCTGATCTGCCGCAAGCCGGCCTATATGCCGTCGAAGCCACTGAGATATCTCAGCGTCAAAGGCTCCTCACCGTGCTCAGCGGCATCGACCGGCGCATGGATGGCAAGGTCCAACGGAGGAATCTCAAGAGTTGATTTGGGCCGCTCTGCGCGCATCATCGACGCGATGAGGTGCAAAAGATGGCATTCAACATAGAGCGTTAAAATAGTTTGCTTACAGATTTATTTTGACCGATCTGTTCTACTTTCTCTTCGGGTTCAGGGAGGGTCTGATCGTCTGCGTACATCAAGTGTGTGAGAGCAATTCTCAGTCCTGTTTCATCTCAGGCTACCGACGCCCCTGCCGGCCCCATCATTCTTCGTGTCGGCCAGCGAGCATCTCGGCAAAAAGCCACGGATCGCAGCCGCACTTCTACGTCGGTACATTCATTACCGATGTGTAATGTCGTTGAACTTTTTTTTGACTTATAGGAAGCAGGTTGGCGGCACGTTTTTGCGGCGTATATGCGAACGATGCGCATTGTTTCTGTCTTCCGACTGCGTGGTCCATGACCTCCTGCGGAAATTGTCTCCGCTCGTTAATTCTCCAAGAAACTCCAAACAGGAATCTGTTTAAGTCGCAAAGAATGCAGCGCTGTAGCTGCTTATGAAATGGGCAATTTTTACAATACCGCCAAATGCGGACAAACTTTAAAGAAGCCTCCGCACGCGGGAGGCTTTACCGAAAGTGCCGGAATTTTTCGCTCTCCGGAACGGCAGTCATTGTTTCTGCCATTTTCCGCGAACAGGGGGATGTCGTGTACCGCGTTTTGATAGTCGATGACGATGTCGAACTCACAGAGTTGCTGCGCGAATATATAGAGCTTGAAGGCTTCACGGTGGAGTGCGTCCATGACGGCCTCGCCTGCTTGCGCAGCGATGTCGATGTCCATGATCTCATCGTGCTCGACGTCATGCTCCCGTCGATTTCCGGCTTCGAAGTTTTGAAGAGGTTGAGGCAGCGTTCGAAGGTTCCGGTGATCATGCTGACCGCGCGCGACGGTGATGTCGATCGTGTCGTTGGTCTTGAGTTGGGAGCAGACGATTATGTGTCCAAGCCCGTCAATCCCAGGGAACTGATCGCCCGCATAAGAGCAGTCCTTCGCCGCACAAACCCGGCAGAGTCAGGGTCTTCAGGCGAATTGGAGGTCGGTGACATTCGCCTGGATGCCGCATCGCGCAGCGCATGGGCGATTGGTCGACGTCTTGAGCTCACCACCGCCGAATTTGATCTGCTTCAGCACCTCATGCGCAATGCGGGAATTATTGTGTCGCGCGACGAACTGTCCTCGGCGGTATTCGGGCGCAAGCACGCCGCGTCCGCCGACCGTAATGTCGACACGCTGGTGAGCAAGGTCCGACGAAAGATAGTGCCTGCGGGCGGCGTCGAGACATGCATAAAGACGATCCGCAATGTCGGATATCTCTATGCACTTCCGTCGGCATCGACGCCGGACAGAGACCGCCGGCGGGCCGCTGTCGATGATTGAACGGTTCGACAGTCTCTCGCGTTTGACGGTCGGTCTTGCCGCGGTCGGACTTGCGTCGTGTCTGACAAGCAACCCGGCATATGCAGGCGGAAAGTATCAGCTTGGCAGTGGCTATGACGTGGGGCCGTTCAATTTCTCGGGCTACATGAATTTTGTGGTGGCCTTGCCGGATCAAGGGCCGAAGTCCGCCACCCTCGAAGACCTCAGCCTCTTTGCAGCCGGCCATATCTCGAAACTCATAAATCCCTTTGTGGAGGCGGAGCTGACGCATCTTGTCGTCGCCGACACCGACCATTCGGGGGAGAACAACACCGGCGCGGAACTGGTTCTGGAGCGCTATTACAACGACTCCTATCTGTCCGACAGCGTCATACTGCGTTTGGGCAAGATGCTCGCGCCGGTTGGCGAGTGGAATTTGAATCATGCCGCGCCTCTTGTTCTGGCGACCTCGCGGCCTGCGGTGACCTTCCGGAATTTTGCCGCTTACATTCAGGGCGTTTCCCTTCTGTACAGCGATCCGGAGGGAGGCGCTCCCGACATGCAGGTCTATTGGCAACCTGATTGGGAAGAGACGGAAAAGCCGCGCGGCGTGGTCTTCGAACAGCACAAGATGGCCGAGGGGATTCACGTCAGCGTTCCGATTCTCCAGTTCGACAAGGTAGGATTTTCGTTTCAGCGGGTTGTCGACTTTCACGGTGTAACTCAATCGCTCGTCGGCGGAGATTTTCGCTACACGCTTCAGAACGTCACCCTGCAAGGGGAAGCGACCTATTCAAGTCTTTCAGGCGGAGACATGACGCGCCTCAGAGATGATGAGTCTGGCGGATATCTCTCCGCCACCTATGCGTTCAATCCGAGATGGTCGGCCTATTCGTGGTATGAGGCATTCATGGACCGAACCCAGACATCGGCGGCGCAGGATGCGCTTGTGGGCGTCGCATATCATCCCGTCGATGTGATGGTCGTCAAACTCGAATATCTGCAGAATTTCGGTGGAACCCCTGTAAATCCGACGGGACTGTTTGCGTCCTGGTCGGTGCTATTCTGAACCGTGCCAATAGCAAGAGCCACATTCTTCCTCGTCGTCGTTATTAATCTGCTTACGGTGCAAGTGGCCGTGGCCGAAGAGCTTCTTATCATCGCCAATCCATCTGTCGGCCCGATTGCGCCGATGACACTGAGGCAGATTTCCGCGATTTATCTGTTGAGGATGATTTCCTGGCCGGATGGCAGCCACGTCATTCCCGTCAATCGGGAGCTCGGGAGCAGGGCGCGGGAAAGGTTCACCACCTTGGTGCTTCGTGAAGACAATGCCGCTCTGGTCGACTACTGGAACAAGATGCACTTCCAGGGAAAGTCGCCGCCTGTGATTCAGGAGTCTGAGCAGGCGATGCTCGCTTTCGTGCGCAGCGTGCCGGGCGCGGTCGGGTATGTATCTGCATCGACGCCTGTCGATGGAGTAGAGGTCCTCGACCATGTTCCATAGACTTTGCAGGGAGTGGAGTGGCGGTCCGGGCGAGTTCTTACGTCGCTCGATTTCCCGCAAGATTCTGGCCGCTTTGGTAGCGATCTATGTCGTGACCTATGCGTCGACCGCATTCATCGTCTATTCCAGCGTCTCCACGTCCATTGTGGATTCAAATATGCAGGCGCTGCACGAGTTGGCGCAGCGCAAATATGAGCGGGTAGAGAGCGTATTGGGCGCGGCGGCGACCGATCTCACCGCTTGGTCGCAGCTGGAGGTGATGAACGATCTGGTGTCTGGCGATCTCGACAAGCGCATCGATTCGACGCTTGACGGGTTGAAGCGGCTCTATGACTTGAGCGGCGATATCTACGCTTATGATATCAAGGGAAGGCTGATTTCCAGTACGCGCGCTGACAATCCGGCGGGCGAACTGCCATCCGTATGGAGAAGGCCGGAAAAGCATCTTGTTTTCATCGACAAGCATGTGGATCCGGTTTCGCACGCCGATATCGTCGCTCTGGAAATTCCGGTGTTCGGGACTTTCGACAAGAATTATCAGATCGGATGGCTGGTGCTCACCTATCCATGGGCGGGTGTCGAGCGGTTGCTTTTCAGCGGCGACACGGCAACGGTTCTCAAGGCGACTGGTAGTCAGACATCGATACTGGCGGCCGACTGGGGCCCGTTTGCGGGTCGTGCCGATGCCGATGAACGTCAGGCATGGCTCAGCGGCAAAGATGGCGACATCGTTGCCGGGCGTTCCGCGCCGAGCAAAGGCATTCTCGGGCACTGGCAGGTTTTCGCCCTGCAGAAGACGAATGTGACCGCGCATCTCCTTTGGCGTATCGGTGGGGAACTCATCATGCTGGGGGGAGCATTGGCCGTGCCGATCATCGGCGTCGGGCGATGGCTCTCAAACAGGCTGACGGCGCCGGTCGTGGAATTGACGCGGGTCGTCAGCGAAATCACAGAGACCGACAATCTCGATGTCAGGGTTCCGGAGGCGAGCACGGACGAGCTGGGCACACTGGCGCGTTCCTTCAATCGAATGACTGAAAGCCTTCAGCGCGCGGCCGGCGAAAGAGAACGATTTGTGGAAGATCTGGAGGCGCTGAACCAGACGCTTGAGACGAAGGTGGCGGCGCGCACGGAGGAACTTGAGGTCGCGGTCGCGACTCAAAAGCGCCTCATCGGTGATATCTCCCACGAAATCAAGTCGCCGCTGGCGCGCCTCGGAATGGCGCTCGGCCTGCTTCGGCGATCCGTCAACGACAGCCGTACGACGAAGCATTTCGATCGCATGGAGCGCGAGATCGACAATATCTCCGCATTGGCGAGCGAGCTTCTGACGCTCATGCGGCTTGATACAGCCGCTGACGCCGTCGAGTTCATGGTTGTCGATATTTGCGAGGTGATCACGCAGATCGCGTCCGATGCGACTTATGAAGCGCCGAACCGGAAAGACGACATGCATCTGTTTTTGCCGACGGCGGCTGTCTTTGTAATGGGCGACGCCCAGCTGCTTGCCCGGGCGATCGAGAATGTCGTGAGGAACGCACTTTTTTACACAACCGAGAAGACACCGGTTGACGTCATCGTTCGCGCAGAGGGCGACGGGCAGGTGGTGATAGAGGTGCATGATTTCGGCCCGGGTGTTCCACCGGCCGCCCTTGCCCAATTGTTCGAGCCTTTCTATCGCGTCGACGATGCCAGAGCCCGCAATACGGGTGGCTCTGGCATCGGCCTGGCAATTTGTCAGCGCGTCATGATTCTTCATGGCGGAACTGTCCGCGCACGCGACAATGATCCTAAAGGTCTCGTCGTGGAGATGACGCTGCCGACAAACCGGAGCGCGGCATAGCAAAGGACCGGGCAATGGACTTTACGATGCTTTGCTTCCGCAGCCCGATGAAACTCCACATTCCTGGCTGTCTTCTCTGCACAACTCGAAGAACCGATCTGTAGGTTCGCATTGCAGCGACAACCGGACGTGCGGAGCGATCCGTCGATGTCCGGGCTGCCCGCGAGCGATGTCCGCTCCGCGGAGGGGGAGTGCTTGGCACCATGGCTCGATTGAACTGGTCGATGATCCTCGACCGATTGCCTGCGCCGACGATCGGTCTCGCGGCGTTGATGGCGGCAAGCACGGCGGCCGCCGCCGACCTGAAGGTGGTGGTCCACGGCGTTAGGCCAGGCGATGGAAATGTCCGTGTAGCCCTTTACGAGAAGGCCGAAGGTTTTCGTCATGAACAGAATGCCCGCAGCGTTCTGTCCGTCCCGGCGACGAGTGGCGACGTTTCGGTCACCTTCCCCCATTTACCAGCAGGGCGCTATGCGGTGATCGCCTACCACGACGAGAACGGCAACAAGAAGCTCGATCTGCTAATGGGCATGTTTCCGCAAGAAGGATGGGGGTTCTCCAACGATCCGACCGTTATCGGTCCTCCGGGATTCGACGCCTCCGCCTTCGATCTCGCGGACAAGGGCGCGAACGTCGACGTGAAGCTGCACTACTGAAGGCGGCGCACTGGCTGGCGCATCTCTCGCGTCAATCTCCATGGGTTCGGTGCTCTTCTCCACACAACTCGAAATTTGGATGGGTAGGCTCGTGATCACAGGACGGAACAGCGGATTTTACAACTCGGGTCTAGCGCCGCAGAGTTCAAAGGAGATGACAGTGCTCGAAATTTCCTTCAGGTCGGATGCAAGGATTTGCGGCACGCTCTTCATGGACAGGAACCACGTCGAACGTCTGACCAATCTTGTTCCGTCTGAAATTTCCCTCACCCAATGGTCTCAGCCTGGCCGCGAGCGTGTCGAACAATTCATCGAGAATATCTACGCACAAGGCTACGGCTCGAAAATCACGCAGCATTATCCTACGCTGGTGAATGTCCGGGACCAGCAGGGGAACGTGATTGCAGCGGTCGGCTTGCGCATGGCTGCAGAAGAGCCGCTGTTTCTCGAACGCTATCTGGATGCGCCGATCGAGAAAATCGTCGGCAAGGCAACGGGCGCCGCGACGGCTCGGGACGAGATCGTCGAGATCGGAAATCTGGCATCCGCTGGAAAGGGCGCATCGGTCTTTCTCTTCGTGACACTTGCGGCCTATCTCCGGCAACGAAATTTGTCCTATGCGGTTGTGACCGCCACAAAGGCGCTGCGCCGATCTTTCGCGCTCTTTGGTATCGAGTTTGCGGAACTCGCCCCGGCCAAGGCCGCTGCGCTGCCGGACAATGGCGTGGCGTGGGGAAGCTACTACACGCGCGACCCGCGGGTTCTGGTCGGCGCAATCCAGCCGGCGTTCTCCAAACTGGAGCCGTTCCTTCCGCTTTCATCCAACGACGATCTGCAACGTCTGTTCGCCCGCCTGTGTCCTCCGGCGGAAGGGGTACTGCAATGAGTTTGATTCTTGAAACCGTGCAGGAGCACGCGCGGCAGCGTCCGGACGAAGTAGCGCTGATGGACGGAGCGGTTAGCCTCTCCTACGGATCATTGTCGGCAGAGATCGTGACGCTGGCGAAGGTGCTCGAGGTCAAATGCCGTCGGCCGGGGGCAATCGCCTATTGTCTCGACAATTCGGCGGCCTGGGTTGTGCTCGATCTGGCTTTTGTGGAGCTGCGGCGGCCAGTCGTTCCGCTTCCGCCATTTTTTACGTCCGCTCAACGCCGGCATGTCCTCGAACAGGCCGGCGTATCCTACCTGATCGTCGACCGGCCATTGGCGGATGAGAACCCATCCGGCAGCATGACTGTGTGTGGTCGCGACATTCACTGGTACGAATACGACGCCTGGCCCGTTGATCTTCCTCCGGGCACCGCGAAGATCACCTACACTTCGGGAACGACCGGACAGCCAAAGGGTGTTTGCCTTTCCCAGGAAGGTCTTGAACAGGTTGCGATCTCCCTCGTCGACATTATCGGCACGGAGTATGCGGGCATCCATTGTGCCGTTCTGCCGCTCGCCATTCTCCTCGAAAATATCGCGGGATTGTATCCTACGTTGCTTGCAGGCGGATGTTACCATGCACCGTCGCTGATGAAGCTCGGCTTCGCGAATACCTTCTCCCCCGATTTCGGAACGCTTGTGCGGGCGCTGAAGAGCTGCGATGCCACAAGCATCATTGTGGTGCCTGAAATTCTACGGGGCCTTCTGGCAGCCCTTGTCGCGACTTCGACATCGCTGCCCGCGATGAAACTGATCGCGGTCGGCGGCGCCAAGGTACCTCGCGCATTGCTCGAAACGGCCGAAGCCATGGGGCTGCCGGTGTTTCAGGGTTACGGGCTGAGTGAAGCTGCGTCGGTGGTGGCGTTCAACACGCATTATCGAAACCGGCTCGGAAGTGTCGGACGACCTTTACCCCATACTTGCATCGAACTCGCCGCCGACGGAGAGATCCTCATTTTCCAACCGGCGCTGCTTGGCTATGTGGGCGAAGCGGCAATGCCGAGAGTTCTCGCGACCGGGGATATCGGACGGTTCGACGAGGACGGATTTCTTCATATCGAAGGGCGGAAGTCCAACATCCTGATCACCGCATTCGGCCGGAACGTGGCGCCCGAGTGGGTCGAGAGCGAGCTCTTGTCACAGCCCCAGATCGGTCAGGCCATCGTCTTCGGCGAAGGTCGCCCCGCGCTCGGCGCGCTGATCGTGCCGTCGTCGCTCAACGTAACCGATGCGGACATTGCGCGCGCCGTAGAGCAGGCCAACCGGAATTTACCCGACTATGCCCGGATCGTTCACTGGGCCAAGGTCATGCCCTTCACGCCGATCAATGGGCAGCTGACGGACAATGGGCGTCTCAAACGACCGGCCATCCTCGACGCCTACCATTCAACCATCGCACGCTGCCTCGAACGGAAGGGACAATATGTGAGCTTCTTCGAAACGCTGATCATCGAGACGACACCGGAGCGCGAATATCTCCAGGCTTCTCCGCAAATTCGCGACGGCCTTCAGGGCAAGATATCGCGACAGGCCTATCTGGATTATCTGGCCGAGGCGTTTCATCACGTAAAGCATACGGTGCCATTGATGACGCTTGCGGCGCAAAAGATACCGCCGGAAAAGGCGTGGCTGCGCGAATTGCTCGGCCACTACATCGAGGAAGAGACAGGCCACGAAGAGTGGATTCTCGATGACATCAGGCATGTGGGGGGCAATCCCGATGCCGTGCGTCACGGAGTGCCGAGGCTCGAGACTGAACTGATGGTGGCCTATGCCTATGACTTTGTCGGGCGAGTCAATCCAGTTGGTTTCTTCGGCATGGTCCTCGTTCTCGAGGGAACGAGCATGCAGTTGGCCTCGCGCGGAGCGCACGCTCTCATGCAGTCTCTCGGCCTGTCTGAAAGCTGCTTTCACTATCTTCTCTCTCACGGCGCGCTCGACATTGATCACATAAAGTTCCTCGAAAATCTGATGAATCGTATCGACGATCCGTCCGATCAAGCCGCCATTATTCATATGGCGAAAGCCATGTTCATTCTGTTTGCGAATGTGTTCCGCAGCATTCCGCACAATGCGGAGGAAGCAGATGCCGCTTAGCCAGAAGAAAATCGCCTTGACTGGCGGCACCGGCGGCATCGGCACGCTTGTCGCCGCAGAGCTTCGGGCGGCGCAAGCCAATGTCGTGATCGTAGACCGCTCGGAAACGAGGTCATCCGACTCGATGCAGATCAGAGGAGACCTGTCGACAATGGAGGGAATTTCGGATGTCGCCGCGACGCTTGCGCTCTGGTCGCCGGATATTCTGATCAATCTGGCCGGCACGCAATTCTTTGGTCCATTCGAGGATCAGTCGCCAGATGATATTCGCTCAACCTATATGATCAATCTGGTTGCACCGGCGATGCTTACGCAGGCGGTCGTTCCTTCCATGAAGAGACGTGGATCTGGCCATATCGTGAATATCGGATCGATATTCGGGTCGATCAACTACCCGCACTTCGCCACCTATTCGAGCGCGAAGGCAGGGCTTCGCGGCTTGAGCGAAGCGCTGCGTCGCGAGCTCGGCGGAACCGGTATCGACATCACCTACATCGCCCCGCGCGCGGTCAGGACCGGTTTGAGCAGCGGAAACGTCGGACGATTTGTCGAGATGGCAAATATGCAACTGGATGAGCCGACGGCCGTCGCGCGCCGCATCGTCCGGGCCATACAGACCCGCAAGAAGGAGCTCTTTATCGGCCTTCCGGAGCGCTTCTTTGTTGCGCTCAACGCGGTTGCGCCGCGGCTGGTTGATGCCGGTCTGACGGCGCAAACCGTGAAGGCAAGAGCACTGTTCAACTCATAGAAGCGAGACTTCCGACAATGCCTAAACTGGATCAATTTCTCTTCGCGGCCGCCTTGGGCGGTGCCTTGTTCGCCACTGCGCCGGCCAGCGCCGATCAGCCTTCTATGCACGCGGATGTTCATCGGCTGGAAGCCGAGTGGGCCCGGGTCAAGTATCAGGTGAAAGATGAAGGCGAACAGCTCACAGAAATCGAAAGCCTGAAGAAGCAGGCAGACGCTGTGGTCAGGCAATATCCGGGACAGGCCGAGCCACTCCTTTGGGATGGCATCGTCACCAGCGAGAATGCCGCATTGGCAAATATCTTCCAGCAGCTCGGCCTTGCCAAGGAGGCGCGCGGGTTGTTCGAGCGCGCTCTTGCGATTGATCCGTCGGGATTGAACGGCGCCATATCCATGAGCCTCGGCGTTCTCTACTATCGTGTGCCCGGATCTCCGCTCGGCTTCGGAGATGACGATATGGCCCGAAAGGATCTCGAGACGGCTCTTGCGAAGGACCCAAACGGACTAGATGCCAACTATTTCTACGGGGATTTTCTGGTCGAGCAGGGCGAATACGACAAAGCCAGGAACGTCCTTGTTCACGCTCTGGATGCGCCGGTCGACAAGGAACGCCCGGTCTGGGATGCGGGGCGCCGCGAGGAAGTTCGTCAGCTGATTGCCAAGGCCGAAGCGCATGTGCGCAGCTAATGTGTCGCGGCAGGGCCGAGCGTGATGTGGCACAGCATCGGGAGGCAACTCCGTAATCCAACGGGGATGGGCGGCCTTTTGACCGGTAGCCTTATGCGCTTTGTCAACGAAACGCCGAACAGGCTGGCGATTGACGCGCTGCATATCGGGTCGACGGACACCGTTCTTGAACTTGGCTTCGGTCCCGGACACGCGATCAAGCTGGCCGCAGCGCGCACTTCGGGGCTGGTCTATGGTGTAGATCAGTCGCGGGTCATGCTCGAGCAGGCGCGCAGAAGAAATCGGACTGCCATTCGTGAAGGACGTGTCGTCCTGCATCAGGGTCGCTTCGATCTTCTGCCCGTTGGGGATGCGTCGGTCGACAAGATCCTTGCTGTCAATGTCATCTATTTCTGGCGCGACGTTCAGGCGATCGCGAAGGAAGTGCGCCGCGTGCTTCGTCCGGATGGCAGGGTTTCGATCTATGCCACCGATGCATCGACAATGCAGAAATGGAAGTTTGCCAGCGAAGACACCCATCGGCTGTTCGCGGCGGCCGATCTGTCTTCCACGTTGCGGGAGGGCGGCTTCGATGAAGACGAGATCGCCGTAAACGAGGTTCGCCTCACCGGCGGAATCCAGGGCTTGCTCGCAACCATTGTGAACCGCGCCTGACGACAAAAATACGCAGCGCGAACATCAATCGCCGTGCCGGATAAGCGGCCGGTGAACCTCGTCGGCAATCCGACATGAAGGAGAGAAGGTTATGACTACGCATCAGTCCATCGTTGCGCTGCTGGCGGCTATAGCGGGAGCCGCGATGGTATCAGTCGTCGCTCCAGCCTATGCCGCGGCGACGGACGTCAAACATGAGATTTCGGCCGCAGCGGTACACGCGCACCTCGCCGGGAATTCCGCCGATCTGGCCGGCGTGCACAGCCACCTGCATCACACGCTCAATTGCCTGGTGGATCCGAAGGATGCGGCGTTTGACACAAAAGAAATGAACCCCTGCGCAAGCATGGGAGAGGGTGCCATCCCCGATGCATCGGACGCCACGCTCAAGGCCGCGCTCCGGGCGGCGGCCAAGGAGGCCGAGGCAGGCATCGCTGAGAGCGATCTTTCCAAGGCGCAGACAGATGCGCGCGGCACGGAGAGCATGCTGATCACTCTCGCGAAGTAATCGTTCTTGACGCGGGAGAGCGGCGCAGACGAAGCAGAATATCAGGCTTCTCTGCGCCCATCGGTCATGAATGCGAGGCTCGGACGCGGGTCAATAGACGGCGAACGCGTGACCGACGAAGGCGAGGCCGTAGAACCCGATGAAAGCGGCAATGGCAGCGGCTGTCGCGTCGCCGGGATTGAAGTTGAGTGTCGCCTTGGCGAGATCGTGAACGGCGCGGCCGGCCCGTGCCCATGCATGGGCTGCAAGGGTTTCTGCGCCAGTCAAGGCTTCGAAGACGATCCGGGGGGCAGCAGTCATGATGTCGTCCTTTGCAATCAGAGGGCTAGCCCTCTTGGACGTCTCATTCCCTTTGCCGTCGCCTCAAGGCGCTTCTGGCGTGCTGCGGAACAGAGCTGACTACGCATACAGACGAATTGCGATGAGCCGGACCCAAGCACCAGCCCGATTCATCATACAATTTGATAATATGCTGCACCGCACAAAATGACAAGATGTCAGTGCGTGAAGAATGCGCGACGCCTTAGATGCGACGCCCTGCCGCCTCCCAATAGGGTTCGCGGAGCTTGCGCTTGAAGATCTTGCCGGAATCCTCGCGGGGCAATTCGGTTCGGAACTCAACCCGCTTGGGCACCTTGTAGCCGGCGATGCGCTCGCGCAGGAAGGCGCGGACCTCTGCCTCGCCGAGATCGGCGCCGGGCTGGCGCTGCACGACGGCACAGAGCTGCTCGCCGAATTCCTCGTCGGGAATGCCGAAGACGGCGCAGTCAGCCACGCCGGGCATTTTGTGAAGTTCAGCTTCGATTTCGGCGGGATAGATGTTCACACCGCCCGAAATCACCATGTCCTTCTGACGGTCGCAGAGATAGAGAAAACCGTCCTGATCGAGATAGCCGACATCGCCGAGCGTGATGAGGCCGCGTTTTTCCGCGCGGCGGCGCTTCTCGTCGTCGCCGTGATAGGTGAAGTCCGGAATGAGGTGGGAGCGGCAGACGATTTCGCCGGTCGCGCCCTTGGCGAGTTCGTCGCCATTCTCGCCGATCACCAGTACCTCGGCTCCATCGATCGCCTTGCCGACGGTGCCAGGATGGGCGAGCCATTCCTTCGAGTCGCAGAAGACGACGGCGCCCGTTTCCGTGCCGCCGTAATACTCATAGATCACCGGCCCCCACCATTCGATCATGGCCTGCTTCACATGGACCGGGCAGGGGGCGGCCGCATGAACGACGAAGCGCAGGCTCGACAGGTCGTATTTGCGCTTCACGTCTTCGGGCAGTTTCAGCAGGCGTACGAACATGGTCGGTACCATGTGGAGATGGGTGACCTTGTCGCGTTCGATGGTGGCAAGAAGTTCTTCTGGATCGAAGCGCGGCTGGAGAATGACGCTCGCCCCATAACGGAAGGCATAAAGCCCGTAGGCGTTGGGAGCGGAGTGATACATGGGGCCGGTGATGACGGTGACCGTGTTCTCCGGTGCGCCGAATTTCGGTTTGAAGCCCATGACATGGCCGATGATCGCGGTCCATGCCGCTGTCTGCTCGGCCGTCGGCGGATTGCGGCGTACGCCCTTGGGATGGCCCGTGGTGCCGGAGGTGTAGATCATCGAGCCCGGCGCCTCGTCAGGCCCTTGAGCCCTGGGCGGGAACTTCGCGAGCCAGTCATGCCAGAGCGCAATACCTGCGGGTGCATGCGCGGCCTCGGTAGAAATTCCGTAAGCAGACAATATTTCCGGCGGCGTCTCGACAACGAAGACGGGCACGCCTTTGGGAATTGCCCGCGCGATGGTGTGATAGAGATCCGCATGGATCACGATGGCCTTGGCGCCCGAATTCTCGAAGATATAAGCGGCCTCGTCCGGCGAATTGTGCCAGTTGACGGGCGTTGAATAGGCGCCGACGAGGCCTGCGGCCATCGATGCCTCGAAGAAGGCAAGATCGTTGCGAAGATAGACGGCAACGACGTCGCCATGTCCGATGCCGAGTTCGGCAAAGCCGGTTGCGGCACGAGCCGCATTCCCGCCGAGCGTCGCAATATCCGCGGCGCGAGCGCCGGAACGCACGTAAGAAGCCATTGGTCCCTCCCCATCAGCTTTTCTTGTTGCTGAAAGTGTAGCAGGCGGGGAAGGGGGGTACAGGCGATTTTCAGACCGGCGGGCTTACAAGCCTGTCGGCAAGTGGAGGCGGGAACCCATAGGTAAGGTGGGCTCCCGCATGTTCCTAGCTGTAGCGGGCTTCGCGGGCCGCGCCAGTCATGCCCGCCTTCACCTGTTCGACGGCCCAGGCGATGTCGGCGAGGTAGGTGTCCGCCACCTGGAGGTGGAAGGGCGAGAGCATGAGGTGGAGGCCCGCGGGCACCGTCGTCAGGCTCGTGAACCAGCCGCGTTCGAACAGCTTGCCCCAGACGGCCATGCAGTCGATCTCGTCATGGGTGAAGGCGATGATGCCGAGCTGCGGATTGCCGACGACGCGGAAGCCTAGCGCTTCGACGCCCGCCGCGATCTTTTCGCGGGCATCGGTGACCTGCTTGTGCTTGGCCCGGTAGCCTTCAACGCCGAGAAAATTCATCACGGCCCATGCGGCCGCGATGGCGCCACCAGGGCGCGTACCCGCAAGCGTCGGCGTGATCATGCGTCCGCCCGGCCAGTCGTCGCAATCGAAGATCATATGCGTACGGAGCGCCTCGGAACGGAAGAGGACTGTCGAGGCACCCTTGGCGCAATATCCGTATTTGTGGAGGTCCGCCGACATGGAGGAGACACCCCGTACCTCGAAATCGAAGGGCGGAACGTCGCCGCCATTCATGCGCGCGAAAGGCGCAATATAGCCGCCGACGCAGGCGTCGACGTGCAGCCAGAGGCCGCGTGCCTCCGCAAGCTTGCCGAGTTCGCCGATCGGATCAATGAGGCCGTAGGGGAAGCAGGGCGCAGAGCCCACAATCATGATCGTCTTGCCGTCGGCGGCTTTTCCCATCGCCTCCACATCCGCAAGATAGTCGCGGACGGGAATACGCCGCACCTCGATTTCCATCACCTTCGCGGCCTTGTCGAAGGCGGGATGCGCAGACCATGGAATGACGATATTGAGTGTGCCCTTCGCGCCCTTGGCACTGCGCGCATAGTCGCGCGCGGCCTTCATCGCCATGGTGATCGAATCCGTGCCGCCCGAGGTGATGTTGCCCGCGGCCCCTTCTGGTGCATGGAGCAGGGAGAGGCCCATGGCGACGACTTCGTCCTCCATCTTTTTCAGGCTGGGAAAGGCCATCGGCCCAAGGCCGTTTTCGGACATGAAAAGCGTATAGGCTTCCTTCTGCACGCGCTCCACATCGGGCCCTGCGTTGAAGACGTAGACGGCGGTCTTGCCCTCGCGCCACTTCACGTCATTGCCGGCCCGCGCCAGCATTTCCTGCTTTAGGCTCTCCCAATCGGTCCCCTTTTCGGGCATCGGCATAGTCTTGTCCTTTTCCTTGTGCCAGCGGCGGGCTTCAGCCTCGCGCCTCTTTGCGCCTATACTCCCCGAAATGCAGCCGGCTTGGAAGTAGGCGTCACAAAAGAGCGCCAGCCCGCTTGCATACCTACAGGAGAGGGAGAGAACCATGCCGCATTACGAAGATCTGACATACGAGGTGAAGGGCCGCGTTGCGCTTCTGACACTCGATCGCCCGGACAAGCTCAATGCATGGACGGCCGCGATGGAGAAGAGCCTGAAGCAGGCGCTGGCCGCTGCCGTCGCGGACGACAATGTCCGCGTTATTGTGGTGACGGGTGCAGGTCGTGGTTTCTGCGCGGGTGCCGACATGGGGCTTCTGCAAAGCATCAAGGCGGACAATTGGGAAGAGCGCGAGCTTGCGCAGGCGGCGCGGGAAGAGGAAGTCGATTTCGCGAGCGGATTGGGCCCGGATGTCTCGCCCCATTATGGCGGTCGCTTCGGCTATCTCATGCAGGTGAAGAAGCCGATCATCGCAGCGATCAATGGTCCGGCGGCCGGGCTCGGCCTCGTCGTCGCTCTTTATGCGGATATGCGCTTTGCTGGTTCGGATGCCAAATTCACCACAGCCTTCGCGCAGCGCGGCCTGATTGCCGAGCACGGCATTTCCTGGCTTCTGCCGCGCCTCGTGGGCCCCGCCCATGCTCTCGATCTGCTGTTGTCGGCGCGTAAGGTCACCGCCGACGAGGCCGAACGAATGGGGCTCGTCAACAAGGTCTTCGAGCAGGTGAATTTCATGGGTGCTGTGATGGACTACGCGAGAGCACTTGCGGAAACCGTCTCACCGCGCTCGATGGGCGTAATGAAAGCACAGGTCTGGAAGTCGCTCTTCCAGGATTTCAACGAAGCGCTCGCGGTTGGCGACAGCGAAATGCAGAAGAGCTTTGCGACGGCGGATTTCAAGGAAGGCGTCGCGCACTTCGTCGAGAAGCGCAAGGCGAACTTTACCGGCCGATAGCCATTAAAAAAGGGCGCGTGGAGATTGTTTCTCCACGCGCCCCGTTTGGTTTCTGCATTCGATCAGAACGTCACGGCAATACCCGCAAGCGCTTCGATGCCCGGTGCCTGGAAGCCGTTGGCCGGCTCGTATTGGCGGTCGAGCAGGTTGTTGACGCGAGCAGTCAGCTCGATGCCCTTCGCGATGATGCGCGATGCGGAGAGGTTCACCACGAGATAGCTGCCCGGCTTCGTGTAGACGAAGGTGTCTCGTGTTATATCAAGATAGGGATCTACCCACTTGATGTCGCTCCCGAGGGTGGTGACTTCGTCGAGCTTCCACTCTGTCGTCCAGTTTGCCGTATGGCGCGGGCGGCGCGTCAATGTTGTGCTGAACGTGTCGGCGTCGAGCACCGTGAGCGTGTAGTTCAACCGGGTGGTCAGCGAGGGGAGCGGCGTTGCCTCTATGAAGGCTTCCACGCCATGCGTGTTGAACGCAGGCGTGTTCTGTGCGGTTGAGTTGCCGGCGAGGTCATAGACGATCGACACCGCGTTCTCGATGCGGTTGTCGAAATAGGTCACTCCGGTCCGCAGCATGTCCGGAACGAGTCCCTGCTCGAGGCCGAGTTCCCAGCCGCGGCTTTCCTCGGCCTTCAGGTTCGGATTCCCGGTATAGATAGAGGCGGGAAAGGGCGGGCTCTGCGAGATCGAGTAGCCGAAGCGCTGATAAAGCGAAGGTACCTTGAATGAGGTCGCATAGCTTGCCGTGAAGCGGGTGTCGGTCGACGGGATGTAGTATCCCGGCGCGATTGACCAGGTCATCTTCTTCTTGAAGTTTGACGGCATGTCATAGCGGAGGCTCGCCGTCGCAAACCAGTTTTCGCCCCATGTCTGGTGGTCGGACAGCGAGAGGCCATAGGCGTTGGTCGACGCGCTCGACGCAGGCGTGATGAGATATCCATCGAAATCCTGCAGGCCGTTCGACGAGAAGGATTCGTGTGAGTAGTCGGCGCCAAATGTCAGCGTGTTGGTCGCGCTGAGGTCGATCGCATTGTCGAGGGCGGCGTTGACCCGCTCTCCGCGCGTATTGATATTCTCCGAATAGACGTCGAGGAGCCGATCCGGATAGTCGACGGTGTTCGTCGCATAGTGGCTGTAGGCGAGGGTGAACTTCGGGCGCCACTTACCATCCGCGAAGCGGCCGGCGAGCGAGCCCGTCACGAAGGCCTGCTGCGCACGGGAGCGATTGGCGAGATCCTCGAACACGGGATTGAAGGAGGAGTTGTATCCGCCTTCGTCAAGCTCCATTCGATTGTCATTGTACTGCACGAAGAAGGAGCCGCTGAGATATTCGTTGAAGGCGCGGTCGAGCTGACCCGAAAAGGCCATGTTCTCGCTCGCATCCTTTTCTTCTCCGGCACCGAAGCGCAGATGCGCCGGCGTAACGTCATTGCCGTCGGTCGCTTGCCGGGAGAGCGAGAGAAAATAGTTGGTATCCTCAACGTTTCCCGCGGAAGTGAGGCTCGTGTTGAGCGTCCCGAGTGTGCTCGCTTCGATGCGCGCTGTTGTGGTCGGCGAGGACTTGCCCTGCTTCGTGATGATGTTGATGACGCCACCCATGGCCTGACTGCCATACAGCGCGCTTTGCGGCCCGCGCACGATTTCGATGCGCTCAACATTGTCGAGCGTCAGGTTGGCGGCGTTGAAGGCGCCACGCGGATCAGATGGATCACCAATACGCTGGCCGTTCAGGAGAACGAGCGTCTGGTTGGAATTCGTACCTCGCATGAAGATCGAAGCTACGCTGCCGGTTCCGCCGGACTGGATGACGGTCACACCCGGCACCGAGGCCAGAGCCTGAGGCAGTGTGCGATATTGATGGGCCTCGATCTCTTGCGCGGTGATGATCGTGTAGGAGCTCGCGACTTCCTTGGTCGGCAGCGGTTCCGAGCCGCTGGTGACGAGGATTTCGGGAGGGAGCGTTGCCGTGTCGGCAAGCGCGGGTGTGGCGGCGAATGCCGACAGGCCCAATGTGGCGGCCAGGAAAGGCCAGCCGAAGAATGAGTAGTTCATACGTGTACCCCGTTCTCTTTCGCGGCCAACCCCGGCCGCTAGGACCGGTGGAGGGACATGAGAACGAGACGGGGGTAGGCAGGGGCAGGCGCGGCAGGGTTCCGATGGCATTGCATGCAACGCGGATATAAACCTGACGCGTCACCGATGCGGCTCTCCGCCCCGCTGGCACACCCCGGCCACCGGCAGATGACGCGCTGGACGGCAGGTTTCCTGGCTTGCGGGTCATCGGCCTTGTTCCGCCTTCCCAGCGTCATGTCCAAAAGGGCATGACGGCCAGTGGCTTAGTGGAACCGGGCCTCGCCGCTTACAGTTGCGGGGGCAGCCGGGGAATTGGCGCTGGAGACGCCGCACCCCGTTCCCTCTTGCCTCCTTCGGCCGCGAAGTCGCGCGCCTCGGGAACCATCGAGCGGGGGCACTATAGAAGTGGAGCAGGATGTGTCAAATCCGGTGGGCGGCACTGGAAACGATAGCGGTGGTGCTGCTGCGGAGTACGTTGTTATGATGTTCTGGCAAGGGAATCGTCATGGCACAGCGTTGCGCACTTGTTCGGTTGTCGGACGGAATTGTCGAGAACGTGATCGTTGCCGATCCGGAAGTGGATCGGGTGGCCGATGGCTACCTGCTTGTCCCGGCCGATGCGGCATCGCCGGGGGATATGTATAGGTACGGGACATTCTCGCGCCCGGGTCTCGCTCCGAATATTTCCGTCAGGGCGCAGAGCGCGCTCGACGCCTCAGACAAGATAGTCCTGCGCTGCTATGAGAACGGCGTTCCGGTCCCGGCAGCCTGGGTGACATATCGGGCAGCGCTTCGTGCAATCATAAGCGGTAAACAATCCGGCCCATTCCCCGCGCGCCCTCCCTATCCTCACGGTACCTAGTCTGAGCCTCAAGGGAATCAGTCGCGAAAAGGCTTCCTGCGCAGGCTTGCTGCGGTCCCTGCTTTGCTGGATGTCTGGCTGTGTTGGCGGGGCGCGTCGACAAGGTCAACAAGGCGCCTTGCAACCGGGCTTTGCCCGAATTTCTGCCCGATCTGGTACCGGGCGCCCTGAAAACCCAGGGAAAGACTGGTCGGAGTGAGAGGATTCGAACCTCCGACCCCCTCGTCCCGAACGAGGTGCGCTACCAGACTGCGCCACACTCCGTATCCAATCTGAGGCGGCGTTATAGCGTCCCGGATAGGGGTCCGCAAGGCCTCTCCGCACTCCGAAATAGAGAGAATCCGGTAAACCCGCGCCGGTTGCGCCCACACCCCGTTGCGGCTATCTTCCGCCCCGTTTCGCAGGGAGGCTACGCACCTCACGGCTCCTGCTGGGGCGTCGCCAAGTGGTAAGGCAACGGATTTTGATTCCGTCATACGGAGGTTCGAATCCTCCCGCCCCAGCCAAACTTACCCGTTGAAGCAACACCGATTTTTCCGGCGCTTCCGCCTGTGTCGCACAGACCTGTGCCACAGGCCGCAACCGGAGTCGGTTCAATGGCGGCGCACTTACACATAATTAAGCGTGATGGAATCTACTACTTGCGGCGGCGATTGCCCCACGCATTGGCGCGGCTCGTCTGTCGCACACATTTCTGTCGGTCTCTTCGCACCAAAGACCCGGAAGTAGCGCGGCGGCTCACGCACCGCGTGGCTGTCGCTTTTGACGACCTCGCGCTACGGGTTTCATTGATGGCGAAGCGACGCGAACCAACACAAGCCGACCTCGACCGGCTCCTCTTGGACATCTTCAATGATATCCTGACGCGTGGCGAGCAGAATCGTATTGCACGCCCTCAAGGCTACTCGCCATGGGTCATCGATGGAAACGAGTGGGCGGACGAAGACCTTTGGATGCACCCCAGCGCTGACGACGACGCGGAGGTATGGCGGACTTTGCTCGAATTCAATCGTCTTGATGCGGCGTATCCCACCGTCGAGGCGCATTTGTCCGAGCGGAATCTCGAAATGCCGCGCGACGATGGTCGGCGAAAAATTCTTCTTCGCATGGCGCTGGCGACGATTGCGTCCGCCTGCGCGTACGACGCCGAGCGCGAAGAAGGCGTTTATCGACCGGTTGTCCCGCCCTTCGGTCTGAATGGAGGGGTTCCGCTCGCGGCCATCGACACTTTCGTTTCTGATTTCGCAATGAAGCCATTCAGCGAGGTTTTCAAAGCCTATGCTGACGCTAAGGTGAGGAAGGGAGACTGGTCGGAGAATTCCGCCAACAAGAATCCGAGTAAGGCCAACCTGTTCATTCGCGTTGTAGGGGACATTCCTTTCACGCACGTCCAGAGGCGTGATGCGCTCCGCTTCCGTGAAGTGTTGGAGAGGCTTCCGCGCCTTCACGGCAAATCGATTTACACCGGGCTTGCGCCGGCTGATTGCGTAGCGCGGGCGGATACGATTGCCACGCAGCTTGCCGACAAAAAGAAGCAGCAGATTGAAATCGACGGAACAAAATATCGTCGCGCTGAGGCGGAGAAATTCGTTGAGCGTCTGGACCCTACGACCATCAATGCAACGCTCTCAACGGTCGGCGGCGTCTTCGAATGGGAACACAGCAACGGCGCCTATCCCGGGCGCAATCCATTCGATAAGCTTCAAGCGACGAAACGGCAGGTGGAGAAGCGCAAGCAGGGCAAAGTGGGCCGGGAGATGTGGGAGCCGGAGCACCTTGAGGCCCTGTTCGCTTCGCCGGTCTGGACCGGATGCGCGTCGGAAAAGCGGCGCAACAAAAAGGGAGCATTCGTCATAGAGGACGCAAGATTTTGGCTCCCATTAATTGCCTTGTTCGCCGGATTGCGCGCCGACGAGGCGCTGACGCTCTATGTCGAAGACATTCGGGAGCACCAAGGCATCTGGTTCTTCGACCTCTATGAAGACGGCGATCGCTCTTACAAGACGAAGAACTCGACTCGTATCATTCCCATTCACGAGGAGTTGATACGCATCGGCATCCTCGAATATAGGGACGCGGCGGAGGCCGCAGGCTTCCATCGGCTATTCGAAGATTTCGGAGCGCGGAACAAGTCTGGAAAATTCTCCGACGCATATAGCAGGTGGTTCGGAGACTACCGGCGCGATGTCGTAGGGCAGGGAGACCGCTATCGCGACTTTCATGCGCTGCGTACGACCTTCGATACCTTCCTTGAACGGAATATGTCGGGAAACTCAGTGATGGTGCGGCGGGTGATGGGTCATCAGGGGCACAAAAACGGGACCACTGACGACTATTTTAAGGGTTACGAGGCTAAAGACCTCAAGCCGCTTATCGACCTGCTCCAATATCCCATCAGCTTGGCGCACCTCTATGTGGATAAGCAAAAGCGGCTTCGACCACTCAAGCCATATGCCCGCAAGCCTAGGGGAAATGTCGTCCGCGTTCTCGCCGCTGACTGATTTTTTGTCCGCTGGGCCGTATCCGCCGCTAGTGCGAAACGAGAGGTCTGAAATTTAAGGTCCGCTTAAGGTGCCGGAACCATTTCTCCATTGTTCCAATGTGAGGAGATTTTCTATGCGCGACGAAGCCACCGCAAATTTTACGAACGACTTTGATGCGCCGTTCGGGCTGGTCGAAGCGAACAGACTTATATGGGCGACCATCCGTCTCGCGGGAGGCGAGACCGCGCTCAATGATGTAAAGCGTTTTATCGAGTTGAGCGGCGCAGCGAAGACCGATGAAGGGAAAAATGCGATGTGGGCGATGCTCGATTTGTTGAGCAAGAATGTCCAAGAATTCGTAAAAATCTTTAGGGAAGTCGAAAGTGCGGTAGCCGTGCTCCGCGCGCGTCGGCCTTCAAGCGGAGGCTGGGCGAGCGTCAGAAAGGGAAGCACGAGGCCGCAGGTTCGGTGAGGTTTTAGCGAGGGCGCACTTTAGGGAAATTCCTTCGGAAGTTTCCCGTGCTCTCGGGAGAGGAGGAAAGGTTGAGCCTCTACAGTTTCAACCTCAAAACCATCTCCAACTCGGACCCCGGCAGTCGGGGCAAGACCGCCGCGCGCCTCTGCTATGCCTGCTTGCGCGACAGCGCGCAGGTGCTGGGCGCGCGAACCGGCATCGAAACGGTATCGCGGAGCCGGTTGTCGGCCTTCGCGGCGGCGCGGGAAGAACTGGCGGGGCGGAATGGTCGCGTGGCCGAGTGCTTCATTCTCGCCTTGCCCATCGAGGCGCCCGGCGAGCAGCAGGCCGCACTCGTCGAAGCTTTCGCCGAAAAAATGACCAAGGGTGTGGCCCCGTGGATTGCCGCGCTCCACACCGACAAGCCCCACAATCCTCACACCCATCTCTATCTCTTCGACGAACAAGCGCCCCGCGAGCCCGGCAAGAGAGGGCGCGCGGAAAAAATCATCGGCCTCTCGCGAAGGGGCGCTTTGGAGGAAGCGCGGGCGCTATGGGCGGAGCTTCATAATCGGATGATGGCGGGTGTCGCGCCGCCCATCGACCACAGGTCGTTGGCGAAGCAGGGCCGGGAGGAACTGCCAACGCTTCACGAAGGAGCCGCCGCCCGCGCCGCGCGGTCCAGAGGCTGGGACTTGAGAAGTAGAGACAAGATTGACGAACGCGGTCGGGAAGTCCGGTGGAAGGACATCGACGAGGGGCAGACGCGGGACCAGACCAATGACCAGATTCGAACTATCAACGGGCTGAAACGGCAACTGAAGGAGACCACGGCAAATGGAAGACGAGATGACGGAGTTCCTGCTGAAGCTTCAGCAGCGGAATCTTCAGGTCGCGAAGTCGGCGACTTCGACTTTGGCCGACATCAGGGCCGAGAACCGGAAGGTCGCGGACCTCGCCCTGAAAGCGGGGCAGACATTCGCGGCCTGTCAGGAACTGCTGGCGCAAATGCGGAAAGTCGCCGAGGCGAACCAGCGGCCTCGCAATCGGACGCTGCTCGACCGGCTGTTGGGCCGCTGACGGAGGCCGGGCGTGAGAGGTGGCGGTTTCGTCCCTCGGCGTTGAGGCGCGTCGAGTCGAGCCTCGTTCATTTGCTCAACGCGGCCCGGCTGCGCGCCGCCGCCCTGCTTATGCGGGCGGGCAACTGGTCGAAATTGCGCCTCCCTGCTGCCAGCGCCAGACCGAGGCAGCGCGAGGCCGACCGGGGCCGGGAACGCTGACGCGATAGCGCGACCTTCCCCGCCGAATCTGTGTAGGCTATCAATCAAATGGGGAGCGGAGGGGCTTATCGCCCTTCCGCTGCTGGATTTCAACGCGCCGCCGATTATTCCGAGACGAACGCACCGGGAAAGGCGAGTGGGGGTCGTATGCCGGAGCTGATATTCAAGGGCAAGGAATTTGTCTATAACCACCACCTGTCCGTGCCTTTCAGGCCGCTGGTTCCCCACGCGAAGAAATCCATCGGCGGAACGCATCTCGACGGCAACCTCATCATCCACGGCGACAATCTCCACGCGCTGAAGGCGCTCCTGCCGATGTATGCGGGGAAAGTCGATTGCGTCTTCATAGACCCGCCTTACAACACGGGCAACGAAGGTTGGGCTTACAACGACAATGTGAATAGCCCGATTATGAAGGAGTGGCTCAAGGCAAATCCCATCGGCCTTGATGACGGTCTGCGCCACGATAAATGGCTCGCAATGATGTATCCACGCGTCAAACTTCTTCACGAATTGATGTCTGAACAAGGCAGCTTGTGGATGACGCTCGACGACAATGAGTCTCATCGTGCGCGATTGATGTTGGACGAAATATTCGGTGAAAGCGGATTTGTAGCGAACATCGCGTGGGTGAAGCGCTATACGCGCAGCAACAACGCAAAAATGTTCTACTCTTTGAAAGACACGCTGCTGGTCTATCGAAAAACTATCGCATTGGACACTGTCAAAGAACCCCGGACTGAAAAATCAGATTCCAACTACACGAACCCTGACAATGACCCGCGCGGTCCGTGGATGACATCTTCTTATGTTAATCCGGCGACGCGCGAGCAGCGCAAGAGACTCGTTTATCCGATAAAGAATCCTTTTACCGGCAAGATGGTCGAGCACCCTACGCATGCTTGGAAATACAAGCTCGACGAAAACAGACGACACATTGAAGAAAATCGCCTTTGGTGGGGAGAAAAAGGAGACGCCGAGTATCCGCGCCTTAAGCTTTTTCTCGATGAAGCCGAGCAATTGGTGCCCATCGACGTCTGGAGTTATGAGGATGTTGGGTCGTCAGACGACGGCGGCGACGAGCTAAAGCGCATTTTTGGTAAGGCAGTATTTGAGAACCCGAAGCCCACTCGTTTGATATCGAAAGTTTTATCGCTCGTTCCTAACCGGGACGCACTGGTATTAGATTCATTTGCTGGCTCCGGTACTACGGCCCACGCGGTCCTTGCTGCGAACAAGAGCGATGACGGAAATCGCAAGTTTATTCTCGTAGAGGGCGAAGAATATGCGGACAAAATAACCGCAGAACGAGTTCGTCGCGTCATCAAAGGCTATGAATTTTCCGGAACGCAGCGGGAGGAATTGCTGCGGGAGAATATTACCTTCAGCAAACTCAAAAACCCGAATGACCTGCTGGACCGTATTGCCGGAATTGAAAACCTCGACGCCCATCGCTTCGACAATATCAGCAAGACCGTGAAAAACGGCGAGCTGCTGGTTGTCGGCGAAAAGGCCGTGAAGGAACGCGCCGAGGGACTTGGCGGCAGTTTCACTTATTGTTCGCTTGGTGACGCCGTCGAGCTCGACAAGATTCTCACCGGCAAGACGCTACCGTCGTTCGAAACGCTTGCCGCGCTCCTGTTCCATACGGCGACCAATGAAGCCTTCGACCCGAAGGCGATGGTCGTGGAAGGAAACGAAGGCTATCTCGGCGAGTCGTCCGCCTATCACATCTGGCTCATCTACAGGCCGGACATCGAGTTTCTGAAATCGCGCGACGCGGCGCTGACGCTGACCAAGGCGGAGGCGATAGCGGCGTCTCGGCCGGACAAGCAAAATCTGGTTTTTGCTCCGGCGAAGTTTGTGTCGCAGAAACTTCTCAACGACAGAAGCCTGAATGTCGAGCACGCGCCATTGCCATTCTCTCTCTATCGCCTAGAGCGGTCATAGAGGGCGACGCAGATGGTTATGCGCGACCTCGAATATCAGACAAAGGTTCTCCGCTCCTTTGAGGCGTATCTTTCCGAACTGTCCGCGCAGAAAAAGCGGGCGGATGGCATCGCGGAAGTCGCGAAGACGCAGCCGGACCTCAATCTGCCTGTCCCCGATTTCACGGGGGAAGCGTGGAGCGGACTCAAGGCGAAAGGCGTGCTGCCCGCATCGCGTTCCGATATTCCATTCAGCCCGCGCATCGATGGTGTCGGGCGGCCCGTGCCCAATGCCTGTTTCAAGGTGCCGACAGGCGGCGGCAAGACCTATCTCGCGGTCGGTGCGCTCTCGCGGCTATTTGGGACTTATCTCGGCAAGAATGTCGGATTCGTTCTCTGGATTGTGCCGAACGAAGCGATTTACACCCAGACGAAAAAGCAACTCACCGACCGCGAACATCCTTATCGGCAGATGCTCGACCGGGCGGCGGCGGGGCGGGTAAAAATCCTGGAGAAGGAAGACCCGCTCGACGCGCGCGATATTGAATCGAACCTGTGCGTGATGTTGCTGATGCTCCAGTCCGCCAATCGGGATACGAAAGACTCGCTCAGAATGTTTCGCGACCGGGGAAACATTCGCGGCTTCTTTCCGCCCGAGACCGACGGAGAGGCGCATCGCGCGTTGCTTGATGCGATTCCAAACCTTGCCGCCTATTCCGACGCCGAAAGCTTCTGGCCGGTCATCAAGGATTCGCTCGGTAATGCCCTGCGGATAGTCCGGCCTGTCGTGGTGATGGACGAGGGACACCGCGCCGTGTCGGACCTCGCCTTCAGGACGCTCTACGACTTCAATCCCTGCTTTGTGCTGGAACTGACGGCGACGCCGAAGGACCGCAAGGCAAAGGAGCGCACAGCGCCCCCCATCTACGCGAACTTGCTCGTCGATGTGATGGGGGCGGATCTCGACCGCGAGGGAATGATAAAAATGCCGCTCAATGTCTTCGTGAAGAACGAAGAGGACTGGCGGAGCACGCTTCAGCAAGCAAAGGAGAAGCTGGAAGAGCTGGCGAGCGCCGCCGAGCGTTTGCGCGCCGACCGCGACCGCTACATTCGTCCCATCCTGCTGGTTCAGGTGGAGCGAACCGGGAAGGACCAGCGGGACGGACATCATATTCACGCTGAAGACGCCAAGGATTGGCTTGTGCGCGCGGGCTTCGACGAGCGCCAGATAGCAATCAAGACCGCCGAAACAAACGACCTGACCGCCCCGGAAAATATCGACCTCCTTTCGCCGCTCTGTCCGGTGCGTGTGATTATCACGAAGCAGGCGCTACAGGAGGGCTGGGATTGTCCCTTTGCCTATGTGCTTTGCGTGCTGGCGGCGAGCACGAACCTTTCGGCAATGACGCAGTTGGTTGGGCGAATTTTGCGCCAGCCGCAGGCGGAGAAGACCGGCGTCGCGGCGTTGGATGAATGCTATGTCTTCTGCCACCATATGGAGACCAGTTCCGTCGTCGCGGGTATCAAGCAGGGCCTCGAAGATGACGGTATGGGCGACCTTGTGAAGTATGTCGTGGCGCGGGACGAGAAAACCGGCAAGAAGAGCGGCGCCCGGAAGGTTGCGCGGCGCGAGAAGTTCAGGGACACGGAAATCTATTTCCCGCTCGTGCTCAATGTGTCGGAAGCGGATATTCGTCCGCTCGATTACGAGCAGGATGTCGTCTTTGGAATCGATTGGAACAAGCTGGATGTGGCGGCGTTGGCGGCGTCCATTCCCGCCAATGCGCAGGTTCCCGAAACGCAGATGAAGCGGATTCGACTGTCCGATGCCGGCGGCGAGCGTATTGTGTCGGAGGACACCGGGCACATTGCCGAAGCACAGAGCTTCGACCCCGTTTATCTGGTCCGGATGGTTTCAGACATCGTTCCCAATCCTTGGACCGCCCGCGAAATCGTCGGCAATCTTGAGAAGGCTTTACGCAAGCGGGGCTTCGACAATGCGATGCTCGGTGCCCAATCGGGGCTGATTGTCGGCCAATTGCGCGCCGAACTTCTGAAACAGCGGGACGACTTGGCCGAAACGGTTTTCCGGGCGGCGGTCGAGGCCGGGCGTATTCAATTCCATCTCCGCACTGATGAAAACAATTGGCGGATGCCACATTTCATCGAAACGGAGCAGCCGGAGAACGCCCGCACCCTTCGGAGGAAGAACGACAATCCGATTGAGCGGAGCCTTTTCGCGCCTATCTACGAGGCCGATTTCAGCAGCCAAGACGAACGCGATATAGCCGTTTATCTGGACGGCGAGGCGGCGCTGAAGTGGTGGCATCGAAATGTTGCGCGCGCCGGTCAATATTCGCTCCAAGGCTGGCGCAAGGATAAGGTCTATCCCGACCTTCTCTTCGCGCTGCAGCGTGGAGACGATATCCAGCGTCTGGTTGTGCTTGAAATGAAGGGCGAACACCTGTCCGGGAATCCGGACACGGAATATAAGAAGTCGCTCCTGAAACTCGTTGCGGAGAGCTATCAGTTCGAGCAAGTCACATCGGCGGGGAAGCTCGAACTGGTTCAGAAGGGAAAGACCACGGTCGAATGCGATTTGGTCCTGATGACCGATTGGCAACGGCGATTGCCGGGCGAATTTTTGACCTAGGTGTTTAGTCCTTCTGAGCCGCGTCTTCCAAGAATCGGTCCAAGGTGGGCGTGTCTGGCCTGGCATCGGCGCGGAACGTCGCAACGGTCAGTCGCTTGCTCAGCATGCCGTGCGAATGCTTGGCAAATATTACGCGCGTATAGAACGGGGCAAAACGCCGCTGGTCGGCCGCAAGCGCCCAAATTTCGTTGGGATTCAGGCAATAGATATATCCGCCAGCCTCACGCATGGTGATTAGCGCCCCGGTTTCTTCGAGATGTCGCACGTGCGTCCGAATGGTGCGAGCTGTCACCCCGAGCGCCTTCGCAAGATCGGATTGCGTGATAACGAGCGCGCCATTTGGCCCGGCATGCTCTGCGAGGTAGGCCCAGAGCCGCAACGCGGTTTGGCTTTTGCGAGCTAGGCGTTGTACCCGCTGCCACCCCGCCCGGAACACCATCTTAAAGCCGGAATTTTTTGCCGACTCGTGATCCTTCAGCGCAGCATCCACCGCTTCATAGACGTCCTCAACGTTGGCGGGCAATTCTCCATTACGCTTCGCTGACTGGGTCTCTTTTTTACTCACAGACTGTATCTCCTTGTTTAATACAGCAGGAGACATAGGAACGCCGAAGCAGCTATCTACCTTTCGCAAGCAGAAATGATCGGAAAGCTAACGCTTCCGATAGAGCGGAAATCTACGCTTCCTATTTAGGGGCCGTAAGTCATTGGTGGAGAAGCACTTTTTCGTTCGTGTTCTAATCTGAATATAACCGGCATGAATGCCGGTTTTTCCTTGCAAGGAGGCCTTTCCTTAGCGAGTTGAGTGTTGCAGCACGCGCTGCGCCCCGCCGCCTGTTGGCTCACCGCAGGAGAGGATTGCAGCACGCCTTGGCACGGCACGTCCTTCAGAAGGGAAAGACCACGGTCGAAGCGAACAGACTTATATGGGCGACTGACAACGGCTATTGCCGGGGGAGTTTTGAGTTGAAGAGTTGCCCCGTGCATCAATGCGCGAATCACTTTTTGGATACAGAAAACAAGGAGATTCGTAGTTGAATTTGTAAAGCTCATCGGGTTTCCAAACACCTCCCGCTGCCGTTGGCGTGCCAGTTGGTCAGCCCAAAGAATTTTGGTGACTCTGTCTTGAACACGGCCACCCATAACCCACATAGAGTGTATTGTTCATCTGGCCGTTTCTGGGCTGGCCCGAAGTGGGCGCAGGTCGTGAAGTTGGTCAGGGTCGTCGCATCGTCGATGTGGCGGCGCGGGTCGGTGCTGAAGCAGCCGGTAGGCTGGTCCGTGCTCCCGATGGACGAACGCTCTACCCGGCTATTGCTGTTTCCGCCGAAGCCCATCTTCAATTCAGGGTCCATCAACCGGCTGGTAGGCATTTATCTCGGGAGGGTGCCCGGACGGGCGCGATTTGCTTGCCGCCGGAGCCGAAAAAGGTAGCTTCGTCCGACTCGAAGCGCCGAAGGAGGCTCCGATGAATGTATGCAAAAACGTGCCACGCTTGCGCGGCTGACTTTTGCGTTGGTCGCGCTGTTCATCTGGCCGTTTCTGGGCTGGCCCGAAGTGGGCGCAGGTCGTGAAGTTGGTCAGGGTCGTCGCATCGTCGATGTGGCGGCGCGGGTCGGTGCTGAAGCAGCCGGTAGGCTGGTCCGTGCTCCCGATGGACGGAACTGCCGCCAATAGTCGGGACGGGCAAGTTGATGGGTCCTGCGAGAGAGGAAAGATGGGGGAACTCCATAAGGAGCTTCGTCGGTCTCGGGCGTTGGAGGCCGCTTGGAGGGTTGTCAGGAGGAACGGGCTAGGACCGAATACGTCGCTTAGGACGAAGGCGGAGGTTCTGGAATTTGAGGAAAATGCAGCCCGAAATCTGAAGTCAATTCAGTCTCGTTTGGTCAAAGGCACCTTCCAATTTGCGCCCCAAAAGGGAGTCGCCATTCCGCGCCCCGGCAAAAAATCGCGGCCTATAGTCATTGCGCCGGTCGAAAATCGTATCGTTCAGCGAGCACTCCTCAATGAGATGACGCGCAGAATAGACGCTGTTCGCGATGTTCTGAATATCGAAACTAGTGTGGGTGGCATTGAAGGGCGTGAAACCGCAATAGCCATAGCGTGGCGTGAAATCAAAAATGGGGCGAAGTGGTTCGTGCGTTCCGATATCCCGGACTTCTTCACGAAGATTCCCAAAAAGCCAATTGCCGATTTCTTACGAGCGCATTGCGACGACCTCGAATTCGTTGCGCTTTATGAGCAGGCAATTGAAACGGTGCTTGGCAACGAGGCCGACCTCGGACAAGAATCGAAACTGTTTCCAAGTGCGGAAGTGGGTGTTGCTCAGGGTTCGGCATTAAGTCCCTTGGCAGGAAATATTTTACTTCGCGATTTCGATAAGAAAATGAATGGGCGCGGCATCGTCTGCGTTCGCTATATCGACGATTTCCTAATTCTCGGGCCATCGCGCGAGAAGGTTGCTGCGGCATTCAATTCTGCGCGCGCATCGCTCGAAAAATTTGGCTTGGGCGCATACGACCCGGCAACGCACCCAAACAAGGCAGCCATCGGACCAATTGATGATGGCTTTGATTTTTTAGGCTGCCATATCGTTCCGGGATTGATTCAGCCCTCATCTGACGCTAGGAGCGCGCTTCTTGGCAAGGTGCGAGAAATTTTGAACGATAGTGCGAGGGCGGTAAAAGACGCGTTGAGAGGAAAGGGAACGGCAGCGACGGAAAGGCGGAGGTTTGCGCAGACGCTTGAGCACCTCGACAATCGGCTCAATGGTTGGCGGCACGCCTATCAGTTCTGTAATGGAGTTCAGTCCATCGAGAGCCTAGACGCCGAGATAGACAAGTTGTTGCGCCGATATCTGACCAGCATTAATTCGTTGTTGGACTCGGAATCATTTCCAGCGTGGCGGCGGGGCTTGGGTGTCGCTGTTCTGGCTGATGTTCCGCGCGTCGACATCAATCAGATAAAACGGAACTTGAAAAATTAATTGAGAATCGAAACAGCTTTGACACGGCGATAGCTCGATTTGTGAATTATGACCGTGCGCTATGCCGAAGGTTTTGTCTGATTGGATATCGGTCGGGCTTGGCGGAAAAGGAGCAAGATAGGAAAAATGTATGTCATCCCAAAAGCGAATTCTTGAAAGCAAGCACGGCGTCGTTCTAACCGAGGTTAGCCTTATGGCGGGAACGCCTGCCTCTGTTGCGGCGGTTGCCTACAGCATTTCAAGCAAACGGACACCGGAGACTTGGAACGCCGGAACCTTGACGGAAGCCAAGCGCCTTTTTGACGAGGAATTGGCAATGTGTGGCGGAAAATAAGCGGTCGCGGGACAGGCGGCGGGGTTAGATGGACTGTCGCACAGACCTGTGGCACACTTTACCGATTCTTGCCGGTGATTTCGCTTTGATTCAAATGGTTTAGATAATTGGCAGGGAATCCTCCCGCCCCAGCCAAACAGCCCGGTCTCTGCGGGGGATTTTCCCCGTCTATAAAAGACCGGGCGATTTCGCGCACTTTGCGGCGGGAACGTCATTCAGAGCACAATGATGCGCATCTTTTGAAGGGATGACTGGTGCCATTACGCCGCAAGTCTCTTGGATGTCTTTTTGAATATCCGTTTTTATCGGGGCTGAGCGTTAGAGACCGGTTCGAATATCACTGAGACCGGTTGGGCCTCGCTGGGTCGAGCACATCTGATGGTGTTGTCGCTAGAGAAAGTGGCGAGAGCGCTAGAACGCCACAGCTGACGCTCTAGCATATGCCGGCAGCCCTATCGCTAGTTGTCGGGCAGACTCCGTCGAGACCAATTATTCGGCAAAGACGTTTTGGTCTTCCCACCGATCGTCGACGCGCTGCGCGAGACCGGTGACGGTGTGACGTGCCACTGAGATTTTCGTCCAGAAGGATTTAGAGTCCGGCCCTATGGAAGGGAGACGGACGATGAAGAGGCAGCGTTTTACGGAAGAGCAGATC
>NZ_WESC01000009.1 GCF_009184905.1 Parvibaculum sedimenti
ACTCCCTGCAATCTTCCATCAAAAGGTGATCGCAGATCACGACGCCAGAGGTAATGTGGGGGCAAAACACCGCTTACAATAAGATCGTTGCGTCGCGGGCGACAGGTTGCGCAAACTCATGTCGTCGATCATACGACGGCGCAGCGGGCTTACCGCTGCTTTGGCTTCAGCCATGGGATGGTCTCCTGGTCAGGGGTTGGTCTCAGCAACCAAACCTTCCCATCAGGAGGCCATCCAAGCCAACACACACGCCAGTCCCGCGTCAGCGGGTTCGTTCAATCCGCTTTGTGTTTTTTTTGGCATAGTGCGCGAGACAGGCGCTCCGCCTCCGATGCGCGTTGTCACCACAGCGGGTGAGGAGCTTATGGTTCTTCCTGGTGGAGGTCTTGCAATCACTAAGCCCAGTTATAGCGAGACAGAGACTTCTGGCGGAACACGCATTGAATTTACAGCACGCAATATGGCCGAAGCACGCAAGATGCTTAAGGGGGTGCAGCGCAAATTCAAAAACATTGACGTTGAGCGGACGCTTCAGCAGGCGGAAGTCAAGAGCACCTATCCTGACGGGCAAATTCACTTCGGATTCGGGATAGGCGGGGATCACTCACCTCGTTCGATCGTAAAAACCGCTGCGGCTTTTGCACACTTCTGTGGAATCCCTGCGGTTGACTATGCTTTGGCCGCGTCATATTTGCGCGATCCTTCAGCCCTTTGCTGCTTCGGGTATTATTTTGAGACTGATTTGGTGACTAATCGGCCTGTCGGAGTCCCGTTTCATTGTGTGGCTGTCTCTGGTGACCCGTCGACAAATCTTCTGCTGGCATACGTTGAGTTTTTCGGTTCAATGCGAATGGTGGTTTGCCTGTCTGATTGCTATAGCGGTCCCGCAATTCAACAATGTTATGCGATTAACCCGCTGACGGGGCGCACCTTGGATATGTCTGTGGCTATGACCTTCAACAAGAAGGACATTGATGAAATCTATAAGTATGCGCGCGTTCCCAACGGAGCCATGCAAAAGGCCTTTGAGGCCGTCTTGATCCCAGCTTTAGAGCGTAAATGGGAGGATGAAAAGCAGCGCGTCCTATCAGATGCAGTAAGTTACGCATTTGATAATTGCGGCGCTAAAGAAGGTGAAATTTTATCGCCCGAACACATTAAACGTATCTCCGGATTGATCGCGGAAAGAATGTCGCCGTATTTGATCAGGCAGATAAAGGGACGACGGCACTAGCGATCCACATTGGATCGGCAGCCAACGGCGGCAATCACTGTGACGCAGTTGTGTCTAACACCTGCCTGCATGTCCCCGTTTGTACCGTCTTTTATGAAAACGGCGCTGCGCGAAAACTCAGGAAAACGGCGGAAAACTGGTCGGGGCGGAGAGATTCGAACTCCCGACCCTCTGCTCCCAAAGCAGATGCGCTACCAGGCTGCGCTACGCCCCGACGGCTTCCCAATACACCGGGAAAGGCCCCTGCCGCAACCATGCGTGCACCCGGGCGCAATATGAATGGAATTTCACATGCGCCATGCTGCACTGCGATTGACCGGTGCGGCGCGCGGGCCTATACGGGCGGCGACGACGGGGCCTTCGCCCCGAAGCTCTAAGAGGAAATGATGGACGGCGACAGTAGTCGGTTGGGCCTGCGGGGCTGAACCTGACGCGTCGGAGGCGGGCTCGCCTCCCTCGTGCGGGTGGCTTTCGTTGGCCCGCGCGAGGTGATCATGGATATCTCCTTTTTTGCGATTTCGCCGCCCGGGAGGGTGGTATCTGACCGCGTTTTCTTCGCTCACTCGAAGGCGATGGAGGGCGGGCTATGAGCAATATTTCGACCATTTCCGTGGCGCGGCGCGAGCGGGTCGCGCCATCCGCCTGGGACGGCATCGCGCTTTGCCTCGTGGCGGGCACACTCGCCCTCATCATCTATGGCGCCCAGCAGATGAATGCGCCGCTGGCCAGCGTCTCCAAGGCGCAGATTTCGCTCTCGCCGGCAGCACTTCCCGAATATGCGCTGCGGACGACGCTGCGGATGTTCGCCGCGCTCGCCGCGTCGCTACTCTTCACCTTCACCTATGCGACGGCGGCCGCCAAAAGCAGGCGGGCGGGGGCCGTGCTCATCCCCATCCTCGACGTGCTTCAGTCCGTGCCGGTGCTGGGCTTCCTGTCCTTCACCGTGACGGGCTTCATGGCGATCTTTCCAGGCAGCGTCGCGGGGGCCGAATGCGCGGCGATCTTCGCGATCTTCACCGCTCAGGCCTGGAACATGGCCTTCAGCTTCTATCAGTCGCTCCGGACCATTCCCGCAGATCTCGACGAGGCGAGCAGGGCCTTCCGGCTTTCCGCCTGGCAGCGCTTCTGGCGGCTCGAAGTGCCCTTCGCCCTGCCGGCCCTGATCTGGAACATGATGATGTCCATGTCGGGGAGCTGGTTCTTCATCGTCGCTTCGGAGGCGATCTCCGTTGGTAACACCACGATCACGCTGCCGGGCATCGGCTCTTATGTCGCGCTGGCGATCGAGCGGCGCGACCTGACGGCGGTGTTCTTCGCTCTCGGCGCGATGCTGGTCGTCATCCTTGCCTATGACCAATTGCTGTTCCGCCCCCTTGTGGCCTGGGCGCAGAAGTTCCGCTTCGAACAGACCATGGGCCAGCCCACGCCCGGCGTCTGGCTGCTGCGCGTGCTGAACCGCGCACGGCTGGTGCAGATCGCGCTGGTCCCCGTGCACAAGAGCTTCGTGGCAGTCGCCCATGCGCCATTGAGCTTTGGTCGCTGGGGCTGGCGCCGGTCGCCCCTTCAGAGGCGCTGGCTCAATATCGGCTGGGGCGTGATCTGGTGGGGCCTCTGGGCGCTGGTCGGCGCTTACGGGCTGCGCGCGCTTTATGTGGAAATGGCGGGTCAGATCGGCTGGGCGGAAGTCTTCAGCGCTTTCAAGCTCGGCCTGATGACGCTGACGCGCGTCATCGTTCTGGTTGGGCTCGCAAGCCTCGTCTGGGTGCCGGTTGGCGTGTGGATCGGCCTGCGGCCGGGCCTCGCCATGCGGCTGCAGCTTGTCGCGCAGATCCTCGCCGCCTTTCCGGCGAACCTTCTGTTTCCGGTCGCCGTGGTGGGCATCCTGCATTTCGGGCTCAACCCGAACATCTGGCTGAGCCCGCTGATGATCCTTGGCACGCAGTGGTACATCCTCTTCAACGTCATCGCAGGCGCGAGCGCATTTCCGATCGATCTTCAGGATGCCGCCGCCAACTTCCGCGTTCGGGGGCGCAACTGGTGGTTCAAGGTGATGCTGCCCGGCGTCTTTCCCTATTTCATCACCGGCGGCCTGACGGCCTCGGGGGGCTCGTGGAATGCGAGCATCGTCGCCGAGCTGGTCACCTGGGGAAACACGCGGCTCGAAGCGAATGGCCTCGGCTCCTATATCGCCAAGGCGACGGCGGCAGGCGATTATCCGCGCATCATCCTTGGGGTGATGGTGATGGCCGTTTTCGTGACATTGTTCAACCGGCTCTTCTGGCGTCCGCTGCATGCTTACGCTGAACGCCGTCTACGCATGATCTGAGGGAGGTTCGACATGGCTATGGCATCGACGCTTCAGGTACAGACGGTCCTTCAGATCGAGGGTGTGCGAAAGGCCTTTCCGCGGCCCTCGGGTGGCGAACTCACCGTTCTCGACAATGTCGACATGACGCTGAAGGAGGGCGAGATCGTCGGACTTCTGGGGCGTTCCGGCTCCGGCAAGTCCACGCTGCTGCGCATCATGGCGGGTCTCATCGAGCCCACGGGCGGCAAGGCGCGGTTCCTTGGCAAGCCGATCGACGGCCCGGCGGAAGGCATTGCGATGGTCTTCCAGACCTTCGCGCTCTTCCCCTGGCTCACCGTTCTTCAAAACGTGCAGCTCGGGCTGGACGCCTTGCAGATTCCAGCCGACGAAGCACATAAGCGCGCGCTGGAAGCAATCGACCTCGTCGGCCTCGACGGTTTCGAGTCCGCATATCCCAAGGAGCTTTCGGGCGGCATGCGGCAGCGTGTCGGCTTTGCCCGTGCGCTCGTCGTTCATCCCGATCTACTGCTGATGGACGAGCCATTCTCCGCGCTCGACGTGCTTACCGCCGAAACGCTTCGCACCGATCTGCTCGACCTTTGGTCCGAGGGGCGGATGCCGATCAAGTCGATCCTGCTTGTGACGCATAATATCGAGGAGGCGGTGCTGATGTGCGACCGCATCCTGCTTTTCTCGTCCAACCCCGGCCGGGTGATCGCGGAAATTCCGGTGGACATCACGCGTCCCCGAAATCGTCTCGATCCGAAATTCCGCCGACTCGTCGACAGCATCTACGAACGCATGACCAGCCCCGCAAAGGCGCTGGTCGCAGGCGCTGCGTTGCCATCTTTCGCGGGCGGCGGCATCGACATGGTGCTTCCGCGCGTCTCCACGAACTCCATCGCCGGCCTGATAGAAGCCGTGGCGGGCGCGCCCTATCACGGCCGCGCCGACCTGCCGCAGGTGGCCGAACATATGCGCATGACCACGGATGCGTTGTTCAGTATCGGCGAGACGCTTCAACTTCTTCGCTTTGCGGAGATCGAGGGCGGCGACATCAGGCTGACCGAGGCAGGCACGCGCTTTGCCAACGAAGATCCGCATGTGCGCAAGCAGATGTTCGCCGAAAACCTGCTCACCTACGTGCCGCTGGCGGCGCATATCAAGCGTGTGCTGGACGAGCGACCGGCCCATCGTGCGCCTTATGCGCGGTTTGCCGAGGAACTCGAAGACGCCATGACCGAGGAATGGGCGGAGCAGACGCTCCGCAGCGTCATCAACTGGGGCCGCTTTGCCGAGGTTTTCGCCTATGACGAGAACCAGGCGATGCTCAGTCTGGATAACCCGGTCTAGGAGAGGCGATCTGAAAAAAAGTGCCGGACATCTGCCGAAAGCCCTCCCCGTGAGGGGCGCGGGGAGGGCCCTCGAGGGGCAGATCAGGCGGCGGCGGGAACCGACACCGCGATGTCGGTCTTGCCGAGCCAGTACGCACGGGACGCCAGTCTTTCGATCCGGTCGGCACGCCAGACGGATGCACCGTTACGGTGCTGCGGGCCGGTCAGGTCGAGTACGCATTCGATATCGAGCGGATTGAAGCCTTGGGCTTTGAGGAGCCGCGTCGCAGAAGCAAGGTCGAGATACTGAGTCATTGGGGGGCCTCCTTACTCTGTCGCAAAGGCAGTTTACGACCGGGGCATGTCATTGGCGTGACCCCGGCATCAATCTTGGGTGAATGGTCTGGTTCCGGGTTAGAGGTGGGCCTGAATTCGGGCAGTGGAAACAGCGTTCCGTGCCCGTGTCTGCTTGTCGCTTGCAAGTCTGGCCGATTTGGGGCGATAAGAGTGCGATTTCAAGACTTTGCCCATATTATGGGGCAAATGAACGGAGTTTAAGGAATGGCCCGCGCGCGTATCTACAAGCCTTCGAAAAATGCCATGCAGTCCGGCAAGGCGAAGACGAAGAAGTGGGTGCTTGAATTCGAACCCTCTGCCGCGCGCAAGGTCGAGCCGCTGATGGGCTGGACAAGCTCGCCCGACACCAATTCTCAGGTCGTTCTCCGCTTCGACTCGAAGGAAGAGGCCATCGCCTATGCGACGCGCAAGGGCATCGAGTTCCAGGTCGTCGAGACCCATGCGCCTAAGCCCCTCATCAAGGCCTATGCCGACAACTTCAAGGCCGACCGCATCGGCCAGTGGACGCATTGAGCGCCACGCTGTCTCTCCTGGTCCCGTAGCTCAGCTGGATAGAGCAACGGATTTCTAATCCGTCGGTCGCAGGTTCGAATCCTGCCGGGATCACCAGCGGACCGCCGTGCGGCGGTCGTCGCGCTTGCCATCTCGCTCTCAGCCGAAAAAGCGTTGCGCGATCAGATAGTCACGCGACGAGGCTCGTGCGCCATTCAGGCGTCAATCACGCCGATGTAAAAGCAAAAATGGACGTGAGATACGTGAGGCGCCGCTTCGACATTATGGCGCTTGTACTGCAGAACATCACAAGGCGCTGATGAGGCATGCTCTACCTTGACGGGACCGAAAGGTCTCGATGGTTCACATTTCCTGTTTCGCGCGTCATGATGATGTCGAACCGGAGAAACCGGGCATGTGAAGAAACGGGGTCGGGGGTGGGAGTGAACATGATGGCGGAATGCGTTCATACCGCGCGCGCGGCGCGGCAATCCGAAACGACGATCATGCGGTTGGCCTTGGGCTTTCTGGTGCTCATGGCGATCTGTTTCTGGGCAATGGCCGGGCATGCGGCGGAAGCGGCTGCCCCGGCGGCGCCGAGCGAGGCCAGCGGCGAGGATCTCTACAAGCGCGGCTACTATCCAGAAGCCCTCGAGGAGTGGAAGAAGGCCGTCGACGTCCATAAGGACGGCGGCGCGGCGTTCCGTCTTGGCGAGGAATATTTCGACGCCAAGGTCGTGCAGCGCGACGTTGCGACGGCGCTGAAATATTACAAGTTCGGTGCGGAGCGTGGCGATGCGCGCGCGCAGATGGATCTTGGAAGCTTCTACGACAAGGGCTGGGGCGTGACACGCGACGCGGCAGAGGCGGCGAAATGGTACGAGGCGGCGGCAAAGCAAGGCATGGCCGAGGCGCAATACAACATCGCCACCATGTATGAAGCAGGCGAAGGTGTCACGAAGGACGAGAGAAAAGCCTATATGTATTTCCTGCTTGCGGTCGATGCAGGCTTTCCGCAGTTCGCCAACAAGGAACTCGAGAAGCTTTCGAAGACGATGAATCCGGAAGACATCAAGCAGGCGACACTTCTCGCCCGTGATTTCAAGCCGGTCATAGGTGCGCCGGAGGCGGCCACACGCTGAAGCGATCATTTCGCGAATGAAGGGCTTCGCCGCGGCGGAGCCCTTTCTCGTTTTCACAGAACTTCTGTAGCATGCTCGTCGTGGGCATTGATCTCACTCTGGAGCGGCGCATGAATTACGTCTGGTCGAACTGGTCCGGTTGGGTAAGAGCCTGGCCCAGATCCATTGCAGAGCCCGCAACCGAAGAAGAGCTCGCCTCCATCCTGCGCGAGGCTGAGGCGCCGGTCAGGCCCGCAGGGACCGGGCATTCGTTCACGCCGCTGGTCGAGAGCCCCGGTACAATCGTCACGCTGCGCCACATCGCCGGTGTTGTCGACCACGATCCGGATACCGAAACCGCGCGGATCAAGGCGGGCACGACGATCCGCGATCTCGGCCCGCTGCTTTTCGACCGCGGGCTCGGGCTCGTCAATCAGGGAGACATTGATCGTCAGTCGCTTGCGGGCGCGGTCGGTACCGGCACGCATGGCACGGGCGGCGAGTTGGGTTCACTCTCGGCCGGTGTTGTAGGCTTCCGTCTCGTCACCGCCGATGGCGAGGTCATTCAGGCGAGCCGCAAGGAGAACCCGGACGTGTTCAACGCGGGCCGTGTATCGATGGGCAGTCTCGGCATCATGAGCGAGATCACCATGCAGTGCCGCCCAGCCTATGTGCTGGAAGAAACGGGCGGTGCCATGCCGATCGAAGATGTTCTGTCGCGCGTCGAGGAATTGCGCGACGCCAATCGGCATTTCGAATTTTTCTGGTTTCCCTATTCCGACCTCGCCATCGTCAAGATACTGGGCCAGACGGCGAAACAGGCCAAGCCGCGCCGTCGCCGGGAGGAGGGCGAGCTCTCGCGCGATGAAAAGATTTTCGTCGCCGCCTGCGAGGCGACGCGTTATGCGCCGTTTATACGCGGGCCGCTGCAGAAATTCCTGACATCGAACACGGAGCGCTATTCCTCCGGAACGCTGACGGAGCCGGGCCGTGTGCGCTGGTCGCATGAGGCATTCCCGAGCGATCGCCATGTGCGCTTCAACGAAATGGAATATGCGGTGCCGGCCGATCTGGGGCCGGATTGCCTGCGCGAGGTCGCGGCCCATATGCGCAAATGCGGCGAGAACTTTCTCTTCCCGCTCGAATATCGTTATGTCGCCGCCGACGACATCTGGCTGAGCCCATTTTACGGCCGCGACAGCGCCACGATCTCTGTGCATCAATATTATCGTCAGCCTTACGAGAAGCTCTTTGCAGGCGTTGAGGCGATTTTCGCGCGTTACGAGGGGCGCCCGCACTGGGGCAAGCTGCACACACTCGGGCCTGCGGAGCTCTCCGCGCTTTATCCGCATTGGGATGAATTTCAGGCGATGCGAATGAAGCTCGATCCGAAAGGAAAATTCCTCAACGGTTATCTCAGGCGGATTTTCGGCGAGGAATGATCAGGCCATCCGGCCGCTTTCGCTCATGTCGCTCGCCAGTGCCACCGATTTGACGAGTGCCCAGACGGGTCGCCCGGTCGCGAGCTGAAGCTGTTCGGCGGCACGATTGGTGATCCGCGCGAAGAGGCGAAGCTCAGCGCCGACCGCCAGTTTCACATCGACTTGAGATGGCCCTGCAGCCTTGATCTCGACGATCTTGGCCTCTATCACATTCTGAATACTGAGCGCGGTCGGTCGCTCCGTCGCCAGCGCGATGTCGCGGGCGTGAAGCCGCAGGCGAACCCGGGCGCCGGGCGCAAGTGCAAGCTCCGCCACGGCAAGTGTCGCGCCGCCAATGTCCAGTTCCGTCAGATGATGGGCGTCGTCGTGATGCGAGACACGGGCCTCGATAATGGTAGCCGGATCGGCGGCGCTGCCATCCTCCCCCAAAATCAGCGATTGAACGTCGAGGCGGTTCAGCACCTCCGCAACTTCGCCACATGCCGCGACGCGACCGCCATGCAGTACCAACACGCGGTCCGCAAGCCGCACGATCTCGTCGATATTGTGGCTGACGAAAAGGATCGGCAAATCGAGGCGACGATGCAGCGCTTCGATGAAAGGCATGATCTCGCGGCGGCGACGAATGTCGAGGCTCGAAAGCGGCTCGTCCATGAGCAGAAGTTGTGGGGCGGAGAGAAGCGCGCGACCGATGGCGACGCGCTGCGCTTCTCCGCCAGAGAGCCGATGCGGTCGCCGGTCGAGAAGGGCGCCGAGACCGAGGAGGTCGATCACCTCGGCGCGTGGCATGGTGCCGGCGCCACCACGCCGCCTTGCGCCGTAGTCGAGATTTTCGGCGACGCTCAAATGCGGGAAGAGGCGGGCTTCCTGAAAGACATAGCCGACACGGCGTTGTTCGGGCGGCATGAAAACGCCCCGCGCTGTGTCGACAAACACTCGGTTGTCAAGCGCGATGCGCCCGCTCTGCGGCCGCGCGAGGCCCGCGATCGCGCCAAGCGTCATCGACTTTCCGGCACCCGAGGGACCGATGATACCTGTCACACCCGGGCCTGCCTCGAAGGCGACATCGAGCGCGAAGCCTTCGACGCGCTGCGTGACGCGGACGCTGAGCTGTGTTCCGCTCATTCCACGCCCCTGATGCGGCGCTGCTGCCTCTGCGCGAAATATTCTGACGCCGCCAACGCGCCGATGGCGAGCATTATCGAGAGGCCGACGAAACGCAGCGCATTGATTTCCCCATCGGGAACCTGCAAGGCACTGTAAAGCGCGATGGGGAGCGTTTGCGTCTCGCCGGGAATATTGGCGACGAAGGTGATGGTCGCGCCGAATTCGCCAAGCGCGCGGGCGAAACCGAGAAGCGTTCCGGCGATGATGCCCGGCATGACGAGCGGCAGCGTCACGGTCGCGAAAACATCCATGCGCCCCGCGCCGAGCGTGCGTGCGGCGGCTTCGAGCTTCGGATCGACCGTTTCGAAGGCGAGCCGGATGGCGCGGACGAGAAGCGGAAAGCCCATCACGGCGGAAGCAAGCGCCGCGCCTTTCCAGTTGAACGCCAGCGTGAAGCCTAGCTGCGTTTCGAGGAAATGGCCGATGGGGCCCTTATGCCCGAAGAGGATGAGCAGCAGATAGCCGGTGACGACGGGCGGCAGAATGAGCGGCATATGGACCAACCCGTCCAGCGCGAACTTGCCCGGAAAGCGCCCGCGCGCCAGCGCCCATGCCACCGCGACGCCCGGCGGCAGGGAAAGCGCCGTGCCGATGACGCCCGTTTTCAGCGACAGCCAGAGGGCCTGCGCTTCGCCCGGCGAGAGCCACGAGCTCCAATCCGCCATGGTTCAGCCGATGATCGCGTTGAAGCGCGCGAAGCCTGCTTCGAGATCTGCGATGAGATCGCGTAGATCTTCGAGCCCCGCATGGATGCGCAGGATGGGCCCCTCGAGGGCGGCGGGCGTCGCTGTGCGGATGCCGTGAAGGTCTTGCGGCACGATGAGGCTTTCATAGCCTCCCCATGACCAGCCCATGCCGAAATATTCGAGATGGTCGAGCATGGCGGCGATGGCAGCATCTGGGCAGGGCTTCAGCACGATGCTGAAAAGCCCGCTTGCGCCGGTAAAGTCCCGCTTCCAGAGTTCGTGACCCGGATCGGTGGGCAGCGCAGGGTGAAGCACGCGGGCGACTTCGGGACGCTCCGCGAACCAGCGGGCAAGTGCAATCCCCGTCTTCATGTGCCGTTCGAGGCGGACGGAGAGCGTGCGCATGCCGCGCAGGACGAGGTACACATCGTCGGGCGCGACCGTCATGCCGAGCGCGCCATGCGTCGCAAGCACCGTCTTGCCGGCTTCCTCCGTCGCGGTGATAGCGCCCATCATGACGTCGGAATGACCGCAGAGATATTTGGTGACCGCCTGGATCGAAACATCGGCGCCATGTTCGAAGGGCTTGAAGTAGAGAGGCGAGGCCCACGTATTGTCGATGATGAGCTTCGCGCCGCCTTCATGCGCTGCTTTCGCCAGCGCGGGAATATCCTGCATCTCGAAACTGATCGAGCCCGGCGATTCCGCATAGACGACTTTGGTGTTCGGTTTCATGTGCCTGGCGATCCCGGAGCCGATCTCGGGATCGTAATATTCGACTTCCACACCATTGCGTTTGAGGATCGTGTCGCAGAAATGGCGCGAGGGGCCATAGACGCTGTCGACCATCAGCAGGTGATCGCCTGCCTTGAGAAAGGCCATCAACGCGGTGGAGACCGCCGCGAGGCCCGAAGGCGTCAGCACCGTCTTTGCGCCGCCTTCGAGGGCAGCAATGGCTTCCTCAAGCGCGGCCAGAGTCGGCGTGCCGCGCCGCGCATAGGTGTAGGGCTGGCTTCGGGTCTTCATCGCCTCGACGGTGGGGAAGAGAATCGTCGAGGCGTGGTAGACGGGCGTATTGACGACGCCAAAATGCACGTCCGGGTGGCGTCCTGCGGTGACAATCAGCGTATCCTGCTTGGGCTTCATCTCGGCTCACTGGGCAAATCAACGAATGTTCGACGGATGTTCAGGCATTGCACCGTGGCGCGATGCGGTTAGTCTGTGCCGTCGAAGGGGGATACCCCATATCGTCGAAGCATAGCACCCAAGCAACGCCCCCTGGCAAAGGGGGCGAAGAGAAAAGTCCCGACCCATGGCCAGAAGACCCAGCCTCCTGTCTCGTCTCTTCCCGTTCGTCTTCGGGCTGCTGGTTGGCGCGGGCACGCTCTATTTCTTCATGCCAGGGCCGGGCGCCTCGGTGGGCAAGCCCGTGCAGGGGCAGCCCGTGGCCAAGGCGGGCCAGCCGGCTCCGGCCGCGCAGCCCCAGGGCGCGACGCTCGCCACGGTCCGGGAGCGGGGCTATGTGCAATGCGGCGTGAGCACCGGCCTGCCCGGCTTCTCCAACCCCGACGACAAGGGCGTCTGGACCGGCATCGATGTCGATTTCTGCAAGGCGGTCGCCGCCGCCGTCTTCGGCGACGAGACCAAGGTCAAATATCGCCCGCTCAACGCCAAGGACCGTTTCACCGCGCTGCAATCCGGCGAGGTGGACGTGCTTTCGCGCAACACCACCTGGACCATGTCGCGCGACACCTCGCTCGGCTTCAATTTCGCGGGCGTGATCTACTACGACGGGCAGGGCTTTATGGTGAAGAAGGCCTCGGGCATCACCAGCGCCGCGCAGCTCAACGGCGCGACGATCTGCACGCAGACGGGCACGACGACGGAGTTGAACCTCGCCGACTATTTCCGAGGCCAGAACATGACCTACAAGGTTCTGCCCTTCGAGAAGAACGAGGAGGCGCTCAGCGCCTATGACAGCGGCCGCTGCGATGCCTATACGACCGACGCGTCGGGCCTCCACGCGCAGAAGCTGATCCTGAAGAACCCGGTCGAGCATATGGTGCTACCAGAAGTCATTTCCAAGGAACCGCTTGGGCCGCTGGTGCGGCAGGGCGACCCGCAATGGGAAGACATCGTGCGCTGGACGCTTTTCGCGCTGATCGACGCGGAAGAGCTGGGCGTGACCTCCACCAACGTCAATCAGATGAAGGCGAGCCCGAGCCCAGAAGTGCGCCGCATGCTCGGCACGGAAGGCGATTTCGGACAGGCGCTTGGGCTTTCAAAGAATTGGGCGGTCGATGCAATCGGGGCCGTCGGCAATTACGGCGAGATGTTCGAGCGCAATGTGGGCGTGAAAACGCCGCTCGGCATTCCGCGCGGGCTCAACGCGCTCTGGCGGAATGGCGGGCTGATGTACGCGCCGCCTATCCGCTGAGGGCTCGCGCGTGGCTGGGGGGAAACAGGCTACGGCAAAACGGGCAATGCGCTGGTCGTGGAACGATCCGCATCTGCGGGCGCTGATCTGGCAGATTGGTGCGCTCGCCATTGTCGTGGTCACGCTCTGGTATCTCGCGGCGACGGCGCATGAGAATCTCTCCCGCCAGCATATCGCCACGGGCTTCGGCTTCCTGCAGAACACGGCAGGATTCGGCATCGTCCAGTCGCTTATTCCCTATTCGGAAGAGGCGAGCTATGGCCGCGCTTTTCTCGTTGGCCTCTGCAACACGCTGCTCGTCGCGGCGCTTGGCACCGTGCTGGCGGTGGCGCTCGGCTTCGTGGTCGGCATTGCGCGTCTGTCGTCGAACTGGCTCGTTGCGAAGCTCGCCGCGGCCTATGTCGAGACGCTGCGAAATATCCCGCTGCTGCTGCAGCTCTTCTTCTGGTACTTCGCCATCCTTCAGCCATTGCCTAGCCCGCGCGAAAGCCTGACGCTGCTGCCGGGCGTATTCCTCAGCAATCGCGGCATCGTCATGCCGGGGATTGGCCTGACGGGAACGAGCCTTGCCTTTTTCGCGACGCTCATCGTGGCTGTACTTGCCGCGCTCTACATCGCGCGGCGGGCGAGGGCGCGGCTTCTCGCGACCGGCCAGCGGTTCCCGGCGGTCATTGTTAACACCGTTATCATTATTGGACTGCCGGCGCTTGTCTGGTTGGTCGGCGGTGCGCCCTTCACGCTCCAGCACGCAGAGATGGGCAAGTTCGACTTCACGGGTGGCTGGCGTCTGCTTCCGGAGTTTCTGGCGCTGCTGCTTGGCCTGACGCTCTATACCGCAGCCTTCATTGCCGAGATCGTGCGCGCCGGCATTCAGTCGGTCGGCCACGGGCAGACCGAGGCGGCCCATGCGCTTGGGCTTTCCAACGGGCAGACGCTTCGTCTTGTCGTCATTCCGCAGGCGCTGCGCGTGATCATTCCGCCGCTGACGAGCCAGATCCTGAACCTGACCAAGAACTCCTCCCTCGCCGTCGCCATCGGCTATCCCGATCTCGTCTCGGTCTTCGCGGGCACCGTCCTCAACCAGACGGGGCAGGCAATCGAGGTGATCGCCATCACCATGGGGGTCTATCTCGTCATCAGCCTCGCGACGTCGTTCGCCATGAATCTCTACAATGCGCGCGTCGCAATCGTGGAGCGCTGACATGGTGACGACATCGATCAAATGGCTGAGGCGCAACCTGTTCTCCAACTGGTGGAATACGGGCCTCACGGTCCTCGTGCTCTATGTGCTGTGGAGCGCTGTTCCGCCGTTTATCGACTGGGCCTTCGTCAGCGCCGTCTGGCATGGAGAGGGCCGCGCCGCCTGCCTCGGGCCGGGGAAGGGCGCCTGCTGGCCCTTCGTCTATGCCAATCTCGACCAGTTCATTTATGGCCGCTATCCGGCGGAGCTGCGCTGGCGCGTCAATGTGGCCTTTCTGCTCGGCCTCGCGGGCCTCGTTCCCATGCTCATCCCGCGCGTGCCCGCAAAGTTCTGGAATCTCGGCTATCTCGTCATTGCCTGGCCGATGATCGCCATTGTGCTCATTTCCGGTGACAGGCCGGGATTGATTGGCGTCGATACGGATCTCTGGGGCGGGCTTCTGGTGACGCTCATCGTCGCCATCACCGGCATCGTGGCATCGTTCCCGCTTGGCGTCTTGCTCGCGCTCGGGCGGCGTTCGGAAATGCCGGTGATCCGTTCGCTTTCCACGATCTTCATCGAGTTCTGGCGCGGCGTGCCGCTCATCACGGTGCTGTTCATGGCGAGCGTGATGCTTCCGCTCTTTCTGCCGCGCGAAATCCATCTCGACAATCTGCTGCGCTGCCTCGTCGGCGTGGCGCTTTTCTCGTCGGCCTATATGGCGGAAGTCGTGCGCGGCGGGTTGCAAGCCGTGCCGCGCGGGCAGATTGAGGCGGCGCGCGCGCTCGGCCTCAGCTATTGGCAGACCATGGGCCTCGTCGTTCTGCCGCAGGCGCTGCGCCATGTCATTCCAGGCATCGTCAACACCTTCATCGGCCTCTTCAAGGATACGACGCTGGTGTTGATCGTCGGGCTTTTCGATTTTCTGGGCCAGGTGCGCGTGCAGCTTAGCGACATGCACTGGTCGACGCCGCAGGGGGCCGCGACCGGCTATGTGTTCGCGGCCTTCGTCTACTGGGTTTTCTGCTTCGGCATGTCGCGCTATTCCGCCTTCATGGAGCGCCGGCTCAACAAGGGCATGGTGAGGTAATTGGTCATGACAAAATCACCCATCATCGAGATCGCGCATGTCGACAAGTGGTATGGCGATTTTCATGCTCTGAAAGATGTGAGCCTGTCGGTCGCGGAAGGCGAGCGCATCGTCATCGCCGGGCCGTCCGGCTCCGGCAAGTCAACGCTGATCCGCTGCATCAACCGGCTCGAAGCGCATGACAAGGGTCGCATCGCGGTCGATGGCATCGAACTCACCGAAGACCTGAAACGCATCGACGAGGTGCGCCGTGAAGTTGGCATGGTGTTCCAGCAATTCAATCTCTTTCCGCATATGACGGTGCTTGAGAACTGCACGCTCGCGCCGATCTGGGTGCGTAAGCAGCCGCAGGAAGAGGCGGAGGCGACGGCCATGCGCTTCCTCGAGCGCGTCCGCATTCCGGAGCAGGCGCTGAAATATCCCGGCCAGCTTTCCGGCGGCCAGCAGCAGCGCGTCGCCATCGCCCGCGCGCTCTGCATGAACCCGAAGATCATGCTCTTCGACGAACCGACCTCGGCGCTCGACCCGGAGATGATCAAGGAAGTCCTCGACGTCATGGTGGGCCTCGCCAATGACGGCATGACCATGATCTGCGTCACCCACGAAATGGGCTTCGCCCGCGAAGTCGCCGATCGCGTCGTCTTCATGGACCAAGGCGAAATTGTCGAGGAAGCGCCGCCTGCGGAGTTTTTCACCAGCCCGAAAAGTGAGCGGACAAAGGCGTTTCTCGCGCAGATTTTGAGGGGATAGTATTTGAACGCCGGGCAAGTCGTGGATGTGTGGAACAGAACACGAGACCGCTGATGTTGAAACCGTTTGGCCGTGATATCTGGACTGCGGATGGTCACGCCGTGTCGACTGCTGGGTTTGGATATCCAACACGAATGGTCGTGATCCGGTTGTCGGAGGGCGGCCTCTTCATTTGGTCTCCGATACAGCTTACGGATGCTCTGCGAGCGGCGGTCGACGTACTCGGCGACGTACGATATCTCGTCGCGCCCAATTCACTTCATCACCTGTTTTTGGGTGAGTGGGGACGCGTATATGGCAGCGCAAAGCTATACGCTCCTCCCGGCCTAGCAAAAAAGCGAAGGGATATTGTTTTCGACGGAGAGCTTGGAAACGAACCGATCGCCGGATGGGCTGCGGATATCGATCAAGTCGTGGTGCCAGGCAATCTCATTACGACGGAGGTGGTTTTCTTCCACCGAAAGAGCGGCACGGTGCTTTTCACCGATTTGATCCAGCAATTTCCTGCTGATTGGTTTTCCGGATGGCGAGCGATTGTGGCGCGACTGGACCTCATGATCGGTGCCGAACCTGCTGTGCCCAGGAAGTTCCGTACAGCTTTTATAGGGCGCCGGGCCGCGCGCGTCGCGCTTGAGCATATTCTGGCGTGGCCTGCTGAAAATGTGCTGATGGCGCATGGGGCGCCGGTGATCGGTGACGGCCAAGCGTTCATCCGTCGAGCATTCAAATGGCTTATAGCGTAGCCTGCGGGAGAGGTTCACTCCTCCACCTCGACCTCGCTCTGCCCGTAAGGCGAAAAGCCCATGCGCTGGTAGAGCGTCAGTGCTGCCGGGTGGTCCAGTGTGCAGGTCTGGACGATGAGGCGTTCGGGGTTTTTCAGCCAGGCGAGCGAGATCGCTTCGCCCAGCAGGAACCGCCCCAGTCCCTGCTCGATATATTCAGGCACGATTCCCAGAAACGAAAGCTCCGCTTGCGGAAGGTCGCGGAAGTCGAGTTCCACATAGCCGACCGGCGCGCCATTAACATAGAGCACGTAGATTTCCACCGCGTCGTGATGGATGATCTCGGCGAGCGCATCGTCAGGGATGTTGCGGCGGCTGACCCAGACATAGGGTCGGCCGACGGCGTCGTAGAGATAGCGATAGAAGTGAAGCGGGGGCTTCTTGGCGCGAAGCAGGGCGTATTTGCCGAGCGGGCGCGGGGCAGGCGCGAGGCGCGGCGGCGCCTTCATTTCCAGGCGGGTAACGATGGCCTTGTGCGTCTTACCCATCGCTCTAATCACCTTTCAGGGCGCGCCTTTCAGGCTTCGATCGGCAAGCCCTTGACCGCGCCCCATTCAGCCCACGATCCATCATAGACCGATACGCGGTCATGCCCCAACGCGGCAAGGCCGAGCGCGAGAATGCAGGCGCTGACGCCGGAGCCGCAAGTCGTGATGACGGGGCGGGAGAGGTCGATGCCCGTATCGTCGAAAAGGCGCACGAGCTCCTCGCGCGATTTCAGCGTGCCGTCGGCGTTGACGAGATTGGCCGAGGGAAGATTGAGGCTGCCGGGAATATGGCCGCCCTTGAGACCGGGCCGGGGCTCCGGCTCCTCGGCGCGGAAGCGGCGGCCGGAGCGCGCGTCGAGGACCTGCTCGGCGCAGGTTTCGAGATTGTGCAGCATCGCCTCGCGGTCGCGCACCAGGGGCACGTCGCGCCGCGCCGTGAAGTGCCGGGCGCTGTGGCGCGGGCGGGCGTCGTCGAGCGGGCGGCCTTCGGCCTTCCATTTCTTCAGGCCGCCATCGAGCACCACCACGTCGCGATGGCCCATGACGCGGAACATCCACCAGACCCGCGGCGCGCTGAAAAGGCCCGCGCCGTCATAGACAACGATGCGGACGCCGTCGCCAAGGCCCATTGCGCGGACGCGCGACGAGAACTTCTCAGGCGCAGGCAGCATGTGCGGATAGGGGCTGTCGGTATCCGCGATCTCGTCGATGTCGAAGAACACCGCGCCGGGGATGTGCTCATTCTCATATTCGGCGCGGGGATTGCGCTGCGCCTGCGGCAGATACCACGAGCCGTCCACGATGCGCACATCCGGCGCATCGAGATGCGCGGCCAGCCATTCGGTGGTGACGAGGGGGTATTCTACGATCTGCGGCATGTCTCAGAACTCATTCCATTTTTCATGTCACCCCGGGATTTATTCCGGGGTCCAGGGGCGCTTGCTCAGTGCTTGTTGCCTCTGGATCCCGGCACGAAGGTCGGGATGACAATTATAAACAGGCTAGAGCCAATCCGGCGCAGGAAGGTTCTTCTCCTTCAGAAATGCCGGATTGAAAAGCTTGCTCTGATAGCGCGTTCCGTAGTCGCAGAGAATAGTGACGATGGTATGGCCGGGGCCCATCTGCCGCGCGAGACGGACCGCGCCCGCGACGTTGATGCCGCTTGAGCCGCCGAGGCAAAGGCCTTCATGCTTCAGCAGGTCAAAGACGAAGGGCAGGGCTTCCTCATCCGGGATCTGGAAGGCGTCGTCGATCGGCGCGTCTTCGAGGTTCGCCGTGATGCGGCCCTGACCGATGCCTTCGGTGATGGAGCTGCCTTCGGCCTTCAGCTCGCCATGCTTGTAATAGTGATAAAGCGCGGCGCCCATCGGATCGGAAAGTGCGATGGTGACATTCTTGTTGCGCTCCTTGAGCGCTATTGCGATGCCGGCCAGCGTGCCGCCGGTGCCGACGGCGCAGGTGAAGCCGTCGACCTTGCCATCCGTCTGCGCCCAGATTTCCGGGCCCGTGGTTTCGATATGCGCCTGCCGGTTTGCGACATTGTCGAACTGGTTGGCCCAGATGGCGCCGTTCGGAGACTTCGCCGCGAGCTCATCGGCCAGCCGGCCGGAATATTTCACGTAGTTGTTTGGGTCCTTGTAGGGAACAGCCGGAACCTCGATCAGCTCGGCGCCGCAGAGGCGGAGCATGTCCTTCTTTTCCTGCGACTGCGTGTCGGGAATGACAATGACGCTCTTGAAGCCGAGCGCATTGCCGACGAGCGCCAGACCGATGCCGGTGTTGCCCGCCGTGCCTTCGACAATGGTGCCGCCGGGCTTCAGCGTGCCTTTGGCGACCGCGTCCTTGATGATGTAAAGGGCGGCGCGGTCCTTCACCGACTGGCCCGGATTGAGGAACTCCGCCTTGCCGAGAATTTCGCAGCCGGTCGCCTCGGAAGCGGCCTTCAGCCGGATCAGGGGCGTATTGCCGATGGAGTCCACAAGTCCGCTTCTGATGTCCATTTTACAATTCATCCGGTGAAATTTTTTGCAGGGCGTTTCCTTGGTGGGGAATATACGGAGGGTGGAAGGCTGGTTCAAGGCATGGAGGTAAACCCAGACAATCTCATGTGAATTTCGCCCGATTGGCCGCCAGCCACTGGATCATGAGGAAGGTCTTGGCGTCGCGGATGCGCCCGTCCTCCGTGGCGCGCAACGCTTCGGCCAGCGGCACGACGACGGCGCGGATATCCTCATGCTCATGGGCGAGCCCATGGACGCCGCCGATGCCCGAAAGATCGGCCTTGGCGGCATAGACATAGGTGCGCTCGCCATAGCCGCCGGGCGAGGAAAAGAGCTTGCCGATGAGTACCGGCTCCCCGATGGCGCAATCGGCTTCCTCCAGCGCCTCGCGCTTCGCGACCTGAGGCGGCGTCTCGCCCGGATCGACGATACCGGCCACCGCCTCGAAGAGCCACGTCGCTTCGTTCCAGACGAGGCCGCAGGTGCGGAACTGCTCGATCAGCACCACCGCGTCGAGCGCCGGATCGTAGGGGATCACCATCGCGACTTCGGCAATGGTGTACATGTCGCGCGTCACGACATCGGACCATGTACCGTCGAAGCGGCGATGGCGGAAGGTGAAGCGCTCGAGCTTGCCCCAGCCCTGGCCGATCGTTTCGCGCGAGCGGATTTCAACGTCGTCGAGTGTGCGCGGCGTCGGGATGAGGCGGTCTTCCATGAGGGACTCCGGCTTCTTCCTGTGCGGAAGATGATGGGAGTCGGAGTGTAGTCAGCGCCTCAGGGCTTCGCCAGAGCGGGCCCCGGTCTATTTCATTTTCTGCTTGGACTGAAGCTCCGGCGGGACGTCGTGGGTGCAGAAAGCTGCGCCGCCGCTTGTCGTGCCGCATTCCCAACCTGGGCCGAGATTGTGGCTGTTCCACGGATCCTTGTCGCGAAAGACCACGATAATAAATCCGGCGATGAAAAATGCGCACACAAGCAAAATTTTTAGTGGGGCGTCCAATTGGCATCCTCGTCATGCAGAGGGCAGGTTCAGCAAGAGCATACGCTTTTCATGGCTTCGCCAGCGTCACCTGTGTCACGTCGATCTGGCCTGCGCGGAATCCCGCTTCGCAATAGGCAAGGTAGTATTCCCACATGCGGCGGAAGCGTTCGTCGAATCCGAGCGGCTGGATTTCCGGCCAGGCCGCGCGGAAGCGTTGGCGCCATTGCTTCAGCGTCTCTGCATAGTCGAGGCCGAAATCGAGATTGCCGACCCAGGTAAGGCCCGCCTTCGCGACCTGCTCCTTGAGCGCCGTGGGCGAGGGCAACATGCCACCCGGAAAGATGTAGCGCTGGATGAAGTCGGCGCCCTTGCGGTAGCTGGCGAAAATGCCGTCCTCGATGGTGATGATCTGAAGTCCGGCGATACCGCCCGGCTTCAGGCAGTCGCGAAGCTTCGCGAAGTAGGCCGGCCAATATTCCTCGCCGACCGCCTCGAACATCTCGATGGAGGCGATACGGTCATATTTCTCCGAGACGTCGCGATAGTCCTGATAGCGGATGTCGACCTTGTCGGAGAGGCCCTTCGCCGCCATGCGCTCGCGCGCGAAGGCGAGCTGCTCCCTGCTGATTGTGATGCCGGTCACGTGGCAGCCGATCTCGCTTGCCGCGAACTCCGCGAAGCCGCCCCAGCCCGAACCGATCTCGAGCAGGTGATGTTCGGGCCTGAGGTCGATGCGTTCGGCGAGCGAGCGATATTTGGCGGTTTGCGCTTCGGAAAGATCCTGTCCCGGATGCGTGAAACGGGCGGAGGAATAGGTCATCGTTCGGTCGAGCCAACGGCGATAGAAGGCGTTGCCGAGATCGTAGTGAAACTCGATGTTGCGTTTGGAGCCGCTTTTCGAATTGCGGCGCAGGAGATGATAGAGCCGCGCGCTAAAGTGAATGACTGAAAGTCCGTAGAGCCTCTCGCGCAGCGCATCGCGGTTGCGGGCGAAGAGTTCGAGAAAGCCCGCGATGTTCGGGCTGTCCCACATACCATCGAGAAAGGCTTCGGCCGCGCCGAGATCGCCCGCGGCGAAGAAGCGCCGGGCAAGCGCGAAGTCCCTGATCTCCATCGTCGCGTCCTTGCCGGGCTCGCGGCCTGCGAAGCGCAGGTGCCGCCCATCTGGCAAGACGACGGTGAGCGAACCGCGCTGGATATGGAGGAGAATGCGAAAGGCAATCCGCACGAGCCGCGGAAGCCCCACGATGTGGCGGAGATTGGCAGCGGTCATGTCGATCATTCTTGCCGTGTCGACATCGGTACGCACGTCAACGGGAACTTGGCTCATCCGGGCGCCCTCCTGCGTCAACGCCTTTGACTATAGCGGCTGGAATGGCGGCGTCATCATTCAATACGAGGGCGGAAAGCTGCCGGTTCAGTCGCCGGGGTTCCTTTGAGGGTGCGAGGTGCTACCTTCTGGCCGCGCGGTTCCGCGCGCCCACTGAGTCGCCTGATGCCTGAATCCATCGAACTGAAGAATGAGCCCATGCCTCACCCCGAAGGGGTGCTGAAGGAGGTGTTCGGCCTTCCCTCGTTCCGCGGCCAGCAGGCGGAGATCATCCAGCACATTGTCGATGGCGGCGACGCCGTGGTGCTGCTGCCCACGGGTGCTGGCAAATCGCTCTGCTATCAGATCCCTGCGCTCTGCCGGCAAGGGACCGGCATTGTCGTCTCGCCGCTCATCGCGCTGATGCGCGATCAGGTGGAGGCGTTGCGTCAATCCGGCGTCCGGGCCGCAGCCCTCAATTCCACGCTGACGCCGGATGAGGCGCGAGACATTCGCAACGCGCTGGTCGCGGGCGAACTTGACCTGCTCTATGTGACGCCGGAGCGCCTCGTCAGCGACGGGTTCATTGGGCTTCTGTCTCGCGCGAAAATCGGTCTCTTCGCCATCGACGAGGCTCATTGCATCAGCCAGTGGGGCCACGACTTCCGACCGGAATATCTGCAGCTGGCGCTGCTGAAGGAGCGCTTTCCGTGTGTGCCGCGCGTGGCGCTGACGGCGACGGCGGATCCGCAGACGCGCGACGATCTCATCCATCGTCTGAAACTCGACGATGCGCACGTTTTTTCCGCGAGCTTCGACAGGCCGAACATCCGCTACACCATCGTTCGCAAGGACAATGCGAAATCCCAGCTTCTTTCCTTCCTCGCCGCCCATCGCAATGAGAGTGGCATCGTCTATTGCCTGAGCCGCAAGAAGGTGGAGGAGACGGCGGAATGGCTGACCGCGCAGGGCATTCGCGCGTTGCCTTATCATGCGGGCCTCGACCGCGCGGTTCGCGACCGTCATCAGGATGCGTTTCTGAAAGACGAGGGCCCGGTACTCGTCGCGACCATTGCTTTCGGCATGGGCATCGACAAGCCGGATGTGCGCTTCGTCGCGCATCTCGATCTGCCGTCGAGCATCGAGGCCTATTATCAAGAGACGGGGCGGGCAGGACGCGACGGTTTGCCGTCTGACGCCTGGATGGCTTACGGGCTCGGCGACGTGACCCTGCGCCGCCGGATGATCGACGAGGGCGAAGCACCCGAAGAGGTGAAGCAGGTTGAACGGACGAAGCTCGACGCGCTGCTTCATGTCTGCGAAACGGCGACTTGCAGGCGGCAGGCTTTGCTTGCCCATTTCGGCGAGGCGCATGGCGATGCTTGCGGAAATTGCGACGCCTGCCTGACGCCGTCCGAAATGTGGGACGGGACTGAGGCCGCGCGAAAGGCTCTGTCCGCGATCTATCGCACCGGCCAGCGCTTCGGGGCGGGCCATGTCATCGATGTGCTGCGCGGTAGCAAGACCGAAAAGATTGTGCGTTTCGGGCACGACACGCTGCCGACCTTTGGCGTCGGCAAGGATATCGACCAGAAGAGCTGGCAATCGGTTTTCCGCCAGCTCGCGGCGCGCGGCTTCATCGCCGCCGACCACACGGCCTATGGCGCGTTGAAGCTCGAAGAGACGGCGCGGCCTGTTCTGAAAGGCGAGCAGCCCGTCCAGTTCCGCCGCGATCTCGTTTCGCCAGGCAAGCGCCGCTCGGGCAAGGCAGCGGAGCCGGAAGTCTCGTCCACGCCGGAAGAGGATGCGCTCTACATGGCGCTGCGCTCGGAACGCATGCGGCTTGCCCGCGAACAGGGCGTACCCCCTTACGTGATCTTCCACGACACGACGCTGCGCGAAATGGTGCGCCGGCGTCCCGCGACCATGGAGGATTTAGGCGAGATTCAGGGCGTCGGCGGTTCGAAACTCGCCCGCTACGGCAAGGCATTTCTCGCGGTCGTCGGCGAGCATCGTTGAGTTGAAACTCGGCGGATATTTTCCTGCCGATCTCCAATTCGCAGCCGCGCCCTATACGATGCCATGCGGGAAGCGCTGTTCCAGCGCGGCGATATTCATTGTCGCGAGGTACGGCGCGAGCATGTCGGGCGTGGCGAGTTCCAGCATGATCCGGTTTTCCACCCAGAACTCGATGACGTGGAAAAATGGCGTACGGCCCGGCGCGCCGCGACCGAGATAGAGCGTCTTCCATCCTTCGCGCTCGCCGATGGCCTCGATCTCGGCGCGGCTCAGGGGGACTGAGATCAGGGCATGGAAGGCGACTGGCGTGGCGGCGATCTTCTCCGCAGGCGCTTCGAGGGCGAGGAAGGGTGAGGTGCCTTCCTTGGGATCCGGGTTGATGGCCATGTGCTGCGGATAGACCTCGATAAGCGTACCGTGCTCATCGCCCGCTACCGCGGAGAAAGCGCCGGGCAGGGGACCGAGGAAGGGAAATGCGCGACCCGCAAGGATCTCGGCGAGCACGGTTGCGACATGTGCGGGATCACGGGCTGGAATGGAGATGTGGTGCAGCATTGGCTTCTCTTTCATGGAAGCGCCGGGGAGCTTCGGTCCCGCAGTCGCGATCGAGTTTGACCAGCAGATGCGTTGAGTTTATGCTACCAACGTAGCGTAATGGCACTATAGTGACATGAAAAGCCGAAATGCAAGAGCTGAATGAAGGTCGGACCGCCCAGAAGGCCCGCACACGAGCGATGTTGCTTCAATCCGCCAGCTTATTGATGCAGCAAGGAAAGCGCCCGACGGTCGAGGAGGCCGCCGACGCTGTCGGCATCTCCAAGCGGACAGCCTATCGATACTTCACCTCGCAGGACCACATGCTGGCCGATGCCGCGCTTGAGTCCCTGAGGCCTGTATTCGCCCGCGTCCTCGAGACATCACGCGAGCTTTCCGCTCCATCGGATCGCCTTGAGGCTCTCATCAAGGCACTGAACCGGCTTGCGCCCACTTATGAAAATGAGCTGCGGGTGATAGTGCGTTCCGCTCTGGATCGCGCACCCGATGACGCGAAACATGTGGGCCGGCCGCGTGGGCAGCGCCGCATCGACTGGGTTGCCGAGGTATTGGCGCCACTCAAGCCGGAGCTGCCGGAGGATCTCTATGACCGGCTTGCTGCTGCGCTCGCCGCGATGATCGGATTCGATATCTGGGTCTGGCTGCGCGATGTCGGTGAGCTTCCGCCGCAGCGTGTCGACGATGTGATGGTCTGGATGGGACGTACGTTGGTTGACGCGACGTTGAGGGAGGCGGATGAGCGCGGGCTCAAGAGCTGAAACAGCTGGGCGCTGCCGCTGTGCGCTTGTCTGACGCCGTGAAATCCCTACCCTCGGAGCATTGCAACCCGCCTCGATAGTAGCAAGCATGACATTGAATTCTTCACCACTGGCCGACGCGCATGAGCTGTGCCGGCTCGGCGTCGTCGCCCTGACCGACGCTTATGCAAAGGGCACGATTTCGCCTGTCGAGGCGACTGCCGCCGCGCTCGATCGGGCGGAAGAAATCAATCCGCGACTCCATGCCTTTACTTTCATCGACCGCGAAGGAGCGCTGGCCGCGGCGCACGAATCCGAGAAGCGTTGGCGCGCGGGCAAGCCTTTGTCGCCCGTCGACGGCGTACCGACGACGCTGAAGGACATCGTCTGGGTCGAGGGCTGGTCGGTGCGCTATGGAAGCCTGACGACGGATGCGACGCCCTGCATCGCCGATGCGCCTTCAGTGAGGTTCCTGCGCGACGCCGGCGCGATCTTTCTGGGTCTCACGGCGACGCCCGAGTTCGGTTGGAAGGCCGTAACCGATAGTGCCTTCAGCGGCGTGACGCGAAATCCGTGGAACGCCGATATGACGCCCGGCGGATCTTCGGGCGGCGCGGCTGTCGCGGCGGCCACGGGAGCCGGTGTTCTCCATCTCGGCACCGACGGCGGCGGATCGATCCGGATTCCCGCCTCATTCACGGGCATCACGGGCCACAAGCCGACCTTCGGGCGCGTCGCCGCCTATCCGGCAAGCGCCTTCGGAACGGTCGCGCATGTTGGTCCCATGGCGCGCCGCGCGGAGGATGCCTTCTTCATGTTGCAGGCGATGTCGGGACGCGACCTGCGAGACTGGGCGCAAGGCCCCGGTGAACTTGAGCCGCTCGTGCTAGCCGACAGGGTTCTGGCGGGCGCGCGGATCGGTTACTGGACGAAGCCGCCATGCGGCAAGGTCAATCCTGAGGTCGCGAAGACCGTCGACGCTGCCGTCGCGGCATTTGAACGTCTCGGCGCGCGGATCGCCCAGATCGAGCTTCCGGGTGACGACCTGCCCGAAATCTTCAGCCGCCATTGGTTCAGCGGCGCGGCGAACCGCCTGTCCGCCGTGCCTGCTGAGCGGCGCGGCATGATCGACAAGGGCTTTCTGGAAGTTGCTGCTGCTGGCGCTGCCTATGATGCGCCTGCACTGGTCGCCGCGCAGGTCAAACGCGCCCAGTTCGGTGCGGCGATGGATCAACTGCTGACGGATTATGACTTCATCGTCTCGCCGGGCACCGCCATTCCAGCCTTTGCAGCAGGCGAGGAGCTTCCACCCGAGAGCGAAATGGGCCGCTGGACCGAATGGGCGGGCTTCAGCTTTCCCATCAACCTCAGCCAACAGCCGGCTTGCGTCGTTCCCTGTGGCCAGACTGAAAGAGGCCTGCCCGTGGGGCTCCAGATCATCGGGGCCAGAGGCGCGGATGCGAAAGTGCTGTCGGCCGCGCGCGCCTTCGAGGCGGCGTTTCCCGACTTCTTTATCTGATTTATCTGAGGCATGAAATGCGAAGGGCCCGGTCGCGTTTGGCGACCAGGCCCTTCAAAACTGGCTCCCCGGGCCGGATTCGAACCAGCGACCGATCGGTTAACAGCCGATTGCTCTACCACTGAGCTACCGAGGAATATCTTGCGAACTCAAGAGCAAGACGTGCGGTCCTATAGCAAAGTCGTGTGGCCCTTGCCAGCCCAAATCTTGCCTCGGGCGGGAACTATGCACATCTTCTGATTTCGGTGGGGTAAACCCCGGGCAAAGGCGCTGGAAAATGGCTTTCGTTCGATTTGCTGGCAGGAAAGTCACCGTTCCGGGCTCGCCCTGGATGCGGAAGACCGCGGGTGCCGCGCTGATCGGCGGTGGCGCGCTTGGTTTTCTACCCGTTCTGGGGTTCTGGATGATTCCCCTGGGCGTCGTTGTCCTGTCGGTTGATTCGCACCGCGTCAGGCGGGTTCGCCGCCGGACCGAAGTCTGGTGGGGCCGAAGGCGGAGGTCCTGACGGCGCGGTCAGTCGATCGAGGCGCCGGCAAAGGGGCGAGCCATCGCGAAGGGCAGGCCGCTCAAAAGCACCTCGACAATGCGCACATCCTGATAATGCCCGTTGAGCGAAAGCCGGGGAAGCGCAGCCAGCCGGTCGGCATGGCGGGGTTGGATGAGGCCCTTGCACGTCGTTGTCGCAGAGGCAAAGCCGAACTCCCGGGCCATCGCGAATTCGCGCTCGCCTGCGGAACCCGGATCTCCATAAGGATATGAGAAATGGCGCGGGCGGCGTCCAAGCTCCGCCTCATGGCGCGCGAGGCCCTGCGCGATCTGCTCACGGGCACACGCGCCATCGAGCTTCGCCAGCGCGAAATGGCCCGCGGTATGCGCCTCGATGCTCGCAAGCGGATCGGCGGCGAGTTCGCGCACTTCGTCCCAGCTCAGCGCCAGTTCGCGGGTGAGGGCGGCGAGGTCGATCCCTTGCTCATCGGCAAGGCGGGCGATCTCGGTCCGCATGGCATCCTCGGAGCCTGCGCGCAGGCGCCAATAGATCGCGAACCAGGCGGCATTCTTCTGTTCTGTCGTTGCGCAGGCGATGGTCTCCGCGCCATCGGCGAAGCGCACATGGAGTTTGCTCGCGCCTGCGATGACGCGCTCCAGCGCCGCCCACCAGAGCTCCGCCGTGCCGTCCGGCAGGCCCGTCGAGAGATAAACAGTAAACGGAATATTGTACCGGCGGAAGACGGGCGCCGCGTCTGTGAGATTGTCGCGATAGCCGTCATCCAGCGTGAAAACGACGAATGGGCGGATGAAGTCCCTCTCCTTGAGGCGGCGCACGGCTTCATCGAGGCTCACGAAGTCATAGCCGAGGTCACCGACGTGCCGGATCGTTGCGTCGAGAAATTCCGGCGTGACTTCAAGGGCGGCGTTCGGCGCGAAGCCGGCGCCATCCGCTTCGCGAACGCGATGCAACATCAGGATCGCGCCGACACCGGCCAGCGACTTCGGCGCAAACCTGTGCGCCCCGCTTGCATGGAGCGCAAGCAGCCCCGTCTTCGCCCAGGAACCGGGCGAGGCGATGAAGGAGCGCTGGACAGGGGCGGCCATAGCGGGTTCGGGCTCGTCTCGGTAAACGCCGGAGTTTAGCACGGCCCTTGCAGCCGTGACGACAAGGCGAGAATGCGCGTCCGGAATTGAGAAAAGATTGATGCAATCCGGCGCAGTCGAGCCTTCGGGATGGCGAAACGTCCCGAGTTGATCCATTGGCAAGGCGAGGCCCCCCGTGACGCCGCCGACGAAGAAAATCGAAGCTGCAAAACCGAACCTGCGCGTTAACCAATACAGCGTCGGCGGGTCGGCGCATGAAGGCGGACAAGTCATCAGCGGGCCCTGGGGCGCGAAACCGGAAGTGCTGCTCTCGATACACGAGACGTTCGAGGGGCTGCAGGACGTCTGGACGCAGCTGGAGCGTGATGCCGATTGCACGGCCTTTCAGACCTATGCCTGGCTCTCGACCTGGTTCCGGCATATCGGCAAGCGCTCAGGCATCAAGCCCGCAATCGTCGTCGGGCGGGAGGCCGGAGGTAAGACGCTTTTCATTATGCCGTTAGGGTTGAAGCGCGGGGTCATCGGGATACGGCTCGTCTGGCTCGGCGGTTGCCTATGCGACTATCAGGGCCCTGTGCTGGCGAAAGACTTCGCGCGTCATGTGCGCCGCGATCAGTTCAAGACATTGTGGGCAGGTATCCGCGCCGCGCTACCGCATCACGATATCGTCGAACTCGATCGCTTGCCGGAAGCCATCGGCGGGCAGGGCAATCCGTTCCTCGCGCTCGGCAATGTGCAGCCGCATGCGTCGAACGCGCATATGACGCGGCTCGCACCGACATGGGACGAGTATTACGGCGCCAAGCGTTCCTCCGGGAGCAAGAAGCGCGACAAGCAGAAGCGCCGCAAGCTTGAGGAATTCGGTGCGGTCGAGTTGGTGACGCCTGACTCCCGCGAGAAAATTGGCCGCACGGTTGACGCGCTGATCGCGCAGAAGGGCGCGACTTTCGCCCGCATGGGCGTCGTCAATCCGTTCGAGAAGCCCGGCGTTCGCGATTTCTACATGGATCTGGCGAGAAACGAGACGGGGCTCGTTCATGTCTGCCATCTCGAAGTCGGCGGCAGAATCGCGGCGGCGAACTGGGGCGTTAGCTTCGGCGGGCGTTATCACTATGTGCTGTCGAGCTACGCCGAGCAGGAGGATTTCGCGCGGCGCGGACCGGGCATGATCCAGCTGATGGAGCTGATACGCCACGCAACCGAAACCGGTCACACGGAGTTCGACTTCACCATCGGCGATGAGGCCTACAAGGCCGATTGGTGCGAGGTGGAAATCTGCCTTTTCGATCACCTTGAAGCCGTGACGCTCCGGGGCTGGCTGGCGCTGCTGCCGGCGGTTCTTTATCGCCGGGTTAAACGCTTCATCAAGCAGACGCCGGTACTTTGGGACGCATTCACCCGCCTCCGCGCCGCGGCGGGTGCGTTGGTGCGTCCGGGCGTTGCCCGAGTGTGATGCTTCTCGAAGGATGATGACCCCAATGGATGCCTCCGCGCTTCCACAACCGTTCAGGCGGATCGGCGAGACGATTGCGGCGCGGCTCGCCGATGGTCATCTTGGCGAGGTCGTGCGTGGCGCGGGGCTCGTCATGGCGATCCGCATCGCGGGCGCGGCCATCGCGCTTCTGAGCCAGGTTCTGCTCGCGCGCTGGATGGGCGCGTTCGAATACGGCATCTTCGCTTATGTCTGGGTCTGGGTAATCATCCTCGGCATTCTCGCGCCCATGGGTTTCGGCACCTCGACACTGCGCTTCGTGCCGGATTACCGGGTCAACGGTAAGTGGCGGCGGCTTGCCGGCATTCTCGACGCGTCCTGGCGCATCGTGCTTGTCCTCGGACTGGCCTTCATGGCGGCGGGGCTGCTCGCGGTGCTCGCGTTCCGCGACGAACTTCAACCCTATTACGTGTTGCCTCTGGTGCTCGCCATGCTTTGTGTGCCGGGTTTTGCGCTTGGCGACACGCTCGAAGGCACCGCCCGCGCATTTGGCTGGGTCGGCCTTGCCTATCTTCCGACCTATATCATTCGTCCGCTCGGCATCGTACTCGTCGGCGGCATCGTCTATCTCGTCACCGGTGAGTTGAGCGGCGTTGCGGCCGTCGCAGGCGCGCTGGCCGCAACGCTGGCGACACTGACAGGCCAGAGGCTTCTGCTTTCCCGCCGCATCGCCACGGCGATCCCCCGGGCAAAGCCAATTCATCACACGAAATACTGGATCGCAGCCTCCATGCCGATGGTGCTCTCGGAAGGGCTCTATCTCGTTCTTCTCAATACCGACATCGTGCTGCTCGGCTATTTCGTCAATCCGCAGGAGGTCGGCATCTATTTCGCGGCGACGCGGATCGTGAACCTCATCGTCTTCATCTATTTCGCGGTCGCTGCTCGCGCCGTGCCTAAGTTCGCAGAGCTTCACGCGATGAATGATCGCGCCGGCCTGCAGGCCTTCGTTCACAACATCATCCAGTGGATATTCTGGCCGACGCTCGCCGCCGCCGCGATCATCCTTCTCGGCGGACGGTTTGCGCTTGGCCTCTTCGGGCAGGATTTCAGTGCCGGCTTTCCGCTGCTCGCCATTCTGATGCTCGGCTTCGTTGCCCGCGCGTCCACGGGTCCGATCGAATATCTGCTCAACATGACCGGCCACCAGAACGTGACATCAATCGTCTATGGCGGCGCGGCGGCGCTCAACATCGCGCTCAACCTCATCCTCGTTCCGCGTTTCGGGCTGATGGGCGCGGCCTCGGCCACCGCCATCGCGCTCGCCAGCGCGAGCCTCTGCCTCTTCCTGATCGTCCGCAGGCGCCTTGGCATCAATGCCTTTGTGCTCTGCCCGTCTGGGGCGACGAAATGACCGACCTCAAACAACCGGAAGGCCAGCTCGTCTGGCAGCGTCGGGCCCCCGCACCCACAGCGACCACGCAAAGGCGTGCGGCTCATGTCGCAGGCGACGACATCATTGTCATCGAAAGCGCCGATGCGTTGACGCCTTATCTTGATGCGCTGGATGAACTCGCAGCCTCCGCGACAGATAGCAATCCACTGTTCGAAAGCGCGGCACTCCAGGCTGGCATGCAGTATCTGGCGCCAGCAGGCGCCGTCCATCTTGCGCTCATCTGGGGCGAGTCCAGTTCCGGTGGTGCGCGCGTTCTGATTGGTGCCTTTCCCTATCAGGCGCGACGCTTCTATCTCGGGCTGCCGGTGAAGGTCTGGACGATCTGGACGCATATCCACAGCTTCCTTGCCACGCCGCTCGTACGCGCAGGTTTTGAGCGAGCCGCTATCCGGCGCTTCTTTGCCTATGCAGATCGGTGCGGTGCGCCGCTCATCCGCTTTCCGCTGTTTGAAGCGGGCGGCGCGTTCGATACGGCGCTGAATGAGGTGCTTGTTGAGGGTAGATTGCGGCAGGTCGAAACCGCGCGGCACGAACGCGCCTTCCTCAAATCCGATCTCGATGGCGAGGCCTATCTGGCTGCGCATATGCGCAAGAAGAAGCGCAAGGAATATAATCGGCTCTGGAACCGTCTTGCAGAGACGGGCGCACTGGAATTTGTGACGCATGGCGGCGGCGCTGATTTCAGCGGCTGGCTTGACGAATTCTTGCGCCTCGAACGCGCCGGCTGGAAAGGCAAACGCGGAACGGCGCTTGCCGAGCGTCCTGAAGAGCGCGCCTTCTTCGAAAGCCTTGCAGGCCGTTCGCGCGCGGGAGCCAAGCTCCATTGCGCCGAAATCCGTTTCGACGGAAAGCCTATCGCCATGCTGGCAAGTTTTCTTTCGGGCGGCGGCGCCTACAGCTTCAAGATCGCCTATGACGAAGCCTTCGCAAAATATTCGCCGGGAGCACTTCTGATGATGAAGGTGATCGGCGCCTTCCAGTGCGATCCGCGCATTGCCTGGGTCGATTCCTGCGCTATCCCCAATCATCCGATGATCGATCATATCTGGGCCGAGCGTCGCGGCATTCGCGAAGTCAATATCGCGACATCGCATCGCTTCAGTGCGTTTCTTGTCGCCTACACCGCTCGCGCAGCGCACATCGCCGAATATGTCTGGGCGAAGGCCCGCGCCGTTTACTATCGCATCCGCAAGGAGGTAGAGCATGACCAGGCTCATTGAAGTTCTGCCCGGAACCGTTGGCAGGGAAATGCCGTCAAGGACCTTTCGTCTGAAACATCAGCTGGCAGGTCATTCGCTTTTCAAGCTGGAACGCCTTGCGAAGCTCGCGGCCTCGCTGCCCGCCGAAAGCACCGAGTTCAATGGCCCGGTGGCGCCAGGTCAAGACCCGAAGCTTACACCTTCGAATGGATTGAGCGCGGAAGAAACCGTGCGCCGCATTGAGGAGTGCCAGTCCTGGATGGTGATCAAGAACGTGGAACAAGACCCGGAATACAAGGCGTTGCTCGACGCCTGCCTCGATCAGGTGGCAGACCAGACCGGCGGCGTCATGGGTGGCGCACGGCGGCGGCAGGCCTTCATCTTCGTTACATCGCCGAACAATGTGACGCCGTTCCACATGGATCCGGAATATAATTTCCTGTTGCAGATCCGTGGCTCCAAGCGCATGAGCCTCTTCGATCACAAGGATCGTCGCTTCGTCTCCGAGGAAGATCTGGAAATGTATCCCGGCAAGCACCGTAATCTTCCATATCGCGAGAGCTTCGAGGCCAAGGCCACACAACAGCATCTGGAGCCCGGGGATAGCATCTTCGTGCCGCTTTTTGATCCGCACTGGGTGCAGAACGGGCCCGAGGTTTCCGTGTCTTTTTCGATTACATGGCATACGGACACATCGGAGAATCTGGTGAAGCTTTCCTACGTGAATGCTGGGCTGCGCAAGCTCGGATTCCCGCAACGGCCAGCGGGCACCAGCAAGGCGCTCGATGCGATCAAGGTTGCCGCCTACGATGTGGCGCGGCCGCTCTATGATGTGGTGAAGAAGTTTGTCGGCGATCGGCGCAAGGCTGTCGCGCTGTTCTTCGGCCGAACCGCCGTGGCGAACTAGGCGGCGCGCGCGGGCCGGGCCGGATATTCCTCGATCACCGTATCGGAATAGCGGCGATAGCGGCGCAGATTGACGCGCGTCAGCAGAACGCCGACACGGCGGCCGCTGGCGGCCGACAGCATCTTCAGCACCCGCGCCACGACGCGCCGGTTGGTGGAGGCCCAACGGACGACGAGAATGGTGAGGTCCGTCATCTTCGCCAGAACCATAGCGTCGCCTGCTGCCATGGCGGCGGGCGAGTCGATGATGACGTAGTCGTAGGTCTGCTCCAGCGCTTTCAGCACCCAGGCCATCTGGGCGGATGCGAGTGCGGCCGTCGGGTTCGGCAAGGCGCCGCCTGCCTGCATGACATGGGCATAGCTGCCATAATCCTGCCGAATGACATGGCCGAAATTCGCCTGGCCCGTCAGAAGCTCCGCGAGGCCCGCCTGAGGCGGCATGCCGAGCGCGAGATGCACCGAAGGCGCGCGCATGTCGGCATCAATGAGAATGGTGCGATAGCCGCCCATGGCGAGAACTCTGGCAAGGCTCGCCGCCGTGGATGTCTTGCCTTCATCCATATGCGCGGAAACCATGAGCAGCGTCTTCGCCCGGCGGTCGCCGATGCGGGCGGTGAGCACGCTGCCCTGAAGACCGCGGATCGATTCCGCATAAAGGCCGAAAGGCTCGCGCATGAGGTTGTTCGCAGGGCTTGCGCGCGGGCCTGTTTCGAGTTCGGGGATGAGGCCGAGGAACGGCATGCCGGTCGCGCGCTCGACCTGTTCGGCCGTGCGGAATCCGCTCGAAAAGGCTTCAAGCAGGAAGCTGATGATGAGTGAGAGCAGAAGCCCCGCGACGGTGGCGAGCGTCAGCACGGCGCCGGTCTTGGGGAAGGTCGGCGAAGAAGGTTCCTGCGCGCGTGAGACGATCCGCGCGTTGGCGGCGCTCGCATCAGCTTCGGCACGGGCATTGGCTTCCTCGTAACGCTTGAGGAAGGATTCGAGCAGAGAGCGATTGGTGGAAGCGTCGCGTTCCAGCGCACGAAGCTGCACTTCGTCCTGATTGAGCGTGCCCATATGCGCCTGAAGCTGGATGAGGCTCTGGCGGAGCGAGGCGACGCGGGCGGCGGCGACGCGGGCCTCGTTTTCGAGGCCCTGAATGATCTTGTTCACCTCTTTCTCGATCTGGCGATCGAGGTCGGCGAGGTTCGCCTGCGCTTCCATCATCTTCGGATGGGAGGGAAGAAGCGTTTCGGACATTTGCGCAATCTGGGCGCGAAGAGCGACTTCCTGCTGGCGGAGATTCTGAATCAACGGCGATTGCAGAACGGCGGCAGCTGAATTGACCGAGTTGCCGGACGCGATGAGGCTCCGCGCGTTCTGAAGCTTGGCTTCGGCTTCGGCGCGGGCGGCCTGCGCGAGTGTGAGCTGCGAGTTGATGTCGGTGAGCTGCTGCTGGGGAACGGTGGAGCCGTTGGTCAGGAAAAGGCCGGACTCGCTGCGAAAGGCTTCGACAGCAGCTTCGGAGGTTTGCACCTTCTGCCGGAGCTGCTCGATCTGCTGGCCGAGCCATTTTGTCGCTTCGCGATTGACGGCGACCTTCTGCTCGATCTGCTGCGCGATATAGAGTTCGGCAAGACGGTTGGCGACGCGAGCCGACGTTTCCGCGCTGGTCGAGGTGAAATCAATCGCGATGACGCGCGACGAACCTTTCTGGAAGACGTTGAGCTGGCCGAGCAGATTGTCGGCAATATCGGCTTCGTCGGGCGCGCTGCCGCGCACGCCGATGAGCGAAAGGATCTGTGCCTTCGCGCCGTCGCGAAGCGATGGATTGAACTCTGCATCCCGGTCGAGATGTAGATCGGTGACGAGGCGCGTGAGCAAGGGGCGTGAGGTGAGGAGCTGGATTTCGCTTTGCAGCGTTTCCGCATCCGGCGGCGCGGGCTGGTTCTGGGTGTCGAAACTCGAAATCTCGCCGGTGCGTGGCGAAAGCAGAATGCGTGTTTCGACTGTATAGGTCGGCGTCACGGTGGCGAGCCAGAGGAATGCGAGCGCCATGAAGCCGCCGAAGCAGAGGCCGACGAGCTCCTTCCGCGCCCAGATGCCGCGCAGCAGATCCCACGGCGAAACGTCGCCCGCGCCCTGTGCGTCGGGCGTCGAACGGCGCCTGTCGCCGAAGCTTAGGACCGGCATGCTGGGGGTGTTGCTCATGCACTCTGCCTGTTTGGAGCCGCGTCCGGCATCCATTCGTGTCGGAGCAGTAGAGCGTCTTTTGGTAACGGAAGCTTTAATGCGTCGGCTGCGATGCGACCGAAAGCCGCGTAAATCCGCCGCTTCTCTCCATTCAGTCCCTCAAAACACCGGTGTTCCTTCCAAAAAATTAACCACTGATCCCTAAGGTGTAGCGAAGCGAACAATTTTAGGGATCGCAGGGCCATGGCTCGCCGCGGCGTTCATTTGCTGGTGCTTTGGCTCGGATTCGCAGCTCTCGGTGGCTGCGCCGGGCATGGTGTGGTTGCGGAGCGGCCCGTCAATGAGGCGAACGAGCCTTATCTGCTCGACAGCGGCGACAAGCTCCGTGTCACCGTCTTCGGACAGACCGATCTGAGCGGAGACTTCGCTATCGATGGCGGCGGCAACATCGCCATTCCGCTCATCCCCCCCGTTGCGGCGCGAGGACTGACCACCAACGAGCTTCAGGCAGCCATCGCCGCATCGCTCGGCAAGACCTTGCTGCGCAATCCCAACGTCAGCGTTCAGGTCATGGAGTTCCGGCCATTCTTCATCCTCGGCGAGGTGCAGAAGGCGGGACAGTACCCTTACGTGAACGGCATGACGGTGCAGAGCGCGGTCGCCATCGCGGGCGGCTTTTCCTATCGCGCCGACCAGAGCACGGTCCACATCACGCGAAAGCGGGGCGACAAGCTCGTCGAGATGGATGTCGACACCGACGCGCCTGTCCGGCCCGGCGATACGATCCTGGTCGAGGAGCGCTATTTCTGATGTCAGGCCGCGCGATGTCCAATGCATCGGAAAGCCTGCGGGTGGTGCATGTGATGCGCGCGCCGCTCGGGGGGCTCTTTCGCCATGTCTGCGATCTTGCACAGGGTCAGCACCAGGCGGGGCTCAAGGTTGGAATCGTCATGGGCGAAGCGCCGCGCGATCCCGTCTCGGTCGCCCGGTTGCGCGACATGGCTGGCGCGTGCGAACTCGGCATTCATGTCATGCCCATGAGCCGGATGCCGGGGCTCGGCGATGTGACAAACCTGTTGCGGCTCTATGAGCATACACGACGGCTCGGCGCCGAAATCATTCACGGCCATGGCGCCAAGGGCGGCGCCTATGTGCGGGTGCTGCCGCGCCTCGCGGGCGGATTTCGCTTCTATACGCCGCATGGAGGCTCATTGCATTTCGACGCAAAGAGCCTCAAGGGTAGACTCTTTTTCGCGGCCGAACGCCTCATGCGCGGCCGCACCGACGGGTTTATCTTCGAATCTGAATTCGGACTCCGAACCTTCTTCGAGAAGGTGGGTGATCCCATCGCGCCCGCTATCGTCATCCATAATGGCGTGACGGAAGCCGATAGTGTGCCCGTGTCGTCGGAGGAGGACGCCGCCGATTTCGTTTTCATCGGCGAACTTCGCGCCCTGAAAGGCGTTGGAACGCTGATCGAGGCAATGGGCCTCCTGAAGGACGCTGCGCATCTTCGTATCGTCGGATCTGGCGCAGAACGCGAGTGCTTTGAAGCCATGGCCCGCAAGGCACCGCACAACGTCCGCATCGACTTCATGGGACCGCTACCTGCCCGCGAGGGCTTTGCGCTCGGCCGCGTCGTCGTCCTGCCGTCTCATCATGAATCGATGCCCTATGTGGCGCTTGAGGCAGCGGCCGCCGGAGTGCCGCTCATCGCTGCGCATGTTGGTGGCGTTCCGGAAATCTTCGGCCCGGATGCATCCCGGCTCGTCGCGCCGGGTGATCCGGCGGCGCTTGCCTCCGCGCTGGCACATGCCACCGGCAATCCTGACGACATGAGGTTGCTTGCAGCGCGTTTGCGCCAACGTGTGACCACCGACTTTTCCGCCGCGCGGATGGCCGAAGGGGTAACCGAGTTTTATCGCACCCGGCTCGATCCGGTGACGAGGTGCAATTCCGGCAAAGCCGCGAACGCATCCGGCGTCCGTTTCCGCGAAGGTGTTTCGTCATGAGCGGCGACGGCACACCGACCGGCATTCATGCCGCGCCATCCGACATCGCCGCCACAGGCGCCGGGCCGCTACGCCATAGCCGTGGCGCGCGGGAAGGGCAGGTGCGCGATCCGGGTGGACTCGGCGAAGAACGGCGCTCGGCCATCATCCCGATGATTTCGCCTGCGGTCATCTCGGGCTCGGTGCGCATTGCGGACGCCGCGCTCATCGCACTTGCCGGCATCTTGCTTTTTCATGCCTATCTCCGTGAGTCCGCGCCCGCTCTGAAGTTCATCTATTATCCGACGATCTTCTCGGGAGCAGTGCTTGCCCTTGTGAGCTTCCAGCTTGCGGGGCTTTATCGGATTCCCGTTCTCCAGCGCCCCCTGCGGCAAGGCAGCCGCCTGGTCATGGCGTGGACGGGCGTTGCCGCCGCGCTGCTGGTGCTCGGCTTTCTGTTCAAAATGAGCGATCAGGTTTCGCGCGTCTGGTTCGTGGGCTGGTATTTCACCGGCCTCGGCGCGATGCTGGTCATGCGTGGCGTGATGACGGGCCTGATCCGCCGATGGATGCGGAGTGGGCGTCTTGAGCGGCGTGTCGTCATTGTCGGTGGCGGCGAGCATGGACGTCACCTGATCGAGGCGCTCAAGGCTTCCGCCGAACCCGACATCAAGATTTGCGGCGTCTTCGACGATCGGCGCGACGATCGCGTGTCGAGCGAGGTGGCGGGCTACCCCATGCTCGGCACGGTGGACGAGCTTGTGCGCTTCGCACGCTCCAACCGTATCGACCTGCTCATCATGGCGCTGCCGCTTTCGGCGGAGCGGCGCGTCCTCGAAATGATGCGCAAACTCTGGGTTCTGCCTGTCGACATCCGGCTTTCTGCGCTCGACGTGCCGTTGCGCATGACGTCCGCGACCTATTCCTATGTGGGAAATGTTCCCTTCTTCAATCTTTACGACAAGCCACTGTCCGACTGGGATCATGTGCTGAAGACGGTCGAGGATCGCCTTCTGGCGGCGATCTTCCTCATGCTCCTCTCGCCGCTGCTGCTGCTCATCGCTGTGGCGATCAAGCTCGACAGCAAGGGGCCAGTCTTCTTCAAGCAGCGCCGCTACGGCTTCAACAACGAGCTGATCGAGGTCTACAAGTTCCGTACCCTGAAGCATGAACAGACAGACGCCAATGCAGCGCGCCTCGTCACCGCCAATGACGACCGCGTAACCAGAGTAGGGCGCTTCCTGCGGCGTTCGAGCTTCGACGAGTTGCCGCAGTTCATCACTGCGCTGAAGGGAGACATGTCGATCGTCGGCCCTCGTCCGCATGCGATCCTCGCCAAGGCGGGCGACGAGCTTTACGGCGATGTGGTCGATGGCTATTTCGCCCGTCATCGTGTGAAGCCCGGGATCACGGGCTGGGCGCAGATCAATGGCTGGCGCGGCGAAACTGATACGCGCGAAAAGATCCTGCGGCGCACGGAGCATGATCTCTATTACATCGAGAACTGGTCGCTGCTGCTCGACCTCTACATCATCGCGCGAACGCCCATCTCCATGTTGCGCGGCGAGAACGCGTTTTGACGGGTGGGGTTATGAACGGGTTCGCCATTGATCCCCATGTGCCCAAGGCGTCGGCCGCGAGCCTCTGGGGCAAACGCGCTGGCGAGGCTCTGCTGTTCCTCATCGTCGTCGGGGGCTTTTACCAGAAGAGCAAAGCGGGCGAGAGCCAGCCCGTGCCTTACGATCTTGCGCTCATCGGTTGCATGGGGCTCTTCTTCCTGCTTGGCCTCAAGCTCCCGCGCGGCATTGTCTGGCCTGCGCTCTGCTGGGGGCTGGTGCTGGTCGGCTACATCCTCGGGGGCGTGTCGGCGCCCTACATGGACCTGGTGCAGGATGCGGTGACGGTCAGCGCCTATCAGGTCTGCGCCTTCATTTTCTTTTCGGCCTATGTTTATGAGGAGCCCGGCCGCAGGCTTCCATTGCTCTTCAACGCATGGGCCCTCGGCGCCGTCATCGTGTCGGTTGTCGCCGTCGCCGCCTATTTCGGCGTGATGCCGAATGCCGACGATTATCTCGCCATGGGCCGCGCCACCGGCACTTTCAACGATCCGAACGTCTTCGGACCCTTCCTTATTCCTCCGACGATCTATCTCGCACAGCGCCTCAGCATGGCGCAAAGCATGCGCGCGTTGCTGCTCGTGCCCGGCATTGCGGTGTTGCTGTTCGGTGTGCTTCTGAGCTTTTCCCGCGGCGCATGGGGCTCGCTCGTTCTGTCGAGTGCGATCTTTCTGGGGCTGACGCTGGCGACCTCGAAGTCGGCAAAGCAGTCGATGCGGCTCATCGTCTCCGCCGTTCTGATGGGGCTTTTTGTCGTCGGCATGCTCGCCGCCGCGCTCTCGGCGCCTCAGGTACAGGCGCTGTTCAAGGAGCGCGCCATGCTGGTGCAGGATTATGACGTGGGCGAGCAGGGGCGCTTTGAAAGCCAGAAGCGCGCCTTCGCGAAGACGCTCGAAAATCCGCTTGGGCTGGGGCCCAACCAATGGGCGAAGCTCAACAAGCTCGACACGCACAATGTCTACCTGCATGTGCTGGTGGCGGGGGGCTTCCTTTCCGGGCTTTCCTTCATTGCCTTTGTGCTGCTGACGCTGCGGCGCGGGTGGCTCGCCTCGTTCAAGCCAGGCCCGGGGCAGGAATATCTGATCGTTGCCTATGCCTGCGCGGTGGGTCAGATGACGGAGGCCTTCATCATCGACATCGAGAACTGGCGGCACATCTATCTGCTCTTCGGCATGATCTGGGGCGTCATTCTCGCCCGCGAGATGGCAGGGGCCGCGAGGACGCGGCGTGCCGACGCGCGAGGGCCGCTCGGCGCAGCCGGCTTCACGGGCTGATGAGTTGCGGATCGGCGCACCTTGGGGGACCCGAGCGGCATCTCTATCTAACGGGGGTATCTGGAGGCCACGCCCGGAATCGAACCGGGGTAAACGGATTTGCAGTCCGGCGCGTAACCACTCCGCCACGTGGCCATCCTAGACAAGGCGGGGTATAGCAACTCCCCGCCGTACAGACAATGCACATTCTCCGCACATTCGGGCCGCTTTTGCGTGCTGTCCTGGCCCAATTCTGCCTTGCAAGGATAAAGGAGAGCTAAACCTTCATCGCAGGCGAATTGAGTTTGGAGCCGGGGAGCCTTATAAACGCCTCCAATGACTCCGTCCGGAGGCTATCCAGCCCCGGCGGCCCATCTCGCCTCAGGACGTCCTCCCATGACCGATTTCGCTGCCGCCCGCATCAACATGGTCGAGAACCAGGTGCGCTGTAACGCCGTGACCGATGCGCGACTGATCGCCGCCATGAGTTCCGTGCCGCGCGAACTCTTCGTTCCCGACGACCGCCGTGGCGTCGCCTATATGGATGAAGATGTCAGCCTCGATGACGGGCAGGGTGCCGGGCGCTACCTGATGCAACCGCGCGCTTTCGCGAAGCTCGCCCAGCTCGCAGAGGTTCAGGAGAGCGACCACGTCCTCGATATCGGTGCAGGCCCGGGCTATTCCTCGGCGGTCCTTTCCCGCCTCGCCAGGACGGTGATCGCGCTGGAAGTGGACGAGGTGCTTGCCGCCACCGCCACGACGAAGCTCGCGGAACTTGGCGCTTCCAACGTGACGGTCGTAACCGGCCGCCTGAATGAGGGTTACGCCAAGGGCGCGCCCTATGACGTGATTTTTCTCGGCGGCGCGACGCCGGTGGCGCCAGAGAATCTCTTCGATCAGCTGAAAGATGGCGGCCGCCTCGTCGTCGTCACCGGCTCCGGCCCCGCTGCTCATGCGCGTATATTCATCCGGGCGCATGGCGCGATCAGCAGCCGCATGGCTTTCGATGCAAAAATTCATGCTCTGCCAGGCTTCGAAGTCGCGGAAAGCTTCGTCTTCTGACCAGCGAAGCGGGGCGGCGACGTCGCACCTCGTTCAACCCGATTCGCGAGCGATAACAGCAATTTGACAGTAAAGGCCATGCGCTTAACTGACACTTGGCCCCAACCGTTCATATCTGTACCTTGCCGGAACTAGATCAGGTACCAATCGCGTAAGCGTAGAGGGGCTAGGCCCCGCTTTGCGGAGAGGCAATACGATGAAACGATCCTTTGGGGCGTCCGTGAAGCTCATGGCTCTTGGCGGGGTCAGTGCGCTGGCTTTAACGATGCTCGCGCCCGTCGCCTCGGCTGAGAACCTCGTGGATGCGCTGTCCGCGGCTTATCAGAGCAATCCCGACCTTCAGGCGCAGCGCGCCCAGCAGCGCGCCACCGACGAGCAGGTGCCGCAGGCCCTGGCCGGCTGGCGCCCGACATTGACGGCGCAGGGCACCTACGCCGCGACCCGCTCCCGCGCCAATCTCAAGACACCTGCCGGTGCAAGCCTCAGCGCGAACTCCCGGCCCCTGACGGGTAGCGTGACGCTGAGTCAGAATCTCTTTGCGGGCGGACGCACGGTCAATGCGACTGCGCAGGCCGAGCATGTCGTCGAGGCCGGACAGAACTCGCTGCTCAGCGCCGAGCAAACCACTCTGCTCAACGCCGTCGCCGCCTATATGGACGTTATCCGCGATCAGGGCGTCGTCGATCTCAACAAGAGCAACGTGCAGGTGCTGAAGCGCCAGCTCGAAGCGACGCAGGACCGCTTCCGCGTCGGCGAGTTGACGCGCACGGATGTGGCCCAGTCGGAGGCTCGCCTCAGCGGATCGAAGACCTCGCTTCGTCAGGCGGAAGCCCAGTTGACCGCCAGCCGCGCGTCTTACGAAAAGATCGTCGGCCATGCGCCTGCGGATCTCGCGAAGCCCGCGCCTGCCGCGAACCTGCCGCAGAGCGAAGACCAGGCCCGCGCCTATGCCGAACGCAATAATCCCGATCTCAAGGCCGCCCGCGCGAGCGAAGCCGCGAGCCGGTCTGCCGTTTCCGTCGCCAAGGGCGGGTTGCTGCCGACCTTCGACGTTCAGGCGCAGTACCAGTATGCCCGCGATCCTTCTTCCAGCGCGCTGTCGAGCACGGCTGTGCGTTCGAGCGATGAAAGCTCCATCATGGGCGTTCTGACCATTCCGCTCTATCAGAGCGGGTCCGAATATTCCAAGGTTCGCGCCGCGAAGGAGCAGGCGAGCGCCGCGCTGATGCAGATCGCCTCGGTTCAGCGTCTCGTGGACGAGGCTGTCCGCGACGCGTGGGAGCAGCTTAACGCCGCGCGCTCGAACATCGTTTCGAGCCAGGAGCAGGTGAAAGCCAACGAGATCGCGCTCGAAGGCGTGAAGCAGGAAGAGCAGGTCGGTTCGCAGACCACGCTCGATGTGTTGAATGCCGAGCAGGAACTCCTCAATGCCCGCGTCACTCTCGTCAGCGCGGAGCGCGACGAAGTGGTGGCTGCCTACAATCTGCTCGCAGCGACGGGCCAGCTCACCGCACGGCAGCTTCAGCTTCCGGTTAAATATTATGACCCGAAGGTGAATGCCGATGACGTGCGCGACAAGTGGATCGGCTTCGGCACGGCGAGCGACGAAGGCCAATAAACACGCTCTTTAACTACGTTTCCCGGTCGGTGAATGTTGGCTTTTGAAGTCAACATCTCCTAAGCTTTTGTCTGGTATGTAGGTTGAAGTCGCGACCGAGGACTGACAGGACGTAGTATGAGCAATCAAGGCCCGGCACAGGAACCCACGATGGAGGAGATTCTCGCCTCCATTCGCCGGATCATCTCCGAGGATACAGGCAAGGACGAGGCGGAAGAGGTCACAGAGGCCGCTCCGCCGCCGCCGGCTCCTGTCGAGGAGCCGCTGGAGCCCGAATTCGAAGAGGAACTCGGCTTCGACGAGGAGCTCGAGGAAGACGTGCTCGAACTGACCGAGCCGTTGCCCGAGGAGGAACCCCTCATCGAGGCGAGCGCACCCCTTTCCGAACCGGCATATACGCCCGAACCGGCTTATGAGCCGGAACCGGTAGCCGAGCCGGTGGCCGAGTTTGAACCTGAGCCGGAGCCTGAATATGTCCCGGCGCCTGCGGCAACCGTGCCCGCTCCGGCGGCTTACGAGCCTCCGCCCATGGCCTACGAGCCCGAGCCGGAGCCTGCTCCCGAGCCTGCTTATGACGAATCCGACGAAGACATTACTTTTGGCGAGCCCGTGATGAACGCGCAACCGACCCCCGCTCCGACCTTTACCCCGCAGCCCGCGGCGCCCGCACCGTCCGGCCTGTTGTCCAGCGATGCGGCCGGCGCCGCTTCGGCGGCCTTCGGCGCATTGGCGAATTCGCTCATGACCTCGGCGGGCGGCTCCCGCACGCTCGAGGATCTGGTGGCCGACCTACTGAAACCCATGCTGAAGCAGTGGCTCGACCAGAACCTGCCGCCGCTTGTCGAACGGCTGGTCCGCGAGGAAATCGAGCGTGTGGCCCGCGGCCACCGCTAGGATCGCCTATCTTCGAGCTTCGAGCCTTGCGGTGGTCCTCGATAAAGGGCCCGCCGCTTTCGGCGCTTGGCCGGGAACGGCACGTGCTGCCCCCGTTCACGGCGCTTGGCCGGGAACGGCACGTGCTGCCCCCGTTCACGGCGCTTGGCCGGGAACGGCACGTGCTGCCCCCGTTCACGGCGCTTGGCCGGGAACGGCACGTGCTGCCCCCGTTCACGGCGCTTGGCCGGGAACGGCACGTGCTGCCCCCGTTCACGGCGCTTGGCCGGGAACGGCACGTGCTGCCCCCGTTCACGGCGCTTGGCCGGGAACGGCACGTGCTGTAAGACGGCGGTATTCCGCGCTTCTGTTTCCCATCTCCCCGGCCGGAGGCCCCCGAAAGGGCCCGGTGCCGATCTGCCCACCCGGACCTATTCCCATGCTCGAGAAAACATTCAGCCCCAAGGACGTCGAAGAACGCCTCTACCGCCAGTGGGAAGAGAGCGGAGCCTTCAAGGCGGGCAATCCCGAGCGGGTAGCGGCGGGCGCCAAGCCCTATAGCATCGTTATCCCGCCGCCGAACGTCACCGGCAGCCTGCATATGGGCCATGCGCTCAATAACACGCTGCAGGACGTGCTGATCCGCTTCGAGCGCATGCGCGGCAAGGACGTGCTCTGGCAGCCGGGCCTCGACCATGCAGGCATCGCGACGCAGATGATCGTGGAACGCCAGCTCGAGGGTGAGGGCAATGTCCGCCGCCGCGACATGGGCCGCGAGGCTTTCATCGAGCGCGTCTGGAAGTGGAAGGGCGAATCGGGCGGCAGCATCATCAACCAGTTGCGGCGCCTCGGCGCCTCCTGCGACTGGAGCCGCGAGCGCTTCACGCTTGGCGAGCGCGGTGCGCCGGACGAGCAGATGGTCCGCGCCGTCACCAAAGTCTTTGTCGAACTGCATGCCCAGGGCCTCATCTACCGCGACAAGCGGCTGGTGAACTGGGACCCGAAGCTTCAGACCGCCGTGTCCGACCTCGAAGTCGAGAACATCGAGGTGAAGGGCAACTTCTGGCATTTCCGCTATCCGCTCGCCGATGGCAAGACGGTTCGCTATCCGAGCGAATTCGATGAGGAGGGCAAGCCCACCGCGTGGGAGGATCGCCCCTATATCGTCGTCGCGACGACGCGCCCCGAAACCATGCTGGGCGATACCGCCGTTGCCGTGAATGCGGAAGACGAGCGTTACAAGCACCTCAAGGGCGCGCATGTCATCCTGCCGCTGGTCGGCCGCAAGATTCCGATCGTCTTTGACGAGCATGCTGACCCGACGCAAGGTTCGGGCGCCGTCAAGATCACGCCCGCGCATGACTTCAACGACTTCGAAGTCGGCAAGCGCCATGGGCTGCCGCAGATCAACATTCTGACGGCGGACGGAAAGATCAATGACGAGGCGCCGGAAGCCTATCGCGGCCTCGATCGCTTCGACGCGCGCAAGAAGATCGTCGCCGACATCGAGGCGCTGGAACTTCTCGACCGTATCGAGCCGAAGACCGTCATGGTTCCGCACGACGAAAAGTCGAAGATGACGGTCATCGAGCCCTATCTGACCGACCAGTGGTATGTGGATGCGGCGACGCTTGCCAAGCCCGCCATCGCCGCCGTCGAGCGCGGCGAAACGACCTTCGTTCCGAAAAACTGGGAAAAGACCTATTTCGAATGGATGCGTAACATTCAGCCCTGGTGTATCTCGCGCCAGCTCTGGTGGGGCCATCGCATTCCGGCCTGGTATGCCGAAGACGGAGAAATCTTCGTCGCCCATAGCGAGGACGAAGCATATGCGGCCGCGGAAAAGCATTACGGCAAGCGCGTCGAGCTGAAGCGCGACGAAGACGTGCTCGACACCTGGTTTTCCTCGGCGCTCTGGCCCTTCTCGACGCTTGGCTGGCCGGACGAGACGCCGGAACTGAAGCGCTATTACAAGACCGATGTGCTCGTCACCGGTTTCGACATCATCTTCTTCTGGGTCGCCCGCATGATGATGATGGGCCTGCACTTCATGAACGAAGTGCCGTTCCGCGACGTCTATATCCATGCGCTGGTTCGCGACGAGAAGGGCCAGAAGATGTCGAAGACGAAGGGCAACGTCATCGACCCGCTGAAGCTCATCGACGAGTACGGCGCGGATGCGCTGCGCTTCACGCTGGCGGCCATGGCCGCTCAGGGCCGCGACATCAAGCTCGCGACGAACCGCGTCGAAGGCTATCGCAATTTCGGCACCAAGCTCTGGAACGCCGCGCGCTTCTGCGAGATGAACGAATGCGCCCGTGTCGAGGGCTTCGACCCGGCGAAGGTCACGCAGACCGTCAACCAGTGGATCGTCGGCGAAGTCGCACGTACCGCCGCGAAGGTCACCGAAGAGATCGAGGGCTATCGCTACAATGAGGCAGCAGGCGCCATCTATCGCTTTGTCTGGAACGTCTTCTGCGACTGGTATCTGGAATTCATCAAGCCGCTTCTGCTGGGTACGGATGAATCGGCCAAGGCCGAGACCCGTGCGACGGCGGCCTGGGTGCTCGACCAGATCCTGCTGATCCTCCATCCCTTCATGCCCTTCATGACCGAAGAGCTTTGGGCGACGACGGCGGGCCCGGCGCGCAAGAGCCTGCTCGTCATGGCGGAGTGGCCGAACCTTTCGGGTCTGCGTCACGCCGACGCCGACGCCGAAATGGGCTGGGTCATCCGTCTCATTTCCGATGTTCGTTCGGTGCGCGCGGAAATGAACGTACCGGCGGGTGCCAAGATTCCGCTGCTCATCAAGGGCGCGTCACAGGAAAACCTCCAGCGACTCGCGCGTCACAAGGACCTCATCCTGCGCCTCGCGCGGCTTGCCTCCGCCGACACGACGGATGCCGTGCCCGCAGGCTCACTCCAGCTCGTGCTCGACGAGGCGACGGTTCTTCTGCCGATCGCCGACTTCGTCGACCTCAAGGCCGAGACTGCGCGCCTCGCCAAGGAAATCGGCAAGCTCGAAAGCGAGATCGAGAAGCTGACGGCAAAGCTCGCAAACGAGAAATTCGTTGCATCCGCGCCAGAGCACGTCGTCGAGGAACAGCGCGAACGCAAGGCCGACGCCGAAGCGGCGCGGACGAAGTTCAAGGACGCGCTGAAGATGCTCGAAGGTGCGGTGTAAAGCTCCGCACTCTGAGCGGTTGATTAATCATTCAATTCAGCTAGCATTTTCCCGGGCTGGCCGCATTCGCGGCGTTCACTGGGGGAAATAATGAAACGCATCCTGATTATGGGCGGCGCCATGGTGGTGCTTGCCGGTTGCTCGACTATGGTCGAAGGCACTTCGCAGCGCATCAGCGTGAATACGACGCCACCTGGCGCTGCCTGTGAGTTCACGCGCCATGGCGAGAGCCTTGGCAAGATCGATCCGACGCCGGGTTCACTGAAGATCGACAAGACCAAATACGACATCATGATCGAGTGCTCGAAAGAAGGCTATCAAAAGGCGAGCTACGTCAATCATTCCGACGTGGCCGGAGCGACGGTCGGCAATATCATCCTTGGCGGTGGCATCGGCTGGGCGATCGACTCCGCGAGCGGCTCGGACAACAAATATGAGTCGACCGTGAACATCAATCTCGCACAGAACGGCGCTTCGGCCGCTGTCGAGCCTGAAAAACAACAGCCGTCCAAAATTGTCGATAAGGCCGTTGCGCTGACGAATTAGGACTGTGAGCCCATTTTGGGCGCTGCCGACTGCAAAACTAAAGAGGCAGCCCTTTGGGCTGCCTCTTTGCGTTTGAGGTGATAGATCGCTCAGCTATCGAAAACAATGACCGAACGGGCGAGTTCGCCGCGCTTTAACTCGTCGAAAGCCTCGTTGATCTGTTCGAGCTTCAGGCGGCGCGAGATCATGTCGTCGAGCTTGAGCTTGCCCGCCATGTAGAAATCGACAAGGCGCGGCATGTCGACGGGGAAGCGGTTCGAGCCCATGAGCGAGCCCTGAATCCTCTTCTCGCCGAGGAAGTCTGCGCCGTGAAGTTCGATGTTCACGCCGACCGGAATCATGCCGATGATGTTCGCCGTGCCGCCGCGCGCGAGCATCCTGAACGCCTGCTCGGCGGTCTGCTTCATGCCGATGGCCTCGAAGGAGTGATGGACGCCGCCATTGGTCATGTCCATGACCTGCTTCACCGCATCGCCATCCTTCGGATTGACGACGTCGGTCGCGCCGAATTCCTTGGCGAGGTTGAGCTTCGAGCCCTGCATGTCGATGGCGATGATGCGGCCGGCGCCCGCGATTGCCGCACCGTTGATGGCCGCGAGGCCCACGCCGCCGCAGCCGATGACGGCGACGGTTTCGCCGGGGCGCACATTCGAGGTGTGAATGACGGCGCCGACGCCTGTCGTCACCGAGCAACCGATCAGCGCGGCGCGGTCGAGCGGCATGTCCTTGCGGATCGCCACGCAGGCATGCTCATGGATGAGCATGTATTCGGCGAAGGAGGAGAGGTTGAGGAACTGGTTCATCGGCCCCGCATCCTTCATCAGGCGCGGCTCTTCGCCCGCCTGACGCTTCGTCTCCGGGCTCACGCAACGCGACATGTGGCCGGTGAGGCAATGTTCGCAATGGCCGCAAAAGGCCGAAAGGCAGGTGATGACATGGTCGCCGGGCTTCACGGTGTGAACCTCGGAGCCGACCTGTTCCACGATGCCTGCGGATTCATGGCCGAGCACGGCAGGAAGCGGATAGGGATAGGAGCCCTCGACGAAATGGAGGTCGGAGTGGCAGACGCCCGCGGCGACGGTGCGGATCAGCACCTCATGCGGGCCCGGCTTGTTGATCTGGACGTCCTCGATGACGAGGGGCTTTCTTGTTTCGCGTAGAACGGCAGCCTTCATTTGAATTTACCTCCCGGAGCGGCCTGTTTACCGGCCTGTTATGGGGCAATGGTGACCTGCGGGACGGGCCCGGGTCAATGGTCGATGCGGTCGCGCTTCGAGGGGCTTTGCAAGCTCGGGCTTTATGCCAGAATGGCGGCCCCGTAGCCGGAGTTGCCTCGATGTCCCGACGCCAGAAATTTGCCGCCCTCATTCTCTCGCTAGGACTGACGCTCGGCGCTGCTGGCACGGTTCATGCCGAGCCGACGGCGGCGGCCAACGCAATGTTCAATGCGGGCGTCGAGGCCTTTCGCGCGGGCGACATCACGGCGGCGGTCGATTCATGGTCGCAGGCCGCGAAGGGCGGCCATGGTATGGCCGGCTATCTGGTGGCGCGTCTCTATGAGCAGGGGCGCGGCGTGCCGCAATCCGATGGAACGGCGTTCCATTATTACCTTCTCGCGGCGCAGGCCGGGAACGCGCAGGCCGCCGACAAGGTTGGCCTCGTCTATCGGAACGGCAATGCGGTGGTCGGCGTCAAACGCGACTATCAGAAGGCCTTCAAGATGTTCGAGGTGGGCGCGCTCGCGGCCTGGCCCGATGCGCAATATCACCTTGCGGACATGTATCGCCGGGGCCTCGGCGTTCCGATCGAGCGTTCGGAAAGCCTGCGTTGGCTCATTCTTGCCGCCGAAAAGCGCCATGTGCTGAGCTTGCTTGAGCTTGCGCGCATTTATTTCGACGGCGAGGGCGTCCAGCAGGATCGAATTACGGGATGGTCCTTTCTCGATCTCGCCAACCGCTTCGCCGAGCCCAACAATGCGGGCCGAGTGAACACGGCGATGACGAAATATTCGGGGCGCATGCGCGACGGAGAGAAGGAGCAGGCGAAGACGGTCGCCGACGATTGGCTCGCCAAGCACGAGGGCTGACCGCCTTCTGAAGCGCCTAGCCGAAGATCACCTTTTCCTCGCCGAACCAGAGGGGTGATTTCGAAAAGTCGATGAACTTCGCTTCGTCCTCGAGAAGCGCACGGCCTGCTTCCCGCGCCTCCGGCGTGTCGGTCATGAGATCGTCGAGATTGTCCCACCAGAGCTGCGCAACGCCGTCATAGATCGCCGGGACCGCCTCGATGCTGACCGACCGGGCCGCGCGGATGGCATCCGTCATGGCAAAATCGCCGGTGTGAAGCTGAACATAACGCCTGATTTTCAGCGCCGCGCGATGTTTCGCGACGAGCGGCGCGTGGTTGTTGAACCAGTAATCCTGGAATGCCTCGCGGCTCATCCCCGGCTTGCGCGTGAGGCAGAAGGTAAGCTTGATCATCGGTCCTCCCTTTTTTTGTTGCGCCATCCTACGATGGACAGGCGGCAGGCCGAAGAGCGGTCGTCATGCCGGATTTCGAATGAGGCGTTGAGCACATCATGCGCATAGCAGTCGGCGGATTTCAGCACGAAACAAATACCTTCGCGCCGTCCAAGGCGCCTTGGGCAGCGTTCGAACAGGCCGATTCATGGCCCGGCCTGCAAAAGGGCCCGCATCTGCTGACCGCCTTCAAGGGTATGAACATTCCGATTGCCGGTTTCATCGACGAGGCGGAGGCGAGGGGGCATACGCTGCTGCCGCTCGTCTGGTGTTCCGCCACGCCATCGGCCCATGTGACCGAGGAAGCCTATGAGCGTGTCGCCGAAATATTGCTCGACGCGCTCGGCTATGCGGGGGAAATCGACGCCGTTTATCTCGATCTCCACGGCGCGATGGTGACCGAGCATCTCGAGGACGGAGAGGGCGAGTTGCTGAAGCGCGTCCGCGCGGCGGTTGGCCCGAAAATTCCAGTGGTTGCAAGCCTCGATCTTCATGCCAATGTCACGGCGGAAATGGTCGAATATTCCGACGTGCTGATCGCCTATCGCACCTATCCGCATGTCGATATGGCAGAGACAGGCGCGCGAGCCGCAGCGCATCTCGATGCGATGTTCGCGGGCCTGCCGCGTCAGGCGAAGGCGATGCGCAAGATCGACTATCTCATACCGCTCACCGCGCAATGCACCCTGGTTGAACCTTCCGCGAGCATCTATCGCGACGTCGCAGCGCTTGAAGGCGCAATACTCGGCAATGGCCGCGTCAGCACCGTTTCATTTGCCGGGGGCTTTGCGCCCGCCGACATCAAGGATTGCAGCCCCACCATCATCGCCTATGCGGATACGGAAGTGGCGGCGAACGAAGCGGCGGAGCGCATCGCGAAAAAAGTGAACGACAGCGAAAGCGCCTTCCGGGAAAAACTCTGGTCGGCGCCCGACGCGGTAGCTCATGCGATTGCCAATGCAGGCGAGGGCGGGCCGATCATTCTTGCAGACACGCAGGACAATCCCGGCGCCGGCGGCAATGGCGACACGGTGGGAATTCTGCGCGAGTTGATCGTACAGAATGCACAGAGCGCCGTGCTCGGCGTTCTCTTCGACCCTGAGTCCGCAAAAGCGGCGGCGGAAGCGGGCGAGGGCGCGCGCATTCGCCTGCGGCTTGGCGCTAAAACGGGCGGGGCCGATGAAGAGCCCATTGATGATGAGTTCGAAGTGGCGCGCATTTCCGATGGTGAATTCCTCGCCACCGGCCCCTTTTATGGCGGCTCCCGCATGTCGCTCGGCACCACGGCGCGGCTCAGAAAAGGCGGCGTCGAAATCGTCGTCGCATCGCGCAAGGCCCAATGCGCCGATCAGGAAATGCTGAAACATATCGGCATCGAGCCCGCGAAGCTCGGCATCCTTGTTGTCAAAAGCTCGGTGCATTTCCGCGCCGATTTCGGACCGCTCGCCCGCGAGGTGCTGGTAGTCGAAAGCCCCGGCCCCAACACGGCTGATCTCTCGAAGCTCCACTACAAGCATCTGCGCAACGGCGTGCGCGTTATGCCGCTCGGCAAGCCTTACACGGGCTGATTTCTCAAAAATCGAACTCCGCCCAGATCGGCGTGTGGTCAGAAGGTTTCTCTCGGCCGCGCGGCTCCTTGTCGATGTCGCAAGCCCTGAGCCTGTCTGCCGCCTGTGGCGAAAGCAGCAGATGGTCGATGCGGATGCCCTTGTCCTTTGGCCAGCACCCCGCCTGATAGTCCCAGAAGGTGTAGCGATGGGGCTCGGTGTGGCAGGCGCGGAAGGCATCCGTCAGACCAAGATTGAGCAGCTCACGGAACTTTGCCCGCGACTCCGGCTGGAACAGCGCATCGCCCGCCCATGCTATCGGATCATAGCAATCCTCGGGCATGGGAATGACGTTGTAGTCGCCAGCGAGAATGAGCGGCTCTTCGTATTTCAGAAGCTCCTTCGCATGGGCGATCAGCCGATCCATCCAGGCGAGCTTGTAGGAGAATTTCTCGGTGCCGATGGGATTGCCGTTTGGCAGATAGATCGAGGCCACGCGCATCGCGCCGCCATCGATCGAGATAACGGCTTCGAGATAACGCGCATGATCGTCGCCATCATTGCCGGGCAGGCCGGGGATCGCTTCATCGATGGGATGCTTCGAGAGAATGGCGACGCCGTTGTAGGTCTTCTGCCCGTGGAAGGCGACGTTGTAGCCGAGGTCTTCGATCTCACCGCGCGGGAAGGTGTCGTCGGTACATTTTGTTTCCTGAAGGCAGACGACATCCGGGCTCGCCTTTTTCAGCCAGTCCTTCAGATTGCCGAGGCGCGCCTTCAGCGAATTGACGTTGAATGACGAAACTTTCATGAAAAACCCTTCGGCCGTCTCGATGTAGCTGGGATCTCGTTAACCCGCCCGACCTAGCATCGGGCTGTACGGCATATGGAATGCCCGTCTAACATATAAAGGAACATCGCATGAATGTGTCGAGCGTCGCGGGCGCCACACCCGCGCTCAAGAAGCCGGAAGCCATGGAAGCGCCGGGGCCGGAAGTCGGAGCGAAAAACGATCATGACGGCGACGACGGATCCAGCGCCGCCATCTCCTCCGCCGCGCCGCGTCCGGGAACCGGCACGGTCGTCAACACATCCGCCTGAGTCGGCATCAGACGCCATGCATATGAGGGGGCCCCACAAGCACGGGGCCCCTTTGCCGCCTGCCTTTTAACAGTTTAATGAAGGTAATTGACGGGGGCACAAAGAAGCCTCAGCATCATCGCCAACAAAATGCCCCCGGGGAGGGAGTCGGAAGTGGTGACTCGTGCTGTGGTCAGTAGACCAAAGGACCGCCAGATGGCCCGCGCATATCATGCGCCGGCAAACCTGACGGAGCGTTGTCTTCTCAGCGTTATCGGCATTCTTGCGGCATTCATGACGCTGGTGCATGGCATGCTGACCATGTCGGCGCTTCCGCCGCTCACCGTAAAGCAGGATATTGAGGTCTATTGGACAATTGCGACGCTCGGCATCTGGGTGCCGGCGATCTGCCTTTTCTGCTCGATCCTCGGCGTGATGATCCAGGGCAAGGCGACGGTAGCAATGCTCGTCCTGTCGCCCATCATCTCCATCGGTGCCTATTGCCTTTACACCTATGTCGCGATTGAACCGTTCCTGATGCAGCTGGCCGTGGGCCACTGACCGGGAGGTCGGCTCAGACGGAAAATGAGGTTCCACAGCCGCAGGACGCCGTAGCATTCGGGTTGTGGATCTTGAAGGCCGAGCCGATCAGATCGTCCACGAAGTCGATTTCCGATCCTTCGAGATACATCACCGAAACCGAATCGATCAAGACTGTCGCGCCCGCATTTTCGACCACGAGGTCGTCCGCATCGCGGTGATCGTCCAGCGTGAAGCCATATTGAAAGCCTGAGCACCCGCCGCCGGAAACGGAAACGCGCAGCGTCACGCCTTCATCCTCGCCGGAGAGAACCTCGAGGATCCTCTTCGCGGCCCGGTCGCTCAGCGTGATGGGCTTGCCGGCGCCCGGCATGGTTTCGATCAGCGTGTCGGTCATATGGGTCCACTCCGCCCTCATCCCCACGGGGATTGGGCTTTTACTCTGGAACGATACTAAGTATAGCCTATCGATGATGTAGTCGTCGCGGGCGAAGATTTAAACCCGCGCCTAACAATCGGGGACCTGTCTCCTTGTCGCTTTCCAACCCAGCCGCGACTGCCCCCTATGCGACCCGAGCCGAAGCGAGCCGGGGGAGGCTCTATCCGGAACCCGACAGCGCGACGCGCACCGCCTTTCAGCGCGACCGGGACCGCATCATCCATTCCGTCGCCTTCCGCCGCCTCAAATACAAGACGCAGGTTTTCGTCTACCACGAGGGCGACAACTACCGGACGCGCCTCAGCCATTCGCTGGAGGTCGCCCAGATCGCCCGCTCGATCAGCCGGGTGCTCGGCCTTGATGAAGACCTCGCCGAAACGCTCGCACTGGCCCATGACCTCGGCCACACACCTTTCGGCCATGCGGGCGAAACGGCGCTCGACACCTGCATGGAGGGCTATGGCGGATTCGACCATAACGCCCAGACCCTCAGGATCGTGACCAAGCTCGAGCATCGCTACCCGGAATTCGACGGGTTAAATCTTTGCTGGGAAACGCTCGAAGGCCTGGTGAAGCATAACGGCCCATTGCTGACGCCGAACCGCACGATGGCCGATCTGCCGCGCGCGCTGGCCGAATATGCCGATACGCAGGATCTCGAACTCGCGACCTATGCCGGGCCGGAAGCGCAGGTGGCCGCGCTTTCCGACGACATCGCCTATGACAATCACGACATCGACGACGGGCTCCGGGCGGGGCTCTTCACCATCTATGATCTCATGGCGCTGCCGCATGTGGGCGACATCTTCCGCGCCGTCATCGAAAAATATCCGGGACTCGAAACGAACCGCGTCATCCATGAATCCGTGCGTCGCCTCATCGGCAGCATGATCGGTGACGTCATCACGGAAACGAAGGCGCGCATCGCTGCGGCCAAGCCCCAATCCGCCGCCGATGTGCGCGCGCTCGGCCGTCCCCTCGTTTCGTTCTCGTGTGAGATGAACGAGAACAACGCGACGCTGAAGGAGTTTCTCTTCACGCGCATGTATCGCCACTATCGCGTCAATCGTTCGATGAGCAAGGCGAAGCGCATTGTGAGCGATCTCTTCGGCCTCTTTCATACCGAGCCCGATCTGCTACCACCCGAATGGCAGCAAGGATGCGATGGGGTGGAGGGTATGAAGACCGCGCGGCGCGTCTGCGATTACATCGCCGGCATGACCGACAAGTTCGCCATTGAAGAGCATAAGCGCCTCTTCGATCTCGACGATCCGCGCGCCTGAGCTTTCGACAAACAAAAAGCCCGCAATCGGAGCTTGCGGACCTGAAAGGGCGCCAGGCAACAGGCGCGTCAGGCCGGAGGCCCGCGCGGGTTCGAGGCGTTGACGACATGCGCCGGGGCGGATTCGGCGCCTGTCAGGACGGTGAGGAGGATCGTCCAGGAGGGGGAAACGATGGTCAGCGCTGAAACGGCGAGCGCCGCGCAATGATGCAGGCAGGAAAACTTGCAGTCCTGGTGGCCCGTATTCGCCGGATGGACAGGCTTGCCATCCGCGTCGATGTAGACCTCGGTCGCCACGCCGCCGGAGCAGATGACGGTCTTCAACAGGCCGGCAACGGAGGGGCCGGAAATCTCATAGGCCGTGGGCACCACGACATGCAGGAAGATCGCAAGAAAGGCCACGCCCGCCATCCGGTACCGGATGGTATGGAGAAGGTCGCTCCCGCGATATGCCCCGCCGATTTGCATGTGACGAGACAATCATGCCGCGCCACGGCGCGAAAGGAGCATTTTGTCGCTAGGGGCTGGCCCTTAGCCCCCGAAGCGACTGGAAAGCATACGTGTCAGCCGTTAGAGTGCGCGCCCAAACCGGGTTAAGCGACGGATCCCATGAATATTTTTCGGCATTTCGAAGAGCGTGTGAAGGCGGGGCTGGAGGCTCTGGCGAGCGAAGGGGTGATCCCTCCGGGGCTCGACACGTCGCGCATCGCCGTGGAACCGCCCCGCGATCCCTCGCATGGCGACCTTTCGACCAATGCCGCCATGGTGCTGGCGAAGCCCGCAGGCGTTCAGCCACGCCAGCTGGCCGAGAAACTCGCCGCGAAGCTCTCTGGCGAGGAATCGGTGACGGAGGTCTCCATCGCCGGGCCGGGTTTCATCAACCTGCGCCTGAAGCCCGACATGTGGCGAGCGGCCCTTCCCGCGATTCTCCGCAGCGGCGCGACCTATGGCGCGAGCGACCTTGGCAAGAACGAACGTGTGAACGTCGAATATGTGTCCGCCAATCCGACGGGCCCCATGCATGTCGGCCATGTGCGCGGCGCGGTTTTCGGCGATGCGCTGGCGAACCTGCTCGAAAAGGTCGGCCACACGGTCTGCCGCGAATATTACATCAACGATGCCGGCGGTCAGATCGAGGTGCTCGCCCGCAGCGCCTATCTGCGCTACCGCGAAGCGCTCGGCGAAACGATCTCTATCCCCGAGGGCCTTTATCCGGGTGACTATCTGAAGCCCGTGGGCGCGATGCTCGCCGCCGAACATGGCGACGTGCTGGCGAAGATGGAGGAGGCCGAATGGCTGCCCATCGTTCGCAATGCGTCGATCGACGCGATGATGGAACTCATCCGTGGCGACCTCGCCGTTCTCGGCATCGACCATGAGGTCTTCTTCTCCGAGCGCACGTTGCATGCCTCTGGCGCCATTGAGGCGACGCTGAAGCTGCTGGAACAGAAGGGACTCATCTATACCGGCGTTCTGGAGCCACCCAAGGGCGAGCTTCCCGACGATTGGGAGCCGCGCCCGCAGACGCTTTTCCGCTCCACCCAGTTCGGCGACGACACCGACCGGGCGCTGAAAAAGTCCGATGGCACATGGACCTATTTCGCGCCGGACATCGCCTACCACTTCGACAAGTTCAATCGTGGCTACAACACGCTGATCGACGTCTGGGGCGCCGACCATGCGGGCTACATCAAGCGCGTGAAGGCAGCCGTCGCGGCGATCACGGACGGCAAGGCCGAGATCGACGTCAAGGTCTGCCAGCTTGTCCGCCTGTTCCGCAATGGCGAGCCGTTCCGCATGTCGAAGCGGGCAGGCGACTTCGTGACCCTGCGCGACGTGGTGGACGAGGTCGGCAAGGATGTCGTCCGCTTTATGATGCTGACGCGCAAGAACGACGCGCCGCTCGACTTCGACTTTGCGAAGGTGATGGAGCAGTCGCGCGACAATCCGGTCTTCTATGTGCAGTACGCCCATGCGCGCATCCATTCGGTGTTACGCAATGCAAAGGAAGCGGGCGTCGACATCTCCGACGACAGCCTCGCGGCGGCAAATCTGACCTTGCTGACGGACGAGGCGGAACTCGCCCTCGTCCGGCTGCTTGCGGGCTTCCCGCGCCAGATCGAGCAGGCGGCCGTGGCGCATGAGCCGCACCGCATTGCCTTCGCCCTCAACGATCTCGCCGCCGCTTTCCACGGGCTCTGGAACAAGGGCAAGGACGAGCCGGGTCTGCGGTTTATCATTGCTGAACGCAGGGATGTTACGCTTGCGCGTCTGGCGATGATTCGCGCGGCGGCCTATGTCATCGCCGCCGGTCTCGCGATTCTTGGGGTTGAGCCGGCGGAGGAGATGCGCTGATGTCGGACAGTGATCGGGGGCGGGGTTTGAGTTACGAGCCCGACGAAGACGACGACGACTACTACACCTATGACGCGACCGACGAGGAGGACGAGGGGCGCCGTCGTCCGCTCGTATTGCTCGCTATCATCGCGCTTGTCGTGGTCTTTGCGGGCGTCGTCTTCCTCGCCTACAAGCAGGGCATGAAGCAGGGCGCTCAGGGCAATCCGCCGGTCATCCGCGCCGATGATTCGCCGACCAAGGTCGCGCCGACCAATCCGGGCGGCATCGAGATTCCGCATCAGGACAAGACTGTCTATGACCGGCTGTCCGGTGGCGAGAAATCTGATGTTCAGGGCGGCGCGGAACATCTGCTGCCGAGCCCCGAAGAGCCGATGGCCATGAAACAGCCGACGCCGCCTGCCGCGGCCCCCGCAACCACGGCAGCGCCTGTTGCAGCGACTCCCGCGCCAACCGGCAACGTTGCTCAGCAGGCTGTTCCGTCCGCTGTGGCACCGATCACCCAGTCGGCACCGGCGCAACCGCAGCCGCAGACGCCCGTAGAGGCAGCGCCGACCGCTCCCGCAGCGACGGCGGAGCCTGCGGCGACCGAAGCGCTTGCGACGGCTGGCGGCTATGTCGTCCAGCTTGCGGCCTTCCGCGACGAGCCGAGCGCGCGGGCCGAGTTCAAGAAGCTTCAGAAGAAGTATCCGACGTTGGCGGGGCTTTCCGCTGATATTCAACGGGCCGATCTGGGCGCCAAGGGCATCTATTACCGCCTCCGCGGCGGCTACATGGACAAGGCCAAGGCCGTCGAGCTTTGCGCCGGCCTGAAGGCGAAGGGTCAGGCCTGCTTCGTGAAGACCCGGTGATGGCGCTCTCGGCCGCAATCTATGGCTGTGCGGGCACGTCGCTGACCGACGCGGAGAAGAGCTTCTTCGCCGAGACGCGGCCCTGGGGCTTCATCGTCTTCGCCCGCAACATCGAGACGCCGGAACAGGTGAGGCGGCTCGTCGGCGAGTTGCGCTCGGCGGCAGGCCACGACGCGCCGGTGCTCATCGATCAGGAAGGCGGCCGCGTCGCGCGGCTGAGGCCGCCGCATTGGCGAGCCTATCCGGCAGGACGGCGCTTCGGCGATCTCTACGCGGTGTCGAAGGAGCAGGGGCTGGAAGCGGCGCGCCTCGGCGCCCGCCTGATCGCCGCCGAGCTTCTTTCACTCGGCATCAATGTGGACTGCCTGCCCGTGCTCGACGTGCCGGTGCCAGGCGCCCATGACGTCATCGGCGACCGCGCCTATGGGTTAACGCCCGAGCCGGTCATTGCGCTTGGCCGGGCTGCCGCAGAGGGGCTTCTCGCGGGAGGGGTTCTCCCCATCATCAAGCATATTCCCGGACATGGCCGGGCGGGCGTGGACAGCCATTTGAGCCTTCCCGTCGTCGACAACGGCCACGCGACGCTCGCGGCCACCGACTTTGCACCCTTCAGGGCGCTGGCGGACATGCCACTCGCCATGACCGCCCATGTTGTCTACGCGGCGCTCGACGCGGCCGCACCCGCGACAACCTCGGCAAAGGTCATTTCCGAGGTCATCCGGCGCGAAATCGGCTTCGATGGCTTCCTCATGTCGGACGACCTGTCCATGCAGGCCTTGGCCGGAACGCTGGCGGAACGAACCAGAGCAAGCCTTGCGGCAGGCTGCGACATCGTTCTCCACTGCAATGGCAAGATGGATGAGATGCAGGCCGTCGCGCTGGAGGTTCCGTCGCTTGCGGGCAAGGCCCTGGCCCGGTCCGATGCGGCGCTGGCGCGTCTCGTCAGCCCCGAGCCGTTCGACGAATCGGCGGGCGTGGCGCGGCTTGCCGAACTCATGTCCATGGTGGACTGACCCTGCCTTCTCATGGCTGGGGATAAGCCGAGAAACGGGGTACCGTGGCCGTGGACCGCGCGGTATAAGCGGTTCATGTCAGCTTTATTGCGGAGCTGACATGGGACATTTGAGATCAAACACATAGGCGGCATGAGCGAGGCGCCCACACAGGACGAAGCGGAGGCCGGAACACCGGCCGCGGCGCTGAACGCACACCCGGCCGGCAATGGCGGGGAAGGCGAAGCCACGTCCGCCGACATCCCCATCGAGGCATTCGAGGAAGGCCGCCCCATCGCGGCTGCCGAACTCGACCCGACCGAAATGCTGATCGTCGACCTTGAGGGCTTCGAAGGCCCGCTCGACGTGTTGCTGACGTTGGCGCGCAACCAGAAGGTCGATCTCACCAAGATCTCGATCCTGAAGCTTGCCGAGCAATATCTCGACTTCATCAACCGCGCCCATCGGATGGAGCTCGATCTCGCCGCCGACTATCTGGTCATGGCATCGTGGCTCGCCTATCTCAAGTCGCGCCTGTTGCTGCCGCCGCCCGAAGTGGAAGAGGGCCCGAGCGGTGCCGAAATGGCTGCGCGCCTGGCCTTCCAGCTTTTGCGCCTCGAAGGCATGCGCAAGGCGTCGGTGGCTCTGTTCGGACGCCAGAGGCTCGGACTCCATGTCTTTCAGCGCGGGGCGCCGGAGGGCATTCGCGTTGTTAAAACAAGTCAGTACCAAGGAACGCTCTACGATCTTCTGAAGAGCTATTCAGACCAGCGACTCAAGGGGCATGAGACGAAATGGGAGCCGAAGCGGCTTCCGATCATGTCCATCGAGATCGCCCGCAGGCGTCTGGAGCAGATGCTTGGCATGATGTTCGACTGGGGCCGGATCGACGCCTATCTTCCGGTCGAGGAAATGTCCGGCGAGCTGCGCCGCTCGGTCCTTGCCAGCACGCTCAGTGCCGCGCTGGTGCTCGCCAAGGACGGCCAGATCGAGCTTCGTCAGAGCGGCGCTTACCAGCCGCTCTTCATGCGGCAGAAGAAGTCCGAACCCAACACCACGCCCCTGGCGGAATCCGGCGACCAGCAGACAAGCGAATGACAGAAGAAACGCGACCCGAATCCGAAGAAGTCGAGCCCATCGAAGCCGGGGCCGAAGATGACGCGCGCTTTGATGACGAGGCCAGGGAGCCGCGCGATGGCGAGGCCGAGGTCGAGGCGGATGATGAGACCGAGGTCGATGGCGAGGATGTAGCGAACGTTGAAGTTGAGACGGTGGTTGAGGTCGAGGCTGAGGTTCTGGTTGAAGTTGAGGAAGTGACCTCGGAAGAGGATGATTCCGCCGCAAATGAGACCGAGGCTGAAGTTGTGGGGGAGGATGAAGTTGAGGCTGAAGATGAAGCCGGGGGCAACATCATCAATTTTCCGGTCGATGTGACGGACCACGCGCAGCTCATGCGCATGGCGGAAGCGCTGCTTTTCGCCGCCGCCGAACCGCTCGACATCGATACTCTGGCTTCGCGGCTTCCTGCCGGGACGGACGTCGGCGCGGTCATCGAGGATCTTCAGAAGCTATATGAGACTCGTGGTGTAAACCTCGTTCGTATCGCGAATAAATGGATATTCCGAACGGCGGGCGATCTGTCGTTCCTGATGGAGCGCACGGCGGTCGAGCAGAAGAAGCTCTCCCGTGCGGCCATGGAAACGCTGGCTATCATTGCCTACCACCAGCCGGTGACCCGCGCCGAGATCGAAGAGATCCGCGGCGTGACAGTCTCCAAGGGCACCATCGACGTACTGATGGAAACAGGCTGGGTCCGGCTCCGCGGACGCAAGCGTACACCGGGCCGTCCGGTGACCTACGGCACGACGGAAGACTTCCTGCTGCATTTCGGCCTCGAGAATGTGGGCGACCTGCCGGGCCTCGACGAACTCAAGGCCGCCGGCCTGCTCGATGGCCGTCTGCCGCCTGGCTTCGACATCCCGAGCCCCAGCGAAGCGGGGGGCGAGGGCGATGGCGAGTTCGAGGATGCGCCGGTAGAAGAATATGGCTCGGCGATCGACGAACATCTGGCTCATGTCGCCGACGACGAAGAGGATTCGGATTAATCCGAATTCACGATTGCCTCTCGCATGTGCAGCAAAATCACTTGCACAAAATGTGAGCTGCTATGAAACTCGCTTCGTTGGCTAATTCGGTTTCTCCGGTTCACGCCCTCCTTGGCGGAGTGAGTGGTACGGGTCGCAAAGCGCGGACGAAAGGCCCATATTTGTAGCGGGGCGCGCAAGCGCCCCCGGCCAGCCTTCCTCAATCGGGATGGCGCGCCAGTGACCCATTACGGGGAGAGTTAAATGCTGAGTTGGACTCACATTATCGTCGTTGCAGCGCTCGTCGTGCTGCTGTTCGGCCGTGGCAAGGTTTCGGACCTGATGGGCGACGTCGCCAAGGGTATCAAGAGCTTCAAGAAGGGCCTTGCCGAGGACGACACGCCGCCGCCCGCGCGTCCCACCGATGCCAAGATCATTGAAGGCACCGTCACCGAGGGCAGCGCGTCCGAAGCGAAGGACAAGGTCGCCAACGGCTGAGGCGGTCGCAAGACCGCCTTGTTCGAGGCTTCCCGGGTGCCCCCATGTTTGACATAGGCTGGTCCGAACTGCTGCTGGTTGGGGTCTTGGCGCTCGTCTTCGTGGGCCCCAAGGACTTGCCGCGCGTGATGCGCACAGCCGGCAAATATGTCGGCAAGATGAGAGCGATGGCGCGCGAGTTCCAGCAATCCTTCGAGGATCTGGCCCGCGAAAGCGAGCTGGAGGAACTGCGCAAGCAGGTTGCCGAGCTCCGCAACCAGAGCATCGCCCCGCTGGAGGATCTTCGTCAGTCCGTCGAGACGCCGGTTGCGGCGCCCGCGCCTCTTGCCGAAGCCCCCGCAGCCGAAAGGCCGGCGGAAGACCTCGCCGCGCATCTGCCGGACGACATCACGCCCGATCTTGTCGAGGCGATCCGCGAGGCGGGCGAAATCGAGAAATTCGACGAGCAGGCGCAACCAGCGCCCAAGTCCGAGGCTGGGCGCACATGAGCGACGAAGAGCTTGAATCGTCCCGCGCGCCGCTGATGGATCACCTGATCGAGCTGCGTTCGCGGCTCATCAAGTCGATGATCGCCGTTTCCATCTGCTTTGGTGTCTGCTTCACCTTCGCCAGGCAGATCTTCAACATTCTGGTCCGCCCCTATGAGATCGCCGCAGGCGGCGCGCCGGTGAAGCTCATCTACACAGCGCCTCAGGAATATTTCTTCACCCAGATGAAGCTCGCCATGTTCGGCGCGATTTTTCTGGCGTTCCCGATCATCGCCGCCCAGATCTACATGTTCGTCGCGCCGGGCCTTTACAAAAATGAGCGCCGGGCGTTCCTGCCGTTCATGATCGCGACCCCGGTGTTATTCCTCATCGGCGCGGCGCTGGTCTATTTCGGCATCATGCCGATGGCCATGCACTATTTCACTTCGATGCAGCAGGCGGGTGGCGAGGGACAGGCCTCGATTGAGCTTCTGCCCCGCGTCAGCGAGTATCTCGGCTTCATCATGAGCCTCATTCTCGCTTTTGGCGTCTGCTTCCAGCTTCCGGTGATCCTCACGCTGCTCGCCCGTGTCGGCATGGTGACGTCGAAGCAGCTCATTGCGGGCTGGCGTTATGCAATCGTCATTTCCTTCGCGGTTGCCGCCGTTCTGACGCCGCCCGATCTCCTGAGCCAGGTGAGCCTCGGAACGCCGACCTTCCTGCTTTATCTGCTCTCCATCGGGGCGGTGAAGCTTGTGGAGCGGAACAGGCGCATCGCCGAGGCGAAGGGCGCGGACGAGGCTGAGGCGCCGGAAGGGGCCTGACCCCCCGGGGAGCCACCTTTTCTGGACGCTCCCAACCCTTCCGCGTATACAGAACCCGCCCGAACTCCCTATGCGCGACGGACTCCATGCACGATATCAAGATCATCCGCGACGATCCTCAGGCCTTCGACGCCGGCTTGGCCAAGCGCGGCCTGCCGCCCCAGTCGGCGCGGCTGATCGAGATCGACGAGCGCCGCCGCAAGACCATTGCCGCGCTGCAGGAGATGCAGCAGCAGCGGAATGACGCTTCGAAGCAGATCGGCGCCGCCAAGGCGAAGAAAGACGAGGCGCTGGCCCAGAAGCTCCTCGACGAGGTCGCGCATCTGAAGGCAAAAATTCAGGCCGGCGAGGACGAGGAGCGGGCAATCTCCACCGAGCTCGAAACCGAACTCGGCGCCATTCCGAACATCCCCTATGACAATGTTCCCGTCGGTCCCGACGAGACGGCCAATGTCGAATATCGCCGCCATGGCGCGCCCCGCGAGATGAACTTCCCGCCGAAGGAGCATTTCGATCTCGGCGAAGCGCTCGGCCTGATGGATTTCGAAACGGCGGCAAAGCTCTCCGGCGCGCGCTTCGCAGTGTTGAAGGGCCAGCTCGCCCGGCTCGAACGCGCCATCGGCAATTTCATGCTGAACCTCCACACCGGTGAGTTCGGCTATACGGAAGTGAACCCGCCGCTGCTGGTGAAAGACAGCACCATGTACGGCACGGCGCAGCTCCCGAAGTTCGCCGACGATCAGTTTGCGGTCTTCAAGGGGCAGAGCAGGGAGGATCAGGACCGCTACTGGCTGATCCCGACCGCCGAGGTTTCGCTCACCAATCTGGTTCGCGAGTCGATCCTTTCGGAAGACGAGCTGCCGCTGCGCCTCACCGCCTGGACGCCGTGTTTCCGCGCTGAAGCAGGCTCCGCGGGGCGCGATACGCGCGGCCTGATCCGTCAGCACCAGTTCTCCAAGGTCGAGCTTGTCTCGATCACAACGCCGGAACAGGCGGACGAGGAGCATGAACGCATGCTTGCCTGCGCCGAAGGCGTGCTGAAGGCGCTCGACCTTCATTATCGCGTGGTGACGCTCTGCACGGGCGACATGGGCTTTTCCTCGCGCAAGACATACGACATCGAGGTGTGGCTGCCGGGGCAGAACATGTTCCGCGAGATTTCGTCCTGCTCGGTCTGCGGCGATTTCCAGGCGCGGCGCATGCAGGCCCGCTATCGCCCGGTCGATAGCAAGAACACGCGCTTCGTGAATACGCTCAACGGCTCCGGCCTCGCGGTCGGGCGCACACTGGTCGCCATTCTCGAAAATTATCAGCAGGCGGATGGCTCCATCACCGTTCCCTCGGTGCTCCGGCCCTATATGGGCGGGCAGGAAGTGATCTCCGCCAATGGCTAAGAAGAAAACTCCCGCGAAATCCGGCCTGCGCATCCTCGTCACCAATGATGACGGTATCCATGCGCCGGGCCTTCAGGTTCTGACGCGCATCGCCCAGAAACTTTCCGACGATGTCTGGATCGCAGCACCCGAAGAGGAGCAGAGCGGTTCGGCGCATTCGCTGTCGCTCGCCAACCCGATCCGCGTCCGTCAGCTGAACCCGCGCAAATTCGCGGTAAAGGGCACGCCGTCCGATTGCGTGCTGATGGCCGTTCGCCACATCATCAAGGACAGGCAGCCGGATCTCGTACTTTCAGGCATCAATCGCGGCCAGAACATCGCCGACGACGTGACCTATTCCGGCACCATCGCCGCCGCCATGGAAGGCACTCAGCTCGGCATTCCGTCCATCGCGCTGAGCCAGGCCTTCGGCTTCGGCGAAAGCCATCAGGTGAAGTGGGCGACGGCCGAGCATTACGCGCCGGGTATCATCGAAAAGCTCATCAAGTCCGGCTGGCCCGAGGAAGTACTCATCAACATCAACTTCCCCGATGTCGCTGCCCCCGCCGTCAGGGGCATCGAAGTAACCGCGCAGGGCAAGCGCGATCAGTCGCTCGTCCGCGTCGAGGAGCGCATCGACGCCCGCAACAATCCCTATTACTGGCTGGGTTTCGAGCGCGTTCTCAGCAATCCGCCCAAGGGCACCGATCTTCATGCTATCTATAACGGCATGATCTCGGTATCGCCCTTGCACATGAACCTTACGCATGCGCGCACGCGCAGCGCCCTCGTCACCGCGCTCGGAAAGCTCTGAGCGAGACATGGAACCCGCATGAGCGACGAAACGCCCATGGACGACATCGATCAAGGCAAGATCGAACTCGTCATGGCGCTCAGAAGGCAGGGAATTCGCGACAAGCGCGTGTTGAACGCGCTTGAACGTATTCCGCGCGAGAATTTCATCAATGCCTCGTTCCGCAAGCAGGCCTATGAGGACCATGCACTGCCCATCGAATGCGGGCAGACGATCAGCCAGCCCTTCATCGTCGCCTATATGACCGAGCAGTTGCAGGTGGGCGACCGCATGAAGGTGCTCGAAGTGGGCACGGGGTCGGGATATCAGGCGGCCGTCCTGTCGAAGCTTTGTCGTCGCGTCTACACCGTCGAGCGCTATCGCACGCTGCTCCGCGATGCCGTGCGGCGCTTCGAAGACCTCCATCTCCACAACATCACGGCCAAGGCCGGCGATGGCAATGAGGGCTGGATCGAGCAGGCGCCTTTCGACCGAATCATCGTGACGGCGGCAGCGCCTTCGGTGCCGCCCAAGCTCGTCGAGCAGTTGAAGCCGGGTGGCCTCATGATCGTTCCGGTCGGCGCGCCGGGCGGCCGCGGCGAGCAGCATCTTGTGCGGATCGAGCGGACAGAGGAAGGTGTGAGACGCGAAGAACTCATGTCCGTGCGATTCGTCCCGCTGGTCGAGGGCGTGGCCAAGGAATCTTGAGAGCGGGGCCGAGCCTCGTAATCGCGGGCGCCGGGAGGTCGGCGGGCGGGGACCATGCGAGAGACGCTTCTGCATAATGCGAGTGGAATGGCGGCACGCTTCATCGGCGTCGTCGTTCTTTCGCTCGTGCTGGCGGGCTGCGTCTCCGAAAAGCCATGGTGGGAGGGCGGACGGTCGAACGCGCATGGCGGAAGCGTCGATGCGACGCCGCTTGCTCCTCCGGGGCGTGGTGGCACCTATGTGGTTCGATCGGGCGATACGCTCTTCAAGGTCTCCCGCGACCGCGCTGTGCCGATCCGCTCGTTGATCGACGCCAACAATCTGGAGCCGCCTTACGCGCTTCGCACCGGGCAGCGCCTCGTCATTCCCGGCGGCCGCTACCACGTGGTACAGAAGGGCGACACCGTCTACAGCATTTCGCGCACCTATGGCGTCGACATGGCGACGTTGACGAGCACCAACCACATCACGCCGCCCTACCACATCTGGCTCGGCCAGAGGCTGCAGTTACCATCGAAGGTCAGCCGTCAGGTTGCCTCGCGCGATTCCGACACACCCGCGCCTACGCCAGCGCACAGCACCTCTTCGCGGGCGGTCGCGACGCCCGCGCCGCGCGGGAATACGGTGGTCGCCTCCGTTCAGCCCAAGGCGCCGCTGCCGACACCGCCGAATCCGGCGGGGGATTTCATCTGGCCGGTAAAGGGGCCGATCATTTCGAGCTACGGCCCGAAGGAAGGCGGCCTGCACAATGACGGCATCAATATCGCCGCGCCGGTGGGCACGCCCGTCAAGGCGGCGCAGAGCGGCGTCGTCGCCTATGCGGGCAACGAGCTCAAGGGCTATGGAAATCTCTTGCTGGTGCGCCACGCGAATGGCTGGATGACGGCCTACGCGCATAACAGCAAGCTGCTGGTGAAGCGCGGCGACACGGTGACCAGGGGCCAGACCATTTCGCTTTCCGGCAGTTCCGGCAGCGTGACCTCGCCTCAGGTTCATTTCGAAATTCGCAAAGGTTCGAAGGCCGTCGATCCCCGAGGCGTCATCGAGGGGTAGGGCGTTTCATGTGCGTGTTGTGCGGCGATGGCCCGTCCCGGCGGGACTTCCTCAAGGGACTTGGCGCATTGCTCTTGCTCACGGCGTCGTCGCCCGTCGCCGCGCAAACGGGCATCGAGGATTATCGCCCCGTCTTCGAGACCGTCCGCGCCGAAGATGGCCGCAAGCTCATTGCCATCCGCCGCTTCCGGCGCAACGGCGAGGAGTTCCTTCTCACCGTCGAGCCGCAAAGCCTCGCCACACAAATTCGTCCGCTCGCCTGGACTGTGGCCGATGGGACTCCGGATACGAGCAAGCTCGATGGAACGCCTTATTTCTCCGCGCTCACGGCCCTGACGAACCCGCCATACAAGATCGAGAATACGGGCCTCGTTCACGCGATGCTCCCGGTCGATGGCGTCTTCCTTACCGTCGATCTATGCCCCTCGCACCGGGCCTATGAAGCGCATTTCTTCGCGGAGCTTGCCAGGGTTTCTGCCCGCGAGGGACGGCCGACGCCCGTCGCCATTTCAATCAGTGGCTATTGGGCGCTTGAGCATCAGTCGGAATGGACGGCGCTTATCGAGGCAGAGCGACGACGCCAGATCGACATCACCTGGGTCAATCACTCCTATACGCACCGCTATGCGCGCGGACTGCCTGACGCGCAGAATTTCCTGCTCATGCCGAACACGGATTTCGAGCGCGAAGTCTTGAAGACCGAAGAGCTGCTGATTGCGCGGGGCCTAACGCCTTCGGTGTTCTTCCGCTTTCCGGGGCTGGTGTCGGATGAATATCTGGTGCTCAAACTCAGGAAGCTGGGCCTCATTCCGCTTGGCGCCGACGCCTGGCTCGCAAAGGGCCGCCGCGCAAAGCCGGGCAGCATCGTGCTGGTGCATGGCAATGGCAACGAACCGCTCGGCATTCGCGAGGTGCAGCCCTATCTCGCGGACACCCGGGTGAAATGGCTTCCGCTGCGAGAGGCAATTACCGGGCGCTGAAGCTCAGCCCGGCGCCGAATCTCAGTCGAGCGTCTGGCCGAGGCGGCCCGCGAGATCCTGAATGAACTGCCAGGCGGTGCGTCCCGACCGGTTGCCGCGCGTGGCGGACCACTCGATCGCCTCGGCATGAAGCGCCTCTGTGTCGATCTTCAGGCGGTAATGCGCCGCATAGCCCTCGACCATCTGGAGATAGTCGGCCTGGCTGCAATTGTGGAAGCCGAGCCAGAGGCCGAAGCGATCGGAGAGCGACACCTTTTCCTCGACGGCCTCCGACGGGTTGATCGCTGTCGAGCGCTCATTGTCCATCATGTCGCGCGGCATGAGATGGCGGCGGTTCGACGTCGCATAGAACAGCACGTTGCGCGGGCGGCCCTCAATGCCGCCTTCGAGCACGGCCTTCAGCGACTTGTAGCTCGCATCGTCATGGTCGAAGGAAAGATCGTCGCAGAAGATCAGCGCCCGCCGCGGCTGGCCGCGGAGCAGACCCATCAGCCCGGGCAGGCTCTCGATATCCTCGCGATGGATCTCGATGAGAATCAGCCGTTCAGCGGACGTCGCCGCGAGTTCCGCATTGATCGAGGCATGCGCCGCCTTCACCAGCGAGCTCTTGCCCATGCCCCGGGCGCCCCAGAGCAGGGCGTTGTTCGCCGGGAGCCCGCGGGCGAAGCGGGCCGTATTGTCGATCAGTATGTCGCGGACCCGGTCGACGCCCCGCAGCAGCGAAAGATCGACTCGCGAAACCTCAGGCACCGGCTCCAGCGTTCCCTCGGCATTCCAGATGAAGGCATCCGCCACGTCGAGCGAAGGCGCCGTAGCCGCGGAAGGCGCGAGACGTTCCAGCGCCTCGGCGATACGGCGCAGCAGGTCTGTTTTGGGTCCAGTCTTGGCCATTTGGAGGTCTCCGGCGGCATTTTGGGTGCGGACCCTATCATTCTGGCGGCGTACCGAAAATGCTCTATGGGCTCAAAGTTTAACCGCATGTCATGTTTTCCGCGCCGGTTTGCAAATATACCCCCGGCCGGTATAGTCCGGCGCAATCGAGAGTGACCGCAGGCCCGGCTTTCCGGGGCGCTTAGTTGGAGATGCTTATGTTTGGCCAGACCGGCGGGAGCAGCACGGACGTCATTGTCTCGCTGTTTCCCTTTATCGCGCTGTTTGCGATCATGTACTTCCTCGTTCTCCGGCCCCAGCAGAAGCGGCTGAAGGATCACCAGGCCATGGTCACCAATGTGCGCCGCGGCGACACGGTGGTGACCTCCGGCGGTATCATCGGCAAGGTGGTCAAGGCCGAGGAAGCCGAAGTGCTGGTCGAGATCGCCGAGGGCGTCAAAATTCGCGTCGTGAAGACCACGCTGGCCGAGGTCCGCTCGAAGTCCGAGCCGGTACCGGCGAACGCGAATACGCCTTCCTAACAGTCAGGGTTTGCTGCCGCCGGCGCGCAGCCGGGGCAGGTGGGGACGAGAGCCGATATGCTGCATTTTGAACGCTGGAAGATCGCGCTGATTGCGCTGCTTACGCTTGCCGGCTTCCTCTACACCGCGCCGAACTTCCTGCCCAAGGCCGCGCTGGACGAAATGCCGTCCTTCCTGCCGCACAAGCAGATCAATCTGGGCCTCGATCTTCGCGGCGGCTCCTACCTGCTGCTTCAGGTGGACACGGCGTCGGTCACCCATGACCGGCTGCAACAACTCGTCAACGACATCCGCAAGGCGCTCCGCAACGCTGAAGTGCTTTACACCGGGCTCGGCGTGAACGGCGAGGCGGTCACCATCCGCATCACGAAGCCCGAGGATGTCGACAAGTCGCTGAAGGCGATCCGCGACCTGTCCACGGTCGTGACCTCAAATCTCCTGAGCGGCGGCTTGCCTCAGCGCGACCTGTCGGTCGCGAATTCCGGCGGGCTCATTACCGTCACGCTGTCGGAGACGGCAAAGGTCGCCCGCGCCCAATCGGCCATCCAGCAGTCGATGGAAATCGTCCGTCGCCGCATCGACGAACTCGGCACCACCGAGCCCGTGATCCAGCAGCAGGGCGCGGACCGTATTCTCGTTCAGGTTCCCGGTCTCGGTGATCCGCAACGCCTTAAGAAGCTTCTCGGCCAGACCGCGAAGCTCAATTTCCGCCTCGTCGACACGTCGACGACGGCGCAACAGGCGATGGCGACCCACACCATTCCTGCGGGGGCCGAAGTCCTCTACATGACGGAAGACCCGACGCGCCCGCTGCTCGTGCAACGCCGCGTCATGGTCGGCGGCGACAATCTCGTCGATGCGACGCCGGGCTTCGATCAGCGCTCGGGCGAGCCCATTGTGAGCTTCCGCTTCGATTCGACCGGCGCACGCCTCTTCGGCGAAGTCACACGCGACAACGTCGGCAAGCCGTTTGCCATCGTGCTCGACAACAAGGTCATCAGCGCGCCGGTCATCCGCGAGCCCATCCTTGGCGGCACAGGCCAGATCAGCGGCAACTTCACCGTCCAGCAGGCGAATGACCTCGCGATCCTGCTGCGCGCGGGCGCGCTGCCTGCGCCGCTCAACGTGCTTGAAGAACGCACCGTCGGCCCCGGCCTCGGCGCCGACTCGATCCGGGCTGGCACCATCGCGTCGATCATCGGCTCGGTTGCCGTTATCGTGTTCATGATTGCGGCTTATGGCCTCTTCGGCGTCTTCGCCAATCTCGCGCTGCTCGTGAACATCGCGCTCATCATGGGCGCGCTCTCGATGCTGCAGGCGACACTGACGCTGCCGGGCATCGCCGGCATCGTGCTCACCATCGGCACCGCAGTCGACGCCAACGTGCTGATCTATGAGCGCATTCGCGAAGAACTGCGCTCCGGAAAATCGGTCATCGCCGCCATCGAGGCTGGCTACCACAGAGCGCTCGCGACCATTCTCGACGCCAACATCACGCATTTCATCTCGGCCGCCGTTCTCTTCGAACTTGGCTCGGGCCCGGTGCGCGGCTTTGCCGTGACGCTCGCCATCGGCGTCGTCACGTCGGTCTTCACCGCTTTCACGGTGAACCGGTTGATCGTGGCGACCTGGGTGCGGCGCCGCCGCCCCAAGCTGCTCGTATTGTGATTTCGAAGGAATACGACAAATGAAGCGGCTCAAGCTCGTTCCGGACAATACGTCTTTTTCCTTCGTCAAGTTTCGTCACATCGCGGTCGGCCTGTCCGTCGCGGTCATGCTGGCCTCGGTCGTGCTGCTCTTCGCGCGCGGTCTCAACTTCGGCATCGACTTCGAGGGCGGCACGGTCATCGAGATCGCCACCAAAGGCCCGGCCGACATATCGGGCCTTCGCACGCAGCTCGGCGGCCTTGGCCTTGGCGACCTCCAGCTCCAGCGCTTCGGAGAGGACAATGACGTCCTGATCCGCATCGGCACCGCGCATGGAGCCTCCGCCACTGACGATACCGGCCAAGCGGCGGTCAAGAAGGTGAAGGACACACTCGGAACCTCGGTCGAATATCGCCGCATCGAAAGCGTGGGGCCTCAGGTCTCCGGCGAACTCATCAAATCGGCGACCATGGCCGTCGTCGTCGCGGTGGCACTGATGTTTGTGTACATCTGGTTCCGCTTCGAGTGGCAGTTCGGCCTTGGCGCCGTGCTGGCGCTCATTCATGACGTCATGGCGACCATCGGCATATTCGCGTTGCTGCAGATGGAATTCAATCTGACGACCATCGCCGCGCTTCTGACCATCGTCGGCTATTCGATGAACGACACCGTCGTCGTGTTCGACCGTATCCGCGAGAATCTGCGCAAGTTCAAGAAGATGGACCTCGGCGAGCTGATCGACCTGTCGATCAACGAGACGCTGGCGCGCACGATCATGACCTCGGCGACGACGTTGATCGCGCTTTTCGCGCTCTTCATCTTCGGTGGCGAAGTCATCCGTAGCTTCACCTTCGCCATGATCTTCGGCATCTTCGTCGGCACCTATTCGTCAATCTTCGTCGCCGCGCCGGTGCTGATCGCAATCGGTGTCAAGCGCGAGTGGGGTTCCGGCGCGCTGGGACGCGGCAAGGTCGAGAAGAAGGCCTGAGGCATGAAGCCCCGCTTCGCCGGGCAGCCGCTCATCGACGCCTATGGCGATGGCGGCTTCCGGCTTAACGAGCAGCGCTTCGAAGGCTCGATCCTGCTCACACCGCGCGGGCTTTATCCCTGGGCGCCGGGCAAGCTCAGGGACACGACGCGGGCGTCACTGGCACCGCTAATCGAATGCGCGGACGAGTTCGATTTCCTGCTCGTGGGAAGCGGCGCAGGCTTCGCACAATTACCCAAGGATATTGTGGGTTTTCTGACCGAGGCGCGAATCGTGCCCGACGTGATGACGACAGGCGCTGCCTGCCGCACCTACAACATCCTGCGCTTTGAAGAGCGCCGCGTTGCAGCCGCATTGATCGCTGTTTCCTGAACTTATGCCATACCGGAACGCTTGGCTTTTCGTTCCGAAGCTCCTAATTTTGCCAACATGAATCGCGACTCAATGCCGCGCGGCGACGTTACAGGGGGCCATGCGCGGCTGCCTAATTCTGATTAAACGCAGGGGGTAATCCTTATGGCTGCAATTCTCACTTCTCTCCGGAACACGGTGATCGCGGGCTTCGTGCTTGCGGCTCTTCTTGTCCTGCTTTTCCTCAAGTCGGGTGGCTCGCTGGACTTCGCGTTCTGCGCCTTTTTCGTTCGCTGGCTCCATGTCGGCAGTGGCGTGATGTGGATCGGTCTGCTCTGGTATTTCAACTTCGTTCAGATCCCGAACATGCCCAAGATCCCCGATGAGCAGAAGCCGGCCATCGGCAAGGTCATCGCGCCGGCCGCGCTCTTCTGGTTCCGCTGGGGTGCCATGTCGACGATCTTCTTCGGTATCGTTCTCGCCTATCTCAACGGCTACCTGCTCGATGCATACACGCTGGGTGCCACGAACGGCTTCGCTGTTCCGAAGGACACGGCGATCGGCATCGGCATGTGGCTCGGCACGATCATGTGGTTCAACGTCTGGTTCATCATCTGGCCGAACCAGAAGATCGCTCTCGGCATCGTCGACGCGCCTGCCGATGCGAAGCCGAAAGCCGCCCGCACGGCGATGCTCTTCTCGCGCACCAACACGATGCTGTCGGTCCCCATGCTCTTCGCCATGGTGTCGGCGCAGAACATCTACTGATCGCTGGCATAGCGATTTACTGGAGCGGGGCCGTTGTCAAACGGCCCCGTTTCCTTTTGGACTGTGACGATGGATCAACATTCGACCGCCAACAGCCTGCGCGCCTGCCTCAATGATGTGAGGCGGCTCGATCACGATCGCTTTCTGTCGCTGCAATTCGTGCCCTCGGCGAAGCGTCCGGCGCTCATCGCGCTTTACGCCTTCAACGCCGAAATCGCCCGCGTGCCGGAGGTGGTGAGCGAGCCGATGCTCGGGCAAATCAGGCTGCAATGGTGGCGCGATACGGTCGAGGCGCTATCAGACGGCGAGGCGAGGGGGCACGAGACGGCGGTCGCATTGGCCGAGACGCGAAGCGTCGCCCATTGGCCGCAGAAGGAATTGATCGCGCTGATCGACGCTCGCGAGCGCGATCTCGACGAGGCGCCCTTCGACAGCATGGCCGAACTCGAATCCTATGCCGAGGAAACATCGTCGCGGCTGATGATGTTGGCGGCACAAGTCCTTGCAGGCGAGAGCACCGATATGGCCGCCGCCGCGATCAAATCCGCCGGCGTCGCTTACGCGTTGACAGGCCTGCTCCGCGCGCTGCCGCTCCACGCCTCGCAAGGACGGCTTTACCTGCCGCTCGACCTGCTGCGTTCCCACGACATCGATCCGCATCGCATCTTTGCCGGCGAAATGTCGGAGACGCTGCGCAATGCAATCGGAGAGGTTGCGACGCGGGCGCGGGCGCTGCTGGCCGGGGCGCGCGCGCACAAGGTGGATCGCGCCGCGATTCCGGCGCTTCTGCCGGCGGCGCTCTGCGACCGTTACCTCAGAATGGTCACGGCGCCGGGATTCGATCCATTCCGTCAGTCTACGGATGTGCCCGCATTCTCGCGGCAGCTGCGGATGGCAGCAAAGCAGCTCGCGGGCCGCTTCTGATTATTCCGCCGCTTCGGCTTTCTGTGCGATCCAGCCCGCGAGATCGGCGAGTGCGCGGCTCGTATGAGCGCGCTTTCGCGCAGGGCCTTTGGCCTTGCCGCGCGGGCGCTTGCCGTTCTCATCGAGGCCCGGCTCAACCGGCGGGAAGAGCCCGAAATTGACGTTCATCGGCTGGAAGGTCTCGGCATTCGCATCGCCTGTAATATGGGCGAGAAGCGCGCCGAGCGCCGTGGTGCGTGGCGGCACCGAAGGCGCGCGGTCCTGCCGCTCGGCGGCGGCGAAGCGTCCGGCGAGAAGCCCCATCGCGGCGCTTTCGACATAGCCCTCGACGCCCGTAACCTGACCAGCGAAGCGCAGGCGCGGCTCGCTCTTCAACCGCATCACGCCGTCGAGAAGCTTCGGGCTGTTGAGGAAGGTGTTGCGATGAAGGCCGCCGAGCCGCGCGAACTCAGCCTGGCCGAGACCCGGAATGGAGCGGAACACGCGCGTCTGTTCGCCATGCTTCAGTTTCGTCTGGAAGCCGACCATATTGTAGAGTGTGCCGAGCGCATTGTCCTGACGGAGCTGAACCACCGCATAGGGCTTCACCTCCGGGTTATGCGGATTGGTGAGGCCGACAGGCTTCATCGGGCCCCAGCGCAGCGTTTCAAGCCCGCGCTCCGCCATGACTTCGATCGGCAGGCAGCCCTCGAAATAGGGCGTGCTCTTTTCCCATTCCTTGAAGTCGCCTTTCTCTCCATCGAGAAGCGCCTGAACGAAGGCGTCGTATTCCTCGCGGGTCATCGGGCAGTTGATATAGTCCTTGCCTGTGCCGCCGGGGCCGACCTTGTCGTAGCGCGACTGAAACCAGCAGACGGACATGTCGATCGTCTCGCGATAGACGATCGGCGCGATGGCGTCGAAAAAGGCGAGCTCTTCGGCACCAGTGAGAGCGGCGATCGCTTCGCCCAAGGCGGCGGAGGTGAGCGGGCCGGTCGCCACGATCACATTGTCCCAGTCGGCAGGCGGAAGCCCTGCGACCTCGCCGCGCTCCACGGTGACGAGCGGGTGAGCGTTGAGCTTTTCGGTGACATAGGCCGAGAACGCCTCGCGGTCGACGGCGAGCGCGCCACCCGCCGGCACCTTGGCGACATTCGCCGCTTCCATGACAAGCGAACCCAAGCGGCGCATTTCTTCGTGGAGAAGGCCGACTGCATTCTGCTCGTAATCGTCGGAGCGGAAGGAGTTGGAACAGACGAGTTCCGCGAAGCCGTCGCTCTGATGCGCGTCGGTTTTAACCAGTGGCCGCATTTCATGCAGCAACACCGGAACGCCAGCCTGTGCAAGCTGCCAGGCGGCCTCGGAACCGGCCATGCCGGCGCCGATCACATGAACGGGTTTGATGTCCTGGGTCATGGGCCGAGGAGATAGCATAGCGGGCAGTTCCGGAGAAGCCTCCCGAACTGCCGCGCCGCTTTCATCCGTTTCAGTCCCAGATCTGGGGCCGCTTGTCCTTCCAGGACCGCGCTTGTTCAAGCTGTGCCGCGAGCCGCAGCAGCAGCGCTTCCTCGCCGAAGCGCCCGGCGAACATGATGCCCACGGGGAGCCCGTCCGCCGACCAGTGTAGCGGCAGCGAAATGGCGGGCTGGCCGGTCGCGTTTTCGAGCGCCGTGAAGGGCACGTAATCGAGCACCGGCGCGAAGGCCGCCACCGGATCGCGCTCCGTGATGTCGATGGTGCCGAGCTTGAGCGGCGGGCTGCCGAGCGTCGGCGTCAGCCATACATCATGCGACTCCATGAAGCGAGCCATGAGCCGGGACATGATCTGAATCTGCGCGATCGACATCTGATACTGGACGGCGGTGACCTGCTTGCCCGCCTGATAAAGGCCCCAGGTCAGCCCTTCGAGCTCATTGTCGCTCGGCGTGCGGCCGGTCATCATCGCATGAACGTCGATCTGCATGGCGAGGCCCGAGGCCCAGAGCGCCATGAAGGCGCCCGAGAGCATTTCCATCGGAAGTTCGGGTGCCGCCTCCACAACCTCATGGCCGAGATCGGCGAGAAGCTTCGCCGTCTCCTCGACACCTTTCACGCCTTCCGCGTGAACCTTCTTGCCGTCCAGAGCGGTGACGCTATAGGCGACGCGGAGCTTGCCGGGCTTCTGCTTCAGCTCGTCAAGGAAGGGCCGCGTGACCGGCGGCGCGTAATAAGGATCGCCCGCTTCCGCACCATGCGTGCAATCGAGCATGGCCGCTGTGTCGCGTACGCTGCGCGAGACGATATGTTCGGCAATGAGGCCGCCCATGATATCGCCGATGTCTGGACCGAGCGGATTGCGCCCGCGCGTCGGCTTGAGGCCGACAAGGCCGCAGCACGATGCCGGAATGCGGATGGAGCCGCCTCCGTCATTCGCATGCGCAATGGGAACGATGCCCGCCGCGACCGCGGCCGCCGAGCCGCCGGACGAGCCGCCCGTCGAATGCGCAGGGTTCCAAGGATTATGTGCCGGACCGTAGAAGGCGCTTTCGGTCGTGGGCAGCAGGCCGAATTCCGGCACGTTGGTCTTGCCGAGAACGACGACGCCCGATTTCTTGAACCGCGCCGTAAGCGTCGAATCCCGCGTTGCCGGAACGCCGCTCATGAAGCGCGAGCCGGATTGCGTGGGCACGCCCGCAAAGTCGCCAAGAATATCCTTGAGCAGGAAGGGAACGCCCTTGAATGGGCCGTCGACAGGTGCCTTCGCCGTGGCCCGTCCCTGATCGTACATCTTGGTGACGACAGCGTTGAGCGTCGGATTGTGCTTCTCGATCCGCGCGATCGCTTCCTCGGCCAGTTCCGCTGCCGAAACCTGTCCGCTTTTTACGAGCTCCGCGAGCCCGAGGGCGTCATGCGACGCATATTCCGAAATCCCCACCTGTTACCTCCGCGAACGATGCGGGCAGGCTCTCATGCGGCCCGCCTTCCTCCTCAAAGATTAGGCGGAGAATTCTCCAACGCAAAGACCGAAGCGTCAGACCGTAACGTGGGAGTAGGGAAAAGGCGGCTCGCCTTCGAATGTCGGCCCTTCGATCACCGGATCATCGCCGCCCTTCCACGGCTTCACCGCAAAGCGGCTGCGGCGCAACACGGCGGCACCCTCTGGCCCCGCGTCTTTCGAAACGTCGCACACATTGACGAGCTCAACTGTCGCGCCTTCCTCCGTCAACGTTGCTATGCCGAAGCCATGGGCGTTGGAATCGAGAAAGGAGAGGCCGGGGCTCGCGCGCTCATTGCGGAACATGGCGCCGATCTTCATCGAATTGGTGTAGTTGGTGAGGATGCCGGCCCGCAATCCGTTCACCAGCGTATTGTTGAAATTCTCGAGCTTCTTGTCCCCGTCGTCGATCTCGACGGCGCGGTGGAAGAGGGCGCTTTTACGCGCGCCGCGTTCGGCGCCGCGATACATGGAGCCGGAGCTGATCCCGGTGGTCACGAATTCGACAGCGGAATAAGTGAGGGCTTCCGCATCCGGATCGACGGGCAGGCGTCCGACGATATGCGCGTGATAATCGCCAGAGCAGGAAATCACATTGCCGATCCCGGCTTCTTTCAGAAAGCTCATCAGCTCCTTCAGCTCGCCGGGATAGCCCTGCCAGGCATCGATGCCGACATAACCATCCTCAAGCCCCGCGAATGGCAGGCTCGCAAAGTCGATCCGCATGGCGAGGGCAGGCACGCTGTTCGCCCAGATGCGCCAACGCGCCTTCGACGATTGCATCACGGATTTGAACCACGATTTCTGGGGCCCGCCCATATGCGTGCCCGGAGGCGCGGCGCGGCGCGGATTGTCGATTTCGCGGTCCTTGTAGGAGAGTTTCGCCGGCGGATTGCCCTGCGCTGCGCTTCGGCCAGCGTCGAGTGTCTTCACAATCCGCACAGGCGGCAGCGGCGCGCCCTTGACCAGCGCCTTCACTTCTTCGCTCATCACGGGCGGGCTGCGATAGCTCCGCAGATCGGTGATGACGAGGTCAAGCATCTTGCCCCACGAGAAGGCGCGGTAGATGCCGAGGCTGCCGATGGCTTTGAGATTATCCGTTCCCTGAAAAAGGAAATTCGCGTCCGGCTCACCCATCGGCGCATCGGCAACCTTTACCGGCGTGAAGTCATGAGCTTGAGGCTTCACACCGCCAAAATCGGGCGCGTCGGAAAGAAGCGCGGGCACGAATTCGAACCAGGCCTGATTGGCCGCGAGCTTGCGTTTCTGCGCGGGGCTGCCGTCGCCATAATACGTGTCGTGCGACTGCCAGCAATCATTCGTGAATTCGTGGTCGTCCCATGTATGGATGAAGGGAAAGCGGGCGCGCGCCGCCTGCAGGTCGGGATCGGTGAGGTAGAGCTTGTAGAGGAAGCGGTAATCGGCAAGCGTTACGGCTGCTTGTCCGCCGCTTTGCCAGTTGGTGCGCTTGCCATCCGGCACCCACGGCGTCGAACCGTTCGGCAGCGGCCCGATGAGACGCGCGGGCTTCTCTTCCTCCGGCACGTCACCCGTATGTTCATAGATGAAATCGCCGAGGTGAAGGACGAACTCGATCCGATCCTCCGGCTTCGCGGCGATGTCATCATTCACAAGGCGGCGATAGGCCCCGTAATAGCCTTGCTCGTAATTCTGACAGCAGAGGAAGGCGAAACGCACGGGACGTTTTGCATCACGCGGCGGCGCAGTGCGGGTTCGGCCGGAGAATGGCGCCTGATCGCTGCCGGCGAAGAAACGATAGTAGTAATGCGTGTCGGGCCTGAGCTCGTTCACCAAAACGCGCACCGTATGATCAGTCTCGGGCAACGCGCGCACGGCGCGTTCGACGATGAGTTTCGTAAAAGCCTCATCCTCCGCCACCTGAACATAGAGGTCGATCGCGTCGCTCGGCGCGCCATCCACTCGCTCGACCCGCGTCCAGAGCATGACGGCGTGAGGCTGCGGATCGCCGGAAGCGAGGCCCTGCGGGAAGTGATAGAGGCCTGTGTCTGCGGCGGCGCGATTAAGCACCGAGGCGAAGGGCAGGGGCGCGGCGCTCACCGCAAAGCAGCCCGCCGTGGCGGCAAAGAGCCTCAAAAATTCGCGGCGATCGAATCCGGTCATCATGCCCCCGAAACCCAGTCAGCCGCCTTTATAGGCGTTTTGCGCGAGAGGGGGAACCGCCCCACATTTCGCCCGCTCGGGCTTCTTCGGTTTCGATGCGGAGACCGTCTTGCCGGGCCGACGTTTGAAGAGCTCCGCGAGGTAGTGTCCCGTATAGCTGCGCGGTTCCTTCGCCACATCTTCCGGAGTGCCAACAGCGACAATCTCGCCGCCCGCGTCGCCGCCTTCCGGGCCAAGGTCGAGGATCCAGTCCGCCGTCTTGATGACTTCGAGATTGTGCTCGATGACGACAACCGAATTTCCCTGCGCCACGAGCTCGTGAAGCACTTCGAGAAGCTTCGCGACATCGTGGAAATGGAGACCGGTGGTCGGTTCGTCGAGAATATAGATCGTGCGGCCCGTCGAGCGGCGCGACAGTTCCTTTGAGAGCTTCACGCGCTGCGCCTCGCCGCCGGAAAGCGTCGTCGCCTGTTGGCCGACCTTGATATAGCCGAGGCCGACGCGCTGAAGCACTTCCATCTTCTCGCGCACGGCGGGCACCGCCTTGAAGAAGTCCGCCGCCTCATCGACCGTCATTTCGAGGATGTCGGCGATCGACTTGCCCTTGAACTTCACTTCCAGCGTCTCGCGATTGTAGCGATGCCCGTGGCAGGAATCGCATTCGACATAGACGTCGGGCAGGAAGTGCATCTCGATCTTGATGACGCCATCGCCCTGACAGGCTTCGCAGCGCCCACCCTTGACGTTGAACGAGAAGCGTCCCGCCTTGTAGCCGCGCGCGCGCGCCTCGGGCAGTTCCGCGAACCAGTCGCGAATGAAGGTGAAGGCGCCAGTATAAGTCGCAGGGTTCGAGCGCGGCGTGCGGCCGATGGGCGACTGGTCGATGTCGATGATCTTGTCGAGATGTTCGAGACCGAATATCTCGTCGAAATCGCCGGGATGGTCGCGGGTGTCGGTCAGACGCCGCGCCACGGCCTTGTAGATCGTCTCGATAAGGAGTGTCGACTTTCCGCCGCCCGACACGCCAGTAACGCAGGTGAAGGTGCCGAGCGGAATTTCCGCCGTCACATTCTTCAGGTTGTTTTCCTTCGCACCCGTAACCTTGAGCCACTTGCCGTTGCCCTTGCGGCGCGTCGCGGGAACCTCGATCTGGCGGAAGCCGGTGAGATACTGTCCCGTCAGACTGTTCGGGTTCGCCATGATCTCTTCGGGCGTGCCCTCGGCGACGACCTCGCCGCCATGAATGCCCGCGCCGGGGCCGATATCGACCACATAATCCGCGAGCCGGATCGCATCTTCGTCATGTTCGACGACGATCACCGTATTGCCGAGATCGCGCAGGCGCTTCAGCGTTTCGAGCAGACGGTCATTGTCGCGCTGGTGAAGACCGATGGAGGGCTCGTCGAGCACATAGAGGACGCCAGTGAGCCCGGAGCCGATCTGCGAGGCAAGCCGGATGCGCTGACTTTCGCCGCCCGACAGCGTTCCCGAATTCCGCGCCAGCGTCAGATATTCGAGACCGACATTGTTGAGGAAGTGAAGCCGCTCGCGGATTTCCTTCAGCACACGGCCCGCGATCTCGTTCTGTTTCGCGGTCAGATGCTGCGAGAGTTCCGAGAACCAGCGATCCGCATCGCGGATCGACATGTCGGTGACTTCACCGATATGCAGCTTGTTGATCTTGACGGCCAGCGCTTCGGGCTTCAGCCGGTAGCCGCCGCAATCGTCGCAACGCGTGATGCCCTGAAAGCGCTCGATTTCCTCGCGCGACCATGAAGAATCCGTCTCGCGCCAACGCCGCTCGAGATTGGGTATGACGCCCTCAAAAGGCTTCGTCGTCTTGTAGGAGCGAAGCCCATCATCATAGGCGAAGGTCACCGGCTCTTCACCCGTGCCGTAAAGCACGACCTGCTGCGCCTTCTTCGACAATTGCGACCAGGGCATGGTGACCGAGAACTTGTAGGCCTTGGCCAGACTGTCCAGCGTCTGGGTGTAATAGGGCGAGGTCGATTTCGACCAGGGCGCGATGGCGCCATCGCGAAGCGAAAGCCCGTGATCCGGCACGACGAGGTCCGGGTCCATGTAATGCTGCGTGCCGAGACCGTCGCAGGCCGGGCAGGCGCCGAAAGGATTGTTGAAGGAGAAAAGACGGGGTTCGATCTCGTCGATGGTGAAGCCCGAAACGGGGCAGGCAAAACGCGACGAGAAAATGATGCGCTCCGGCTCCGCGCCTTTCTTGGCGTCGGCGAATTCGACCACAGCAATACCATCGGCAAGGCCGAGCGCGATTTCGAAACTGTCGGCGAGACGGTTGCCGAGATCGTCGCGCACGACGATACGGTCGACGACCACGTCGATGTCGTGTTTCAGCTTCTTGTTGAGCGCGGGCACGCTGTCGATTTCATGGAAGGTGCCGTCGACCTTCACACGCTGGAAGCCCTTGCGCTGAAGCTCGCCGAACTCCTTACGGTATTCGCCCTTGCGGCCGCGCACGATAGGCGCGAGCAGATAGAGCCGCGTACCCTCGGGCAGCGCCATGACGCGATCGACCATCTGGCTGACCGTCTGGCTTTCGATGGGAAGGCCGGTCGCGGGTGAATAGGGAACGCCGATGCGCGCCCAGAGGAGGCGCATATAGTCGTAGATCTCGGTGACAGTGCCGACCGTCGAGCGCGGATTGCGCGAGGTCGTTTTCTGCTCGATCGAGATGGCCGGCGAGAGGCCGTCGATCTGGTCGACATCCGGCTTCTGCATCATTTCGAGGAATTGCCGCGCATAGGCCGAAAGGCTTTCGACATAGCGCCGCTGGCCCTCGGCATAGATCGTGTCGAAGGCAAGCGATGACTTGCCAGACCCCGAAAGCCCGGTGATGACGATCAGCTTGTCGCGAGGCAGTTCGATCGAAATATTCTTGAGGTTGTGCTCCCGCGCGCCGCGAACGGCGAGAACTCTCGAAGAGGCCGGGGAAGCCGGACGCGCCGCGTCAGCCATGGGGCGTTTACTCGTTGACTTGCGAGGGGAGGACATTCGCTCTGCAATGTAGGTTATCGGACGCCGCAAACAAGCGCCGCGCTGCCGGGATCAAATCGAGGAGATCTCGCATGGTCGAATCTTCGTTCTTGATCCCATTTTGACTTTCACGGCGCAGGAAGCAAGAACAAAAACGGAACTCAAGCGGGGGATGAATGGTCTCGATAGACGCGCCGCGCGAGCCAGCCGCAGGCCGACCAGACGGCCAGCGTAAGCGCGGCACCGGCATAGCCGTCGATCGCGTAATGGAAGGCTAGAAGCACTGAGCCGAGGAAAACGAGCACGGCGAACGTCGTGTAAAGAATGCCCGCGAGGCGGCTCACACGCCACCCGAACAGCGCCATCAGAACTGCCAGCGAGACGTGGATGCTAGGCATCGCCGAGATTCCCGCGAAGGGCAGGTTGTTACGCGTCACATAGCTCTGCCAGAGGATGCTTTGCTCCATGAGCGCCTTCAATTGGTAACCGCTCTGCCGGACATGATCGAGATAGGCCATCAGCCCATCAAAGGGCGTCGGACGCCCAAGCAGGTCGCCAAAGAAGGCTGGGCCCGCCGATGAAAAGGCGACGGCAACAACAGAGCCAAGCAGGCCCCAGCAGCCGACGAACGCCATGATGAATTGAAGTCGAAGTTCGGGTCGCCGACGCGAGAAGAGCTGCCAGTAAAAGGTCAGATGCACCACGGCAAACCAGAGGAAATAGACATAGTCGAGTGTCGCCGTGATCCAGGGCTGGCCGAGCCAGCGCTGAAGGATACGCCAGGTCGGATCACCACCGGACAGCGAGGTGCTCCACTGCGCGAAGAGGGCATCATATTGGAACGGCTGTATCTGCGGTAGACTTATCTTCAGTGTAAAGAACATTCCGAAGAAGAGCGGAATGGTGACCAGCATCAGCAGAGAGGCGGCGAGCGAGCTCGGTGTCAGATAGGTCTCGCGAAGCGCCGTGCGCAGCGCCGGCAGTGGCACCTCCGGACGCTCACGAAAGAAGAACAGCGCCGCCCAAAACAAAAATATCACCGCGATGACGGGTAGGTGGCAGATCACCGTGGCCAGGATGTTCCTGGCGAGGAGTTCGCCGCTACCCCGGGTTTTCCAGATGAGCGTGAGGCAGCCTAGTGCGACATAGCAAATGAGGTATGCGAGATAGAACCGATGTTCGATCAAGGAGGCCCGCCAAGCGTCCTTCCAGACGCCTGCGCCGGTTGGCGCTTGCTCCGCTGCCTTCAAGACCGCCTCATCTGTGCCCACCTCTGGCTCCACGCTGGTGAATCCGAAAGCCACTCCCTGTCGACGATAACGTCAATTGCGTTCGGCTTAAATGCATGTCAGAACAATACAAGAACACTGGAAAATGCGAGGTAAGTGGGATTTGCCGCGCCTTTTCTTGTGGATATCCCATGGCATGGTCTACGAATCCTGTGCGTTGCGGGTATGGTGAGGCCGGAATTCCTGGATTAGTGACTGGCTCGGACGCCAAGGGTGTCCTTGCGGAGCATCGGAGCGAGAGACATGGCAGGCAGCGTCAACAAGGTCATCCTGGTCGGCAATCTGGGCGCCGATCCCGAAATTCGCCGGACGCAGGATGGCCGCCCGATCGCCAATCTGCGCATCGCGACCTCGGAAAGCTGGCGCGACAAGAACTCGGGCGAGCGCAAGGAAAAGACCGAGTGGCACCGCGTCGTGATCTTCAACGAAGGTCTCTGCAAGGTTGCCGAGCAGTACCTGAAGAAGGGCGCGAAAGTTTACATCGAGGGTGCGCTCCAGACGCGCAAATGGACCGACCAGTCGGGCCAGGAAAAATACTCGACTGAAATCGTCCTTCAGGGCTTCAACTCGGTGCTGACCATGCTGGACGGCCGCTCCGGCGGCGGCGCGGGCGGTTCGTCGGGTGGCGGCGGCGACTATGGCGACGACGATTTCGGTGGTGGCCGCAGCTCGGGCGCCTCGAAGGGCAGCTTCGCTCAGGATCTCGACGACGAGATTCCCTTCTAGGCAAAGGCCCGGCCCGCTTTCGGCCGCTGCGATGGAGCCTCGCCGATGGAGATATTCTCACTCCTCGAATTGCTGCACATCCTCGGCGCCATGGTGCTTTTCGGCACAGGGCTCGGCATCGCCTTCTTCATGGCGCTGGCCAACCGCAGCGGCAATGTCCCTCTGATTGCGGGCACGGCACGGATCGTCGTCATCGCGGACATCGCGCTGATGGCGACGGCCTTCGTGTTACAGCCGGTGACGGGCCTTGGCATGGCGCATATCGCGCATCTCCATGTCTGGCAGAGCTGGATCGCGATCAGCCTCAGTCTCTATGCTGCCATCGGCGTCCTCTGGCTGCCGGGATTCTGGTTGAATCTCCAGATGAGGGACATGGCCGCGACGGCGCTGGCGGCCGGAACGCCGTTGCCGCCCCGCTACCAGCGCTTCTTGCGTGTCTGGTTCTGGTGCGGCTGGCCGGGCCTCGTCGCCATCGTCGCCATCCTCTATTTCATGGTCACGCAGCCGGAATACTGGTGAGCCCATGCTCCGCATCCTCGATGCGATCACCGATGCCGGCCACCCCGAAAAGCCGAACGAGGACGCATTCGGCCATGGGCCGGCGCATGCCTGGGTGATCGACGGCGCGACCGGCGTCGCCGATGACGAGCTTCTGGATGCACCGAGCGATGCGCATTGGTTGGCGCGGGAAGCGAGCGCCTATTTCGCCGCCCATGCAGAGCAACACGGGAGCGATCTCGGCGGTCTCACGAGGGCCGCGATCGACAGCCTTGCTCAAACCTTCGAGTCAAAGAAGCGACGCCCGCCGAACGGCCGTTATGAACTGCCCTCGGCAGCCATGAGCATGGTTCATAGCGACGGCGCCACGCTCTCTTACGTGAATTTCGCCGATTGTCATCTGGTGCTGCTGACGGACGAGGGGGAGGCGACGACTTTCGGCGATCGCCACCTCGACCGAGAGGCGTCGGCCCGCCAGCGCACGGCGGACCTCATTGCCTCGCTCGCGCCGGGAGCGGACATGTTCGCCTCGCCCGATGTCATGCGTTTCCTGCGTGCCGCGCGGAACCGACAGAACACGGAAACGGGCTACTGGATTTTGGGCCTGGACCCGCGCGCCGTCGATTTCATGCGGCGCTGGGACATGCCGCTCTCGCAGCACGTCACGGGCCTGCTGATGACCGATGGCTTTGCCTCTCTCGCCTATGACTATGAGCGCCTGACGCCTGCGGAGCTCGCCCGCCGCGCCCGGGAGGAGGGGCTTTCGGGCATCCTTTCCGAGATCAGGAAGATCGAACGCGAAGAGGATCCCGCGCTGCGCCTCTATCCCCGGTTCAAGCGTTCCGACGACGCCACTGCGGTGCTTTTCAGGGCCGGGCCCGAGCGCCGCTGAGCCGCGTCGAAACCTCCCCCATTTTGTCAATAATTACAATGGCTTAAGGAGGGCTTTCGAAAGCCTTTCAGGTTGCCCGAAAATGCCGGACCTGCTAGTCTGTGCATCAGTTGATTTCGGGGATTCGGAAGTCGTTTTCCGGGCTCTTTTTGGTCCTTCGGGCGCCGCGCGATCAGAGATCGCTGGCGCCCTCTAACGTTAGAAAAGCATTTGTCCGACACGTCAGACAGCGACATTCCGGGCGACGAGCCGGCCCCGGGCAACGGGAGCGGTTTGGGTTCCGACGGAACTTCGGGCGGCACACCGACGCCGCCGGAGAAGGACGTCTCGCCGATTACCATCGAAGACGAGATGCGCCGGTCCTATCTCGATTACGCGATGAGCGTGATCATGAGTCGCGCGCTGCCCGATGCGCGGGACGGGTTGAAACCCGTGCATCGCCGCATCCTCTTCTCGATGAGTGAGAACGGCTACGACTGGAACAAGCCCTATCGCAAGTCTGCCCGCGTCGTCGGCGACGTCATCGGTAAGTATCATCCGCATGGCGACCAGTCGATTTACGACGCCTTGGTGCGTCTCGCGCAGCCTTTCTCCATGCGCCTGCCGCTGCTCGACGGGCAGGGCAATTTCGGTTCGGTCGACGGCGATCCTGCGGCCGCCATGCGTTACACCGAAGTGCGCATGGCCAAGGTCGCGCATCTTCTGGTCAACGATCTCGACAAGGAAACGGTCGACTTCCAGGACAACTATGACGGCTCCGAACGAGAGCCGAAGGTTCTGCCGGCCGAGTTTCCAAACCTGCTGGTCAACGGCGCCAACGGCATCGCCGTCGGCATGGCGACCAACGTGCCGCCGCACAATCTGGGTGAAGTGATCGACGCCTGCGTCGCGCTGATCGACAATCCGGCCATCACGATCGAGGAACTGATCGAGCATGTGCCCGCGCCAGATTTCCCGACCGGCGGCATTCTGATCGGTCGCGCCGGCGCGCGCTCCACCTATCTCACCGGCAAGGGCTCGCTCACCGTTCGCGGACGTGTCGAGATCGAGGAGATGAAGCGCGACAGGGTCGCTCTCATCATCAGCGAGATTCCCTATCAGGTGAACAAGACGACGATGATCGAGCGCATCGCCGAGCTTGTGCGCGACAAGAAGATCGACGGCATCAGCGATTTGCGCGACGAGTCCGACCGCGATGGCATGCGCGTCGTGATCGAGCTGAAGCGCGATGCGGTGCCTGATGTCGTGCTGAACCAGCTCTATCGCTTCTCGCCGCTGCAGACGACCTTCGGCTCCAACATGATGGCGATTTATCGCGGTCGCCCGGAGCTTCTGAACCTCAAGCAGTTCATCGAGGCTTTCACGCAGTTCCGCGAGGAAGTCGTCACACGGCGGACCAAGTTCGAACTCGGCAAGGCGCGCGACCGCGCCCATGTCTTGGTCGGCCTTGCCATCGCGGTTGCCAATATCGATGAGGTGATCCACCTCATCCGCACCGCGCCAGATCCGGGGACTGCCCGGGAACGGTTGATGGCGCGCGACTGGCCTGCGGGCGACATCGCGCCGCTTGTCGAACTCATCGCCGATCCGCGCCACAAGCTCTCGCCGGATGGCACCTACAAGCTCTCCGAAGCTCAGGCCAAGGCGATCCTCGATCTGCGTCTGCAGCGCCTCACTGCACTCGGCCGCGATGAAATCGCCGACGAACTCACGGCGCTCGGCCTGAAGATCGCCGACTATCTTGAAATCCTGCGTTCGCGTGCCCGCGTGCTCGAGATCGTTCGCAACGAACTCAGCGCCATCAAGGCCGAATTTGCAACGCCGCGCCGCACCGAAATCTCGGAAGCCGACAGCGACTTCGAGGATGAGGATCTCATCCAGCGCGAAGACATGGTCGTCACCGTCAGCCATCAGGGTTACATCAAGCGCGTGCCGCTCTCGACCTATCGCGCGCAGCGCCGTGGCGGCCGCGGGCGCTCCGGCATGGCGACAAAGGACGAGGATTTCGTCAACCGGCTCTTCGTGGCGAACACGCATACGCCGGTGCTGTTCTTCTCCTCGACCGGCATGGTCTACAAGCTCAAGGTCTGGCGCCTGCCGCAGGCGACGCCCCAGTCGCGCGGCAAGGCGATGATCAACATCCTGCCGCTGAAGCAGGGCGAGACGATCACGACCATCATGCCGCTGCCCGAAGACGAAGAGAGCTGGGCAAAACTCCATGTGATGTTCGCGACGCGGAAGGGCAGCGTCCGCCGCAACGAGCTTTCCGACTTCGTGCAGATCAACCGCAACGGCAAGATCGCGATGAAGTTCGAGGGCGAAGACGAGGGCGACTCAATTGTCGGCGTGCAGATCTGCACTGAAGACGATGACGTGCTGCTCACCGTCGCAAATGGCCGTTGCGTCCGCTTCCCGGTCACGGAAGTGCGCGTCTTCTCCGGCCGCAACTCGACCGGTGTGCGCGGCATCCGCCTCGAAGAGGACGACAAGCTCATCGCCATGAGCATTCTGCGCCATGTCGATGTAACGCCTGCCGAAGCGCGCGCCTATCTGAAGCAGGCGACGGCCATGCGCCGAGCTGTTTCGGGCGAAGGCGAGGAGTCCGAGGTCGAATCTGTCGAGCAGGACGAGAGCGAGGAAGAGGCGTCGGAAGATCTGACGCTCTCGACCGAGCGTTACACCGAACTCGGCGCTCGCGAGCAGTTTGTGCTCACCGTCAGCGAGAACGGCTTCGGCAAGCGCTCGTCGTCCTACGACTACCGGACTTCGGGACGCGGCGGCAAAGGCATCATCGCGATGACCGTCACGGCGCGAAACGGCAAGCTCATCTCGTCCTTCCCGGTGGAAGAGCAGGACCAGATCATGCTCGTCACCGATCAGGGTCAGCTTATCCGCTGCCCGGTCGACGATGTGCGCGTCGCGGGCCGCGCGACGCAGGGCGTCACCATCTTCCGCACCAATGCGGACGAGCGCGTGGTCTCGGTCGAACGCGTCGACGAGGCAAGCGAAACCGGTTCGGACGAGGAATAGGCGCATGGCGGCGACCAAAAAGCGGATCGGCATCTATCCCGGCACGTTCGATCCGATGACCAATGGCCATATCGACATCATTCGCCGCGCGCTGACGCTGGTGGATCATCTCGTGGTGGCGATCGGCATCAACGCGACGAAGACGCCCATGTTGACTTTCGAGGAGCGGGCCGCGCTCATCGAAGCCGAGGCGGGCCCCGTCGCGAAGAAGCTCGGTTCGAAGATCAGCACGGCCTCCTTTTCCGGCCTGGTGGTCGATGCGGCGGACGCGCATGGCGCCAATGTCATCATCCGCGGCCTTCGGGGCGCAGTGGACTACGAATATGAAGTCCAGATGGTCGGCATGAACCGCGTCATGAATCCGCAGGTCGAGACGGTGTTCCTCACCGCCTCGCCGGAGACGCAGTTCATTTCCTCGACTCTGGTCCGCCAGATCGCAAGCATGGGCGGGGACATTTCCCCGTTCGTGCCGAAGCGCGTCGAAAAGAAGGTTCTCGCCCGCCTGGCGAGCGTCAGCCGCAACAAGTGACAAGCGCCGGGTCGCTCTGCCGACCGGATAACAACAACAGGAACAGCAGGGAGATGGATATGCGTCGTCTGAAAAGTCTGGCGTTAGCATTGATCGCGCTCTTCGCGACGACACAGCTGGCACTCGCCGCCGACGTGAAGCTCGATCCGGAAAACACGATCTACATGGATCTGAAGGATGGCCGCGTCGTGATCGAGCTTCTGCCGAGCGTCGCGCCAAAGACGGTCGAGCGCATCAAGACGCTCACACGTCAGGGCTTCTACAACGGCCTGACTTTCCACCGCGTCATCGACGGCTTCATGGCCCAGACGGGCGATCCGACGGGCACCGGCATGGGCGGCTCGAAGCTGCCGGACGTGCCCGCCGAATTCAGCCAGTCGGAATCCTTCACGCGCGGCGCTCTCGGCATGGCGCGTTCGCAGGACCCGGACAGCGGCAACAGCCAATTCTTCATCTGCTTCGACGATGCCAGCTTCCTCAACGGCCAGTACACGCTCTTTGGCCGCGTCGTCGAAGGCATGGAGAATGTCGATTATATCAAGCGCGGTGAGCCGCCGAGCAATCCGGACAAGATCATCCGGATGCAGGTCGCCGCAGACGTCAAAAAGTGAATTGAGGTAGCCTCATGAGCACCGATCTCGAAAACACCCTTTATCTCGACCTGAAGGACGGCCGCGTCGTCATCGAACTGCGCCCGGACCTTGCGCCTAAGCATGTCGCGCGCATTAAGGAACTCACGCGCGAGGGTTTCTATAACGGCGTCGCCTTTCACCGCGTCATCGACGGCTTCATGGCGCAGGGCGGCGATCCGACCGGCACCGGCGCCGGCGGCTCGGGCAAGAAGCTCCCGGCCGAGTTCTCGGCGGAGCCCCATGTTCGCGGCGTCTGCTCCATGGCCCGTGCGCAGGACCCGAACAGCGGCGACAGCCAGTTCTTCATCGTCTTCGACGACGCCCGCTTCCTCGACAAGCAGTACACGGTCTGGGGCAAGGTCGTTTCCGGCATGGAATTCGTGGACAAGATCAAGCGCGGCGAGCCCGTGCGCGAGCCCGATCGCATTGTGAAAATGCAGGTCGCGGCGGACGCGGCGTAAGTCTCATCGTCATTGCCGGGCCGCCGCGTCGCGGCGAGACCCGGCAATCCAGGGCAACAAGTTCCGAATTTGTGGCGCCTGGATGCCCGGGCCGAGCCCGAGCATGACGAACAGGGCTGATATGCAGGTTGCCCATGCGCGTCGATGAATTCGATTTCGAGCTACCCGAGGAGCTGATCGCGCTTCGGCCCGCAAGGCCGCGCGACAGCGCCCGCATGCTCGTCATCGGACCGGCGCCCCGGCACCTGTCCGACGAGGGCGTCCGCGATCTGCCGTCGCATCTGCGCGAAGGCGATCTTCTCGTCTTCAACGATACGCGGGTGATCCCCGCGCGCCTCTTCGGCATCCGTCGCCGGGGCGAGGCTGAGGCGAAGATCGAGGTGCTGCTGCACAAGCGGGAGGATGCGGGCCGCTGGCTCGCCTTCGCCCGGCCCGCCAAGCGCCTGAAGGAGGGCGAGCGCGTCGATTTCGCCGAAGGCCTTTCGGCAGAGGTCGAGAAAAAAGGCGAGGGCGGCGAGGTGCTCTTCCGCTTTTCCAAAGAAGGCCCGGCCCTCGACGCGGCGATCCTCAAGGCCGGCGAAATGCCGCTGCCGCCCTATATCGAGCGCAAGCGCGGCACCGACGAGGCGGACCTTGCGGACTACCAGACGCTCTATGCCCGCGAACCCGGCGCTGTTGCCGCCCCCACGGCGGGTCTGCATTTCACGCCGGAACTCCTCGCCGCCATCGAGACGAAAGGCGTTTCTACCGTGCGGCTGACGCTTCATGTCGGCGCTGGCACGTTTCTCCCCGTTGCGGCGGAGACGACAAAGGCCCATAAGATGCACGCCGAATGGGGCGAGATCACCGAGGCGGAAGCCGAGGCGATCAATGCCGCCCGCGAGCGGGGCGGCCGCATCATACCCGTCGGCACGACCTCGCTTCGCCTTCTCGAATCCGCCGCCGCGCCTGACGGTCGCGTTGCGCCTTTCAGGGGCGAGACGGATATTTTCATTACGCCGGGCTATCGCTTCCGCGCCGTGGACATGCTGATGACGAATTTTCACCTGCCGCGCTCGACGCTTTTCATGCTGGTCTCCGCGCTGCGCGGCCTTGATGAGATGAAGCGCGCCTATGCTCATGCCGTCGCCGAACATTATCGCTTCTATTCCTATGGCGATGCCTGCCTCATCTATCGCGGAGACGCAGCATGAGCCTGTTTCGTCATGAGTTGAAAGCGACAGACGGCGCCGCCCGCACGGGCGTCATCCATACGCCGCGCGGAGAAATCCGCACACCCGCTTTCATGCCGGTCGGCACTGCCGCGACGGTGAAGGCGCTCTATATGGATCAGGTGCGCGAGGCGGGCGCCGACATCATCCTCGGCAATACCTACCATCTGATGCTTCGTCCGGGTGCGGAGGAGGTTCATGCCCTGGGCGGCTTGCACAAATTCGCCAACTGGCCTTACCCGATCCTCACCGACAGCGGCGGCTTTCAGGTCATGTCGCTGACGAGCCTTCGCAAGATGACGGAGGAGGGCGTCACTTTCGCCTCCCATCTCGACGGCTCGCGCCACCTGCTGACGCCTGAGCGCTCCATTGAAATCCAGTGCTTGCTGGGTTCCGACATCCAGATGCAGCTCGACGAATGCACGCCGTTCCCTGCGACCGAGGAACAGGCGCGCGTGTCGATGGAGCTTTCGCTCCGTTGGGCAAAGCGCTCCAAGGCCGCCTTCGAGGCGCAGCCGCATCGCAAGGAAGGTCAGGCGCTTTTCGGCATCGTGCAGGGCAGCACCTATAGCGAACTTCGCGCGCGTTCCGCTGCGGGCCTCGTCGATATCGGTTTCAACGGCTATGCGATCGGCGGCCTCGCTGTCGGCGAGGGCCAACCGGAAATGCTGCGCGTTCTCGACTTCACCGTGCCGCTGCTGCCGAAGGACCGCCCGCGCTATCTGATGGGCGTCGGCACGCCCGACGATCTGGTCGAAGGTGTGCGTCGCGGCATCGACATGTTCGATTGCGTCATGCCGACACGCAATGGACGCCACGGGCTCGCCTTCACGCGGCGCGGTCGCGTCAATCTTCGCAATGCGCGTCATGCGAAAGATCCGCGCCCGCTCGATGCGGAAAGCTCATGCCCCGCCGCGCGCGATTACAGCCGCGCCTATCTCCATCATCTCATCAAGTCCGGCGAGATGCTGGGCTCCATGCTGGTGAGCTGGATCAACATCGCCTACTATCAGGAACTGATGGCGGGCATGCGCGTGGCCATTGCCGAGGGCGAATTCGAGGCCTTTGCGGCGCGGTTCAAGGCGGAACAGGCAACTGGCGATATTCAGGCCTTGTAAGCCGGTTGACCCGGAAGGAAGGCGCCGTTAGGTTCCGCCCACTCTTGTCGGGGGTCCGTAGCTCAGCTGGTAGAGCACTCGACTTTTAATCGAGTTGTCCTGGGTTCGAGTCCCAGCGGACCCACCATTCCCTGCTTCTCCAAACGATGACCGCCGCCCGCATTGCGCCATCGTGCTCATCCTCAGCTACGCGCTCCCGGGATGAAGCCGGGTGTGGCACAGTAAGCGATGGGTAGACTTCCCTGCGGGAGCAAGACAGATGAGCCAGCCGGACAAGACCAGAGAGCCACCCTATGACGGCGGATGCCTTTGCGGCGCCGTTCGCTATAGCTTCTCCGTCCCGACGATCGGCGCTCGCATCTGCCACTGCCGCACCTGCCAAAAGGCCATGGGCGCCCCGTTTCTGGCCCAGGCGTCGTTTCCGAAGACGTCGCTCAACGTGACCGGCGAGACCGCGCGGTTCCGCTCATCCGCCCGGCTCTGGCGGCACTTCTGCGGTATCTGCGGAACGCGGCTATTCATCGAGCCGGTGGATGCACCGAACCGCATCGGTATACCGATCGCAACGCTGGACGATCCCGAGGTGATCCGGCCCGAACGCCATATCTGGGTTTCGGAAAAGCTCGACTGGGTCAGGATAGACGACGGCCTGCCGCAGCATCCCAAGGCCTCTCCAGTCCCATATCGCGATATCTGATGGCGCAATCGCCCGGCATCGCCCATATGATGCCTGCCATTAATTACAGGGGGGATGAAATGCCTGAGACACCGAAAATTCTGCTGATCGTCTGTGCCGCGCTCGAGGCGGTGGTGGGCCTGCTCATGGTCGCGGTGCCGGGCCGCATCCTGGCGCGCATGCTGCCCGGCATGGTTCCGGGGCTCGACGCCATCGTGGTGGCCCGGCTCGCCGGTTCGGCGCTTCTGTCGCTCGGCGCCCTTGCCTGGTTCGCGCGGAACATGACCGATCCGGCGGCGCTGAAGCCCGTTCTCGCCGCGCTGCTCGTCTATAACGTGCTCGCCGCGGTCAATCTTTTCTATCAGGGCGCAAAAATCGATTCGGGCGCCTATGCGCCGGGCGTCATCCACCTGATCCTGTCGGTGGCGCTGGTCTACTACCTGCGCCAGGGAGCCTGATTCTTCAGTCCTTATCCGGCACATCGATGAAGCGGTCGTGCGTCCTGTCATAGACGGAGAGCACGCCGCTTCCGATACCGTAGAACCAGCCGTGGAGGCGCACACGCCCATCCGCTTCACGCTCGCGGATGAAGGGGAAGGTACGCAGCATTTCGAGCGAGCTCAGCACCGCGCGTTGCTCCATCTGGCGCAGCATGGCATCGCGGTCGAGATGCGCATGAGTCTTGCGCACATCCTCGGCGACACCCTGAGCCAGCGACATCCAGCCTGACACGAACTCACCCTTGGGCGGATTGCCGTGATCGCTCTCATAGAGTGCTTCGATGCCACCGCAGCGCGCGTGACCCATGACGATGACGTCGGCGATGCCGAGGCCGGTCACGCCGAATTCGATGGCGGCGCTGGTGCCATGATAATGCGTATCCGGCTCGTAGGGCGGGACGAGATTGGCGACATTGCGCACGACGAAAAGCTCGCCCGGATCGGCGGAAAAGACCATCGCTGGATCGGCGCGGCTGTCGCAGCACGCGATGATCAGCGCCTTCGGCTTCTGCATTCTGGAAGCAAGAGCCCGATAGCGCTCTTCGTTTTGCCGATAAGTTCCGGTGCGAAAGGCGCGGTAGCCTTCGATCAGACTGTCGATAGCGCTCATTTTTACCCGACTGGTGGTTGGTGCAGCAGCGGGGCGCAAGGTAGCCAGTGTTCGGTTCGATCCGCAACCCTGATGGCTACAAACCAATTGCTCATATTTTAGGCGACTGCCTTATGGGTAATCATCTGGATTTGCGGCAATGAGATACCGCCCCAGCGGATTCCCCGCTCCGGGAGCGGGGCGAAGCGAGGCCCGAAACATGCATCGGAGGGCGGAAACTGACGCCAAATTCTGGTTTCCGGGGGAAAAATGTCTGTCGCCGCCTTTCTGGAAAGCCTCTCCATCGAGAGCATCTTCCTCATGTTCGGCTCCGTTGTGCTCTTGATTCTGTTGCTGGCGCTTCAGATCAGGAATGCTGGCGCCGCTCAGCGGCTTGCCAAAATGGAGAGCGAAGCCCGTGTGAACCGGTTGCTCAGCGCAGTCGAGGGCATGGCCACGAGCCGTACCAAGAGCCGGGCGAAGCCCGCGCCGTCCTCGAATCGCCCGATCGCCAAATCCTCCATGAAGCGTGTTCCCGCCGCGCGGACACCTCGCCCAGCCTACAAGCGCGCCCGCTGAGACACCTAAATCAAGCAAAGGGCGCGGTCGCATTAAAGTGGCGCAACATACGGAAATATAAATTTATTTCCCGGCAAAAGATGGCGTATGCCAGTTTTCACGCCGTCGGATAGAGGATCGGGGGCGTGGTCCGCCTGTCGCGGCCATGACTGAACCTTTTGCCGAAGAGCCCCATGTCCCACTCCACCGTCACCACCGTCATTCTCGCCGCGGGCCGAAGCACACGGATGAAGTCGAGCACCCCCAAGGCGCTCCACCAGATCGCCGGACGTCCCATGCTCGGCCATGTGCTGGCAACGGTGGGTAGCCTCGACAATACGCGCAGCGTGCTCGTCCTCGCGCCAGGCATGGACGAGGTGGCGCGCTACGCGAAAGGCGTCGTAGCCAATATCGACATCGCCATTCAGGACAAGCCGCTCGGAACCGGCCATGCCGTCCGCTCTGCCGAGGCCTTCGTGCCACAGGGCGCGGGCGTGGTCCTGGTCATCTTCGGTGACACGCCTCTGGTCCGGGCCGAGACGCTCGCCAACATGGTCGCGGCCTGCCGCGCCGAAGCGCCCGTAGTGGTGCTGGGCTTCGAGGCCCGCGACCCGTCCGCCTATGGCCGCCTCGTCCTCAACGCGGATGGCTCGCTTGCCCGTATCGTCGAGCGCAAGGATGCAACGCCGGAGGAGATCGTCATCACGCTTTGCAATGGCGGCGCAATGGCGGTGCGCGCGGAGCATCTCTTCCGCCTGCTCGGACGCATGACGAACGACAATGCCAGCGGCGAATATTATCTCACCGATGTGGTGGAGCACGCCCGTGCCGAAGGTCTTGGCTGCATAGTCATCCGGGCACCGGAAGAAGACATTCAGGGCGTGAACAGCCGCGCCGACCTCGCCGCCGTCGAGGCGGAAATGCAGCACCGCCTCCGCAAGCGGGCGATGGAGGGCGGGGTGACGCTCTCCGATCCAGAAACCGTCTATCTCTCCGCCGACACGGTCTTCGGCCAGGACGTGACGGTGGGCCAGAATGTCGTCTTCGGCCCGGGCGTCGAGGTCGCAAACAACGTCACCATCAAACCCTTCTGCCATATCGAAGGCGCCAGGATCGAGGAGGGCGCGCAGATCGGGCCTTTCGCCCGCATCCGTCCGGGCTCAGAGATCGGCCGCGACGTTCATATCGGCAATTTCGTCGAGACGAAGAAGGCAAAGATCGAGGCGGGCGCCAAGGTGAACCACCTCTCCTATATCGGCGACGCGCGCGTGGGCGCGAAGGCCAATATCGGCGCAGGCACGATCACCTGCAATTATGACGGCTTCAACAAGCACTTCACCGATATCGGCGCAGGCGCCTTCATCGGCTCGAACTCCTCACTGGTCGCGCCGGTCAAGATCGGCGACGGCGCCTATACGGGCTCGGGAAGCGTCATCACCAAGGACGTGCCCGCCGACGCGCTCGCCGTCGAGCGCTCCAAGCATTTCGAAAAGCCGGGCTGGGCAGCGGCCTTCCGCGCGAAGCACGCGGGCATGAAGAAGGCAGGCGAATAATGTGCGGCATTGTCGGCGTCATCGGCGGTAAGCCCGCGGCCCCCATCATCCTCGAAGCGCTGAAGCGCCTCGAATATCGCGGCTATGACTCGGCGGGCGTCGCGACGCTTTCCCATGGCGATATCGTGCGCCGCCGCGCCGAAGGCAAGCTCTTCAATCTCGAAAAGGCGCTCGATAGCCATCCGCTCGACGGCACCATCGGCATCGGTCACACGCGCTGGGCGACGCATGGCGCGCCGACGGAACGCAATGCGCACCCGCATGCGACCGAGCGGGTCGCCATCGTGCACAACGGCATCATCGAGAATTTCCGCGACCTGCGCGAACGGCTGACCGCAGGCGGCGCCGTCTTCCAGACGGAGACCGACTCCGAAGTCGTCGCCCATCTCGTCACGCATTACCTCGACAAGGGCCTCGCGCCACGGCAGGCCGCCGCCGCCGCGCTGAAGGAACTCGAAGGCGCTTTCGCTCTCGGCATCATCTTCAAGGACGAGGACGACCTCCTCATCGGCGCCCGTCGCGGCAGCCCGCTGGCCGTCGGCTACGGCGTTCACGCGATGTATCTCGGCTCCGACGCCTTCGCGCTTGCGCCCATGACGAACCGTGTGTCCTTCCTCGAAGAAGGTGACTGGGTCGAGATCACGCGCGAGGGCGCCGTCTTCCACAATGCCGATGACGACATTGTCGAGCGTCCGATCCGCATCACCGATGTCTCGACCGCGCTGGTCGACAAGGGCAACCATCGCCACTTCATGGCGAAGGAAATCTTCGAGCAGCCGGAAGTGATCGGCCATACGCTGGCGAATTACGTCAATCCGGTCGACGAGACGCTGCGTCTGCCGAAACTGCCCATCGACCTCGCGACCGTTCCACACATCACCATCATTGCCTGCGGCACGGCCTCCTATGCGGGCCTCGTCGCCAAATACTGGTTCGAGCGTTTCGCCCGCATCTCGGTCGAAGTCGATATCGCTTCCGAGTTCCGCTACCGCGAGGCGGCTCTGCCGGCGGGCGGCCTTGCCATCTTCATCTCGCAGTCTGGCGAAACGGCGGACACGCTGGCGGCGCTGCGCTATTGCAAGGCGCACGGCCAGACGATCCTTTCGATCGTCAACGTGGCGGAAAGCTCCATCGCCCGCGATTCAGACGTCATCATGCGGACCCATGCCGGGCCAGAAATCGGCGTCGCCTCGACCAAGGCCTTCACCTGCCAGCTCGTCGCGCTGGCGGCCCTTGCCATCGGCACAGGGCTGGCGCGGGGCACCATCGACGCTGCCGACGAGCCGCGCCTCGTCCGTACGCTGCTGGAAACGCCGCGCCATGTCGCCGAGATGCTGTCGCGCGACAGCGAGATCCATGCGCTGGCCGGCGAGATTGCCAAGGTTCGCGACGTGCTCTATCTCGGCCGCGGCCACTTCTTCCCGATTGCCCTCGAAGGCGCGCTGAAGCTCAAGGAGATTTCCTACATTCACGCCGAAGGCTATGCGGCAGGCGAGCTGAAGCATGGCCCCATTGCGCTCGTCGATGAGAACGTGCCCGTCATCGTCATCGCGCCGGTCGATGCACTTTACGAAAAGACCATCTCCAATATGCAGGAGGTGATCGCGCGGGGCGGCAAGGTGGTGCTGATCTCCGACCGCGAAGGCCTCGACAGGGCAGGCGATCAGGTATGGGCAAAGATCGAGATGCCGAAAGTCGATCCGCTTATCGCGCCCATTATCGCGGCTATCCCGGTGCAGCTCCTCGCCTATCACGCAGCCGTGGCCAAGGGCACGGATGTGGACCAGCCGCGTAACCTTGCGAAGTCAGTCACTGTCGAATAGGCCGATTCGCGAAGCTAAGATTTTGCTAAAAGTTTAAATAACCCATGTAAGCCATTCGTATTGCTGGATATTGTGTCTGTCCCGAACAGACACATATCGACCATGTTAATCTTCCACGCGAGGGAGGGCGGTCGATGCGGCGACTGAATGCAAGGCATCTGGCGAGCGGAACGGGATTGGCCTTGTTCTGGGCGGCGCTTCTGCTGTTGCCTGGTTCGGCCGACGCGGCGCCTCCAAACATGACGCCACCTCGTGCATCGGCGTCCGGGATCGACGCCGATTTCGACAGCGCCAACCGCTCCATCGACTCCGGCCGTTATGAAGATGCCGTCGCCGCACTCAACCACGCGATAGACAGCGGACTCCTCGACAAGCGCAGACTGGCGCTTGCCTATCACCATCGCGGTATCGCCCGGCAGAAACTCGGCCTGCAGAGTTTGGCGCGCGACGATTACACCAGAGCTCTGGACCTCGGCACGCTCCCGAAGGATGTCGCGGCGCGCGCCTATTACAATCGCGGCATAGCCGACGTCGCGGCGGGCAACACGCTCGCGGCAGAGGCCGACTACACCAAGGCAATTGACCTCGCACCCGACCACGGCGCGGCCTATCACAATCGCGCCAATCTCGAACGGGAGCGTCGGGACTATCCAACCGCCATTCGCGACTATGGTGCCGCCATCCAGCGGATCAGCGGCGACCAGCGCAAGCTGCCGCTTTTCGGCCGGGCGCTCGCCTATGAGCGGTCGGGCAATGTCACCGCCGCAGTGGCCGACCTCAAGGAGGCGCTTGCCATCGACCCGAACTACGCGCCGGCGCGCGAGAGGCTTGCGGCCCTTGGCGAGCCGGTTACGGCAGGCAGCTCAGAAGTTAAACTCGCCTCCGCCGACGGCTGGAACACCACCGCCATCCGCGCCGCGCCCCCGGTCACGACCGCGCCCGTTCAGGCCGTCCCCGCAAAGACTACCGCGCTGGAACCGGCGGAGGCTGCGCCGCCTCGATCCGGCACCGGGCGTTACCGGATGCAGCTCGGCGCTTTCCGCAAACACTCCAGCGCCGCCAAGGCCTGGGCTGAAGCGGAGCGCGGCAACGCCTCGCTCGCGGCGCTCGATCACAACATCGATGCGGCGGATCTCGGGCCGAAGGGCGTCTGGTACAGGCTTCAGGCGGGCAGCTTCCAGACGGCAGCGGAGGCGAGGGCGCGCTGCGCCGATCTGGGCGCAAAAGGGGTCGCCTGCGTCGTCGTGGCTCGCTGAAATTGCGTCTTGGCGGCGCGTGACGTAGCGGCAGGGCCAAACACAGCCTGTTGTCGCAATGGCCGGTTCACCGGTAAACTCTCTCCAACAATAACCAAGCAATATGAGAGGGAGACGATGGCCCAGCAGTCGATCGGCCTTACAGGTTTTGGTGGCTACATTCCCAGACTTCGCCTTCAGCGCAAGGCGGTGGCGCAGGCCAACGCATGGATCGCGCCCAATTTCCTCGGCAAGGGGAAGGGCGAGCGCTCCATGGCGAATTGGGATGAGGACGCCGTCACCATGGCGGTCGAAGCCGCCCGCGATCTTCTCGGTCCGGACGATGACCGCTCCCATGTCGACGCACTCTTCTTCGGCTCGACGACCATGCCCTTCAAGGACCGCCTCAATGCCGGCATCATTTCCGCCGCGCTGACGCTGGATGAAACCGTCCGCGCGGTCGACGTTGCCTCGACGCAGCGCGCGGGGACTTCGGCGCTTCTGCAGGCGCTGACCGCCGTGAAGGCGGGCGAGGCGAAGCACGCGCTCGTTCTTGCCGCCGACCATCGCAAGGCCCGCGCCGCCAGCGCGCAGGAGCTCGACTTCGGCGACGGTGCGGCTGCCATTTCTGTCGGCACCGAAAACGTCATCGCAAAATATCTCGGCGGCGCCAGCCTCACGGTCGATTTCGTCGATCACTTCCGTGGTTCCGCGGAAGAGTTCGACTACAACTGGGAAGAGCGCTGGATCCGCGACGAGGGCTACTCAAAGATTGTTCCGCGCGCCGTGAAAGCCGCGCTCGACAATGCTGGCGTCAAGGCGGAAGAGATCAAGCACTTCGTCCTGCCTTGCACTTTCGGCGACAAGTTCGTGCAGCAGCTCGCCAAGAAGTCCGGCATCGCGCCGGAGGCCGCGCGCGACACACTGGCCGCCAATTGCGGCGAGACGGGCGCTGCCCATTCGCTGGTGATGCTCATTCATGCGCTTCAGAAGGACGCGAAGCCCGGCGAGAAGGTGCTGGTGCTGCATTTCGGCGGCGGTTGCGACGCGCTTGTCTTCGAGACGACCGACAAGCTTTCGACCCAGTCGGGCAAGCGCGGCATTGCCGGCTCGCTCGCCAACCGGAAGGAAGAGACGAACTACCTGAAGTTCCTCACCTTCAACGGCTTGATCGAGTGGGAGCAGGGCATGCGTGCCGAGCAGGACAAGAAGACCGCGCTCACCACGCTCTACCGCAACGAAGACATGCTCATGGGTCTCGTCGGCGGCCGCTGCACGGAAACCGGCGTGGTGCAGTTCCCGCGCTCGCGCATTTCGGTCAATCCGAACAACCACACGGTCGACACGCAGGAGCCCTACAAGTTCGCCGAGCGCAAGGCGAAGATACTCTCCTGGTCGGCCGACTTCCTCTCCGCCAGCATGAACCCGCCGAACCATTACGGCATGGTCGTGTTCGATGAAGGCGGGCGCATCATGATGGACTTCACCGATGTCGAGCAGGGTACGGTGGATTCCGGCATGGAAGTGAAGCTCGTCTTCCGCATCAAGGATTTCGACGAAAAGCGCGGCTTCCGGAGGTATTTCTGGAAGGCCGTCCCCATCCTCAAAGAACAGGCGAAATCGCAGGCCGCTGAATAAGCGCAGCCACGAAAATCAAGCCAGAGAAAAACCGGGAAGGAAAACATCATGGCTGCTGGAATTAAGGACAAGGTTGCGATCCTCGGCATGGGCTGCTCGAAGTTCGGCGAGCGTTGGGACGCCGGCCCCGAGGAACTGATGGTCGAGGCTTATCTCGAAGCGATGCAGGACGCAGGCATCGAGCCGACGCAGATCGACGCGGCCTGGTTCTCGACGCATATCGACGAGACGGGCACCGGCAAGGGCGGCACGCCCATGTCGCTGGCGCTGCGTCTGCCGAACATCGCGGTCACGCGCGTCGAAAACTTCTGCGCGGGCGGCTCCGAAGCGCTGCGCGGCGCGGTCTACGCCGTCGCCTCGGGCGCGGCGGATATCGCCATCGCGCTCGGCGTGGAAAAGTTGAAGGATACCGGCTATGGCGGCCTGCCGGTCGGCAATGCCGGCACGCTCATCCCGCAATGGGCGCCGTCGGGCTCCGCGCCGGGCAACTTCGCCCAGCTCGCTTCCGCCTATCGCGCCAAGCACGGCGTCTCCAAGGAAGACCTGAAACGCGCCATTGCCCATGTCTCCGTGAAAAGCCACGCCAACGGCGCGAAGAACCCCAAGGCGCATCTGCGCAACGCCGTGACCGAAGAGCAGGTCATGAACGCCCCGATGATCGCCGAGCCGCTCGGCCTTTTCGACTGCTGCGGCGTGTCGGACGGCGCGGCGGCGGCCATCGTGACGACGCCGGAAATCGCCCGTGCGCTCGGCAAGAAAGACATCGTGACGGTGAAGGCGATGCAGCTCGCCGTCTCGAACGGTCTCGAGTCGCAGCACAACAGCTGGGATGGCAGCTACTTCCACACCGCGCGCATCGCGGCAAAGAAGGCCTATGCCGAAGCCGGAATCCAGCGGCCGCGCGAGGAAGTCAGCATGATGGAAGTGCATGACTGCTTCTCGATCACCGAGCTTGTGACCATGGAAGACCTTTTCATCTCGCCCGAAGGGCATGCTGTGAAGGACGTGATGGACGGCTTCTACGACGCGGACGGCAAGGTGCCTTGCCAGATCGACGGCGGCTTGAAGTGCTTCGGCCACCCGATCGGCGCCTCGGGCCTCCGCATGGCCTATGAGATGTATCTCCAGCTTCAGGGCCGCGCCGGCGAGCGCCAGCTGGCCGCTCCGAAGATCGGCCTGACCCACAATCTCGGCGGCGCGCCCGCCTCGAATGTGTGCTCGGTCACGATCATTGGTGCCCTCGGTGCCTGATCGCGCAAGCATATGCTAGAAAGAAAGGGCCGGAAGCAATTCCGGCCCTTTTTATCTGCGGCCACCTCCGGCGACCAGAGAAGCCTTCATGCTCTTCAATTCCCCGATCTTCCTCTTCGGCTTCTTTCCAGCCACCGCAATCCTCTGCTTCCTCATCCGCGCCTGGATGGGGCGGGAAGCAGCGCTCGGCTTTCTCGTCCTTGCCTCGCTCTTTTTCTACGGCTGGTGGAACCCGATCTATCTGCCGTTGCTGATCGCACTCGCGGTTTTCAACTTTGTGCTGGCACGATTCATCCTTGCCGAGCGGGTGAAGCCGGGGCGCGGCTGGGCGACGGCGCTTGTTGCCTTCGGCGTCACGGTCGACCTCGGGGCACTGGCCTATTTCAAATACACCGACTTTCTGATCCGCACGGCGAACGACGTCGCGGGGAGCGACATTCCGCTTCAGCACATCGTGCTTCCGCTGGCGATTTCCTTCTTCACCTTTCAGAAGATCGCCTATCTGGTCGATGCGGGGCGGGGGCAGGTGGTGAAACACAGCTTCCTCGAATACTGCTTCTTCGTGATGTTCTTCCCGCAACTCATCGCCGGGCCGATCGTCCATCACCACGAGATTTTCACCCAGACCAAGAACGCGCGCGGCTTTGCCTTCGACCGCATGAACGTCGCGATCGGCCTTACCATCTTCTTCATCGGGCTTTTCAAGAAGGTCATGCTCGCCGACAATCTGGCGCCGCTCGCAAGCTCCGTCTTCGCCGATGCGGGAGCAGGGCATGACATTACATTCCTGCGAGCGTGGGAAGGCATGCTCGCCTATACGTTCCAGCTCTATTTCGATTTTTCCGGCTATTCCGACATGGCCATTGGCGCGTCGCGCGTCTTCGGCATCAAGCTGCCGCTCAATTTCCATTCGCCCTATCAGGCGACGAGCATCGTCGACTTCTGGCGCCGCTGGCACATGACCCTGTCGCGCTTCCTGCGCGACTATCTCTATATCGCGCTCGGCGGAAACCGCCGCGGCAAGGCGCGGCGTTATCTCAATCTCTTCCTCACCATGGCCATCGGCGGGCTGTGGCATGGCGCCGCCTGGACCTTCGTCTTCTGGGGTGTCATGCACGGCACCATGCTGATCATCAACCATGGCTGGCGCGCCGTCTGGACGACGCCGATCAACAAATGGTGGTCGCACGGGATCGCCCGAACGATCACATTTCTGGCCGTCGCGCTCGCCTGGGTCTTCTTCCGCGCGCCCAGCCTCGACGCGGCACTTGCGATCTATAAGGGACTCGTCGCCGTAACGCCCTCGATCTCCGCGCATGACCTCGGTGTCGATCTCCTCTGGGCCGTCTTCTGGATGTCGGTCGTCTGGTTCTGGCCGAACACGCAGCAATGGATGGCCATGGTGCGCCCCGCCTTCAATTACTCGCGCGCCGACCGCCACAAGGATCCGTTGCTCGTGCCGCTCGATGACAACCCACGTTGGCGCCGCGCGATCTTCTGGCGGCCTGCCGCGCCCTATGCCGCCGTCGTCGGCATAGGCGCCGCTGCCGCCATTCTCAGCCTTCAGCGTGTCAGTGAATTTCTCTATTTCCAGTTCTGATCGAAAATGAAAATGTCCGCGACCGCCTCAACCTACCTGTTCATGCTGTTCGGAACGCTGGCGTTCTGTTGCGCGCTCGCGTTTGCGTTCAATGCGCTGGTCGATCCGCTCTGGTATTTCGGCGGCAACAAGATCACGCCGGTCAATTTCGCCTTCAACGAGCGCATCTCGAAGCCGAACCTTATCGCGGGGCATGAAGGCAATTACGATTGCGTCATCTTCGGCGATAGCCGCGTCACGCTTTTGCCGGAATACAGGATCGCCGGACATCATTGCTTCAACTTCGCCTTTTCCTCCGGCGCACCGCTCGAATTCGTGGACTATGCCGAATGGCTGAAGGCGAGGGGCTTTTCTCCACGGCTCGTCATCGTCGGCTTGAGCGCCGGCGACTTCCGCTCGCTTCCGCCTGCGCGTAACGTGCCGGACTTCATCAAGGCAAAGGCAGCGCCGGAAAGCCCGTTCCTCGCCTATCTCTCGCTCGACGTTCTCGACATGTCGAAACGTACCCTCTTTGGCAAATCGCCGCTCGACCGGATATACGACCGGGACTTCCATTGCCGTGGCGCCTTCGTCTCCCGGCGCTACGACCCGCGCACACCGATCCGCGACCTGCACACGGGACCTTTCGACAATCGCAAGCCGATTGCTGTTTACGAGAAATTGAAGTCGGTCTTCCCTGAGGCACAATTCGTCGGCTATGCCTCGCCGCTGTCGGCATGGGCCATCGCCGATTACGAACGGATCGGCTGGCTCCCGAGCTACACGAAGGCGTTGCATGATGCGGCGCGGGTCTTCGATCGCTTCACCGACTACAGCATCCCTTCAGCCATGACCATTGACCCGGCCATGACCTATGACGGCACCCATTACACGGAAGTCGCGAACGACGAGATCGCCGCGACGCTGCTCAAGGGCGGGGCGGACGAAGCACTCGATCTGAAGGCAATGACCGAGGACAAAATGCTCGCCGCCTATCGGGCGCAGCTCTCGCGTTACGCGGAAAAGCTCAAACTTGCCACGGAATAGGGCGCGAGGCCGTCAGGCCTCCGAGCCTTCCTCCAGTGCTCGCACATAGCCGGAATAATTCGGCTGGTCGATGGCGAGCTTCGTCAGCGTGATCTTCCATAGATGGTCGACGAGCTCCTCGGACTCGAGGCCGATTTCGCCGCGTTCGATCTCCGCGCAAAGCTCGCGGTTGAGTTCGTCGAGCGAACCATCGCGCTCCAGAAGAAGCTCGAGGCGTCCATGCTCCTCGGCATTCGCCTTGGGTGCGATTTCGAGTTCGCGCTTGACGATGTCGAGCGCATTGGCTGCCACGCGCGCATGGAACGCGGCATGGCCCTGAAGCTGCGGCATGGCATGGTGGCGGATGAAATCCGCGACGATGTCGACAAGCTCAATGGCCGTGGGCTGGTCCTGCATCTCTTCATCCCTTCTTTCGCGGCGCGAGAAGCCGCAGCAGATCGACCTCGGTCTCCGACGAGCGCCGCCCGATCGTCGCCCGTTCCACGGAGCGGTCGCCCGCCTTGAATGCCATTACCATTGTCGTACACATGACACCCCATTTGAGCGTGCCCAGCACCTCCCAGAACTTCACGCGTTCCGGATCGACCTTGCCGCCGCCCGCCGCTTCATAGCCGGCGAACAGGTCCTCGCGCTTGCCAAAGCCGCCGACCGGATTGTCGATATTGCCGAAGCGCCATGAGTTGACGCAGATCCAGCCGAGATCCTCCATCGGATCGCCGATATGGGCCAGCTCCCAGTCGAGAACGGCGCGCACGCCTTCCGGCCCGATCATCAGATTGCCGTGGCGGAAGTCGCCATGCACCAGCGTCATCGCCGTGGCGTCGGGCGGCGCGTTGTCCTTCAGCCAGCGGAAGGCCAGCTCGAAGACCGGGTGAGGGTGATCATGCGTCTTGTAGGTTTTGTAATATTGGTCGATCTCTTCGCTCGCAGGTGAAACGCGGAGCGGCGGTAACGTCGCCTTGTCAATCTTGTGCAGACGCGCCAGCATCTCGCCGCATTGCCGCGCGAGCTTCGGCCGCGCGTCGGCGAATTCGGCGTCACGCAAAATTTTCCGGGCGATGGTCTCGCCCTCAATGCGGTCCATGACAAAGCCATGGCCCACGCCATCATCTTCGGCGAGAACCAGCCGCACGGGCGGCACGGCGACGCCCGCCGCGCCCGCGAGCTGGATGAGCTTCGCCTCGGTTTCGAGCCCCGCCGCCGTGGAACCACGCCCCTCGGTGACGCGAGTGCCGCCCGGCGCGCGGCGCAGGATGAGCGGGATCGGCGCGCCAGCGGTCGTTGCGTCGAAGGCCCATGTCTCCTGGCTCGCGCCGCCCGAAAGCCGCTTCAGATTGGCGATGCCCGTCGCGCCGGAAATACCCCGGCGAACGGCACCCGTCAGTGCATCGGCAAACGGATTTGTCTCAGCGCCCATTTCAGCCCCCGATGCTCACCGGTTTGCCGTCGACGATCTGGTCGAGATATTCCGACAAGCCATAGCCGACCTGGCCGTTGCAGCGATATTCCGTCATGCCCTCGGTGATGCGCGTAACAAGCTCGTTTCCGTCCGCATCCTGACGGCGGTTGCGCAGAGGAATGAGCGAGAGCACTTTCGCGTCAACATCGTAGGTCGCGCCGGACTCGGTCTTGATGTGCGAGCGGAAGCCGGTCTGATACCAGTTCTCGTCCCAGTCGCTGTCGATCGACACTTCGGTGATGAGATCGTATTTTCCGTCCTTCAGCACCATGCCACCCTGCCGCGGCTCGCCTTTCTCGCCGGCGACGATCGATAGCATCATGCCGAAATCGCGGCCGAAGTTCATCGGGCACCAGCGATACCAATGGATCGCCTGCCAGTAGCGCGGCCCCCAGCTCTTGTCGCGCAGACCGAAGCCCGAAACCTCGAAGCGTTCGTCACCGATGACGAAGCTGCCGCTCGCTGCCACATGCTGCTCGTAATGCGCCTTGGCAAAGGACTTCTCGGGGTCGATGTCCAGCGCCGAACCATCTTCCTTCACGGTCTCGCCGCCGAACATCGGCGAAACGCCTTCATAATCGAGTTCGACCTTGCAGGGCAGGATCGGGTTGTTCTTGAAGGCCTTGCCGGGCTCCGCCATGTCGTTTGGCTCCTTCAGCAGGCAGATCTTGCCGTCATAGGTGACGCGCAGCCGCTTGAAGGGCTCGACAACCTGCACACGAAAACCGCCTGCATTCATCTCCTTGTTGTCGGAGATTTTCGGCTTCGCATACATGAAGCCGACGCGTCCGTCCGGCAGATACAGGCAGACCGACACTTCCGCATAGCCCTCGTTCGGCCGGTTGCCGATGCGGAACCAGCCGCCGGTCTTCCGCGCCGGATCGAACATGTTGAAATACATGCTCTCGTTATAGTTCATGGCCGCATCTGGCTGATGCGTGTACTCGTCCTCGGGCGCGAGGCGGATTTTGAAACCTGCCGGAGGCTTCGCCATGGTCGTTCTCCCTGGAATTCTTCCGGGCGAGCGCCTTTGGCGGCCCGCCTCGACTAGTAAATTGTTGTTATGAATCCTGCCACGAACCAAGCATGATAGGAAAAGGAATCCTGACCCGCCGGTGCCGCCCGCCGGGGTCATCCAAGGGGACGCAACGTCAAGGTTGATTGAGCAGGACAAAATGACCGAGCCCCAGAGCACGCAGCCGGAAGCCGACGCCACCGAGGGCGAGCCATCCTTGCTGTTGCCGCCGCGTAAACCCGGAATCATGGCGCGGCTCAGGACCTACTTCTTCACCGGCATTATCGTCGCGGCGCCCATCGGCCTCACGGTCTATATCACCAGCTGGTTCATCGATCTGGTGGACACATGGTTCGTGCCGTTGCTACCTGAGCAATACCAGCCTGATCGTCTTCTGCCGTTCAACATTCCGGGCCTCGGCCTCATCATCGCGCTGGTCGTGCTGACGGCACTCGGTGCGCTTGCGGCCAATTTCTTCGGACAGGCGCTCCTTACGCTGACGGAGCGGGTGGTCGAGCGCATGCCGGTGGTGCGTAGCATCTACAGCGCGTTGAAGCAGATTTTCGAAACGGTGCTTTCGCAGTCGAACACCTCGTTCCGCGAGGTGGCCCTGGTCGAATATCCGCGCCTCGGCAGCTATACGCTGGCCTTCATCACGTCCGGTCCGCGCACCGATCTGCCAGGCCTCGAAGGCCAGGAGATGATCGGCGTCTTTGTGCCGACGACGCCGAACCCGACCGGAGGCTTCTTCCTCTACATGCCGCGCGAGGATGTGCGCGTGCTCGACATGACGGTCGAGGACGGGCTCAAGATGATCGTCTCCTTCGGCATCGTCGAACCGTCGAAGGGCGGCAAGGGCAAACCAAAGCCGACTATCCCGACCTTAAATATCTGATCGCCTCGTCGCGCCCGAAAAGATAGAGCAGCACACGCAGCGCCTTGCCGCGCTCGCTTTCAAGCTCCGGGTCGCGTTCGAGAATGAGTCGCGCGTCGTCATAGGCGGCTGCGAGAAGTTCGCCCTGCCGCTCGACATCGGCAAGTCGAAATGTCGGCAGCCCGCTCTGGCGTGTGCCAAGAAGTTCTCCCGCACCCCGCAGCCGCAGATCTTCCTCTGCGATGCGAAACCCGTCTTCGGTTTCGCGCATGATCTTGATGCGCGCCGCCGCCGTCTCGCCAAGCGGAATCTGATAGAGCAGTAGGCAGCTCGACTTGTCGGCGCCGCGTCCGACGCGGCCGCGCAACTGGTGCAATTGGGCGAGGCCGAAGCGCTCTGCATGCTCGATGACCATCACGGTCGCGCTCGGCACGTTGACGCCCACTTCGATCACGGTCGTGGCCACGAGGATGCGCGTCTCGCCCGCCTGAAAGCGAGCCATCGCAGCATCCTTCTCGGCAGCCTTCATGCGGCCATGTACAAGGCCGACGCGATCTCCGAAGACCTCGCGCAAATGCTTGTAGCGTTCTTCGGCCGCCGTCACGTCGAGTTCTTCGGATTCCTCAACCAGCGGGCAGACCCAATAGACCTGTGCATCAGCAGCGAGAGCACGGTGCAGCCCGTCGACGACGCCATCGAGCCGTTCAAGCGGCAACGCGCGCGTGTCGACCGGCTTGCGCCCCGGCGGCTTCTCGTTGAGACGCGACACATCCATGTCGCCATAGGCCGTCAGCGTCAGCGTGCGCGGAATGGGGGTCGCCGTCATGACGAGAATGTCGGTGGCCGAGCCGCCCTTGGACTGAAGCTGCAACCGCTGATGCACCCCGAAGCGATGCTGCTCGTCCACCACCGCGAGCGCGAGCGCCCTGAAGGCGACATCTTCCTGAAAAAGCGCGTGCGTGCCGACCAGAATGTCGATCTCGCCCGTCGCCAGCGCTTGCAGAATGGCCGCGCGCCGCGCGCCTTTCTCCCGTCCGCTCAACAGTTCGAGGCGTACACCGGCGGCCTCGCAGAGTGGCACGAGCGAGGCGTGGTGCTGGCGCGCCAGGATTTCAGTGGGTGCCATCATCGCTGCCTGAAATCCCGCCTCGACGGCATTGAGCATGGCCAGCAGCGCCACCACCGTCTTGCCGCTGCCGACATCGCCCTGCAGCAGCCGCAACATGCGCCGGTCCGAACCCATGTCGCCTTCGATCTCGGCAAGCGCCTGCGTCTGTGCGCCCGTAAGCGCGAAGGGAAGGGCTGCGAGAACCTTCTTCCGCAAATGTCCGTCGCCTTTCACAACACGCCCCGGCAGCCGACGCATGCGGAGCCGCACCACGCCAAGCGCCAACTGGTTCGCCAGCAATTCATCAAAGGCAAGCCGTGCCCGCGCGGGCGCGTCCGGCTCCAGATCCGCGGCGGATTGCGGATTGTGGGCGGCGATCAGAGATGCGCGCCAGGGGGCAAAGCCGCGCGCCTTGAGCCAAGGTCCGTCCTGCCACTCCGGCAATTCCGGCGCACGCTCCAGCGCCGCACGGATCGCCTTTTGCAGCGGCTTCATGGTGACGCCCGCCGTCAACGGATAAAGTGGTTCGAGCAGCGGCAGCGAGGACAGCTCTTCCGGCGCCACGATATGGTCCGGATGCGTCATCTGCGGCTGGCCCTGATAGAACTCGACCTTGCCGCTGACGACGCGCATCGCACCCTCGGGCAGTGCTTTCTCCAGATAGTCGCCATGCACGTTGAAGAAGATGATCTGCATTTCCCCCGTCTCGTCGTGCACATGCACACGATAGGGAAGCCGCTTCAGGCGCGGCGGCACATGGAGCCCGACCTGAACCTCCATGGTCGCAATCTCGCCATCCCGAACCTCGGCGATCTTCGGCCTGTGTCTGCGATCCACAAGGCCCGTCGGCAGATGCCAGCAGAGATCAACCACCTTGCTCTCGCCAGGCTTCGCGCCGACGAGCTTCGCCACCAGCGTTTCGACGCGCGGGCCGATGCCGGGCAGCGTGCGGGCGGGCGCGAAGAGCGGGAAAAGGACTTCCGGACGCATAACCGCGCTCAGGCCCGCATTTCGGGCCAAAATCGGGCCCGGCAAGCAAAATCGGCATGAAGGGGAGCGAGGCTCCGGAGAGAGTCGGTCATGCGCGCAGTCTATCGCCAATCGGTCGCGGGCGGGAAATATCGCGCCGGGGCTGACAGGGGGCCTTCGCGGGTCTATATCCCTCCCCAAACAGGAAGCACCGAAATGGCCGAAAACCCACCCACCGATCACGACATTCGCCTGCGGCGGCTCAAATTCCGTTCCTGGCACCGGGGCATCAAGGAAATGGACCTGATCCTCGGCCATTTCGCCGACGAAATGCTGGACAGCCTCGCGCCCGCCGACCTGGACGATTACGAGCGCTTGATCGAGATCCAGGACATCACCCTCTACAACTGGATTTCCGGACACGAGAAAGTGCCCGCGGAGTTCGAAACATCCGTCTTCAACCGCATCCGCAGCGCCCAACACCTGAAGACGGCCCTTTGGCAGCAGAACGGCTGAGCGGTACCCACTTGCGAGACCTGACGCGGATTGCGGCCGCTCCCGGCCGGCTGACCCTTGGCGAAACACCGGAAGGCTTCGACGCGCTGGTGCTGGCCGACCTTGCGCGCGCCCGCGCTGAAGGCGACGCGGCGGGCGTGATCCATATCGCGCGGGACGACGCGCGTCTGGCATCGACAGAGGAGGCGCTCGGCTACTTCGCGCCGGATGTCGAGATCATCAGCCTCCCGGCCTGGGACTGCCTGCCTTATGACCGCGTTTCGCCCGCGCCTGAAATCTCCAGCCGCCGCATGGCCGCGCTGTCGCGCCTCGTCAACCGCAAGGTCGAGGGCAAACCCTTCATCCTGCTGACGACCGTGAACGCGGCGCTCCAGCGTGTGCCCGAGCCGGACATGGTGCGACGGTCCGCCTGGTCGGCCCATGTCGGCAACCGCATCGACCTTGAGGCGCTTACCACCTATCTTGCCGCTAACGGCTACGACCGCACGGGCACGGTGCGCGAACGCGGCGAATTCGCCGTGCGCGGCGGCATCGTGGATATTTTCCCGCCAGGTTTCGACGCCCCGATCCGCCTCGACATGTTTGGCGACACGCTGGATTCGGTCAGGAGCTTCGACCCAGAAAGCCAGCGCACGACAGCCACCCTGCACGGCCTCGACCTTGTGCCGGCGAACGAAATCCATCTCGACTCGGAAGTCATCCGCCATTTCCGCGCGGCCTATGTCGCGACCTTCGGCGCGGCGACCGACCGCGATCCGCTCTATGAAGCGGTGAGCGAGGGCCGCAAGCATCAGGGCATGGAGCACTGGCTGCCGCTCTTCCACGACAAGCTCGTCACCATCTTCGAGTACCTGCCTCACGCCCTCGTGGCGCTGGACGGGCTGGCCGAAGAATCAAAGGCTGGCCGCCTCGAACTCATCCGCGATTACTACGAAGCCCGCGTCGCAGCCCGCGAGATCAAGACGGTGGAGGCGAGCATCTACAAGCCGCTGAAGCCGGAAGCGCTCTACCTGACGGAGGACGACTGGCAGGCCGCTCTCGGCGGCCAGCGCTCTGTTCGCTTGTTCACGGCCTTTTCCGCGCCCGACAGCGAGCGCAACGTCGTCAATCTGGGCGGCAGGCAGGGCCGCAACTTCGCGCCGGAGCGAGCGCAGGACGGCGTGAATATCTTCGAGGTTCTGGGCGGACATATCGCCGGGCTCCGCAAGGCCGGCAAACGCATCGCCATCGCGAGCTGGAGCGAGGGCGCGCGGGACCGTCTTTCGCATGTACTCGGCGATCACGGCCTGAAGCATATCGCGCTCGCGGAAAGCTGGGTTGATGTAAACGCTGTTAACAAGGCGACGGTTTCACTAATTGTTCTCGGCCTCGAGGCCGGTTTCGAGACGAACGACCTCGCGGTCATCAGCGAACAGGACGTTCTGGGCGACCGTCTGATCCGTCAGCGCCGCAAGAAGCGCGCGGAAAACTTCCTGCGCGAAGCATCGAGCCTTTCGCCGGGCGATCTCGTCGTCCATGTCGATCACGGTATCGGCCGCTTCGAGGGACTTCAGACCATCGAGGTCAATGGCGCGCCGCATGATTGCCTGCTGCTGATCTATCACGGTGGCGACAAGCTCTATCTGCCGGTCGAAAATATCGAACTTCTCTCGCGCTATGGCTCCGACGAGGCAAGCGCGCAGCTCGACAGGCTCGGCGGCACGGGCTGGCAGGCGCGCAAGGCAAAGCTCAAGAGCCGCATCCGCGAGATGGCGGGCGAGCTCATCAAGATCGCCGCCGCGCGCGAACTGAAGACCGCGCCTGTCATGGAGCCGCAGCCCGGCCTTTACGACGAGTTCTGCGCACGCTTCCCGTTCCAGGAAACGGAAGATCAGGAGCAGGCGATCGAAGCCGTGCTCGAGGACCTCGCGCGGGGCCGTCCGATGGACCGGCTCGTCTGCGGCGATGTCGGCTTCGGCAAGACGGAAGTGGCGCTGCGCACAGCCTTCGTCGCCGCCATGGCGGGCTATCAGGTTGCCGTCGTCGTACCCACGACGCTGCTCGCCCGGCAGCATTACAAGACCTTCTCCACGCGCTTTCAGGGCTTGCCGCTCAAGATCCGCCAGATGTCGCGCCTCGTTTCCACGAAAGACATGTCGGAGACGAAGGCCGGGCTTGCCAGCGGAGATATCGACATCGTCGTCGGCACCCATGCGCTGCTCGGCAAGGCGATCAAGTTCAAGAACCTCGGCCTGATGATCGTGGACGAGGAGCAACATTTCGGCGTCGGCCACAAGGAACGGCTGAAGCAGATGCGCGCCGAAGTGCATGTGCTGACGCTGACTGCCACGCCGATCCCGCGCACGCTGCAGCTTGCGCTCTCGGGCGTCCGCGAACTTTCGATCATTGCGACGCCGCCTGTCGACCGTCTCGCCGTGCGCACCTATGTCTCGCCCTTCGATCCGGTCGTCATTCGCGAGGCGCTGCTGCGCGAGCATTATCGCGGCGGCCAGAGCTTCTACGTCGTCCCCCGTATCACCGATCTTGCCGACGCTCAGGAATATCTCGCCAATTACGTGCCGGAGGTGAAGACCATCACCGCGCATGGCCAGATGGCGGCAGGCGAAATCGAAGACAAGATGAACGCCTTCTATGACGGCAAGTATGACGTGCTGGTCTCGACCACCATCGTCGAATCCGGCCTCGACATTCCGACCGCGAACACGCTCGTCGTCCACCGCGCCGACATGTTCGGCCTCGCTCAGCTCTATCAGATCCGTGGTCGCGTCGGCCGCTCCAAGGCGCGCGCCTATGCCTATCTCACGGTCGCCCCGAACCGGACCATGACGCCCGCCGCCGAAAAGCGCCTGCGTGTGCTGCAATCGCTGGACTCGCTCGGCGCGGGTTTCACACTCGCAAGTCACGATCTCGATATTCGCGGCGCGGGTAATCTGCTCGGCGACGAACAGTCCGGCCACATCAAGGAGGTCGGCTACGAACTCTATCAGGAGATGCTGGAAGAGGCGGTCGCAGCGCTGCGCGGCGGTGGGGCAGGCGAGGACGAGGAAGGGCACTGGTCACCGCAGATCAATGTCGGCACGCCGGTCCTCATTCCCGAAAGCTATGTGCCCGACCTCGACGCACGCATGGCGCTTTATCGTCGTCTCTCGGATGTCGAGACACGCTCCGAGATCGACGGCTTCGCGGCGGAGCTCATCGACCGTTTCGGCAAGCTGCCAGAGGAAGTCGAATTCCTGCTCAAGATCGTGGAGATCAAGGGCCTTTGCCGCATCGCCAATGTCGAGCGCATTGAGGCGGGCCCGAAGGGCATCGTCATGTCGCTACGCGACAACACGTTCCCGAATCCGGCGGCGCTCGTTGAACTCATCAACGACGAGCGGGGCAACGCCAAGCTGCGTCCCGATCACAAGCTCGTGTTCAAGCGCGATTGGGAGACGCCCGCCGAACGCCTTGCGGGCACCTATCGCCTGATGCGGACGCTGGCCGGCATGGTGCCTGCGAAGGCCGCCTGACCGCTCACGCAAACGCGATTTGTCGTGATGGGCCCGGGGCTGCGATACTCCACGCAAAGGAGCATCGCGCCATGCTGATCGGAAAAAAGCCAGACATCGCTTCTTCGGAAATCACCCCGAAATCGCTATGGCTCGATCGGCGCCGCTTCATCACAGGCGCCGCAGCACTTGGCATCGGCGTCGCCCTTCCGCGTGAGGCCGCGAACGCCGGCACGCTGAAATTCACAAAAAGTCCGCTCTCGACCAAGGGCGAGGAACTCACTTCGCTGAAGGACGTGACCGGCTACAACAACTTCTACGAGTTCGGCACCGACAAGAGCGATCCCGCAGCATATGCGGGCGCTATGAAGACGCGGCCATGGACCGTCGAGATTTCAGGCGAAGTGAGGAAGCCCGTAACACTCGACATTGAGGACATCCTGAAGATCGCACCGATAGAGGAACGCATCTATCGCCACCGCTGCGTTGAAGCCTGGTCCATGGTGGTGCCGTGGAACGGCTTCTCGCTGTCGGCGCTCATCAATCGCGTCGAGCCCACGTCGAAGGCGAAGTTCGTGGAGTTCACCAGCCTCGCCGACAGCAAGACCATGCCCGGCCTTCTCCTTCCCTATCTAGACTGGCCCTACCGCGAAGGCCTGCGCATGGACGAAGCCATGCATCCGCTGACAACGCTCGTCGTCGGTCTTTATGGCGAGACGCTGAAGAACCAGAACGGCGCGCCGCTACGGCTGGTCGTGCCGTGGAAATATGGCTTCAAGGGCGCGAAGTCGATCGTCCGCATACGCTTCCTTGAAAGGCAACCTGCCACTGCCTGGAACACGGCCAACCCGAGCGAATTTGGCTTCTACTCGAACGTCAATCCGGAGGTCGATCACCCGCGCTGGACGCAGGCAAAGGAACGGCGCATCGGCGACTTCTTCCGCCGTCCGACGCTGATGTTCAACGGCTATGGCGAGCAGGTGGCAAGCCTCTACCGAGGCATGGACCTCAAGACATTCTTTTGATCATGACCGAGAAAAACCGCCGCATCCTCTGGCTCGCCGTTTTCATCGGCTGCATGCTACCCGCCGCCGATCTTTTGCGGCGTCTCTTCACGGGCGATCTTGGCGCAGATCCCGTCGAAACGCTGATCCGCGCCACCGGCGACTGGACGATCAAACTGCTCGTCGCAGGGCTTTTGCTCACACCGCTCACGCGCATTCTGCGGAACCCGCTGCCTGTCCGTTTCCGCCGCATGATTGGGCTCTACGCCTTCTTCTATGTCTGCATCCACTTGACCCTTTATCTTGCTGTGGATCAGGGGCTGGATATTCATGCCATCGTGAAGGATGTGCTGAAGCGGCCCTACATCACCTTCGGCATGATGGCATTTCTGCTGCTGGTTCCGCTCGCCATCACGTCGACCAGGAAAATGGTCGCGCGGCTCGGGCCAAAACGATGGCGACAACTTCACCGCGCCGTCTATGTCGCGGCGAGCTTCGGCGCCGTCCATTACTATTTGCTTGTGAAGCTCGACATCACCTGGCCGTTGATCTACGGCGCGATCCTCACGACCGCGCTAGGCTGGCGCATGTGGCAGGCGATGCCGTTGCACAAAACATTACGTGCCGGCGCGTAACTACTCCGCTGCGCCTTCCGTCTCCTGCGCGAGCAACTTGTCGAACATGCGGATGAGGGCAGGGGTTTCCTGGGCACCGACCATCAGCCATTTGGAATTGATGACGAAGCTCGGCACACCCTGGATGCCCATCTCGCGCGCCATCGACTCTTCGCGCACAACAAGCTCGCGGTCGGCCCCGCGCGCCAGAAGATCGCCCACGATGTCCGTGTCCATGCCAACCTCGGCTGCGGCGTCGAGCAGAACATCGCGATTGCCGATATCTTCCGCGTCCGTGAAGTAGCGCCGGAAAAGCACGTCGACCATTTCATTCTGGCAGCCCGCCGTGCCTGCCCAACGGATCAGGCGGTGGCTGTCGAGCGTATTGGGCGATTTTTCGATCTTGTCGAAGTTGAAGGCGATGCCGAGCGCCTCGCCATATTCGCGGATCGTATTGCCAATCGACCGGACGCGTTCGGGGTCGGCGCCGAACTTCTTCTGCATATAGGCCTTGCGATCGACGCCACCTTCCGGGATCGAGGCGTCGAGCTGGAAGGGCCTCCAACGCAGCGTAATCCCCTCGGAACCTCGGATTGCCAGCGCCTCGTCGAGCCGCTTCTTGCCGATGTAGCACCAGGGGCAGACCGTATCGGAAACGACATCAAGTTCCATGGGACCCATCCTCCAGATTTCGTTTGCCCGATTATGCCCCGCGCCCATGTCATGGCAAGCGGCGCGGGTGGCTTGACCCGACGCAATCGGCCCCTAGGATGCGCTCCAACCAGAAACTGCTGCATTCGGGCAACGGAAACGCACCATGAGCGACGACATCACTCTCCCGTCCTTCGACCTGACCGGCAAGACCGCCATCGTGACCGGCGCGACCAGCGGCCTCGGCCGCCGCTTCGCGCTCGTCCTGGCGAAGGCGGGCGCCGCCGTCGCCATTACGGGGCGTCGCGTTGACCGCCTGCAAACTCTGAAAGGAGAGATCGAGGCTCTCGGCGGCCGCGCGCTTGCCGTCGCCCTCGACGTCACTGATCCGGCGAGCATCAGGCAATGCGTCGAGACGACGGAGCGCGATCTCGGCGCCGTGGACATTCTCCTCAACAATGCGGGCATGAATGTGCAGGCGCTTCCCGCCGAGGTGACGCCCGAGGGCTTCGACACCATGTTCGACACGAATGTACGCGGCGCCTTTTTTATGGCGCAGGCCGTTGGCCTGCGGATGATGGAACGCGGCGCGGGCGGCCGGATCATCAACATCGCCTCCATCGGCGCTTTCACGCAGCTTCCGGGCCTCACCATCTACTGCATGACCAAGGCGGCCGTCGCCATGATGACGAAGTCGCTCGCCAAGGAATGGGCGCGCAAGAACATCAACGTCAACGCCATGTGCCCCGGCTTCATCGAGACGGAACTGAACTCCGAATGGTTTCAGAGCGACGGCGGGCAGAAGCAGATCAAGACCTTTCCGCGCCGCCGCCTCGGCGTCGAGTCCGACCTCGACGGCACGCTTCTGCTGCTCGCCTCGGACCATTCGCGCTTCATCACCGGCTCGCTTTTTACTGCCGATGACGGCCAGTCGCTCTGAACAGTTGACGAAGGTTTTGCTGCCCCATCGTGAATAAAGCCGCAAGTTGTCTCGTTATGGGACATTGTAGAGTTTTAAGTAATGCACCGGACTTGTCATTTCTCTACTTGCTACGCAAAGTAGCGACACCAAAGGCCATTTGGCTGGAGTGTGAGTGAATGACAAATTTCGTGATCGGGGCGATAGTCGGCTTTCTGCTTTGCGTCTGGGCCATCGGTGCCACGCCGAGCTCTGCCGTAGCATCGCTTTGGACCAAGCTCGGGCAGGTTCAGGAAATGAGCGCCGCGGCGGATCAGGCTTACGAGGCGGTTCATTCGTACACGACGCAACGTACCTCCGCGCCGGCGGTCGGTCCGGATACGCAACACGGGCCGGCACCGCTCGAAGTAGATACTTATCGCTGATCTTTTCCGCGTCGGCTATTTGGCGGCGAGCGTCCGGCGCATGATCTTGCCGTTCGCTGTGCGCGGCAGGCTCTCAACAAACACGATCTCGCGCGGCCGCTTGTAGGCGGCCAGCCGCTCCTCGGCATGGGCAAGGATCGACGCCTTGTCGGGCTGCTTGCCCCCCTTCGGTACGACGAAAGCGGCGATGACGGTCACGTCGTCGCGCACGTGCATTTCCGTCACTGCGACTTCCGCAATGCCCGGATGATCCGATAGCGCCGCCTCGACCTCGGCGGGCGAGACGCGATAGCCCATGGCGTTCATCACGTCGTCGGCGCGTCCGTGATACCAGAGATAGCCATCCTCATCGAAGGAGGCGAGATCGCCGCCAATGAACCACTCGCCGCGATAAACCTCGCTCTCGTCGCCGGGCCTTTGCCAATAGCCGAGCATGAGGCCGGGATCGCTGCGATGGACGGCAAGCATTCCGGTTTCGCCCGTGGGTAGAGGCTCGGTGTCGCCATCGACGGGAAGCACGGCGATGCAACGCCCCGGCTGCGGCTTGCCCGGACTGCCTGCGCGTATCTCCATCGATGGGCCAGTCGAGATATAGGTCGAGCACTCGCTCATGCCGAGCGCTTCATAGAGGTTCTTGCCCGTCTCCTCGCGCCAATGGCGAAGGAGGGCAGGCGAGAGCGCTTCGCCCGCCGTCAGCCCGTGGCGCAGCGCGGAAAGATCGTGCGAAGCAAGGTCGCAATATTTGAGGATCTGGCGATAGAGCGTCGGCACGGCGGCAAAGAGCGTCGCGCGCGTCCGCTCCAGAAGCCTCGGCCAGACATGAACGTCTTTCGGTCCGATATAGAGAACCGTCGTCGCGCCGTTTGCCCACGGGTCCTGCAGCCCTACGCCGAGCGTATAGGTCCAGTTGAAGGCGCCAGCATGAAGCACGACGTCGGCAGGGCCGATGCCATACCAGCCCTGATACATGGGGCGCCGTCCCCAGGCGCTGCGCTGTGCATGGAGCACGCCCTTGGGCCGCCCGCTCGTGCCTGAGGTATAGACGAGGAAGGCCGGATCGTTCGCCTCCGTATCCGCATAATCGCCGAGCGGCGGATGTGCCTTCAGCCGCTTCAGCATGACATCGTCGATGACTCGCGCCTTGCCGGCATGGACGGCCAACTCACCGGAAACAGCCACCGCCGCCGCGTGTGAATCCGTCAGAAGAAAATCGGCCTCGGCCTCCGTGAGCATCGAGGAAGACGGCAGCGGCACGAGCCCCGCAGCAATGGCACCGAAAAAGAGCAGCGCATAGTCGCTGGTATTCGGCATCCGGATCATCAGCCTCTCACCGGGGCGAAAGCCCTCGGCAAAGAGTCCGGCCGCAATCCGCCGCACCGCTTCGTCGAGTTCGCCATAGGTCCAGTGCTCGGCCGCATCGATCGGGGCTTCGGCATCGGAGATCACGATCAGCGCGGTCTTGGCGGGCGTTTCGGCGGCGGCGCGCGCGAGACAATAACGCGCGAGGTTGAAGCGCGCAGGGCAGGCCTCGCCGGTAAAGCCGCGGGCGATTTCGGGAGCTGGAAACGACATGAATGCTTTGTACGAGCGCCGCCCCGGCGAGGCAAGCGCAAGGCTTCAAGGCGGCCCCTACGTCATCTCCGGCGACATTTACGCATGGCCCGCCAGCCGCTAAAAGATTCGCCAACAAACAGGCTAATCAAGGGAGTCAGAGAATGGGTAGCGGTCCGCTGTCAGGCGTCAAAATCGTTGAATTCGCAGGCATCGGGCCAGGGCCCTATTGCGGCATGCTGCTGGCCGACATGGGCGCTGACGTCATCCGCATCGACCGCAAGGGGGCGCGCGGTGGCTCGAAGTTCGAGATATCCAGCCGTGGCAAGCGCTCCATCGCGCTCGACCTCAAGAAACCCGAAGCCGTCGAGACGGCCCTGAAGCTCATCGAGAAGGCTGACATCCTGCAGGAGGGCTTCCGCCCTGGCGTCATGGAGCGGCTCGGCCTTGGCCCGGATGTCTGCCTCGCGCGCAATCCGAAGCTCGTTTATGGCCGCATGACCGGCTGGGGCCAGACCGGTCCGATGGCGCTCGCAGCCGGCCATGACATCAACTACATCTCGCTTACGGGCGCGCTGCATTCGATCGGTCGGCCGGGCGAGAAGCCTGTTCCGCCGCTTAACCTCGTTGGCGATTTCGGTGGCGGCGCGCTCTTCCTCGCCATGGGCATGCTTGCGGCGCTGGTCGAGGCGAACAAGTCCGGCAAGGGCCAGGTCGTCGATGCCGCGATGACGGATGGCGCGACCTCGCTGATGGCCATGTTCTTCGGCTTCCAGGCGGCGGGCATCTGGCATGAGCCGCATGGCACGAACATGCTCGACGGCGGCGCGCATTTCTACGACACCTATGAGACGAAGGATGGAAAGTGGATTTCGATCGGATCGATCGAGCCGCAGTTCTACGCTCTCCTGCGTGAAAAGGCCGGCCTCACCGACGCGATCTGGGACCAGCAGATGGACCGCGCCAAGTGGCCGGAGATGAAGACGAAGATCGAAGCCGTCTTCAGGACCAAAACCCGCGACGAGTGGTGCACCATCATGGAAGGCACCGACATCTGCTTCGCGCCGGTGCTCTCGCTCACCGAAGCCAAGGATCACCCGCACAACAAGGCGCGAGAAACCATCGTCGAAGTCGATGGCGTCGCGCAGCCGAACATCGCGCCGCGTTTCTCGCGCACGGTGTCGAAGATTCAGGGCGCGCCCGCCATCAATGGCGCGCATACGCTCGAAGTGCTCAAGGATTGGGGCTTCGCCGATGGCGAGGTCGACGCTCTGAAGAAGGCGGAAGCGATTTGACCGCATTGCCAGGAACGACGGGCCGGCGGCGCATCTATCTGATGCGCCACGGCCATGTCGATTATTTCGGACGCGAGATTGAGGCGGCAGGGGGCGACACCAAGGTCGTGCCCCTGACTCCGCTCGGCCAGCATCAGGCCGATGCGGGAGGACACGCGCTCGCTCATGTCCGCTTCGACCGCGCGATCTGCTCGGGCGTTCCGCGCACGCGGCAGACCGCCGAGCGCGTTCTCGCGGGGCAGACCGACAATCCCGCGCCAACGCTCGAAATCGAGCCTGATCTGATCGAAATCCATAACGGGCGTTTCGGCGAGGTAAAGAGCCGCGCCGAGCTCGCTGCCAAGATGGCCTTTTATTTTGAACTCGCGGGCGAACCCGGCGCGACCATGCTGGAGCACGGCGAAGTCTTCGCCGATGCCGAGCGTCGCGCCGTCGGCGCTATTCGTCGCCTGCTGGCCGAGCCGGGCTGGCATACGGCGCTCATCGCCGCGCATGAGGGTATCAACCGCCTGATCCTCGGCTGGGCGGCGCTCGGCGCAAAGGAAAGCGGCCTCAGGGCCGTCAAAGCCTTCGAGCAGGACCCGGCCTGCATCAATGTCATCGACTTCGACATGGTGCCCAATGCGGACGGATCGGTGGGCACGGAAATCCAGCGCGCCATCATCAAGGCGATCAATGTCACGCCGTATAATTATTTCAAGCACGGCATGAACATGACGAGCCTCGAAGCGATCTTCGCCAAGGACCCGCGCTGACCGTCAGTGCTTGTCTTCGATCCACCAGGTATCGCTGCGATAGCCGTAGATGGAGGTGCGCGCGGGCACCTTCACGCGGTCCCACAGCGCGACCCATTGCGTGGGCGAGTAGAAGAGCGGGATCACGTAATTGCCGGACAGAAGAACGCGGTCAAGCGCACGGACGGCGCTGACGAAATCGCTCTTTGTCTTGGCAGCCAGCAGAGCCGATATCGTGGCGTCGACAGCCTTGCTTTTGACACCAATGAAATTGTAGCTGCCCTTGGCGTCAGCCGCCTCGGAGCCCCAGCGGAAACTCTGTTCATTGCCGGGCGAGAGCGAGCTCGTCCACTCGAAAAAGATCATGTCGTAGTCGTAGGCATCGAGCCGGCCCTGATATTGGCTCGAGTCGACATTCCGTACACGAACATCAATGCCCGATCGGCGCGCCATGTTGGCATAGACGAGAGCCAGCCGCTCATCGGCAGGCGTCGCCACCAGGATTTCAAAGCTCAGCGGCTTGCGGCTCTTCGCATCCACCACCTGGCCCGCCGAAATGGTGTATCCCGCATCGCGCAGAAGCGAGAGCGCCTTCACGCGATTAGCGCGGTTCAACCCGTTGCCGTCGCCCACCGGCGCTTCATATCCGCGGCTCATGATCTCCGGCGTCACCGCGTCGGGAAAGGGTGCGAGCAGCGCACGCTCGCGTATACCTGCAGCGCGGTGATGCGAGGACAGCTCCGAATTGTCGAAGTAGCTCTGCGTCCGCCGGTAGACGTCGTGATAGAGCGATCTGTTCACCCATTCGAAATCGAAGAGATAGGTGAGGGCGATGCGCACACGCCTGTCGGCAAAGACCGGCCGTCGCGTATTGAAGACCATCGCCTTCATGCCGGAGGGCATCGCCGTCTCGAAGGCCAGCTTGCGGACATGGCCTTGCCGCACAGCCGGAAAATCATACTCGCTGGTCCAGCGGCCGGGATCTTCCTCGGGCCTGGCATCGTATAGCCCGGCCTTGAAAGCTTCGAACGAGGCGTTGCTGTCGCGGTAATAGTCGTAAACGACGTGCTCGATATTGTTTCGCCCGCGATTGACCGCGAGGCCCGCGCCCCAATAATTCGGGTTCAGACGATAGGAGATGCGGCTGCCGGGTTTGACCTCGTCGACGAGATAGGGGCCGCTACCCACCGGAACCTCAAGGCTCGACTCGTCGAAGGCGCGTTTTTCATAAACATGCTTCGGCAATATCGGCATGAGGCCGAGGATGAGCGGCATCTCCCGATCCGCGCTTTCTTCGCCCGGATCGCGGCGGAAGTAGAATTTGACGCTTCGGGCGTCGGGCCGCTCGATGCGTTCGACCTTGCCGTAATAGCTCTTGTAATTGGGCCGCCCCTTGTCGCGCAGTGTCTCCAGCGAAAAGACGACATCGTCGACTGTAACCGGCGTTCCATCGGAAAAACGCGCCTCCTTGCGCAGGCGGAAGGCGACCCAGCTCCGATCCGGCGCGGTTTCGATACTCTCCGCCAGGAGGCCATAGAGCGAGAAGGATTCATCATACCCCCGCGCCATCAGGCTCTCGAAAACGAACTCCCGAAGACCGACGGCGGGCGTCCCACGCACGATGAAGGGGTTGAAGCTGTCGAAGCTGCCGACTGCCCCGAAACGGATCGTTCCGCCCTTGGGCGCGTCCGGGTTCACATAGTCAAAGGCCTTGAAGCCGGCCGGGTAGGCTGGCTCGCCATGCATGGCAATGGCAGGCTCCGGCTCGGCATGCAGGGCGAGCGGCAGCAGCACCCCCAGTATCAACGCCGCTATTCCCGCCGTTCTACGCCCCAACTCGCCGTTTTCCTTCATTGCTTGCCCATTCCTTGGGCAGCCACGGATAGTTCCTGTAGCTCAAGATTACCGGTATTTAATGCCCCGATTACGTATGAGTTCGGACTATCGGAGCCGGGCTGGATATCTATAATCGCGCCGCGACTCGGACCGCGAGCCGGACAATACGGGCTGAATTTATAGCCTCAGAAAGGACGAACCTCATGTTTTTCCGTCGTGTGGCGCTCGGCGCCCTCCTGATCGCGCTGATCGCGCCCCTGGCGCCGGCCATCGCCGCAGACGCGACGTCGGCCGCGGCGGCCGAGCAAGGCCCCAAGCCGGAGATCAAGAAATTCGGTAGCTGGGCCATGCGGTGCGACACCAACCCGAAAGACGCAAAGCAGAAGGAATGCCACGCTTTCGTCGACATTCGCATTGGTGAGGACGGCAAGCAGCGCGTGCTCTACCTCGGCGTCGGCTACATTCCCAAGAAGACCGACGGCAGCATGTTCATGTTCGCGATCACGCCGCTCGGCACGATCCTGCCCGCTGGCCTCGGCATCGACATCGACAACAGCGGCAAGGCGAAATTCGGCGGCCCGTTCATCTTCTGTGTGCCGCTCGGCTGCCAGGCCGAAATGCCCCTCAAGGCTGAAAACCTGAAGGCGCTGAAGAGCGCCAAGGAAATGGAAGTCGCCTTCAAGCATGCAGGCAAGGGCGACATCAAGGTGCCGGTGAAGCTCGACGGCTTCAGCGCCGCGATCGCCGCTCTGCCGAAGCAGAAGGGCTGATCGTCAGTCTTCCCGCGTCGGGAAGAACACGCTGCGGAGCCAACCCCACAGCGTGTTTTCCCGGAGCAGGTAGCGCATCAGCCTGTCCATATCCTGTTCGATGCGCTCGGGCTCTGCGAAGAGTTCCGAGCGTTTTCGTATTGGACGCTCGGGGTCGAGCTGGCGCAGGACGCGGGCGGGATTTCCCGCCGCAATACAGTTCGCCGGAATGTCTTTCGTGACCACGGAGCCCGCGCCGATGATGCTGTTCTCGCCGATGGTCACGCCCTTGCCAACGATAACGCGAACGCCCAGCCATGCGTTCTCGCCGATCACGATTGGCGCATGCTTGTCGAGCTCGCGCGTCCGGTCATAGGTGTCGTGCCAATCTGAATCCGAGATGTAGCAGCCGCTCGCAATCATCGTGTTCGAGCCGATGGTGATGCTCTCGGAGGCGACGATATGCGTGCCGGGGCTCACCAGCACATAGTCGCCAAGCGTGATGCGTCCCTCGCGCCCATCGGTCGTCCAGGTGCAAAGCCGGATCATGTTGCCGACCGCGGCATTCAGATGGACGCAGGTGCCGATGCGAATGTTGCCGCCGAAGACCTCGACATTGCGGGGACTGCTGACGGCAAGGCCGGGGCCTGCCTCGTCGAAGGCGGGAACGAGGAAATGCTTCGTCTGGAAACGCACCCAGGCGCCTTGCAGGCGACGAATGTAATAAGGCCGCCTTTCGCGCCGCAATTCCCGTACTCCCCCGATTAATTGGCCCGCGAGACGGATAGCACGAGCCCGTTCATGGCTCACCCTAAATCGGCGCGGCTGAAACCCGCCTAATGAGCGGTCTTTGCGCGAATAGTGTAGATGCCACCATGCATGGGACCGAACAGCTCTTTCACCTGCGGGTGGCGAACGGGCTCGCCCGTTTCATCCGGCAGCAGGTTCTGCTCGGAGACATAGGCGACATATTCCGTCTCCGCATTCTCCGCGAGCAGGTGATAAAAGGGCTGGTCCTTGCGCGGGCGCATTTGCTCCGGAATCGAGAGCCACCATTCCTCGGTATTGTTGAAGGTCGGGTCCACGTCATAGATGACGCCCCGGAACGGGAAATACTTGTGGCGAACGATCTGCCCGATCTGAAATCTCGCCTGCCGGTTGATCTCCATGACGTATTCCGCGCTCCACAAGTACCGTCACGAAGAGTAGCAGTTCGGCATGAGGGCCTGCAATTCGCGGCAGCCGATAAGCCTGACGCCTGCCTTTTCGAGTTTGTCGCGAACGCGGCCCGAGCGAAGCAGCTCATAATCGGCGACTCGGGAACGCCAATCCGGGCAGATGCCGCGAAGTTCGGGCGTATCGAGAGCCGGGTGAAAGATCACATAGGCAATCTGGCCGGGCTCGATGCGGCTGATCAGATGGAGCGTGTGCTCCAGCCGGTCTTCTCCCACGGAGAGTGAGAGCATGAGCATCCGGTCGAGAAAGGGCACGCCCCGCGCTTCGAGCCTGCCGACGGTCTCCGAAAGAACGCGAGAAGTCTCCTCGTCATAGCCACCCTTGCGCCACTGTTCGGCGCGTAGCCTGAGCCCGAAGGGCACAGCGCCCGCTTCCAGCGCCGCAGATGTGAACTCTCCATAGAGGCGCGCATTCAGCACCGAGCCCATATGCGTATCGAAATGCGTGGGGCTGATGCCGGCCTCGCGGGCGAGCTGAAGTTGCAGGCGCAATTCGGCGCCGGCGGCCACCGGATTCGCATGGGCCGCGACCTCCGCCGAGCTGCGCGGGAAGCAGCGCTCGTCATCCATGAGGCCGCCCGCCGGATCGCGCGTCGACACAGGCCCCCAGCGGTAGCCGCTCCATTCGCTGGTCAGCGTCGCATGAACCCCGAGATCGACATCCGCGTTATCGCGCGCCCAGGCAGCGGTGGCGCGGAACCAGGGGCAGGGCACCATGACCGAACCGCATGTCACGGCGCGGGCAGCCCAGAGTTCGGCGAAGGCATCGAGCGAAGCCCCGCACATGCCCACATCGTCGACATGGAGGATCGCCACCCGGTCGGTCTCTTTGAGACCCAGTCGCATCAACGCCGGATTGGCTTCCATGCCGCTTCCCCCGTTCATTTTATTTTGATCGCGGAGCCGCGATCGGCATTTGCACTTTGGCTTTGGATACCCAATATGCACCCAACTGAAATTGGCCGGAAACCCCATGGTTTCACGGCGAGATATTGGAGAACTGAATGAGCCGATCCGTCGCACCCCTGTTTCGTCCCTTCACGATCAACGGGCTGGAGCTTCCCAACCGCATCGTCATGGCCCCCATGACGCGCACGCAATCACCAGGCGGCATTCCGGGTGCCAACGTGGCCGCCTATTATCGCCGCCGCGCCGAAAACGAAACGGGCCTCATCATCACCGAAGGCACCACGATCAACGATCCCGTGTCGTCGCTCGATGTTGGCGTGCCGAACTTCTTCGGCGAGGCGCTGGAAGGCTGGAAGCGCGTCGTGGAAGAGGTTCACGGCGTCGGCGGCAAGATCATGCCGCAGCTCTGGCATGTCGGCACCGCGCGCAACCAGAAGGGCAATGTCTGGCATCCCGAATTGCCGAGCGCAGGACCTTCGGGACTCGCCGCACCCACCAAGCAGGTCGCCGAACCGATGACCAGGCAGCACATCCAGCATGTCGTGGACGCCTTCGCCCGCGCCGCCGCGGATGCGCGCGAGATCGGCTTCGACGGCATCGAACTTCATGGCGCGCATGGCTATCTGATCGACCAGTTCTTCTGGGAAGGCCTCAACAAGCGCGATGACGAATACGGCGGCAGCATGCTGAAGCGCGAGCGCTTCGCCATCGAGATCATCGAAGCAGTCCGTCGCGAAGTCGGCAAGGACTATCCGCTCATCCTGCGCTTCTCGCAGTGGAAGCAGCAGGATTACACAGCGCGCCTCGCATCCACGCCGGAACTTCTCGGCGAATTCCTGAAGCCGCTTTCGGAAGCCGGCGTCGACGTCTTCCATTGCTCGCAGCGCCGCTTCTGGGAGCCGGAATTCGAGGGCTCGGACCTGAACCTTGCAGGCTGGACGAAGAAGCTCACCGGCAAGCCCACGATCACGGTCGGCAGCGTCAGTCTTTCGGGCGAATTCATCGCGGCCTTCGGCGGTGAATCCTCGACGCCTACCGGCATCGACGATCTGCTGGCGCGTCTGGAACGCGATGAGTTCGATCTTGTCGCGGTGGGCCGCGCGCTGCTGGTCGATCCCGCCTGGGGCCGCAAGATCCACGAAGAGCGTTACACCGCGCTGGAGCCCTTCAGCCCGGCGGCGCTCGCGACGCTGTCGTAAGAGCAGGCGCCGTAACGATCAAGGCCGTATCACCGTCATCCTGAACGGACCGGTATTCGCCGCGGCATGCGCAACGGCTTCGTTCGCATTGTCGAGGTCAAACGTCGTAATGGCGTATTGATCGAGGTTGATGAGACCCGCCCGAATGAGCCCGATCATCATGGTCGCGGCCTCGGGCGGGTACATCCACTTGCCATGAATGCTGATGCAGTTCCGCATGATCCAAGGGTAGGGCAGGTCGAGCCCCGCGCCGCCGAGCATGCCGACGCCCCCCATCAGAACAACCCTGCCATAGGGGCGCACTGCCATGATTGCTGTGCGAGCCTGCACAGCGCTTGCGGCAGGCGGGAGCAGGTCCAGGACGCAATCGATCGGGCCCGCCGCTGTTTCCCGAATTCGCTCGCGATCATCTTCCTCACCGCCGCGCATCGCCACAGTGCGGAGTCGAGGACCGAAACGGCCCGCAAGATCCTCAAGCACCTCCACGTTCCGGCCGGTCGCCACGACCCGACCGGCCCCCATGGCAAGCCCGACCGCGATCGCCGCGCTGCCGAAAGATCCTGTCGCACCATTGATCAGGAGAGTCTCGCCAGCCTGCAGCTTTGCCAGAAGCAACCCGCCATAGGGCACGAGGAGCCTGCCGAGGACGCACCACCGCGCCGCATCGGCCTCGTCGAGAGAACCGATCCGAATGGCATTCTCAGTGGGCACGCGCATCTGCTCCGCCCATGAGCCGTCTCGAAAATACTTTTGCAGCCTGAGACCGCCTTCGCCGCCGGCGCTCAAGCCCTGCAGCGTGATATCGGGAGAAAGCGCGTTATCGCGCGACCGCACGGTTGGATCGCAATAGACCCAGTCGCCGGAAATGAGATGGGTCGCGTCCGGCCCGGTAGCACGCACCCGGCCAATCGCGCCCGGTCCCGGGATGACCGGCAGATCCAGCAGATATTGCCGCTCGCCGCTGAACACTTCATTGGCATAGGCGAGAACGCCCGTGGCGACGACATCGACAATAACTTCGCCGGTGCCCAAAATCGGGTCCGGCACATTCTCAATTGTGAGCGGCGTTCCAAACGCCTTCAGGACGGCAGCTTTCATGGTCAATCCTCTTCCTTGGATGAGCCATGGTCGCATCGCTTTCACATTTTAATCAGGCCTGGTATTATCCTAGGATAATAAAGTCCCTCCCAATGAGGAGCGAAGACGATGGTGGACGCATACCGGAGCGAGCTCGGCGACTTTCTTCGGTCGCGCCGGGAGAGGCTAAGCCCCGAGGCTGTCGGGCTTCCGGAGGGACGACGCCGCCGGACATCGGGCCTCAGGCGCGAGGAAGTGGCGGAACTCGCTGGCATCGGCGTCGACTGGTACATCCGGCTGGAGCAGGGTCGTGCCGTCAGCCCGTCCATCACCACGATCGATGCGCTCGCCCGGGCACTCCGCCTCAACAAGACGGAACATGCCCATTTACGCGCGCTGACGGAGAGTGCCGGTCGCCGTCCTTTTTCGCCGGAAGTTGTGCCTGACCACATCAAAAGGCTAATCGACAGCCTGCCACAGCCTGCCTATGTCACCGGGCGGCGATGGGACGTTCTGGCGTGGAACGCAGCCGCGGACAAGATCTTCGCCTATAGCCGTCTTCCGGAGGAGGACCGCAACACACTCATCTGCATACTGACCAATCCCGTCACGCGACGTCTCTTCGGAGAGAGCTGGGCCAGTGAGGCGGAACGCATGGTGGCACAATTTCGCGCGACGCATGATCTCTGGGCAGGCGATCCGGCCTTTGTCGACTTACTGGATCGACTTCGGCAAGGCTGCCCCGAATTCGAGAGCTGGTGGGGAGCGCATGACATCGGCAGCGTCATCGCCGGCCAGAAGGTGCTAAACCATCCAAAGAAGGGCGCGCTACGCTTCGAATATGCGAGCTTTCAGTCGAATGACGACCCCGCACTGAAGCTTGTCATCTACACACCAGCATGAGACGCATCCCGTCATGGCCGGGCAGTTTCCCGGCCATGACGGAACGGGACGTCAGAACCCGTAGGCCTTTGCGAGTTCCGGATCGCGGGCGGCAACCTTCTTCGCCAGATCGACGATGACCTTCGCCTGTTTCCAGGTCGCGTCATCCTGCATCTTGCCGTCGATCATCGCGACGCCGGTGCCGTCGGGCATGGCTTCGAGGATCTTCTTCGCGAAAAGGACTTCGCTCGGCTCCGGGCTGAAGACTCGCTTCGCGATGGCGATCTGGTTGGGATGCAGCGACCAGGCGCCGACGCAACCCATGAGGAAGGCGTTACGGAACTGCTGCTCGCAGGCGTCGAGATCCTGAATGTCGCCGAAGGGGCCATAGAAGGGGCTAATGCCGTTGGCGACGCAGGCGTCGACCATCTTGGCGAATGTATAGTGCCAGAGGTCCTGCTGCGCGGAGGCGCGGGGTGAACCGTCGGCATGCGGATCTTCAAGCACGCGGTAATAGGGGTGGCCGCCGCCAACGCGCGTCGTCTTCATCTTGCGTGACGCCGCGAGATCGGCAGGCCCGAGGCTCATGCCATGCATGCGCGGGCTCGCGGACGCAATGTCCTCGACATTCTTCACGCCTTGCGCCGTTTCAAGAATGGCGTGAATGAGGATGGGCTTCTTCAAGCCATGCCTGGCTTCGAGCTGGGCGAGAAGCTGATCGAGATAGTGAATATCCCACGGGCCTTCGACCTTGGGCAGCATAATGACGTCGAGCTTGTTGCCGACCTCGGCGACGATCTCGGCGATATCGTCGAGCACCCACGGGCTGTTCAACGGATTGATGCGCGTCCAGAGGCCGGTCTGGCCAAAATCATGAGCCTTCGCCACTTCGATGAAGCCGCGACGCGCCGCTTCCTTGGCGTCTGCAGGGACAGCGTCTTCGAGATTGCCGAGCAGCACGTCTACCTGCGGGATCATCTCGCCGATGCGCGCGCGCACCTTCTCGTTATGGCCCGGGAAAAAGTGGATCATGCGCTCCAGCGCCACCGGCAACTCGCGATAGGGTTCCGGCGCGCCAATGGCGAGGGGCTTGTAGAAATTCGAAGGCAACTTCATGGGAAATCCGCTGGTCGAAGGGAGGTTGCCGCAGTCTAGAGCGCCATCCCCAAAAGTGTAAGTGGCTTTGTGAGCCGAATGCTGCAAGCCTTTGTTTCTCCGCCCACATTTAGCACAGAAGACGCCTCTTTCGGGGCCGTGGGCACTGGAGCTACCTGGGCCGGGCCGGGAATTGGGATCTAGCCCCCCGATGGGCTAGCATCTTCCGGCGGCGGCCAAGCCGCATTCAACCCCGGAGACGATCATGCCTGCTATCGCAAAGTCTGGCCTTCTCGTTCCAGTGTCGGTTGCGTTCGTTGCAGCGTTTCTCTCTATCGCCCCCAGCCATGCCGAGGAGAGTGACAAGACACAGCTGGTCGTTGTCGAGCATGCAACGACCGACGCCACGCTCGATCTCGGCGCGAAGGGCGACAGCAATGGCGACGTTCTCACCTTCGCCAATGAGGTCTTCGACAAGTCGAACAAGGAAAAAGTCGGCACGGATAACGGCTACTGCGTACGAACGGTTGCGGGCAAGGCATGGGAGTGCATCTGGACCCTGTCGCTCGCAAAAGGGCAGATCACTGTCGAAGGACCGTTCCTCGATGCAGGTGACTCCATGCTCGCGATCACTGGCGGCTCCGGCGAATACGCACATGCTCGTGGCGACATGCTGCTGCATGCTCGCAACGCGCAAGGAAGCGAATACGATTTCACCTATAACTTGAACGAATGACTTGACCGCGGCGGCTAGCGGGCGAGTTCCGCGCGGACCGGACCGGCTGAGATCATGGCGGCAAGGCCGATCAGCGAGACACCGACAAGAACCGAGAAGGAAACGCTGTAGCCGCCGCGTTCATACAGCAGACCGACGAGCATGGGCCCGAAAGCATTCGCGCAGGTGACGATCATCTGGGCGAGAGAGAGAATGCGCGCATAGGCCCGGAGACCGAAGGCTTCCGCCATCATCAGGGGCAGCATCATCTGCAGGTTTCCAACGGTCATGCCGAAGATGATCGAAACGGCAATCAGCGGCACCGATGCGTAGGAGATCGAGAACACCGCATAAGCCAGCGTCTGAAGCACCATGACGCCGATGAGATAATGCTTCGATGACATGCGCGGAAGCATCCAGCCACCAATGAGACGTCCGCCGATGCTGCCGGCCGCCATGAGCGAAACAGCGAGCGCCGCGACATGATCATTGTCCGTCCGCGTCGCGACAAGGCGGAACTGGTGCGCCAGTGCGCCGACCTGCGCCATCATTGAAAAGACATAGGACAGCGTGAAAAGAATGAAGAAGCGGCTGCGGACCGCATGTGCGAAGCCGACGCCATCGGTCATAGTGCCGCCATGCTCGCTTTTCTCGACCACCGGGTCGCCGTCTGGCGCGAGGCCCATGTCGGACGGCCGCGCCCGAAGGAAGAGCCATGTCACCGGCACAATGCCGATGATGAAAAAGAAGGCGAGCCAGTAGGCCGCATGTTCGAGGCCAAGGCCCTGGATGAGCGCCACCGAAATGGGCGTGAAGACAATGCCGCCGAGCGAAAGCCCCGTCGAGGCATAGGCGATCGCCTTTGAGCGCTCGCGATTGAACCAGCGCGCAACGATGGCCGTGCCCGGAATGACGGCCGTCGCCGCATAACCCGCGCCGAAGAGGATGTAGAAGAAATAGAGTTCGGTCAGGCCTTTGACATGGCCCGCGCAGGCGAGCGCAGCGGCCGAGGCAACGGCGCCGATGGTGATCAGGATGCGCGGATCGTAGCGGTCGAGCGCCCAGCCCACGGCAAGGCCCGTTATGCCATTGGCGAGGAAAAAGGCGGCGTTGGCCGAGGAAACCGCCGTGACCGAAAGCCCGCCATCGCTGACGAAGGCTTTCAGGAATACCGAAAGGTTGTAGAAGCCCAGGCCGCAGGCAACCGTCTGCACGACAAAGACGGTGGCGACGACATACCAGCCATAGAAAAGACCGCCTTTCGGGCGGTCGGGCGGCGTACTCATCTTCGGCACTCCAGCGGAACGCGAAGCGGCCCATCAAGGGCCGCTCACAGGCGCTTAATTAATCATTCCCCGGCAGCGGACAAGCGAAATCGTCGTACGCCCTAATTTCCGCTTGCCAGTGCCTGAAGTTCGGCCGCCATGACCTGGCGAAACTCGTCCCGGTCGGTGATCCGGTGGTCGCCCCGCGCATAGGCCTTCGCGTTCTCGAAGTAGAAGGCCGCGTTCATGATATTCGCCACCCGGTTGTCCCGGGTCTTGATGACCCTGGCGGGCGAGCCGGCGGCGATGGAGTTCTCGGGGATCACGGTTCCCTCGGTCACGATGGAATGGCCGGCCACTATGGAGTTCGCGCCGATCTTCGCCCCATCCATCAGCGTGGCGTTGATGCCGATCAGGCAATTGTCGCCAATCTCCGCGCCGTGGATCGTGCAGTGATGGGTGATCGAGCAATTGGCGCCAATGATCGTCGGCGTCGTATTGCCGACATGGATCATCACGAAATCCTGAATGTTGGTACGCCTGCCGATGCGCACCTCATGCATTTCGCTGCGGATGACGACATAGGGCCAGAGCGACGCGCCTTCGCCGATATGCACATGGCCATAGACGAGGGCGGTGTCGTGGATGAAGGCCGGATTGTCGAGGACCACGCCGGGTCCAAATCGCTTCTGTGGATCGTTCATTTGACCTCTCGTTCTGAATCGCTTGCGCCCGGATAGTCTGGGGACCGGCAGCCACCGCGCAAGGGCCTGATCCGGCGAAGCACGACGCTGGCATGTGCAGGGACGATCAGCTAAGGATTCACCTATCGGCATCAAGACCGACATCAGACAGGGAGGACTTAATGAAACTGTACAATTCCGTCGGCCCGAACCCGCGCGTCGTGCGCATGTTCATGAAGGAAAAGGGCATCGAGCTTCCCCTTGAGGCCATCGACCTCATGAAGGGCGACAATCGCCGCGAACCCTATCTGTCGAAGAATCCCTCCGGCCAGCTTCCGGCACTCGAACTCGACAATGGGCTCGTCCTCGCCGAAATCACGGCCATCTGCGAATATCTCGACGAGAAGTTCCCGGCCAATCCGCTGATCGGCTCGACGCCCGAGGAACGCGCCGAGACGCGGATGTGGACGCGCCGCGTCGATCTCAAGATCTGCGAGCCGCTGACCATGGGCTTCCGCTATGCCGAGGGGCTCGGCCTCTTCAAGGAGCGCATGCGCTGCCTGCCTGAAGCGGCGGCGGGCCTCAAGGCCATCGCGCAGGACGGGCTTGCCTGGCTCGACGGGCAGCTTGAGGGCCGCGAGTTCATTGCCGGCAAGCGACTGACGCTCGCCGACATTCTGCTTTTCGGCTTCCTCGACTTCGGCATCGTGGTCGGTCAGCCGCTCGATCCCGCGAACAAGAATGTGCTCGCCTGGTTCGAGCGCATGAAGGCCCGCCCGAGCGCGGCGGCTTCCGCCTGAACGATCCGCATTCGGTGGCGACGGACCGGCCCCCATCGCGGGGCCGGTTTTGCTTTGTCTTCCGAGGCGAAACGGCTAGGGTCGTAAAGTTCCGTTACTATCGGGGAGGGTGGCGACTTGAGGTTTTTCGTACAAGGTTTTTTCACCGTCGCGCTGGCGCTGGTCGCATGGACCGCGCTGCCGCAAGAAGCCCATGCCGACAAGGCACCGGACTGCCTGGAGAGCACGGAGCGCCCCATGGCGCCGGGCTTCACCCAGACCTGGTGGGACAAGCGCACGCCGCAGCAACAGAAATATATTCGCGAGCTGCCTTGCGAAGAACGCTACATCCCGATGGTCTGCATCCTGCTCGCCGATCCGGACCTGAAACAATGCACCAATTCGCGCGTTGCGGACTTCCGCGCGAGCCGCGCCTGCAAAGGCAAGGGCGCCGATTTCATGTCGGAAGAATTTGCGGCCTGCAGAGAAGCGTTTAAAAAGACCTTCGTCCCGCCGTTCAAATAAGGCCGGATAAACCCGCGACCGGCCTGGAGGATCGACGACGTGACCGACATCTCGCCCGACAATGCGCTTGATCCCGACTGGGAGTCTCCGGCCGCCGTCACGCTCGGCAAGAAGGTTCTGGAGCTCGATCCGGCGCGGGGCTATGTCCGCGCCTCCTATTACGCTGGCGACAATTTCGTCAATCGCGGCGGGCGCATCTATGGCGGTTTCCTCGCCGCCATGCTCGACGGGCTTTGCGGTCACGCGGTACGGCTCACCCATCGCGAGCCGGGTACGCCGCAGGTCACGCTGGAACTCAAAACCAGCTTCATCGGCCGGGCCGACAAGGGCACCCTGACCGGAGAGGGCTGGGTGCGCCATCGCGGCAAGTCGATCGCCTTCGCTGAGGCCGAATTGCGCAACGAGCAGGGCGAGATCGTCGCCCGCGCCAGCGCGACCTTCAAGATCGGCGCCTGACTCCTCAACGCTTCCATTTTTAATAATAAAGAACTTGCTTAACTATCGTCGCCGCGATACTAAAGCACATGCTTAACCAATTGACCCAACTCGACAAGGCCTTTCAGGCACTCGCTGACCCGACCCGCCGGGCGATGGTGGAGCGTCTGGCGCGCGGCCCGGTCTCGGTCAGCGACCTCGCGCGGCCGCTCGACATGTCGCTGCCGGCGGTGATGCAGCACCTCGCTGTGCTGGAAAGCTCAGGCCTCGTCCAGTCGCGGAAGGTCGGTCGCGTTCGCACCTGTCAGATCAATCCGGAGGCGCTCAGCGCCGCAGAGCAGTGGATCAATCAACGGCGGATCGAGTGGGAACACCGCCTCGACCGGCTGGGCCAGTATCTCGAAACATTGAAGACCGAAGGAGAGAAAAAATGAGCACGTCGCCAGTTCGGATTGCCCGCACCTTTCCCACCTTGCGCGAAACGGTATTCAAGGCATGGAGTTCCACCGATCATGTGAAGCGCTGGTTCGCACCGTCCGGCTTCACCATACCGCATGCAAAAGTGCAGATGCATGTCGGCGGCCCTTTTGAGGTCTGCATGCGCGGGCCGGACGGAACGGATTACTGGACGCGCGGAACCTTTACGGAAGTCTCTCCGGTCGACCGGCTCGTGCTGGATCTTTACGCCGAAGACCTGAGCGGCCATCGCTTATTCCGTGCACGAACGGAAGTGACTTTCGCCGACGCCGTCGGCGGCACGCACATGGAAGTCGTGCAGAGCTACACAGTGCTTGATCCGAACGCCGCGCCGATGATTGAGGGCGCCCCCGTCGGCTGGAACCAGACGCTGGAACGGCTCGAAGCCGAGATCGCGCGAATGGACGGAAAAGCCGAAGCGCCGCGCTCCGTCGTGCATTCCATGTTTCATCTCGAACGTACCTATGATGCGCCGATTCATCGCGTCTTCGAGGCATTCTCGACCGAGGCCGGCAAGTCCCGGTGGTTCGGCGGCGAGGCTGGCCAGTGGGAATCTCTTGAACGGCACATGGACTTTCGCGTCGGTGGCACCGAGCGGGCGAGTGGCCGCTGGCAAGGCGGCGTGGTCTCGACCTTCGACGCGATCTACCACGACATCATTCCGATGGAACGGATCGTCTATACCTATGAGATGCATCTCGACGACAAGAAGATTTCAGTGTCACTCGCAACGATCCAGTTCAAGCGCGTCAACGATGGCCGCACCACGCTGAAGATCACGGAGCAGGGTGCCTTCCTCGACGGCTACGACGACGCGGGGTCGCGCGAAGAGGGCACCGCCGGGCTTCTGGATCGGCTAGCCGCTTCGCTAAAACGATGAGCCAAAGCAAATAGGCGAGCAGCGCCCGACGAAGATGCGCAATATAAAATCATCATAATCCTTTAATAATTATGCAGATATTCCGCAATTAGGCAATAATTAGGGGCTTTTGGCAGCGGTTGCGTAGCTAAGGGTGGCCATGTCGGATGATTGGCGGGGTATTTTCCGCTTTGCGTCCAATTGTTCCGGTGTGAGGCGGAATACGACAACCCTGAAACCAGACGCGACTTCAAGCTCGCTCAAGGCCGTTGGATCGACCAAACGTGGGACTTTTCCGCCAGTCCACTTTTGCGCAGCCATCGGTCACGTGCGGACGTCGACGGCCTGCTTAGCCGCTATGCCGCATATGGAGCCGATCATGCCGGCTGATCGAATTTGCATCGCACGGGATACCAAAGCGGCGGCGTCGGCTCCGCGGCGTCGAATAGCTGTAACCATCATCGTTGGCTTGCGATGCGCAGCACACGTATCATAGGTTGCAAAACTGACACTCCCCCAAGAGAAGATGTTAACGTGCCGAAAGATATCCCAAGCAAGAAGCTCGCAATCAAGTCGAAGCCGACCAAATCCTCGAAACTGGTCAAGTCTGCAACGCCCAAGCCCGCCGCATCAGCATCGGCGAAGGCGGGTACGCCCAAGTCCGCCACCGCGGGAAAGCCTGTTGCAGCCCCCAAGGCTGCTGCCGGCGCGAAGGCCACGGCTGCGCCCACGAAGACTCCGAAACAGCGCGATCCGAGCAAGACTGAGCGTAACCGCATCATCAAGGAGATGACGGAAGAACTGCGCGCCATGCAGCCCCTGGTTTTGGAGGAAACCGGGTGGCCGAGCGAAGCCTCTCTCAATGCGGTCATCGGCGGCAAGGCCGCCGAGTTCATGGACCTTCATCACGAGCAGATTCTATCTGCCGAAGCCTATGTTTCGCTCTACATGAAAGGCTTTAAGGCGGCGATGGCGCAGCGGGACGCCACCACGCATCGCGAAAATTACGGGCGGCTAAAAAAATCCAAGGTCGCCCAGAAATATTTCATGCTGTTCCTCAAGCGTTCGTACCTAAAGCATTTCGATGAATATTCGCGCAAGCGCCCCCAACTCTATGAATCGGTGATCTGGATCGGCCAAAACAAGGCAGACTACGGCCTGTTCATCACGCCCGTCTGGCGCAAGGGCGAATGGGTCAATGACCGCAGTGAGATCCGACATTTCCCCAAGCGTTACTGGACCATAGGTCATGTGATCGAAACAGGGTTGGTCGTTAATGGCGACCCCGACCCCATCATGTTCAATGACATCGAGGCCTACCTTGTGTTCTTTAAGAACACGCTGGTTCGCGCTTCGGGTTCCCCTTACGAAAGGGAGGTCGCGAATCTCTACGTCGACTTCGTCCGGGCCTCGCCCGAGCCTGAGCATGTGCCACTTCTGATCCCGGAGTTCCGCTATGGCGGTAAAGCGGCGAAGCACGACTTTCGGCTCGACTTTACCATCATCAACCCCTTCACGATGGAGAGGGTTGGCTTCGAGCTCTCACCTTGGTCGACGCATGGCTACCTCGCTGGGCTGAAGGGTCTTACACAGGCCAAGATCAACGAGATGGCGAAGGACAATTTTGAGCAGGAGATGAAAAAGCACCGCTCGTTCTTCGACAAGCACGGCGTCTATGCGCTGATCTATACGGACCAGCAGCTTAAGAATATCCCGGCCTTGTTCACCGAGATGCAGAAATATCTGACGCCTGTCGACAAGGTTGCGCAGCTCGATTTTGCGCTGCTAAACGCCTTCTTCGCTTGAAGCGCCCCCGCCGGAGACCCAGAAAGTAGGACGGGTTTCGAGGTAAGTTGCTCCCAGCCCAAATGGCTTCATCTGGTCGGGAGCGGTCGAAGACGTGAAGCCCAAGGGAATGGGCGGGGCTGGCGGAAGGGGTGGGATTCGAACCCACGGATGGTTGCCCATCGCCGGTTTTCAAGACCGGTGCCTTAAACCACTCGGCCACCCTTCCATGAGGAAGCCATTACCGGCTTCGGACGGCTGACTCAACAGGGAAACGCTCGCGGGGTGCAAGATTACGCCTTGCCGAAGGCGATTTTCACATGTTCGAGACTGGCTCGCCTAAGCCGGAGGTAAAGGCGCTCGAAGGGCCGCGCGGTTTCCCGGGTGAGCTTCGCAAGCCCTTTGCGCTTGCGCCGGAGCTCGCGCAGGGACAGGCGAAGGGGCTCAATCGAGCTTGCGAATTCGCTGGTCTCGTCCAGCTCGCCCAGCCACATCTCCTGAATGCAGAGGGCGGGTTCGAGCTGGAGAACGTCGAGGCTGCCTGAGCCGAGTGCGGCATCGAACATCAAATCGTCAATCGCCCGGTCCATGCGCGTCGTCAGATCGAGGAGCCGCCGGGTGCCCTCCCGGCTGACAATGTAGCCTGCCGTGCCCTGATGGCAGGACCGCAGGCGCGACAGCGCATGGCCCGGAAAGGCGGGCCTCTTTTTCCGGCTGACCCAGACTCGCTGGCCCATCGTCTCGATCTTGATGACGTCAAAGGGAAGCAAGGCCCAGTCCTTCGCGGCCTTCAAGGCGGAGCCGAAATCCTCCGCCAGCCGCACATCGTCTTCCAGCACGCAACAAAGCTCTTCATCGCTCGCGAGGAAGCGCTGTCAGGCGGCGCGATGGCTGAGAAGACAGGCTATCTCGGGCCGGGACAGGTTGATGAGCGGCGCCGGCGAAAGAATGGCAGCCGCGTCTGCGTCGCTCAGGTTGTCGCCATCGACCGCCCGCATGCGCTCGAACGACAGGCCGCAAGCAGCAAGCTGGGCGTTCATCCGCTCAAGTCTGAGCTTGTGCCGATCGAGGTTGACGACGAGAACCAGCATTCGGAGCGCCTTGAGATTCCACGGGCGCGCATGATGCGTGTCCCGTACGGACGAAACAAGACGTTTAAAACAGCGGCGCTGGCCTCATTCCTGCGCCCGCGCAGGCTCCACAGCCGGGCGACCGCTAACCGCGTCGCCTGCATCGCGTGGCAAGGGCCAGAAGAAAATCAGCGAACCGAGGCTGATCGCCGCGATGACGAAAAAGGCCGGGCTGAAATCGCCGGCAGTCAAATGCGCATTGCCGCTCATCACAAGCGTCATGTGAAGCAAAAGCGCGCCGATGCCGACGCCGAAGCTCAGGGAGAGCTGTTGCCCGACGGCGGAGAGCGTCGTGGCGCGGCTCATCAACGGCACGGGGATATCGGCAAAGGCAATCGTGTTGAGGCTGGTGAACTGGAGCGAGCGGAAGAAGCCGCCGGTCAGCAGGATCGCGATGATGAGAAGATGCGGCGTCTCCGCCGTGAAAAACCCGTAAAGCGCCATGAAGAAGGCACATATGAAGGTGTTGGCAAGAAGGACGGGCCGGTAGCCGAAATGGCGGATGATCGGCCCGGCCGTGAACTTCATGGTCATCGCTCCTGCGGCGCCCGCGAAGGTGATCATGCCCGACGCGAAGGGCGTGAGGCCAAATCCCAGCTGCAACATCATGGGCGTCAGGAAGGGCAGCGCGCCGATACCCATGCGGAAAAGAAACCCTCCCAATATGCTCGCGCCGAATGTCTGCACACGAAGCAATGACAGGTCGATGATCGGTGCCGCGCTCACCCGCGTGTGGCGATAGTAGAGCGCGAGGAGGGCGATGCCCACTGCGAGAAGGGAAACGATGACGGGCGTCGGCAGGATGCCGCGTCCGACATTCTCGAAGCCGAACATGGTGGCCGCAACGCCGAGGCTGACGATCACGAAACCATATGCGTCGAAGCGCTCCGTGCGCGTTTCCTTCGTGTTCTCGATGAAGGTGATGGCCAGCGCAATTCCGAGAATGCCGATGGGAATGTTGATGAGAAAAATCCAGCGCCAGCTTCCGAAGGTCGAGATGAAGCCGCCGACCGGAGGCCCAAGCACGGGGCCGAGCAGGGCGGGCACGGTGAGCCAGGCCATGGCGTTGACGAGATCGGCCTTGGGCACGGTGCGCAGAATGACGAGGCGCCCGACCGGCACCATCATCGCGCCGCCTATGCCCTGAAGGATGCGCGCGGCAACCATTTCCGGCAGGCCGTTGACGGCCGAGCAGCCGACCGAGCCCAGCGTGAAAACAGCGATCGCCGAACAGAAAATGGTTCGCGCGCCGAAGCGGTCCGCCATCCAGCCCGATAGCGGAATGAAGATGCCGAGGCTGAGCAGATAGGAGGTGATCGCGAGGTTGAGGCGCAGCGGATCTTCGCCGAAGGAACGCGCGATGGCCGGAAGCGAGGTCGCGATGACCGTCGAGTCCAGATTTTCCATGAACAGCGCGCAAGCAACGATCAACGGGACGAGAAACCGTCTCGGGTTCGGCGCTTCTGACATGGATGAAGACGTTCGGGACACGGGCGCTTTCTAGCTCCGTCTGGTCGCGAGGAGCAAGTCATTCGTCCTGCCCATAAACCATAGTTTTGTTGTGGCCTTTAGAAACCCTTTTGCACCAGGGGTCCTCTGAGCCAGAATGGCACAAAACAAAGTGGCCCGGGAGGAACCGGAAAGCCACGCGCGATATTGGGGGGATTAAGCGTGTCGGCAGTGGATCTCACATCGACCTGGATTCCTTTGGGAATCCTCGGGGTACTCCTTCTCTACATGATCCATCTGTTCCTTCAGGAGCGGAGAATCTCGCGGGAGCTTCTGGCGGCTGAGGCCGTCGCCCCGGCGACGCCTGAACCCATTGAGGCACCCGCCGTCGCCGCGCCCGTGGTCGAGGCAGCTCCCGTCGAAGCGAAGGTGGCGGAGCCCGTGAGCGAGAAGCCCACGGCAAAGCGCAGCCTGGTCTGGCGGACGGCCTGGATCTGGCTGCCCTTCCTCATCGGCGTTGGCGGGCAGGCCTATCTCGACCACAAGCCGCTGATCGACCCACTGCTGCAAAAGGCAATGAGCTGATCTTCAGATCACGCCGAGGTCAGGGAGGCTTCCGCCTGAGGCAAGGCCAAGAACCCCGTCAATGATGCGGTCTGCGTCGGCAACGCCGCCATGCGCGAGCAGCATGCGGGCCTTCGCCACCATGTCCGCATGCGAGAGCGGCGCTTCAGGATCGCCCTTGGCGTTGGTTCGGGCAATTTCGAGCTTCGTTCCATCGGCAAGGCGAACGCGCACGGCAGAACCCCAGGAGGTGGGATAGGCCGAGAGATAGGGCTCGCGGGCGGCGACAGAAACCTTCAGCGCCAGCGCCGCGCATTCGCTGCGGGCGGCGGGACCGAAGGCTTCGAAATCGACGGGATGGCGCGTCAGCGCCGCCGCGACCGCATGCTGGAGCGAGAACTTCGCCTCGTAGTCGCTGTTGACCACCGGGCGATTGCAGACATCGAGCGCGGCCTGATAGGCGTCGACCTCGACTGCTTCGATTTTGCGCCCCGCGATCTTTACGCGCAGTTCCTCGGCGGCATCAATGGCCGGATGCGTGTGGCGGCAGGACGGCCAGGGCTTGATCGAGGTGAGCCGAAGCTGCCACGGCGCATCGGGCGCGCGCAGCACGGCAGAGGGATCGGCATCCGGGCAGGCGGCGCGGAAGAAGCCCTTTTCGCCTTCGAGAATATGCGGTGGGCCGGTGAAGCCGAAGACAGCCAGCTCGGCTGCCTTGAGACCCGCCTCTGCCGCATGGCCCGCATGAAGATGCTTCGTCATTGCACCCGTTTCGAGGAACTGCCAGAGCCCCGCCGACTGGCTGCCGGCATTGCCCAGAGCATCGACCGCCTGCGCATCCGAAAGACCGAGGAGGGCGGCGGCCGCCATGGCCGAGCCATAGGGGCCGCAGGTCGCCGTGTTGTGCCAGATGCGGTAATGAGCAGGCCCCACGGCCATGCCGACGCGGGTCGTCGCCTCGAAGCCATGCAGGATGGATTCGAGCAGCACGCGTCCACTCGCCCGACGATGCTGCGCAAGCGCCCATGCAGCGGGAACCACCACGCAGCCCGGATGCACCACGGAGCCGCGGTGAAGGTCGTCTGTTTCCAGAATGTGGCAAAGGCCGCCCATCAGAAAGGCGAGGTGTTCTGGATCGGGCTCGGCATTGCTGCGCATCTTCTCCGCCGACCAGGCGAGCAGCGCGCGACCGGGGACGGAGTTGCGGCCCGCGAGGATGTTCGCGACCGCATCCAGCGTGAAAAGCGCCGCCGCGTCGAGATCGCCGGGGCCAACAGCCTTCGAGCGGATCAGGCGGACGAGCCCCTGGGTAAGCGACTGGTTCGCGCTATTTTCCAGAACCTCGGCGGGTCGCTCGGCAGTATTCGTCGTCATACTTGTCCCCGGTCCGCGACAGGCGGCTATTGTCGTCAATCGTTAACGCGGCTCAGGCAGAAAGGAAAGGCATGCGAGGGGATGAAAGGAACGAACGGCGCTTCTTGCCGCTCCACCTGCGGCTGATTATAAGCATCTTGATGTTCGCGCGCGTGAGTCGCCGGTCCGGATGGCAGGCAGGGTTGTCCGGAGGCGCAGTTCCGCGCGGAACCAGGGGTATCCGAATGAGCCGTTCGATGTCGTCTGCTATGGTCTGGCCCGCGCCGATCAGGTCACGGGCGTTTCCATTCGGCTGGGCGGCGATAACGGCGATGGCGCTGATGCTTGCCGCCTGCGGCACAAGCAGCAGCACGGACCACGTTCCGACGGGCGAGGGCGGCAGCTACAAGATCGGCAAGCCCTATCAGGTCGCCGGCGTCTGGTACTACCCGCATGAAGACGAGAATTATGACTCCACGGGCATTGGCTCATGGTACGGCCCGCAGTTTCACGGCAAGCTGACTGCGAATGGCGAGGTCTTCGATCAGGAAGCGCTGACCGCCGCGCATCCGACCCTGCCCATGCCGGTGCTTGTTCGCGTCACCAATCTCGAGAATGGCCGCTCGGTGGTCGTCCGGGTCAATGATCGCGGCCCCTTCGTCAATGGCCGCGAGATCGACCTCTCCCGCAAGGCCGCCGAGCTTTTGGGCTACGACCGCAAGGGTACGGCAAAGGTCCGTGTACAGTATGTCGGCCGCGCTCCGCTGCCGGGCATTCCCGGCACGATGAAGACTCAGGTCGCTTCCGCCACCGGGCAGGAAACCTTCATCGCGCCGAAGCCCGCTATGGACGAGAGCGAGAAGCAGGTTGCGGTTGTGCCGAAATCCTCGGTCACCGCAGTCGAGCTCGCGCCGGTCAGTGGGGTGAACGTCGCTCCCGCGACGCCAGTTTCCTCAAAGCCCGCTTCCGTCTCATCCTCGACGCTTTCCGCGCCGAGACCGGCCGCGGGGATGCAACCCGTTTCCGACGATACGCAAGTCGCCAGCGCCAATGTGCTGCCGCCGACGCCCGCCGCCGTTGAGCATCTGCCCGTGACCGCTGGCACGAACATCTTCGTGCAGGCTGGTTCTTTCCGCAGCTTCGCCAATGCCGAGTCCGTGCATCAGCAGTTGCTGGCGCAAGGCTTCAACAACGTGCAGGTGAAGCCGGTGCAGGTCGAAGGGGCGCAATATTATCGTGTGCGCGTCGGGCCGCTGCCCAATGTGTCCGCCGCCGACGCATCGCTGCAGAACGTCATTCAGAAGGGCCACGCAGGGGCGCGCATCATCGTCGACTGAGACGATAATGTCCGACCTCGCCAATGCCACCGAAAGGGAATATCCGATATGAAGCGAATGAAGCCGATCCTCCACCGCATGGCGCTTGCCGCCATCGCCCTTGTGGCGATCCTTGCCGCGCGGCCCGCGCTCGCCTTCGACACGACGGCGCAATATGCGGTGCTGATGGACGCGGCGACGGGCGCGGTGCTGTGGGAAAAGGATGGCGACGTCCGCATGCATCCGGCGAGCATGAGCAAGCTCATGACGCTGTCGATGCTCTTCGACGCATTGAAGTCAGGCACGGTGAAGCTCACCGACGAATTCCCCGTCAGCGAGCACGCCTGGCGCGCAGGCGGCACGACGTCGGGTTCGTCGACCATGTTTGCGCAGGTCGGCTCGCGCATTCCGGTCGAGGTGCTGATCCAGGGTATCATCGTTCAGTCTGCCAATGACGGCTGCATCACGGTCGCGGAGGCATTGAAGGGCTCGGAACCGGAATTCGCCGCCGCGATGACGGAGCGCGCGAAGGAACTTGGCCTGACGGATTCAACCTTCGCGAACTCCACCGGCTGGCCAGATCCGAACCAGATGATGACGGCGCACGATCTCGCGCGGCTCGCTCGTCACATCATCTATGACTTCCCGGAATATTATCATTACTTCAGCGAGAAGGAGTTCACCTGGAACGGCATCCACCAGGAGAACCGCAATCCGGCGCTGTATCTCGATCCGACTGTCGACGGCTTGAAGACCGGCCACACCGAAGCATCGGGCTTTGGCCTTGTGGTTTCTGCCAAGCGCGGTGATGAACGCCTCATCCTCGTCCTCAACGGTATGCCGACGAACAAGGCCCGGGCCGAGGAAAGCGTGCGCGTGCTCGACTGGGGCTTCCGCTCGTTCAAGAAGTACCAGATCTTCGCCAAGGGCGCGGCGGTGGAAAACGCGCCGGTCTGGCAGGGCACCTATTCGCAAGTGCCGCTCGTGGCGGGCAACGATGTTTCGCTCATCATGACGCCCGATCAGCGCAAGGGCATGAAGGTGTCGGTGAACTATTCCTCGCCCGTGAAGGCCCCCATCGCCGCAGGCCAGCAGCTTGGCACCCTTCGCATCGAAGTGCCCGACAAGCCCGTGCAGGAAATTCCTCTGCTCGCTGGCGCCAATGTCGACAGGCTGGGCATATTCGGCCGCGCGATGAATGCGCTCAAGCACATGATCTTCGGCGCTTGAGAGCAGTGACCCAGCCGCGCTTCATCACACTGGAAGGGGGCGAGGGCGCCGGCAAGTCGACGCAGGCGCGCGCCCTCCGAACGCGGCTGGAGGCTCTTGGCCATGAGGTCGTGCTGACGCGCGAGCCGGGTGGCGCGCCGGGGGCAGAGGCCATCCGGCACCTGCTCGTCACCGGCGATACGGGCCGCTGGACACCGCTTGCGGAGACGCTGTTGCACTTCGCGGCGCGCGAAGACCATCTCGCGCATACGATCCGCCCGGCGCTGGCGCGTGGGGCCTGGGTTGTCTCGGATCGTTTCGTGGACTCCACCTTCGCCTATCAGGGCGGGGCTCAGGGCGTGGGCGAGGAGACGGTGAAAGCCTTGTCCGCGCTCGTCATTGGCGCGGATATGCCCGCGCTGACAATCATCCTCGACCTGCCGGTGGAGACGGGCCTCGCGCGTGCACATAGCCGCGCAGGTGTGGATAACTCTGGCGAGGATCGCTATGAGCGAATGGAACAAGTGTTCCATCAAACGCTGCGTGATGCCTTTCTTGCCATCGCGAAAGCGCAGCCGGAGCGATGTGTCGTCATCGATGCGTCACAAAGCGAGGAAGATGTGGCGCGGCAAATTTGGCACAGTGTGACATCGCGATTGGCCACATAGTTCATTGATCCGTATGGTAAATTCCTGTTTGACCCATCACCGAAGGTTCGACTATAGAAGCTTCTCTGGTAGCGCTCCGGCTCGCGGCGGGGGGCAGTAAACAAGGGAAGCCGACGCATGAAACAGCGACAGAGAAACAAACAAAATCTGTTGCCGTTCATCAGCGCCTCGCTCGCTTCCTCCTTCCTCCTCTTCAATTCGCTTCCGGCTCAGGCCAATACGCTCGGCACACTGAGCATTCCTTCCTCCGATCTGCCGGCCGGCATGCGCGGCGACATTGACGCCGCTATCGACGCCGCCATCCTGAAGGGCGCCGCGATGCGCCACGACATGGTGGCGAGCCGCACCGTCAAATTCATGAAGGGCGACACGCTCGCCAAGGTTCTGACCCGCGAAGGCGTCGACAAGGCGCAGCGCGATGCTGCACTCAAGGCGCTGGGCGCCCATTTCGATGTCTCGAAGCTCAAGGCCGGCGACAAGGTCGATGTGGCGATGCGCGGCAGCGAACCCTCGAAGCGCAATCTCGTCGCTCTGCGCCTCCACGCGGGCAAGGCGCAGGAAGTCGCCATCGTTTCCGGCGCTGACGGCGCCTTCAGCATGCAGGGCAAGGCGCCTGCTGCGGAGAACCCGGCGATCGAGAAGGCCGTGGCCGTGTCGACGGAAAGCTGGCCGGTCGCCGCGGCGGCGCTGACCCTCGGTTCGCCCGTGCGCACGGGCCGCATGACGTCACCCTGGGGCTGGCGCATTCATCCGGTGCTTGGCGTGCGCAAGTTCCACAAGGGTGTCGACTACGCCGCCCCCAAGGGCACACCGGTCTATGCGACCGACGACGGCGAGGTGCAGACCATCGGCTGGCGCGGCAATTACGGCCGCTACATCAAGCTCACCCATAATGAGCACCTCGCAACCGCCTATGCCCATCTTTCAAGATTCGCTGCCGGATTGAAGCCCGGCGCCCATGTCCGCAAGGGGCAGGTGATTGCCTATATCGGCGCTTCAGGCCTCGCCACCGGCAACCATCTCTATTACGAGGTGATTGTGGACAACAAGCGGGTAAACCCGCTGCAGAACATTGTGGTGCAGACAAATCTGGATGGCAGCAAGCAGGTCGAACTTGAGCCCTATGCCACGCAGCTCAGCGAGAATGTTCGCCGCTGATGCGAGCTTGAAGCCAGCCTCGTTGAGGCGGCCACCCGCCCTGTGATACGACAGGTGCATGAGCGATATTCCCGAAAGCGACCGGCTTGGCGACTTTCCGCATCCGCGCGAGGTCTCGACGCTGATCGGCCAGGACGAAGCCGAACGCGCCGTCTTCGACGCCTTCATGGGCGGGCGCATGCACCACGCCTGGCTGCTGACGGGCCCCAAGGGCATCGGCAAGGCAACGCTCGCCTATCGCATTGCGCGCTTCCTGCTGCGCTACGGCGAGCCCGAGGTGGCCAGGGCCGCGCGGGCGCATGATCTCTCCGTTCCCGGAGACGACGCTGTGTTCCGCCAGATCGCGGCGCAGAGCCATCCCAATCTTCTCGTCATCCGCCGCCCCTATGACGACAAGGCCAAGCGTCTGAAAACGGTCATCCCGGTGGAGGAAGTGCGGCGCACGTCGAACTTCTTCGGCATGAGCGCGGGCGCGGGCGGCTGGCGCGTCGCCATAGTCGATGCTGCCGACGACATGAACGTCAACGCGGAAAATGCGTTGCTGAAAATCCTTGAAGAGCCGCCGGCGCGGGGCCTCTTCATCCTCGTCAGCCATCAGCCAGGGCGCCTGTTGCCGACGATCCGCTCGCGCTGCCGCGTGCTGACGCTGAAGCCGCTCGACGCGCCGCATATTGCCGACGTGCTGGCCGCGAACGAGACCAGGGCCAATGCGGAAGAGCGCGTCGCCATAGGCCGCCTGGCCGAAGGCAGCGCCGGGCGCGCGCTCACCATTGCGGCCGGCGGCGGGCTCGATCTCTACCGCGAGCTCGTGGCGCTGCTCATGCCGCTGCCCCGCCTCAACGTCAAAGGCATCCATGCCCTTGCCGACAAGGTGGGCCGCCGAGGCGCGGACGAAGCCTATGAAACCTTCACCGACCTCCTGTCCGACTGGCTGCAAAGACTGGTGCGGACGGGCGCCGGAGCAGACGCTACGGGCGACATCGTGGCGGGCGAGGGGGCAGCCATGGCGCGGCTCGCTGGCGGCACCGGCCTTGATCGCTGGGTCGAGGTATGGGAAAAGATCAACCAATCGGTCGCCCGGGCGGAAGCGCTCAATACGGATCGCAAGCTCGTGATCCTGAACGCTTTTTCGATGCTGGAAAGCGTCGCCGGCGAGCGCATTGGAGCGTGATGCTCCGCGCCCCTCAAGGCGCCATTCTCGACAGGTTCGCCCAAGATGACGGCTCGAAAAGCCTTTTACATAACGACTGCGATTTCCTATCCCAACGGCGCGCCGCATATCGGCCATGCCTATGAGATGATCTCGACCGATGTCATCGCGCGCTTCAAGCGGCTCGACGGCTTCGACGTGCGCTTCCAGACGGGTGTGGACGACCACGGCCAGAAGATGGTGCAGACGGCGAGGGCACGCGGCATCACCGCCCAGGAACTCGCCGACGAGATGGCGCCGAAATTCAAGGCCATGGCGGCATTCCTCAACGCCTCGAATGACGACTTCATTCGCACGATCGAGGACCGTCATGTGCGGTCCTGCCAGCACCTGTGGAAGACCATCGCGGCGAATAAGGGCCCGATGGGGCCGGACATTTTCCGCGACGCCTATTCGGGCTGGTACTCGGTGCGCGACGAAGCGTTTTACGGCGAAGACGAGCTGACGAAAAACGAAGAGGGCAAGCTCTTCGCGCCAACCGGCACGCCCGTCGAGTGGATGGAGGAAGAGACCTATTTCTTCCGCCTCTCCGCCTATCAGGACAGGCTTCTCGAGCACTACGAAAAGCACCCGGATTTCATCCAGCCGGTGTCGCGCCGCAACGAGGTCCTCGCCTTCGTCAAGCGCGGCCTGAAGGATCTCTCGATCTCCCGTGCACGGACGAAACTCGACTGGGGCATCGACGTGCCGGGCGATCCGAGCCACGTCATGTATGTCTGGTTCGACGCGCTGACCAACTACATCACCGGCGTCGGCTATCCCGATGTCGAAAGCAAGGCCTTCAGAAAATACTGGCCGGCCGACGCGCATATCATCGGCAAGGATATCGTTCGCTTCCACGCGGTGATCTGGCCTGCCATGCTGATGGCAGCAGGCGTCGAGCTTCCGAAGCGCGTTTTCGGCCACGGCTTTCTCTATAACCGCGGCGAGAAAATGTCGAAGTCGGTCGGCAATGTGATCGACCCCCAGACACTGGTCGAGACTTATGGCGTCGACCAGATTCGCTATTTCTTCTGCCGCGAAGTGCCTTATGGACAGGACGGCAGCTACAGCCACGAAACGGTGGTGAACCGCGTCAATGCCGATCTCGCGAACGATATCGGCAATCTCGCGCAGCGCTCGCTCTCGATGATCGCGAAAAATTGCGAAGCGAAAGTTCCGGCGCGCAGCGAATTGAGCGACGAGGACAAGGAACTTCTCCGCGCGGCGGCGAACCTTCTTCCGACGGTGCGCGACCAGATGGAGCGCTTCGAAATTCATCATTATCTCGCATCCGTGTTCGAGGTAGTGAGCGCGGCTAACCGTTACTTCGCAAGCCAGGAACCATGGGCGCTGAAGAAGACCGATCCGGCACGCATGGCGACGGTGCTTTACGTGACGATCGAAACGGTACGCCACGCCGCGATCCTGTTGCAGCCGGTCATGCCGGCTTCGATGGCGCGGCTGCTCGATATGCTTGGTGTGCCGGAGGAGAACCGCACGTTCGAGGCCATTGAGGCGCATCCGCTGAAGGCCGGCGTTGAATTGCCTGCGCCCGAAGGCGTTTTCCCGCGCCTCGTCGACGAGCCGGCGGAAGACTGAGCATGGCGGTTCTGGTCGACAGTCATTGCCATCTCGACTTTCCGGACTTCGCGTCGGAAGTGGATGAGGTCGTGTCGCGCGCGCACGACGCAGGCGTCGGCCTCATGGTGACGATTTCGACAAAGATCTCGCAGTTCGACCGCATTGTCGCCATCGCCGAGCGCTTCCCGAACGTCTATTGCACGGTCGGCATTCATCCGCATGAAGCGGCGAGCGAACCCGATACGGATACGGCGCGGCTGGTCGAGCTTGCGCGGCATCCCAAGGTCGTCGGCATTGGCGAAACCGGTCTCGATTATTTTTATGAGCATGCGCCGCGTGACGCGCAGAAACGCGCATTCCGCGCTCACATCGGCGCGGCGCGTGAAACGCAATTACCGCTCGTCGTGCATACGCGCGATGCGGACGCCGACACCGCCGATCTGTTGACGGAGGAAATGGGGAAGGGTGCGTTTCCGGGCCTTCTGCATTGCTTCACGTCGAGCCGCAAGCTCGCGGAAGAGGCGCTGGCGCTCGGCTTCTACATCTCGATGTCCGGCATCGTGACATTCAAGAGTGCCGCCGAATTGCAGGAAACGGTGCGCCATGTACCGCTGGAGCGGCTGCTGGTCGAGACGGATTCACCTTATCTCGCGCCGATCCCGAAGCGCGGCAAACGCAACGAGCCGTCTTTCGTCGTGCATACGGCGGCGAAAGTCGCGGAACTGAAGGGCGTCTCGGCCGATACGCTTGCCGATACGACGAGCGAGAATTTCCTGCGGCTCTTTTCCCGCGTTCCGCGCGAGGCTGTGTTCGCCAAATGAAAATACGCGCGACCATTCTCGGCTCCGGCTCGTCCGGCGGCGTTCCACGCATCGGCGGATATTGGGGCGCTTGCGATCCCGCGGAGCCGCGAAATCGCCGCCGCCGCTGCTCGTTGCTGATCGAGCAATGGGACGACAATCCGCACGAAAAAACGACTGTGCTCGTCGATACATCGCCCGACATGCGCGAACAGTTGCTCGATGCGAATGTGAGCTGGATCGACGGGGTACTTTTCACCCATGACCATGCCGACCAGTGCCACGGGATCGACGATCTGCGCATGATCGCGCATAACGGCCATGCCCGCGTGAATGTCTGGATGGACGGACCGACGACCTCGACGCTGACGACGCGCTTCCGCTATTGCTTCCTGGAGGAAGACGGCTCGGGCTATCCGGCAATCCTCAATGCGCATCTGATCGAGGAAATGGGAAGGCCGATCCGCGTCGAAGGCGCCGGCGGGACCATCGAGGCCATTCCATTCGACCAGGACCACGGCGCCATCCGGTCGCTCGGATTCCGCTTCGGACCGCTGGCATATTCGAGCGACGTGGTCGGCATGCCGGATGAGAGCTTCGATCTGGTTGACGGCATCGAATGCTGGATCGTCGACGCGCTGCGTTACACGCCGCATCCGACGCATGCGCATGTTGACCTGGCGCTGCAGTGGATCGCGCGCGCCAACGCACCGCGCGGCGTGCTCACCAATCTCCATGTCGATCTGGACTACCGCAAGCTCGCGTCAGAGCTGCCGGAAGGCGTCGTACCGGCTTATGACGGCATGACGCTGGAATTCGAGTTCTGAAGATCGCACAAAGCGCATAATATCAAAGTCCCATTATTTGACACAACATCTCGCGCTCATCGGATCAACGCCCGCACACACCGCTTACCGGAAGCGGGGCGTATTGCGACGTTTACCTACCGCTTGCGACAATCTCTACACGGATGTTCTTGATCTGGATCAACGGTGTGCCGTTCGCGTCGATGAGGGCGGCGGGTTCGCATGTTGGTCTGGGTGATAAGACCGAGCGAGCGCCGGCACCGCCGATTTTCCTTATGGCCACCAATCATCCCGATCCGCTGTTAGATCGTGAAAGGGAATTGGTCATGAACCCAGCGGGGCGGCGCCACAGGGGTCCGTCCGATCTGGACGCGTCATGCGTGTTTCACTATACACCCGTGAAACACAACATAATCTCCATAATATATATTATCGGATAAATGCACCAATCGTCTTGTGGTGGAAAATCCGGGTATTCCGGCCTCCGACCCAGCTTGCCTCTTCCGGTTCAAACAAAGTCGTATGCCCACCTTGCGATGACCATCGGTGGCCATGTAAAAGGCGGCCTTGACCAGCCGGATGCTTGTGTTCGCACCGCGGCTCTGGAATGCGGGCGACGACCTCGGCTGGCGCCCCTGTGAGTGCTGTAATCGGGTGGCGTAAGGGTTTCTGATCATGCTTATACGACAAGGTCCGGATCGCGACGATCATGTCGACCTCCGTCTTGGTTGCCTCCTCGCAGGCGTCGCTGGCGCCCTCAACGCGGCCGCGTTTCATGCCGTGGGATTCTTCTCCGCCAACATGACGGGAAATGTCTCAGCGCTCTCCGACCACATCGCGCTCGGCAGCTTTACGACCGGCACCTTCTTTCTCGCGATCATTCTGATCTTTGTTTTCGGTGCGCTCGTCTCGACCTTGCTCATCAATGCCGGCCGCCGGCGCAGAATGCACAGCATCTACGCCTTCAGCATCCTCGCTGAGGCTGTTCTTTTGACATTGCTTGGCTGTGCAGACCTCTGGCTCCCCGCCGCCCAGCGAGGCCCTGCATTGATCCTGGGGCTCAGCTTCCTGATGGGCCTGCAGAACGCGCTCGTCACCCGCATCTCGGATACACGCGTTCGGACGACGCATGTCTCCGGCATGACAACCGACATTGGCATCGAGCTGGCAATGTTGCTCGACATTGCGCTGAGACGCGAACCCAGTGTCGACCCCTCGCCCTATAAATCCAAACTGCGCCTGCATCTGCAGACCGTGTTGTCGTTTCTGGTCGGCGGCGTCATTGGCGTCGCAGTCTACCACGCCGTCGGCGCCCTGCTCCTTTTCGGAACCGCGCTGTTTCTCTTCGCTATCGCCATTGAAGGGATTCTCAGCGCGCGCGACATGCCATCCACCGCCGCGAATATCTGATGCTTCCCGAGCGTTGCCGCACCTCGTCGTCCTGACCTTATTCCGCCAGGGACGTAGCGATCTCGGAGGACCGTTGGAGCGTCTGACTCACCGGGCATCGGTCGGCGATTTCCAGCAGACGCGCGCGCTGCTCGTCGCTGAATTCGCCCTTGATCTCGATGACGCGCTCGAACCGGTCGTGCGGTCCATCCGCGCCGACCGCGCGCCTGACGTAACGGAGGCGGACTTCGATATGCTCCACCGGCCATTGATGCCGTGCTGCATACATGCGCAGCGTCATGGCCGTGCAGGCGCCCAAGGCCGAAAGGAGTATCTCGTAAGGGTCCGGGCCGGTGTCCTGCCCGCCGACCGTCTCTCGCTCATCGGCGCCAAGAACATGATGCCCGGCTGTGATGAACTCGCCATAGGGACCGTTACCACTCTCGGAAACCGTTACGCTGCGCTCTCTCATCGCCACCATCTCTACAAGCGTTTCGTTGATCTCGCGCCTGAAGCCTGGCGCGACCTCACTTCGAGCGCAGCTTGTTGATCCCGAGAAGGTTCATCACGATACGCTCATAGCCGGGCTCGCTCATCCCGCTACGAACCTTGTGCATGAAATATTTCTCAAAGGCTACCTTCGCGAGATGGACCCAGTAGCCCTGCCCCGACCAGTTCACGTTGCGGGGCGGAATCTGGGGCACGGCGACAAATGCCACGCCGTCGTCACCGAAATCGGCGAGGCAGACCGCGTTCCATGTCGCCTCTTCCTGCGGCTCCTTGCCCGCCATGACGTCGCGAATGTTATGAGCGACTGCGGTGGCCATGGACTCGATCATATAGCCAGTCTTGGGCACACCGACCGGCACGGGCGTCTGCTCGAATGGCGGAATCGCCACGCAAACGCCAACCGCATAGACGTTGGAATATTTCGGATTGCGCTGCTGCTTGTCGATCAGCACGAAGCCGCGCGGATTGACCAGCCCTTCAATCGGCTTCCCGTCTTCGCCGAAGAAACACGAAACGCCCTTGAACGCGGGAATCATCATGTTAAGGCGCGACGGAATCTCGTGAACCTTCTTGAGCGTCCCCTCCTCCGTCATCTCGCTGACATAGACCTTGTCGGGGCCAACGCGATCGACCTTGGCGTTGGTGATCCACTTGATGTCGCGGTCACGCAAGGCCGATTCCATCAGGCTCTTGGTGTCGCCGACGCCGCCAAGGCCCAGATGACCGATATAGGGCTCGGAGGTGATGAAGGTGATCGGCACACGGTTCCTGATCTTCCGCTTGCGGAGATCGGCATTGGCGAGGAACGCGAATTCATAGGCCGGACCGAAGCAGGAAGCCCCCTGCACCGCGCCTACGACCATCGGGCCGGGATCGGCGCAGAACCGCTCCCACTTTTCCGCCAGAGCCGTTGCGTGGTCGACATGGCAGATGGAGCCGCTGTTGTGCTCCGGGCCAAATCCCTCGATTTCATCGAAGGCGAGCGCCGGTCCCGTCGCAACGACGAGGTAGTCATATTCCATCCGCGTTCCATCGCCGAGCAGGAGCGCATTCTCCGACGGCAGGACGCGCGCGGCGCCCGCAGCCGAAAAGCCGATGCCAAGCTTGGACAGAACGTCAGGAAGATGAATCTTGATGTCCTTGGGCTCACGCCATTTAAGCGCGACCCACGGATTTGACGGCACGAAGTGGAACCACTCCGTATTGGAAACGACGGTGATCTCGGCTCCGGCGCCAAGTGTCGCCTTCAATTCGTATGCCACGGTGGTGCCGCCCAAACCAGCACCCAGCACGACAACTTTCTTTCCCATACCTACTCCTCCCAAGGCGGGCTACCGCCGTTGCCATAGACCTCGCAGCGCAATCCGTTCCTCGCCTGAAGGGCGCCTGGACGTCAGAAAGCGTTTCCGGACTTGAGGCCCAGCTTGCGGAAAATCATCGCAGCGGGGCAAAAGCCCGTGAACGAAGACTGCAACAGATTGGCACCGACAAAGGCGGTGAACCAGAGCCAGTAAGGGCTGTGAATCTGACTCAATACGAGGCTGGCGAGAATCATGAATCCCGCAAAGGCTATTACGGCACGATCGATTGACATGGCTATCTCCCTGAAAGCCGCACTTCGGCTTAACTTCTGCACCAACCCGAGGCGGCGCGATATGATCTGGCTCAATCCTCAGGAGGCCTGTCTGTGATCAAATAATCATACAGGCTTTTATATTCGTCGTTGTTAATTTAGTATTGTCTGATATATGAGTCAAACGCAACATGGCTGGGGTCGGTATGTCACGACGCATAGTTCTTTCCGTTCTTACGCTCGCGCTCAGCTACGCCAGTGCCGCTGCGGCGCAGGGTGAAACAGCCACTGTTCATCTGACATCCGTGGACGATCGAAAGGCCGTTGTCGCGACCGTTGAGCCTGTCCATCAGCTCCTCGCCCGCTCCCGCATCGCCGGCACCATCACCGCCGTCAATGTGAAGGAAGGCGACAAGGTCAAGGCGGGCGACAAGATCGCCATTGTGGGCGACGAAAAGCTCATGCTGCAGATGCGCGCAACCCAGTCGCGCATCGAGGCGCAGCAGGCAGAGCGCGCCCAGGCCAAGATCGACTTCGACCGCGCCACGACGCTGCGCCGCACCGGCGCGGGTTCGCAGGCAAAGCTCGACGAGGCAAAGACCCGCCTTCAGGTCGCCGAGCGCACGCTTCAGGCCCTTCAGTCGGACCGTCAGGTCATCGAACAGCAGTCGATCGAGGGGGCCGTGCTCGCGCCGGGCGCGGGCCGTATCCTGACCGTCCCCGTGGCCGAGGGCAGCGTCGTGATGGGCGGCGACACGGTCGCTACCATGGCGACGGACGACTATATCCTTCGCCTGGAATTGCCGGAGCGGCACGCTCGCTTCCTGAAAGCAGGCGATGAAATTCTCGTCGGCGCCCGAGGCATGCGCGAGACCGACAATTCGGCGATCCGTCCCGGCAAGGTCGTCCTTGTCTATCCACATATCGACCAGGGCCGCGTCATTGCGGATGTCGCGGTAGCCGGTCTTGGCGATTATTTCGTCGGAGAGCGGACGCGCGTATTCGTCGCAACCGGCAAGCGCGAAGCGCTTGTGCTGCCTGAATCCTTCATCTACCGCCGTTTCGGGGTCAGCTATGCAAAGCTCAAGAGCGGCGTGGAGGTCGTTGTTCAGGTCGGCGAGCCGGTGACCGGCGGCATCGAAATTCTTTCAGGCCTGCATGATGGCGACGTTGTGGTGATGCCGTGAAGATCGGACTTTCCGGCGCCCTCACTCGCGCCTTCATAACCTCCCCGCTCACACCGCTGTTCCTGATCGGCTCGCTGATCGTCGGCATGATTGCGCTCATCGCGCTGCCGCGCGAGGAGGAGCCGCAAATCAGCGTCCCCATGGTCGACATCATCGTCAGTACCAAGGGTTACAAGGCCGACGAGGCGGTCGAACTCATTACCAAGCCGCTCGAGGACATCGTCAAGGGCATCGACGGCGTCGAACATACCTATTCGACGACACAGGACGATCAGGTTCTGGTGACGGCGCGCTTCCTCGTCGGTACGGATCAGGACACGGCGCTGCTGCGCGTCCATGAGAAAATCCGCTCCAATATCGCTGACCTTCCCTACGGCATTCCCGAACCGCTGATCATCGGCCACGGCATCAATGACGTCGCAATCCTGGCGCTGACCCTGACGCCGAAACCCGAGGCCGCTGGCCGCTGGAACGACAACGGCCTGCGCCAGATCGCGCAGGAGCTTCAGCATGAGCTGATGAAGGTCGACAATGTCGGTATCACCTATCTCATCGGCGGCAGTCCGAACCAGATCCGTGTCGAGCCTGACCCGGAACGCCTCGCGCTTTACGGCATCACTCTGAACCAGCTCGTCGACAAGCTTCAGAACGCCAACCGATCACTCGTCGTCGGGCGCGTGATGGGCGAGAACCGCAGTTCGACCGTCGTCGCAGGCCAAACATTGCAAGGCGTGCCGGATATCGGCCTTCTCCTTCTGACCTCGCGCGACGGGCGCCCCGTCTATGTGAAGGATGTTGCCGATGTCGTCGTCGGCGCGGCGGAAACGGATTCGCGCGCCTGGAATCTGGCCAAGACCGAAAAGGGAGACCTGCGACGCCTTCCCGCCGTCACCATTGCTTTTGCCAAGCGCAAAGGCGCCAACGCAGTTGTGGTCGCATCCGACCTGCTTTCTCGCCTCGAAACGATCAAGGGCCGGTTGCTGCCCAATGATGTCGAAGTCGCGGTGACGCGCAACTACGGCGCGACCGCGACGGAAAAAGCGGATGAGCTGCTATTCCACCTCGGCCTCGCAACCGTCTCCATCGTCGCGCTCATCACCTGGGCGATTGGCTGGCGCGAAGGCCTGGTCGTGCTCGTGGTCATTCCAACGACGATCTTGCTCACGCTTTTCGCCTCATGGCTCATGGGCTACACGATCAATCGTGTCAGCCTCTTCGCGCTCATCTTCTCGATCGGCATTCTCGTCGACGACGCCATCGTCATTGTCGAGAACATCATCCGGCACTGGCACATGCGCGGCGAGAAGGGCCTCATAGAAAGCGCCGTCGAGGCCGTGGCCGAGGTCGGAAATCCGACAATCGTGGCGACCCTCACCATCATCGTCGCCCTGCTCCCGATGATGTTCGTGAGTGGCATGATGGGGCCCTATATGAGCCCCATTCCGGCGAACGCGTCGATGGCGATGATCTTCTCCTTCTTCGTCGCCGTCATCATCACGCCATGGCTTCTCTTCCACATCGCAAGGCACCGCTTTGAAGGCGAAGGCGCCCTGTCGCATCAGGGTGGACACGAGGATGCCGGCGCGCTGGCGCGGCTCTATGTTCGCATTGCCCGCCCCCTCCTCACCGGCAGACGAAATTCGAAGAGGCTTCTGATCGGCGTCGGCGTCGCGACATTCGCGGTATGCCTGCTCTTCGTCACCCGCGACGTCGCGGTAAAGCTGCTGCCCTTCGATAACAAGTCCGAGCTTCAGGTCGTGCTCGACATGCCGCAGGGAACCACGCTCGAGGACACGCAGCGCTTCCTCTTCGCGGCCGCCGACAAGCTCAAGACCATGCCGGAGCTTACCTCGATCCAGCTCTATGCGGGCACATCGGCCCCCTTCAATTTCAACGGCCTCGTCCGCCACTATTATCTCAGGAGTGGACCGCAGCAGGGCGACCTGCAGGTCAATTTCGTGGCAAAGGGCGAGCGCTCCCGCTCAAGCCACGAACTCGCCGTGGCCGTGCGCAAGGAACTGGCGACGATCGCCTGGCCTGAGGGCGCGGTACTGCGCGTCGTCGAGGTGCCGCCGGGGCCGCCCGTTCTGGCAACGCTGCTCGCGGAGATTTACGGTCCCGACCAGAAGACGCGTCGTGCCGCCGCCCGCAAGGTCGAGGAGGCCTTCCGCTCGGTCGATTTCATTCATGACGTGGATGACACCTTCTACAAGCCGGCCGAACGCCTGCGGTTCATCATCGATCAGGACAATCTGGAGTTTCACGGCGTCGAGCAGCAGGCCGTCTATGACACCATTGCGACGATCATCGGCGGAGCCGAGATCGGGTTCTCGCAGCGCGGTCATGGCGCAAAGCCTTACGACATCGTCGTGAAGCTGCCACGCAGCGCACAATCGATGGGCGAACGTCTGCTGACCACGCCGATACCGGCTGGCGGCACAACGCGCGAGGGACGGAACGTCGAACTCGGCGATGTCGTGAGCGTAAAGTCGGAGCCCGGCTCCTATTCAGTTTACCGGCGCGACGGCCATGCCGCCGAGATGGTGCTGGCCGAAGTCGCGGGCCGTTTCGAAGCGCCGATCTACGGCATGTTCGCTGTCGAAAACGCGATCAAGAAAATGGATTGGGGCAAGGATGGCCCTCCTGTCATCGGCTATCACGGCCAGCCCGCCGACGAGAGCCATGTGACGCTGCTCTGGGACGGCGAATGGGAAGTCACCTATGTGACCTTCCGCGACATGGGGGCGGCCTTCGGTGTCGCGATCCTCGGCATCTATCTGCTCGTCGTGGCGCAGTTCGGGTCGTTCAAGCTGCCGCTCGTCATTCTGATCCCGGTGCCATTGACGCTTATCGGCATCGTGCTCGGGCATTGGCTCTTCAGCGCGCCCTTCACCGCCACATCAATGATCGGCTTCATCGCGCTTGCCGGCATCATCGTGCGCAACTCGATCCTGCTGGTCGATTTCATCCGCCATCGGCGCGCCGAGGGCGCCGTGTTGCGCGACGCGCTGCTCGAGGCAGGCGCGATCCGCTTCAAGCCAATCGTGCTCACGGCGGCGGCGGCCATCATCGGCGCGGTCTTCATCATCGCCGATCCGATTTTCCAGGGCCTTGCCATCTCGCTCGTCTTCGGCCTCGCATCATCGACGGCATTGACCCTGCTTGTCATTCCGGCGGTTTATGTGGTGCTCAGGGACGATCACAAGGACTTTGAACACTGAGAGCCAGGAGGATCGGCATGCCTGAAAGCATTCACATTCCCTGCCCGAGATGTGGCGCCATCAATCGCCTCCCCGAAACGCGGCGTGAGGACCACCCGACATGCGGCAAATGCGGAGCCGCGCTATTCGACGGCCACCCGATTACGATCACCGCCGGGAACTTCTCGCGACACGCCAATGCGCAGGACCTTCCCCTGCTCGTCGATTGCTGGGCTGCGTGGTGCGGGCCGTGTCGCGCCATGGCGCCCGTCTTCGAGGCTGCCGCAGCCGAATTCGAGCCTCGCATTCGCCTCGGCAAACTCGACACTGAGGCCGAGCCGGAACTCGCCACGAAATTTCAGATCCGCGCCATTCCGACATTGATCCTGTTCCGCGGCGGACGCGAAATTGCCCGGCACAGCGGCGCCATGAACGCGGCGATGTTACGCAACTGGATGCAGGAACATCTTCCGGCATGAGACGGGCGGTCACTTCGGATGTGACCAAAATGAAATCCTTCCATCGTAAATTCTCCCAAGCTCCTTGTGCGACAGTTCCGCTCAGGCACAATCAGCACATGACTATGGGCGCGATAGGCAGTAACCTCCGACGCATCCCGGATCGCCCAAGGGCGAAAGACGGAGAGCCCATGGCCCTGAACAGCCTCCGAGCAAATGTCGCAACGCGACCGCATCCACTCGTCCGCGAGATCGGACTGGTGTTGGCGTTCAAGCTCGTTGCGCTGTTTTTTCTCTACACATTCTTTTTCGGCCCCTCGCATCGCGTCGACGTGACGCCGGACGGCGTGCATGCTGCTGTCTTCGGGCCCCACACCACCAGCCCAGCCGATCCGCTGACGCGTCCTGGAGGATAAGATGCACGAAATAGATATCGTAACCCTGTCGCGGCTCCAGTTCGCGCTGACGGCGCTCTATCACTTCCTCTTTGTGCCGCTCACTCTCGGTCTTTCCATACTGCTCGCCATCATGGAAACCGTCTATGTCATGACGGGACGCACCATCTGGCGTGACATGGTGAAGTTCTGGGGCACGTTGTTCGGCATCAATTTCGCCATGGGCGTCGCCACCGGCATCACCATGGAGTTCCAGTTCGGCACGAACTGGGCCTATTACTCGCACTATGTCGGCGATGTGTTCGGCGTGCCGCTTGCGATCGAAGGCCTCATGGCCTTTTTCCTCGAAGGCACTTTCGTCGGCCTCTTCTTCTTCGGCTGGGATCGCATGAGCAAGCGCGCCCATATGGTCGTAACCTGGCTGGTCGCGATCGGCAGCAATCTCTCGGCCTTGTGGATTCTCGTTGCCAATGCCTGGATGCAAAATCCGGTCGGGACGACATTCAATCCGCAGACAATGCGGATGGAAGTGAGCTCCTTCTTCGACGTGCTCTTCAATCCGGTCGCGCAGGCAAAATTTGTCCACACTGTGAGCGCGGGCTATGTCACCGGCGCCATGTTCATGCTGTCCATCGGCGCCTATTACCTGCTCCGCGGGCGGCACACCGAAATTGCGCGCCGTTCCATCACGGTCGCTGCGAGCTTCGGCCTGGCCTCCGCTCTCTCCGTCGTGGTTCTCGGCGATGAGAGCGGATACACCGCCGGCCAGGACCAGAAGATGAAGATCGCCGCAATCGAATCCATGTGGGAGACCGAACCGGCGCCCGCACCCTTCACGCTTATCGGCATCCCCGACAGCAAAGCGCAGACGACACATTATGCCGTTCAAATTCCCTGGGCCCTCGGCCTCATAGCGACGCGCTCGCTCAACCTGCCCGTCGAAGGCATCAAGGATCTGGTGACCCAGGCGGAAGGCCGCATCCGCAACGGGCTTGTCGCCTATCGCGCATTGGCCAAGGTACAGGGCAAGGCTGGCGCCACCCTGCCCCATGAGGTCGAACCCGCGACACGAGATCTCGGTTATGCGCTGTTGCTGAAAGGTATCCGCCCGGACATCGAAAACGCGACCGACGCCGAAATCCACGAAGCCGCCATGTCGACGATCCCCAATGTCGGCGTCCTCTTCTGGGGCTTCCGGTTCATGGTGGGCCTCGGCTTCTACTTCATCGCGCTCTTCGCGCTCGCCTTCTACCTGTCGAGCTGGCGGCGTCTCGACCGCAAGTGGTTCCTCCGCGCTGCCTTGCTGAGCCTGCCCCTACCCTGGGTCGCGGCAGAACTCGGGTGGATCGTCGCCGAATATGGACGCCAACCCTGGATCATCGATGGCGTGTTGCCGACTTTCCTCGGCGTCTCCGACGTTCCGGCAAGCAATGTTCTTCTGAGCCTTGCGGGCTTCGTCCTCTTCTACAGCACGCTCGCGGCGGTCGATCTCTATCTGATGATCAAATATGTGCGCCTCGGGCCTGATGCGCCGACGCCGAACGCCATCCTTCATGTTCCCGCGCGAGCGGATTGAGGAGCATCCCATGGAACTGTTCGACTATACCGTCTTGCGTCTCATCTGGTGGGCCCTGCTCGGCATTCTCCTGATCGCTTTCGCCATCATGGACGGTTTCGACTTCGGCATCGCCATGTTGCAGCCCTATGTCGCCCGCAACGATGTCGAGCGGCGCGTGTTGCTCAACGTGATCGGCCCGGTATGGGAGGGAAACCAGGTCTGGTTCATTCTCGGCGGCGGCGCGATCTTCGCCGCATGGCCGATGCTCTATGCGGTTTCCTTCTCCGGCTTCTATCTCGCGATGTTCCTGATCCTGCTGGCGCTCATCGTGCGGCCTGTCGCGATCGCCTTTCGCGGCAAGGTCGACAATGAGCGGTGGCGGCGCATCTGGGACTGGACGTTCGTCGTCTCCGGTTTCGTTCCCTCGCTGATCTTCGGCGTGGCGTTCGGCAATCTGCTGTTGGGCGTTCCCTTCCATTTCGACCAGACGCTGCGCCTGACCTATGAAGGCAACCTGTTCGGGTTGCTCAATCCCTTCTCCCTTCTTTGCGGCCTCATAAGCCTCCTTATGATCGCGATGCAGGGTGGCACATTCCTCGCGCTCAAGAGCGAAGAGCCGATTGCCGGACGAGCCGTGAAAGCCACGAGCGTTGCCGCTATTGCCTACATTCTGCTCTTCACTGTTGCGGGCGTCTGGATGGCCTATTCCATCAAGGGCTATGTCATTGAGGCGCCTATGATCTCCGATGGGCCGTCCAATCCGCTCCTGAAGGCCGTGAGCCGCGCAGATGGCGCGTGGCTTGCCAATTACACCAGCCACCCGTGGACCATCCTTGCCCCGGTGGTCGCCTATATCGGCGCCTTGGGCACGCTGATCTTCGCTCGCAAGCGGTCCACCATGCTGGCATTCGCGGTGAGCAGCCTCACAATTACAGGAACGATCTGCACGGCGGGGTTCAGCCTGTTCCCTTTCCTGATGCCCTCGTCCAGCAATCCGCAAAGCAGTCTGACAGTCTGGGATGCGTCGTCCAGCCCGACCACGCTCTTCATCATGCTGGTCGCGGCCGTCATCTTTGTACCGATCATCATCGCCTACACGAGCTGGGTCTTCCATGTGATGCGCGGTCCGGTGACGGCAGAACAGATCAAAACAGGCTCTCACAACCTCTATTGAGAGGAGGATGAATTCATGTGGTATTTTTCCTGGGTACTCGGCCTCGGCCTCGCCTGCTCCTTCGCAATCTTCAACGCCATGTGGCTTGAATTTCACGAAGACAACGAAGACCTGGGCTGAAAGCCGATCGGATCGGCTCACCCGCCGGCAAGGCGATGACGGGGAAACCCATGACCTCGCCCGGATCAAGGTTGGAAGATGGACGGCCCCATCCGCTCGGCGCGACGTTCGACGGCGATGGCGTGAACTTCGCGCTCTTCTCGGCCAATGCCCGCAAAGTGGAACTCTGCCTCTTCGACGAGACCGGCGCGCGCGAAATAGAGCGGATCGCCCTTCCCGAATATACCGACGAGGTATGGCACGGCTACCTTCCAGGCACGCATCCCGGACTTCTATATGGTTACAGGGTGCACGGCCCCTATGATCCCATGAGCGGCCACCGCTTCAATCCGAACAAGCTGCTTGTCGATCCTTATGCGAAGGAATTGAACAGCTCGTTCATCTGGAGCGACCTGAACCTCGGCTATGTCGCCGGCGACTCCCGCGAAGACCTGTCCTTCGACGAGCGCGACAACGCCCATGTCGCGCCGAAATGCCGGGTCGTTGGCGCAGCGCCCGGCAGCAACGGCCATATCCGCCCGGACACGCCCTGGCACAGGACGACCATCTACGAATTGCACGTCCGCGGCTACACGATGCGTCATCCCCGGATACGTCCGGATATGCGCGGCACGATGGCAGCACTAGCGCGGCCCGAAGTCATCGACTATCTGCATGATCTTGGCATCACCGCCGTCGAACTCATGCCGCTGAACCCCATCGCCGCCGACATGCATCTCGCAGCGAACGGGTTGCCCAATTACTGGGGCTACAACTCCTGCAACTTCTTCGCGGTTGAGCCGCGCTATCTCGCCAGCGGAGAACGCGAAGAGTTCCGACGCGCGGTCGATGCGTTCCACGCGGCCGGCATCGAGGTCATTCTGGATGTCGTCTATAATCATACCGGCGAGGGCGGGGAACTCGGGGCCACACTATCCTTTCGCGGCATCGACAACGCGACCTACTACATGCTCCGGGACGACAAGCGCCGCTATCTCGATTTCACCGGCTGTCAGAACACGCTGAATGTGGGCCATCCGCGTGTCCTGCAGATGGTGATGGACTCGTTGCGCTACTGGGCCGGGGAAATGCATGTCGACGGATTTCGCTTCGACCTCACCGTGGCGCTGGCGCGGGAAAAGCACCACTTCGCAGCAAATGCCTTATTTCTTGCAGCCGTTGCGCAGGATCCGCTTCTCGCCAGAACCAAACTGATCGCGGAGCCCTGGGACCTCGGCCCAGACGGCTACAGGCTTGGCGGATTTCCGCCCGGCTGGTCCGAATGGAACGACAGGTTTCGCGACGGGGTGCGCAAATACTGGCGCGGCGATCACGGCACGATAGGCGATCTCGCCTTCCGCCTCACCGGCTCAAGCGACATCTTCCACACGCGCGGGCGCAAAGCCTGGTCGAGCATAAACTTCGTCACGGCGCATGATGGCTTCACGCTCGAGGACCTTGTGAGCTATGAGCGCAAGCACAATGACGCCAATCTCGAAAATAATGCCGATGGCTCCGACAATAATCTGAGCTGGAATTGCGGCGTCGAAGGCCCGACAGACGATCCGGCAATCCTCGCTCTCAGACAGCGGCAGAAGCGAAACATGGTGACAACGCTGCTCCTCTCGCAGGGTGTCCCCATGCTTCTCGCCGGCGATGAATTCGGACGCAGCCAGAGCGGCAACAACAACCCCTATTGCCAGGACAATGAAACGAGCTGGATCGACTGGGAACATTGGACGGATGACGACAAGGCTTTTCTGGATTTCGTCAGAGAGCTCCTGCTGTTGAGGGCGCAGCATCCGGCATTTCACAGGCAACATTTCTTTCATGGTCGCCATATCGATGCCGACAGCATAAAGGACATTACGTGGTTGACGCCGGAGGGTCAGGAGATGAGCGATCTCGACTGGCTCATTCCTCAACGGAGATGTCTCGGTTTTCATCTCAACGGCAAATTGAAAGCAGGCTCGGTTGCCGCGGCCGAAGGCCAGCCGGAACATGACTTCATCGTTCTTCTGAACGCCGCAGAGTGGGCGCAACCATTCCGTCTCCCGAAAGCGGCGTTTGGAGAACGCTGGAAAGTCATAATCGATACGGCGCTGGCGAGGCCACAGCCTGACGAACGCCAGATCGGCGCCGGAGAAATCCTGGAGCTTTCCGCGCGCTCCCTCGCCCTTCTGTTGGAGAGTTGAATGACGCACCGCCCGCAGGAGCCCGGTAGAGGATGAGTGAAGACGACCGCCTTCGCCGCCTTTCCGCTCTAGCCGGAATTGAATCTCACTATTGGGACATTGCCGGCGCGCGCCATGAGACACCTCCCGACACCGCGCGGCGGCTTCTTTCGGCGCTCGGATTTCCTGCAAGTAATGAAGCCGAACTGACCGCGAGCCTCGCGACGATCGAGGAGCGGGAATGGCGCCGCCTGCTCCCCCCGGTCATGGTGGTCCGGCTGCATCATATTGCGACCGTGCCCCTTAACCTGCCCGCCGACGAGCCCCGCGACGCCGTCGAATGGCGCGTTGTTCTGGAAGATGGCGAGATCCGGCGGGGCACGCATGCGCATCACACCCTCAAGCGGGATGCGCGCCGTTTTGTTGATGGCCGCGACATCGACCGCCTGCTACTGCCGTTGCCGGCACTCCCGCTTGGCTACCACGAGTTTCTTCTTGACGGATTCCCCTCTGCGCCACGCATGTCTCTCGTCGTCGCTCCAGTCCAATGCTATCTGCCGCCCCAACTTACGAGCGGCCGCCGTCTCTGGGGCCTCGCGGCCCAGCTCTACAGCATCACATCGGAGCGCGACCGGGGCATCGGCGATTTCACGGATCTCGGTACCCTTGCGCAATGGGCCGCCGAACTCGGCGCCGACGCAATCGGCCTCAATCCGCTGCACGCGCTCTTTCCTTCGCTTCCCGAAAACGCCAGCCCCTATTCGCCAAACAGCCGCCTCTTCCGTAACTCGCTCTATCTGGATGTGACAGCGATAGACGAGTACCGGCATAGCGCGGCGGTACAGGGACCGACAACCAAGCCTGCATTTTCTGATTTTCCGTCCACGGCGCACAGCGTGGAATTTGTTGATTATACCACTGTCACCCATCACAAATCCGGCGAGCTTGAACGTCTCCATTCGGAGTTTCGCCGAGCCTGCCGTGTTGGAAGCGATGACGGACGCGCTGACGCATTTCAGAACTTCCGGAACCGGCGCAGCGAGGCGCTTCATCACTTCGCGCTTTTTCAGGTCATGACTGAGGTTTTTGGTACAAACGACTGGACGCAATGGCCTTTGCCATATCGCGATCCATCAGCAAATTCTGTAAGTGCCTTCACACAGGATCACGCAGAGCGCGTCTCCTTCTTCGAATACGTCCAGTGGCAATGCGACCTGCAGATCGGCGGCGCATCCCAACGCGCCAGAGACGCGGGTATGGCAATCGGCCTTTATGGCGATGTCGCGGTGAGCGTCGATCCCGCGGGCGCCGACCACTGGAGCCGGCAAACACTATTCGCCGGAGAGGCCCGCCTTGGCGCACCGCCCGATCCCTTCAATGCGCTCGGTCAGGAATGGGGCGTCGTGCCCATGAACCCGTGGGTCATGCGCGACACCGCTTATGCGGATTTCATCGCTCTGTTGAGAGCCAACATGTGCCACGCGGGAGCCTTGCGCATCGACCACGTCATGGGCTTGCAGCATTCGTTCTGGGTCCCGCGCGGCTCTCCTCCCTCGGCGGGCGCTTATGTCAGTTATCCCTTTGACGATCTCCTCGGCATTCTCGCGCTCGAAAGCCATCGCAATGAATGCCTGATTGTCGGCGAGGCGCTTGGAACAGTGCCGGAAGGATTTCGTCCGCGCATGGCGGAAGCGAACGTCCTTTCCTACCGCGTTCTCTATTTCGAGACCGAGCAAGATCGCCAGAGGCGACCCGTGGAATATCCGTATCTTGCGGCCACTTGCGTTTCCACGCACGACCTCGCCACTCTCAAGGGCTTCTGGAACGCGACCGATCTCGATGCGCGCCGCCGTCTCGGCCTTTATCCAACACCGGAGCATGGCGAGCGGGCGCGTCACGAGCGTGAGCATGACAAGTGGCTGCTTCTCCGCGCACTAGCAGATGAGAATTTGCTGCCCTCGGGCCTCGATACGGACAGGCTCGGCGACATCGAAATGACGCCCGCGCTCGCCTCCGCCGTGCATGCCTACCTCGCCCGCTCTTCTGCCTGCCTGTTCATGGTGCAGATCGACGATCTCATCGGCGAAGACCAGCAGGTCAATCTGCCGGGCACATCGTCGGAATATCCGAACTGGCGGCGCCGGCTTTCCCGATCCCTCAATGAGATATTCTCCGATCCCGGCATCGTCGAAATGGTGCGGCGGATATCGCGCGAACGCGAACAAACCTCGGGCGCCTGAAGGTTCAGTTCAGGAACATCGCCTTTCCATGAATATTTGCGATACGTGGGCGATAGGTATCCGTATCGTAAAGCGCCGCGACATCGACACGGCGCTTTCCTGAAAGGCAAGTGTCGGCGGGCACAATGTCATACTTGCCATCCCGAATGACTGTCATGAGCCCGGTCCTTCCCTCGGCAATCATCTGTACCGCGAGCGCTCCGTAACTTCTCGCCACCATCTGGTCCAGCGCATCGGGCGCACCGGCGCGCATCAGGTAACCGAGGCTTTGGCTGATCGCATCCACCCCGGTGATACGCGCAATCTCCTCGCCGAGAATTTGCCCTATGCCGCCGAACCGCCGCCGACCATGTTCATCCGCCTCGCCATGCCGGACGACTCCGCCGCCCAGCATCCTCGCACCCTCCGAGATAACCACGATGGCATAGTTGGATGGATTTCTGGCCCGGTCCACCATGACCAGTTCAGCCAGGCGCGTGACATCGAACGGAACCTCGGCGATAAGCGCGCGATCCGCATCGGCAAGATAGCTTGAAATGAGTGCGGTCTCGCCGGAGTTGCGCCCGAAGAGTTCGATCACGGCGATGCGCTCATGGCTCCCGGTCGATGTGCGCAAGCTGTTGATGTGTTCGACCGAACGTGAAACGGCCGTCGAAAAGCCGATGCAGTAGTCGGTGCCAAAAACGTCATTGTCCATGGTCTTCGGGATCGAGATGAGATTGAATCCCTGGCGATGAAGATGCGCGCTGTAGGTCAGCGTCCCGTCGCCGCCTATCGTCACTATTACATCGATGCCCAAATGCTCCATGACGCGCAGGATATGCGGCGTGCAATCAAGGGTGCCGTCCGGCGAAGGTACAAATCTGCCTTTCAGGAACGGCGGGAGCTTGTCTTCCGTGATCCGTCTCGGATCGGTGCGCGTCGTGTGCAGGATCGTTCCGCCTGTACGATCGATTGTGCGCACGGCTTCGCGATCGAGGCGCATGAGATATTTTTGATTGCCTTGTGGGTCTTCCGGATCGCAAAAGAGCGGCCCCTCCCAACCACGACGAAATCCCAATACCTCCCAGCCCTGCTCTCCGGCGGCGGTCGTCACCGCCTTGATGCAGGGATTGAGGCCCGGAACATCGCCGCCTCCCGTCAGAATTCCGATCCGCATGTAAAGACCTTCACCTCTGTCGCGATGTCAGCCTCCAGACACCGGCCTCAGGATAAGCGTTGCGAGCGGTGGGAGCATGATGGAAAGCGATTGCGGATATCCATGCGCGCTTATCGCCTCGCTCGCAATGTTGCCCGCATTGCCGACATTGCCACCGCCGTAGAAGCTTGAGTCCGTATTCAGAACTTCACGATAATTGCCGGAATGCGGCACTCCGATCCGATAGGCAGAGCGTGCGACTGGTGTAAAATTGCACAGGATCACCGCGAAATCGTCGGGGTCAACGCCCCGCCGAATATAGGAAATCACGCTTGCCTCCGCATCGTTGCAGTCTATCCAGGCAAAACCCTCCGGCTCGCAATCGCGTTCATGAAGCGCGGGCATGTCGCGATAGAGATGGTTCAAGTCGCGGACAAGCGCCTGAACACCTCCATGCATGGGATCGGCCTCGAGGTGCCAATCGAGGCTCTGGTCGTGGTTCCATTCGCGCTCTTGCGCGAACTCGCCGCCCATGAAGAGCAGCTTCTTGCCGGGCTGCGTATACATAAAGGCGAAATAGGCGCGGAGATTGGCGAACTTCTGCCAGCGGTCCCCCGACATCTTGCCAAGCAGCGATCCCTTGCCGTGAACAACCTCATCATGCGAAAGCGGAAGAACGAAGTTTTCGGTAAAAGCATAGAGGAGACCGAAGGTCAGGCGATCGTGATGGAATTTCCGGTGAACGGGATCCTTCGACATATAGTCGAGCGTGTCGTGCATCCAGCCGAGATTCCACTTGTAGCCGAATCCCAACCCGCCGAGATAGGTCGGCCGGGAGACCATCGGCCAAGCCGTCGACTCTTCCGCCACCGTCATCGCATCGGGATAATGTCCATAGACGAGCTCGTTGAGACGCCGAAGAAAATCAATCGCCTCCAGGTTCTCCACGCCACCATAAACATTCGCAATCCACTCGCCTTCCTTGCGGCTGTAGTTGCGATAGAGCATCGAGGCGACGGCGTCGACACGCAGGCCATCTACGCCAAAACGCTTCAGCCAGAAAAGCGCGTTTGCAAGCAGGTAGCCGCGCACTTCGTTGCGGCCAAAATTGTAGATATGCGTGTTCCAGTCAGGGTGAAAGCCTTCCTTCGGATCTGCATGTTCGTAGAGATGCGTTCCATCGAAGTGAGCAAGTCCGTGCGCATCATTCGGAAAATGTCCTGCGACCCAATCGATGATAACGCCCATGCCCTCCGCATGACATCGCTCGACGAACTGAAGGAATTCGCCCGGTGTGCCATGACGGCTGGTTGGCGCAAACAGCCCCGTCGGCTGATAGCCCCATGAGCCATCGAACGGATATTCACTGACGGGCATCAACTCGATATGCGTGAAACCCATGTTCTTTGCGTAAGGCACCAGCGTGTCGGCCAGCTCAGCATATGTGAGCGGGCGATGCCCTTCTTCCGGGATGCGGCGCCAGGAGCCCAGATGTACCTCGTAGATCGACACTGGCGCGCGGCGGTCGCCACGCGGCCCGCGCTGTACGCCTTCCGCGAGGTTGCGGCGCAGATCGACGGATACGACTGAGGCGGTATGCGGGGGCCGTTCCGCTTCGAAGGCAAAGGGATCGGCCTTGAGCAGAATGGAATTGTCCCGCGTCTTGATTTCATATTTATAACGCGCGCCCGGCGCAACGCCTGGCAGAAATATCTCCCAGATGCCTGCGCCGGGATGCAGCCGCATCGGATGACGCCGCCCGTCCCATCCATTGAAGTCGCCGACGACGCTGACACGCCGCGCATTCGGTGCCCACACCGCGAAGCTCACGCCCGACACACCGTCGAGAACAAGCGGATGCGCGCCCATCTTCTCGAAGCTCAGCGGATTCTGCCCCTCCGCATGGAGATAGAGATCGAGCTCGCCGAGTATCGGACCAAAGGAATATGGATCGTCGACATGGTTCAGCGACCTCCCCGTCTTCACGCGCAAGCGATAAGGAAAGGGCTTGTGCCTGGTTGCGATAATGCCGGTAAAGAATCCTGCCTCGTGCACACGAGAAAGCTTCGCAAGTTCGGCGCCGTCGTCGCGATCGACTACAGACACCGCCGAGGCGCCCGGCTGAAAGACGCGAACAAGAGGACTTCCGCTGCTCGCATCCTCATGCATGCCAAAATATGAAAAGGGATCGCCCTCATCACCGGCCAAAATGCCCCATATCCGCTGGTGAACGGATGCATGCGCCGCAGGCATCTTCGCATCGGACTTCCGCATGGATTGCGCTTACCCTCGCATGGAGGAACCGTCATCTTCTCTGCGCCGCATTGTAGTTTTACATCCTAGAGTTTTCAGGATATGATTGTCACCTTGGCTTCTTCTCATGAATACGCTGAGCCAATAACGGTCTGCTCGTTGCCACTTCCCGAGCCGACCGCAGAGGTAAGTTGAACGCGATCTCCACGTTGTATGCGGGTGTCGAGATGCGGTTGCTTTATGTGACTTCGGAAGTTTTCCCTCTGGCAAAAACCGGTGGCCTGGCAGACATTTCCCGCTCATTGCCCATAGCGTTGAAGCGGCTTGAGGTCGATGTCCGGCTTCTAATTCCGGCCTATCCAAGCGCCCTCGCGCACATCGAAAAGTTACGTCCACTCGCCAAGCTGAAGCCGATGCTCGGCATTGATGAGGCATTGCTCCTGACCGGGATCCTTCCCGGCTCGAACGTGCCGGTTCTGCTCATCGACGCGCCGTCTCTTTTCCAGCGCAGCGGCGGACTCTACCAAAGCCGCAATGGCGTGGAGTGGCCGGACAACCCGCTTCGCTTCGCCTACCTGTCTCATGTCGCCGCACAGATCGCGATGGGGCGGACCGAGCTTGGCTGGAGACCCGATGTGGTGCATGCCAATGACTGGCACACGGGCATCCTGCCCCTGCTCCTCTCCACCGAAGAAGCGCCTCGACCCGGCACGGTTTTCACCGCGCACAACATGGCGTTCCAAGGCAATTTCCCGCCCGACATCTTGCCGACGATCGGCATTTGCGAAGACCATTTTCACAATGGCGACATCGAGTTTTACGGGCAGGCCTCCTTCCTGAAGGCCGGCCTTCACTATGCCGACCGCGTCACCACAGTAAGCCCGACTTATGCCAGGGAGATCCTGACGCCTGAATTCGGTTACGGGCTCGACGGCGTGTTACGCGGCCGCGGGTCCGACTTCAGCGGAATTCTCAACGGCATAGACGAGGCTCTTTGGAATCCTGAGACCGATCCTCATCTGCCCCGAACGTTCGGGGCAAGAAGCATCGCGGGCAAGCGGGTTTGCAAGGCTGCGCTGCAAGAGGAATTTGGCCTGCCGATATCGCCAAACACGCCTCTGATCGGTTTTGTCAGCCGTACCACTCATCAGAAAATGGCGGACGCAATCCTGACCGCACTGCCTTGGCTCAGCGCACAGGGCGCGCAGTTCATCCTTCTTGGTCAGGGAGAAACGGTGCTGGAGGCCGAATTTATCAAGGCACAGGCCGAATACGAAAATTGCGTGTCTGTTCACATCGGCTATGACGAAGCGCTGGCGCACCGGCTTCAGGCTGGCAGCGACATTATCCTCGCGCCTGCGCGGTTCGAACCCTGCGGAATGACACAGCTCTATGCGCTGCGCTACGGCGCGCTGCCGGTCGTTCGGCGCACGGGCGGACTGGCCGACACGGTGGTTGATGCAGACGCGCATAGTATCGCCGACAGGACGGCGACAGGGTTTATCTTCGATGAGGCAAGCCCGGATGGCCTCGTCTCCGCAATTGAAAGGGCTCTCGCTGCCTATCGTCAGCCTTTGACGTGGCGCCGGCTGCAGCTACAGGCCATGGCGCAAAATTTCAGTTGCGACGCAAGCGCCACTCAATACATGTCGCTCTATCGTGAGATTGCGGGCGCCGCGCCCGTGCTGCGCGAGATCAAGGGCGGGCCGTCGGAAGAAGCTATCCGCCTCGCAAAGCAACTTCTCGACGCGGGCAGCTCACCCGCCCGCGCTTCCACGTCGGACAGGCCCTTCCCTCATCCTCAAGAGGATGCCCCCGACGATCGCCCCGCCCTCAACCAAACTCATTAGGAGCGCTGCGCGGGGACGCGATGAGACACGCCGCGTGTTTCAAATATAAACTCGTCCGCTGCTCCTTACTGTCAGTCATACGCCCGACACATTTCGTGGATTTGATGATATTGAAAAGGCGCGCTTGAGCGCAAAGCCTGATGGGCGCAATATTCTCAGCCCAACCACAGGTTTCAATTTGTGGATCGAAAAAGGATTTCATTCAACCTTATCGATGGGAGCGCGGCATGGCCTATTACGACACATTTGATATTTCCGAAGAGGCTATCCAGTTGCGCAGCTATCTGATCTGGGTGGCCGAGGGCTGCCCGGATGGCGCGGATATCGAACATTGGTTGCGCGCGGAAGCGGAGCTTGCCTGGGAGCGGCGTCCCGCCTCCGTTCAGACCAAACTGACGGCCTATGTCGCGCCGCGCATCCCCATTTCAACTCCGCCATGCAGGAGCACAGCCGCCCGGCTCTTCCTGCAACGTGGCTCTGCCTCCGTCAGCGTTGCCAGGCAATAAGCGGAAGCTCGTTAGGCAAGACGACATCGGGATGATCGGGCACAATGCGGGCCGTATAGTCATCGATCGAACGGGACGTCGAGACCGCGCCAGCATAGACAAAGCCGTTGATGGATCCGGGAATTTCATGTTCGCGGTGGAGCAGAACGATTTCGGGCACAAGCTCGTCCCTCGCATCGGCGAATAGCTCCACACGCACGGATGACGGCGCCACCTCACCAAGATGAACCGGCACGACCACGTTCCAGGTTGCTTCGTTCCGCGTGATCGTCGGCCTTCCGATATGCAGTGACGACCATCCCGCATGCAGGTCCCTGGACCACTTGTTCATCTCCCGCGCCTTTGCGTTCTTGTCCTTTAATCGCTCTGCCACTGCCTGCGCACGCGGAAGATAGGCCTGCTCGATATAGTCTTTCATCATTCGCGAGCCCGCGAATGCTGGCGTCAGTATGGACATGCTATTTCGAATTCTTTGCAGCCATGCCCTCGGCACCCCCGCAACGTCACAATCGTAGAATTCCGGAATGACCCTGGTTTCGAGCGTTTCATAGAGGCTTTCCGCGTCGCGCGCATCGACATCTTCAACCGAGCCACCGCGAGCGTCCCCGATCGCCCAGCCGACATCCGGCCGGTAGGCTTCATCCCACCATCCATCCAGGATCGAACAGTTGAGACCGCCATTGACGAGAATCTTCATGCCGCTCGTGCCGCACGCTTCCCACGGCCTGCGCGGCGTATTGATCCAGACATCCACCCCCTGAACAAGATGCTGCGCCAGATCGATGTCATAATCCTCGAGAAATACGACGCGCTGCCGGAATTTCGGCTGACGCGCCACATTGATCCACGAGCGGATCATTTCCTTTCCTACCGAATCCGCCGGATGGGCCTTGCCGGACATGACGATCTGCGCGGGCCGGTTTTCATTGAGAAGTAGGCGTCCCAGACGGTCGAGGTCGCGAAGAAGAATGTCCGTTCGCTTGTATTCGGTGAACCGTCGCGAAAATCCGATCATCAGAATATTCGGATCGAGTGCAGTATCGGCGGTGTGCACCGCCTCCGCATCCCGGCCCCGCTCCCGGAGTTGGGTCGCCAGATGCCGACGTGTCAGATGGACGAGGTGTGCGCGGTTCTTGTTGCGCATCGCCCATAGCTCCTCGTCGGGGACCTGGGCGATATTCTCAACCTCGGTGCCGGGGTCTGACCGCCATCTTTCCTTTCCGCAAGCCTCCGTCCATATCCTGTCGGCTTCCGCGGAGTCCCATGTCGGCATGTGAACGCCGTTGGTGATGTGTCCTACCGGCACCTCGCAGGTTGGCCAACGCGGAAAGAGGGGCTGAAATATCCGGCGACTGAATTCGCCATGCAGGCGACTGACACCCACGCAAGTCGCCGAACCGCGCAGGGCGAGATACGCCATATTGAACTGCTCCTCCTCATCGTCCGGGTTGATCCGGCCGAGCGCCAGTATGTCTGCCAGCGTGAGGCTATCTCCCGCAATCGATCCTTCGACATAGGGCAGATATTTCCGTAACAAATCAGCCGGAAACCGATCGAAGCCCGCCGCTACGGGCGTATGCGTCGTGAAGACATTGCCTGCCCGTGTCGCCCACAAGCCGTCCCAAAAGTCGATATTCTCCTTCAGCGCCTGTTGGCGCGCACGCTCAATGATCGCGAAGGCGGCGTGCCCCTCATTGATATGGCAAACTTCAATCTCCGGATGGAGAGCCTTGACGACGCGCCAGCCGCCAATGCCGAGCACGATCTCCTGCATCAGACGGGTCTCTGTTCCACCGCCATAAAGCTTTGCGGTAATGCCGCGATCCGGCGGCCCGTTGAGCGCATCATTGCTGTCGAGCAGATAGAGCTTCACGCGTCCCACATTCGCCTGCCAGACCCGCAACAGCACAACGCGGCCCGGCATTTCAAGCGGGATGCGCAACCAGCCGCCTTCGGGGAGAATGACGGGCTCTATCGGCATCGCGGCCGGCTCGTTAAATGGGTAAAATTCCTGCTGGCCGCCGCTCGCATCCAGGACCTGGCGGAAATAGCCTTCCTGATAGAGAAGCCCTATCCCGACAATCGGAACATCGAGATCGCTGGCCGCCTTCAGAAAATCTCCCGCCAGAATGCCAAGGCCGCCAGCGTAGAGCGGCAGCGCAGCTCCAAGACCGAATTCCATGCTGAAATAGGCCACGCCCCCCAGCTGCGATGCTTGCTCTGAGCTTCGAAACCAGCCAGGCGTCTTCAAATATCGTTCCCGGACCGCCACAAAACTCGCAAGCTCATCAAGAAACTTCTTGTCCCTTGCCAGCGCCTTGAAACGCTCCGCAGGTGTACTCTGCAGGACGACCCATGGATTGTGCGTGCGTTCCCACAAGTCCTCATTGACACAGGACCACAGGGCATCGCCCTCGTGACTCCATGTCCAGCGCAGATCGAGCGTAAGTGATTGAAGAATGGATATCTCGCCCGGCAATGTCGGCAGGGGAAGTGCAACCATGACTTCACTCCGTACATTCAGGTGCCGTGTGAGCACCTGTCACTTTCGCCCGAAGGCGAAACGCAACCTGCCGGTCATCATGACGCCTTCTTGCGGTAAAATCCACGGTAACGGCCTTGACGCATGATGCGCCGCGCGACATTGCGTGCCCTTCATGCGGGGCAGGATGAAGGCTGTCGAACTGCACAAGCGAAAGCCTTGAGGGAAATCAATGCCCCCGACCGTCACCGCGCATCTGATTTAATCCATAAATCGCTATTCGCCCCCAGCAGAGGTTCGTCATGTCCGGTCACTCTGCGCGGTCCACGACGCACGGCACCGTGTGCATACCGCCCTTTGGACTTCCCGGCTCGCTCGATATTCCAGCGGGTGCCAAGGGTATCATTCTCTTTGCGCATGGCAGCGGAAGCAGCCGGCTCAGCCCACGAAACAACTATGTCGGCAAGGCGCTCCGCGACGGAGGTCTAGGCACCCTTCTCTTCGATCTTCTCACCGAGGAAGAGGAGGCGGTCCGCGCCCATGTCTTCGACATAGAGCTCCTTGCCGGTCGGCTGTCGACAGCGGCGGAGTGGCTCGTGGCGGAGCCGGTTGCCGCAGGGCTTTCACTGGGCTTGTTCGGCGCGAGCACAGGCGCCGCGGCGGCCCTCGTTGCGGCAGCGCGCGCAGATATTTACGGCGCCATCGTATCGCGCGGCGGCAGACCCGACCTTGCAGGCGAGGCCTTGTCACTCGTTACAGCGCCCACCCTGCTCATTGTCGGCGGCAACGACCGCGATGTCCTGGCGCTGAACCGCGAGGCGCTTGCTCAACTGAGATGCACGAAAGAACTCGCGATCGTGCCGGGCGCCACCCATCTCTTCGAAGAGCCCGGCGCGCTCGACCAGGTGATCGAACTCGCGCGTGACTGGTTTCTCCTGCATTTGCCTCAAGCCGGAAAGAGAGCCTGAATGTTCGCCGATCGTGAGGAGGCCGGCCGAAAGCTTGGCGCCAGGTTGCTGCGCTTCAAGGATCAGAAACCCTGCATTCTGGCGCTTCCGCGTGGCGGCGTACCGGTGGGCCTCGAAGTCGCAAAGATGCTCGGCGCCCCACTCGATCTCATCATCGTGCGCAAGCTCGGCGCGCCCTGGCAACGGGAACTCGCAATCGGTGCGATCGTTGACGGCGACAAGCCGCAACTCGTCCTCAACAGGGACATCATCGCCCAGCTCGGCATTACGCCCGAAGAGATAGAGTCGGCAAAGAAACAGCAGATTGCGGAAATCGAGCGCCGGCGCGCGGCCTACCTCGCGGGCCGACCCCGCGTCGCAATTGAAGGCCGCACGGCCATCATCGTCGATGATGGGATCGCCACCGGCGCGACCATCAGGGCGGCCATTCTGGCCACCCGCGCAGCACATCCAATGAAGATCGTGCTCGCCGTCCCCGTCGCGCCGACGGACACCATTGCGGCACTCAACCGTGAGGCGGATGAAATCGTCTGTCTCGAGACGCATGACGATTTTGCCGCGCTCAGCCTCTACTACATGGATTTTCGTCAGCTCGAGGACGAGGAAATGCGCGCGCTGCTCGCCCGCGCGCCGCATGCCCCGCCCAGCACGGCCTTCTCACAAGACTGAAAGGACATCGCCCATGCAACGTCCCCTTTCCATCGCCTTCCGCGACATGGAGCCCTCTCCCGCCGTAGAGGCACGCATCAGAACCCATGTCGAAAAGCTCGAACACCTGTATCGCCAGATCATCGGCTGCCACGTCGTCATCGAGGCGCCGCACCACCACCAGCATAAGGGCAAGCTTTACCGCGCCAGCATCAACGTCAAGGTTCCGAGCGGTGAAATCGTCGTGAACAGCACCGGGCCGCAAAATCATGCGCATGAAGACGTGTATGTCGCCATCCGCGACGCCTTCGATGCGCTGGCGCGGCGCCTCGAAGACCACTCCCGCCGCGATCGCGGCGTGGAGAAAGCTCATGCGGTCCCCACACACGGAAAGGTGCAAAAGCTCTTTCCAGCTGAGGGCTATGGCTTCGTCATCACAAGCGATGGCGACGAAATCTATTTTCATGAAAACAGCGTCGCAAACCACGGCTTTGGCGCATTGAAAGTCGGGACCGAAGTGCGCCTCGTCATCGCCGAAAAGGAAGGCGAGCATGGAGCACAGGCGAGCACCGTCACGCCGATCGGCAAACACCACCCGACGCCCTGAGCCAGGCGCATGGGGCGAATAGTGAAAATGTTCCTCGCCGGTGACGTCATGCTGGGACGCGGCATCGACCAGATACTGCCCTATCCCGGCGATCCGACGCTTTACGAACGCTATATGCCGTCGGCAGAGGATTATGTGCGGCTCGCTGAAAACGTCCATGGGCACATCCCACGACAGGTGGCCCCAGCCTATGTCTGGGGCGATGCCCTGGCGGAGCTTGATCGGTACGCGCCCGATCTCCGCATCGTCAACCTCGAAACGGCGGTTACCACTTCTAAAAGTCATGAGCCGAAAGGCATCAATTACAGAATGAATCCGCGAAACGCCGAAACGCTGCGCGCATTCCGGATCGACTGTTGTACGCTTGCCAACAATCATGTGCTCGACTGGGGCCGGAAGGGGCTCATCGAAACAATCGAAAGCATGAACGGAATCTGCATTGCCGCGACGGGCGCAGGGCGCAACGAGGCGGAGGCCCAGACGCCAGCCATTCTCAATGTGGCGGACGGCGTTCGCGTCCTCGTCTTTGCAGCGGCCATGCCGACGAGCGGCGTTCCGGCGAAATGGGCAGCCGGAGAAAAGAAAGCCGGCATCTCGTTCCTCAAAGATATGTCGAATACCAGCGTTGACGCCGTCGCCCACAGGATCGCCTCCCTGAAAGGCCCCGGCGACATCGCCGCACTGTCGCTTCATTGGGGCACCAACTGGGGTTATCGCATTTCCCAGAAGGAGATCGCCTTCGCGCATGCGCTCATGGACCACGCGGGCGTGGACCTTCTGCACGGTCATTCATCGCACCATGCCAAGGCCGTCGAGTTATATCGAGGCAAGCTGATCCTTTATGGCTGCGGCGACTTTATCAACGACTATGAGGGAATCCCGGGGCACAAGGGATACCGCAGCGACCTGGCGCTCGCCTATCTCGCCTCACTCGATGCCGCGAATGGCGGGCACCTGAATGCCCTCTCGATCATCCCCTTCCAGATACGAAACTTCCAGCTTCGGAGTGCTTCAAGCGAAGACGCAAATTGGTTGCAGGATACGCTCACCCGCGAAAGCTGCCATTTCGGAGTTCGCTTCGTCGCCTCGGACACCCGCGAGTTGAAGCTCGTCCGGGAGGTTGCCCGAATTGATTGAAATCATCGCAGTAACACCCCGGAATCATAAGCTCACTCCATGAAACTATTCGCTCTCAATGCCAGCCGGGACTTCGGCGAAAAGGTTGCGATCTCGCTCGGCGTCGCGCTCGACGCGCATGAGGAGCGCAAGTTCGAAGATGGCGAACACAAGGCACGACCGCTGGTCAGCGTGCGTGGTGAGGATGTCTATATTGTCCAGAGCCTCCATGGCGGGCCGGATCAATCACCGAACGACAAGCTCTGCCGCCTGCTCTTCTACATTGGCACCATGAAGGAAAACGGCGCTTCGCGCGTCACCGCCGTCATTCCCTATCTCGCCTATGCGCGAAAGGACCGGCAGACGAAAAGCCGCGATCCCGTGACGACGCGCTATGTCGCGCAGCTTCTCGAGGCCGTTGGAACCGATTGCGTCGTGACAATGGAAGTTCACAATATCGTCGCCTTCCAGAATGCGTTTCGCTGCCAGACGATTCATCTCGACACATGCCGTCTTTTCTCGAACGTGGCGGCAAAGATTGCCGGCGACGGGCCGGTAGTTGTCGCCTCGCCTGATCCCGGCGGCGTGAAGCGTGCGCAGCTATTCCGCGAGGCGCTTGAAACATCGCTCGGCCGCCCTGTCGGAAGCGCTTTCATGGAAAAGCGCCGCAGCGCGGGCGTGGTGAGCGGCAACCTGCTCGTCGGCGAGGTACGGGGCGCCAATGTCCTCATTGTTGACGATCTCATCGCCAGCGGCGGAACCATGACGCGGGCGGCAAGTGCCTGTCGCGAGGCAGGCGCGCGAGCGACCTATGCGTTTGCCGCGCATGGGCTGTTTACGGGCAATGCCGCGACCACGATCGAGAACCCGGACCTCGCGAAGCTCATCATCGCCGACACCGTGCCGCCCTTCCGTCTCGACGCGCAAACCCTCGTGTCCCACGTTGAAATCGTCAGCGCCGCGCCCCTCTTCGCCGAGACGATCCGCAGACTCCACGCAGATGGCTCAATCAACGATCTCCTCGAAGGGCGGAGCTGAGTTCCGGCGCCTCCGCGAGCGCCAGATATTGCATCGCCAGCGGCAACCATTTCTCCGGTTTGCGCGGGTCATGCTCGATGATGTGAACGAGCGAGAGCCGCGCGCGCAGGCAAGCCCGATAGCGCCAATAGAATGCGACGAGCTCCGGCGATGGCCTGTCGCCAAGGCGCTCGGCATAGCGATCGAGAAGCGTAGCCTCGATCCAGCCGTCTCCGAGACGCCTGCATTCGAGCCCCAGAAACGTCAGCTCATCCACCGGGTCGACGAGGCGAAATGCACGGTTGAACTCCAGACAATCGATGATGACCGGCGGCGTATTGAGACACACATGTTCGGGTCGCAAATCGCCATGTCCTTCAACGATGCGCCCCGCCTCTACCCGCGCCCTCAGCAAGCCATTGTCTGCTAGCAACACCTCGTCTATCTGCCGCAGTGTGTCCTCAATCCTGGCGCCGTCGAGAGCGAAGGCCGGGTCCGTGAGCACTGTGCGCGTATTCGCCTGTTCGCGCCGGAATTGATCCACATAAGCGTCGGGCGTCAGATCGGCGTGCTCGGCGCTCTCGTAGAAATCGCATAGGCGGTCGGCGACCGAAACGACGTCGCCGCGCCCCACCTCTCCCGCCGCGAGCGCCCGATCGAGCATTCGCTCGCGGGGCAGACGCCGCATAAGCACGAGCCAATCGACAGGCGCGCCCTGCCCGCCAATCGCAAGTTCGCCCGCCCCATCCACAGTCAAAGGCGCCACCCCGAGATACACATCCGGCGCGAGCCGCCGGTTGAGCCTCACCTCTTCGCGGCAGTCCTTTGCCCGGGCCTCGACCGTGCTGAAGTCGAGAAAGGGATAGCGCACGGGCTTCTTGAGCTTGTAGACCCGTTTGCCCACCAGAAAGACCCACGACATATGAGTTTCACTGGCAATCACTTCATCCAGCCCCCCGTCATAGGAGGACGGGCGCCGAAGAAAGCGCAGTTTTTCCTCAAGAGAAATTTCCGGAACGTCAGCCAATGGTCCCCCGGCGCTTATTGTTCAGCGGTCGGCCTCCCAACTCATGCCAGTCTATACCTTCCAGCCTCCGCCGAGGGAGCGGTAAAACGAAACCGCATTGTTCGCCTGCGCGAGCTGCAGCCGGATCAGGTCCTCCTGCGCCGCATAAAGCGAACGCTGATTGACCAGGACGTTGAGATAGCTGTCCACGCCCTCGCGGTAACGCTTCTGCGAAAGCGTATAGGCCGTAGACGAGGATTGGACGAGCCCGAGCTGCGCCTTCTTCTGCCGGTCGTATGTCTCGACACCATCAAGCGCGTCCGAAACTTCCCGGAAGGCCGTCTGGATTGCCTTTTGATAATTCGCGATCTCAATATCCTTGCTGATGGTTGCGACGTCGAGATTGGCCTGGTTGCGCCCGAAATCAAAAATCGGAACGGTGATCGTAGGAACGAAGGACCATGCGGCACTGCCGGCGTCGAACAGTCCGCTGAGGCTCGCGCTTGAGCTGCTTCCCTCGGCGGTGAGCGAAATTCGAGGGAAAAAGGCCGCCCGTGCCGCGCCGATATTGGCATTGGCCGCCAGCAGACTATGCTCCGCCGCCATAATGTCAGGACGCCGCGTCAGCAGGTCCGACGGAAGGCCCACAGGCAGGTCTGTCGTCAAGGCCGAGGTTTCGATCCCCACCGGCACGAGTAGATCAGCCTGCAGCGGCTGACCGACAAGCAGGGTCAGGGCATTGATGTCCTGTTTCACCTGACGGTCATATTGCGCGAGGTTGGCTTCCGCCTGCCGCACCGATGTTTCGGCCTGAGCCACATCGAGCGAGGACGAGGTCTCGTTCGTGAAGCCCGCCTGCACAATTTTCAGCGACTCGCGCTGGCTCGCCAGCGTGTCGACCGTCAGCTGACGGAGTTCCTGATCGGCCTGCAGCGCCAACCAGGCATTGGCCACTTCACCGATGAGGCTGATCTGCGCTGCCTTGCGCGTCTCCGTGCTCGCAAAAAATTGCTCGAGCGCCTGCTCGTTCAGGCTGCGCACACGCCCAAAGAGATCGAGCTCATAGGAGGCGAGTCCGCCGGCCACGTAGGATCGGCTGTTCAATGCCTGTCCCGTGCTGGATAGATCGGCGGGCGTCCGCGCTTTCGACATGGTCGCCTGGCCTGAAATGCTTGGCAACAGGTCGGCGCGCTGGATGCGGTACTGCGCGCGCACCACTTCAACATTGAGGACCGAGACGCGCAGATCCCGATTGTTGGCGAGCGCCAGTTCGATCAGCTGCCTGAGATGCGGCTCGCGATAAAAGACCTGCCAGTCGATATCAGCAGCGGCCTCCCCGCTTTTGCCCGCCGCCGCGCCGGCAAATGTGCCGGCGACGGCGGGGGCCGGGCGCTCAAGGGGGGGGATCATTGAGCAGCCCGTAAGCAGCAGGCTCGTGGTCAGGATAATCAGCTTGTTCGCACTCATAACGTCACCTCCTCGGCTTTCGGCGCCTTAAGGCGTTCGAAGAGCCGGGTAACCAGAACGTAGAAAAGGGGCACAAAGAAAATGGCGAGGAAAGTGGCCGACAACGTGCCGCCCACGACGCCTGTGCCGACGGAATGCTGGCTGCCAGATCCTGCGCCGCTGGACACAGTAAGCGGCAGGACGCCAAGCACAAAGGCGATGGACGTCATGATGATCGGGCGCAGGCGCAGACGCGCGGCCTCAATCGCCGCAGCGATCAAGGGCTTCCCCTGCCGCTCGTGAAGATCCTTGGCAAACTCCACGATCAGAATGGCATTCTTCGCCGACAATCCGATCGTCGTCAGAAGGCCGACCTGGAAGAAGACGTCGTTGGTCAACCCGCGAGCCAATGTTGCGACGACTGCGCCGAAGACACCGAGCGGAATCACCATCAGCACCGAGAATGGAATCGACCAGCTCTCGTATAGCGCCGCTAGGCAAAGAAAGACGATCAGGATCGAGAGCGCATAAAGAGCTGGCGCCTGGGAGCCCGACATCTTTTCCTCGTAGGAAAGACCCGTGGTCGCAATGCTGAAGCCCGGTGGCAATGTCGCCGCGATCCGCTCCACTTCTTTCATGGCGTCGCCCGAGCTATAACCCTGCGCGGGTCCGCCCTGTAACTCGACCGCAGAGGCACCGTTATAGCGCTCGAGCTTGGGCGAGCCGACTTCCCATGTTCCGTTGGCGATGGCGGAGAAGGGAACCATCGCGCCATCCGCATTACGCAGATACCACTTGTTGAAATCCTCGGGCGAGATGCGCGAATCGACATCGCCCTGAAGGAAGACTTTTTTCACGCGGCCCTTGTCGATGAAGTCATTGATATATTCCGAGCCCCAGGCCGCGCTCATCGTTTCATTGACGTCCTCGATGCTGACTTTCAGCGCGCGCGCCTTCTCGTCGTCGACGACGATGCGATATTGCGGCTCATCGTCCATGCCGTTTGGACGCACGCCTGACAGGAGCGGGCTCTGCGACGCCATGCCCAGGAACTGGCCGCGGGCCGCCATCAGTGCGTCGTGCCCCTTCCCCCCGTCATCCTGCAGATAGATATCGAAGCCTTGCGAATTGCCCATCTCGGAAATGGCAGGGGGTACAATCGGAATAACCATTCCATCCTTGATCTGCGAAAAGGCGCCGAACGCGCGGTCGGCCAGGGCGAAGACGGATGTATCCCTGCCCTTGCGCTCCTCCCAGCTCTTCAGATTGACGAAAGCCATGCCGGAATTCTGCCCACGTCCGGCAAAGTTGAAGCCGCGCACCGTGAACACCGACTGAACGATATCGCCCTCGTCCTTCAGCAGGTAATCGCGAACAGAGGTCAGAGCCGCCTCCGTCCGCTCGGCGCTCGCATTGCCGGGCAGCTGCACCTGCACGAATAACTGCCCTTGATCTTCCTGTGGGAGGAACGCTGTCGGTATGCGGACGAAAAGAAGTCCCACGCCAACAACAAGAACTCCATAGACGACGATATAACGCGCCTTGTTGTTCAGGATATTGCCCACGGCGCGTTCATAACGCCTGGTGCTCCGGTCGAAAGTCTTGTTGAACCAGCCGAAAAAACCTTTTTTATGCTCATGATCGACATCGCCGGGCCGAAGAATGGTCGCACAGAGTGCCGGTGTGAAGACGAGTGCCACAAGCACGGAAAGCGACATGGCCGAGATGATCGTGACCGAGAACTGCCGATAGATCACGCCCGTCGAACCAGGGAAGAAGGCCATGGGCAGGAAGACGGCGGATAGAACGAGAGCGATGCCGACGAGCGCGCCCTGAATCTGTCCCATCGACTTACGCGTCGCGTCTTTGGCGCTCAGATTCTCCTCAGTCATCACGCGCTCGACATTCTCGACCACGACAATGGCGTCGTCGACGAGCAGACCGATGGCCAGCACCATGCCGAACATGGTGAGGATGTTGATGCTGAAGCCGAATGCGGCGAGAGCGGCAAATGTTCCGAGCAGGACCACCGGCACAGCAAGTGTCGGGATGAGCGTTGCGCGAAAATTCTGCAGGAAGAGGAACATGACCAAGAAGACGAGGACGATACCTTCGACGAGCGTCTTCACGACCTCCTTCATGGACGCGCTGACGACCGGAGACGTGTCGAGAGGATATTCAACCGTCACGCCCGGCGGCAGTAGAGCCGACTTCTGGGCAATCAGCTCACGCACAGCGGCAACCGTGTCGAGAAGATTGGCGCCCGTCGCGAGGCGGAGCGCCATGCCCGCGGCAGGCTTTCCATTATGCTTGCCCGCGATCGAGAAATCCTGCGAGCCGAGTTCTACCTTGGCGACATCACGAAGACGAACCTGCGAGCCGTTGCTATCGACCTTGAGCAGGATTTCGCGGAACTGCTCAGGCGTGGAGAGGCGCGTCTTGCCGATCACCGCCGCGTTCAACTGCACGCCGTCGCGCGTCGGCAACCCGCCGAGCTGTCCGGAGGAAACCTGAACATTCTGGGCTTGAATGGCCGTGGCGACATCCTGCGGCGTCAGCGAATAGCTGTTGAGCTTCGCCGGATCAAGCCAGATGCGCATCGCATGCGGCGCGCCCATCAGGAGGTAGTCGCCCACGCCCTTTGTGCGCAGGATCGGGTCTTGCAGATTGGAGACGAGAAAGTCGCCAAGTGCCTCGCTGGAGATCTTGCCGTCCTGCGAGACGAGGCTGAGCACCAGCATGAAGTTGATCTGGTACTTCGCGACGCGAATACCCTGCTGCTGCACTTCCTGCGGCAAGAGCGGCGTCGCAAGCTGCAGCTTGTTCTGTACCTGAACCTGGGCAATGTCGGGATTGGTTCCCTGATCGAAGGTGACAATGATCTCCGCACTGCCGTCGGAGTTGCTCGCCGATGACATGTAGCGCAGCCCGTCGAGGCCATTCATCTGCTGCTCTATCACCTGCACAACGGCGTCTTGCACCGTCTGCGCAGAGGCGCCGGGATAGGCGACCGAAATGGAGATCGCAGGTGCGGCGATGTTCGGATATTGGGTGACGGCAAGCGTACGGATCGAAAGGATGCCCGCCAGCATGATGACGATGGCGATGACCCAGGCGAAAATCGGCCGGTTAATGAAGAAATTCGACATGATGACCCCGCTCAGTTGGCGCGCGGGCTGGGCGCCGCGGTCGCGGCATCGCCGAGATCGACCCGCACATTGGAAGCGGGCTTCGCCACGACGGGCACGTTCGGCGGAAGCATCCGAAGCTTTTGCGCGCCCTCGGTGACGACGCTTTCTCCGGGCGCAAGGCCCGCTTCAACAAGCCACGTGTTGCCGATGGTGCGATTGACGACGATCTCGCGCTGCGTCGCCTTCTGGTCCTTGACGACCCAGACGACCGCCTTGCCCGCCGGGTCGCGCGACACGGCCTGCTGCGGCACCAGAACGGCATTGGGCCGCACACCCTCGTCGACACGCACATGGACGAACATGCCGGGCAGCAACAGCCTCTCAGGATTCGGGAAGGCGGCGCGCAGCGTCACCGAGCCGGTGCCCTTATCGACATTGACTTCGCCGAACTTCAGCGTGCCGCGATGCGGATAGGTCGTACCGTCCTCAAGCACGAGTTCGAGCGATGCCTCGCCCTCCTTGCCCGGCGCGAGCTCGCCGCTGGCAAGCTCACGCTTCAGGCGCAGAAGTTCGACCGAGGATTGGGTGACATCGACATAGATGGGATCGAGCTGCGTAACGATGGCGAGATACTGCGCCTGACCATTGGTCACCAGAGCGCCCTCCGTCACCGAGGATCGCCCGATGCGTCCGGCAATCGGCGACTTGACCTTTGTATAGGCGAGATTGACCCGCGCCGTTTCGACATCGGCCGCCGTTTGGCGATAGGTCGAAAGCGCGTCGTCATATTGCTGCCGGCTGACGGCCTTGTCGGCCAGGAGCCGTGCATAGCGGTCAGCAAGAAGTTTTGCCGAGGCCATGGCCGCGTCAGCCTTCTTGTAGGCCGACTGGTAGAGCGCGTCGTCGATCTGGTAGAGCTGCTGACCCTCTTCGACCTCGGCGCCCTCGGTGAAGAGGCGGCGCTGGATGATGCCCGTTACCTGAGGCCTGACCTCCGCCACGCGCTGTGCGCTGACACGGCCCGGCAGCGTCGAGCGGATGTTCACCGGCTGCGCGGAAAGCTCGACTGCCCCCACCTCGACCGGGGCGCCATGATTTGCCTGTGCCCCCTCGTCGCCGCATCCGGCCAATGACAAAGAGGCGACGAGCGCGAGAAGCGCACTACCGCGGAAAAGAGCTCTGGCACGCATGTAACTGATCCTTCAATCCGCCCGGCATTGCCGAACATCGACAGCCGGACCCGGCATCTGAACGCCATGGACCGGTCATATTTAAGTACCGCTTGGTTTCCTTTTGTATTAGAAAACCATCCGGTACCCTTTTGTCAAGCGCGATTTACCGCTAAGCAGGCGTCGGAGGACCGATCTGATGACCAACGAAGAAAAACGGGGACCGGGCCGGCCGCGCGTCCTGACCCACGAGGAGCGCAAGGCGCGGATTCTCGACGCGGCGGAGGCGCTGTTTGTCCGCCAGGGCTATGCCGCGACCAGCATGGGCGACGTTGCCCGGGCAAGCTCGATGTCCAAGAAAACCGTCTACGACATGTTCGAGACGAAAGAAGCGCTGTTTTCAGCGCTGGTGCTTTCGCGCAATGAATTCGAGCCGCGGCTTCTGGAGTGCGACACGGCCGGAAAGACGGCGCGAGAAGGCTTGCAGATGATTTTGCAAAAGAGCGCCGAACTCGTCCTCGCCCCGCATCAGATCGCCCTCACCCGTCTTGTCATTGCGGAGACCGCAAAGGCTCCGGAGCTTGCCGACCAGTTTTACAAGCAAGGCATCGACAGAGCCGAGCAAGCGCTCGCGAGCCAGTTCGAACGCCTCTGCAAGCAGCACGATCTGCGCGTCGACGACCCAAAGGAAATGGTGAACTTTTTCTTCGGCGCCATTCTCTGCGACGAGCTTATGGATGGCCTGATGCGTCGTCCCCGTGTCAGTAACAAGCGCCCTCTGTCCAAACAGATCAGCCGCCTGCTCGATATCTTCGGTCCCGCAATCGGACTGGACGACGGCGCGCGCTCATAACTCGCGATCGCATTTGCGCGCACCGCCGATGTTGCAGCCTCATGTCCCACTCCGGAACGGTTTTTGCTGTGCGACGACGCTCTCCAATACGGACGCAATACTTCCAACGTCTCTCAACATGAAACAGAAGGCCAGGGTTTTGCGTTGTCCGCAAGACTCATGGGTGCAATGTTCTTGATCAGGCGTCGGCCCGCATTGCGCCAACCATCGCAGTGCTGCGTCCTCCTCTGTCTACGGAGAAGACACAACGACGATGAATGAACCGGGAGCCTCACCGGCAGGGAAATCAAATCCAGCCAACGACGCGAAGTTGGCGGCCCGGCGCACGTCTACCCTTCCCGCCTGGCTCGTGCTTTTCGCAGGCGTTCTCATAACAATCGTCCTGTCCGTCAATCAAAAGCAGGGCATCGACGACGTCGCGAGACGGCAATTTGCCTTCACCGCCGATCAGGTCACGCTCAAGATTCACGAACGTCTTGAATCCTATGAACTGATCCTTCGCTGTGCTTCTGGCCTCTTCGCCGACTCTGATGGCGTCAGCCGCAGTGAGTGGAAGCAGTTCGTAGACAAGATACAGGCGGATAAAATCGTTCCCGGCATTCAAGGTATCGGTTTTTCGGCACTCATTCAGCCGAGTGAGCTGCCCGCTCATATAGCAGCGATACGCGCGGAAGGCTTCCCAAACTACACGCCGTATCCGCCGGGCAACCGCCCTGTCTATACGAGCATCATCTACCTGGAGCCGTTCCGAGGGCGCAATCTGCGCGCCTTCGGCTTCGACATGTATTCCGAGCCGGTGCGGCGCGCCGCTATGGAGCGCGCACGGGACACCGGCAAAGCCGCCCTGTCCGGCCCGGTAAGACTGGTGCAGGAAACCGAGTCCGATGTTCAAACCGGTACCTTGATGTATGTCCCGGTCTACCGCAACGGAATGCCTGTCGAAACGGTGGAACAAAGGCGAGAGGCCCTGATCGGCTGGACGTATAGCCCCTACCGTACGAAAGATCTCATGTCCGGCATCCTTCAGGATTGGGAGGGCAAAGAGGGGAAGTATGTCGATCTGCGTATCTACGAGGATACAGAGGCCAAACCGGCGCATCTGCTCTATCAGAGCACGAACGAAAGCAATGCTCTCCAACCCTCCAGCTTCCACCAACAACGCATCATAGATTTTCATGGCCAATCATGGTTGCTGAGTTTCGAACGTCTTACGACCGCCCCAGAGCTTAGCTACACCCCCGCGTGGACCAGCCTGTTCGGTGGCATCGCCTTCAGCGGCCTTCTCTTCGCATTGATGCGATCCCTGCTTGGTACGCGGGAAAAGGCCGAGATCATCGCCGCGCAACTCACCGTCGACTCCCGGCGCAAGGAGCAATTGCTTAGGGAAAGCGAATATCGCTGGAAATTCGCCATCGAGGGCGCCGGCGACGGTATCTGGGACTGGAATGTTGCCGAAGGCAAAGTGTTCTACTCGAAGCGCTATAAGGAAATGCTCGGCTACGAAGACAGCGACATAGGCGACACCCCTGACGAGTGGAGAAGCCGCGTTCATCCCGATGACCGCGAGGCAACCGATGCGGCGTTGCGGGCACACTTCGAGGGGAGGACTCCGATCTACGCCAGCGAACGGCGCATGCGTTGCAAGGACGGAACCTACAAATGGACGCTCATCCGCGGTACGGTGGTCAGCCGCGACGCCGACGGAAAACCGTTGCGATTTATTGGTACACAGAAGGATATTTCAGCCACCAAAGAATTGCAGGCATCGTTGGAGGAAAATCGCAGGGAACTTCTCGCTGCGCTACGTATTGGCCATGCCGGTAGCTGGCGGATCGACCTACCGTCGAACAAGGTGACCTGGACCGATGAAGTTGGCCGCATGCTCAGGCTTGCTCCCGGCCTGGTCTCACTGGACCTGAGCGAGCTAGGCCGCCTGTTCACGGCCGAGAGCTACAACCGGATGATGAGCGCCATCGCCGATTTGCGAGAGAAAGGGGTGTCCTACGAGGTCGAACTTGAAATGCTGCGCACCGATGGGACGCATGGATGGATGCAGGTGCAAGGAGAACCCATTCGCACCGAAGATGGCAAGATCATCGCCATACAGGGCATCGCTCGCGACATCAGCGAGCAGGTACAGGATCGCAATCGCATATCGCATCTGACGCTGCTCTATGCAGCGTTGAGTGAATGCAATCGAGCCGTCATCCATTGCAGCACACAGGAACAGCTTTTCTCCCAGATTTGCCACATCGCTATTGAACGCGGCGGTATGAACATGTGCTGGATCGGCCTGATCGATGAAGAGACGGGCAAGATTCAGCCGGTAGAGGCTTATGGCGTCGGCGAGGGCTATATGGACTATGTACGAGCCATCAACGCGTCGACTCACCCCGACGATCCGCGCAGCATGGGACCTACCGGAACAGCTGCCCGCGAAAACAGGCCGATCTGGATCGACGATTTTTTGATCAATCCGCATACCGAGCCGTGGCAGGCTCTTGCCGCTCGCTTCGGCTTTAATGCTTCTGCGGCATTGCCTCTCTCCCGCACCGGACGGGTTATTGGAGTACTGACTTTCTATTCGACCGAAGGCGGCTGGTTTAATGACGAAATGCGCAAGCTGCTTGAGGAGATGGCGGAAAGCATCAGCTACGCGCTGGACAAGCTCGATGCAGAGGCCGAATCGAAGACCTATCAGGAAACCCTTATTGAGGCTGAACAGCGCTTCAATGCACTCGTAGAGCAGTCGATTATCGGATCGTATATCTTTCAGGATGGAAAGGTGGTCTACGCCAATCCGCGCCTCGCCCAGATACTTGGATATGAGAATAACGAAGAGCTTATCGGTCTCTCAGCTTCTGTCTTCGTGCATCCAAAAGACAGGGAGGCCTCGGCTGCGAGATTGCGTCGTATGGGCGACGGCGAGATTACGAAAACCGAGGGCCTGTTCACCGCGCTCCGCAAGGACGGAACCACAGTGGAGGTCGCAACCAACAACGCGGTCTCTACCTACAAATCACGGCCCGCCATCATCGGCTTGCTGCAGGACACATCGGATCGAAAGGTCGCCGACGACCAGATCAGACGCTATGCCCAGCAACTCGAACACACCTTTATGCAGGCCGTTCAGCTAACCACGACGCTGAACGAAATGCGCGATCCCTACACGGTCGGTCATGAGCGGCGCGTGGCGGAAATCTCCGTCGCCATCGGCAGAGAGATGGGGCTCGATGAAAATACTATCGAGGGCTTGCGAGTCGGCGGTTATCTCCACGATGTCGGCAAGATCGTGGTGCCATCCGAAATTCTCACCAAACCCGGCAGGCTCAGCCCGAATGAAATAGCCCTCATTCGGGAACATGCGCAGGCCGGATACGACGTGCTGAAGGAAGTCGATTTTCCGTGGCCGGTTGCACAGATCGCCCTTCAACACCACGAACGGATTGATGGCAGCGGTTATCCGAACGGATTGAGCGGAAACCAGATGATCCTCGAAGCGCGCATTACCGCGATCGCCGATGTCGTCGACGCAATGACCACCCATCGGCCTTACAGACCCGGCCTTGGCCTCGACAAGGCGCTGGAAGAAATCGAGCAGGGTACCGGCAAGCTTTACGATTCAGAGGCCGCCGCCGCCTGCCTGCGGCTTTTCCGCGAAAAGGGCTTTACCGTCGAACACCCGTCCTGACGCCGCGCGCATCAGGCGCCCCGCGGCGCCTGATGCTTTGCGTTTGCGTCAGATGACGATGACACCGTTCGCAGGCGGCTCCTGATAGAGCTTGTCCACCAGACCCGCACGACGGTCGAGCGTCGCGCGCTGGTTGATATAGCCCTTGTCGGTCAGCTCGTTGCCGTCCACCGACGGCGGCTCCGTCATCAGAATGACGCGGCGGATCTGTGTGCTCGATCCCTTGTTGTTGGCATTATGTGCCCGGAGCCCTTCGACGATGGTCGCCACGACTCTCGGGTCAGAAACCAGTTCATCGACCGAAGCCCCTGGCTTACCAGCGACCTGCCGACACGCTTCGACATTGGGCCAGGCGAGCAAACCGATGAACGGCTTGTCCTGACCGGTCACGACCGCGTCCTGAATGACGGGCGAGGCCGCCGCAATCGCCGCGACGCGCAGCGAGCCCACATGGACGAAAGTACCGGAATCGAGCTTGAAATCCTCGACCACGCGGCCCGAGAAAATCAGCCCCTCCTCGGGCCGGGTCGGATCGACGAAGATGCCTGCATCGCCGATCTTGTAGAAGCCCTCCTCGTCGAAGGCACCCTCGGTCAGATCGGGCCGCTTGTAATAACCCGGCGTCACCGTCACACCGCGCAGGCGCAGCTCGTACTTGTCGCCGGTCGGGATCAGCTTCAGTTCGATGCCGGGAAACGGCAGGCCGATCAAACCGACGCGCTCCGTCTCCCAGTAGGTCGAGGTCGCCGTCGGCGCCGTCTCGGTCGAGCCCCAGCCGGTGAAGAACACGAGCCGGTGGCCGGTGTGGCGCACGGCAAGACTCTGCATGCGGTGATAGAGATCATCGGACAGCGTCGCGCCGCCATAGCCAAGCACTTCGACATTCTTGAAGAATAACGCGGCCAGCGCGTCATCCTGCTCAAGCGCCGTGGCGAGCGCCGCATAGCCCGCAGGCACGTTCGCGTAATAGGTCGGCGAAACCTCGCGCAGGTTCCGCAGGGTCTCCTCGAAGAGGCCCGGCACAGGCCGCCCATCATCGATGTAAAGCGTTCCGCCGTCGGCGAGCAGACCATGTAAGCCCGCATTGCCGCCCATGGTGTGGTTCCAGGGCAGCCAGTCGAGAACGATCGGCACAATGGCGTCCTCGTCGCGCGGGCGGGACTGTTGAGCCATGGCGACATTCGCCGTCATCATCTCCTGCGTGTTGATGACGGCCTTTGGCATACCGGTCGAACCGGACGTAAAAAGAAGCTTGCCGATGGTGGAGGGTTCGATCGCCTCGACGGATTTCTCGACATCGCCCATCACCGGCGTCTTCGCCAGATCGTGGAAGGAGACGCTCGGCACATTGGACGGCGCGTCATCGACATGAACGACGGTGACGCCGGAAAGGTCTAGCGCCTGGAGCGCCCGCTCGAAGGGCTTGCCGCTCTGGACCATGACGACGCCCGGGCGCAGCAAGTCGAAAACATATTTGAGTTTCGCCTGATCCTCGCTCATGAGCGAATAGGCGGGCGACACCGGCGCCGCCGGCAACCGCGCCTGCATGGCAGCCATGGTCATCATGGCGTGCTCGAGCGAATTGCCGCTCAAAATCATGACCGAGCTGTCCACCCCCAGGTCGAGATCGAGAAGCGCCTGAGTCAGCGCGTCGACAGTCGCGCGCGCCTCGCCATAGCTCAACCGCCGCCAGTCCCGCGCCTCGCCGCGACGCTGCGCCAGCCAAGTGCGGTCAGGCTCCGCTTCGCTCCAATAACGGAAGAACGCCGGAATGTGCTTTTCGTAGGGTTTCAGTGGAATGCGCGAGCGCATGATCATCGAGCCGTCGCCCCGCCGCTCCAGCTCAATGTCACGCTCGAGGAATTTCACCGGTTTGAACGGCTCTTTTACGTAGGTGGTCATGACTTTGTTCCGTTTCTTTTCGACTCCCTGAGCCGGGAAAACTAAACGGAAAAAGCGCGCGTGACCATCGCTCCGCGGGGCAGCCATCTAAATGGCATCCGTCATACGGCACTGCACAAAATTTGAAGCCGGACGCCTACTGCCTGAAGCATGGCGTCCGGCGGATCGACAGCCTGTGTCTCTCGCGCCGAGCGTCGGTGCCTCGCTCGACTTCATGAACATCAATTTAAGGGTAGCTATGCAAGCAGGCGAGCGCGGTGCCCACAAAATTGCACCGTCCACTGAACATTTACAGATTCAAGTTTCAATATGGAACCATGGCGCAGCAGCGCTCGCCCGTTAGAATTCGTGCAACCTCAGATCGCGGCGGTGACCTGAACTTCGGCCCTCCATTCCGGCTTCACCAGCGGCGACTGAACGCAGGCGCGCGCCGGCAGGTTCTGCGGATCGACCCAGGCATCCCATACCTCGTTGAAGACGGCATAGTCGCCCATGTCGGCAAGCCAGATCTGCACGAAGATGAGCTTCGACTTGTCGGTGCCGGCCTCGGCCAGAAGCGCGTCGATCTGGCTGAGGATCTGCTGCGCCTGCCCGCGGATCGATGCAGAGGCATCCTCCGCAACCTGCCCCGCCAGAAACACGCGATCGCCATGCACGACCGCCTCGCTCAACCGCTTGCCAACGCCCAATCGACGGATTGCCATCGCCTACTCCTTGAAAAATCGCCATTCGCCGCGCCCTGCGGCGCGATTTGATACCAGCGTCCAATGGCCCCAGCAAACGAAAAGGCGGCCCCATAAGGGCCGCCTTTCGCGACAGCGCAAAGGCTATCGTTTACCGATCGACGCTACGCGCGAGACCGAACGAAAGCGATCAGATCGCTTCCTTCAGGTCCTTCGCAACGCGGAAGGCGACTTTCTTGGACGCCTTGATCTTGATCTGCTCGCCCGTGGCCGGATTGCGGCCGATACGCGCGGCGCGCTTGCGGACCTGAAGGATACCGAGGCCAGTGATACGGACCTTGTTGCCCTTCTTCAGGTTCTTCACGGTGAGCTCGACGAAATCGTCGAACAAGGCAGCCGCTGCCTTCTTCGACAGATCGTGCTTTTCCGCAAGTTCCGCGATGATCTTCGAAAGCGGAATGGTGACCTGAGCCGTCGCGGACTTGGCTGCCTTGGCGGCCGGTGCCTTGGCGGCGGGCTTGGCTGCGGTTTTAGCCGCGGGTTTAGCTGCTGCTTTTGTTGCCATGATTTGTGATTCGTCCTTGGTGGAACCTGCAGCTATCTTTCACAAGTTTCAGAGAAACGCCAAGAGTTTGCTGCGCCCCAACGCTTTTTTCGTCCCGCCTGCCGCGTTTATGCACAGATTTCGACACGAAAGGCACAAAAAAGCCCGTCAGCATTGGACATATTGCACCTGCGTACCTACCTTCATCGGACATCGACATTCAAAAAAGCGCCCTTCTCATGAGCCTCAAAGCAGCGATTCTCCCCGTCACGCCCTTCCAGCAGAACTGCACCTTGCTGTGGAACGACGACACCATGCATGGCGCGGTAAGCGATCCGGGCGGAGACCTTGACCGCATCCTGCACACGGTCGAAGAGGCCGGGATCACGCTCGACAAGATCCTCCTGACCCACGGGCACCTCGATCACGCGGCGGCGGCTGGAGATCTGGCGCGCAAGCTGAACATTCCCATTGAAGGTCCGCACCGGGCCGATCTCTTCCTGATCGAGGCGCTGCCGGAGCAGGCGCGCAAATATGGCTTCCCCGAATGTGGCGCCTTCCTGCCCGACCGTTGGCTGGAAAATGGCGACAAGGTCGACGTCGCAGGCCTCTCCTTCGACGTGATCCACTGCCCCGGCCATACGCCCGGCCATATCGTCTTCTTCCATGCACCGTCGCGTCTCGCCATCGTCGGCGATGTGCTGTTTCAAGGCTCGGTCGGACGCACGGACCTTCCGCAGGGTGATTACAACGCCCTCGTCTCTTCCATTCGTGAACGCCTCTGGCCTCTTGGTGACGATGTCACGTTCGTGCCAGGCCACGGGCCGCTGTCCACCTTCGGCGCGGAGCGTCGCACCAATCCTTTCGTCGCCGACGACATGTTCGCCTGACCTTTGCAGCGGAGTCCCAATTGAGCGCAGTTCCTTCCGATCTCGGCCACATAGAGGCCCTCCTCTCGATCATGGCGAAGCTGCGCAACCCGGATGGCGGTTGCCCCTGGGACCTCGAACAGAATTTTGCGACCATCGCGCCCTATACGATCGAAGAGGCATATGAAGTCGCCGACGCGATCGAGCGCGGGGACATGGCCGACCTGCGCGATGAACTTGGCGACCTCCTGTTGCAGGTCGCCTTCCACGCCCAGATGGCGAACGAGGTTGGGACCTTTGCCTTTGAGGATGTGGTCCGCGCGATCTGCGAAAAAATGATCCGCCGTCACCCACATGTGTTCGGAGATGAGACTGCGGGCTCCGCCGGCGCCGTTAAAGGCCGTTGGGACGACATCAAGGACGAGGAAAAGGCGGCCAAGGGCAAGCCCGCGACTGAAAGCATTCTCGAAGATGTGCCCTTTGCCCTGCCGGCCCTGACCCGCGCGGTCAAGTTGCAGAACCGCGCGGCCCGCGTCGGCTTCGATTGGCCGAGCACCGTCGAAGTTCTCGACAAGCTCAATGAAGAAATGCTCGAGCTTTCCGAGGAACTGACGAAGGGTGGCGATCCCGACCGCCTCGAAGATGAGTTTGGCGACTTATTGTTCGTCTACGCCAATCTCGCGCGGCACATGAAAATCGATCCGGAGGCAGCATTACGCCGCGCCAACGCGAAGTTTTCCCGCCGCTTCAAGCATATCGAAGAGCGCCTTTTGGCGTCAGGCCGCCGCCCGGAAGAGTCGACGTTGCAAGAAATGGATGCTCTGTGGACAGAAGCCAAGCTTATCGAGCGTGAAGCAAAGTAAACTAAAGCATTCATTACCCGAGTTATCTGCTCTGATTTTGGCGTGATTTGGGCTGTTACTCCAAGTAACATGCCAACATGTCCATCCGTAGACGCATTTGGCTGTTCGAAGGCGCTGTACTCACAGTGCTCGCATTGTTTTTCGGCGCACTGTTTTGGGCGTTCCTGAGCTACCAACAACTCATCGATGAAAATCGCGACGCCATTGGCCTGATGATCGAGTCCCAGCAAGTCATGCTGGCCCTCAAGGACACCGAAACCGCGCGCACAGTCTTTTTCGAGAAGCCCGATTCCAGGTCCCTTTCTGCCTATGACGACGCGCGCGGCAATCTCCTCGATACAATCGCGCACATCGAGGCTTATGCCCCTGGAGACCGTGACAACTCGGAGGAAGGCAAAACCATCGGCATGATCGCGGCCGGACGTCTTGCGCGGATGGATAAAGATGTCGAGTTCACCAAGGCACATCGCCCGTCCCGGCAGATGGCTGAAATAGCCACCAAGATGCATGCTATCGACAGGCTGCAGACCGAAACTGCGATCGGCGCCCTGGTTGCAAATCACCAGATTCATACCGATCAAATATGGACCCTTCTCGACCGCGCAGGACATTGGGTTTTGAACTTCATCGTCTTGGGCGGTGCTTTCATTATCCTGACATCCCTCATCGCAATCGTCGTCTCGATGCGGTACGTGATGCGCCCGATCCTCGCCCTGGCCACCGGGCTTGATACAATCAGCCAGAACGAAAGCCCGAAAGAGATAGCGGTCCCCGAGGGTGACGAACTCGGGCTCGTCGCGGGCGCCTTCAATCGTCTCACGGGGCACCTGCGTGACGCGGAGGCAAGGCGCGAGGCGACCGAAGAGAAATTGACTCGAGCCAACAAGGAATTGGTGGCGAGAAACGCCGAAGTTATCGCGCGCACCCGATCAATCGATCTGCTTGGCCGCGTGGCATATCGGCTTCCCGGATGCTCGAACATCAAGGAATTTTCTTCTCTGGTGGAAAGCTTCGTTCCACAGCTTTTTCCCAATATCCCCGGCGCTCTTTATGTTTTTTCGGACTCACGAACTGTGCTCACCGAGGTTGCGCAATGGGGCGAGCCCAAGGGAGACACGGCGGAATTCAGCCCCGAAAATTGCTGGGGCCTGCGACGCGGACAGGCCCACGAGATCGATAATGTCGCAGCGGATGTGGTTTGCGATCATGTCAGGCGCGACGCCGTCCTCGGCTACCGTTGCCTCCCGCTCGTCGCACAAAGCGAGACGGTTGGCCTGCTCTACCTCGAACGGACGAATGAAAGCGTCCCCTGGGCAATCGAGGCTCAGGATCTTCGGGTGCTGTCCGAGACAATAGCGCTTGCGCTGGTGAATCTGCGCCTGCGGGAAAGCTTGCGCGAGCAGTCCATCCGCGATCCGCTTACCGGGCTCTTCAATCGCCGCTTCCTGCAGGAAGCTCTGGAACTTTTGCAAGCGCGCGTCGACCGCACCGATCTTTCGATCGGGGCGATCATGATCGACATCGACCATTTCAAGGATTTCAACGACGAATATGGTCACGACGCCGGCGATGTGGTGCTGAAAAATCTCTCCGACCTGATGCGCCGTCACGTCCGTGCAAGCGATATTATCTGCCGGTTCGGGGGTGAGGAGTTCCTCGTTGTCATGCCCGGCGCGACGTTGGCACGGGCGGCGGAATGCGCAGAAGACCTGCGGAAGTCAGCTGCCGAAATGCAGATCATCCATAATGGGATTACTCTCAAGCAAATCACGATTTCGCTCGGCGTCGCGCTTATCCCCGACCACGCCTCCGACGTGAAGGATCTGCTCGACGCGGCCGATCAGGCTCTTTACGTGGCAAAGAATGGCGGCCGCAACCGCATCGAGACAGGTGTGCCTGTACCCAATCGACCGCACGCGACGAACCTTCTGGAGATGCCCGCGCCGGAAGCGGAAACAACCGATGGTGCCGCGTCCACCTCCCTCTTTGGACGTTGATCAGCGCCTTCGGGCGACGTCTGCAACGAGGTGCCAGCTATGCTCGTCACGCGCCACGAGATGCGGCCCGGCGAGCTTACGCGGCGCGTAATCGGCACCGCTTGCCATGTCGCGCACCACACCGCCCGCCTCGCGCACGATCAGCGATCCGGGCACATGGTCCCACGGCATCATCCGGTGATAGGTCACGATGTCCTTGAGCCCCCGCGCGACGGCCGTGTAGTCGACGGCGGAACAAAGATCGTTTGCCTCCCGCCCGACACAGCCAACAAGGCTCTCGACGCGCTCGCGCCATTCATCCGGCATGAAGCGCGTATTGAAAGCCCCTACGATTTCGCGCAGATCGTCAGGCCCATGACCGGCGTCGAGCCTCGCCGTCCCACCCCCCGAATGCCACCATGCGCCGCCGCCGCGCCCTGCCACGGCCAGATCGCCCGAGACCGGCAGATATATCCATGCCTGCTCGGTCACGCCGCTTCTGACCAGCGCCACCATCACGCCGAACGTCTCACGGCCCGCAATGAAGTTGCTCGTCCCATCCACCGGATCGACGGTCCAGACCGGCGCGTCGCTCTCGATGAGCCTGAGGCGCGATGGATCGGCGGCGACCGCCTCCTCGCCCAGTACATGCGAACCCGCCACCAGCGCCTCAAGCCGGGGCGTGAGCCACAGCTCGGCCTCACGGTCGGCAATGGTCAGATATCGTTGAAAAACTCAGCCCAATAACTATTCATTGAGCTGTTTCAGCGGCTCTCCGGTGATGAGGATCGGTTAT